>NZ_CP150326.1:1200000-2400000 GCF_051530145.1 Sorangium sp. So ce302 | reverse complement strand
TCTTGCCGACGTTCTGCTCGCACGACTGCGCGTACTGCTCCCCCAGCGTGGCCGCGACGGCGTCGATCTTCTTCTCGGTCTCGCCCCGCTGCTCCGCCGTGAGCTTGGCGCTGAGCGCCGCGACCTGCTCCGAGCGCGTGAGCACTGTGAGCCGCTTGCCCAGATCCACGCAGTCGCCATGCATGAGCGCGTAGTCGTCGGGCACCGAGTCGTCGCGACGCGGCGGCGCCGGCGCCGCGGCGCCCGGCTCCGCGTCTGCCTCCGGCGTCGCGGCGCCCTGGGCGGCATCGTTCGTGGGCTCGGCCGCCGGCGCCCGCTCCTCCGGCCGCGCTGGCTCGGGCTGCTCGATCGTGGGCGGCGAGGCCCCTCCGCACCCGAGCAGCAACGTCGACAACGGACCCATGATCAAGAAAAGAGCTCTCCCCATGCAGCGAGGGTTGATCGGCTCGCGCCGGGCGTCCATGGCGCGCCGGGCGCGCTCGGCGCTGCGCGGCGGATCGAGCGACGCCTCGGCTTGCCGCGCTTGTCGCGAGGGTACACGGGCCGCCTTGGCAGGCTCCGTGCAGGGCGCACCGTGACGACAGGTCGGCCTCGCCGGCCATGTCGCCTGTCCGTGCGGAGGCGGGAGCATGCGGTCGCTCTGGATTGTTCTCGTCCTGGTGCTCGGCTCGGCGTTGCTGCTTCAGGTGATGGCGGCGTCCGACGGCCGGATCCCCTACGCGCGCTTCCGCTCGCTCGCGGAGAGCGGAGAGCTCGCCGAGATCGAGATCCGGGACGACATGTACATCGGACGCGCGGTGCCCGGCCTGAGCGCGCGTGCGCCGCAGAGTTACCGCACGGGGCGCATCGAGCAGACCGAGAAGGATCTGCTCGCCGCTCTCGACCGGCGAGGGATCCCGTACACGCGCGTCGCGGACGAGCTGGGGCTGCCGCCGTACCTCTGGCTGCTGCTGCCGCTCGCCGGTCTGGCGGCGATGGGCCACCTCGTGTCGCGCCGTGCGACGACGGCAGGGACCATCTCGGGCGCCGCGACCGCCTTCGGCAAGCACAAGGCGCGGCTCTACGAGGAGCGGGGCGCGATCGCGACGTTCCGCGATGTCGCCGGCAACGCCGAGGCGAAGACGGAGCTCGGCGAGATCGTCGACTTCCTCAAAGCGCCCGAGCGCTACGAGAAGCTCGGCGGGCGGATGCCCAGAGGGGTGCTCCTCGTGGGGCCGCCCGGCACGGGCAAGACGTTGCTCGCTCGGGCGATCGCGGGAGAGGCGAGCGTACCCTTCTTCAGCGCAAGCGGGTCGGAGTTCGTGGAGATGTTCGTCGGCGTCGGCGCCGCGCGCGTGCGCGACCTCTTCTCCCAGGCGCGCGAGAAGGGGCCCTGCCTCGTGTTCATCGACGAGCTCGATGCGGTCGGCAAGGTGCGCGGCCTCGGCGGGTCCGTCGGCGGCCACGACGAGCGGGAGCAGACGCTCAACCAGCTCCTGACCGAGATGGATGGGTTCGACGCGCACACGGCCATGGTCGTGATCGCCGCGACGAACCGCGCCGAGATCCTCGATCCGGCGCTGCTCAGGCCAGGGCGGTTCGACCGCCGGGTGCACATCGATCGGCCCGACCTCGCCGAACGGAAGGAGATCCTCGCGGTGCACGCGAGGAAGGTGGCGCTCGATCCTGGCGCGGATCTCGACGCCGTGGCCGCGCAGACCGCGGGGCTCGTCGGCGCCGACCTCGCGAACATCGTCAACGAGGCGGCGCTGCTCGCGGCGCGGCGCGGCGCGGAGGCGGTGGGACAGAGCGATCTGGAGGCGGCGCTCGAGCGCGGGCTCGCCGGGCTCGAGCGCCGTGGCAGGCGGCTCGGAGCGCGCGAGAAGCTCGTCGTCGCCTACCACGAGGTGGGGCATGCGCTGACCGCCTCGCTGCTGCCGACGCAGGATCCGGTGCGCAAGGTGTCCATCGTGCCGCGGGGGCCGGGCGCGCTCGGGTACACGATCCAGCAGCCGCGCGAGGATCGTTACCTGTGGAGCCGGCAGGAGATCCTCGATCGGCTGGTCGTGCTGCTGGGCGGGCGCGTCGCCGAGGAGGAGGCCGTCGGAGACCTCTCGACCGGCGCGCAGGACGATCTGCTCAACGCGACCGAGCTCGCGCGTCGCATGGTCCGCGAGCTCGGGATGGGCCAGGGGGTCGGGCTCTCGGCGCTCGAGCCGCGCCGGCCGCTGTCGTTCCTCGGCGAAGCGCAGGGCGCGATGCCGTCCGGCGCAGGGCCGCGGGAGTGCAGCGACGCGACCGCGCGCGCGATCGACGCGGAGGTCGCGCGGATCCTCGCGGACGCGGAAGCGCGGGCGCGCGCTTTGATCCAGGGGCACCGGCCGACGCTCGAGCGCGTCGCCGCCCGGCTCTACGAGGTCGAGACCCTGAGCGGCGATGAGCTCAGGGAGATGGTGGCAAGAGGGGAAGCCTAGAGCAGCCGGTCAGTCGACGCTCCGCAGCGCGCGGGACAGATCGAAGCCCGCGGCGTCATGGTGATAGACGACGCGGAGCACGCGGCCGCGCAGCAGCTCCCGCGGCACCGCCCCCATCGCCCGGCTGTCGAGCGAGGCGGCGCGGTTGTCGCCCATCACGAAGAGGTGGTCCGGCGGGACGACGACCGGACCGAACGCGTCGAAGTCGGGCTCGCCGGCCGCGTGTGTGACCTCGCCGAGGTGCTCCACCCTCGTGCCGTCCCCGAGCTGCTCGAGGGCTTGCGCCGCACCGTCGACGTACAGCACGCCTTGCCGGAGCATCACCGTCTGGCCCGGGAGCGCGATCACCCGCTTGACGAGGAGGGTGGACCCGCCGCGCGGATCCGCGAAGAGCACCACGTCGCCGGCGCTCGGCCCGCTGCGCTCGAACAGGTAGTGTTCCGTGAGCGGGACGCGGAGCCCGTAGGCGACCTTGTCGACGAGGATGCGATCGCCCGGGGCGATCGTCGGCCACATCGAGCCGGTGGGCACGTGGTACTGGTCCGCGAGGGTCGAGCGACCCAGCGTGAGGATCGCGAGCGCCGCGAGGATCTTGAGGAGGCTCCGCCCAAACGGCGCGACCGTCTGGTAGGCGCGCCGCGCGAGCGCGCGATCGGATCGAAGCATGAAAAGTCCGGCCTTGTCGGGCTGGAGGCACACCGCCGCGGCCTCCACCGCCGGCCGGGGAACGCTGGGCTCGCTCATCTCTGGCGGGGCTAGCATCCGCGCTCGAGACAAGCCAGCTTCGCTGCATGCACGGCTGCACTTCATCGACTGCACCACTCTCCCAAGCTCTGGGCCGCCTCACACTCTGCGGATCAATGTCGCGTCATCCGGTAACGACAGGGGCCGCCATGCACCTCGCCGGCTACCGCGCGCTGGGACTCGATTTTACCTATATCCCTTTTGCGGTGACCGATGTTGAAGGCGCCACGCGCGGGATGCGGGCGCTCGGGATCCGCGGCCTCGGCGTGTCGATGCCTTACAAGCAGGCGGTAATTCCATTGCTCGACGAGCTCGATCCCGTCGCCGAGCGGATCGGCGCGGTCAACACCATCGTGAACAACGACGGGCGCCTCAGGGGCTACAATACCGACTGGATCGGCGCGGTGCGGGCGCTCGAGGAGGTGACGCAGCTCGGGGGCGCGCGGGTGCTGCTCCTCGGCGCCGGCGGCGCGGCGCGCGCGGTCGCGTTCGGGCTCGCGGAGCGCGGCGCCAGCGTCACGGTGGCGAACCGCGATCTCGAGAAGGCGCGGCAGCTCGCGGCGGCGGTCGGCGGGGCGGCCGTGCCGCTCGACGCAGCGGCGCTCTCGCCCGACCACGGCGTCCTCGTGAACGCCACGTCGCTCGGCATGGCCGAGGTCGATCCGCGAAGCCCTGTCCCGGAAGAGGTATTGCGGGACGGTCTCCTGGTGATGGATATCGTGTACAAACCGATGATCACGGAGCTCGTGGCGGCGGCGCGGCGGCGCGGAGCGATCGCCGTTCACGGCGGGAGGATGCTCCTCCACCAGGCTGCAGAGCAGTTCCGGCTGTACACCGGGCGGGAGCCGCCGCTCGATGCCATGGACGAAGCGCTGCGCGCTCAGCTCGGCTGACGCGCGGAGCCGCCGCTCGACGCCACGGACGAAGCGTCGCGCGCTGAGCTCGGCTGACGCGCGCGACGTCCCGCGCCAGGCTCGCGCTGTCCGGCCGGCCAGGGCGAGCGGCGATCGCCGCTCTGCGCCGCGCGCACGGCCTCCGGAGCAATGGCCAAGGACGGGCGCCACGCGTAGGCTTCCGGCGATGGTCTCGTTCGAGATACGCGCAGCCGTGACCGGCGACGAGGAACAGCTCCTCTATGTCGCGCGCCACCTGAACTCGGTCAACCTGCCGAACAACCGTGACGCAATCCACGAGATCGTCGCCGAGAGCCACAAGAGCTTCAACGGGGCGATCCAGGATCCCCGCCTCCGCCAATACGTCTTCGTGCTCGTCGACCTGACGAAGGGCGACAAGGGCATGATCGTCGGGACGTCGATGATCATCGCGCAGCTCGGCCGGCGCGGCATCCCCTACATCTTCTTCGACGTGCTCGACGAGGAGAAGTACTCGGCCACGATCGACAAGCACTTCCATCATACCGTGCTGCGCATCGGCTACTCGTACAACGGCCCCACGGAGATCGGCGGGCTCGTGCTCATGCCGGAGTACCGGCAAGGGCCCGAGCGGCTCGGCACGATGATCTCCTATGTTCGCTTCCTCTACATGGCCGCGCGATCCGCGCTGTTCCAGGACGAGATCCTCGCGGAGCTGATGCCCCCCCTCGAGCCGGACGGGACAAGCCACCTCTGGGAAGCGCTCGGGCGCAAGTTCACCGACATGAGCTATGCCGACGCGGATCTCCTCTCCAAGAAGAACAAGGAGTTCATCAAGGGGCTCTTCCCGGAGGGGACCATCTACGCCTCGCTGCTGCCCGAGGACGCGCAGCGCGTGATCGGGAAGGTCGGGGCGCAGACCCGGGGGGTGGAGAAGCTGCTCCGCCGCGTCGGCTTCCGCTATGCCCACAGGGTCGATCCGTTCGACGGAGGGCCGCACTTCACCGCCCGCATGGACGAAATCTCGCTCGTGCGCGATACGCGCCGGGCGAAGGCGGGCCGCCCGTTCACCCCGAGCCCGTCGGATCCGAAGGGCATCCTCGCGATAGAGCGCCCAGACGCCCCTTACTTTCGCGCGGTCGCCGCGAGCCTCCGCGATGAGGGAGAGCTCGGCATGGCGATCGCCGAGGACGCCTGGAAGCACCTCGAGCTCCAGCCTCGCTCGCCGATCTGGGTCCTGCCGATGCCGTGACAGGGCGCCTGCGCTCCACATCCAGCGCGCGCAAGAGCAACGGATCAGCCCGCCTGCGCGCCACGTCCACCAGCGGATCAGGTCGCCTTGCATCGCGACGATTCTGTTGCTACAGAATTAACAGAAGCTTTCACGAGCGGTTCGGAGGACCATGACCCTTGGATTGGACCTCGATTTCGGGCGCTTGCCCGCGCTGGAGCGGAGGGAACGCTGGCCCGGGACACCGAGGGAGGATGCCGGCGCGGAGAGGGCCCCCGAGGCAAACGGCGGCGCGGAGCCCAGGCTCTCTGGGCGGGAGATGCGTATCGCCGCCGCGCTCGCCGAGGCGGCGATGCCGCCCGGCCGCTTCCTCGACGGCGCGGGCGCCGCGACCGCCAGCCGACTCGCGGCCTGGCTCGGCTCGATCCCGCCGCACCTGGCGCAGGGGGTGCGCGCGGCGCTGTGGGCGATAGAGCTCGCTCCCCTTCCGTTCCGGCTCAGGCCGCTGTCGGCGCTGCCGCTCGAGGAGCGGATGGCGGTGCTCCGCGGCTTCGAGCAGAGCCGGGCGCGGACGCTGCGTTCGCTGCTCCGCGCCGCGCTCACGCCGCTCAGGTTCGTCCACTACGACCGGCCCGAGATGTTCAAGCACGTCGGCTGCCGCTACGAGCTGCCCACGGTGCGCGACGAGGCGCCGCGCTGGCTCGCGCAGGTGACCGACGGGCGCGAGGTCGAGGAGGACCTGGAGCTCGAGTGCGAGGTCCTCGTGATCGGCACCGGCGCCGGCGGAGCGGCCGCGGCTTACGAGCTCGCGTCGCGCGGACACGCGGTGCTCATGCTCGAGGAGGGCGACTTCCACCGCCGCTCGAGCTTCACCGGACGGCCCGCGCGCGCCTACCGGGAGATGTACCGCGACCACGGGCTCGACATGACGCTCGGCAACGTGAATATCCCGGTGTTCGCGGGGCGCGCCGTCGGAGGGAGCACAGTGATCAACTCCGGTACTTGCTACCGGGCTCCGGAGAGCACCTTCGCGTCGTGGCGAGACGGCATGGGGCTCCCTGCGGAGTTCTCGTCCGGCGGGCTCTCTCCCTATTACGAGCGCGTCGAGCGCATGCTCCAGGTCGCCCCCGCCGACCCGCTGCACCTCGGGGCGATCGGGCCGATCGTCCGGCGCGGGGCGGAGCGGCTCGGGCTGCGGCACGGGCCGCTCCAGCGCAACGCGCCGGACTGCGATGGGCAGGGGATCTGCTGCTTCGGCTGCCCAACGGGGGCCAAGCGCTCGACCGACGTGAGCTATGTGCCCGAGGCGCTGAAGCGGGGCGCGCAGCTCATCACGGCGGCGCGGGTCAGGACGATCGATGTCGTGGCGGGCCGCGCGCGGGGGGCGACTGCCGTGCTCGGGGGGGACACGAGGGCCGGAGGCCACGGCGGCCGCGCGGCGAGCGGCGCAGGGCGGGGGCCGCGGCTCGTGGTCAGGGCGGAGGCCGTCGTCGTGGCCGGCGGCGCGCTGATGACGCCGCTGCTCCTGCGCCGGAGCGGAGCGTGCCTGTCGAGCGGCGCGCTGGGAAAGAACCTCTCGATCCACCCGGCGTCGAAGGTGATGGCCCTCTTCGATGAGCGGATCGATCAGTGGCAAGGCATCCCGCAGGGCTACCAGATCGACCACTTCGCCGATGAAGGGCTGATGTTCGAGGGAGGCTCGCTCCCGTTCGACGTCGCCGCGCTGGCCGTGCCCTGGACGGGACATCGCTACACGGAGCTGATGGAGCGGTATCCGCACCTCGCGACGTTCGGGTTCATGATCAAGGACACGAGCCGCGGCGAGGTGAGGCCCGGGATCGGCGGCACGCCGCTCGTGCTCTACACGATGAACCGGGAGGACGTCGCCAAGATGCAGCGCGGGGTCGAGCTGCTCTGCGAGGTGTTCCTGGCCGCGGGGGCGCGGCGCGTCCTGCCGCTCGTCGCCGGCTGCGACGAGGTGAACGGCCCCGCGGACCTGGAGCGGCTCAAGGCGCGGCAGGTCAAGGCCGGGGACCTCGACGTGGCCGCGTTCCACCCGCTCGGGACGTGCCGTATCGGGGTGGATCCGCGGTCATCGTGCCTCGGGCCGGACCACCAGGCGCACGACGTCGCCGGGCTCTACGTGTGTGATGGAAGCGCGATCCCCTCGTCGCTCGGCGTGAACCCGCAGATGACCATCATGGCCATGTCGCTGCGCGCGGCCGAGCTCCTGAGCGAGCGGCTATCCGGCTGAGCCGTCGCGGTACCCGAGGGCCGCGGCGCGCTCGCTGCCGATGCGATCGCTCTCGATCGTCCCGTCGCGCATGGTCACCACGCGCGGCATCGACTCGGCGAAGCTGAGGTTGTGCGTCACCACCACGATCGTGGTGCCGTGCTTGCGGTTCATCTCGAAGAACAGCTGGTGGATCGAGTCGCTCGTCGCGGTGTCGAGGTTCCCGGTCGGCTCGTCGGCGAGGAGGAGCTTCGGCGACAGGACGAGCGCCCGCGCCAGGGCCACGCGCTGCTGCTCGCCGCCCGACAGCTCTCCCGGCCGGTGCGTCGCGCGCGCCGCGAGCCCGACCTCGGCGAGCAGCGACCGCGCGAGCGGCTCCATCTCGCGGCGCGTCTTCCCCTGGATGAGGCCCGGCATCATCACGTTCTCGACCGCGTTGAACTCGGGGAGCAGGTGGTGGAACTGGAAGACGAAGCCGATCGTCCGGTTCCGGATCGCCGCGAGCCGCGAGCCCGGGAGGCCGGTGAGCTCGTCGTTGCCGAGGCGGATACGGCCGCTCGTCGGGAGGTCCAGCGTGCCGATGCAGTGGAGGAACGTGCTCTTGCCGGCGCCCGAGGGGCCCACGAACGCCACGACCTCGCCCTGGTTGATGACGATGTCGATGCCGCAGAGCACGTGGAGCTCGCGGCCCATGTGAACGAACGTCTTGCGGAGGTCTTCGACGACGACGAGCGGAGTGGACATGGAGTGATTACTCGTAGCGGAGCCCGTCGACCGGAGAGAGCCTCGAGGCGGCGCGGGCCGGGTAGATGGTGGCGATGGTGCAGATGAGCATCGACGCGACCGCGACCATCGCGTAGTCGGAGAGGTTCACGTTCACGGGCAACCGGTCGATGTAATAGACGTCCGGATCGAGCCGGACACCGAACCAGTACAGGCCCGTGCAGACCGCGAGCGCGGTGCCGACACCGTAGATCGTGCCGATGGCGCCGATGATCACGCCCTCGAGCATGAACACGCGCATCACCGCGTTGTCCGAGGCGCCCAGCGCCTTCAGGACGGCGATCTCCTTGCCCTTCTCGGTCACCATGAGGAGCAGCGTGCAGACGATGCAGAAGCTCGCGACCGCGATGGCGATGGACAGGATGATGAACGTCGCGATCTTCTCCAGCTTGAGCGCGCTGAAGAGGTTTTTGTTCATCTCCATCCAGTCGCGGACGCGGAGCTGCGGCGGCGGCTTGCCTCCCTCCGGCGCCTCGTCGAGCGCGGCGCTCGCGGCGACGGCCGCCTCCACGGCCGGGCGGACCTCCTGCACCCGCTCGGGATCCGGGACCCGGATGTCGATGTGGGTGATCTTGTCGTCGAGGCTGAAGAACTTCTGCGCCTCTTCCATCAAGACGTACGCGTGCGTGACGTCGTACTCGTACATGCCGCTATAGAAAATCGCCGCGACGCGGAACTTGCGGGAGCGCGGCATCACGCCGGTGGGGCCGAGCTCGCCCATCGGCGACAGGAGGGTCACCTCGTCCCCGACGAGCACGTGGAGCGATTTCGCGAGCTCGCGGCCGATGATGACGCCCGGGTACACGCGCGTCTGCTGCTTCAGGTAGTCACGCACCGACGGGTCGACGTCCGTGGGCTGGCGGAAGTCCGGCCCCTTGAAGTACGGCTCCCCGCCCGGACCTCGACCGATGATCTCCTCGGGAGGCAGGCTCGTCAGCTTCTCGGGCTCGCGCAGGTAGTCGAAGCTGCCGACCTCGATGTTCTTGGCGAGGTCGATGACCTGCCCGATGGTGTCCGGATCGATGCCGCGGACGAGCGCGCCCGCGGTGTTCGAGGCGCTGGAGCCCATCGCCTCGCCGGCCGCGACCGGGGTCGCGGCGCCTCCGTAGGGCGCGAGCGCGACGCGCACCTGGGTGAGCTTGTCGTCCCAGTTGCCGAAGCCGCCAGGGCGGGAGGCGTCGACGACCATGTGCGCGTTGTTGCCGAGGATCTTGCGCTTCAGGTCGGCGCCGAAGCCGCCCATGATGCTCGTCACCGAGCACAGGGCGCACGAGCTGACCGCGACACCGGCCATCGACAGGACCGAGATGACCGTGAGAAAGCCGCTCTTCGAGGCGCGCACGTGGCGCGCGGCCACGTGGGGCACGAAGCTCCGGCGCTCGAGCGCGTCGAGGGCGATCGGCAGGAGCGCCGACAGCACGAAGAACAGGAAGACGACGCTCGAGACGAGCGCGGTGAAACGGATGATCTGATCCGTGGGATTGAACGACGCGCCCTTCCCGACGGGCATCCTGGCCGTGAGCGTCGCGGTGACGCCGAACGCCACGCCCACGAGCGCGCCCCACCACCAGCCGAGCGCGCGATAGAGCCCCTTGCGGACAGGGCGGCTCCCGGCGACCAGATAGCCCGCGCCCGCGCCGAACAGGATGCCTCCAAGGATCCACCTGAAGGTCGGCTGGATGGGCAGGACCGCGACCCAGAGGACGACGATCGCGAGCGCGGCGAGCAGGGACATCGCGCCGAGCACGCGGAGCCCCACGCGGGCCTTGGACCCCCACCTGCCGGAGAGCCACCGGGCGTTGTCCGCACCCGTCCTGGCCCGAAACAGCCGAAGGGCACCGGCCACGACCAGCGCGGCGACGAGCGGGGCGATCCTCTCCGTATTGCTCGCGAAGAAGGCGCCGATGAGCGCGAGGCCCTTCGCGCGCCCGCTGGACGCGACGAGCGTGAGCGCGAGCAGGCTGGCGCCCGTGAGAGCGACCACGACCCCGACGCGCACGACGCCGGGACGCCGCGGCTCCAGCTCGCCCTTCTTGTCGAAGCGGGTGTAGCCCCGCCAGGCGAGAAGAACGATGCCCAGAGCGACGGCGGCGAGGAGCGCGGCCTGCAACGACCTGGAGAGCTCGATCACGCGTCGGTCTCGGGACGGAGGAGCGGGAACAGGATGACGTCGCGGATGGAGGTCGCGCCGGTGAGGAGCATCGTCAGGCGATCGACACCCATGCCGAAGCCCGCCGTCGGCGGGAGGCCGTGCTCCAGGGCGCGGACGTAGTCGGCGTCGTAATCCATCGTCTCCTCCTCGCCCCGCGACTTCTTCTCGACCTGCGCGCGGAAGCGCGCGTCCTGGTCCTCGGGGTCGTTGAGCTCGCTGAAGGCGTTGCAGAGCTCGCGGCCGTCGATGAAGAGCTCGAAGCGGTCGACCAGCGAGGGATCGCTGTCCTTCTTGCGCGCGAGCGGGGAGACCTCGAAGGGATAGTCGATGATGAAGACAGGGACGCTCTTGTCGCCCGCCTCCGTGCGGTAGTCCCTCGTGAGGAACGGCTCGACCACGTACTCGTAGGCGCAGAAGATGAGCTCGCCAGGCGACTCGCACTTCTTCGCGCCCGCGCGGAAGTTCGTCCAGTCGATCTCGCGCCCGCTCGCCTTCGCCGCCTTCGCCCACTCCTTGATCGGGGCGTCGTCCGCGGCGACGCGCTGCGGGACGTCGGCCGGCAGGCCCGACTTCGACAGGGCGCGGGCGATCCCCTCGGCCATGGGGACGCGCTCGAAGCGCTCGAGCGAGTACGTGCGCTGCGCGGCCCAGGCCGCGTGCTCGGCCGGGAGCCGCTCGGCGAGGCGGGCGTCGACGTGGCGGAGCATCGCCTCGGTGGCGTCCATCAGCGTCTCGTACGTCGCGTACGCCTGGTAGTACTCGAGCATCGTGAACTCGGGGTTGTGCCGCGTCGACAGCCCCTCGTTCCGGTAGCAGCGCGCGATCTCGTAGACGCGCTCGAAGCCGCCGACGACGAGCCGCTTCAGGAAGAGCTCCGGCGCGATGCGCATGAAGAGCCCGAGGTCGAGCGCGTTGTGGTGGGTCTTGAACGGCTTCGCGGCCGCGCCGCCGACGAGCGTGTGCATCGTCGGGGTCTCGACCTCGAGGAAGCCGCGGGTGTCGAGGAACTCGCGCAGCGCGGCGACGATCGCGGTGCGGGCGCGGAAGACCCCCGCGACGTGCGGGTTGGCCACGAGATCGACGTACCGCATGCGGTAGCGCGACTCGACGTCCTTGAAGCTCGTCTTGGTCGGCAGCGGGCGGTAGGCCTTCGTGAGCAGCCGGAGACGCTCGGCGCGGATCGAGAGCTCGCCCTTCTGCGTCGCCATCGCGACGCCGCGGGCCTCGACGAAATCGCCGAGGTCGACGTCCTCCAGCCGCTCGAAATCGGCGAGGCTCCCCTGCTCGCAGTAGAGCTGGAGCTCGCCGGTTCGGTCGCGCAGCCGGACGAAGGTGACGCCGCCGAACGAGCGCACGAAGAGGACCCGGCCCGCGACGCGGAACGGGACCGGCTCGACGCGCGCCGGATCGTAGCGATCCGCCGCGGAGGAGGCGGATCGCTCGGGCGCCGCGCCCTCGGGCCTCGGCTCGGCCGCGGCCCGCGCCCCGTCGAAGCGGGCGCGGACGGCCGCGAGCTCGACGAGCGGCTCGCCCTCCGTGACGTCGTTGGCGAACGGGTTGTCGCCGCGGGCGCGGAGGCGGGCCGCCTTCGCCTTGCGGGTGGCGATCAGCGTCTCCTCGGCGCGCGCGGCCTCGGCGGCCTCCTTCACGAGCCGCTCGGTCTTCTTGTCATTCGGTCTGTCTTTTTGCTGGCTCACGGAGCGTCGTCCTCCGCGACGGAGCCGCCCTTCCTGAGCGAACCGCCGGCCGCGGCGAGCAAGTAGGCCTCGATGAAGCCCTCGAGATCGCCGTCGAGGACGGCGTCCACGTCGGTGGCCTCGGTGGAGGTGCGCACGTCCTTGACGAGCCGGTAGGGCGCGAGGACGTAGTTCCTGATCTGGCTGCCGAAGTTGATAGCGCTCTTCGCGGCGTTGTAGGCCTGGACCTCGGCATCCCGCTTCTGGAGCTCCATCTCGTACAGCTTCGCCTTGAGGACCTTCATCGCCATCGCGCGGTTCTGGTGCTGGCTGCGCTCGGCGCGGCACACGATGTTGAGGCCGGTCGGGAGGTGCCGCAGGCGAACGGCGGTCTCGACCTTGTTCACGTTCTGCCCGCCCTTGCCGCCGGCGCGCATCGTCGTGATCTCGATGTCCTTCTCGTTGACCTGGATGTTGATCTCGTCGTCGCTGTCCGGGGTGACCTCGACGGCGGCGAACGCGGTCTGGCGCGTGTGATCGGCGTTGAACGGGCTCATCCGCACGAGGCGGTGGACCCCGGCCTCGGAGCGCAGATAGCCGTAGGCGGCGTCGCCGCTCACCGTGAGGGTGACGGCGTCGATGCCGGCCTCGTCGCCGTCCTGGTAGTCGATGATCTCCGTCTTGTACCCGCGGCGCTCGCAGAAGCGCAGGTACATGCGGAGGAGCATGGACGCCCAGTCCTTCGCGTCGGTGCCGCCGGCGCCCGGGTGGATGCTGACGATGGCGTTGCCGCGGTCGGCGGGGCCGGACAGCATGCGATCGAGCTCGACCTTGCGCAGGCGCCCGGCGATGGCGTCGGCCTGCGCGTCGGCGTCGGCGATGACGCCCTCGTCGCCCTCGGCAGCGCCGAGCTCGAGGTACTCCGCGAGATCCTCGATCTCGCGGCCGAGCCGCTGCGCCACCTCGAGCTTCGACTCGACCTGGGCGCGCTTGCGGAGGACGGCTTGGGCCTTTTCCTGATCGTTCCAGAACCCCGACGACAGCGTCGTCTGGGTCAGATCCTGGAGCATCCGTTCGAGCTTGGGGACGTCAAAGATGCCCCCTTAGCGCCTCAAAGCGCCGTTTGATGTCGAGGACTTTCTCGCGGGTCTCGGAGAGCATGGCCGGGGATCTATTCGATCTGGGCGGCGATCGCCAGGAGAGACGCCAGGCGAGACCGCCGCGCGCGGGCGGACCGAGGCGGCTCCACGCCGGCCCCAGGTCGGCTCCGCGTCGGGCGCGCCGGCGACGCGCTCGTCAACGCGGCGCGCAGGCGGGAGAGGTGCGGCGGATGACCCGGCGCCGCGGATTCCTTGGCCGTGGACCGCGTCACGACCGCCGGGCGCCCCGAGGCCGCGCGAGCTCCGAGCTTCCCGTCCAGCGGGACAGGGCGCCTCAACCAGGAGTCGGCGCAGGGACGGATTCCCGGACGGCGCGGCGGATCCTGAACCACAACCGCTGAGCGCTCCGCGCTCGCCTTGGGTTCCGCAGGGCATCCCTGATGGCCCTGATGGAGACCGCGGGAGGCGGCGCCTCGCTGCTCAGCGCGGCGTCGAGGTAGCGGCCCAGGAACTCCGTCAAGGCGACGGCGGTGACCGCATTGGAGAAGAGACCGGCGACCGGGACGAGGCCGAGCGTGAAGTTGGCGAAGAGCCTTACGGCCGCTCCACCCCAGATGATCTTGCTCACCTGCAGCCACGGAGCCCTGCGGAGCGGCGCGCCCCGGCGCCGGGTCAGCGACACGGAGAAGGAGTAATGAATGGGAACCACGATCAACTCATCTGCGCCGGGAATGGGCTGAGTGACGAAGCTGATCACTGCAGTGATGGCAGAATACTTGTTGGTCAGCCGGCGGCTCGTCGGTTCCATGGGTCGTATATACGGCGTGGAGCCGGCCGCCGGGAGGCCGAGACAGGCATGTTGACGAGGGCGCGGCCCGCGCAGTCGAGGGCGGATCACGCTCGGCCTGGACGAAGCATGGGAGTCTCCGCGCTCGTCGGTGTCCTGGGGGACCTGGAGATCTTTGCAGGACAGGGAGAGGGAGATCTCCAAAGCACGTTGAAGCGCCCCGCGGATTGGACCCCGGCATGGGAAAGACCATTTCCCGCGGCCCTCGCGAGGCGCCGGCGCTACGGATCGAGCCCTTCCCTGCACGCGACCCGGAGCTCACCGAGCGCGGCGACGAGCGCGCCGCGCTCGCCCTGCCACGCCGGCGACGGGTCCTCGGCGTCACGCCGGCGGATGTGCTCGCGGGCCTCGTCCCAGAGCGGACGCGGCGGCACGAGCGGCGGCACCCGCGCGCGCACCGCGTCCGTCAGGCGCAGCACGCGCTCGACGCGGGACAGCGCCTCGCCGAGCGGCACCTCGCCCGCCTTGCAGCGCCGGAGCAGGCCGCACTCGTAGCTGCTGCACACGGAGAAGCGCATCTCGTAGACGGTGCACTTCCTGTCGAGATGGCAGGGGCACGGCAGGCTGAAGGCGTCGTGGTACCGATTGCAAGCGAGCGGCAGGCGCAGCTTCTCGGCCCGCGGGAGCTCGTGCTCCTCGAGCGGCGCGACGTCGAAGAGCAGCCCCGTGCAGCAGAGGCCGCACGCGGTGCAGAGGTCCGAGCCGTCCGGCCGCGCCTCGGGGGCTTCGTTCGCTGGGGGAGCGCTCACCCGCGTCGATTGGCACGCGCGTGGCCGCGCGTCGAGGCGCGAAGCGGGCGGGCGGCGCGCGCGTGTCTGACGAGCGCGTGTCTGACGCGCGCTCAGTGCGCGGCGTCGTCGAGCACGATCTCGCGCAGGTGGTCGAGCCCGACGGACCCGGAGCCGATCACCCTGGCGTGAAACGCCTTCAGATCGAAGGCCTCGCCGTGGCGGCGCCGCAGCGTGTCGCGCAGCTCCAGGACGACGCGCTCGCCGACCTTGTAGGAGATCGCCTGCCCCGGCCAGCCCAGGTAGCGCGTCGCCTCGCTGTGCGCGTGATCCAGCAGGAGGAAGGCCCGGCGCTGGAGGTACTCGACGGCGATCTCGTAGCGCCAGGGCTCGCCGGCGTGGAGCGGCGCGTCCCGGGGGATCGGCAGCTCCAGGTGCATGCCGATGTCGAGGACGACGCGGTAGGCGCGCGTCAGCTTGCCCGCGAGCATCCCGAGCACGTAATCGGGGCGCTCGAAATAGCCGAGCTCGTACATGAGCTGCTCGGCGTAGAGGGCCCACCCCTCGGCGTGGCCGGAGTTCGTCACCAGGAAGCGGTGGAGTCGGCTCAGCCGGTCATCGAGGTGCACCTGGAGCGCGCACTGCAGGTGATGGCCAGGAAAGCCCTCGTGGTACGCCGTGGTGATCTCCTCGTAGAGCGGGAACGCCTGCTTCGTGCCGGGCGCATACCAGACGGTGCCGGGCCGCTTGAAGCCGTCGCTCGGGGGCACGTAGTAGGCGCCGAGCGCGCCGCCCGGCGGAGCGAGCTTCACCTCGATGTGACGGATGGGCGCCGGGATGTCGAAATGGACGCCGTCGAGATCGGCGAGCGCCTTTCGCTGGCGCTCGGACATGATGCGGAGGAACTCGTCGGCGCCCTGCGCGCAGCGGGCGGGGTCGGTCATGAGCAGATCGATCACCTCGGACAGCGACGCGCCGGGGAGGATCTCGGCGGCGAGGCGCGCCATCTGGGCCTCGATGGCGTGCACCTCGGACCACCCCCAGGCGTACGTCTCGATCGGGTCGATGCTCGCGCCGAGGAAGCGGCGCGAGAGGCGCAGGTAGCGCTCCTCTCCCACGGCGTCCGCGGCGCGCGCGCTCGGCAGGTACGTCTGCTCCAGGTAGCCGGCGAGCGCGCCGAGCGCGGCGCGCGCCCGCTCGACGCCGTCGACGACGCGTGCGCGGCCGGCGCCCGCGCCGCAACCCGACGCCTCGTGAGCGGCCGGCAGCGTGAGGAAGAACGACGCGTCGCCCGCCTGGTAGCGCGCCTGCTCGATCACGGCGAACACCTGGCGACGCGCGACGACCTGGCCCGTCCGGCGCCCCTCCTCGAGCGAAGCGCGGTAGCTGTCGCACGCGCGCGGCAGGCCCTCCAGGCGCGACGCGATGGCCTCCCAGCCGGCGGCGCTGTGGACATCCATGAGGTCGAAGACCATCCGGAGGTGCTGGAACGCCGACTCGATGTTGTTGAGATCGCGCAGGTGCTCGCCGTGACGGAAATCGTCGAGCCGCTCATCCAGGTGTTCCGCCATGACACGGCGTGCGAGGCGACCCCACCGCGCCTCCGCCCCGGAGCGCGGCGGCGGCAGCGAGCGGAGCCGCTCCTGGAAGGACGCGACCGTGGAGGCCCAGGACGCGGCGCCGCTCGGGCTCCAGTCGTTCCAGGCGCCTTCGTCGCAGGGGATGCCCGCGAGGGTGGCATGGGCAGGACAGCGGGCAGCGAAGGCTTGGACGAACTCGTCGCTGAGGGCGAAGATAGGATCACGCGCGTCGTGGTCTTGGCTCACCGCGACAGCATATGCGGCCACGACCGGTTTTTCTCCGGGCGCGCGAGACGATCCGTCGGGTCTTCGTTACGCTTGCTGGAGGGAGGTCGCTCACGCGGCGGCCTCGGGGAGCGACATGAACCACCGCAGCCTGCCAGGCGAGCTCCATGACGACGACCGGCCCTCCTGCGCCGCTCCTCCATCGCGCCCCCGACCCCCGCAGCGGCGCGCCTGGCCGCGCGTCTCGGCGCTCGTCGCCGCGGCGGCGATCGCGGCGCTCGGCTGCACCGCGAGCTCGGCAAGCCAGCCGGCGATCTCTGCGTCACAGCCCGCGGCGATGACGCCAGCGCAGATCGCGGCGCGCGCCATGCCGGCGGTCGTCACGATCCGCGGCGACGGCTCGCTCGGGGCGGGCTTCCTCGTCCGCGAGGACGGCTGGATCGCGACGAATTTCCACGTCGTCGCCGGGATGCCGGACCTCAAGGTGGTCCTCTCCGATCAGAGCGAGCACCCGGTGCTCGAGGTGCTCGCGTTCGACGAGGCTCGAGATCTCGCGATCGTCCGGATCCACGCGCCTCGGAGGCTCCCGCTGCTCTCCCTCGGCAACAGCGGCGCGGTCCGCCCCGGCGATCCGGTCGTCGCGATCGGCCATCCGCTCGGCCTCGCGGACACCGTGTCGAACGGCCTCGTGAGCGCGGTCCGCGTCGTGGATCCGGAGCTGACGCTGCTACAGATCTCCGCGCCGATCGCGCCAGGCTCCTCGGGCGGCCCGCTGTTCAACGAGCACGGCGAGGTGATCGGCGTCGCCGCGGCGGTCTCGACGCAGGGGCAGAACCTCAACTTCGGCGTGCCCGCCGATTACCTCAAGCGGCTGCTCGTGCGCCCCGATCCCGTCCCGCTCTCGACGTTCGCGGCCGAGACGGCCGACGAAGAGCAAGGGCTGCCGGCGGTCAAGCGATCGGTGCCTCACCACGCGCTCGCGATCCTCCGCGGCTGCACCGAGGGTGACCTGCTCGTGCTGGCGCGCACGATGGACGGCGCGATCCAGGTCGGCTCGCCCCTCTACAACCAGGGGGATTTCGCGTCCTGCTATCACGTCTACGCGGGCGCCTCGCTCGACATGGAGCGCCGGCTCGGCCCCGCGTGCAGGGGCCCTAGGAACGCGCTCGTCGAGGGACGGCGCAAGGCGGCTGGTCTCGACGACGAGGCCGCCCAGGCCTGGGCGATGCGCGACGCGTTCGACGGGCTGCTCGAGGTGATCCTGCGCAAGGTCCACGGCGAAGCGCAGTGAGCGGCGCCTCGCCGCGGTAGCGAAGGGGGCCGGGCGCGGCGCGCCGCGGCCCCGGAGCGCTGCTGCTAGTCGAGCTGCGCCGGCGCCGGCCGGCCCGCGTCGTGCGCGACGGCGGCGCGCGCCGCGGCGCCGCGGTGCCCCGCCGCGACGACCCCATCCCCCGCCGGAGCGACGCCGCCCTCCCCCGCCCCGCGCGGCTCGCCCTGGTCGTCGCTGCCCCGCATGAAGGGCAGGATCCGCTTGAGCCACGAGGAGACGTCGTCGAACAGCGAGTAGGCGACCGGGGTCGCGAGCAGCGTCAGGAGGAGCGCCAGCGTCTGCCCGCCGATGATCACGAAGCCGGTCGCGCGGTTCGTGCCCGAGCCCGCGCCGCTCGAGACGACGAGCGGGATCATGCCGGCGACGAACGCGAGCGTGGTCATCAGGATCGGCCGGAGCCTGTCGCGGTTCGCCTCCAGGATGGCCTGCGCCCGCGGCAAGCCGTGCTCGCGCAGCTTGATCGTGTGATCGATCTGGAGGATCGAGTTCTTCTTCACGACGCCGAACAGCACGACGATGCCGAGCAGCGAGAAGATGTTGAGCGACTGCCGGAAGATGATGACCGCGATGAACGCGAACGGCACCGTCAGCGGCAACGACAGGAGGATCGTGATCGGGTGCAGCCACGACTCGAACTGCGCCGCGAGCACGAGGTACATGAAGACCAGCGACAGGAGGAGGGCGACGAGGAAGCTCTTCATCATCTTGATGAGCTCCTTCGACGCGCCGACGGGACCAGCGGAGTAGCCGGACGCGAGGTTCATCTCCGCGACGGCCTTGTCGAGCTCCTGGATGACCGTCTGCTGCGAGTAGCCCGCCTCGAGGTTGGCGGTCAGCATGACCTGCCGCTGCCGGTTGTACCGCTCGATGCGCGACGGGCCCGTCCCCTCGGCGAACGACACCACGTTGTCGAGCGTCACGGCGCCGAGCTTGGTCGACGGCACCGTGATCTTCGCGAGGCCTTCCTTGTCGGAGCGGAAGCTCGACAGCGCGCGCGCGCGCACCTCGTACTGCTCCCCGCCTTCGTTGTAGGTCGACACCTTGTACCCGCCGACCAGGAGCCGCAGGGTGCTGGCCACGTCGCCGACCTGAACGCCGAGATCGGCGGCCTTCTTGCGGTCGATGACCACGCGGATCTCCGGCTTGCCCACGAGCAGCGAGGTGTCCGGATCGACGACGCCCGGGATCGCCTTGAGCTTCTGCAGCAGCGCGTCGGAGTAGTGGCCGATCTTCTGGAGGTCGGGGCCCTGCACCTGATAGGCGATCTGGGTGCTCTGACCGCCGGAGAAGGCGGGCACGACGCCGATGTTCGCACGGAGCTTCTCCGCGTCGAACTGCGGAGTGAGCTCGCGACGAGCGCGATCGATGAGGTCCTGCTGCGACAGCGCGCGCTGATCCGCCGGCTTGAGCTTCACGTAGATGGTGGCGAGGTTCGGCGTCTTCTGCGGATCGTCGCCGATCGTCGTCAGCGTGTACAACACGCCGGGGAGCTTCTCGATGTCCGACGCGATCCGCGTGGCGATGACGCGCGTCCCGTCGAGGCTCACGCCCTCGGGCGCGCGCATGCTGACCTGGAACTGCGACTCGTCCTCGACCGGGAGGAAGTTGAACTTGGCCATGCCCCCCAGCACCGGGATCGAGAACAGCGCCAGGAGCGAAGCGAGCACGATCACCCAGCGGTGCGCCATCGACCAGCGGAGGATCGCCATGTAGCCGCGCTCGATCGGCCCGTAGAAGCGCGACTCCTTGGAGCTACTGGCGTCGTGCTTCTCCGGCTTCTTCAGCCATCGCGCGGACAGCATGGGCGTCAGCGTGAAGCTCACGATCAGCGAGACCAGGATCGAGAACGCCATGGTGAGGCCGAACGAGTTCAGGAAGCGGCCGACGATGCCGCTCATGAACGCGACCGGGAGGAACACGGCGATCAGCGAGAGCGTCGTCGCGAGCACCGCGGGGCCGATCTCCTTCGTGCCCTGGAGCGCCGCCTCCCACGGGCTCGCGCCCTTCTCTTCGATCCAGCGGTAGCAGTTCTCGAGGACGACGATCGCGTCGTCGATCACGATGCCGACCGCAAGCGTCAGCGCGAGGAGCGTGATCCCGTTGAGCGTGAAGCCCGCCACCTTCATCAGGGCGAACGTGGAGATGATGCTCGTCGGGATGGCGATCGCCGAGATGAGCGTGCTGCGGGCGTTCGCGAGGAAGAGCGCGACGATGATCGCGGCGAGCACCGCGCCGAGCACGAGGTGCTCCTTGACCGCATGGACCGAGTTCTTGATGAACTCCGACTGATCGCGGGCGACGGCGATGCTGTACCCCTCGGGGAGGCGCTTCTCCACCTCGCTGATCCGCGCCTTCAGCCCGTCGATGACCTCGACGGTGTTCGTCCCGCTCTGCTTGCGGATGCTGAGGAGCACGGCAGGATCGAGGCCGCGGAAGCCGGCGGACTCCGGCTCCGCCATGCCGTCCTGGACCTCCGCGACGTCGCCGAGCCGGACGGAGTAGCCGTCGCGGTTCGCGAGCACGATGTCCGCCATCTGCTGGACCGACTGCACGCGGCCGCGCGTCCGCAGGGTGAGCGCCCTGCCCCCTTGCTCGATCCGGCCGGCCGGGATCTCGACGTTCTGGCTCGCCAGCGCCTGGGCCACCACGCCGCCGGTCAGGGAGTACTTCTCGAGCTTCTCCGGATCGATCCAGATGTTGATCTGCCGGCTCCGGCCGCCGATGAGCAGCACCTGTCCGACACCGGCGAGCGACTCCAGCTCGCGCCGGAGCGTCTTGTCGGCGAACTCCGTCACCGAGCGGACGTCCGCCTTCGGAGACGAGACGGCGAGCGTGAGGATCGGCGCGGCATCCGGATCGAGCTTGCCGACCACCGGCGGATCGATCCCTTCCGGCAGATCCGCGAGGATGCCTTCGACCTTGTCGCGCACCTCCTGCGCGGCGACGTCGACGTCCTTCTCGAGCTGGAAGGAGATCATGACCTGGCTGAGCCCCTCGACCGAGGCCGAGCGCAGCTCGTCGATGCCGCTGATCGTGTTGACCGCCGACTCGATCTTGTCGGAGAGCTCCGTCTCGACCTCCTCGGGCGCTGCGCCGGGGAGGACGGTCGTCACGACGATGAACGGGAACTCGACCTTGGGAAACCGGTCCACGCCGAGGCCGAAGTAGGAGAACGCCCCGAGCACCGTCAGGAGCAGGACGATCACCGAGGCGAAAACCGGCCTACGGATGCAGATTGCCGCGAGCCATTGCATGGTCGCTACCTTTCTTCAGTAATGGGGCGCGCGGTGCGCTCGGCTCACTGCGCCGCCGCGACCTCGATGCCGTCCGCCAGCTCGCTCACCTTGTCGATCGCGACCTCATCCCCCTCGGCGAGCGGACCGACGACCTCGATGAGGCCATCGATCTTGCGGCCGGGCTTGACGAGCCGCTCCGTCACGCGATCGCCCGACTTCACGAACACGCGCGCGCTCGTCCCGGAGGTGCCGACCGCCGACTCGGGGACGAGGATCGCCGTTCTTGACTCGCCGGTCAGCGCCAGCTGCCCCTGCGCGAAGAGGCCGGGGCGGAGCTTGCCCTCGCTGTTGTCGAACTCGGCCTCCACGGGCAGGGTGCGCGACGACGCCTTCAGGCTCGCGCCGATCCGCTTCACGACGCCCGGGAACAGGCGATCGGGGAAGGAGGCGACCGAGACGCTGACCGGCTTGCCCACCTCGATGTGCGCGATGTCCGCCTCGGGCACGTCGATGCGCAGCCGCAGCGGGTTGTCGCGGACCACGACCGCGACGACGCGGCCCGGGCTGGCGTACTCGCCGACGCTGATCCGCTTCTCGGCGATCGCGCCGTCGAAGGGCGCCCGCACCGTCGTGTCGGACACCGCCTTCGAGGCGAGCCCCGCCTGCGCCTGCGCGGACGTGAGCGCCGCGACGGTCGCGCGGATGCCGTTGACCGCGGCCTCGTACTGCGCGGTCGCGTTCTGGGCCTGCGTGCGCGCCGCGTCCCAGGTCGACTGGGGGACGGCGCCCTGGTCGTAGAGCTGCTTCACGCGCTCGGCCTCGGACTTCGCGAGCTCCATGCTCTGCTTCGCGGCCCGGACCTCCGGCACCTGGTCGGGATCGATGCCCTTCGGCGACGCGCCGTCCTGCAGCGCGAGCTTGGCCCGCGCCTGCGCGACGGCCGCGGACGCGGCCTGTGACTGGAGCGCCACGTTGCGCGCGTCGAGCACGACGAGCGGATCGCCCTTCTTGACCCGTGAGCCCACGTCGACCGCGACGCTCACGACCAAGCCGCCGATCTGCGTCGCCGCCTCGCTCGTCTCGTCGGCGACCAGGGTGCCGCTGACGTCCAGCGTCTGCGCGAGCGGGCGCGCGATCACCTTCCCGAAGTGCACCGCGGGCTTCTGGCGTGGCGCGGCGGTGTCGCGCGCCGGCGACGGCTGCGCGTCCGCCTCGGGGCGGCGACAGCCGGTCAACGTGGGCACCGCGAGCGCGGCGAGCAGCGCCGCGACGACGGCGGCGCGGGAGTGATTCGATGCGGCGCTACGAGCGCCGAGAGCCCATCGAGCGAAACGGCGCTCGGGTCCGCAAGGAGGATGTGTCATGGGGAGTCCGCCCGGTTCTTTGCCAGCGCCTGCCGGTGCGGTCCAGGAGCAAAGCTGGCGGGCAACACACTAGGGTGCTGACCGGCCGGTCATCAAGGGGGTGTTCCGGACAAGGTCTCCGTCCCTCTCGCACTTCATGCCGCCATGACCGCGAAAAACGTGCTGGGAGATGTGCGCCGGGTCGCGCGGCCGGCGGCCGGCGATGAAACGGGCGGGTGAATCGCGGGTCACCCTCCCGAAAAGAGGCGCCGAGGGCACCGCCGCGGGGCGCACACGCCCTCCCACCGAGTCGACCGCCGTGGCGAGGACGGTCGGCGATCATGCGAAGTACTTTCGCACAATATTTTAACACAATTTAATTCTTCTTTACCGGAAAGAGATCTGCCCCTGGAGCGCGGGAGAGCCGGAGGCGAGCGGCGCGGAGGAACGCCAGCTCAGCGCCACGGGTCGAAGGCGCCTCGGAGCACAGGGCCCGAGAGCTCGGCGAGGAAAGGGTCGAGCGCGCAAAGCGCGTCGAGCCACGCCACGTCGGAGGGCGAAGCCGTGGGCTGCTGGGCCAGGTACGCGAGGCGGCGGGCGCGGGTCGCGTGGGCGTGGGCGCGCGCCTCCGCATAGGAAGCCATCTCCCCGGCCGACATCATGAAGGCCCAGTCGCTCGATTGAAGGAGGAGGAGCTCGCGGATCGCCTGGTCCAGCGCGCGGCCGGGCAGGCCGCCCGCGTGGCGGCAACTCGAGAGCGCGCCCAGCACGGCGCGCTCGGCGTGGTGCGCGTGGCGCCACAGGGAGGACGCGCTCGGGCCCGTCCAGAATGCGCCGAAGCCGCCTTCGCCCCACGTCGAGGCGGCAGGCTCCACGACCTCGACGGGCGGATGGCGCTCCAGGTACGCGCCGAGCGCGATCGGAACGGCGCGATCCGAGGCCGCGAGGCGGCGCAGGGCGTGCTCGAGGAACTCGGGCCCTTCGAGCCACCAGTGGCCGAAGAGCTCGGCGTCGTAGGGGGCCACCAGGATGGGCGGGGCGTTCACGCCGCGGATCGACGCGAGCGCGGCCTCGCGGCGGGCCACGAAGTCCGCGGCGTGCGCGCGCGCCTGCGCGGAGGCACGCGCCGGGTCGTACGGCGCCTTGTCGGGGCCGGGCCCGGTCACGCGATGGAGCTTGAGGCCGGTCATGAGCCGGGTGCCGTCGGGACCGACCTCCCCTTCGAGCTCGCGCTCGGGCAGGTCGAGCCCGACGTCGCGGTAGAACTCGCGATAAACCGGGTGACCCGGATAGCCGGCGTCGCGCGACCAGACCTCGCGCGCGCTGTCGCGATCGCGCCCGAAGCACGCGAGGCCGGCAGGCGAGAGCACCGGGACGGACGCGCCGGTGAACGCAGGCGGCGCGGCGAGCGTGAGCGCGTGGGCGTCGAGCACGGTGAAGCGGACGCCCGCCGCCGCGAGATCGGCGTCGAGGCCGGGCGCGTAAGCGCACTCGGGCAGCCAGAGGCCGCGAGGCTCGGGCGCGCCGGTGAAGGCCGCGAAGGCGCGGCGGCCGAGCCGCAGCTGCGCCCGGATCGACGCCGGCGTGGCGAGCAGTCCGGGCAGGTACGCGTGCGTCGCGGCCGTGGTGAGGAGCTCGACGCGGCCCGCCCCGGCGTGGCGCACCAGGGCGCCCGGGACATCGCCGCCGAGCGCCTCCCACGAGCTCGCCGCGTCCGCGAGCCGCGCGCGGTAGAGCGCGGCGGCCCCGGCGAAGCCGCTCCCGGCGAAGCGGGCTTCGACCCGGGCCGCCAGCGCGGTGAGCCGGCGGAGGTGGTCCTCGAACCGGCGAAGGAGCAGCTCGTCGCGCAGCATCGCGAGGAGCGACGGCGAGACGGAGAGGGTCAGCGGGGCGACGACGCGGTCGGCGGCGAGGCGATCGAGGACCCCGAGCAGGGGGAGATAACACTCCCAGAGCGCCTCGAAGAACCAGCGCTCCTCCAGGGAGCGGACGTGCTCGGGGTGACGCACGTACGGCAGGTGAGCGTGAAGGACGAGGGCGACGTAGCCCGGCATGGAACGCTGGAGGCGGGAAACCGCCGGTGGGCTGTCGTCTCGCACGGTCGCGCCCGCGCGGGAAGCGCGCGGCGAACGCGCCGGTCATGGGCGGCGGCGCGCAAGGCGCGGGCCGACGGGCTCCGCCTGGAGGCGCTTGCGCGCCGAGCGCTGGCGATCACATCGCCAGGGGACCGTTCATCCCGGCATGGTGCGGAGATCCCTTATCAATTCCATTCTAGAAATGTTCCGGACGTGGCAGCCTTCCAGTCGAGTTACACGCATCAACCCTTCTTGAGCTCCGCCCCGAGGTCCGCTCCGAGGCGCTCGGCTTCGTGCGTGTTTCCGGGCCACGACAGGCGCCTTTCCGCCCTTCGCAACCGGGAGCCGTCGGGCTCGGCGAGGAGCGCCCGAAGCCACAGCGCGTCGCCGTCCCGCACCGCATAGGCGGCCACCGGCGTCCGGCAACTGCCTTCCACCGCGGCCATCACGGCTCGCTCGGCAGAGACGCAGATCGTGGTCTCGGCGTCCGCGAGCGTCGCCAGGACGCCGCGCACGCTGTCGTCCGCCGTGCGGCACTCGATGCCGAGCGCGCCCTGTCCGATCGCGGGCAACGACACCTCGGGCGACAGCACCTCCGTGGCGCGGCCTTCGAGGCCGAGCCGCTTCAGGCCGGCGAGCGCCAGCACCACGGCGTCGAACACGCCGTCGAACACCTTGCGGAGCCGGGTGTCGACGTTGCCACGGACCGGCTCGATCACGAGATCCGGGCGCGCCTCGCGCAGCGCGACCGCCCGGCGGAGGCTCGAGGTCCCGACCCGGGCGCCCGCCGGCAGCTCCGCGAGCAAAGCGCCGCTCCGGGTGACGAGCGCGTCGCGAGGGTCCTCCCGCGCGGGGATGCAGGCGAGGCACAGCGCCGGGGCGATCTCGGCGGGGACGTCCTTGATCGAGTGGACCGCGAAGTCAGCGCGCCGGTCCAGGAGCGCCTCTTCGAGCTCCTTGATGAACAGCCCTTTGCCGCCGATGTCCTGGAGCGAGCGATCCTGCGTCTTGTCGCCCGAGGTCACCACCTCGAGCTCGCGCAGGGAGAGATCGGGCACCGCCGCTTCGAGGGAACGAGCGAAGGCGCGGGACTGGGCGAGGGCGAGCGCCGAGCGGCGCGTGGCGAGGGTGAGCTCCGTGGGCATCACGCTCCCTTTAACCCAGCTGCGCTCACGGCCGCGGCTGGATTCGCGACGGCCATGACGCCCGCCTCGGCGGGGCGCCCGCCGGGCTGCCGCGCGTAAACGCCGTTGTCCTCTGCAGCCTGGTGGCGCGGATCGGCGTGCCGGGGCGAGGCACCGCATCGAGCGCCGGAGGCGGGAGGCGCTCCCCCGCGGGCGGAGCGAGGCGTGGGAGGCCCGTCCACCGCGCCGCGCAGCTCCCCCTCGGCGAGCGCCGAGGCGGCGGCGTTCTCGGACGGCGCGCCGTCGATGTCGAACAGCTCCTGGAGCGAGTCGACGTGCTCGGCGACGCGGGGATCGCCGGCCATCGCGCGGAGTCGGGTGGTGGGCACGTGGAGCAGCTTGTTCGTGGCGGCGTCGATCATCATCGCGAGGGCCTGGCGCTCGGCCACGCCGAGGTGCCGGAGCTTGCCAGAGAGGCTGCGCTCGACCTCGGCCGCGAGGATGGATCGCGTGCGGGCTCGCAAGCCGACGATCGTGGGCGTCAGGGCGCGCTCGAGCGTCCACGCCTCGAAGGCCTGCGCCTCGTCCGCGACGATCGCCTCGGCCCGCGCCGCCTCGGCGGCGCGCCCCTCGACGGACTGCGCCACGATCTGCGAGAGGTCGTCGACATCGTAGAGATACACGCTGTCGAGCTTGTTGACGGCGGGGTCGATGTCACGCGGGACCGCGATGTCGATGAGAAACAGGCTCCTGCCCTTCCTGGCCTTGCGGGCTCGGCGGACGAGGTCGGGCGTGACCACGTAATTGGGGCTCGAGGTCGACGAGATCACGATGTCGGCGTCGATGACGGAGCGCTCGAGGTCGGCCCAGGGGCGAGGCTCGCCGCCGACCTCGCGGGCGAGCGCGGCGGCGCGGTCCGGGCTCCGGTTGACCACGATGAGGCGGGTGCCGGCGCGGACGAGGAGCTTCGAGGCGGCCTCGGCCATGTCGCCGGCGCCGATGAGCAGCGCCGTGTGACCGGCGAGATCGGCGAAGATCTGGCGGGCGAGATCGATGGCGACGCTGGAGACCGAGACTTGCCCGGCGCCTATCGCCGTCTCCGTGCGCACGCGCTTGCCGACCTTGATGGCGCGGTGAGCCGCGCGGCCGAGCCGGGCGCCGAGGGTCTTCGCCCCGCGGGCCACCTCGATGGCCTCCTTCATCTGTCCGAGGATCTGCGGCTCGCCGACGACCATCGAGTCGAGCGACGCGGCGACGCGGAAGAGGTGGAGGACGGCATCGCTCCCGACGCGGCCTGCGAGGTGGCCCCGGACGGCGTCTCCGCCGAGGCCGACGAGGGTCGCGACGGCGGCGCGCAGCGCCTCGTTGTCGCGCGAGAGCTCCTCGTCGGACGGCGGTGGAGCGCTCCCGGGGCGGGACGGCGCGGGCGCCTGCTGCCGGGGTGAAGCGTAGATCTCGACGCGGTTGCAGGTGGAGAGGACGAGCGCCTCTCCGATGGCAGGGTGGGCCGTGAGGCGCGCGAGCACCTCGGGCAGCCGATCCCGCCCGATCGCGAGCCGCTCGCGCACCTCGATGGGCGCGGTCTTGTGGGAGAGCCCGACGAAGATCACCTGCGCTAGCCTCCGAGCCCCGCGGCGGGACGGACGAGATAGATGATGAGCACCGCCCCGGCGCAGGCGAGCCCCGCGATGGTGCCGTACGCCGCGCGGCGGCCGCGCCAGCCAGCGGCGGCGCGCAAGAGCAGCACGAGCGCGATGAGCAGCCATGTGGCGTAGCCGAAGATGGCGCGCATCACCTCCTCGGCGTTGCCCATCTCGAGCTGGTGCGCCCAGTACGTCCCCGTGACGATGCCGAGCGTCAGCAAGGGGAAGCCGGCGCTCAGGAAGCGATGGATGGCGCGGTCGAGCGTGTCGAGCGCCGGGAGGTTGCCCATGCGCTCGAGATGCCGCTTCCGCTTGAGCCGCTTCTCCTGGACGAGGTAGAGCGCCGCGGAGGCGCCGGCGAGCAGAAAGAGGGCGATCCCGAGCAGGTTCGCCATGACATGCGCCGCGATGAACAGCGGGCTGAGCTTCGGCTCGGGGTGCGGCTTTCCGAGGAAGAACGTGCCGAGCAGGAAAGCGAGCCCGAGCGGCCCGATGAGGAGCCCGAGCGCGTCGATGCGAAAGCGATGGCGGGCGACGAGGTAAACGGCGATCGCGAGGAGGGACGCGACCGAGAGCATGAAATGAACGGAGTGCACCGGGCAGACCCGCGCGACGAAGCTGGCGAGCGTGACGTAGGTCGCGTGCCCGAGGGCGCCCAGGCCGAGCAGCAAGGGCGCGTGCCGCGAGGCGGACGCGGCGACCGCGGCGCTCGGCCGAGCGCCGGGGTCGTGGACGCGCGCCCCCGCGCCGAAGAGGCCCGCGAGGTCGCCCGTGGAGGGGAGCCGGGCGCGGCTGCGGGCGACGTCGAGGAAGAAGAGCGCGCTGGCAGCGCTGTAGAACAGCAGGGCGAGCGCGAAGCTGATCCCGGAGATGACCTCGGGCATGGCCCCGTTATAGCCTGCCTCACCGGGGATGGCCCGCCGGCCGCAGAGGCGGGAGCGTACTCTCGTAGGCCGAGGCCTGACAGCGCGGATGCGCCGGGAGAGGCGGGCGCGAGAGACCGTATCGGCAGCGCCTCGCCACCGCGGGTGTGGCGCGCCGGCGGGGGCGCCAAGGCAACCGGGCGCGGCGCCCAAGCAACCGGGCGCGGCGCCGCTACATCTTGCTGGTGAGGAACGCGGCCAGGAGCTCTTCGTCGCTCGTCGGGCTGCTGCTGGTCGCGGTCCCCGCCGGGGCGACCTTGCGGTGCTCGGCGAACGTGCCCACCGGGGCGCCGATGAACCCCGGGATCACGTCGTAGGCGTTGTCGCCGATGATCATGGACCCCTCGAGGATCTCCGCCCCGAGCTCCCGCAGGAACGCCCGCGTCTTGACCCTGCCGAGGACCTCGTGGATGTCCGCCGAGCCCGTCACCTCGCGGAGCACGCGGATCGCCTCGATGATCTTGTAGCGGCGGCCCTCGGTCTTGATCAGAAGCTCGTCGTTGTTCAGATCGACGCGGTCGCTCGCGATCCAGTCGTCGAGCGCGGCCTGCGGAAAGAACACGCGGTTCTTCATCGCACGCAGTCTACTCAAAAATGAGCCGGAGCGGTTGGATCGCGATGCCGGCCACCAGGGGTGAGCCCGAGCCGACGCGCCTCAGGCAGCAGGTGTCTCAGGCCGCAGGCGCTTCAGGCCGCAGGTGCCTCAGGCCGCAGGCGCCTCAGGCCGCAGGTGCCTCAGCCGCAGGCGCTTCAGGCCGCAGGCGCTTCAGGCCGCAGGGGGTAGCGTGGGCGGAGGCACCGAGTCCCGACGCAGGCCGCGGAGCCGCGCAGGCAGGTGCCAGAGCGACTCGAAGATCCCGAGCAGCACGTAGAAGCCGAGCAACCACACGAGCACGAACGCGGGCTGCAGCTGCGTCGAGATCACCGCGCTCGACCCGACAGCGAACGCCACGAAGAGCACCGTCCGGACGTTGAGCCGGAGATCCTTGAAAGAGCGGAACCGGATGGTCGAGACCATCAGCAGCGACAGGATCGTCGTGGTGGCGAGGATCGCCGACGCGTAGCGCTCGCCGCCGATCTCGCCGGCGGCCGCGTGGTTCGCGACCACGATCGAGACGAGGATGCCCGCCGCGCCCGGGATCGGGAGGCCGACGATGTACTTCGAAGGCTTCGTGGGCTTGCCCGCCTCACCCATGGAGAGGACGTTGAAGCGCGCCAGCCGGACCGCGCCGCAGGCCGTGAAGATGAACGACACGAGCAGCCCCGCGAGATCGAAGCGGTGCAGCGTCCACTGATACACGAGCATCGACGGCGCCACGCCGAACGAGACGATATCGGCCAGCGAGTCGATCTGCAGGCCGAAGGCGCTCTGGGTCTTCGTCATCCGCGCGACACGCCCGTCGAGGGTGTCGAAGAACATCGCGAAGACGATCAGCAGCGCGGCGCGGTAGAAATCATCTTCCGAGTGCGCGGTCGCGGAGCGCCGGATCGAATCGAAGCCACAGAAGATCGATGAGAGCGTGATCAGGTTCGGAAGCAGGAACAGCGTCTTCCTGAGCTCGAACCGCCGTCGCTTCCGGATCATGCCGCCTCCCGTTTAGGCAGGCCAGGCTATCGCCGCAGGGACCGCGAACGCAAGCGCCGAAGCGCACACGCGAGTCGCTAGAAGGTTACCGCGAGCCAGGATCCGGGATCGTTTCATCTCACCGTCAGCTTCGTTTCATTCGTCGTTTTTGTTTTCCGCCGTCGCTCAACGCGCGGGCTGCGCCATGCCCGGCTCACTCCATACCGCCTCCGGGACCTCCGCGCCGGGATCGAAGCGGCACACCATCGGGCGGAGCTCGACGGCCGGGCCGCTCGATCCGCCCACAGCGACCGCCGAGCCCGCCGCGGCCCGGAACAACCACGCCTGGGCGAGATCGCCGGGGATGATCGCAGAGCGGGGCGCCCGTCCGATCGCTCGTGCTTCCCAGCCCGCAACACACGGCGCGGCAGGCGTACCGTGGAGCACCGTGGTGGAGGTCAGGAGCACCGTGACCTCGGGCGGACTGGAGGGACCAGCGGCGTCCACGACGAGCACCGGGTGGCGTGTGCCCGAGAACAAGGCCGTGCTGCCGAGGAAGAGCGGCGCCTCCTGGCGCGCGGTCGCCGCGCGTTCGGCGGCAGAGCAGGGGCGCGGCGCGTCTCCGAGGTCGAACGGCGTCGGCAGCGGCTGAGCGGGGCCGAGCGTGCCATCCGCGCGGAACGGCTGGAAGATCGACCACGCCGCCGCGTGCCCGGGATGGGCGACCAGCGTCGCCACGCCGATCGACCGTCCTGCGTAGGTCCAGTCGGTGTGCACGATCCGATCGCGGTCCGCCGGCGGAGCGACCGAGACGGCATCGATCACCCACGCGGCGCCCGGGCCCGGCGCGGCGGACGCGCCGGCAGGAGGCGCCGGGCGGTGGGCGAGCAGCATCCCGATCATCGGGCCGTTCGACGCCTGCCGGACCATCCCCACGCCGACGGGCTGGCCGTCCGCCAGGACCGCATCGGCGCGCACGTCGAGGCTGCCGTGAAGGCCCGACGCGGGCCAGGACGGGAAGTCGAAGCGCTGGAGCTTCCCCGGCGGCTCGTAGAAGAACGTGAGCGCCGACTGAGCGCTGTCGGAGTGCGGCCTGATGAAGAGCCCGCGCAGCGAGACCGACAGGAGCGCGGGATCGAAGAAGTCGTCGGGGGGCGGCGCGCGGCGCGAGGCCGCGCCTCCCGGGCCGGCCTGCGGTCGGGCGCCCGCGCGCGGCTTTCGCGCGGCGTCGGGGACGACCTTCACGTCGCCGAGCTCGAACGGGCCGGCGTCGGGGATCGTGCCGCGGCCCGAGGTGCCATCCATCCAGTTCTCCCAGGCGACCTCGACGTTGCGCATCGGGGCCCCCGGCGCCGCCGCGCCGCCTGGGATCCGCAGGCGCGCCACGGCGTAGCCCTCCATCTGGGAGGTGACGTTGGTCGCGACCCGCGCTCGCCCGAGCCCCGCCGGCACCGCGGGCAGCAGCGATCGCGTGACGACCCGCGCCTCCCCGGCGCCGGACTCGGGGAGCATCGCGGAGACGACGTCGACGGCGCCGCTCGGGGCGCGCGTGAGCAACGACCACACCGACCGGCCGCGCAAGAGCTCGTCGCCGTCGGGCAGGCCGAGGCCGCTCGAGTCGACATGGTCGACGCGCGTCCACTTCGAGGACGGCAGCGTCTCGCAGACGATGGGCGTGCGCGCGGAAGGCTGCGCGCGCGGGGCCGGCTCCGGCGCGCGCGGCAGCGCGCCGTCGGCCTGGCCGCCCCAGCCGACGCGGGTCGCCACGTCGCCGAAGAGGCAGCCGCTGGCGCCGCATGTGATGGCGAGCTGGGCCTCGGAGACCTCGCGCGAGAGCGCCGGCATCTCCGGGAGCTCCGCCCAGCTCACGCCGCCGTCGAGCGACTCCCAGAGCGCCGCGACGTCATCGCCGCTGTCTCGCGCGCGCGACGCGAGCGCGAGCACGCGCCGCCCGAAGCCGGCGAACGCCGCGCTCTCCGCCGGCGGGGTCGTCGCCGTGAGCACCCGGCCGTCCTCGTCGGCGGTCAGGTACGTGAGCGAGCCGCGCTCCGAGAGCAGCAGGCCGACGGCGCCGTCCTCCGCCGGGCGCAGCGCGCTCTCCTCGACGACGTCGAACCCCTCCGGCGAGGGACCGTCGCCCGGCCCGCCCTCCTCGTCCTCGTCCTCGGCGCCGTCAGCCTGCGGGGCGGGCAGCGCGGCGGTCGCGTCGAGCGGCCGCGGCGCGAAGGTCTCGCCCCCGTCGTGCGAGACGAACAGCGCGAGGCGCTCGTCCTTGCCGCGGAAGCCGAGGAAATACGCGGAGCGCCCGTCCGCCGAGAACGCGGGCAGCACGGCGGGCGCGCCGAGCGTGGGGGCCGCCGCGAGGGCGACCGCGGCGCGATCCTCGTCGTGGGCGCCGTCGTGGGACAGGAGGAGCGGCGCGGTCGGCTTGCAGCTGTCCGCGCCGTCGCTCGGCTTGCAGACGCCGGTCAGGAGCGCCGCGCCATCGGGCGCCACCGCGACGCCGACCTGGTCGATGTCCGGCGTCTCCAGCGTGGCGGCCGGCGACCACGCGCCGCCGCCATCGTCGCTGCGGAGCACCCGCGCCACGACGCGATCGCCGTCCGGCTCGGCGCACACCGCGACGACGCGCCGGCCGTTCGCGCCGAGCTTGATGCTCCCGCAGTCGCCCGTGCCCGGCATGGCCGCCTCCTTGAGCGGCCCCTCGATGGGGCCGCTCGCGAAGAGCCACGGCGCGCCGGCGTCTTCCGGGCGGACCGCCTCGACATAGCGATCGCCGCTCATCGCCGCCCGCCCGATCGAGACGGCGGAGGCGGACGGGGCGCGCGGGGTCGTCACGTCGAGCTCGACGTCGGCCCGCGGGAGCGTCGCCGCGCTGCGGGAGAACGCGGGCGTGCGCCGTGGATCCCAGGTCGCCGACGCGAGGAGCCCCTCGGCGAGGAGCTCGCCCCCGAGGGCGCCGACCCGCGAGAGGCCCATCGTCGGGAGCGGCGCGCGCGACCAGGTGCCCCCGCCGTCCTCGCTGGCGAACAGCGCCTCCGGCAACGCGAGCACGAGCGCGCGGCCGCCGTCGGCCATGGCGACGCCAAAGGCGCGCGGCGGGGCCCCGCCCTGCCCCGCGGCGCCGTCGAGCAGCACCGGCTTCCATCCGAGCTCCTCGCGCCACCGGAGCACCCCGCCGCCCCGGGTCACCCCGATCAGCGAGCCGCCGGCGCCCGCGACCTGCAGGAGCGGCTCGGGCGGAGAGAGCGCCCGCGTGAGCTGGCCGAGCGGCGAGGAGGCCTCGTAGATGGCGCCGCTCGCGCCGACGAACATCCAGGAGGCCGGCGAGCGCCGCACGATCGCGGTGAGCTCCTCCGGCGCAGGCGAGGCGCTCGTCCTGCCCTGGCCGGCGCAGCGCGCGGCCTGCGCGGCGGGCCCGGCGGCGCTCGGCGGCGGCGTGGACGTCCGTGGATCGGGCGTCACCGTCCATCGCTGCCCTCCCTGGGCGACGACGACGCAGCCGGCGCCGGCGAACGGCGCCCACGCGACCGCGGCGTCGGGCGCCGCCGGATGGTAGCTCCAGCGCGCGGGCGAGGTGTAGGCCGCGCCCGCGGCGTCCATCGACGGGAGGGTGGCCTCGGCAGGGCGGGACGGCTGCGCCGGGGCGCCCGAGCAGCCCGCGAGCGCGCACGCCGACGCGAGCGCGAGCGGCGCGCGGGTCCGCGACGGCGGCGCGGTCATTCGACCCAGCGGGCGACGAACAGGTTGGTCTCGCCGGGCTTCGCGCCGTGCCGGTTCGAGGCGAAGACGACGTGCTCGCCGGTCGGAGAGAACATGGGGAAGCTGTCGAAGCCCTCGTAGAAGGTCACGCGCTCGACGGGCGGCACGCCGTCCGCCGTCGGGGGCGCGTCGGAGTCGACAAGGTAGAGGTCGAAGTTGGGCATGCCCCGGGCGCCCTGGGGGGTGCTGAAATCGGAGGCAAAGAGGATCCGCCGCGAGTCCGGGAGGAAGTAGGGCGCGAAGTTGGCGCGGCCGTTCCTCGTCACCGGGCGCGGGTTCTGCCCGTCGGCGCCCGCGACGAAGATCTCGAGCGCGCTGGGGCGCACGAGCCCCTTGGCGAGCAACGCGCGGTAGTCGTCGAGCGCCGGTCCGGTGGGGCGGCTCGCCCGCCAGACCAGCTTGGTCGCGTCGGGGGAGAAGAAGGCGCCGCCGTCGTAGCCGGGCGTGCTCGTGATGCGCTTGACGTCCGAGCCGTCGAGCTTCGCGGTGTAGAGGTCGATGTCCCCGTCGCGCGTGCTCGTGAACACGAGGCGCGAGCCGTCGAACGCGACGGTCGCCTCGGCGTCGTAACCCTTGCCCTGGATGAGGGGGCGGAGATCCGAGCCGTCGGCGCTCGCGGTGTAGATGTCGAACTCGTCGAGCGGCCAGACGTACCCCTGCGAGTGGTCGGGCTTCGGGGGGCACGCCTCGCCGGCGGCGTGCGTGGAGGCGAAGAGGACGCGCGCCTGGGCAGAGGCCGCGGGCGCGGGGAAGAGGAAGTAGCCGCAGGTGGTCTTGCCCTGGCCGTTCGAGACCCGGCGGACCTCGCCGCTCTCCAGATCCAGGATGTACTGCTGGTCGCACTTGTTCTCGTCGCGGGTCGACTGGAACACGAGCTTCCTGCCGTCGGGCGACCAGTAGGCCTCGGCGTTCTCGCCGCCGAAGGTGAGCTGCCGGAGCTCGGCGAAGTGCTTCTCGCGCGGATCGGCGGCGACGCTCTTGCCGGCGCGGATGCGGAAGGGAAGCCACTCGGGCTTCGCCGTGGTCGTCGCCTCCGGGATCTGGCCGAGCGGCTCCTTCGGTCGGGGTTCCGAGGAGGCGCAGGCGGCGAGCAGCAGGCAGGCGAGCGGGGCGGGCAGCCTTCGTTTCATGGCGGCGCGACCATAGTACGAAAGCGGCGAGCCGTCGCGGGGAGGCGTCCGCAGCGGGTCAGCCCGAGGCGAGGCGCGCGGCGAACCGGGCGGCGGCGCAGGTGAGGGGCCGACTCGGCTGCTGCTGCCGGAAAATCACGCGCTGGCGAACGCAGCTGAGAGGAGCCCGTGGCCGTCGCGCTTGCCACCGACGAGGCGCACGCGACGGAAACCCGGACCCGCTACTCCCGGAAGACGGTCACCGTCGTCGGCGTCGTATGGCCACCGCCAACGCAGTTCGGGAAGCTGCCGTCCGACGTCGGAGCGCCGCAGATGGCGTCGCAGTCGCCGAGGACGTCGACGATGCAGCCCTGCGTGTCGACGCCCGTCCCGCCGCACACGCGGCTGATGAGCGTCGAGCCGGGCGACTTGCACGCGAACCGGCGCTGCTCCGGCGCGAAGAGGTCGCCGAAATAGGCCGCCTCCCGCCGAGGGAAGGCATCCCGCTCCGCTTGATCCGAGTCAAGGGCCTTGTGCTTGCCACGCATCGAGATGGGCACGCTTTGCCCGACATCGTTGATTCTGGCCAGCATGCAGGCCGAGACCCAGCCTTGGCAGTGAGCGTTGCACTTCCCATGAGCTCGGCCCCACTCGACGGCAAGACCGATGCTCCCCCCGAAGGTATAGGTCTCGCCGTCCAGGGAGACCTGCACGGATTGCCCCTCCGGGAGCGCGCAGCTCGCCACGTACGTCAAGAACTCGCGAGCCAGAGGATCGCGCAGCGCCCTCATGACATCGCTGCTGCTCGCGACTGCGTCGCTCGTCAGCGCGTTGCCCGTGAGCGCTTCCGTGGCAAGCGTGTCTGTCGCGAACGCACTCTCCACGAGCGCTTCCTTCGTGAACGCATTCCGCGTCACCATCTCTTGCTCCGCCGTGCCGCCGGCTGCCTCCAGGGGGTCAGCCTCGCCGATACAGGCCGGGAGAACGCACGATAGACCCAGCAACGAGATTGCGAATTTGAAACGGTATTGCATAGCCCCCTCCTCACAAATGAAACACGCATCAGGAATTTCCTCAACGAATTTTCCGGAGGAACCCTAAAATTCCGCGCCTGCGGTGACGTCGTGAGAACGGCGAGGAAACGGTCGTTCAGGCGCGCTCGTGGGCAGCACACGGCTCCTGGAAGAGCCGCGAGCAGGGAGTCCCACGTGTGACGAGGCGCGAGTTCATGGACCGTCGCTGTCGCCGAGCCAGCGCGCCGCGAGCGCGAGCGTCTCGCCGTTGTCGAGCGCAGACAGAAACTGATCCCGGTAGCGAGGATTCGAGATCTGCCCGGCACGGGACATCACGCTGCGGCGCGCCCGCGCGATCGCGTCGAGCCCCTCGGCCTGCCGGCCGCTCGCGAAGAGCGCCTCGGCCCGCACGAGCCGGATCAGCGACTCGCCCTCCTCGACCGCGCCGAGCGACTCCAGGAGGGAGAGCGCGTCGCCGGAGAGGGCGAGCGCCTCCTCGGCGCAGCCCTTCCGGAGCAGGACCCGCGCGGAGAGGGCCCACGCCGCCGCGCGCATCGGCGGCGCGCTCCGCAGGAGCTCCGCGGCCGCGCGGGCCTCGGCCTCGGCGGTGCCGAGATCGCCGCCGAGCAGCGCCGCCTTCCCCAGGTAGGCGCGGGCGATCCCCTCGGCCCTCGGATCGCCCAGCCGCTGGAACGTCGCGATCGCCTCGGCCTGGACCCGCCGGGCCTCGTCGAGATTGCCGCGGGCGCTCATCACGTTGCCCAGGTTGGTGCGGGCGACCGCGGCCAGATCCGTGAGCTCCATCTGCTCCGCCGCGCGGAGCGCGGCGCGCAGCGCGGCCTCGGCCCCCTCGTAGTCCCCGAGCTCCATGGTGATGGCGCCCAGGTTCACCCGCAGCGAGCACGCGTTGCGGCGATCGCCGCTCCGCTCGAACACCGCGAGCGCCGCCTCGATGCCGTCGAGGCAGGCGCCGAGATCGCCGGAGGTCATGGTGCGGATGGCGCGCGCCTCGTAGAGCCTGGCGAGCACCTCGACGTCGAGCGGCCGCTCCTCCTCCCCGCTGCGCTCGAGGGCCTCGATGATCCCGTCCGCCACCGCGTAGCGGCCGCCGAAGGCGAGCCAGTTGGCCCCCTCGACGAGGCAGACGTCCCTCCCGGTCAGCGCGCGCTCGCGGGGCGACGCGCCCCGCGCCGTCGCCACCCAGGACTCCACGCGATCGAAGGCCCCCTGCTTGCCAGCCGCCGTGACCACCCAGGTCACGGCGGAGTACCAGGACGACGAGCCGAGCTCGAACAGCGCGACGGCGTCGAGCGCGCGCTGCTCGGCCACGGCGAAATCGCCACGCCACACGCGAGCCTCCGCGTCGACGAGGAGCAGCCCGCCCGCCTCTGCTCCGGTCGCGCCGCACGCGAGGCCGCGCTCGGCATGGCGGATCGCGGCGAGGAGATCGTTGCCGCGCAGCGCCTGCTCCGCCGCGCGCCGGTACCACGCGGCCGCGCGCCCCGGCTGGGCGCCGCGCTCGAAGTGCTCCGCGAGCTCCGCCGCGTCGCCCTTCCCCTCCCCTTCGAGCCACTCGCCCGCCAGCCGGTGGCCGAGCCGCCGGTCGTACTCCGTCAGCGCCCCGTACGCCGCCTCCCGCACAAGGCCGTGCCGGAAGCTGTGCTCGGCGTCGTCCGCGCCCGCCTCGATCGGAGGGCCAGGCTCGGGCGCCCCGGCACGGCGCGCCGGCGAGGCCTCGCGCTCGGGCCCGTCCCCGGGCCTGCCGCGCGCGGACGACGTGGAGGAGAGGCTTTCACCAGGCGCGCCGCCCCGGCCAGGCGGCCGCCTCGGGGCGATCACCTCGCGTTCGACGAGCTCGGCGAGCCGGACCGCCACCTCGGCGTCGGCGCCGCCGAGCAGCGCGGCGACGCCGGCGGGCCGGAAGCTCTGGCCGAAGACGCTCGCCGCCCGGAGGACACGCCGCGCCTCGGGATCGAGCGCCTCGAGCCGCGCCTGCACCATCGCCAGCACCGTCTCCGGCAGCGCGGCCCCTCGCCCCTCGGCGGCAGCGCGGATCTGCTCTTCCAGGAAGAAGGCGTTGCCGTCGGCCCGCTCGATCAGCGTGCCGATGATCTCCTCCGTGAGGGCGCCGCCGAGCGCCTGGCGCGCGAGCCGCTCGCTGGCGCGGCGCGAGAGCCCCGTGAGCTCGATCTCCTGGACGCCGCGGCCGGCCCACAGCTTCGGGAACATCTCGCGCACCTCGGGCCGGCCGAGCGCCAGCACCATGAGAGGCGCGTCGCGCAGGTTGCGGAGGGCGCTGTTGATCATGCCGACCGTGGGCAGGTCGCCCCAGTGCATGTCCTCGAGGACGAGCAGCACCGGCTGCGCCGCGCACTCGGCGCGCAGGAACTCCTCCCACGCGAGGTGCAGCTGATCGCCCATGAGCACGGAGCTCCGCCGCGCTGCCCTGAGCGCCTCGCTGGCCTCGTCCGGGAAGGGCGTCCCCACGAGCTCGCCGAGGAAGGGCGCGACGTGGGCGCCGCGCTCGCCGTGACGACCGACGCGCTCGCGGATCTTGCGCTGCACCGCCGCGGCCGGCGCGCCGTCGGCGACGCCGAGCGCGCGGCGGAGCACCTGCGCCAGGAGGCCGAAGGCAGAGCCGGCGCTCATGGGGTCGCCGCGCGCGATCCAGACCGCCATGGGCTCGTCCCGCGCTCGGAGGCGCCGGAGCAGCTCGACGCGCAAGCGCGACTTGCCCATGCCGGCGGGGGCCGTCACCAGCACCGCGGACGGGGTCTGCTCCTCGATGCACTGGACGAACGTCGCCTCCAGGAGCGACAGCTCGCGGTCACGGCCCACGCACGGCGTCGGCTTGCCGAGGAGGCGCGGCACCGCCTCGAGGTCGTCGCACTCGCCGCGCAGGAGATGGCCCGCGTGATCCGACCCGAGATCGAACCGCGCGCCGAGCAGGCCGGCCGTGACCTCGTCGATGCGGACCACGCCGAGCCGCGCCTCGTCGCCGGCGAGCAGCGCGGCGGCCTGATCGATGAGCTTGCCGATGGGAGATCGGGCGGTGATCTCGGCGCGCCCCGAGACGAGCGCGACGGGCGCGCCGCCGAGCAGCACCTGCATCGCGAGCGCGCACCGCGCCCCCCGGGCGGCGAGGTCGGTCGGCGCGACGAGGCCGGACAGCACCACGACGGGAGAGCGCGCCTCGATGATCTCGAGGCGGCCCTGGTGGCGCTCGGCCAGGGCGCTGAGCGCGCGCACGCGGAGCGCGTCCTCGCCCTCGGACCGGGTAGCGTCGCTGTCGAGCGCGCCGTCGCGGGCGAGGAGGAGGCAGATCATCCGGCGCTCGCCGGTCGTCAGCTCGGGCGTCGGGCCGCCGATGGGCAGGGGGAGGCCGCGCCGCGAGGCTGGCGCGAGATCGCCGAGCGACCCGAGCTCGGCGGCCACGGCCGCGCCGTCGCGGGGGCGGTCGCGCGGGGCCTTGGCGAGCATGCGCGTCACGAGGTCGTCGAGCGCGGCCGGGACCTCGCCGCGGAGCTCCCGGAGCCGCGGCGGATCCTCGAGGAGGACCTTCACGAGCACCGAGAGGCCGTCGTTGCCGACGAACGGGGGCCGGCCGGTGAGGCAGCGGTAGAGGATGCAGCCGAGGGCGAAGACGTCGGCGCGGGCGTCGATGGCGACCTCGCCGCGCGCCTGCTCGGGGGCCATGTAGCCGGGGGTGCCGAGCATCACGCCGGGCATGGTGAGCTCCTGGCCTGCGTCCGCGACGCGCACGACGCCGAAGTCGAGGAGGGTGACCTCGTCGACGGAGCCGCCGACGAGCAGGAGGTTGCTCGGCTTGAGGTCGCGGTGGACGACGCCGAGCCGGTGGAGGGCGCCGAGCGTGGAGGCGACGCGCACGCCCAGCGAGCGGCTCTCGGGGACGGTGAGCGGCTCGCGGAGCAAGCGCTCGGCGAGCGTCTCGCCGGAGAGCCACTGCATGGCGAGGTAGAGCTCGCCGCCCTCGGTCGTGCCGTGGGCGACGTACCCGACGACCCCCGGGTGGCGGAGCGCGGCGAGCGCGTGAGCCTCCCGGCGGAAGCGGTGCGACTCCTGCGGGCCCGTGCGCTGGAGGATCTTCAGCGCGACCGGCTCGCCCGTGAGCCGATCGCGGGCGCGGAAGATCTGCGCCATGCCGCCGGAGGTCGCGTGCCCTTCGATCTCGAAGCGGTCGGCGACGATGTCACCAGCGCGCATCAGCGGTACCCCCGAGACGACTCAGAGAGCCGCAGCGCTCGCCTGTGGGGTGCTTCGGACGAGCTCATCGCAGCGACCGAGGATATCCAGAACTGCAGCGCTCTCCGTCAGCAAATTGTGCTGTAAGCAAGGCAACGTCAGGGACCGCAGCCGGTGAGCTCGCGGCGAGGGCGGATCCGAGGTTGTGCGCCTCACCACATACGAACAACGATGTACTCCACGTCTGCCCGAGTCGATTGGCCCGGCGCGTGTCCGTCCTTGGCGCCGAGTACCTCATCGACGAGCCTCACCCAGGCGCGCTTTCCGTCGAAGACCGCGACCAGCTCATGCACGGGGGCGGCGCCGGCGGCGACCAGCTCGACCGCGTAACGGCGATTGCAGACTTGCCGCGCCGCGGCGAGGAGCGCCTGCTCCGGGGTCTCGCCTCGCTGTGGCACCTTGAGCTCCAGCACGGCGCCTGGACGGCCCGGCGCGCGCGGCCGCACGAGCATGCCCGCGCGGCCGAGGCCGGACTCGCGGTTCGAGCGAACGTCGTAATCGCCCTCGAGCTGCACGAGGAGGCCAAGGATGAAGCCGTGATAGAGCTTCTCCGGCTCCCGGCCGGCGGGGTCCTGATAGGACATCACCGTGACGAGCAGGGAGCTGGCCTATGAAGGGCGTCTTGTCGACATATCCTGTCCTGCGCCCGCGCGGCGGAGCTCGCGACAATCGGACTGGCCGCGGGCTGGGACGAAGGGCATGGCGACTCGCCGCGCGCAGGGGCCATCGCTCGACGTGATGGGGTCGACGCCACCAGGGCGCGCGGGGGACTGTCCCCGGCCGCCCCCGGCGCGTCAAGGGCCCGGCCGGAATTGGAAAGTCGTCTGCTGAGCTCAGCGGCCTCGCATGTCCCGCATCCGCGCCGCCCCGATCGCGCCCGTTCCCGGCGCCGCCGCTGCTCCGCGTGGCCCGCCGCGCACCGTCGGTCTACCCTACCCAGGTGCGATCCCACGTTCTGGCCGGCTGCCTCGCGGTCCTGATCCCCGCGGCCGCGACGCTCGCGATCCCGCACGCCGAGGCCGCGGATTTCGATCCGTCCGGCCGCGGCAAGCGGCCCAGGCCGAAGGCCCCGAAGCCCGGCGGCAGCAAGCCTGGCCCCGCCGCGCGGCCGCAGCCCGCGAAGCCGCCGCAGGCGAAGCCGGAGCCGGCCGAGACCGGCGACGGGAAGCGGGGCGGCCCGTCGAGCGACGCGCTGATCGCGCGCTACACGGCCATCGTCATGAGCCAGCCGAGCGCGCCCTTCCCCCTCCAGCGCCTCGCCCAGCTCTACCGCGAGCGCGACGGGAACCTGAAGAAGCTCGTCGAGGAGTTCGAGCGCCGCGCCGCGCAGCCGGGGGCCGACGCCTGGGCCTCGAAGGTCGTGCTCGCCGGCGTCTACAAGCAGGACGGGCGCTACGACGACGCCATCAAGACCTACGAGGCCGCCATCGCGGACCGGCCCGGGGACCCGGCGGCGATGATGGCGCTCGCCCAGCTCGAGGCGGATCGCGGCGACAAGGCCCGCGCGCGCGCGCACTACGAGAAGGCGCTGCCGCTGCTCAAGGTCCCCGCGGACGTCGAGCAGACCCGGCGCACGCTGCTCGCGCTCTGCCTCGACCTCTCCGACTTCGAGGCGGCCAAGGCGCAGCACGACGCGCTCGTGAAGAACGCGCAGGGCTCGCTCTTCGTGAAGGCCGAGCTCGGGCGCGAGCTCTCGGCGCGCGGGCACCACGCGCGCGCCGAGGCCGAGTTCCGCGAGCTCGTGAAGGCCGCGGCCGGCGACAACCGGGCGCTCGCGCCGGCGCTGCGCGATCTCGGGCAGGCGCTCGCCAAGCAGAAGAAGATGGACGAGGCGCTCGCCGTGCTGAAGCGGGCGCTCGCCATCGCCGGCAGCGCCGCCGGGGTGCGGGCCGAGATCCTGCTCATCATGACCGACGCGTTCCGCGCCGAGGGCAAGCTCGCGGAGCTCATCGCGATCCTCGAGGCCGAGAAGGGGCAGGACTTCCAGCGGCTCGCGACGCTGGGCGCCCTGTACGAGGAGACCGGCGACGTCGACAAGGCGATCGGGATCTACAGGAGGGCGCTCGCGCTCGACGGCAAGCACATCGACACGCGGCTCCGGCTCGTCCACCTGCTCCAGACCGCCGGCGAGCTCGACGCCGCGATCCGCGAGTACGAGCTCCTGATCAAGGCGGCCCCGGGCAACGCAGACTTCGTCTTCGAGCTGTGCGAGACGCTCATCCAGCGGGGCGACCGGCCCAAGGCGCTCGCGCTGCTCACCCAGCTCGAGGGGCGCGTCGCGGACGAGGCCGAGACGCTCGCGGCCGTCGCCGACTTCTACGAGCGGGTGGAGGAGAAGGACCGGGCCCTCAAGGTGCTCCAGCGGCTCGCCGGGGCCGCGGGCGGCGATCCGAGCCACCTCGTCGACCTGGGCGACCGGTACTTCCAGGCCGGAGACAAGAAGAAGGCGCTGGAGACGTGGGCGCGCATCAAGCAGGTCGTGCCGAGCCGGGCGCGCGCCGCGGCCACGCTCGGCGAGGTGTACCTCGACCACGACATGGTGGCGGAGGCGCTCGCCGCGCTCCGGGAGGCGGTGCAGCTCGAGCCCGCGAACAGCCGCTACAAGAAGGCGCTCGCGATCGCGCTGGAGCGCACCGCGAGCGCGCTCGGCAACGCGGGGCCGCGCTACACGGAGGCGCGCGAGCTCTGGGAGCAGCTGCTCGCCGGGGCGGGCAACGACAAGCTGCTCGCGCGCGAGGCGCGCACCCACATCGTCAGCCTCTGGTCGCTCACCCACGAGCTGCCGAGCCGCGTCGCGCCGCTCGCCGCGCGCTTCAACGCGACCCCGCCCGACCTGGAGGCGGGGCGGCTGCTCGCGGAGGTGCAGCGCAAGCTGCACAGGCTTCCCGACGCCGAGGCCACGCTCCGGAGGCTGGTCCAGGCCGCGCCGGGCGACGAGGACTCGCTCCTCGCGCTGGAGCGCGTGCTCGTGCTCCAGCAGAACCTCCTCGGCGCGATCGACGTGCTGGGCAAGCTCGTCGAGGTGAACCCGAAGCGGGCCCGCGAGTTCTACCAGCGCATGGCGCAGTACGCCGCGGAGCTGTACCGCGACGACGACGCGATCCGGTACGCCGCGCGGGCCGTCGAGCTGTCGCCCGAGGACGCGAGCGGCCACCAGAAGCTCGGCGACATGTACCGCCGGCGGCAGGACTTCCCGCGCGCGATCGCCGAGTACCGGCAGGCGCTCGCGAAGAACGACCGGCTGTTCGCGGTGTACTTCGACCTCGCCGAGCTGCTGCTCACCGCGGGGCAGGCCGACGAGGCCGACCGGCTCTTCCGCCGGGTGGTGAGGGCGTCGAACGACGAGGAGCTCGTCGCGCGCGCGGCGCGGATGTCGATGCAGGTGAACCTCGGCAGGGGCTCGCTCGAGGTGCTCGAGCGCGAGCTCCTGCCGGTCGCGGTCGGCAACCCGCAGAAGCCGCTCTACCGGCGGCTGCTCGTGGAGCTCTACGGCGCGATGACCTTCCCGCTGATGCAGAAGGTCCGCGGCGAGGGCCGCGCGGCGAGCGCGGCGGCGCGCGCGGAGCTCGCGAAGATCGGCGCCCGCGCCGTGAAGCCGCTGCTCGACGCGCTCGCGGACGAGAAGGAGTCGCAGCAGAAGGTCGCGATCGAGGTGCTGGCCTACGTCGAGAACAAGGGCGCCGGGCCGGCGCTCTACAACTTCGCGGTCGGCCAGGCAGACAAGGGCCTGCGCGCCCGCGCGATGATCGCGTGCGGCGCGCTGCGCGATCCGGCCATGCTGGAGCGCTACGAGCAGATGCTCGCGCCGCGCGACGCGGCGGCGAGCGTGCTGCCGAACGACGCGGTCGCGGTCGCCGCGACGTGGGGCGTGGCGCGGCTCGCGGCGGGCGGCGGGCGGCCGGCGGCCAAGGCGGTGGCGCTGCTCGCGCGGCTCCTGTCGTCGCCGGCGCCGGAGGTGCGGGCGCTCGCGGCGGTCGGCCTCGGGCTGACGCACGACCGGAAGCACGCCGCGGCGCTGTCCGCGGTCGCGAGGGCGCCCGAGGCCGGCTCCGTGCCGCGCGCCGCCGCGGTCCGCGCGCTGGGCGAGCTCGCGGGCGGCGGCGAGGGGCCCGCGCTGTTCATGTCGCTCGCCGACTCGAGCGAGCCGGAGCTCCGCCGCGCGGCGCTGCTCACGCTCGCGCGGCTCGGCGGCGGCGGCAGCGCGGGACCCGGGGGAAGCGGCGCCGGCGAGGCCGAGGCGGTCGCCGCGGGCGGGGCCGCCCAGGCGATCGCGGCCGGCGCGTTCTCGTCGGACGAGGGGCTGCGCGCCGCCGCGGTGTCGGCGGCGGTCGCGCTCACGCGGCGCGCGTACCCGCGCACGCGCGAGCCGCTGCCGGTGCCGGACGGCGCGCTGACGGTGAAGGGCGTGCTCGCGGGGCTCGACCCCGATCCGCCCGGCCCGGAGGATCGCGCGGCCGCGCTCGTGGCGCTCGGCCCGGCGCTGCAGAAGGCCGCGGTCGCCGCGGTCGCGACGTCGCCCGAGCGGGCCCTGGTCGTCGCGGACGCGATCCTGTCGCGCGGCGCGGCCGTGTCGGGCGGGGCAGGCGGCGATCGCGGCGCCGGCGGGGGCGTCGCGGCGCTCGGGCTCGCGCCGTTCACGGACGGGCGCGCGGCGCTCGCCCCGGAGCCGAGGCGGCAGGTGGAGGCCGCCGTCGAGGGGATCGCGGCGGCGGTCGTGAGCGGGTTCGTGGCGCTCGTGCGGCACCCGGCGATCGAGGTGCGCACGCGCGCGGTCGAGCTGCTCGCGACCCGGCCCGAGCCGGAGGCGCAGGCCGCGGTGGTCGACGCGCTCGGCGATCCCGAGGAGAGCGTGCGGCGCGCGGCGCTCGCGGCGCTCGGCGCGGTCCGGCACGGACCGGCGATCGCGGCCGTCTCGGAGCTCCTGCGGACCTCGTCGAGCTGGCCGCTGCGCGTGCGCGCGGCGGAGGCGCTGGGTCGGCTCGGCGCGCCGGGCGGGGGCGCGGGCGGCGGCAGGCCCAGTCAGGTGGCCGAGACGCTCGGCGAGGCGGCCCGCGCCGACGCGTACGCCCTGGTGCGCGAGGCGGCGGCCCGCGCCCTCGCCTCCGCGGACCGCGCGGCGGCGGCGCCGGTGCTCCGGCAGCTCGCGGCGAGCGATCCCGAGCCGCGCGTCCGCCAGACCGCGGCCGAGCTGATGCGGAGCGCCGCGCCTTGAGCCGCGCCGCTCCGCCCGGACCGCGGCGCCGCGCGCTGCGGCTCGCGCCGCTCGCCCTCGCCGGCGCGATGAGCGCCGGCGGGGCGGCCGGCTGCGACGACCTGAGCCGGTTCTCGACGGCCGACGGGGAGGCGTACTGCGGCGCGATCACGCTGGGCGGCGCGTTCCGCGCCGGCCTGAGCCCGCGGGTGCAGATGCGGCTCACGCTCGACGCGGACGCGCTCGACGGGCCAGAGCCGCCTGGCGCGCTGTGGACCTACGAGGCGCCCGACGGGGCCACGTCCGAGCGGCGCCTCCTCGACGGCGCGCCGCTGCGGCCGATCGGCGCGCTCGCCCACGACCCGCTGTCGCGGCTGGAGTTCGGGGAGGGCCGGGAGCGCAACGCGATCTACGCGGTCGACGCGTCGGAGCCGGAGGCGGAGCCGCTGCTCGCGGTGCTGTCGCTGCGCACGGACGCGTCGGTCGAGGTCCGCCTGCTCCGGCCTGGCCGGGCGCCGCTCGCGCCGGGCGAGGCAGAGGCGGCGGGGCAGCGGCAGGTGTTTGGCAATTTCAGGCTGACGCGGCGGGCAGGGACATGCGGGTTCTAGGGATCGAGACATCGTGTGATGAGACGGCGGCGGCGGTGGTCACCGAGGGAGGCGACGTCCTCTCCGACGTCGTGCGCAGCCAGGTGGCGCTGCACGCGCCTTACGGGGGCGTCGTGCCCGAGGTCGCGGCGCGCGACCACGCGCGCGCGGTGGTCCCGGTGGTGCGCGAGGCGCTCTCGCGCGCGGGCGTCTCGGCGGCGGATCTCGACGGCGTCGCGGTGACGTCGCGGCCGGGGCTCGCCGGGGCGCTGCTCGTCGGCCTGCAGGCCGCGAAGGGGCTCGCGTGGGCCGCGGGCAAGCCGCTCGTGGGCGTCGATCACCTCGTGGGGCACCTGCTCGCGGTGTTCCTGCGGCGGGGCGGCGCGCCGCTCTCCGACGAGCGCGAGCGGCCGTCGTTCCCGTACGTGGCGCTGCTCGCCTCGGGCGGGCACACGGCCATCTACCGGGTGGATGGCCCGGCGATCGGCGCGATCCGGGAGCTCGGCGCGACGCGCGACGACGCGGCGGGCGAGGCGTTCGACAAGGTGGCGAAGCTGCTCGGCCTCGGCTATCCGGGCGGGCCGGTGGTCGATCGGCTCGCGGCCGGGGGCGACGCGGCGGCCGCGGCGGACGCGGTGCCGGCGCTGATGGCGCGCAAGGAGTCGCTGGAGTTCAGCTTCTCCGGCATCAAGAGCTCGGTCGCGCGGCATGTGGCGAAGCGGGGGCGGCCGGAGGGGCAGGCGCTCCGCGACCTGTGCGCGGCGTTCCAGGGGGCCGTGGTCGACGCGCTCGTGCAGAAGACCGTGCGGGCCGCGCGGGCCGAGGGGATCGGGCGGGTGGTCCTCGGCGGTGGGGTCGCGGCGAACCAGGGGCTCCGCGCGAAGATGGCCGCGGCGTGCGAGCGGCGGGGCCTCGCGCTGTTCGTGCCGCCGCTCGCGAGCTGCACGGACAACGGGGCGATGATCGCGTATGCGGGCGCGCTGCGGCTCGCGGCCGGGGAGCGGGACACGCTGGATCTCGCGCCGGAGACGAGGACGGCGCTGCCGCGGGTGACCCGCAAGGGTGGTGGCGCGAGGTGATCGGGACAGGCCGGTAGCGGGAGCGGCGCGAGGGCGCGGAGGACGCGGAGGACGCGGATCCTGTATCTGTGGGGACATGGCGTCCGGTGGCGGACGGTGGCGGACAGTGGCGGACAGTGAAGTGATGGCTCGTGCTGGGGATTACCTCGGACTTGTACGCTGCGGCGAGCCGTGGTCTGATGCGTTCTCAGGATTCAGGCCGGTCCGCGCTTGCCGTTCTTCCGGCCGCGCGGGACAGGACAGGGCGGGATAGCCCGCCCGGCGGGGCGCGAGGATTGTAAGCCATGCAGCAGGTTGTTCTACCGATAGTGCTCGGGTTGATTGCGGTGGCGTGCGGCGCAGGCGCCGTGTTCCTGTTGATGCAGGCCACGCAGCTGAAGCGGAAGCTTCAGGACGCGAACCAGCACATCGAGGCGCTCCGGCAGGCGAAGGGCCAGCTGGATCAGCTGCGGGCGCAGTATGGGCAGATCCAGCAGGCGCTCGAGATCGCGAGGAGCGACGATCGCCAGAAGGTCGATTGGCTCGACGCCCAGCAGAAGGAGATCGACTGGTACAAGAGCGAGCTCGAGAGCCGGCCGAAGATCACGCAGAAGCGGTACAAGATCCTGACGCTCGGCATCAAGTGGACCGGCAAGACGTCGCTCACGCTCAAGTGGGCGAATCCTCTCGTGGATCTGGGCACGCTGCAGGGGACGAAGATCGAGCGTTACGAGCGGACCGTCAGCCACGTTCTCACGAAAGAGGTGTTGACGGAGCACGTGTTCGAGGTCGGCGACTGGGGCGGCGAGCACATCGTGGACGCGCAGCAGGAGCTCATCATGGAGGAGGTCCATGGGCTCTTGATGGTCGTGGATCTGGCGGGCAAGGACGGGCAGAAGGTCGAGCCGTCGCGGATCCAGGAGCAGCTCCGGGAGTTTCAGCCGCAGTCGCTGCAGTTCTTCTTCAGCCCGAAGACGCTGGCCTCGTGCAAGGCGGTTGTGCTCTTCATCAACAAGTCCGATGTTCTGTCCGGTACGCCGGCCGAGGTGGAGCGGGAGGCGCGCGGGTATTACAAGACGCTCATCGACAGCCTGGAGCGGTACAAGAACAACATCGACATTCGCGTGCTCGTCGGGTCGGCGAGCTACGGGCACAGCACGCATCACCTGTTCTCGCACTTCGTGGAGAAGATCCTCCCGAAGAACGCGTATGATCCGCAGCTCCTGCAGCGGATGAAGCAGGACATCAGCGGGCATTCGGCGTTGTCGCGGACCGCGGCGCTCCCTGCCCCGCCGGTGCCGCAGCAGGTCAGGCCCAATGTACGGTAGCGAGGGCGCTTCGGGGTATGTGATCCCGCGGTACCGCGCGCCGGCGGACGCGGCGTGGTATCACGTGCTGCACGGGAACATCCCGGGGCACCAGATCGACTTCATGTACTGCCCGGAGGTGCCGCAAGGGCCCCTCACGACGACGCAGTTCAGCCACCTGGCGCGGCTGATGAAGTACATCGAGCCTGCGACGGGGGCGACGCACGCGTTCGCGATTGGCAATCTGTCGAGGGATGACACGCAGCACGAGCCTGGCCACGGGGCGGTGGGGCTCATCTTCGGTTTCCGGATCGGCGGGGCGGTCGACCATGCCGGGCGGGGGAACCCGCCGTTCGCGCACGGGATCGTCGCGGTGGATCGGGACCTCGGGTATGCGACGCTGCTGGAGGCGTCGGCGACGTTTTACCGGCACGTGATGAACGCGACGGAGCTGAACTCGTCGGCGGGCATGTTCTACCGCGAGTACGTGAGTGCGGTGCGGGAGGCGCCGGAGCGGGTGGCGCACGTGCTGGAGCGGTATGTCGAGGAGTTCGGCGATCTGCCGTATCTCCGGCGGAGCGGCGCGACGTGGGACTGGGTGGCCGACGAGGGGGCGCAGCCGAAGCGGGTGGTGATCGTCCACAAGCCGGATGAGCCCTTCGGGTCGATCGCGCTCGCGGCGGCGAAGATCGCGACGGTGTTGTACCGGTCGAACATCAAGTGGACGTCGATCACGAGCGGGCGGGAGGCGGATATCCCGGGCGGGGTATCGGTGCGGTTCGTGCGGGAGCGGGACGTCACGATGGAGGACCGGCACGGGGTGCTGATCCGGATCGAGGAGGTCTCGGAGGACGAGGGGGAGATCGCGCGCGGGATGTTCGGGGCGCGGCCGCTGGCCGAGGTGGAGGAGAAGCCGCAGTTCGGCGGCGGATGGCGCGAGCGGTTCGCGGCGCAGCAGGGCGGCACGGGGCCGGTGGGCGTGGCGGGCGCGATGCCGGGGGTGGCGCTGCAGGAGCGGCGGGTGCCGGGGTCGATGCCGCCGTCGCAAAAGGGCGTGGCGGGGCCGGCGGGGCCGGCGTCGCAGCAGGTTGGGCCGAAGGGGACGCTGGTCATCGATTCGGAGAAGCTGCTGGGGAGCGCGGCGCTGGCGGCGGGGGTCGAGGCCGGAGGCACGGGGCCCGTGCGGATGGGCCAGGCGGCGGCGGGGAATGCCGTGCCGGCGCAGGCGGCGAGCGGCGTTGCGGGGCGGGCGGCGAGCGGCGGGGCGTGGAGCGCGCCGGCGGGGCCGATGCCGGCCGCCGGCTTGGAAGAGCGCGACGAGATCCCGGTCATCGTGGAGAAGCCGGCGTCGTCGCGGACGTGGATCTGGGCCGTCGCGGGGCTCGGCTTCGTGGCCGTGGCGGGCATGGTCGCGGTGCTGGTATCGCAGGGGACGCCCGGGGGTGGGACGGCGACGCCGGAGGCAACGGGGCCGGGCGTGGCGCCGCCCTCGGGGAGCGCAGCGGCGCCGGGGTTGAGTGCCGAGGCCGGCACGGCGGCGACGACAGGCTCGCCCGCCACGACGGCGCGGCCGGAGGCGACGGCGAAGCCGCAGGCGGGGCAGGAGCAGCCGCAGCAGGGTGAGCCGCTGCCGAAGGCGCAGCCATCGGGGCGGACAAGGAACACCAAGGTAGGTGGGACTGCGCCGGGGCGCTTGGACGCGAAGCCCAGAGGGGGTAAGGTGCCGCCGTCGAGCACTGCCGTCCCGCCTCTCCCCGAAGGGAAGCCTGAGTTCTGATGACTCCGACGATGAGGAAGCAACCGCTGCTGTGGAGCTGGAGCGTGGCGGTGGCGTTGATGACGCAGGCGGCGGGCGCGCAGCAGCCGGCCACCGCGGCCGCCGCCGGCGAGACCGACGCGCTGACGGACAAGGCGCGACAGCTCTACGAAGAGGGGAGACAGGCGGCAGCGGCGGGGAAATGGGCCGACGCGCACGCGTCCTTCCTCGCGGCGTGGGCGATCAAGCCCCATTACCAGATCGCGTCGAATCTGGGGGTCGCGTGCCTCAAGCTGGGCAAGCACCGCGACGCGGCAGAGTACCTGACGCGGTATCTGCGCGAGGCGCCGGCCACCAAGGTGAACGAGCGACAGAACGCCGAGGCGTCGCTGAAGGAGGCGCTCGCGAAGGTCGCATCCGTGACGGTGCAGGTGACGCCGGCAGGGGCGGAGGTGACGGTCGACGGGGCGGTCGTGGGCAAGGCGCCGCTCGCGGATCGGGTGTTCTTGGCACCGGGCGAGCACGAGATCGGGGCGAAGCTCGAGGGATACGCGCCTGCGACGCGTCCCCTCGCGGCGGTAGCGGGCCGTGCGGAGACGGTGACGGTGCAGCTGGAGCGCGCGCCGGTCGCTGGCGTGGGAGCGCGTCCTTTCGTGGTGGAGCCGGCGGCGCCGGTGGCGCCGCGCAATGAGTTGCGGACGCCGTTGCTCGTCGCAGGCGGGGTCGTGGCGGGCGCCGGCATCGTGACGGGCGTCGTCTTCGCGGTGCTCTCCGGCAATCGAGCCGATCGCGCAGAAGAGGTCAGGAACGAGCTGAGCGGTCGCTGGAACGGCGAGCGTCTATGCCCCGACGGGGACGTCCCGAAGTGCAGGGAGCTCAAGGACGCGGTGCTCGACGAGATCCACTTCAGCAACATCGGGTTCTGGAGCCTTGTCGCGGGAGGCACGGTCGGGGTCGGCACGCTGGTCTACGGACTGGTAACAATGAATGCCGAGCCTCCGAAACCGGGTCAGGGCGCACGCGTGGCGCCGCTCCTCGGACCGGGCACTGCCGGGGTTTCGCTCAGCGGAAGTTTTTGAGCTTACCTACTTCGAAGGGAGAAGGCCGAACCATGCGTCGTCGTGCCCATCTTGCTGCTGTGATCCTCCTGGCGACGATGGCCATGGGATCCATAGGGCCTCGATGCGACAGCGAGTCTGAGATAAAGATCCTGGCGCTGGAAAGTGCCCCCAGCGGAACAGCAGGAGGGCCGCCGGATCCGCCGCCGAACTGTGTGCCAGGAGAGGGCGAAGGGTGGGAGGCCGACGCGTTGTGTGGTGGGATCTTCGTGAGGCTCGACGGAGACGATGAGAACGCCGGGACGCCGGACGCGCCGGTGAAGTCGTTGGGGAGAGCCATCGCCCTCGCGACCGCCCTCCCCGATGCCACGAAGAAGAACGTATATGCCTGCGCCGAGACGTTCGAAGAGAAGGTCGAGATCCAGGCAGCTGTGACGCTGTTTGGTGGACTCGACTGCGCGAATGGCTGGGGATGGATAGGCGATCAGAAGCGGACGACGCTGACGGCCGAGGCTGGGACCATCCCTCTCACGATGCATGGGGGCGGATCAGTTCGGATGGAGGACGTGCATGTCCTTGCTGAATCCGTTCTGACGTCCGGTGCGTCGTCGATCGCGGCGATGGCCGATGGTGTCACGGTCTCGCTGGCGCGCTGCACGATTGAGGCAAGTGATGCTGCACCCGGCGCCGATCAGCGCCAGGACACGAACAGCGCGACGCGCGGTGGCGATGGGAACCCAGGTGAAAGTGGGTGCATGGCCGCTGTGACCGTCGGCGGTGCCGAGCAATTCAACGACTGCGAAGATGATGCTGGCGACTCCCTCGGCGGCATCGGCGGAGTAGGGCAGCCGAGCAGCGGTGGCTCCGGCGACAATGGCACACCGGATACCTCGGCCAATGGCGGAGCCGGGCAGATGTCAAACGGAACTCTCTGCGCCCCCGGCAAGGTTGGCGCAGAGGGCACGCCCGGCGAGCCAGGCGCCGGGGCCGTGGCTCTTGGTACCCTCTCACAAGGTGGCTACACCGGCGAAGCCGGCGATCCCGGCCTGCCCGGGATCACGGCGCAGGGTGGCGGCGGCGGTGGCGGCGCGCGCGGAGTTCCCCAGAGCGGCTCCTCCGGGCGTTCCTGCCCTGACCCCAATGCCAAGGGAGTTGGCGGCGCCAGCGGCGGCTCGGGCGGCGCGGGCGGCTGCGGTGGCAAGGGCGGTCTCGGGGGCGGCGCCGGCGGCGCCAGCATCGCGCTCATCAGCCTCGACTCCACCCTCCAGCTCCACGACGTCACCCTGAAGACAGGCCGCGGTGGCAAGGGCGGCGACGGCGCTCCAGGACAGCCCGGCGGCGACGGCGGCAACGGCGGTCAGGGCGGCAAGGCGCTATCGGGCGGCTCCGCATCCGGCCTCAACGACGCCTGCGACGGCGGCAACGGCGGCAGCGGCGGTCAGGGCGGCCGCGGCGGCGGCGGCCGCGGCGGTCACTCCATGGGCATCGCCTTTCGCGGCACGCCGCCGCCCATGGACACGAACGGCCTCCATTTCGAGCTCGGCGAGCCCGGCCTCGGCGGCGAGGGGGACGGGACCAGCGGCGACGGCACCCCCGGAGCCAAGGCGCCGACGCTAGATTTCTCCTCCCCGTGACGCCACCGTGCCCCGCGGTGGCCAGGTCTCATGTACTTGCCCGCACGCGTTCTTTCCCTGAGGACAAATCGTGAGCAAGAGTGCGGCGATGAACCACCGTTCTGCAGCGGCCAGCCTGCTCCTCCTCGGCGTCCTATGCACGTCGCCTGCGGCGGCGCAGGACGCTCCTGCGCTGGCACAGAGCAAGGCAGCCGCCGTCGCGCTCGCGGAGCAGGGATGGGCCCACTACGAGGCGCAGCGATACGCCGAGGCGCTCCTCGCGTTTCGTCAGGCCGAGACGAAAGCGCACGCGTCCCCGTTCCTTCTCATGGTGGCGCGCTGCTACGTCAAGCTCGGCCGCTTCCTCGAGGCGCGCGATGTGTATCGGCTCGTCGTGGACGAGAAGCTCGCGCCCGGCGCTCCGTCTGCTTTCGCGGAGGCGAAAGCCAGCGCGACGAAGGAGCTCGCCGAGCTGGAAGGACGCACCCCGACCGTGGAAATCACCGTCACGGGAACCGTTCCTGCCGGGCTGGAGTTGACGCTCGATGCCCTCCCCATCCAGCTCGCTACCCCCGTGCAGCGCGATCCCGGCGATCACACCCTGGTCGTTCGCACCCCCGGGCGCCGTCCCTTGACCAAGACGGTTCACCTGACCGAGGGAGCGAGAGAACGCGTCGCCCTCGATCAGGCCGCGATCGATGCGCTGCCAATCGTTGAGCGGCCGGCAGCCGAACGCATCCCATCCCCAAGCGCGAGTGCGCGCGCTGCCCCATCGATCTCCTCGGTACTGACAACATCGCGCGATGACGTCCGGACGACAGCGCTCGTCGGAGGCGGAATTGCGGCGGGCGCTGGCGTCGTGGCGGGCGCGGTACTCACGGTGATGGCCAACGCGCGGGCGAGCGAGGCAGAGCAGAAGAAGGATGCGTTGCTCGCCAACGGGTACAGCGAATCTTCCTGTCGTGGCATGAACCAGACCGGCTGCAATGGCCTCAGGGATACGGTATATGCCAAGGTTGATCTCAGCAACGCGGCGTTCTGGAGCTTCGTGGCAGGCGGGGCGATCGGGGCTGGCACGCTTGTGTATGGGCTCGTGACGAGGAAGCCTGTTGAGGTGGCGCCAGGCGTGCGGGCAGCGCCGCTCCTGGGGCCGAGCGTTGCCGGACTCTCGCTCACCGGACAGCTCTGATCTCGCATTCCTGGACAGGAGGAGTTTGCACTATGCGTCGCCGCGCTCGTGTCGCCTCGGTGCTCTTTCTAGCGACGATGGCCCTGGCCGCCGGCGAGACCGGATGCCTCCTCCCATTCGCCACCGACTGCGCGGACATCTTTGCCTGCCAAGGGGACGTCGGAGCCGGAGGGCCGCCGGATCCGCCGCCGCAGTGCGTACCAGGAGAGGGCGAAGGGTGGAAGGCCGACGCGTTGTGTGGTGGGATCTTCGTGAGGGCCGATGGGGACGATGAGAACGCCGGGACGCCGGACGCGCCGGTGAAGTCGTTGGGGAAAGCCATCGCCCTCGCGACCGCCCTCCCCGATGCCACGAAGAAGAACGTGTATGCGTGCGCCGAGACGTTCGAAGAGAAGGTCGAGATCCAGGCAGATGTGACGCTGTTTGGTGGACTCGACTGCGCGAACGGCTGGCAATGGATCGGCGAACAGAAGCGGACGACGCTGACGGCCGAGACTGGGACCATCCCTCTCACGATGCATGGGGGAGGATCAGTTCGGATGGAGGACATCGATGTCCTTGCGAGCTCCATTCCGCAGGAGGATCCGGCGCTGTTCGGGGCGTCGTCCATCGCGGCCGTGGCCGATGGTGTCACGGTCTCGCTGGCGCGCTGCACGATTGAGGCAAGTGATGCTGCACCTGGCGCCGATCAACGCCAGGACACGAACGGCGCGATGCGCGGTGGCGATGGGAACCCAGGTGAAGCTGGGTGCATGGCCTCTGTTACCGCCGGCGGTGCCGAGCCAGTCAACGACTGCGAAGATGGAGTCGAGGACTCCACCGGCGGCCCTGGCGGTGTGGGACAGGCCCTCAGCGGTAGCAGCGGCACCGATGGCTTGCCAGATGGCTCGGCCAATGGCGGAGCCGGGCAGACGTCAGGGGGAACTTCCTGCATGAATGGCCGGGATGGCGACCCTGGCACCTCCGGCGAGCCAGGCGCTGGGGCCAGGGCTCGCGGCACCCTCACACAAGGTGGCTACACCGGCACATCCGGCGATCCCGGGCTGCCCGGGATCACGGCGCAGGGGGGCGGTGGCGGTGGCGGCGCTCGCGGTGTTCCCGGCAGTGGCTCCTCCGGGCGTTCCTGCCCCGACCCCAATGCCAAGGGAGTCGGCGGCCCCAGCGGCGGCTCGGGCGGCGCGGGCGGCTGCGGTGGCAAGGGCGGCCTCGGGGGTTCCGCCGGCGGCGCGAGCATCGCGCTCATCAGCCTCGACTCCACTCTACAGCTCCACGACGTCACCCTGAAGACAGGCAGCGGTGGCAAGGGCGGCAACGGCGCTCCAGGACAGCCCGGCGGCACCGGCGGCGCCGGCGGTGAGGGCGGCAAGGCGCTATCGGGCGCCTCCGGCCTTGACGACGCCTGCGACGGCGGCCGCGGCGGTCAGGGCGGTCAGGGCGGTCGCGGCGGCGGCGGCCGCGGCGGTCACTCCATCGGCATCGCCTTTCGCGGCACGCCGCCGCCCATGGATGCGAACGACCTCCAATTCGAGCTCGGCGAGCCCGGCCTCGGCGGCGAGGGAGACGGGAGCAACGGCGACGGCTCCCCCGGAGCCAAGGAGCAGACGCTCGATTTCACCTCCCCGTGACGCCATGGCCCCATCGATGGCCCCTCGCGCGTCTCGCGCTCCCCCGATGGCCCCGCGGTCGCGCCAGCGGCGTCGCTCGGTGCGGCCCGCTTCCCGAGGTGTCACCACTGCACCGAGAGGAGCGCAGACACGCCGTCAGCACCCCTGACCTCAGCATCAGCCACGCGCCGGAGCTTCCGTCCCCCATGCCCGCATCGGGAGAATCCCGGTCGCCACCGCATCGCCGCCTGCCCCGCGCCTCCCTCCGCCAGCCGCCGCCACCCGATCCACCCCCGCTCGCCTTCATCCTCTTCCTCCCCCACGCCCGGATCCGCTAGCCTCTCCCCTCCTCCCGAACTCCCGCCCATGCACCTCGGCGCCGGCTCCGTCCTCATCGGCAAGTACCGCCTCGATCGCCCGCTCTCCCGCGGCGGCATGGGCTCGGTCTGGGTCGCGCACCACCTCCAGCTCGGCACGCCGGTCGCCGTCAAGTTCATGGACCCGGCCTACGCCAACTCGCCCGCGTTCCGCGCCCGCTTCGAGCGCGAGGCGCGCGCGGCCGCCCAGCTCAGGACCCCGCACGTCGTCAAGGTGCAGGACTTCGGCATTCACGAGGGCGTCCCGTACCTCGTCATGGAGCTCCTCCAGGGCGAGGACCTCAACGCGCGCCTCCTGCGGCGCGGCCGCCTCCCGCTGCTGGAGGCGCATCGCATCCTCGCCCAGACCGGCAAGGCCCTACGCAGCGCGCACGACGCCGGCCTCGTCCATCGCGACCTCAAGCCCGCCAACCTCTTCCTCGCGCGCGTCGACGGCGAGGACGAGGACATGGTGAAACTCCTCGACTTCGGCATCGCCAAGGAGACCACCTCGAAGCTCGTCGCCGACGCCTCCACGACGGGCGAGGTGATGGGCTCGCCCCACTACATGAGCCCGGAGCAGCTCCGCGCCGAGCGCGACGTCGACGCGCGCAGCGACCTCTGGGCGCTCGGGGTCATCCTGTTCCGCATGGTCACGGGATACCTCCCCTTCCCCGGCGATGTGCTCGCGCAGGTCATGACCAGGATCCTCGTCGACCCGATCCCCTCCGCGACCCAGCTCGCCCCCGGCCTGCCCCCGACCATCGACGCCTTCTTCCACCGGGCGCTGGCGCGCGATCGGGCCCACCGGTTCCAGACCGTCCGCGAGATGGTCGACGAGTTCGCGCGCATCGCGGGCGCGCCGCGGTTCGCGTCGTCCGTGTCCGACGCGCACGGACCGTTCCCCCTGGCCCCCACCGGCTTCGTTCCAGGGGCGGCGACGCCCCTGCCCGGAATGCCACTGGGGCCGGGCGGCACGACCCCCGGCGGGCCGCTCGCCTCTTCCCCGGCGCCGCTGGCGGGCTCTGTCTCGGCGGGCACGCTGACTGGCACGATCGATCCTGCCAAGCCGTCCGGTGGACGGCGCTCGGTCGCGTGGACGACGTGGCTCATCGCCGCGGGCGCCGCGGCTGCCGTCAGCGGGCTCGGCGTGACGCTCGGAGCGTACTATGGCGGGCAGGCCGAGCTTCCCTCTCCCGCAGACGCCCCGGCGACCACCGAGCTCGCGGCCTCCCGCCCGGAGATCACCACCCGCGACGCCCCGTCCGCGCCCCCTGCGAGTCGCCTTGCTGCAGAGACGTCGACCGCTGCACCCCTCGTCGTGCCGTCTGCGCCGGTGACGGATGCGGGTTCGGACACCGCCTCCGAGCCATCAGCGCAAGACCCCACGCCGCCCAGCGAACCGGCAGCCGTTCGCACCGGCGCGCCGGCAGCGGGTCGCACGGGCGCGCCGAGCGACGATCGCGGCCCTGTTGCGCCACCCGCCGGCACACAGCCCCCGAGCGGCCCCGCCCCCCACAGCACATCCCCTCGGCGACCGTCTCCGCCGACACCCCCCAGCCCGCCGCAGACGTCGAAGCAAACGAAGCCGCGCTGGGGGATCTGAGGGAAGTCGAAGGGAGGGGAGCAGCGGTCTCCGGCGCTCCGAGAGCACGCTTCTCCCTCCGGTAAGCCCCTGGGCCGAGGCCGTCGCCGCGCAGCACGGCGGCAGGGCGGCGTGCTGCGGAGCCGCTGCACCATCACGCCCTGCGTGGAACGGGTGGACAAAAGCTTCCGTCACGGCGCGGAAGAAGTACGGTTCGCGCTCCAGGGTGGGTAAAGTACGGCTGTACGCGTCTTCCGAACCGCAGCTCCCTGGAGCACCGCTGGACTCCTTATGACGACGAACCGCCCGCTGCTGTGGACCTTGAGCATCGCCGTCGCCTTGCTGGCACCTGCCGCCGGAGCGCAGCAGGCGGCCCCTCGGGCCGAGGCGCAGGAGAGCGACGCGCTGACGGACAGGGCGCGCCAGCTCTTCGAAGACGGGGTGAAGGCAGCCAACGCGGGAAAGTGGGCCGATGCGCACGCGGCGTTCCTCGCGGCGTGGGGGCTGAAGCCGCACTACCAGATCGCCTCGAACCTGGGCGTGGCCTGCCTCCGGGTGGGCAAGCCCCGCGACGCCGCCGAGTACCTCACGCGCTACCTCCGCGAGGCCCCCGCGACGAAGGTCCAGGAGCGGCAGCGCGCAGAGGCGTCGCTGCAGGAGGCGCGGGCGCAGGTCGCGGCGGTCACGGTCCGCGTCGCGCCGGGCGGGGCCGAGGTGACCGTCAACGGGGCGAGCGTCGGACGAGCGCCGCTCGCGGATCCCGTGTTCCTCGACCCGGGGCGGCACGACGTCAGTGCGAAGCTCGACGGGTATGTCCTGCAGACGCGCTCGGTCGAGGCGACCGCCGGCGGCACGGAGGCGGTGGTCCTCGATCTGCAGCGCACCCCGGCGCCCGACGCGAGGCGCGCCGGAGCGGAGCAGAGCGGCTTGCCGGCTCCCGAGGTGCCGCGGGGCAGCGGGAGGACGGCGGTGCTCGTCACGGGTGGGGTCGCGACCGGCGTTGGCGCCGCGGCGGGCGTGCTCTTCACGGTGCTGGCCAACAAGCGGGCCGGAGAGGCCGAGACGCTGAAGAATACGCTGCTCGCCCAGAAGCCGAACGCGTGCTCGCTCACGTCCCGCTCCCGAGATTGCGTTCGACAGGGCGAGGTGCTCGACGAGAGCGCGCTCTACAGCAACGTGGCGTTCTGGAGCTTCGCGGGAGCCGGCACGGTCGGCCTCGGAACGCTGCTCTATGCCCTCGTGAGCGGCCCCGAGGCGCGCGTGCAGGTGACGCCCAGGGTGGGAATCAACGACGTGGGTCTCTCGGTGGGCGGGGCGTTCTGACGACCGGGATCTGAACTCAAGACGATGGAGAATGGCTGATGCCTCGGACTGCCCGTACCGCCGCGCTGCTCGTCCTCGGAACGACGGCCGCCGGCCTCGATCTGGCTGGCTGCTTCCCGTACGCGAACCACGACGATTGCGCGCACAAGCCCATGTACTGTCCAGGGGAAGCAGGAGGCGCAGGAGGCGTGGGCACCGGAGGGACCGGGGGCGCCGCGGGGAGCGGGGGCGCGGGCGGAAGCGGAGGTGCTGGGGGGAGCGGAGGTGCTGGGGGAGGGCCGCCGCCCCTGGTGTGCGTGCCCAGCGACCAGGGCTGGACCGCCGACGCGCGCTGCGGCGTGTTCGTGTCGGCCACGGCGAGCGACGGCGGGAACGGGGCGCCCGAGGCACCGGTGAAGACGCTCGCCGAGGCCATCGCGCTCGCCGCGCGGATCGAGGACGAGAGCGCGCGACGCGTGTACGCGTGCGCCGACGAGTTCGAGGAAACGCTCACGGTGCAATCGAGCGTGACCGTCTTCGGCGCACTCGATTGCACCGCGAACTGGCGGTGGGGCGATGAACCGAAGACCACGCTGAGGGCGACGCCCGGAGCCGTGCCGCTGACGATGCGCGTCGTCGGCGGGACGGTACACCTGGAGGATCTCCATATCATCGCTCCGTCGATCCCCGAGGAGGACGCGGGGACCTCCGCCATCGCAGCGATCGCCGATCACTCCAAGGTCGACCTGGTCCGGTGTGTGCTCGAGGCAGGGGATGCAGCCCCCGGGGCCTCGGGGGCCGCACCTCCCCCTCCGCGCGACCAGGCACCCGACGGCATCGACGGCAATCCCGCTTGCTCGAACACTGCGGTGCAAACAGCACAGCCCGAGACGAATGATTGCGGCACCACCATGGATACCACCGACGACTCGCGCGGCGGCCTGGGTGGCAATGGTCTGAATATCCGCGGGACCTCCGGCAACATAGGTTATCCAGACGAGAAGAACAACGACAACGCCGGGGGATACAATAGTGCAACCGCGACGTGCAGCGCGGGCAGGGGGGGTAGCAACGGTGACCTTGGCATCGCTGGCGCAGGGGCACGCGGCGTCGGCCAGCTCTCCAGCACCGGCTACGCCGGCGTACCCGGCGGTGATGGCCAACGCGGGAAGACCGCCCAGGGCGGCGGGGGTGGCGGGGGCTCCCGCGGGAGTACCCAATGCCCTGGGGACAACAATGGCGGCGCCAGCGGCGGCAACGGCGGCGCTGGCGGCTGCGGCGGCGCTGGCGGCAAGGGCGGCTCTCCAGGGGGGTCGAGCATCGCCCTGGTGAGCCTCGACGCGAAACTCACGTTCCGTGACGTCCGCCTGATCGCCGGCGATGGCGGCAGGGGCGGCGAGGGCGCCGCCGGCCAGACCGGCGGGTCGGGTGGGAACGGCGGGAACGGTGGGGAGGGCCGGTCTTTTGGTCCCAACGATTCCGTTCTTGCTGCCTGTGGGGGCGGGCGGGGTGGCAACGGCGGCAACGGCGGCAACGGCGGCGGCGGTCAGGGCGGCCATTCCCTCGGCATCGCCTTCCTGGACACGCCGGACACCCTCCCGTCGCTCGACGGCGCCACAATCGACTTCGGCGCGGCCGGCGCCGGCGGCGAAGCCAGCGACGCCGCGCAGGACGGCGACACGGGGCTAGCCCTCCCGCTGCTGGACTTCTCGCCTTCAACATCTGCTCCGCGGCCATGAGGTCCTGTCGGCATCTCCGCCTCGGCCTGCCCTCGCCCGCGCAGAGCTCCGACAGCCCTCTGCGATACGCTGAATTCAACTGAACCGCCCACGGCTTCCCATGCACCTCTCCGCGATGAGATCCCGTCGACGACTCCGCCTGGCGCTGTTCCTCGTGCTCGCGCTCCCGGCCGTGCCGGCCACCGCGATCTCCCAGCCGGCCCCGTCGACCGCGCAGGCAAAGGCGGCGGCCCGAGCCCTCGCCGACAAGGCCTGGGAGCTCTTCAACGCCGGCCGCTACGAGGAGGCGCTCGCAGCCTTCCGCGAGGCGGACGCACAGGTCCACGCGCCGCCGTTCCTGCTCTTCGCGGCGCGCTCCTGCGAGCGGCTCGGCCGCCTGCTCGAGGCGCGCTCGCTCTACCAGCGTGTCGTGGACGAGCCGATCGAGGCCAGCGCTCCGCAGGAGTTCCAGCAGGCCCACGCGGACGCCTGGGTCGAGCTCACCGCGCTCGCATCCCGCATCCCGACCCTGGAGATCGCGGTCACGGGCGAGGCGCCGGGCGCAGTGGAGCTGACGCTGGACGGAGAGCGCGTCGTTCAGACCGTGCCGATGGAACGCGACCCTGGCGAGCACACGGTCGTCGCGACCATGTCGGGGCAGGCTCCGGTGACGAGAACGATCCGATTGAGCGAGGGCGTGAAAGAGCGCCTCTCCATCGTTCTGGCGCCCGCCCCCGCGCCGCGGCCGGGATCGGCGCCCCCCTCGGGCGATGCGATCCAGGCCGCCAGGAGCGACGTGAACATGGCCGCGCTCATTGGCGGCGGGGTCGCGACCGGCGCCGGAGCGCTCGCGGGCGTCGTGTTCACGCTCGTCGCCAACGGCAAAGCGAGCGACGCGAGGCGGCAGAAGAGCGTGATCGACGCCATGGAGGGCGGACCCGTCACCGTCAACTGCGCGAACCCCACTGGCAGCGAACAGACGCAGCAGTGCAGCAAGCTGCGCTCGCTGGTCGACGACCAGTATCTTTTCAGCAACCTGGCGCTCTGGAGCTTCATCGGTGCAGGCGCGAGCGCGGTGGGGACGCTCGGCTACACCTGGCTTGCTGCAGCACCGAGCAAGCCTGAGCAGCAGGTGCATCTCTTTCCGCTCGTGATGCCCGGTGGCGGCGGGCTCGTCGCCGGCGGCGTGTTCTGAGCCGAGGAACCCATGAACCGACGGACCCAGAGGGCGATACGGCTTGGCACGCGCGGGGCCTCGACGCTGGCCCTGGCCTCGATCGCAGCAGCGCTCCCGGCGGCGAGCTGCCTCGGACCCGACTGTAGCGAACTGCATCAATGCGGTGGCGGCGTGGGTGGAGAGGCAGACGGCGCAGGAACCGGCGGTGCGGCAGGTTCCGGCGGCGCAGGGGCCGGCGGCGCAGCAGGGAGCGGTGGTGCCGCCGGGACCGGAGGTGCCGGGGGCGGGCCGACGCCCGTGGGGTGCGTGCCCAGCGACGGGCAGAGCTGGACCGCGGACCCGACGTGCGGAGTGTTCGTGTCAGCCACGACGAGCGACGGGGGTGACGGGACCCCGGATGCGCCGGTGAAGACGCTCGCGGAGGCCCTCCGGCTCGCCGCGCAGATCGAGGACAAGGAGGCACGGCGCGTGTACGCGTGCGCCCAGACGTTCGAGGAATCGCTCACCGTGACGGCGGGGGTCACCCTCTACGGTGGCCTCGATTGCAACGCAGATTGGCAGTGGGAGGAGGCGAACAAGACCACCCTCACGGCGCTCGGGGTTGTGCCCCTGGCGATGCGCGCCGAAGGCGAGACGGTGCGCCTGGAGGATCTTCATGTCATCGCTCCGACGATTGATCCGGACGATGCGGGGACCTCTGCCATCGCAGCGATCGCCGAGGGCTGCGCCGTCGACCTGGTTCGCTCCACCTTCGAGGCGGGTGATGCGGCGCCCGGTGCCCGAGGGGCGGCCCCTCCTCCGCAGGCCGAGCAACCCCCCCAGGGCGCTCGGGGGAACCCTGCATGCTCGGCGAGCACTGTATCGACCGCTGCGCCCCAGCCCGAGACCTGCGGCACAGCGGACACGTCCGACGACTCGACCGGGGGGTGGGGTGGGAATGGCTTCGAGACGCGCGGGACCGATGGCACCAGCGGTTCTCCCGGCGCGGAGGACCATCCCAACGCTGGCTCATACGATGCCTTCAACGGGGGGTGTATCCGGGGCCAGGACGGCCTAGCGGGTGACCCCGGCGCACCAGGCGCAGGGGCAGACGGCATCGGCCAGCTCTCCAGCGCCGGCTACACCGGGTCGTCCGGACGCGATGGCCAACGCGGAACGACCGCCCAGGGCGGCGGGGGTGGTGGCGGCACCCGCGGGAACACCGAATGCGCTGCTAGCACCCGTGTCGGCGCCAGCGGCGGCAACGGTGGCGCTGGCGGCTGCGGCGGTGCTGGCGGCAGGGCGGCTCTCCCGGGGGGTCGAGCATCGCCCTGGTCAGCGTCAACGCAACACTCACGTTCCGTGACGGCGTCCAGCTGATCGCCGGTAATGGCGGCCGTGGCGGCGACGGTGCCGCTGGCCAGGACGGCGGACCTGGCGCGTATGGCGGGCGGGGTGGGATGGGTTTGAGCTCGGCTCGCGTGCTCAACGGCTGCGACGGAGGGCAGGGAGGCCAGGGAGGCTCCGGCGGACGGGGCGGCGGTGGGCAGGGCGGCCATTCCCTCGCCATCGCCTTCCAGGGTGCGCCAGATGCCGCCCCGTCCCTCGACGACGTGATGGTCCAATTGGGCGCGCCCGGCGCAGGCGGCGCTGGCAGCGATGTCAACCATGCCGGCGATGCCGGTCAGGCCAGCATGCTCCTGGACTTCTCGTCTCCTCGGCGAGCGCCGGCGCCATGACATCCTGCCGCCGTCGTCTTCTCCGCCTCGCTCCGCACCGCGCGGACGACGCCCGCGTTCGTGATGCAATGGTCCCTCAGAAAGGCCGAGGTGGCGCAGCGCTCTTCTTCTCCGGCGCAGGCGCCTCGCCCGGCGGTGCGCCACGTCCCGCGGGCGCGGTGGATCGCGCAGCCGGCGCCCCATACACCTCGTCCTCCCGCGGTGGCGCCTTCGCCGGGCCCGCCCTCTCGCCGGACTGCGGCGCCCGTTCTCCCGCCGCCGTCCCCGCCGCGCGCGACGGCAGGCTCACCTGCCCCGTTGTCGCCGCCGGGGCGGGCCCGCTTGGCGCCCCCCTGCGGCGCTGCTTGCGGCGCCTGTGCCGCCTGACCCGCCCCAGCGTCTCTGGCCTCCCCCTCCCCGACCCCAACTGCCCCCACGCCCTTGCGCGCTGTCTCCTCAGCCTCGGCGGGAGCCCCTAACACCGCCGCCGCCGTCTGCTCCGGAGCAGACGACGCACCGAGCGTTGCCGCCGCAGCGGACCGCTCCCCTCCCCGAGCGGACGCTGCCGCCGCGCCCGTCGCCAGCGCGCCACCGCCGTCCGCTCCCGCAGGTGCTGCCGGCAGTTGCTCCCGGCGGCCAATCCACACGGCGACCAGCGCGCCCACGATCAGGCCCACCGCAAGCGTCACGACCACGTCAACGGTCCTGGATTTCCCTCTCTCTCGCCTCGCCTCACCGTTGGTCGCCACCCCGGCTGCCGGTTGCACGCTCGCGACGTGCGCGCCGCCCCTCTTCACCTGCTCTCTCGCCGCATCCATGATCGCAGCCACCGCCCGCTGCTGCGTCGCGGCCAGCTGATCTCGCATCACGACGGTTCCGCGATGTGTCACCACCGGCCTGGGGTCGACGACCGGCGCCCCGGTGGGCATCCCGGCGCTCGAGGTCCCACCGACCTGTTCCCCCGCGCCCGGCGCTCCGAAACGCGCTCCCCCGCTGGCCGACCTCCCATCCCAGACCGACACCACGCTCGCTGCCTGAAGCCCCTGCCTCGTCGCCTCCGCCTCCGCCCCCGCCTGCCCCCCCTGCCCCGCCGCGGTCTTCCCCCCGCCGCTCTCCCGCTCCGACCGCGCCACCGGCACCGTCGTCGCGAGCTCATCCACGCTCGCCCCCTGGCTCCGCGTCGGCGCCACCGCCGTCTCCACGCCCTCCTGCTTCGCGACCGACTCCGGCAGCGCCTCCCCTCCCTCTCTCGCCACTCCGCGCGCATCCCAACGCTCTGCCGCCGCCGCGGCCCGCTCCACCCCCGCGCCTCCCGCCATTCCCGGCCCTCGCGGCACGAACACCGCCAGCTCCCGCGCCACCTCGTCCGCCGACGCGAACCGCTCCTCCCGCGCCCTGCGAAGGCAGCAATCGACGATCCGCACGAGCCGCTCGTCCACGCGCCGCAGGTAGCGCGACACCTTCGGGATCTCCCCCTCCAGGATCTGCGAGATCAGCTGCGTCCCGTCGCCCTGGAACGGCCGCACGCCGGTCAGCATCTCGAACAGCACCACCCCGAGGGCCCAGAGGTCCGCCCGCGGATCGATGTCCCGGTCGGCGCGGACCTGCTCCGGGCTCATGTAGAACGGCGTGCCCACCGCCGCGTCGAGCGTCGACGTCGCGCCGCTCGCGATCGCCAGGTTCTTCGCCACGCCGAAGTCGAGCACCTTCACCACGAAGTCGCTCGCCTCCGGCGGCCGGTGCAGGAAGAGGTTCGCCGGCTTGAGGTCGCGGTGCACGATCTGCACGGCGTGCGCCGCGGCGAGCGCGCCTGCCACGTCGCGCGCGATCCGCGCCGCCAGCGGCGCGTCCAGCCGCCGCCTCGCCTCGAGCAGCGCCGCCACGCTCTCCCCGACGAGCATCTCCATGATCAGGCACGGCTCGGCGCTCTCGGTGCGGGCCACGTCGATCACGTCGACGATGTTCGGGTGCTGCAGCGCGCCGCACGACTGCGCCTCGCGCAGCAGCCGCTTCCGCAGCGAGGGATCCGGCCGGGCGATCACCTTGAGCGCCACCTCGCGCCCCGTGGCCTCGTTGGTCGCGGCCCAGACGACCCCCATCGCCCCCTGCCCGATCTTGCGGTGCAAGCGGTACTTGCTGGCGAGCAGCATGCCCGGAAGCAGCTTGTACGCCTCGATCAGCCCCGACATAGGCCCCCAGGTAGCTCCCCCACCTGCGCAGGCTTACCATTGCGCTCGCGCGGCCGGAACGACGGATACCTGGCTCCCCCGCGCGCAACACCGCTCAGGGAGCGTAGGGGTCCTTCTTCTTCGCCTGGTCCCGCAGGCAGTTCGTCCGCATGAACCCTGTCTTGCCCGCGCACGGATCCACGGGTTGCCGCCGGGCGGCCGGTTGCTGCGCAGACCGCGACGGCGCGGGCGCGGGCTGCGTCGGAGGCTGACTCCTGGGCTGCGCCGCAACCACCGACCGCACCGGCGCGGGCGCCGCAGCAGCCGGCGGCGTCGTGACCACCGGCGCCGCCGCCGCTGGAGTCGGCGCCTCCACCGCCGGCTGACTCCGCTCCACCGACGCCGGCTCCACGCCCGCCGGCCCCGCGTCCGGCGCGCTGTTCGCCCCGCCGGCATCCACCGGCTCATCCACCCTGGGCGGCTCAGCCGCCACCGAAGCGTGAGGCGCAGCGGTCGCAGGCGGGGTCGGCGGATCCGGCGGCCTTGCCGCGCTCGTTGCGGCGCTCTCGATCCCGGCCTCCGGCATCGTCTCGATCCCAGCTGCGTTCTCCGCGGGCGCTGGCGAGCGCAGCGCGACGAAGAGCGCTGCGCCCACCAGGCCAGCCGCGCCGGCGGCGAGCGCCGCGACAGCCGCCGGGCCCGGAAGGCGCTTCCAGCCTGCCTGCCGCCGCGGCGGCGTCCGCGGCGCCTGCAGAGGCACCGGCGTTGCGCGCGCTGCCCAGGGCGACGGCTGCGCGCCGCGGCCTGCGTCCGGGCCCGGCACGAGCGGCGCGGTCGTCGATTTCCCCGGCTCACCGTGGCCCCATGCGGGCGGCGCGCCCAGCGCCGCCTCGGCGCTCGCCATGGCCTCCGGCTCGAGCCTCTGGGTCAGCTCGGCGTTCCACTCCGGCGCAGACGCCCCGCTCGCCGTCGGCGACACCACCGCCCCGCTCGCCATCGGCGACACCGGCGCCCCACTCGCCGTCAGTGACACCACCGCCCCGCTCGCCGTCGGCGACACCGCCGCCCCGCTCGCCGTCGGCGACACCGCCGCCCCTGCCGGCGCCGCGCCAGGAAACGCGGGCACCTCCATCGCCGCCACCTGCCCGCCGCCCCCGCCCCCGACGGCAAATCCCGCTGCCCTCGCCCCCGCCGCCGTGTACCCCTCGAGGAGGTCCGCCACCTCCGCCGCCGACCCGATCCGCTCGTCCCGGTGGCGCGCCATGCACCGCGCCACGAGCTCCACGAGCCCCGGGTCCACCCGCCGCACGTACCGGGAAATCTTCGGTATCTCGCCCGTCAGGATGCCGGTGAAGACCGCCCTCGCGTCCCCCTGGAACGGCCGCATGCCCGTCAGCATCTCGAACAGCACCACGCCGAGCGACCAGATATCGGCCCGGTGGTCGACGTTCGGCTCGGCCCTCACCTGCTCCGGGCTCATGTAAAGCGGCGATCCCACCGCGCCGCCCGTCGCCGTGCGGATGCCGTCATTCACGGCGAGGTTCTTCGCGACCCCGAAATCGAGCACCTTCACCACCGGCTCGTCCGCGTCGGCCTCACGGTGCAGGAAGATGTTCGCCGGCTTCAGATCGCGGTGGACGATGTGCAGCGCGTGCACCGCCGCGAGCCCCCTCGCCACGTCTCGCCCGATCGACGCCGCCACGTCCGCGTCGAGCCGCCGCCTGCGCACGAGCAGGTCCGCGAGCGTCTCTCCGGTGAGCAGCTGCATCACCAGGAAGGGCTCGCCGAACTCGGTCTCCCCCATGTCATACATGTCGATGACGTTGCGGTGCCGCAGCGCCCCGCCATTGCGCCCTTCACGCTGCAGCCGCCTCCGGAGCTCGGGATCCGGGCGGTGAATCAGCTTCAACGCCACCTCACGCGAGGTGGACAGGTTGAGCGCCGCCCACACGACGCCCATGGATCCCTCTCCCAGCCGCCGCACCAGCTTGTACTTCTCGGCTATCACCAGGCCGGCAGCGATCTGCGTGAAGGAGGTGGACATCGAGCTCAGCAGGGTGGGTCGAGGCGCGTCGCCGCGGCGGGCGAGGTCGCTTTACCTGGCGCAAACGAGAGGGCGACGCGGAAGGTAGCACGCTCTCCGCCGGGGTCCCTCGGGCGCTCCACCTCGCTGCGCCGCAAGAGATACCCCGCGGCCATGCCGATCCCCAGGAGGAGCGCCGCCGCGACCACGGCCATCGCGATCCACACGACAGGCGAGCGGGCGGGCACAGGAAGCGGCCTCTTCGGCTCGGGGAGCGGATCGAGCGGCACCGTGCCGCCGAGCGACAGCGCCTGTCCGAGGGGAGCGGCCGGACGCGCCAGCGACGCACTGGACTCTGATCGATAGGCGGCCGTCTGCTCGGGTGACATCTTGATCGTCCCGCGGTCCCCCAGCAGAGGATTGCTCGCCATCCGCTCCCGATGCCCCGGGGCCGCCGCCCCGCCCGCCGCCGGCTGCCCCGGCCACGCGCCCGCCGCCGGCTGCCCCGGCCACGCGCCCGCCGCCGGCTGCCCCGGCCACGCGCCCGCCGCCGGCTGCTGCGGCGCCGCGAGCGCCCCGCGCGGCCCTGACACCGGCGTGTTCGGGTGTCCCTGCGGGGCCTGCAGATGCGCCACGGACGCCGGGAGCGGCGTCCCGGTCGCCGGCGTCGGCGACCGCCCGGGAGCGGCCCCACCCCACGACCCTCGCCCGAGCTGCTGCGGGATCTCGTGCCGCAGCTCCGGCGACGACCCCGGCCTCGAGGGCACGCGCTGCGGCGCCGACGGCGTGACGAACGGCTCGAGCGCCGCCGCGACATCGGCCGCCGAGCGCGGTCGCTTCTCGCGATCGCGCTGGAGACACTGCGTCACCAGGGCATCGAGGCCGGGATCGATCTGCCAGACAGACTGGGACACCGCCGGGATGTCGCCGTGCAGCACGTTTCTCAGGAGCTCATGCGCCTTGCCCTGGATCGGCCGCCTGCTCGTGAGCATCTCGAACATCACCACGCCGAGCGCCCAGAGGTCCGCGCGCGTGTCGATATCGCTCTGCGCCCGCACCTGCTCAGGGCTCATGTACGCCGGCGAGCCGATGAGGATGCCTGTCGCGGTCTTCACCTGTTGAGGACCCGCGAGGAACTTGCTCACGCCGAAGTCGAGTATCTTGACGATGGCGTCGCCCTCGCCAGGCTCGGTGTGGAGAAAGATGTTGGACGGCTTCAGGTCGCGGTGGATGATGCCCCGCTCGTGCGCGGCGGAGAGGCCACGCGCGATGTCCCGAGCGATGCGCGAGGCATCGTGGATCTCCAGCTTGCGCTTGCGCTTGAGCAAGGACGAGAGCGTCTCGCCGGAGAGCAGCGGCATGACGAGGAACGGATCGCCGTTCTCCGACTCTGCAGCATCGTAGATATCGACGATGTTCCGGTGGCTCACGGCGCCGCAAGCGCGCGCCTCCCGCAGCAGCCGGACGCGGAGCTCCGGGTCGGGCCGCACCAGCAGCTTGAGCGCGACCTCCCGAGAGGTAGCCTCGTTGTGCGCTGCCCAGACGACGCCCATCGCCCCTTCGCCGATCCGCCGAAGAAGGCGGTATTTGCCGCAAATGAGCGCACCTGGCGGCGGCGCGGCAGGAGCCGAAGGGGACTGCATGGGGTGGTCTCGCTGGAGGACGGACGTGGCAGCAGGTCGACGGTGCTTGGAAGAAGTGTCGCAGGTGAGGCAGCGCACCGTCAAGAAAAGCTGCCGGCCGGGCTCGCAGAGCGCGAAGCCGGCTCCGGCGCTTCCGGTGTGGGCACGCGCTCAGCGCACGTGATCGTCGCCACGTCGTCGCTGCCCAGGAATCGCGGCGTTACCGTGGCGTCATTTCGGGAGGGGCGCCCCGAGCCGCGGAGAGGCCGAGTCTATTTCTTGAGCTTCGCCTCGCACTGCTTCTTCGCCAAGAACCTGAGATGAGCGCACGAGGCCGCGGATGGGGCAGGAGCAGCCTTCGCGGGCTGCGATGTCGCGGGAGGCGCCCCAAGCGTCGAGCTGCCCGGCTTCGCGCCGCTCGCCGTCCCCGGCGCCGTGCCCGCGCCGCCGCCTGGCGCCGACGCGCCGGCCGCGCTGCTCGTCGGAAGGGCGCTCGGCGCCGAGGGCACGGCCGGCGCCAGCGCCGAGGAGCCCGGCGGCGCCAGCGCCGAGGAGCCCGGCGGCGCCAGCGCCGAGGAGCCCGGCGGCGCCAGCGCCGAGGAGCCCGGCGGCGCCAGCGCCGAGGAGCCCGGCGGCGCCTCCGCGAATGGCGCCGAGGGTTCCTGCGCTGGGAGCTCCTCGTTCCGCGACGGCGCTCCCCCGCGCTCCGGCGCGGCGACCGTGTCTCCTCCGGCGCGGTCCAACGACGGCATCGCGCTCCCGGACACTTCCGGCGCGGCCGACGATGTCTCCGGCGACCTCAGCGAGATGAGCATCCCCACGAGGATCAGCGACAGCGCAGCAGCCACGATCGCGAGCGTCGCGGCCGTACGCTTGCGCCTCGGTTCGCCGCCGTGCGGGGCCCGCTCCTGAGCGTCCTGGGCCTGGTGCACCCCGACCTGATGGACCGACGGGTGGTTCGAGACGAGCGGGGTCGTCGACGAGCTCCCGGCCTGGCGCGGCGCGCCCGTTGCCGTTGTCGCGCCCGACCTGGAGTCCGAGGCGCTCGCGCCCGCTTCCGGGCCGAGCCTCGCGGCCGGCGCCGAGCTCCAGCTCGGCTGCGCGGAGATGCCTCCCGGCGGCAGCGCGCCAGCAGGGCCGAGGCCGCCTGGCCCCGCCCCTGCCTCGGGCATCGGCGGCGCGTTCATGCGCACCGTCATCGCCCAGGAGCCCTGCTGCGGCGCCGCCACGGGCGCAGGCTGCACCGGAGCGGCTTGCGCCGCGCTCGCCTGGGACGGCTCCGGCGCTGCAAACGCCGCCACCGACGACGACGGGGGCCGAGGCGCAGCGGCGGCAGGCCCCGCCGCCGGATAGGTCCCCGACCCGGCGCGCGGCCCCGCGGCCCCGGCCGCATCCGCGTTCCGCCGCGTGAGGGGCAAGGTCGCCACGTCCTCGTCCCGCAGCGCGCGCACCACGGACGCCGCGGCCAGGTGCTGGCCCGAGCTGCCCGGACGCCGAGGAACCGCGCCCGCCGCATGGCCGGCGCCCGACGCTGGCCCGCCATCCGTCGCGCGGCTCATGCCCGACGCTGGCCCCGCAGCCCCCTGCCCCGGCCCCAGCGACCTGTGCGCCTCGGGCGACTCCTGCACCGGCACCGGGGCCCGCGGCCCCCCACCGAGCAGCGCCAGCGGCAGCGCTCCCGCGCCCCCCTCGACGCTCCCCGACCGGTTCGCCACCGACGCGGGGTACGCCACCGACGCAGGCTGCGCCACCGACGCAGGCTGCGCCGCGAGGGCCGACCCGGGTTGCGCCACCGACGCAGGCTGCGCCGCGAGCGCCAACCCAGGTTGCGCCGCAAGCGCCACCGTGCCGCCTTGCGACTCCTCCCAGCCGCCGTCCACATCCTCGTCCGGGAGCGCCCCCCGCCCCTCCGGCGACGACTGCCGCAGCGCCGCGTCCCTGCCCGGACCCACGCCGCGCTCCGCGTACCGATCGAGCAGCGCAGCGACCTCCGCCGCAGAGCTGATCCGGTCCGCGCGATCCCTGCGCATGCAGCGGGCGATCAGGTCGACGAGCCCCTGGTCCACCCGCCTCAGGTACTTGGACACGGTGGGGATCTCGCCCGTCAAGATCCCCATGAACACCGCCTGCGCGTCCCCCTGGAACGGGCGCATGCCCGTCAGCATCTCGAACAACACGACGCCGAGCGCCCAGATGTCGGCCCGGTGATCGACGTTCGGCTCGGCCCTCACCTGCTCCGGGCTCATGTAGAGCGGCGACCCGACCGCGCCGCCCTGCACCGTGTGCAGGCCGTCGTTGACCGAGAGGTTCTTGGCGACCCCGAAATCGAGCACCTTCACAACCGGCTCGTCCATGTCCGGCTCGCGGTGCAGGAAGATGTTCGCCGGCTTCAGATCGCGGTGGATGATGTGCATCGCGTGCGCCGCCGCGAGCCCCCTCGCCACGTCTCGCCCGATCGACGCCGCCACGGGCGGGTCGAGCCGGCGCCGCCGCGCGAGCAGCTCGGCCACGGTCTCCCCCGTGAGCAGCTGCATCACCAGGAACGGCTCCCCGGCCTCGGTCTCCCCCATGTCGTAGATGTCGATGACGTTCCGGTGCCGCAGCGCCCCGCAGTTGCGCGCCTCGCGCTGCAGCCGCAGCCGGAACTCGGTCTCGGGCCGGTGGATCAGCTTCAGCGCCACCTCGCGGGCCGTCGCCACGTTCACCGCCGCCCAGACCACGCCCATCGCCCCCTCGCCGATCTGGCGCAGGAGCCGGTACTTCCTGTCGATCAGCACACCGGACGCGAGCAATGTCGAGCTCTTCGGCGAGGGCATCATCGGCTTTCCGGAAGCGCGACGCGCCCCGCCGTCACGGAGCGCGCACGGACGGCCGCGACCAGCAGAGCGATGCGAGCGACGGCGCACCCACGACGCCCCCGACGCCCAGCGCTCACGCCGCGCGATCCGTCAACCACCTGCGCCCGCGCGACATGACATCCGGTCCCCAGGTCCACGGGACAGCCTCCTGTGCGGGCATCCTACAGCAGATCTCCCTGGCGCGATACGTTCCCTGCAAGGACGAACGCACGAAGAAAACCGACGAGGAAAGAGGGAGAAGCCCGATTCGCTCCAGCCAGGCGCGGACCCACGCTCGTCGCCAGACCGGCAAATCACTCGTGGAGGAAAGCGAGGCGCACATGAGCGACACAACCGTCATGAAGGTCTCCTCCGGCCGCTCTCCGACAGGCCAGATGGGACAAAAATACCTGGCCTCCGGGATCCAGGTATCGATGCGGCTCTGGGAACGCGAGCCGCCAGGCGACGCCAAACAGCCGACCGCGCGGGATTACGAGACCGTAGGGTTCGTCATCGCTGGACGGGCCGAGCTGCTCATCGAGGGGCAAATGGTGCGCCTCGAGCCGGGCGACTCCTGGACGGTCCCCAAGGGGGCGTCGCACTCCTACAAGATCATCGAACCGTTCACCGCCGTGGAGGCGACGAGCCCGCCCGCCGGCGTCCATGGGCGGGACGAGACCGGGGCGACGCCCTCTGCCAAGACCTGAGACCACGAGGCGGGGGTCTCGCCCCCTGGAAGCCCGAGCTCACCCGGACCTCACAGCGCGGTGCCAGCGCCAGACGCGGGCTTCTCCTTGTCCTGCGCCCCCTTGGCGCGCCCCGCCGGCTGCGGCTCGGCGGCGCCACGCCCCGCGGACTTCTTGTCGTCCGCTCCGCCCGCCGCCGGCTTCTTCTCGCCCTCGGCGGCCTTCTTCTCCTCCGGCCTCGCTCCGGCCAGGTCGCCCGCGCCCGCCGCCCCCGCGCCGCCGGGCTTCGCCTCGCCCGCGCCCGCCTCGACGGGCGCCACGGGCGTCAGCAGCACCGCCGGCTTCACCGGCTCGGCCGCCGCCTTGTCGCCGTCGTCCACCGCGCCCGCGGCCTGAGCCGACGCCACGCGGACCTCATCCTCGCGCGGCTCGACCGGCGCCGGGTCGTCCGGTCGCGAGGTCGGCACGTACACCACCAGCCGATCCCCGGGCATCAGCGGGCTCCGCCGCGAGCGCTGGTTGATCCGCTCCAGGCTGCCGACGCTGAGGCCGTACCGGCTCGCGATCTTGCTGAACGAATCCCCCTCTCGCACCGCGATCTCGATGCGCTTCCGCCCCTTCAGCCCCTCGAAGTGCGCGAAGAACTCCTCCGAGCCGACCTCGATGACGCGCGCGCCGCCCTCGTCGAGCAAGAACACGCCGTCGTGGCGCTGCGACCTCGGGACGAACAGCTGGAGCGTCATCCCCTCATGGAGCGACGCCCCAGGCGCCAGCGTGTTCCAGCGGCAGATCTCGTCGGGCGTCACCGAGAGCACCGCCGCCAGATCCCGCAGCGCATCGCCCGCGACCACCCGATAGAACACCCGCCGGCGCCCCTCGTAGGAGAAGCGCTGCGCCGGGACCACCACGACCGGCTTCCCCTCCGACGACAGCGGCGCGCCGCTCGCGAGCAGGTGCTCGGCCGCCGCCGCCCCGACGCCCTCCGCCGCCGGGACGAACAGCAGCGCCCCGGGACGCACCGGCTCGCCAGCCCGCAGGCCGTTCAACGTCTGCAACGTCCACCGCGTCGTCCGCCGGAACGTCGCGATGTCGTCGAGCGACTCGCCCCAGCGGACCAGGTAACGCTCGAGCTTCGGCTCGCGCTCCAGGAGCTTCGGCATCGACTTCGCCGCGCGCGCCCCCGCACCCGCGGGCACCCGGACCTCCCAGCGCGCCTGCTCCTTCGCGTCCACCGGCGACGGCGGCGTGCGCTTCGCCACGAGCTGCGGGTTGAGCGCCTCGATCTCCGGCGCCGCCGCGCCCGAGGCCGCCGCCACCGCCTGCAGCGACACCCCGGAGCCCAGCGAGATCTTGTCGAACGTCACCGCCGGATCGAGCTCCACGTCGTCGCAGCCGAACACCGCCGGGTTCCGCGCCACGATCGCGATCGCGAGGATCTTCGGCACATAGAGCGCCGTCTCGAGCGGCATCCCCGCCTCGAGCCGCGACAGCTCCCAGAAGTCGTTCGTGTTGTACTTCCGGATCGACGCGAGCAGCCCCCCGTACCCCATGTTGTACGCCGCGAACGCGAGCTCCCAGCCGCCGAAACGCCGCCGCAGATCCGAGAGGTACCGCGCCGCCGCCAAGGTGGATCGCTCTGGATCCAGGCGCTCGTCGACCCAGCGGTCGACGGTGAGGCCATAGATGCGCGCGCCCTCCGGCATGAACTGCCAGAGGCCTGCCGCGCCGGCCGGGGAGTGGATGGTCGGGTCGAAGCCGCTCTCGACGAGCGAGAGCCAGAGGAGATCCTCCGGCAGCCCCTGCTCGCGGAGGACGCGGCGGATGGCGGCGCCGTAGCGGCCGCTCTTCTTGATCCACGTGACCACGGCGGAGCGGCCGCGCGGGTCGTCCTTGTAGTACTCGAGGTAGCGCACCACCCGGCCGTCCCAGCGGACCGGGATCTCGGGCAGCTCGAGCTGACGCAGCCAGGAGATGTCGCGGGTCTCCTCCGCTTCCGCCAGCGGGGCGGGCAGGCCCGCGGGCGGCAGGCCGGAGACCTCGAGGCGCGGCTCGCCTGCGCCGAGCAGGAGCGTGCCGTCGACCGGCCACGCGGGCCCGGCGCTCGGGGCCGCGCCGGGAAACAGCGCCAGGTCGATCGCGCGCAGCGTGCGGAGCTCGGGCGACTCGCCTGTGCTCGCCCCCGCCGGCGTCGCTGTGCCGGCGATGACCCGCCGCGCCGCCTCGTCCGGCGCGCCCGGCTCCCCCGGCTTGCGCGTGTTCTTCGCCGCGCCCTTCTTCGACGGCTTCGATCGCGCAGCGGCCTTCGCCGGCGCCTTGGCCGCGCTCTTCGCGCCGCCCTTCCCGCCAGACACGGCCGCCACCCTGACCGGCGCCGGCTTCTCCGCCTTGCCCTCGGCCGGCCCGTCCTTCTTCGCGTCGGCCTTCGCCGGCTCCGCCTTCGCGGGCTCAGCTTTCGCCGCGTCGACCTTCGCGGGCTCCGCCTTCGCCGAGTCGACCTTCGCCGGCTCCGCCTTCGCGGGCTCAGCTTTCACCGCGTCGCCCTTCGCCGGCTCCGCCTTCTTCACGTCGGCCTTCGCCGGCTCCGCCTTCGGCGCACCGGCCGCGGGCGCCGCTACCTCCGAAGGAGGCGCCGCAAGGCCGTCGAAAGCGACGCCCGAGAGGGCGGCCAACCAGCCAAGACATACAAGCCTGCGTGCGGCGCGTCGGATCCGCATGTCAGGGACCGACCTGTCTCACGATGCGCCCGAGGGGTCAACTTTGGCAGCCCGCTGGAACCCAGCTCACCCTAGAGCGGTTCCCACCCGCCCTGGTACGAGCGTCGCAGAGCGGCGGTCACCCGCACAGGAGACGGGTCCAGATCGGCGTTTTCGGCGCGGAAGCGCACTCCAGTGCGCTGAGCACCGAAAACGTCGAGATGGGCCCGTATCCGAAGCGGGTGACCGCCGCTCAGGAGAGCAGCGCGATGAAGTCGCCGATCGCGGTGAAGGGCAGGCTCTCGTTCACGACGCCGGCCCGCACCGCAGCCCCGGGCATGCCGTAGACCACCGCCGAGTCCTCGCTCTCGGCCACCACCGTGCCCCCGGCCGCGCGGACCGCCCGCGCGCCGTTCACCCCGTCGTCGCCCATCCCCGTCAGGATGATGCCCACCGCGCGGCTGCCGCCCACCTGCGCCACGCTCCGGAACAGCCGGTCCGCGCTCGGAACGTACCGGTCCCCAGGCGCCGGCGCCCCCACCCGGATCCGGATGTCGCCGCTCAGCCCGACCCCGCTGCCCGGCGTCACCGCGATCTCCATGCACATCCTACCCGGGCACACATACGCCTTGCGGGCCACCACCTGCTCGCCGTTCTGCGCCTCGACCACCCGGAGGCCGCCCTTCCGATCGAGCCGCTCCGCGAACGTGCGGGTGAACTTGTCCGGCATGTGCTGCGCGATGAAGATCGCGCCGGGGAAACGATCCGGGATCCGGTTGAAGATCTCGAGGAGCGCCGTGGGCCCGCCCGTCGACGAGCCGACCGCCACGAGGTGGCGCAACGAGACGCCGAGCCGCGACGACTCCTGCACCGCGCGCGGCGACGCAGGCTGCGCCGCCCGCGCCGGGGCCGGCGCGGCCGGCATCGGAGAGCGGGGGCGGAGGTAGCGCACCAGCAGGACCTTCTGGATGATCTCCCGCCGGATCTGCGCGTCCGCCGTGAACTGCCGGTCCGGCTTCGCCACGAAGTCGACGGCGCCCAGCTCGAGCGCCTTGAAGACGTTCTCCTTGTGGCTGTAGCTCGAGACGATGATGACGGGCGTCGGCTGCCTCGCCATCAGGATGCGGAGGAAGGTGAAGCCGTCCATGCGCGGCATCTCGAGATCCAGCGTGATCGCGTCCGGCCGGAGCTGCGCGGCTTGACGGAGCGCGTCGTCGCCGTCACCGGCCTTGCCCACGACCTCGATCTCGTCGCTTCCGCTCAAGATCTCGGCGATGTTGCGCCGGTTGTACGCGGAGTCGTCGACGACGAGCACGCGCAGGGGAGCGAATGTCATGAGCGCAAAACCTTCCGCCGGAGGTTCATTCTACCCCACCCGGAGCGCCATGGGACCAACCGTCGCCTGCGCAGCCTCGACTTCGTCGGCGCCTCATCCGCCCTCCTCCCCGCCGCCCCGCTCCGGGCCGCCCCGATCGGGCGAGATCTCCGGGATCCCCAGACGCAGCGTGGCCGCCGGCTTGCGGTACACGAGATCCTCCCGAAGGTGCACGAGCTCGAACGCGGTCGTGACGTTCAGGAGCGACTCGGAGTGGCCCAGCAGGAGGAACCCGCCGGACGAGAGGCGCTCGTAGAAGATGTCGATCACGCGGCGCCGCGACTCCTCGTCCAGATAGATGAGGACGTTGCGGCAAAAGATGACGTCCACGCGCCCGATCACCGCCGCCCGCGACGAGTCGAGCAGGTTCAGGTGGCCGAACTGGCAGAGCGCCCGCAGCTCGTCCACCACGTGGAACCCGTCCGGGCGCTCCACGAAGTAGCGGCGCTTGAGCTCGGGCGGCGTCGCGCGGAACGACGAGGCGCCGTACACCCCCCTGCGCGCCGCGATCACGCAGCGACGGGAGATGTCGCTGCCGAAGATGCGGACCTCGCGGCGCTCCGCGGCGCCGGACTCCCGCGCGGCGATCGCAATCGAGTAGACCTCCTCGCCCGTCGAGCAGCCCGCGCTCCAGATGGACAGCCGGCCCTTGGCGCCCCCCGCCTTGACGATCATGGGCACGAGCTCGGTCATGAGCGCGCGCAGCTGGTAGTCCTCGCGGAAGAAATACGTCTCGTTGACCGTGATGAGCTCGAGCGCCTCGTCGAGCTCGGCGCGCCCGCGGCTGTGGAAGCGCAGGTACTCGTAATACTGCGCGAACGACGAGAGCCCGAGCTCGACGACCCGCTCGCGCAGCCGGCGCTCCATCGACGTGCGCGCCTCGGGCCCGAAGTGGAGCCCGCAGTGCTTGTTGAACAGGTCACGCAGCCTCTGGAACTCGTCAGGCAAGAGGCGGATCTCGTCGTCCCGCCGCCGGTTCACAGCACCTTCCCCGACGGCGGCCCGCCGGTCATCCCCGAGGGGGACGCCGGGGCCTCACCGCCGTCAATCGCCACGGGCGCGCTCGGCCGCTCCGCGGCGTCGCTCCAGGGAGGATCCGAGCGGAACGGCGCGCCCCCCTGCGCCGCGGCCGCGATGAGATCGGGCTCCCCCGACGCGCGCACCAGCCCGAGCAGCTCGCGCGCGCGCGCCCGCTCGTCGCTCGCGCGGTCCGAGAGCGACGCGTACAGGCGGCCCAGCGCGCGCGCCGCGGCGAGCCGGACCTCGCGCTCCTCGTCGGCCAGGGAGAGGCTCAGCACGTCGAGCGCAGAGACGCCCGCCGCCGCCGCGATCGCGGTCACGGCCGCGCGGCGCGCGCGCACGTCCCCCGCCGACGCGGCGCTCGTGAGGAACGCGATCTCCTCCGGCTCCGCGTCGCCGAGCGCCTCGATCACGATCGCCGCCGCGAGCTGGGTGTCCTCCGCCAGCGCGAGCCCGCGCGCGAGCTCGCGCGCCGTCCCGGGGTAGCGCTCCGTGAGCCCCGCGAGCGCGCTCTCCGCCGCGCGCGCCACCGGCAGCGAGATCGCGCGCGTCTGCGACACGATGAGCGGGAAGTCGACCGCGGCCCCGATCTTCGCGAGCCCGTAGAGCGCGCTGGTCGCCACGAGCGTCGAGGGGCTCCGGACCGACCGCCGCACCGCGCCGAGCAGCTCGGCGAGCGTCGCGTCGATGTCGGGCCGCTCGCCGTCCAGCGCGCCCTCGCGCCCGCCCTGCTCCGCGATCGCCACGGCGCCGTCGAGGAGCGCGGCCGTCGCGTCGTCGACGCCCTCCCAGAGATCCGGGTCGGGATCGATGTGGCGCTCGAGGTAGGACAGCACCGAGGGCAGCGCCTCCGCGCCGAGCAGCCCCAGCGCGCGCTGCGCCGTCTCGACGAGCGCGGGCTCGATCATGGCCTGCACCGCGGCGTCGGCCGCGCCCGGGGCGCGCGCCATCGCCGCGAGCAAGAGCGCCTGGGCGCGCCCGCTCACCGGATCCGCGCCGAGGCCGCGCCACGACGGGGGCTCCGCGCCGCCCGAGCCCGGCGCGCCGGCGGCGGCCTGCACGAGGCGGGCGCCCACCTCGGGCGGCGCCGCCCGGAGCGCGTCCACCGCGTGCGACGCGAGCGGCCCCTCGGCGAGCCGCGCGAGCGCCCGGACGAGCTGCGCGAACGCGCCGCCCCGCGCCGTCGCGAGCGCCGCGCAGAGCGCCCGCGGCGCCTCCGGGCTCTCCGCGAGCGCCGCGGCGACCAGCGCCGCCGGCCGGAGGATCGGGTCGTCGATGAGCGACGAGAGCACCCGCCACGGCACCGGCGCCTCGAGCCCGTTCAGCCCGTTCAGCGAGGTCAGGCGCACGAAGCGATCCCGATCGGCGAGCCGCTCGTACAGGATGTCCGTCACCCGCTCGCGCGCGATGAGCCCCATCCCGGCGATCGCCTCGATCGCGCTCTGCCGCAGGTTGTCGTCCTGCTCGGCGAGCGCCGCGTAGAGCGGGTCGAGCGCCGCCGGGTCGCGCGTGCGGCCGAGCGCGTCGACGACGAGCTTGCGCTCGTCCCCCGCGAGCGCGCCGAGCGCGTCGACGAGCGCCGGCGTGGCGTCTCGGCCGCAGTAGCCGAGCACCTCGATGGCCGCGTTCCTGAGGCCGACGTCCTCGCTCTTCTGAAGCGCGTCGAGGAGCGCCGCGACGAGGAGCTGCGGGGCGGACGGCCGCTCGCCCTCCGCGCCGGCGCCGGGTGAGGCCGGCCGCTCCCCCTCGGCGGCCTGCGCCGGCGCGGAGGCCGGCGCGGCCTGGATCAGCCGGTGGCAGGCGTAGGTCGCCTCCTTGCGGACGCGCCAGTCGGGATCGCCGAGCGCGCGGAGCAGCAGCGGCAACGCCTCGACGACGTCGGCCCTGCCGAGCCGCGCGGCCGCCTGGCGGCGCTCCTCGGCGTCGTCCGCGGAGAGCGCCGCGGCGATGACCGCGATCGGCATCGGCGTGCTCCGCACGCTGGGCGAGATGGACTCCGGCTCGGCCGGCCAGGAGCCCGCGTCGCCCGCGCGCGGGCCCTCGAACGGACCCAGATCGTCGAACGCGCGGCTCACGGGGCCTCCAGGAGGGCGCCCGACGCGGCGAGCGCGAGGGCGAGCTCGATGAAGCGCCCGACGTCGAGCACGAAGATCATCCGCTCGTCGTGGGTCGTCACCCCCGTGATGCCGCGCAGATCGCTGCTGCCGCCCACCGGCGGCGTCGGCCGGTAATCGCCGCTCGTCCCGAAGACCTCCGTCACCGCGTCGACCACGAGCCCCACCGTATGCGTCCCCACGTCGACAAGGATCCACTTGGTGCTGCGAGTCGGATCGACCGGAGGCAGCCCGAAGCGCACGCGGAGCTCGATGACCGGCACCACCTCGCCGCGGTGGTTCGCGACGCCGGCGACCTCGGGGGGCGTGTGCGGCAGCGTGGTCACCTCGAGCGGATTCACGATTTCGCGGACCCGCGTGATGTCGATCGCGTAGTGGACGTCGCCGACCACAAAGCCGACGAGGCTCTTCTGCGGGTCGGGACGGCTGCGCTCTCCAGTCAACGGCATCTGAGCCTCCGAGCGCCCGGGCTCTACGAGCCGCCCGGGCGCGGACGAATCGTCCGTTAGGACGCGAGTATGGCCTGCAGGTCGAGCAGGATGATGACGCGCGGCTGCGCCTCGCCCTGGGTGCCATCCGACGCGCTCGCCCCGTGCATGGGCCGGGCGATGCCGGCGATGTAGCCCGCCACGTCCCCCCCGAGCGCCGTCGCGGCGTGCTCGATCTCGGCGTCGGCGAGCCGGTAGACCTGCTGGACCTCGTCGACGAAGAGGCCGAGCGTCTCGCCGTTCGCCGCGTCGACGAGCAGGATGCGCGCCCGCCGCTGCGCCGCGCTCTCGTGCAGCCGCATCCGCCGCCGCAGATCGATGACGGTGACGAGCTGCCCGCGCACGCTGACGATGCCCATCGTCGAGTCCGGCGCGCGCGGCACCGGGGTGAGCGGGGGCGGCTTCAGGATCTCGCGCACGAGCGAGACGGGCGCGGCGTAGGTGTCGCCCGCGAGCGTGAACGCGAGGTACTCGGTCCGCGGGCCGCTCGCCTGCGCGCGCGAGTTCCGCTTCGAGACCGGTATCCGGGCGGGCCTTCGGGTGAGGTTAGCCATGGGTGCTCCGCGGATCGTTGCGCTGCCGGTCCCCGCCGTGGAGGATCTCCTCGATGAGCGCGGGGGCGTCGAGGACGAGCGCGATGCGCTGGTCGCCGAGCTCGGTGGCGCCGGAGAAGCCGCGCACCGAGGAGAGCGACGGGCCGAGCGCCTTGATCACGACGTCCTGCTGCCCGATGAGCGTGCTCACGACGAGGCCCAGCCTGCGCGCGCCGACCGACGCGACGACGATGTACTTGCGCTTGCTGCCCCCCTGGAGCCCGAGCGTCGCGCGGCCGCCGTCGCCCCGGCGCCCGCCGCCCACCGCGGCGCGCGCCGCCGAGCCGCCGCGCGCGCCGCCGAGCAGGCCGGCGATGCGCGCGCTGAGCTCCTCCTCCTCGTTCAGGCCGAAGAGCCGCGCCAGGTAGCAGAGCTGGAGCGTGCTGTTGCGCAGCGTGATCATCTCGCGGCCGTCGATCTGGCGCACCGTGGCCTCGTCGAGCGCGACCGCCTCCTGCACGTTGGTCAGCGGGATCGCGAACAGCCGGTCGGCGACCCGGACGATGAGCGCGCTGATGATCGCGAGCGTGATCGGCAGCGTGACCGTCATCTTGGTGCCGATGCCGGGCTCGCTGTGCACGTCGATGACGCCGCCGAGCTTGCTGATGTTCGTCTTCACGACGTCCATCCCGACGCCGCGCCCCGAGATCTCGCTGACGTCGGTCTTGGTCGAGATGCCCGGCTGGAAGATGAGGTTCAGCACCTCGCGGTAGCTCGTCGTCCGCGCGTCCTCCTGGGTCATGACGCCGCGGCGCAGGGCGGCGTCGAGCAGCTTGTCGACGTCGATGCCCTTGCCGTCGTCCTCGATCTCGATGACGACGTGGTTGCCCTTCTGGAAGGCGTTCAGCGCGATCGTGCCGACCGCCGGCTTGCCCACCGCCTCGCGCATGCTCTTCGACTCGATGCCGTGGTCGATGGCGTTGCGCATCATGTGCATGAGCGGGTCGCTGAGCTCCTCGACGATGAGCTTGTCGACCTCGGTCTCGGCGCCCGTGATGACGAGGTTCACGAGCTTGTCGGCGTCGCGGCTGATCTGGCGGACGACGCGCGCGAGCTTGTCGAAGACCTGCCCGAGCGGGACCATCCGGACCTCGAGGATGCCCGCCTGCATCTGGGCGAGGTGCCGGTCGAACGTCCGCTGGAGCCTGTGGAGATCGAGGGAGAGCTCGCGCTCGGTGGGCGCCGCGCGGAGCCGCTCGACGAGGCGGCCGAGCGCGGAGCGGACGAGGGCGAGCTCGCCGACGATGTTCATCAGCCGGTCGAGCTTGTGGATGTCGACCCGCACCGTCTGCGCGACGGAGCGGATCGAGCTGAGCTCCCCCTTGCGGTTGCGCGCGCTCGACGGCGGGCTCGCCGCCGACATCGAGCCGGTCAGGTCGACGGCCCGCGACACGCCGGTCGGCGCGCCGCCCCGGAGCGCCGCGGACATCGACGGCATGCCCGGCGGGGCGACCCGGCCGTGGCCGTTGTTGTTGCGCCGGGGGATCTCCTCGACGGCGGCGCCGGCCTGGTGCAGCGCGCGCTGGAGCTCCTCGAGCGGCGCGCGCGAGGCCATCAGGATGTCGAGCTCGATCGAGTCCTGGTCCGCGCCCGCGCCGGTCGGCAGGTAGGTGATGATCTCGCCGTACGGCTTCGCGGTGATCTTCAGGTCGTCGAGGGCCTGATCGATCGTGGCGAGGTGGAACTGCACGCGGAGCCGGAACAGGGTCATCCCGCTCGCGATGTTCGTGCGCAGCCGGTGCTCTTCGTACTCGGTGAGCACGGAGAGCAGCCCCGGATCGAGATCGTAGTTGTCGTCGGGGAGGCCGGCCGCGCTCGGGCCTGCGTCCTGGTGCAGCTGGCGCAGGAGGTCGTCGACCTCGGGCATCGGCGCGTCGCGCCCGTCCTTCTCGTTCTGGAGGATGCGCCCGTAGAGCTCGACGCTGCGGAACAGGAGGTCGAGGACCGACGCGCTGATCTCGATGCGCCCGAGGCGGAGGTTGTCGAGCAGCTCCTCGAGCTCGTGCGAGAGGGTGGCCATCCGGGTCGCGCCGAAGAGCCCGGCGAGCCCCTTCAGGGTGTGCACGGCGCGGAAGACGTCGTTGATGACGTCGGGGTCGACCTTGTTGGTCCGCACCGCCTCGTCGAGCGCGAGGAGGTCGCGCCCGAGCCCCTCGACGATCTCCTGCGCTTCCGAGAAGAACTCTTCGCGCGCCCGATCGCCGCTCTCGACCATCAGCCGCCGCCTCCCTCGCCGGAGCCGGGCTGCTTGGCGCGGGCCGCGGGCTCCTCCGCGCGCGGGGAGGCAGCGGAAGCGCGATCGTCGACGCCGGCGGCGCCGTCAGCGGACGGCGAGGCGCCGGCCTGCGGCGCCTCGGCCCGCGCGTCGAGGCTCGCGACCACCGCGTCGCGCAGGGCCTCGGGCGTGAACGGCTTCGGGAGGAAGCGGTCGGCGCCGAGGCGGAGCCCGCGCTGGATGTCGCGTTCGGTCGCCTGCGTGGAAATGATGAGGATCGCGACGTGCCGGTAGCGGTCGCTCTGCCGGACGAAGCGGATCACCTCGAGCCCGTTGATGTCGGGCATGTTGATGTCGGTGATCACGAGGTCGAACGCGCCGCGCGGCAGGAGCCGGAGCGCGTCGAAGCCGTTCACGGCCTCCACGATGTCGACGTCGCCCGCGAGCCCAAGCACGCGGTCCTCCAGCGTCGAGCGGATGTACGCTCGCATTGCCGGCGAGTCCTCGACGATCAGGATGCGTGCCATGCGGCGACAGGGTAACGGAAATCGGCCCGGGGAGACCAACTCGCTGAGCGCCCGGAGGCGACGCGCGCGGTCTTCGAGGCGCGCGGGCCTATGTACGGCGGTCTCCCTCCCGGAGTAAACCAGCGCGAGCGCCTCCCTGCACGATCGGCGAGGCGGCCGCGCGGCCAGCGCCTCGGGGTGGGGTGCCGCCCGCCCCGCCGGCGCGGCCGCGCGGCCGTGCCCGCCCGGCGGGGCGGCCGCGGGGAGGGGCCGCCTGCGGCAGCGAATTGACATCGCGGCGTCCGATGCGCGCTAATCGCGCGCGTGAAAATCCTCCTTTGTTCTCCAGCGTTCCGGATCCTGCTCGCCGCCCTGTTCGCTCTGTCGAGCGTGGCGTGCGGCGGCGGGCTGCGGGTGACCCGGATCAACTCCGCCCAGAAGAAGCCGAACAACGTCTGGGTGTTCTTCAGCGTCGATGCCGGCGAGGACGAGCCGGTGGGCGGCCTCACGGCCGAGGACTTCGAGATCTACGAGGACGGCGAGCTCGTCTCGAAGTTCGAGAGCAAGCAGACCATCCAGAACCCCGAGGTCGCGGCGGTCATGTACACGATGCTGCTCGTCGACATGAGCGGCAGCATCACCGAGGCGGGTCAGGCCGACGCCCTCGTCGACGCCGCGCAGTCGTTCAGCGATCGGGTGGGCAAGAGCCAGAAGGTCGGCGTCTACGCGTTCGACGGCGAGGTAAAAATCCACTCGGTGGTGCCGTTCACCGAGGCGCAGGGCTCGGTCGAGGGCGGGCTCGAGGGGCTCCGGAGCTACAAGCCGAAGGACCCGTCGACGAACCTCCACGGCGGCGTGGTGGAGGGCATCCGGGAGCTCAAGAAGCAGCTCGACAAGGACCGGCGCCCCCTCAAGTTCGGCACGCTCGTCGTCTTCTCGGACGGCACCGATCGCGCGAACCGCGTGAGCCGCGAGGACATGCTGAACGAGCTCAAGAAGGAAGAGTACGAGAACTACCAGATCTTCGTCGTCGGCGTCGGCGCCGAGATCGAGAAGGCGCGGCTCGACGAGATCGGGCGCGACGGGACGGAGCTCGCGGCGGACCAGGCGAAGGTCAAGGAGTCGTTCGACAAGATCGCGGCGAAGATCGAGGCGCACATGAAGCGCTTCTACCTGCTCTCGTACTGCACGCCGGCGCGCGCGGGGGAGCACGAGGTGGAGATCAAGGCGATCCAGAAGGATCCGTCGGCCTCGGGGTCGCTCGCGTGGAAGTTCAACGCCGACGGGTTCGGGCCGCCGCCGGAGTGCGATCCCAACACCCCGCCGTCGTTCGAGCTGAAGGCGACCGTGCCCGCAGACGACGATGGCGGCGGAGCGGGCGGGAAGGCGAGCTTCAAGGCGAACGCCAACGTGAAGGTCGAGGCGAAGTGAGGTGCGCCGCGGCCGCGAGGGGCGGCCGCGACGCCGTTCCAGCGGCTCGCCGCGCCCCGCGGCGGGCCTGATCCAGCCAGGATCGAGCCTCCTCCCTCCCGTCGACGTTCACGCCTCGACGTTCACGCCTCGACGTTCACGCCTCGACGTTCATCCTCCTCTGCTCGACGCCGGCGCTTGCTGCGGCGTGGCGCGCGCTGCCATCAGGACCCGCCAGGCGGTGGCGCCGAGAAGGACGGCGCCGCCCACGGTCGACCAGATCCCGGGGCGCTCGCCGACGAGGAGGAGCGCCCAGACGGGGTTGAGCACCGGCTCCAGGAGCACCAGCAGCGAGGCCTCGACGGCCGGCGTGTGGCGCATGCCGCGGCTGAACAGGGCGGTCGCCACGCCGATCTGCACCGCGCCGAGGAACACGAGGAGCCCGAGGTCGACGAGCCCCGGGCGGGCCGCGCCGCCCAGGGCCATCGGCAGCGCGCCGAGCCACGCGAGGACGTTGCCCCAGACGAGCACCGCGGGGTTGTCGTCCGGAGCGGCGCGGAACCTCATGATGCACAGCGCGAACGCGAGCCCGGAGAGGAGCGCCAGGGCGTTGCCGAGGAGCTGCCCCGCCGAGAGCTGATCCAGAAAGAAGAGCGCGAGGCCCAGGATGAAGATGGGGGCCGCGACCCTCTCGCCGCGCGAGGGCCGCTCGCCCAGCAGCCAGGGGCTGAGCAAGAGGACGTACACGGGCGAGGTGGACTGCAGGAAGATCGCGTTCGCCGCCGTCGTCAGCTTGGTGGCCTGCACGAACAGCACCATGACGGCGGCGTAGATCGCCGCGACGCCGAGCGTGCGCCACGAGGGGAGGCGGCGCGCGCCCGGCATGGCCAGGCCCAGCGCGAGCGCCGCGATGAACGCGCGGGCCGAGGCGACCTGCCACCCGTCGAGGGAGATCAGCTTGATGGCCGCCCCTCCGGTGGACCAGAGGACCGCGGCGGCGAGGATCATCAGTCGAGAGCGGAGCATGGGCGACGAGGGCGGCGAGCCTAGCCGAACGGTCGACGCGGCGCGCAGGGGCAGATTACGCTGCTCCGCGATGCCACCCCGCCGCCCCGAGCGCGCCGACCGCGACATCGATCCTCGCTCCCGCCGCTCGGTAGAACGCGCCTCGCCCGGGTCGCCGACGTCGCGCGGCGCACGCCGCCGCGGGCGGCTCCTCTCGCTCGCCGTGGCGGCGCTCGTCTCGGCGGCCCGGCCCGCGCCGCTCGCGGCGCAGCCGAGCCCCGCCGAGCAGGCGAGCGAGGACCTCTCCGCGGCCCACGGCCGCTGGAGAGCGGCCGTCGAGAGAGACGATCTGGCCGAGAGCGCCGCCCTCGCCGACAGGTACTTTGCGCTGCTGGAGGGCACCTCCCAGCTCGATCACGAGCTCGCGCATTTCTACCTCGGCTACGGCGACTACGCGCGCGCCGAAGCGCTGCTGGTGCGGGGGCTGACGCGCGAGCAGCCCTCCTTCAACGATGAAGGGATGCTCTATGCCCGGCTCGGCAACGTCTACCTGGACCTCGGGGACCTCCAGAGCGCCGAGGAGCTCCTGAAGCGAGCCCAGCCGCTGCTCCAGGGCTGGGGAGAGTTCTATGCCGTCGATTCGCTCGCCCGGCTGTACCTGGAGCAACGCGCGCTGCGCTCCTTCGCGGAGGCGCTCGACAGGATGCGCGTGATCCTCAAAGAGGCCACCGGCGGCTCGGGGTGGGCCTACGCGATCCCGGATCTGCGCGCCGCGCAGCTCTGCTTGCGGCGCGGGCAGGTCGAGGAGGCCGAGCGGCGGCTCCTCGACCTGCGCCCGCGGATCGAGCCCGCGCTCCCGGCGCAGAGCGCGGTGCGCGCCGATCTGCTGGAGGAGCTCGGCGTGCTCTTCACCCGCAAAGGCGATCCCGCGGCGGAGGCGCTGCTCCTCCAGGCGCTGGTGATCCGCGAGCGGGTCTTCGCGCCGGATCACCCGGCCATCGTCCGCGCGCTGGGGCACCTCGCGAACCTGTACGTCGCGCAGGGCCGGACCGCCGTCGCCGTGCGGACGCGCGAGCGGGCCGCCGGCCTCCAGGACCGGAGCGCCCGGGCCAACCTGGCGAGGGGCTCCGAGCGGCAGAAGCGCCTCTACATGGGCCTCGTCCAGCGCGACACCGACGCGACCCTCTCGCTGCACCTCCAGGGTGCCCCGCGCGACCAGGCCGCGGCGCGGCTCGCCCTGCGGTCGATCCTCCGGCGCAAGGGGCTCGCGCTCGACGCCATCGCCGAGAGCTTCGCGTCGCTGCGGCAGAGCCTCGACGCCGAGGGCCGGGCGCTCCTCGGCGCCCTCACGCAGCTCGACGCGAAGCTGTCCACCGCGATCACGCGCGGCCCGATCGACGTCCCCGCCGAGGAGCACCAGCGCGAGGTGCAGCAGCTCGAGGCCGAGCGCCAGAGGCTCGAGTTCCAGCTCGCCGCGCGGACGCGCGCCGCGCGCCCGGCGGACGCGAAGCAGCCGCCGATCACCGTCGAGGGCGTGCAGGCGGCGATCCCCGACGGGGCGGCGCTCGTCGAGATCGTCCAGTACCGTCCCTATGACCCGTTCGGGCCGCCGGTGAGGCCCACGTGGGGCAAGCCTCGCTACGCGGCCTATGTCGTCGGGCGGCGCGGGGGCGTCACGGGGGTGGATCTCGGCGACGCCGCCGCCATCGACGTGGCGGCCGCGGAGCTCTCGCGGGACCTCTCGAACCCGGAGCGAGACCCCCGGGAGCGCGCGCGCCGCCTCGACGCGCTCGTGATGCAGCCGATCCGGGGCGCCCTCGGCCCCGCGCGCTGGCTCCTCCTCAGCCCGGACGGCGCGCTGAACCTCGTGCCGTTCTCCGCGCTCGTCGACGAGGAGGGCGGCTATCTCATCGACCGCGCCTCCTTCACCTACCTGACCAGCGGGCGAGATCTGCTGCGCGCCGTGGCGCCGCAGGCCGGAGCGCCACGTGGAAGCGTGCTGGTCCTCGCCGACCCCGCGTTCGGCAGCCTCTCGGAGCTCGCGCCGGACGACGACGCCACGCGCGGGCTGCGCTCCGCCGAGCTGGCCGGGGCGCGCTTCCCGCCCCTGCCGGGCACGGAGCGCGAGGCGGAGGCGGTGCGGAGCGCGCTGGCCAGCGCGACGGTCCTGACCGGCCCGTCGGCCACCGAGGAGGCCCTCAAGCGGGCGCAGCGGCCGCGCGTGCTGCACATCGCGACGCACGGCTTCTTCCTCCCGGACCAGGGCTCCCCGGCCGATCCGGCGAGCGCCCGCGGCGCCGAGATCGAGGGCCACGCTTTTCGCGAGAACCCGCTCCTGCGCTCGGGCCTGGCGCTGGCCGGGGCCAACGCGCGGCGGAGCAGCTCGGACGAGGACGACGGCATCCTGACCGCGCTCGAGATCTCCTCGCTGGACCTCCACGGGACCCAGCTCGTGGTGCTCTCGGCCTGCGAGACCGGCCTCGGCGAGGTGCCGCGCGGCGACGGGGTCTACGGGCTCCGCCGCGCGCTGCTGCTCGCCGGGGCGGAGACGCAGGTGATGAGCCTGTGGAAGGTCGGCGACATGGCGACGCGGGATCTCATGACGTCGTACTACGCGGCGCTCGCGCGCGGCGGAGGGCGCAGCGAGGCGCTGCGGTCGGCGCAGCTCCAGATCCGGCGTGAGCGCCCGCACCCGCACGCGTGGGCCGGCTTCATCACCTCCGGCGAGGGCGCCGCGCTCGACGGCAGGCGGGTCGCGCCGGCCTTCCCGCGCGCGGCGACGAGCCCGCGCGGGTGCGCCTGCGCGGCCGGCGAAGGCGGCCCGAGCGCTCCGCCCGCGCTCGCCGCGCTCGCCGCGGCGCTCGTCCTGGTCGCGCGGAAGCGCTGGCCCCGCAGGGCTGGGAATTGGTAGACGTCGACGCCGGAGCCCACCCATCGCGGGCTCGTGGAGGTCTGCATGCGTCGATCGGCGATCGTTCTGGTGCTCCCCGTCCTGACCTGGGTGCTCTCTGCCTGCGGAGGCGCGCAGGCGCCCGAGCAGCCCGCCGCCAAGGAAGGCGAGGCCGAGATCTGCCCCACGGGCGATCCCAGCGTGCAGCCGTGCCCGGCGGGCTGCGTGTGGGACGAGAAGGTCCAGAAGTGCAACAAGGACCGCGGCATCATCGTGCACTACAACCCGGGCACGACGGCCCCCAAGCCGTGAAGTGATCACCCCCCGTCGAGCCACGCCGCCATCTCCGGCAGGAGGCCTCGCAGGAGGCCGATGACGCGCGGGCTCGACGCGCGCACCTCCCCGACGAGCCGCCGGCGCTCCGCCTCGAGCCTGGCGAGGACTTTCTCCACGCTCGGCGAGGCCCGCCACTTCGGTGTGCCGCGCCACACTTCCTCGCGCTGCGATCCGGCTTCCTTTACCTACGCGCTCGAGCCGCCTTGACGGAGGCGACCCGTCGCTCTCTTCTTCTGCTGTGTCAGCGAGATCTTCCACGAGAGTGCATGTATGCAAGAACCGATGACCCGGGGCTCTCTGATACTCAATGCAGCAGCCTACTCGGACGTGCTGTGTGACGAGGCTGGGGTCCGCCGGGTTCGTCACGGGCTCTCTCAGGAGCTCAGGAGGGCGCTGGCCACCATGTCCAGCACGGCGTGGTACCCTCGCGCCTATTACGTCGAGGTGCTGCGCGGCATCGTCCAGGTCCACAACGAGCCATCGCAGAGCTACCTGGACGTCGTGAGGTGCGGCCGGACGGTCTTCGAGAAGGAAGCGAACACCTTGATGAAGCTGCTTCTCAGGGTGATGAACGCTCGGCTCTTCCTCCGGAAGTTTCCCGACTTCTGGGCGCAGGATATGGTCGGCGGGACGCTGCGGGTCGATTGCTCGCAGATCGAGCGGAACAAGGTGACGCTGCTCGTGACCGACGTCGCAGGGTTCGAGCACCTCGGACCGCTGTGCGTCGGTTTCGCCGGCCGTGCGCTGGAGCAGGTGACCGGCAAGCAGGTCGACGCGACCCAGACTGGCTGGTCGTTCGACGAGCCAGACGCTGATGAGGTCACGTTGCGCTTCTCGTGGTGAGCGCGCCGACGCGCCGGCGTGAGCGAGCGGTGACTGCCAGGCTGAGGAGGCGACAACCTCCCTGAGACATAGGGGATGCCAGCTCGACGCCCAGCTGGTCCACCCACGGGACGCTCTCACGCGTCGCCCGCCTGACGGTCGGCCAATCTGCTGCGGGGCGGGAAGTCGCGCGAAGCGCGGCTGCCCGAACCGTCAGCAGCATTGGCTTGTTCGGCGCTTTGCCCATAATCCCTGCACGATGAGCCATGCAGTTCACTCGATCAACTCTTCGAGGATCGTTACCCGAACGCGAGTCCCTTCCTCGATTACGTCGTCGACGCGAACCACAACGCGCTTCCCCACAGGAAACCAGCGTGCAGCCCGCTGGGCGTCATACTTGGCCGAAAAGCTCGACGGAAGGGCGAGCGCGTCACGCGGCGCGTTCTGGCCATCGCGAAGACCAATGTCAACGAACACGCCCCTTTGGTAGACACGCGAAACGCGACCGACTATTCGCATGCCGCCAACGAGATCGCGAAGGACGTACTCGAACTGTGGCCGCTCGCGGTAGCCGAATTCGATGTTCGTCATGTTTCGCAACTCATATGACACCGGATCCCTCTGCCCGGCGGGAAGAACACGAAGGCTCACGTCGACGGGCACCGACGCCGTGGAGCGACGACCATCGCGCCGTAGGACGGCGAGTTCAGCCGTACAACGGGGTTCGCGAAAGAGTGCCGTTATCCATCCTGGTCGATCAATCGAGCACTCGATCCGCTCGACTCCAGCTCGATCAAACACGTCCACGGGCCGCGGTGCACCAGCTGGCCCAAGAATGTCCCCGAAGATCACCCGACCGCCATTCAACTCCACCACGTCCCAGCTGCCGAGGCCGGCGAGCGTGTCTCTGAACGCGCTGATTTCCGCGGACGCCGGTGTTGGAGCAGCGTAACCCCCGCTAACGGGCTTGTATCCAAAGAACTTGAGAATTGCCTGCAGGATGCGCGAGAGGAGGGACGGCTCATGCTGCTCGGGAGGCATGTACTCAAGAATCTGCCTGTAGGTGAGAACATCGTCGCGACTAGCGACGGTCGGCGGAACCACCAAGCGGTCGTTGAAAACACAACAAAGTGTCGAATGGATATCGGCGACGTGACCCTGCTTCGATGGTACAATCGCAGGACATCGACACGCTCGCGCAGGTCTTGAAACACGCGACCGTGGTTGATGTCGCCCTTATCGTATCGTCGTTTTTGTATCAATGACTCGCGATCGGTGAATTCAAGCTCACCGGACCAGTTCTTGAGTTCGACGACAATAGCCTCCTGGGGCGATGTAATCACAAAGTCGAGTTCGCGCCTGCGGCGCGCCGTAGGGTCTGGAACGCGCACGTTCTCGCGTAGTGCCCAGCCACTGCCACGGAATCGCGCCATCAGGTCCGCTCGAACCTGATATTCCGCTTCACGTCCTGCGAGTTCCGCGGGGTCCATGGCGAACTCCGCCCGGCTCCTCGACGCCTCGTCAAGACGTTCGCGAATTCTGGAGATCAGGCCGGGGTCACTCATGAGCAGGTCCGCTGCCGCCAACGCGGGTCCCCCATTACCATGCGCTGGCGTGCCGGGGAAGCCCTGTGTTCCACGAATCTTTTCGGCGTGTGGCGCCGAGGCGATGGCCGACGCTCTGTCCCGTCCGCCGAACGTGCGGCGATGAGCCGCGGGCGCACAGTGCCCGTCGGATCCATCGGCTTGTTCGGCGTCCCACGTGACGGCGCCGCGCTCCGCAATGGCTCGGCCATGCCGTCGGGCTGAGTTGAGCGTGTCGCGAAAGTACCGGACCGCGCCGCGCTGACCAAGACCCTCGTGCATAGAGGCCCTCGACGAGCCCACCGCCGCGCGCACCCGTCCACGGCCCTCCGTCGGGGCAGACGTCGTTCGACTTCGACGCGGCGTAGTCTGCGCGCCGCGCCATCGAGGGCGCGGCGACGGGACCGAGTGCGCCCGCCGGCCTTCGTCGCGACCAGCCCTGTGCGTCGCCGCTCCCGCCCCCCGCCGGCCCCGAACCTAGACCACGATCGCCCGCGCGTTGGCCCGAGCCCGCTACCGGTTCCCAGACGCCCGGATGCCGTGCCGGACGGGCGATCGGGAATGGCACCGTCGGCTGAACGCCGGGGCTTCCCGCCATGCACCGATCGTGCTACATGGCGGGGATGCCGGAGATCGAAGCAGCTGAGTTCGCTTCCTGGCTCGCCGAGCGGGCTCCCGACGTCTTGTGGTCTGTGGATGGAGAGGAGCAACTTGCGGGTGAGCTCTCGTTGCCGTGTACGGGCGCGGATCTCGCGGCGGTGATCCGCGAGCATGGCGGGCGCATCAGGGTCGAACTCCCGGACAATGCCGCACCGGTACGCGGCGACCTGACCCGAGACGACATCGAGGCGGCTGCCGAGCGAGAGGAGGGGGCCCGTATCTTTCGACTGGCTTGGGCGACAGCACAAGGGGGCGGCGAGCCCTGGCTGCTCGTGGAGGACACGCTCGCCAAAGCAGCCTCCGCGTAGGCGGCCGAGCCGCCGGAAATATCTCAGCCATGCCCCGCCCCACGATCGCGAACTTGGAGCAGCGCATCGCGGACATCGCGCAACACACAGCGGCGATGCCCCCCGAGTCCGGGTCGCCGCTTGAGCACTACCGTCGCGCATCGAACGACGCCTGGAACCTGCTCGTCTATTTCGAGCGCAACATCAAGCGAGCTCCTGTCTATGCGCGAGCCGCCGACCGCCATCTCGCTCGCCTCCGTGGCATGGTGCTCCTCAGCCTCATCGAGGCATTCGAGCGTTACATCAAGGAGACGGCGGGCGTCTCCGCAGAGCACATTGTCCCGTTGGTGCTCGACAACTCGGACCGCCTGGCGAAGCTCCGCGTTACCCCGGCGGGGGTTGCAGCTCATTTCAGTACTCAGTCGCTGGGACGCGCACTCTGCGAGAGCGACACATGGCTGAGCTGCGAGAGCATCAACGAGCGATTCCGACTTCTCCTTGCCGACCCCTTCACCAGAAGTGGGTTCGACTTCTTCCCCAGGGGAAACGCAGCAAACGCTCTCCTGATCACGACCGTCGAGACGCTTTGGCAGATGCGGCACACGCTTGCGCACAATCTCGGCATGATCACACAGTCGGACGGGGCGAAGCTGCGTCTGCTCGTAAAGGCGGCCGTTGCAGCACCAAGCGTGCTGTCCCCCACCGGAGCGGACGTCTGGTATGTGAAGCTCTTCCTCGATGAGACGACGGAGTGGGCAAACGGGCGCGTGGCGGCACGTGTTGCACAACTTCTCACGACGCTACATATCGGCGATCCGACCCTCTTTGTCCCGCAGCAGCGCGCCGATGCCCTTGCGAAGCTGTTCCGCGTCCAGGTCACAGTGGCGGGCGCCACTGGAAACCCGTGATCCAGACTCGTACCGGGATTCAGTTCATACGGCATCTTTCCAAATAGCTTCGCACAGGTCAGCAAGCAACTCGTAGAGCCTCCCGTCGCACGACTACCCGCGGTGCCGCGGGCCGCCGAACGTCGCAATCAGCTGTGATGCACGACATATCCACGCATTTCCCCATGTAGGCCGCGGACCGTGGCACCCTATCTCCATATTCCCGAGGATAAGTCGCGGCCCGTCATGGCCTATCTCCGTAATCGCGCAGATAGGCCGCCGCTGCGTAACTACGTATTCCCGTTGCTAGGTCTCGTACGGCGACGGCGTATCGTCGCGCAAAATTCGTGCCGACGGCTGGGTACCCCGGGCGACCAGAGCCCGGTCGACGTATCCCCCGGTCGCCGCAACTCGCGCCCGCCTCGCGCCGATAAGGGCCAGTGCGGGTCCGACGAACCGGCCCTACGCACGCAGGGCCATCCACATGCCCCTCATCGAAGCCGTACGCGCCACCATACGACGCCTGCATTGCTCTCCGCGCACAGAAGAGGCAATTGTACACTGGATCCGGCAATTCATCCGCTTCCACAGGGGCAAGCACCCACGGCAGATGGGCGCGGAAGAGGTCACGGCCTTCCTTGATGAGCTTGCGGTCGCACGCCGCACCGCGGCATCCACGCAGAACCAAGCGCTGTGCGCGCTCCTCTTCCTTTACAAGCGGGTTCTCGACCTGCAGATACCCCGGCTCGAAGCGCTCGAACGCGCACGCCGGCCGGAGCACCTCCCCTCGGTCCTCTCGCGGCAGGAGACGCTCACCTTGCTCGAGCACCTCGTCCCGCCTTTTCGGCTCATCGGCGAGCTCCTCTACGGAAGCGGCCTCCGGCTCCTCGAAGCACTTTCGATTCGCGTCAAAGACGTCGACCTCGATCGACGGCAAATCATGGTGCGCCGCGGGAAAGGGCAGCACGATCGACAGGCGTTGCTCCCCGCTCGAGCGCGCGACGAGCTGCACGCCCAGCTCGACTCCGTGGCGCGGCGGCACAAGAAGGCGCTCGCGGCTGGTCGCGGCGAAGTCGACCTCCCCCACGCTTTCCGAGGGAAAATGCCAAGAGCAGGCACCAGCCTCGCCTGGCAATAGCTCTTCCCCGCCTCTCGCCCTTGCACGGATCCAGCGACTGGCCGACAGGTCCTCTACCACCTGCACGAATCGGCGGTGCAAAGGGCCGTGCACGATGCCGGACGCGCGGCGAGGCTCGCCAAGCGCGCGACATGCCAACCCCTCCGCCACAGCTTCGCGACCCACCCGCTCGAGGCGGGCATCGACATCCGGACGATCCAGGCGCTGCTCGGCCACAAAGATGTGCAGACCACGAGGATCTACTCCCACATCGTCGACCGCCGCCCTCTCGGCGCCATCAGCCCCCTTGACCGCTGACTGCCGCCTCAGCGTGGAGCGCCTTGAGCCCCGACCCCACCCTGTCGTGCCGCCCCCACGCATCGTGGAAAGATAGCGTACCTGACGGTTGCCCCGCCTTGTCAAGGAGGCCAACGCGTGGTCGTGCGGGCTCCACACCGGACGACGACGCTCGAGATCGCGGCAGCGCTTGCGCTCGAACGCGGCGAGCTCCTTCAGGGCGGCCGGATCGGCGCCGGACACGAAGGGCGACATCACGACGTCGAGCCGGAGGTCCGCGCCGTCCGCGTAGACCGCGACGGCGGCGAGCGCCGCAGGCGGGCCCCTGTCGCACGGGCATGACACCCGGCGTAGCGCCGGCGTGACAGCGTCACGACGCCGTTCCACGTTGCTCGCTCCTGACGGGCTGAAATCCGGGCGATCCGCGCCGTGCGCGCACAGGTACGGCCAATGCACTGCTCGGAATGCGCAGGGGACCTCACCAGAAATGGAGGCGAGTATGTTGAACGATAGGCGCGTTCCGGGTGTTTTCGTCGCAGCTGCGCTGCTCGCGGCAGGCTGCGCGGTCGAGGCGGGCGACACGGGGCAGGTCTCGGAGGAGGCGTCCGCGAGCCAGGCCTCGCACGGTTTCGGGCGGGAGACGCCCGAGGAGAGCGCCGGCGACCAGCCCGCTCGGGCCATCGAGAGGATCGAGGGCAAGGTGCTGAATCGATTCGTGGTGCCGCGTGTCGGGACGGTATCGCTGATCGACGAGGATCCGAGCAGCGCGGCGCCCCAGATCGGCGTCCTGGTCGTCTCTTCGCCCGAGGACGACAAGCTCATGCCGCTCGTCCACGAAGACGGGACCGAGATCACGCCGCTCGAGGTTCTGCTGAGCGCCGACGCCTCGGCCGACGTCGCGCCGCGGCTCTTCGAGCAGCACGTCTCGATCGCCGGCGGGACACGGATGCTCTCCGTGGTCTACGACGCGGGGCCGGAGGTGACCGCCGGGAACTGCGCAGCGGCGTCGTGGCAGAGCTACTTCGACAATGAGGCGCTCTCGTTCGGCGGCGTGGACGATTCCGAGCACCTCCCGAGCATGACCACGTCGTTGCCGAGCTGGACGGCGAGCGGCTACCTGGGCAAATACTCGCGCATCGTCGCGGGGGCGTGCTTCGTCAGCCAGGGCGACGGCAACGACGACCTGACGGTGAAGATGGAAAGGCGCGTCGGCGGAAGCTGGCAGACCGTGAGTGGAACGCAGGTCACGCTCAATACGACGATCAACGGCGGCAAGGATCGCTATCTTTACCTGAGCGGCTCGTATTGTTATGACCACGAACGCCGCATCACCGTCGCGGGGCGCCCCCCGGGTGGCATCTACCCGCCGGACAAGTTCCACCTCTCGGGCGCGTGGGGAGGACAGGCGAACGGCTGCTGGATCGAGTCGGACGGCTGACGCGCGCCCGCCCCCGCGCCTTCCCGCGCGACGAACCACCGCGCGACCCCCTCCAGAGCGCGCCTCGTGGAGCACAGAACGCTATTTCATCGGATGGGTGGTTGCCATTCCGGAATTCGCTCACGCTCGGCGCTTCCACTCGCGAGGATGTCGGCGGCCGTGAATCACTCCAACAACCACGATGGCAGCGGGCAGGATCCGGTAAAAGACCGCGTACGGGAAACGCTCGACGAGCACGCGCCGGACGTCTCGGTACAGCGGCGGGTACGCGAGCGGTGCGCTCCGAATGCGTTGGATGGCGTCGTCCAGCTCTCGCCGGAAGACGGCGCCAAGCCCAGACCGCTGCTCCTCGTACCAGCGGAAGGTCTCGATGGCTTCGGCGCGAGCTTCGGCGAGGAAGACAACGCGGCTCACGGCTCGTCGGTGGTCATCTCGGCACGGACGTCCTCCCACGGGACACCGACGGGGCCTTCGAGATCGAGGCGATCAAGGCGGCGGTCAAGCTCAGCGCGGAGCTCGGAGCTCAGAGGCAGGTCGTCCGAAGAAAGGCTTCGCCAGAGGTCATCGATCAGATCCAGCTTCTCGTCTGCGGTGAGCTTGGAGAGATCGAGCGCGGGCTTGCCCATGGGCGTATCCTGCACCCGAAGGGCCGGCAACGCCAGCGCACGCGAGCCTGCGGTATCAGGCCGCATCAACCATCCGCCGGGCGATGGATTCCCGGCTCCGTGACGGACAAGGGGATCCCTTAGCTCGCCCAGAGCACCGAGAGATCGAGCTCGACGGCGTCGAATGGCGCGACGCGAACGCGGGCGGCGTCGCGGTGGACGACCGCGGGCCCCCAGCGGCGATCCGCGCCGAGCACGTACACCTCCAGCGTCCGCTGGATGGGGTCGACCAGCCACGCGTGCCGCACGCCCTCGCGCGCGTAGATCGGCATCTTCTCGTCGCGGTCGACGTCCTCGGTGGAGGCGCTCAGGACCTCGCAGATCCAGCCCGGGGCGAGCGCGAAGTACGCCGTCTCGGGCAGGTCGGGCATGCGCTCGCGGCGCCAGCCGGCGATGTCCGGCACGAGCGCGTCGATCTCACCAGGCGCGCGCGGGTCGGGGAAGTGCAGCTCGGGCTCGTCCAGGATCCACCAGCCGCCGGGGCCCCCTCGCCCGCGCTGGAAGGCGCCGTGCAGGTCGGCCCCCAGCGACGACGCGGCGTTCGCATGTCGCGGCGCCGGCCGGGGCATGACGTGGAGCACGCCCCCGATGAGCTCCGCCACCTTGTGCGGCGGGACGGCCTCGAGGTCGGCGTACGTGGCGCGGCGCTGCTTCTCGGCGGGCTGACCCATGACGGAAGCCTGCCCGTGGGCGGGCGGCGGGGCAAGGCGTTCAGGTCCGCCCGTCGCTCACCCTCGCCGCGGCCGCAGCGCCCTGATCAGTGCATCGATCCCGCGGGAGCGCCACCTGTAAGCCGTGCTGACCGGCGCGTCTTGCTGCTCGGCCACGTCCTCGATCGACATCTCGAAGATGTCGTGGGCAATGATCACGTCGCCCTCGTGCACGGGTAGCTGGTGCAGCGCCTCGAGGAAGGCGAGGCGCCGCTCCTCGCGCTCGAGGGCCTGATCAGGAGTCGGCGCCTCGTGCTCGGCGCTCGGTGGGGTCGCGACGATCTCCTCGCGTTGCACCCGGGCACTTTCGAGGTGATGGCGGACGCGGTGATAGGCCAGCGCCCGTATCCAGACACGAAGCGCTACTGCGGGCTGCACGTCCGGGTCGGGGCGGTAGCGGTCCTCTTCGCTGGCCTCCCACGCGGCGAGGAGCACGTCCTGCGCGAGGTCTTTGACGTCCTCGCGCGTCGCCCGGCGACCTCGGAGGTAGCGCGCGACGAGAGCGCTGACGACGCCTGCTTGCGCGACGAGCTCGGCAGACGTGATGCGCCTTGGTGCAAAGCGCCGGTTGTGAACGACGATTGCGAGAAGGAAAACGACGAGCTGAGCGAGGGTAAACGCTACTGCGTCCGTCGCCATACCGCTACCCCCTGAACAGGAACGATTGTGACGTACAGCGCGATCAGCATCGACTGCGCGAGATCCCAAGCAGTGAAGACGCCGAAGCGGTAGGGGCCCGCGAGCATCGACAGCTCGGTGATGATGATCAGGCCTGTCGCGACGTGGTGAACCTTCGCCCGCTCCCTCCCGGCGAACCACAGCAGCAGACAGCCGACGGACGTGCAAAGCGCCGCGAGCTGCAAGGCGAGGTAGGCCTTGCCGAGGAGCTCACCTCGGAAGGTGGGGTATCCGGCAGCGAGTCCCGCGACCGCCACGACGTACACCGCGAGCACACCCCACGGGCGCCGCCGGCTGAAGATCCACACTGCGAGCGCCGCCACCCCGGCCATCCAGCCGACGAACAAGGCGCTCTCGACGTGCCCGGCGACGCGAACCCAACCCGTGAATGGGGCTCCCCCGAGCTCGGCCCGCGCCGGCTGCAAGACGTAGAGCCGGATGACCCGGCGCACGACGTCGGAGACAACCCCGTACCCGAGGAGCCATGCGATGGGGCGGTGCTCGGGGCGATACCGCGCGACGACCAAGGCCAGGGCCGCCGACAGGACGGCGAGCCCGTACAGCGAGGGGATCACCCCGCCGACGGTACGCGGGGCTTCGTTTCGGGCCAAAAACAGCGCTCCTCCGGTGCAGGAGCACGGGAGGTGTCCGGGGCGAGCTCGCGCCTCCTACGGCTTCCGGTGGCGCCGGCGCGGTCGCTGGAGGGCTCGGGGGAGCACGGCGGTCCCGAGGCCGATGAAGACGAGGAAGTGCTGGAAGAAGCGGGCGAGGTTCAGCGGGTCGGGCGGTTCGATCGGCATGGCCGGAAGGCTACCAGCGCCGGCTCGTGGACGTCGTCCGCTTTCTTGGCCCGGCGAGTCGACCTGTGGCACGCGCGTGCGCGCGCGATGAGCCCGTGCAGGGTCAAGAGGAAAGTCGCGCCCGAGCGCCGCCCTCGCCGCACGAGCGCCTCGACCTCGCTGCAGGACGAGCAGCGCGCGGGAGGCTACCAGGGCTTCCGGCCGGTGGGTGTCGATTTCGTGAGAGAAGATCCGTGGCATCCGTAAGTGGCATCGGCGCGTCACGCGGCGAGCGCCGCCGCGACAGCGACAGGAGCTGGCCGTCGACCCCTCCTCGCCTCGCTCTGGCGGGCCGCCCCCGGGCCGCTGGCCCGCTTGGTACCCGTCGCGCCACGAGGGTGAACGTGTGGAGGAATGCATGCGCACGCGGGCTGTTGCCCATCGCGCTCCGCCGGCCCTGGTGTGCTCGCGCTCCGGCGCTTTCTCGTCCGCCTTTGCGTCGTCACACGCCCTCTCGAGCCGGCCATGGCGCCCAAGCCGGCGAAGTGATCATCCCTCGTCGAGCCACGCCGCCATCTCGGGCAGGAGCCCCCGCAGGAGGCCGATGACGCGCGGGCTCGACGCGCGCACCTCCCCGACGAGCCGCCGGCGCTCCGCCTCGCTCTTGACGAGCTGCGCGCGGCGCAGCGCCGCCCAGAGGCGCGCGCCGGCGGCGATGCTGTCGTCGCCGTGCTCCTCGGCCACGCGCCGGGCCTCCACCGCGTCCTCGAGGGCCTCCCCCACCCGCTCCAGCTCCCAGTGAATCTCGGCGCGCCGGAGCAGCGTCAGCGCGTGGTATCGGTCCCCCCGCGCCCGCTGGAGCTGCTCGGCCTGATCCGCGCTCTCCAGCGCGGCGGCGGGCCGGCCCGCCCGCGTGAGCGCCGCCGCCAGGAGCGAGAGCGCCGCCGCGCGGAGCGCGGGGTCCCCGTCCTGCGCCGCGAGCTCCGCGGTCCGCCGCGCGACCTCCGCCGCCTCGGCGGCGCGCCCCTCGCGCATCAGGAAGGCCGAGAGGTTCTGCAGGAGCAGCCGGAGCTGGCCCCGCATCCCCTGCTGCTCGGCCTCGGCGACGAGCCTGCGCAGCCGGTCGATCGCCACGCCGGTCCGCCCGAGCTCGGCCTCGAGCACCGCGAGATCGCCCCCGATATGGACCCTGTGCCACGCCGAGGCCAGCGGCGCCGCGATGGCGAGCGCGCGCTGGAGATCGCGCTCCAGCAGCTCGTGATCGCGGCGGTTCTGCGCGTAGTTCAGCTCGCACCGGAGCACGCGGGCCGCGAGCTCGGCCGCGGGGCCCGCGCCCGCCGCGAGCTCCACCGCCTCACCCGCGAGCTCCATCGCGCGATCCCCGGCGGCGACCCCCGCGAGCGCCATCCGCGCCTCGCAGCGGAGCGCGGCATCGCCGAGCGCGTCCGCGTCGGCGAGCAGCCCCGGATCATCGGCCCCCGCCTCGCTGAGCCCGCGCGCCACCTCGAGCCGATGGATGCGCCGGCGCACGTCGAGCGGTCCGCCGCGCGCCACGACGGCGTGCTCCGAGAGGCGCGCGAGCCGCCGGCTCGCCTCCTCGAGCTTCCGCCCCTGGATGAGCGCCCGGACCGCGTCGATCTCGAGGCCGGCGCGCGCCTCGGGATCCGCCGCGAGCGCGGCCAGCCGATCCGCGAACGCCGCCGCCTCCTCGAAGAGCCCCGCGGCGGCCGCCTCGGCCATCGCGCGGCCGAGCCAGCGGCGCGCCTCGGCCACCGCGCCGAGCCGCTCGTAGCCCGCGCCGAGCAGCCCCGCGTCCACGCGCCCCTGCGCGCCCTCCGCGAGCGCGTCGAGCAGCGCCCGGTGCAGCCGCTGGAACCACGGCCGCCGCTGCGTCAGGTGGAGCGCCGCCTGCCGCAGCATCTCCTGCGGGAAGCTGTACTCCTGCGCGTCGCCGGAGGCCGTCAGCACGCCCGACCCGCCGAGCGCCTCGAGCGCCGCCTCGGCGCGCTCGTCGTCCCCCACGACGCGCAGGAGCACGTCGACGCCGAGCCCGCCGCCGCAGAGCGCCACCGCGGCGAGGGTCCGCAGGGCGCTGCGCTCGGCGGCGCTGTCGGCGGCGAACGAGGCCACCCGCGCCTCGAGCAGATCGGCCACGCCGGGGACCTCCCCCCGCAGGGCCCGGTCGTCCGCGGCGCAGAGGGTCCCGTCGCGGAGCGCCAGGGCGCCGCCCTCGTGCCACGCCATGAGCGCGTGCACGATGTAGAAGGGCACGCCTCCGGACGTCGCGACCACGGCCCGCTCCAGCGCGGGCGCGAGCGGGGCGGCGAGCGCCGCGGCCCCGCCCTGCGTGGCCTCTGGATGCAGGCCGCGGCCCACCGCCTGCGCGAGCTCGGCGGCGGCTTCAGGGTCGAGCGGCGCGAGGCCGAGGTAGGTCACCCCGGGACACACCCGCGCCCGCACCTCGCCCAGCAGGGCGCGCAGGGGCGCCGGCCGGCTCGGCTCGTTGCGCGCCGCCGCCATCACGAGCAGCCGGCCCTGCGCCTCCGCGGCGGCGCGCCGCAGGAGCAGCTTGATCAGCTCCAGCGTCGCCGCGTCGGCCCACTGCAGATCGTCGACGAGGAGCAGCAGCGGGTCGCGGGCGCTCGCCCGCAGCAGCGCGTCCTCGATGGCCTCGACCGTGTGCGCGACCTCGTCCGCGGAGGGGAGCAGCGCCGGAGACAGCGCCCGCTCCAGCGCCGCGGGGAGCGCGCGGAGCTCGGGGAGGTCGCTCTCGCCGAGCTCCTCGGCGGCGCGGCGCAGCGGATAGAACGGGCTCCGCCGCTCGGGCAGGCACCGGAGCCGGACGACGTGGCGCAGGTCCCATCCGGTGCGCTCGACCGCGGCGTCGAGGAGCCGGCTGCGCCCGATCCCCTGGTGGCCGCCCACCACGATCCCGCGCACGCGGCCCTCCTGCGCGGCCTGCGCAGCGCGCGCGATCGCGTCGAGCTCGGCTCGCCGCCCGAGAAGCGGCGGCCGGCCGTCGGGCGGCGGACGCGCGGGGCGGTCCTCGGGCGGCGGCCGCGCGGGACGGTCCTCGGGCGGCGGCCGCGCGGGACGGTCGGACCCGCGAACCGGCGGCTGCGACCCTTCCTTGCTCCCTGGCGGGGCGAGCTCGGGATCGAGCGCGGCGAGGATGCGATCGAGCTCGCGCGCGACCTGATCGGCGTGCCGGGGGCGGCTCTGAGGATCCAGAGCGACCAGCGTTGCCGTGAGGCGAGAGAGGAGGCCGGTCGCCGTCGTCGGGTCGGGCACGAGCGCCTCGAGCGGGGGAGCCGGTCGCCGCGGCACGAGGAGCCAGTGCGCGGGCTCCCCGCTGCGCTGCTCGATCTCGGCGGGGAGGCTGCCGGTCCTCAGGCGGAAGATCAGGACGCCGAGCGCGTAGAGATCGCTGGCGGGCGTGGCGGACTGGCCGACGGCACACTCTGGAGCGATGTAGCCGGGCGTGCCCGCGAGCACGGAGCCCAGCTCCCGGACGCCCCCGGCGACCGCGGGCACGCTCAAGGTCATGGTCGCGCCCGCCGGCTCCTCGGCCAGCACCGTGCCGGAGTAACCGTCGACCGCCACGGTGGGCGGCGGCCCGGTGGGGGCGGCGAGCCCCCGCTCGACCCAGCTCCGCGCGTTTCCCCCGGAGATCCCGAAATCGATCAGCTTGTAGACGCCCGACCCGCGGACGACGTTGGCGGGCTTGACGTCCCGATGGACGAGCCCGGCGGTGTGCACCGCGGAGAGCGCCCAGGCGACGGCGGACGCCGCTTCGAGGACGACGCGCTCGGGGAGGCGGCCTGCCTCGCGAGAGAGCTCATCGAGGCTCGTGCCGGCCACATACTCCATCACGAGGCCGACCACGCCGAGGGCGTCGTCGCGCTGGAACGAATAAAACCGCACGACGTTCGGGTGCTCGACCCGGCAGAGCGCCTGCGCCTCGTCGAGAATCGTGTCTCGCCACGCGGCGGTCGCGTCGGGGGAGCCCGCGAGCTGCTCAGGCACGAAGAAGAGCTTGATGGCGACGTCGCGGAGCTTCCTGCCTTCGTAGATCTCCTCGGCGAGCCAGACCGGCGCGAACCCGCCGCTACCGAGCTGCCGGACGAGCCGGAAGGGACCGAGGCGGGCGCCCTGCCCGAGCGGGGCTCCGGAGGGATTCGGCGACGAACTGGTCATCCGCCGCCGAGCATATCCTAGCCACCCCGGCGCTCCCGCAGGAACTGGTCGCTCGCGCTCTCCCTCGTCCGCTCGTGCGTTCCTGCGCGGGCGCCGTCAGGGCACGATCTCGCGGACGCTGCCCTTCTTGTACAGGAGCCCGTTGGTGCCAACCCCGTCGCTCCGGAAATAGACGCTGATGTTGGGCTTGCCGGTCTCCGACCCCGCTCGGGTCCGCGCCCGCGTGAGCTTCATTGCGGGATCGATGCCCGGCTTACAGGGCTGGCGGCCCACGCCGAAGTCGGTCCCCTTGTCGACGTGCTCGTGGATCTTCACCCAGGTGCCTCCGCGCACGCCGTCGGTCTTGTCGATCCAGAGCTCCTGCTTCACATCGCCGCTCGGCAGGTCGTAGACGAGGTGCTTGTACCCGATCCATACATTCTTCGGCATGCCACCGTCCCAGTACCTCTTGCTGAGGATGGCCGCGGAGGCGGGGTGATTCGTCTCCTTCTCGAAATCGATCTTGCCGTCGTAGCGCATGCGGGCGGCGATCCCGCGCGTGTCGCATTTGTTGACGTCCTCGTCGCCGATCGTGCCGTGATTGGTGCGCGCCACGCTGACGAGGCCGCCCCAGGCTGTCCCGTCGTCGGCCACCCGCTGGAAATACATCGTCACCTCGACGTCGCGCCATTGGTCGGCGAGCGCGGGGTCGTGCACGTACATCCGCGGGACGCTGCCGCTGATCTTGAGAATGCCCCGGCCGTCGGTGCGATAGGACGCATCGCCGTGGTTGGCGTCGAACCAGGCATCGCGCGGGTCGATCCCCGAAAAGGTGCGCGCGACGCCGTTGTCCCAGGTCGAGAACCACGCTTTGCCCGAAGGCAGCGTGGGCCGCAGCATCGCTATCCCGAACCTGTCGCGCTGTCCCTCTTCCCCTCCCCCGGCGCCGGCCGAGCTGGACGCCGCTGCGCTGCTCGATGATGCGGACGACGCCGCCGCGCCGCCGCGGCCCCCGCAGCCGAGGCCGTCGCTGCCGGGGCCGTCGCTGTCGAAGCCGTCGTTGCCGAGGGCGTTGCCGCCCCCCCCTCCGCCGCCGCCGGATTGGCTTCCTGACGCAGATGCGTGTTCGTCTCCGCAACCGGCGCTGCTCAAGCCGACGGCAGCCGACGTGACCCAAATCGCAATCGTCAATAAGGTTCTCACACCCACCTGCATAACATGATCTCAACGGCTCTGCGAAGCATTGATGGCGAGATACCGACTGCGACGTGCCTAACAGGCGCTTCACGGAACAGCTCGGTTGTTTCGAGAATTGCACATTTCATCGTGCTTCGAGCGGGCAGCCGCTCGACGAGCTCGCCCGCTGGGTATCACGACGCCGGCCGCTTGAATGGGTGCTGGCATGCTAAAGTATCTGCCCATGTCGACGAATATCCATGAGGAGCTCCTGTGTAGGTTCACGAGGACCGACGCCCCGGAGCCGACGACCCGGAGATCGACGCGCGGCAGCGACGGTTCCTCGAGGTCCTGCTCGCGGCCAATCCTCGGATGAAGCAGCGGCTGGTCGACGAGGGTCGCCTCGACGAGGCACGCGCAGCCCTTCGCCGCGCGCTGGCACACTGGCAGATCCCGCTCGCCTCGGAGGACGAGGCGCGCATCGAGGCGTGCGCCGACCTCGCGACCTTGGAGCGGTGGCTCGGTCAGCCGCTCGCGGCGTCCAGCGCACAGCAGGCCCTGCGCTGAGCGCCGCGGCCGGCGCTCCTCAGCACCGGAACGGCCGCGGCAGCATCAGCGGCCCTTCCGGAAAGGCCCCTCGCACCAGGAGCCGCGACGCGCCCGCGCCACCGATGACGTCGTCACCGTCCACGAAGACGTGCGGCTCCGCCGTCCCTGCCATGCCGAGCGCGTCCGGGCAGGCGAAGAGCTCCACGCGCCGCACCGGCGCCGGCGGCGCCGAGCGCGCGCCCTCGATCGATGACCTGCGCCAGGCCGGGGAACACCGTGTCCATGAGCGCGATGAGCTGCGCGCAAAGGCCAGGCTCCGACCAGGATCTACGCGATGTCTTCATTCCCTGCCCCGTCTATCCATCTTCGCATATCACATCCCAGCGCACTGGACGCGCCATCAGCGTGCGCCGCCCGCATGCCAGAGCAGGAGCAGGCCGACATTCCTGGAAGACGCAGAGAGCTCGATCCATGGCGACATAGAGAATCAGCGCTTCGAGAGAACAGAAAGACCAGCGCTCCGGCTCTCCACTCCCCTCTGCAACCGCGATGCCTCTGCGGCTCGAACGCTCTGGCTCAGTCTCGAGGCCCCAGTTCCAGCAGGGCTGCGCCTCCGGAGCGCGCGCCCTAGACAATCCTCAACTGCATCGCTCTGCGGGGCGATTGCCAAGGGGGGAACCATGAAGAGTATGCTCGGCGCGCTCTCGCTGTCCGCCGTGCTGTCCAGCAGCGATGTGGCGCAAGCCCAGGACAGGGGTCGTCCGCCACGCGGCTCCTAGCTCCAGACGTGCAGGAACGTCCGGACGGAGCGAGGCACGCTGTTCGCCCGCTGCGAGGATCGGAGGGGCAACTTCCACAATACACGGATGGTGGACTGGAGGAGGTGCAGAGGAGACATCGAGAACGACAACGGCCGGCTCCGCTGCTCCCGCGGCCGCTGACGCGCGCCGCGACCGCGCAAGGCGCCCTTGGCGAGGCGGGCTCCCTCAGCGACGAGGAAGCGGGGCCCCCGCCGGGATCCGCCCTTCCTCGACGGCCACGACGTACGGCGGGTACCAGACCAGGTTCCGACGTCCGCTCGTGGATGCGCCTTCGCCGCTACCCCTTCCGCTCCTTCCACGGATCGTCCTGATACAGGTAGTTCGGCTTCAGGATCTTGTTCTCCATGTTGGTGTGGAACACCGCCATGGTCGACGCCGACATCGGCGGGACGATCCACGTCCAGTCCGCATATACCGGGCGCTCGCACTGCCGCTCCTGCTGCTCGAACTTCTTGAAGTACTCCGAGAGCGTGTGGTGGTCCATCATCCGCACCTTGGCCTGCCGGAACGAGTGCAGCACCGCGACGTTCAGCTCGACCAGCGCGGCGTCCTGCCACAGCGTGTCGCTGCGCGTCCGGTCCAGCCCGAGGCGATCCGCGATGAGCGGCAGCTGGTCGTACCGCGTCACGTCGCTCAGGTTGCGCGCGCCGATCTCGGTGCCCATGTAAAAGCCGTTGAACGGCGCCGCCGTGTACTGGATCCCGCCGAGATCGAGGGCCAGGTTGGAGACCGCCGGCAGCGCGTGCCACTTCAACCCGAGCTCGGCGAACCACGCATACCGCGGGTGCTCGATCGGCACCTCGAGCACCTTCTCCCGCGGCAGCTCGAACCACCTCGGCCGGCCGTCGCCGATCTGGATGATCAGCGGCAGCAGATCGAAGCGCGTCCGCTCCCCGCCCGGCCAGCCCAGCGCGAGCGCCTGGTCCGTCAGCTCCACGTTCCCCGGATCGCCGAGGACGCCGCCCTCCGGGAGCCGGTAGCCCGCATAGCGGACCAGCTGGCCGTTCCAGATGCGGATCCGCGGCTCACCCGGCCTGAACACCGTCATGGTCGCCCGGATGTCGCCCCCGTTCGTCGCCAGATCGAGGTGCTCCACCAGCGCCTGGAAGATCTCCTCCTCCGTCTTCAGGTGGCGCAGATCGCGCACGTGGAGCGTCGACCAGAAGAAGCGCCCGATGCAGCGCGAGCTGTTGCGCCACGCGAGCCGGGCGCCATAGGCGAGCTCGTCGGGCAGGTGCGTGTACGTCCCGTGCTTCTCCAGGCTCGCCCGCACCTCCTGCCAGCGCTCTTCCACCGCCGAGGGCACCCCGAGCTCCGCGTAGCACTGGCGCAGGAACGCCTCGGCCTCGGTCGGCACCGCCTCGGGCGCGGTGGGGGTCACGTGAAACGACCCGTGCTCGACCGGACACACCCCGCCGACCGCCCGCGCCACGCCGGCGCGCCGGAGCGGCGTCGGGCGGACCTCGCCGGCGGTGTCGACGTTCGAGCTGAACAGCTCCCGCTGGATGGCGTCCGGCGGCCAGCCCACCGCGCGCAGGTGCTCCTGCGCGTCGCGCATGAAGGCATCGGGACCACACACGAGCGCCTGCGACCCCGGCCGGTAAGGATACAGCTCGGCCACCTGCTCCCTGGACAGCCGTCCCTCCGCCTTCGTCGCGCGCAAGCGGAGCGCGACGCCGGGCGTACGGCCGGCGATCGCCCGCAGATCCTCCTCGAAATAGGCGAAATCCGCGGCGCGCGACGCCGACCAGTCGAGGAGGAAGGCCCGCGCGTCGGGGCGGCCGGCCCTGCCGTCGAGCGCCCGCAGCATCGCCATCGCCGGCGTGACGCCGATCCCGCCCGCGAGGAACACCACCCGCTCCACGGGCGGCGCCGGAAGGACGAAGCTGCCCTTCGGCGCCGACGCGCGCAGCAGCGAGGCCGCGGCGCGCTCGCACAGCCACCGCGAGAACACCCCGAGCTCCTCGCGCTTCACCGTGATCTCGTAGTCGCCGCCGGCGCGCGCCGGCGCCGAGAGCGTGTACGCGCGCGCCACCCAGCGCCGATCGAGGTAGCCCTGCACGAGGACGTGCTGCCCGGGCACCGACGCCGCCGGCGCGCCGCCGACCGGCGAGAGCGTGATCTGGAAGATCCCGGGGGAGAGCTCCCGCGCGGCCTTCACCTCGGCCTGCTGGAGGCTCGATCCGCCGAACATCTCGGCGACCGCCGGGGCGCAGCCGCCGCAGATCTGGCCCGCCCGCGTCCGCTCCGACAGCTCGGCGGGCGTCGCGCACCCGGCCTCGATGAGGCTCGTGATCTGCCCGCGCTTGACCCCGGCGCAGTTGCATACGACCTCGTTCGGCTCGAACAGCGCCGCGGGTTGATCGATCTTCAGCTCGCCGAGCTCCCGGAACGTCGTGAGCTGCCAGCCGGGCAGCGGGCCGCGCGCCATGAGCAGCCGCATCGCCGAGGGGAGGTCGTTCCATTCCCCCTCGATGTGCAGCCCCGTGAGCTGCCCGCTCGACAGGAGCAGCGCGCGTCGCTTGTCGCGATCCCCGCACGGCACCCACCGGAGGCTCTCCATGGGCGCGTCGAGCCACCGCGCCGAGACGCCGCTCCCGTCGAGCGCGCGGGAGAGCGACAGGATGCGGCCGCCGCCGTCGACGATCTTCGAGATCGCGGCCTCCTTGCCGGCCAGGGCGCCCATCGCGGCGCTGCTCTCGACGACCCCCTCGCGCCGGGAGAGCAGCCCCTGCCCGGGCAGGAGGTGGACGTTGACGAAATCGAGCGCGTGCCGCTCGGCCCAGGCATCGACGCTCGCGGGCGGCAGCTCGAGCCAGGCCTCGTCGGACCCGCGGACGTCCGCGGGGATCCCCTCCCTGGCCAGGCTCGCCCAGCCCTCGATCAGCGCCTCGGCCGCCGCCTTCCGCAGGCCCGCCTGGACGAGCGCCGCCGCGGCCCGATCGGCCGGCGTGTCCACGTACCGGAGCTCGAACGGGTCCTCGCGCAGCAGCTGCTGGACCAGGTTGTCGAGCCGCCCCCGCAGCCCGGCGGTGAACTCCTCGAAGTCGACGGTCCCGTCCCCGGTCGTGTCCGCGGCCAGGAGCAGCGCCTTCGCCTCGTCGGCCCGCATCCCGAGGCCGGTGAGGTACGGCAGGAGCTCATCCTCGCTGAGCTTGCGGTCGTGGTCGCGATCGATCTCCTCGAACCGGCGCCAGGCGAAGCGCTCGCTCATCAGGCCGGCGCGGAGGCCGCGGGAGAGCGCGGCCGCCACCTCGGCGCCCGGGGCGGCGGGGCCGCACACGACGGGCGCCGGCGCGGCGGGCTGCTCCAGCGCGCGGATCGCCCTGCGGGCCACGTCCGCGGGCGCCACCCAGGGCAACGCGCCGCCGCCCAGCGGCAGCGGCAGCGTGCGACGGAGCCGGATGTCCTCGCGCCAGTGGTTGAGCGCGCTCAGCAGAGGTCCGTGCCAGACCGTGGTCACCGCCTGGCCGGAGGCGCGCACGAACGCCTCAGCGTCGCGGATCTGCTGCCCCACCCGGCTCGAGGGAGGGAAGTACGGCGCCACCCAGAGGAGGTGCGACGCGCCCACCTCCCTCGCCGACGCGAGGAAGGTCCGCGCGGCCACGAGCGGATAGGCGAGATCCGCGGTGCCCATCACGAGCGCGATGGCCGGCCCCGCGGGCTCGATCGGCAGCGACTGGAGGAAGGAGGCGAGGTCGTTTCTGGGCTCGGAACAGACGATCTTGAGGAAGCTCATGGTGCTCGGCAGGGGCAGCCGCGGAGGAGCGCAACCGCCCTCGCGGCCGCAGGCGGCGTCGATGGCTGCGCGCAGGCGCGGAGCGCTCCGCGCCAGGATACGGCGCATCACCCGGCCGGCCGAAACCCGAAAATGCCCGCGCGACCCAGCACACACCGCCGCACCCGGATTACCAAGGTGTGCACGGCGTCGGGGGATTCCTTGTTTTGCCTGGAGGAGACCCGTCTGCGCGTCACAATCTGCCTCATGGGGCACTTTGGCGCGCCGGCCTGCGCTCTCACCGCGTCGGGCCACGACGCTGACGGGTCCGCCGCTCGACGTTCCCGCCGCTGGTAGCCGCGCGGCGCCACCGGGACCTCGCCCGCTCGCCCCGGACCGACGGGCGAGCGTTCTCCGCTGTATTCGCGGGAAATCCGACGTGAAGGGAGAGCAGGCGAACGGGCATGCAGGCGCCGATCGCGCGCTCGAGCGCCGCGCTGCGTGTGCTCGTACATCCTGTGGCTGTGTACGACTGTGGGCCGGACATACGGGCACGATCCTTGAATTCGCTCGCTCAGCGCAGCCATGAAGACCCTTACTTCGGATCAACCCCTGGCGATGAGGAGCAAGCAGACGCGGTCATTGGCTGCGTCCCGTCCCGCGGTGTCCACCGCGCGTCATCCCGTCCTGCAGGGCGTGACGATGATGCCGGCGAACGTCTCCGAGGCGCTGATCGCGCTGGAGACGGTCGCCGCGCGGCTGCGCGAGAGGAACGACCCGCGGGCCGTGTTCCCCGACGTCTACGCCGTGATCACGCGCCGCGTGAACGAGGCGGTCGTCGGCGGCTCGGACGGCCGGTTCCTCGAGCCGGCGTGGATCTCGCGCCTGGCGGGGATCTTCTGCGAGTACTACCTGACGGCCCTCGCGGCGTCGCTGGAAGGGCGGTCGACGGGCATCGAGGCGTGGGACGTCGCGTTCCAGTGCGCCAGCGCGGGCGGGGCGGCGGCGGCGGTGCACGGGCTGCTCGGCATCAACGCGCACATCAACTACGACCTGGCCCTCGGGCTCTACCGGAACATCGTCCAGCACGGCGCGGCGCAGGACGCCCGGCTTCTCGACCGCTACCGTCACGACCACGACCTTGTGAATGAAATTCTCGCGGCGGCGATGCCGGAGATCTTCGCGATCCTGCGCGCTCGTTATCGCTGCCCGCTCGCCCGGATCGCGACCTTCAGCCCGGACGTGGAGCGCGCCATCTCGAGCGTCGTGATGTTCCTGCTGAGGCGCTGGCGCGACAGGGTATGGACCGACCTGCTCTCCTTGCTCGCGACGCTCGGGCACACCGGCGAGACGGGCAAGCGCGCGGTGCTCGCACGGATGGACCAGCGTTCGGGGAAGATCGCCCGTACGTTCGCGGCGGGCCACGGGGCGCTCCGCGTCGGGGCCCCGCTCGCCCGCGGCGCCGCCCTCACGCTGGCTCTGGCTGCCTGACGCGGGCCATCCCCGCGAGCTGACCGCAGGCGCCGCCCACGTCGCGCCCCCGCGGCCGTCGCACGAGCGTCGTCACGCCATGGCCGGACAGCCGCGCCACGAAGGCGTCGAGCCGCGCGGCGGACGGCGGGCGCAGCGCCGGATCCGGGCCGGGGTTGCAGGGGATGACGTTCACCCTGCACCGGAGCCCGGCGACGTACGCCGCGAGCAGATCCGCGTCCTCCGGGGCGTCGTTGAAGCGATCGAAGAGCACGTACTCGAAGAGCACGCGCCGCCCCGGCGGCAGCGCCCGCGCGATCGCCTCCTTCAGCGCCGCCATCGAGAAGCGCGCGTTCACGGGCATGATCGCCTGCCTGCGGGCGTCGTCCGGGGCGTTGAGGCTGACGGCGAGCTCCGCCCGCGCCTCGCGGAAGAACGGCTCGATCTTGTCCGCCACCCCGACGGTGCTCACGGTGACGTGCGACGGCGCGAACCGGAAGGCCCGCGGATCGGTGAGCAGCCGGATGGCCTTCAGCACCTCGCCGAGGTTATCGAACGGCTCACCCATCCCCATGAAGACGAGGTTCCTGAGGGGCGCGCCGCCGCGCTCGGCCGCGAGCGCCCGGGCGATCCGGACCTGATCGACGATCTCGCCGGCGGCGAGCTGGCGCTCGAGCCCGAGCCGCCCCGTCTCGCAGAACGAGCAGGCCCGGGCGCAGCCGACCTGGCTCGAGACGCAGAGCGTGGTGCGGGCGGGCCCCGGGATCAGCACCGACTCGATGAGCGCGCCGTCACGCGCGCGCAGGACGAGCCGGAGCGTGTCGTCCTGCGCCGGCGCCCGCTCGGCGATCTCGAGCGACGGCGCCGGATCGAGCGCGAGCAACGCCTCGTGCGCCCAGGCCCCCACGCCCAGGGCGGCGAGCGCGCGCGCGTCCCAGGCCGGCGCAGGCACCGGCGCGCCCGGCTCGGCGCCGAAGGCGTGGCGCACCACCTTGCCGGAGACCGCGCGCGCCGCCGACGCCGTGCCGCCGGCCCGGCGGAGCAGCTCCGCCAGCGAAGCCGCGTCGTGGTCGGCGAGCCGCGCGCTCCAACGTGGGACACGCGCGCTCCTCCGGATCAGCGGGCGCCCTGCGACCTGAGCCGGCGGGTCGCCGGCGCGCAAGGGCGACGCCATCTCTTCGGGGATCTCCGGAACGCGCATGCGCACCCGCTAGCACGCCAGCCGCGGCGCCGCGCGGCCCAGCGACACCGCGCCCGGCGCGGCCGCCTCACCCGGACGGCCGCCGGATGGACCGCTCGCCGGGCGCTCCGGCCGGCCGAGCCCCGGCGCCCGCGCGTCCGCCGGATGGACGCTCGCCGGGCGCTCCGGCCGAGCCCCGGCGCCCGCTGCCTCCCCCACCCAGGTCATCGCGAGCTTGTCAATCGCATGTCGATCGCCACCCGAAAGACAAGCGAGAACTCGCCCGGCGCCCCCCATCCGACAGGAAACCTGGGCGCCGTCTGGGGCCATCAGGTGGCCAATCTGTGGACAAGCATGTGGACTGTCAAACCGGGCTCGGGAACGTGATTTTTGGGTTGCAGATTGGTTCCGAAGGAGGGAGTTTAGCGCCCGGAAGTTGGGAGGCGCGCCGGGCCACGGAGCGCCAGAAATCGCAGCAAAATCGGTTGTATCGGTGTGGGCGGCGCGTCCATGCCCGGGCTGGCTTCGGCTGGCGCCGGGGCTTGGAGGGGCTGCCGCCCCGCGATCAGCGCAGGACGGGCAACTGAGTTGCCAGGGTCCCACGGGGTTTCCACAACCTGGGAACAACCTGTGGATTATTTGTCCCTCCTGCGCGTGGCGTGTTCCAGGATCGGGTGAGCGGGGTTCCCGTCCCCAAGCTTTTCTGGCGCTCGCGGACACACCGGTGGGCTACGTTGCGCGCCGATGTCCGCACGCCACGGCCCTGTTTCCTGCGCGCCGCGCGCGTCCCTCGCGATCGCGGGGAGCCTCGCCGGGTGGCTCGCTGCGGGCGCCGCGGCCGCGCAGGCTCCGCCGCGGAACGCGCAGGCGGAGGCGGCCCTGAAGGAGGCGATGGGGACCGACTACCTCGAGACGCGGTTCGCCCAGGCGGAGCGCAAGCTCCGGGCCGCGCTGGACGCCTGCGGCGAGTCGGGCTGCTCGCCCGCGGTCAAGGCGAGGCTGCTGGTCGCGCTGGGCACCGTGCTCGCTCAGAGCAGAAAGGGGCTGGAGGACGCGCGGGGCGCCTTCGCGGACGCCCTCCGCGTCGATCCCTCGGCGAAGCTGGACCCGGATCTGACGACTTCGGAGGTCTCCTCCGCGTTCGAGCAGGCGCGCGCGGCCACCGGCGCCGGGGCGACCGGGTCGCCCGCGGCGGCTGGAACGGGCGGAGCGCCCGCGGCGGCCGGAGCGACCGGGGCACCCGCGGCGCCCGGCGCGGCGGAAGCGCAGCTCCAGATCGCGCCGATGCCCGAGCAGCGCGTCCGCACGCCCGTCCCGCTCCATGCCGAGGTCCCCGCCGAGCTGCTGCCCAGCGTGAAGCAGGTGACCGTCTGGTACCTGGCGCCCGGGGAGCGCGAGGTCCGCTCCCTCGTCATGAAGAAGCTGCGGGGCCAGGGGTTCGGCATCAACGTGCCCTGCGCCGCGGTGGGAAGGACGGGAAAGCTCCTCTATCACGTCGCGGCCGTCGACGAGGACGGCGCGATCCTCGCGAGCGCGGGCACGCGCGACGCCCCGCTGGTCACGCAGATCAGGGAGAGCATCAGCTCGGCGCCGCCCCGCTGGCCCGGCCACGCTCCGCCGGCGGAGTGCGCGGCCCCGGAGCAGGAGCGCCCGCGGCAGTGCCTCGACGACCGGCAGTGCGACCGCGGGCTCGCCTGTGTCGGCGGCGCGTGCGTCACGCGAGCCGCCGCGGAGGCTGCGCCGGATGTCCGGAGGAGCTGGGTCACCCTCACCTTTTCACCCGACGTCGCGCTGCTCTCCGGCCAGGACGTGTGCACCGTCGCGTCGCAGCGGAGCGACCATTTCGTGTGCCTGCGCGGCGACGGGACCCGGTACGACGGCACGCCGACGCCGGACGTCGCGAACGACGTGAACCTCGGCTTCGCGCTCGCGACGTTGCGGGTGGCGATCGCCTACGATCGGCTGGTCCTCGACAACCTCACGGTCGGCGGCCGCGTCGGCTTCGCGGCCGGCGGCACGACGGAGGGCGGCGCCTCGTTCCTGCCGCTCCACCTCGAGGCGCGCGCGCAGTACTTCCTCGGCGCGCGGCCCTTCGAGCAGCTCGGCGCGCGCCCGTTCGTGCTCGCCGCGGCCGGGGTCGCGCAGGTCGACACCGAGGTCGACGTGGAGGTCCTCGAGGACGCGACCGCTTGCGGGGCCGACCTTGCCGACAGGACGAGCCCTTGCACGAGGCCGGGAGCGAGCGGCAGAGTCGAGGCTCGGCGACAGACGCTCACCGCGACCCGGCAAGCGGGCCAGGGGTTCGCGTCGGTCGGCGCGGGCGTTGCCTATGCGCCGATCGAGGCCCTCTCGCTGAACCTCGCGCTCCGCGCGAGCCTCACCTTTCCTGCCGTGACCACCGTCCTCTCCCCGGAGGTCGGTCTTTCCCTGGGGTTCTGAATGGCTGACACCTCGGATACGCGCCGGGGGGCGACTCCCCCGGGCGCCTTGCGCAACCCGAAAATCGATGCGGCGATCGAGCGCGCCGTGCAGAGCGGCGACCCGGCCGAGCTGCTCGCGCTGCTCGATCGGAGCTCCGGGCTGCCCGCCCGGCGCGGCGGGGTGCGCGCGCCAGGCCCCGACCTCGGGCCGAACGCCCCCTTGCCGCGCGTGAACCTGGATCTCGCGCGGGCGGTCGGCGCGGCGATCGCGGACCGCGGCGCGCCGGCCGAGCGGCTCGTGCGGGCGCTCTCCGCGACCGCCGAGGAGTACGCGCTCATCGTGGCGGCGCAGGCGCTCGCGTCGCTCGCGGTGAAGGGCGCCACGCCGGCGGGCGGAGCGGGGCAGGCGCCGCGCGCGGGCGGCGCGCGCCGCGGGAAGGGCGGGCTCGATCCGCTCGAGGCGCTCGAGGAGCTGGCCGAGGACCCGCGGCGCGTCGTGCGCGACGGGGTGGTGGCGGCGCTCCGCGCCGTCATCGCGGCGCGCGGCGACGCGGTTGTCGGCGAGCTCTCGTCCTGGACCGACGGCTACCTGCAGGCGTACGTCGCGCTCGAGGCGCTCGCCGAGCGCACGCTGCTCGCCAGCCTCTCGGCAGGCGCGGAGGTGGTCGAGCGCCTCGAGGAGGCGTTCGTGCTGTCGGATCGCTCCCCGCGCGCGGACGAGCGGCTGCAGGGCCTGCGCCTCCTCCGGCAGGGGATGCCCGCGCAGATCGCGTCCCTCGCCGGCCGCTTCCCCGAGGTCGTGCGCTGGCTCGAGGAGAAGACGCGAGCAGAGCGCCCCGAGTCGCGCGACGTCGTGGCGGACGCGATCGCGGCGCTCCGGAAGGCGTCCTTCTCGGATGCGGAGGTCGACCGCCTGTCCGCGGCGCTCGGCGCGACCGCCCCGATACCGCGCTACGCGGCGCGCATCGTCCAGGGGACGCGCAAGCGGAGCAAGGGGCGGCGGTAGGGGACGGTCGGGCCTGGGCCGCCGGTGTGAAGAGCGCCGAAGCGCAGCAGATCAGGCGGCCTGCTGCGACCCCTCCGGCGCTCCGACGCCGCCCTGCGGCTCCCTGGCGTCCCCGCTGAACAGGAATTGCAGCGCCCCCGGGGCGCGCCGGCGCCACGCGTCCTCGGAGTGGGTTCCGTCCTCGTCCAGGCAGAACAGCAGGTTGTCCTCCCTGTAGCCCTGCTGGCGAAGTTGCTCGACCAGCCGCGCGGCGTCGCGCAGCACCGAGCCCCCGTCCTCCTGAGCGCCGGCGTCGACGTACAGCCTCGAGCTCGCCGGGACGGCCAGAGACGCGAGGACGTCGAAGATCTTGCGCTCGGCGAGCCAGAGCGACGGCGACATGCAGAGCGCGGCCCCGAACACGTCGGGGCAACGCCAATGAGCATAGAGCGCCGCGAGGCCCCCCATGGATGAGCCGCCGATCGCCGTGCTGGCCGGGTCGCGCCTCACCGCGAAGCGCTCCTGTACGGCCGGCACGATCTCGGAGGTGAGCCAGCCCAGATACTCGTCGAGCTTCCCTTCGCTTCCGTCGCCCGGGAACGGCGACAGCTCCGTCAACCGCTCGGGTCCGCCGTGATCGATCCCCACCAGGACCGGCGCTTCGAGACCTCGATTTGCGAGATCATGGACGGCCTCGTGAAGGTGCCACCCTCCGCTGTAGGAGGGGTCGTCGTGAAAGACGTTCTGCCCATCGAACAGGAAGAGCACAGGCGATGGCCGCCCGTCACGCGCCCCCTCGTCGGGCAGGTAGACACGCACGTTGCGCTCCCCGTGGAAGCCGGGAATTCGGTACGGACCAAGGAGATAGATGACATGTGTTTTCGCGGAGGTCTGCTGTTCCACCGTCCCGGTGTGAAGCAATCACCAGGCCGCCACTCGGCCGCTGCTCTCCGGCTGTGGAGCGCGGCGCGGCCCGGGCCATCTCGGCTCCCGGGTCGCGCCGCCCCGCCATGGCAGAACGCCTCACGCGTGACACGCTGCTGCGAGCAGGCGGCCGCCGCCGCGGGTGCCTGGCCTAATTGCAGCTCGCCTCGGAGCTGCCGCCGAACACCGTGGTCCAGTAGGACCCGTAGGTCCCGCCTCCGGTCGCCCGCCCGATGCCGATGACCTTGTAGGCGGAGCCGAGCATGTTCTTGTTGTGGCCGTCCGAGTTCTTCCACTGGGTGAACGTCGCCTGGGCCGTCGAGTTGCCAGCGGCGATGTTCTCGGCCATGGCGGTGCCCCCGCAGCCGAGCTCGTAGCAGGCGTTGCACATGCGGGTCCAGGGCGTCCGGCCGTCGAGGCTCGTGTGCGAGAAGTAGTTCTGATCGCGCATGTCCTCGCTGTGCCCCTGAGCAGCGCGGTTCATCGAGGTGCAGCCCGAGAGCGCCCCGAGGCCGTTCTGCGCGCGATACTGGTTGATGATGGTGAGGAACGCCTGCTCCTCGGTGTCGAGCGGAGTCGTGCTGGGCCCGGCGCCGCCGCACACCTGGCATGCGCCGCAGTCGCTCGAGCAGCTCGAGCAGTCCTCGCCCGCGCCGCAAACCCCATTGCCGCAGACCTCACCGCTCGTCGAGCCGCCCGCGCCTCCGGTGCTGCTCGTCGAGCCTCCCGCGCCTCCGGTGCTGCTCGTCGAGCCTCCCGCACCGCCCGCGCCTCCGGTGCCGCTCGTCGCGCCTCCCGCGCCACCCGCGCCTCCGGTGCCGCTCGTCGCGCCTCCCGCGCCGCTGCCCGGCGCGGGGCCGCACGCCGCCTGCACGTAGAGCCGCTTCGCGGTCCTCCTGCACGGATCACCGGAGAAGGTCGCGTTGCTCGCCCGCACGGCGCAGCTCGCCTTTCCGAGGCACGCGCGCTCCACGACGGCCTTCGACGTCGGCGCGTTGCACGAGGTGGCCGCGTAGCCGCCGCAGACGCCGCGCGGCCTGCCATAACTCGCGAACTGGATCGCCGTGATGACCTCGCCGGCAGGACAGGAGAGCTCCACATCCGAGCCCTCCGACGCGGTATCGCAGACCGCCCCCGCGAGCGGCGAGGACTGGTCCTCCGACAGCTCCGCCGACGGCTCCTCGTCGACCTCGGTCGAGGCGAGGCAGCCGACTGCAGAACAGCCAGCGATGAAGGCGAGGACAAGCGTCCTGTGCAAAGCGCTCATATGCATGCTCCTTGGTTCTCTGGGCCCGTCCGAGCTCGGCCCGCCCCTGCGTCGCGGCTCGCGCCAGCACGTACGCCGGGGCACACGACACCTCGACGGGCCACCCCAGTACAGCGTTGTTCAGGGGGCGGAGTAGCGCACAGCGCGATCCCACGCAGCGCAGCGCCTCCCTTCGATTCGCTCACACCACGGTGTCACCTGACCGCGGGCATGTCCAGATACGAAACACTCTGGCACGCATGATTTGCCGCCGGATCGCTGGATCTTTTCAAGACCCATGAAACCGAGCTCCCCGGAGCTCGACGACACAGGATTTCTTCACGCAAAGACGGTGTGAGACATGGAGCCATCAGGACACAACATCTCCCCTGGTCCGAAGGGTGGGTGTCCGTGTCCGACGACAGACCGCGATCAGAAGCACGTGGGGCGACGACACCCTGCGAGCCTCCGCCTCCGCCCGCCGTGGATCGCGCGTCGACGCGCGCCGCGGGGAGCCACAGGCCGCATGTCGGCAGCAGGTCAATCGAACGCCCATGAACTTCCGCGCGACTCCCCCGCTCCTCGCCGCACCGCCACGCCGCTCGCCTGAGGGCCCTCGCCCGCTCACGTCCGCGGCAGAGCTCGTCCCTGCGTCACGCGCGGGGTGGTGGTGGATGTGGCCTCCCGCCGTACGCGCGCGCCATCTCCTCCGCGCGGCAGGCCGGCTGCCGCGCTCGTGGGAAGGTGGAAAGGCGCCCCGACGGCCTGACGCCCCGATGACAGCGCGGCGACCCCGCAGCACGGCCGCTCGACTGCGAACCGCGAGGCCGCACCCGCGGCGGCTCCTGTGCTATGACCGCCGACCATGCGCCTCAAGGACCGCGTTGTCTTCATCACAGGAGCTTCCCGCGGGATCGGACGGGTCGTCGCCCTCGCCTGCGCGCGAGAAGGCGCGGATATCGTCGTCGCCGCGAAGACGGAGGTCGCCGAGAACCCGCGCCTCCCGGGCACGATCCACGACGTCGCCCGCGAGGTCGAGCAGCTCGGCCGCCGCGCGCTGCCCATCAAGCTCGATGTCCGCGACGACGAGGCCTGCAGGGGCGCCGTCGCCACGGCCGTCGAGCGCCTCGGGCGCATCGACGCGCTCATCAACAACGCGGGCGCGCTCTGGTGGGCCGACGTCGTGGACACACCCATGAAGAAGTTCGACCTCATCATGGGCATCAACGTGCGCGCGTCGTTCGCCCTCTCGCAGGCCGTCCTCCCCCAGATGATCGCGCAAAAATACGGCCACATCATCATGATGTCGCCCCCCGTCGACGCCGAGGCCTGCGCCCACCACGGGGCCTATGCGGTCTCCAAATTCGGCATGACGATGATCGCCGACGCCATCGCCGGCGAGTACGCGGAGCACAACATCACGGCCCACGCCCTCTGGCCCGCGACCGCGATCGAGAGCTTCGCCACGATCAACTTCGGCCTCGGCGGCCCGGAGCTCTGGCGCAAGGCGGATATCCTCGCCGACGCGACGCTCGCGCTGCTCTCGCGCGAGCCGTCGGCACGGCGCGGCAAGGCGTGGATCGACGAGGCCCTGCTCCGCGAGGAGGGCGTCACCGATTTCTCGAAGTACCAGTGCGTGCCCGGCGTGGAGCCGCCGCACTTCCCCTTCACCGCGATCCCCAAGGCGACGACCACCAAACACCCATGAGGCGCGACCCGTGACCCGCGAGGACGACAAGAAGACGCGCCCCGCCGCCGGCGGCGGCATCGATCCCGGGCCAGAGCTCGCCGCGGTCTTCGACGACCTGGAGACGCTGCTCAAGAACGGCGACGTGATCGAGGCGCTCACGGCGCGCGGGATCAACGCGAGCCTCGCGCTGCTCGCCGCCGACGCGCTCCGCGCCTACCTCGCGGGCCGCAAGGGCGACGCGGCGGAGGACTTCGCGACCGTCGCGGAGGAGATCCGCGGCCGGCTCGCCGCGAGCGCGGAGGCGCAGGGGCCGGACGACGGATCGCCAGGGGAGCCGTCACGCTCGAACGGGAGGCGCTGAATGGGCACGAGCTTCGAAGCAGAGCAGACACCGAGGCCAGGCGATGGCGTGCGGCCGGCGCCGCCCTGGGAGCCGGCCGCGGCCCTCTCCGGCGCCGACTACTCGGCCGTCGAGCTGGCGCAGAGCGACGACCGCGTGTTCCTCCTCGAGCAGCGCGAGCTGCCCGAGCGCGAGCGCTACCTTACCGTGACCGACTCCGCCGGCGTCGCCGAGGCCATCCGGACCATGGCGGTCCGCGGCGCCCCGGCCATCGGCATCGCCGCCGCGTACGGGATGGCGCTCGCCGCGCGCGCCGCCCGCGACGAGGGCGCCTCCAGCTACGTCGCCGCCATGCGGGCGGCGGGGGAGCACCTCGCCTCGGCCCGGCCCACCGCCGTGAACCTCGGGTGGGCGGTGCGGCGCGCGATCGCCGCGGCCCTGCAGAACGCCGGGCGCCGCGGCGAGGAGCGCGCGCGGGAGCTCGCCGAGCTCGCCCGCGAGATCCACCGGGAAGACGTCGCCGCCTGCCACCAGATGGGCCGCGCCGGCGCCGCGCGCCTGCCGGAGTCGGGCACGGTCCTCACCCACTGCAACGCGGGCGCGCTCGCGACCGGCGGCTACGGCACGGCGCTCGGCGTGATCCGCGCCGCCATCGAGGAGGGCAAGGCGCTCCGCGTGCTCGCGTGCGAGACCCGCCCGTACCTCCAGGGCGCCCGCCTCACCGCCTGGGAGCTCCAGCGGGACGGCATCCCCGTCGAGGTGATCTCCGACTCGATGGCCGCGTGGTTCATGCAGAAGGGCGAGATCGGCGCCGTCGTCGTCGGGGCCGACCGCATCGCGCGGAACGGCGACGTCGCGAACAAGATCGGGACCTACGGCCTCGCCTGCCTCGCGCGCCACCACGGCATCCCGTTCTACGTGGCCGCCCCGTGGAGCACGATCGACCTCGCCACCGACAGCGGCGCGTCGATCCCGATCGAGGAGCGGAGCCGCGACGAGCTCGCCGTCGTCGGCGGCCGCCGCGTCGTCCCGCCCGGCGTGCCCGTCCGGCACCCGGCCTTCGACGTCACCCCCGCGGAGCTCGTCACGGCCGTCTTCACCGAGCGCGGCAAGCTGACGACGCGCGAGATCAGCCGCTCCGTGCCGCCCGCGCCGCCGTCCGGCTAGCGCACCTCCCCCTCGCGCTCCCCCGCCGCATGGGCTAAGGACACCCCTGATGGCGCAGTTCTCGCCCAAACCTGAATGGCTCAAGGTCCGCGCTCCCGGGGGTGACACGTACCACCACCTCAAGGAGACGTTCCGCAAGCTCGATCTCCACACGGTCTGCGAGGAGGCGCGCTGCCCGAACGTCGGCGAGTGCTGGCGCGAGGGGACCGCGACGGTGATGCTCCTCGGCGACGTGTGCACGCGCGGCTGCCGCTTCTGCGCGGTCACGACGGGCGATCCCCGCGGCGCGGTCGACGTGCGCGAGCCGGAGCACGTGGCCCGCGCCATCGCCCGGCTCTCGCTCCAGTACGTCGTGATGACGATGGTCAACCGCGACGACCTGCTCGACGGCGGCGCCGAGCACGTCGCCCGCACGGTGAGCCGCCTGCACGCGCTCCGGCCCGACCTGCTCATCGAGACGCTTGTCGGCGATTTCCAGGGCCACATGAGCGCCGTCGACATGGTGGTCGACGCCGGGCCCGACGTCTTCGCCCACAACGTCGAGGTCGTCCGCCGCATCACGCGCGTCATCCGCGACGTCCGGTCGAGCTACGACCAGTCGCTCGCCGTGCTCCGGCGCGCGAAGGAGCGCCAGCGGCGCCTCGCCGCCGACGCCGCGGAGGCCGGCGCGCCCGCGCCGCGGCGGCTCACCAAGAGCTCGGTCATGGTCGGCATCGGCGAGACCGACGACGAGGTCCTGGAGGCGCTCCGCGATCTGCGCGAGGCCGGGGTCGACATCGTGACGATCGGCCAGTACCTCCGCCCCTCCTCGAAGCACGCGCCCGTGCAGCGCTTCGTCGAGCCCGAGACGTTCGCCGCGTTCGAGCGCGCGGCGCTCGAGATGGGCTTCCTCTACGCCGCCAGCGCGCCGCTCGTTCGGTCGAGCTACAAGGCGGCCGAGGTCTTCGTCCGCAGCCTGATGGACCGAGGCGGCGCGGCGCTGCCCGCCGGCGCCTCCCCGGCCGGCGAGGATCCCGCAGGCCCGGCAGCCATCGAGGCGCTCCTCGAGGAGCGCCTCGCCGTGGCGCGCCGCGAGGCCGCCCGCCTCACCGCAGAGCTCGATCCGGACGAGCCCCGTCCGCTCGACGGCCCGACGGCCGCGTCGGCCAGCGCCGCGCGGCTCGTCCCTGCAGCCTCCCTCGTCCGCCGCTAGAGCGGCGCCCACCCGCTTCGGATACAGGCCCATCTCGACGTTTTCGGTGCTCGGCGCACTGGAGTGCGCCTGTGCGCCGAAAACGCCGATCTGGGCCCGTCTCCTGTGCGGGTGAGCACCGCTCTGGGACGGGCGGGGCGGGTTGTTGAATGAGAGGCTGAACGCATTCACCGCGGGGACCGCAGCCCCGGGGCTGGCAGGCGCAAGCGCCTTGACGCTTCCCGGCGTTTGGCCGAGCGTATTGGACGGCAGGAGGGTCCAACACCACGATGTCCGCTCCCATCAACAGGCGCCTCGGCGGCATCACTCCAGGCGCCTCGCGCCTCGGCTCGGAGACGCCCCGCGTGCGCGTGGCGTCGATCCTGGCCCAGGCCGCGAGGGCCTACAGCGCGCGCCCTCCCATCGAAGACATCACGATGCCCACCGGCTTCGATCCCGCCGCGGTGGCGCTCTTCGAGACGATCATCGAGGCCGCGTTCCTCGTCGCGAACGCCGACGGCCACTTCGACGACGAGGAGCGCGGGCGCTTCCAGGCGATCGTCGCCGGCGCCTGCCAGAACCTCGTCCACGAGAAGCAGCTCGAGGCGCTCCTCGCGGATCTCGGCGAGATGCTGGCCGAGGACGGGCTGGAGAAGCGCATCAGCATGGTCGCCCGCACGATCGCGCGGACCGAGCACCAGCGCGAGGTGCTCCGCGTGGCGGCCTCCATGGCGCACGCCTCCGGCGGCGTGAGCGCGCAGGAGCACGGCGTGCTCGAGCAGCTCGCGCGCGGCTTCAAGCTCGACGTGGCCGCCGTCGACGAGGCCCTCGCGCAGGCAGCCGAGCCCGTGAACGTCTAGCGTGGACATCCGCGCCGCCGCGTACGGCGGGAGACGCGCATCAGGGCGCGCGCGGGTTCGAGCTCGCCGCGGCGAGTCAAACCCCGAGCGCGATCGCTGCGACGAGTCAACGTCACCTCAACGTCACGCGTAAAGCGAATGAGCGTACGCCGCGTCTGGGCACTGGTCTCGGGCAGCGCCTTTGGTTAGTGTCCCGCGAACCGATGAGCACCGCGACGTACTCCACCGACCGCCCGCCGAACGTCTCAGGGGCAAGCCTCGAGCCGCAGGCTGCCGTCGCGCGGCACCCGCTCGATACGTGTGCCGACGACGTGATCAAGGTCCTGCGCGACGACGGCTCGCTCGACCCCGCGCACGATCCGAAGCTCGAGCCATCGGAGGTGATCGCCCTCTACAAGGCCATGATGCGCACGCGCCTGCTCGACGAGCGGCTCGTGGCGCTGCAGCGCCAGGGGCGCATCGGGTTCCACATCGGCTCGCTGGGTGAGGAGGCTGCGGTCCTCGGCAGCGTGTCCGCGACGCGGCCCCAGGACTGGGTGTTCCCGTGTTACCGCGAGTTCGGGGCGGCGCTCTGGCGAGGGCTGCCGCTCCAGCGGTACATCGACAACATGTTCGGCAACGCGAACGACACGGTGAAGGGGCGGCAGATGCCGGACCACTACACCTACCGCGAGGGCCACTTCGGCTCGGTGAGCTCGCCCATCGGCACGCAGATCACCCAGGCCGTGGGCTTCGCGTGGGCCGCCAAGCTGAAGCGCGACGAGCTCGTCACGCTGGCCTACTTCGGCGACGGCGCGACGAGCTCGTCGGATTTCCACAGCGGCCTGAACTTCGCTGGCGTGTTCAAGGTGCCGGTCATCTTCCTCTGCCGGAACAACGGCTGGGCGATCAGCGTGCCGACCGAGCGCCAGACGTCGAGCAACACGTTTGCGAGCAAGGGCGTCGCCTACGGCGTCCCCGGGGTGCGGGTCGACGGCAACGACGTGTTCGCCGTCGTGAAGGTGACGCGCGACGCGATCGCGCGCGCCTCGCGCGGCGAGGGCGCGACACTCATCGAGGCGATGACGTACCGCCTGTCGGGCCATTCGACGAGCGACGACCCGAAGGCGTACCGCCCCGACGCGTGGCTCGACCCGTGGCGCCGGCTCGATCCGATCGCGCGGCTCCGGCGGCACGTCGAGCGCACCCAGGGCTGGACGGAGGCGCAGGATCGCGAGATCGAGGCGGCGGTCGACGCGGAGGTCAAGGCCTGCATCGCGGTCTCGGAGAAGGTCCCGCCGCCGCCGCTCGACTCGATGTTCGAGGACGTCTATGCGGAGCCGCCCTGGCACCTCGTGGAGCAGCGGGAGCAGCTCAAGGCGGGCCCGAGGCCCAAGGGCCACGGCGGCCACTAGGCCGCGCGGACGGCGGCGTCGGCGTGGCGGCTCGCCGGACGGCGGCGCGGCGGGGGTGGCGCCGCTGCCCGTGATCGGCGGGGACCCCCGGGGGGCCGGGGCGCCGGTGAGGTTGTACCCCCACCTGTTGGCCGAGAGACGGAGACGAAGAGCATGCCTCAGATGAACATGGTCCAGGCGATCAACGACGCGCTACGCCACGAGATGCGGCGGGACGCGCGGGTCGTCGTGCTCGGCGAGGATGTCGGCAAGGTCGGCGGCGTGTTCCGCGTGACCCAGGGCCTGTTCGACGAGTTCGGGGACGACCGGGTGATCGACACGCCGCTCTCGGAGAACGGGATCGTGGGGACGGCCATCGGGATGGCGCTCTACGGGCTCGTCCCGATCCCGGAGATCCAGTTCGCCGATTTCATCTATCCCGCGTACGACCAGATCGTGTCCGAGCTGGCGAAGTACCGCTACCGCTCGGGGGGAGAGTACCCGTCCAAGCTGGTCATCCGGACGCCGTTCGGCGGCGGCATCCGCGGCGGGCACTACCACTCGCAGTCGCCCGAGGCGCAGTTCGTCCACGTGGCGGGCCTGAAGGTCGTGTGCCCGTCGAACCCGGCCGACGCGAAGGGGCTCTTGCTCTCGTCGATCCGGGACCCGGATCCGGTGCTGTTCTTCGAGCCGAAGCGCATCTACCGCGCCGCGAAGGGCGACGTCCCCGACGGCGAGTACACGGTCCCGCTCGGCCAGGCGAAGGTGGTCCGGCCTGGCTGGCACGTGACGCTCGTGGTCTGGGGCGCGATGCTCTACGAGGCGCTCGACGCGGCGAACCAGGCGGCCGCTCAGGGCGTCGAGTGCGAGGTGATCGACCTGCGCACGCTGTGGCCGCTCGACATCGACACGGTGATCGAGTCGGTGAAGCGGACGGGCCGGTTCATCGTGGTGCACGAGGCGCCGAAGACCTGCGGCCTCGGGGGCGAGCTCGTCGCGCTGGTCAACGAGAAGGCGTTCCTCCACCTGGAGGCGCCGCCGCTCCGGGTCACGGGCTTCGACACCCCGTTCCCGTACACCCTCGAGAACGAGTATCTCCCCCTTTCCCATCGTATCCTTCCGGCGATCCTGGAGACGGCGAGGTACTGACGCATGGGCAAGTACGAGTTCAGGCTTCCGGACATCGGCGAGGGCGTCACCGAGGGCGAGATCGTGACCTGGCTGGTGTCGCCGGGTGACATGGTCGCCGAGGACCAGCCGATGGTCGAGGTGATGACCGACAAGGCGACGGTGACGATCACGTCGCCGCGCACGGGCCGGATCGTGGAGACGCGGGGCAAGGTGGGCGGGGTCGTCCCGGTCCACTCGGTGCTCGTCGTGTTCGACCTCGACGACCGGCCTGCGGCGGCGCCGCCGCCCGCGTCGGGGGCGGGGGTGCGCCAGGCAGCGGCGAATGCGGGACCCGCCGAGCCCGCGGCGCCGGCCGCGAAGTCCGGCCCTGCGGAGCCCGCGGCGACGGCGGTCGGCGACATCCGGGAGGACCTCCCGGGGATGAACCTGGTGGCGCCGGCGCGGTCGGCGTGGGCGAACGGCAGCATCGGCGCGGGCGCGCGCGCGGCGGCCTACTTCAACGAGAAGCCGCTCGCGACGCCCGCGACGCGCAAGCTGGCGCGCGACCTCGGGGTCGACCTGCGGCGCGTGCCGCCGACCGGCCCGGCGGGCCGCGTGACGAAGGATGACGTGCGGGCGCTCGAGGCGCCCGAGGAGGCGGCCCCGGCGCTGCCCGAGGCGGCGCCCAGGCGGGCGGCCCCGGCGCTGCCCGAGGCGGCGCCGAGGCCGGCGGCGGCGGGGCCCGGCCAGCTGGACGAGGAGCCGGGGCACGGGGCGGCGCGGCCCGAGGGGGAGCGCGGACGGGGGTTGCCCTCGGCGCCGGGCGACGAGCGCATCCCGCTGCGGGGCGTGCGCAAGCGGATCTTCGAGGCGATGTCGCGGTCGAAGCACACGGCGGCGCACTTCACCTTCGTCGAGGAGTGCGACGTCTCCGCGCTGAAGGAGCGCCGCGCGCGCCTGCGGCCGCTGGCCGAGAAGGCGGGCGTCAAGCTGACCTTCCTGCCCTTCTTCGTGAAGGCCGTCGTCGCGGCGCTGAAGAAGCACCCGACGTTGAACAGCGCCTTCGACGAGGCCGCGCAGGAGATCGTCGTCAAGAAGAGCTATCATATCGGCATCGCGTCCGCGACCGAGGCCGGGCTCATCGTGCCTGTCGTGCGCGACGCGGATCGCCGGAGCGTGCTGGAGATCGCGCAGGAGATCGCGCGGCTCGGCGAGGACACGAAGTCGGGGCGGGTGAAGCCGGAGGATCTCGGCGGCTCGACGTTCACGATCACGTCGCTCGGCCAGCAAGGGGGGCTGTTCGCGACGCCGATACTGAACTTCCCCGAGGTCGCGATCCTGGGTATCCACCAGATGAAGCAGAAGCCGGTGGTGCGCGACGGGCAGATCGTGATCGGCGAGGTGATGCTGGTGTCGCTGTCGTTCGACCACCGGATCATCGATGGCCACGTGGGGGCGGCGTTCGCCTACGAGATCATCGGGTACCTGGAGGATCCGGATCGGCTGTTCCTGGAGATGAGCTGAGCGGCTGCTGCGCGCAGCGGCGGCCGCGCGCGGCAGCGATGCGCCCACGGCTTGTCGCGCGGGGCCGGAACCGGCAACATCGCGCGCCGTGATCGCGATTCCCAAGACCCTCGAGGACGCGCTGCGCGACCGGTTCGTCGTGCCCTTCGTCGGCGCCGGCGTGTCCATGGCCGCGCTGGACCGGAACGGGAAGCGGATGTTCCCCAGCTGGGGAGACCTGCTCCTCGGGGCAGCCGCGCGCCTCCGCGAGGACGGCAAGCGGCCTGAGGCCAACGTCGTGGAAGGGCTGCTGGAGAAGCGGGCGCCCGACTACTTCGAGGCGGCCCGGCACGCGCGCGAGGGCATGGGGCCGGGCTGGTACCGCTACCTCCGCCAGGTGCTCGATCCGCCGGGCAATCGCATCGACACCGGATCTCTGTCGCTCGCTCGCGCCGTCTGGCAGCTGCCGAGCAGGCTGGTGATCACGACCAACTACGATCAGATCCTCCGCTACGCGCTCGACGATCCGAACGATCTCGTGCAGATCAGCGTCGACGCGACGGCGGAGCTGTCCGCCATGCTGCGCGACGAGATCGATCGCCCGACGGTCTGGCACCTGCACGGCTTCATCCAGCAGCCGCAGCGGCTGATCCTGACGCCGGACGGCTACCGCGAGCTGTACCCGAGCCAGGAGGACGAGGTGCGCTACCGCGGCGCGCTGCAGGCGCTGCGCCACCTGCTCGCGGCGCGCACCTTCCTGTTCGTCGGCTTCAGCCTCGACGACGCGATGTTCGGCAACCAGATCGCGTGGGTCCACGAGGCATTCGGCGGCGCCGCAGGGCCGCACTACATGCTCGTTCGGGCGCGCGAGCTGCGCGACACCCAGCGGCGCCTGAGGGACCTGAGCTGCATCGAGTTCCTGACGTTCGAGGAGTTCGGTGATCCCCTGGTGGCGCTCGTCCACGCCCTCGGTTCCGCCGGGAACCGGGAGCCCACCACGCCGCCGCCGCTCATGGCGGGCGCCCCTCGGTCCACCGCGCGCCTCGAGGTGGCAGCCGCCCCATCCCCCGCCCCCGCCGGGCCCCTCGCGTTCCTCGCCGACGAGGTCGAGGTGATGGTCCCTCCCGTCACCCGGGTCGCACACCGAGCGCTCCTCACCGAGGCGGCGCCCGCCCCGCCCGCCGCCGCCGCGACGCCTCGAAGCTTCGAGACGACCGCAGGGGACGTCGGGATGGACATGGCGCTCGTGAGGCAGAGCTATCGGCTCGTCCACCAGGTTCAGCGCCGCGTCTTCGATCGGCTGGCAGAGCTGTCCGATGCGCTCGCGGGCATCGGGCTCACGTTCGAGCGCTGGGACCCGTCCCTGTTCTCGCGTCACCCGAAATCGACCTCGGAGTTCTTCCGGCGCAAGTACTGGGCCTGGGATTTCTTGCCTGCGTATCGCCTCCAGCTCGTCTGGCAGTCATCGGCCAGCACCTCGCGGAGCGTGGTCCTCGAGGTCGTGTCGGACACGGGCTTCACGCGCGACGGCGGTGGAGAGCCGGATCCGACGCGCTTCGGCGACGCGCGAGCGGCGGGCTCCGAGCTGCAGATCAGCCTGATGCGCTCCTCCGTTCGGAACCTGCCGTGGAACCAGATCTGGTCGTCCTTGAGCGGACAGGAGGACACCCTCTACGACGGAAACGATCACGATCTCGACGCCGGCGGGCGCCCTTGCACCTACCGCTACCTCCGCGTCGATCTCGGCGCCGCGCTGGACAAGGAGGCGTTCAGCGAGCGCGTCATCGCCCCTGTCAGCACCTGGCTCGCTCGGTGATCGGGAGCCTCGGACGAGCGCGCCCCGCCCGGGCGCGGGGCTGTCGGGCGGCGCCACCCCTTCTTGCGATGACGCGTCCTGCTCCAGGAGGGGGAGTCGCACTGTGCGCTGTACCCGGCTTACCTCCCCTTTCGCCGGCTGCCCCCCAACCTCGACCGCCTGTGGTCCGACAAGCTGGCCGGGTTGGACGACATCGCTGCCTGGAACTTCCTCGACGGGTTATTGTACGGCCATCACGGAGACGTCGAGGTGCCCGATACCCGAACGGCCGAGGAGCGCCGCCGGGACTGGACGTTCTGGAGCGCCCACGATTTCCTGACCAACTGGGGCGAGCAGCTCGCCGGGTGCAAAGCATTCGTCCTCTGTCCGCCCGGCGGCTCGGTTCGCATCCTCTCTCGCGAGCTACCCGGGCACATGGGCCGCGGCGTGGAGGTGTCGCGGGCCGGGCTCGTTGCAGCCGCCGAGGGGTTCGCACGCTGGTTCGAGCAACGGACGCGGCGTCTGGAAGGCGGTGCATCGTCAACGGACGCTTCCTCAGGGGCCTACCGCCTACGGAGGAGCCTGCCGGTGCTGGATGGCGTGCTCGGCTTCCATCGTGTACCGGCGGCTCTCGGCCTCGTCGGGTTCGAGCCCCAGCTCACCATAGCGATAGGCCATCGCCAGCGCCTGGAGCGCGGCGGGGTGCTCCCGCTCGCCAGCGCTCTCGTAGAGCTCCACGGCTCTTCTGTCGTTCCTCGGCACGCCGGCGCCCGCGCGATACGCATTGGCGAGCAGGAACATCGCGTCCGGCGATCCTCCGCGCGCCGCGATCTCGAACCAGCGCGCAGCCTCCGCGGGGTCCGCCTTCACGCCATCGCCGTTCTGGCTCATCACGCCGAGGAAATACGCCGCGCTCGGGTGCTGGGAGGGGGCTGCTCGCAGCAGCCAGGCGCGGGCGCGCGCCGCGTCCCTGGGGACCGACGGAAGCCCCTTCAGGTAGATCCTTCCGAGCGAGACCTGCGCCTCGACGTCTCCCTGCTCGGCCGCCCGCGCGAGTGAATCCATCCCGGCGAGGACCTCCCCGGGATCCGCGAGCGTGAGCAGGCGAAAGCCGAGCGCCCGAGCCTCCATGCCGCTCGGGGGCGGCGCCCCAGGGCGCGACGGCGGCGAGGGCGCCGCGGCGGCCGTGGGGCGGTCCGCCTCGGGACGATCGCCCTCGCGCAGCCCTCCAAGGGACAGGGCGGCGGCGCCGCCGAGCACGAGGACGCCGCCGACAAGCACAGCGAGCCGCACGGGACGCGGGGCGCTCACCGGCTCAGGTCGATGGAGTAAACCGAGAGCATCTTGCCGCTGCCGTCATCCTGCGCGACGAGCGAGAGGTTGGTCAGCCCGGCGGCCTCCGCCTTCGGAAGCGCGTTCTGCGCCGAGGTGAAGGTCACGGGGCCCATCGTCGTGACCCGGGCGAAGCGCCAGCTGCGGGCAGAGCCGTTCTCGGCCCGCGTGAGGTTCTCGACCTTCTTGATGTACGTGATGAGCACGTCGCGGTTCGTGTCCGGCGCGGCGTAGATCGTCTTCGAGCCGTCGAGGCCAGGGAAGCTGCCGCCGCCGCTCGCGCGGTAGTTGTTCGTGGCCACGATGAACTCCGCGGCCAGATCCATGGGCTCGCCGTTCCACTGGAGGTTCTTGATCCGGCCGCTGGCCTTCATCCCCGCGGGCGGGAGCGGCTGGGTCACGTCGATCTCGTACGTGATCCTGCTGTCCGTGAACATGTCGAAGTTGTATCCGGGCATCGCGCTGTTGATGAGCGGCTGCGGCTCCGTCTTGCTCGGATCGATCGGATTGAAGCGCGTCGCGGCCCTCTCCAGCCAGTCGAGGATGTCCGCGCCGGTGACCTTCACCGCCTGGACCGTGTTCGCATACAGGTAGAGATCGGCCGCGTTGTTGATTGCGATGCTCCCCGCCGGCACGTCGGTGTAGTCGTTGCCACCCTGAAAGCCGGACTTGAACGGCGCGCTCACCGAGAGCACGGGGAGCGACGCGTACTGGGGCAGGTTCTCCTCGATGTAGCGGGCGATGTAGTCGGCCTGGGCCTGGTTCACGATCTGGATCGCGCTGGCGTCCCCCACGTCGGCGAACATCGACGACATCGCGAAATCGCTCGTGCCGATGGGCGTCCTGACGTAGGCGACCGTCGCCTGGTGCTCGGCGTCGAGCAGCGGCGCGAAGGAAGCGTCGGCCGCGACGAGGACCTTCGTCTTGTCCGGCTGCGCGTCGCAGAGCGTCGCGAACGCGCAGGACGCCCCCGTGCGCCAGCGCTCCATCGCATCACACGCCTCGGGGAGCCCCCCTTTGCAGGTCGTGGCGATCGGCCGGGCCTCGACGACCGTCTTCGCCTTGTCGACCGTCCAGCCCTCGCCGTCGTGGGTGAGCCCCAGCTTGATGACACCGAGGTGCTGGCCCCAGAAATTCGCCATGACGGCGGGGACGCCGCCGACCGTGCCCGCGTCCTTGTCGACCTCCGGCAGGCTGAACTGCGCCACGGTGCTGCTCGGGTTGGGGAAGATCTGGTGCGAGTGGCCCATGAGCATCGCGTCGATGCCGGGCACCTGGGCGAGGTGCCACGCCTGGTTCTCGAGGGTGGGCGTATACGGCGAGTCGTCGAGGCCGCCGTGGACGATGGCGACGACCAGCTCGGCCCCCCTGGAGCGGAGATCGTCCACCAGCGGGGCCGCGACCTCCTGCACCCCCTTCGTGAAGACCTTGCCCTCGAGCCATTTCTTGTCCCAGCTCAGGATCGTCGGCGGCGTGACGTCGATGAAACCGACCTTGACCGCGCTCTCGATGGCGCCGCCGCCCGGCGCCGTCGCGGTGAGGGTCTTCTCGACGAGGACGGTCTTCGGGAAGAGCGTCTCGCTCGTCTTCAGGCTGAAGACGTTGGAGTTCACCAGCGGGAACCGAGGGCCCTCGCAGTCCGCCGACGCAGCGAGATCGAGCCCGTCGACGTCGAACGGGGTGTGGGTCACCTGCGAGAGAAAGGCGAGGCCGAAGTTGAATTCGTGATTGCCGATCCCGCCGACGTCGAACCCGAGGTGGTTCATGGCCTTGTACATGGCCAGCGTCTCGCCGCACGCGATCGGCTCGACGAGCGCCTGATGGTCGGCGAGGACAGTGCCCTGGATCGTGTCGCCGTTATCGATCAAGAGAGTGTTCGAGAACTCGTCTCGCGCCTGGTTGATCAGGGTCGCGGTGCGCTCGAGGCCAATCGATGGCTCAGCGACCAGCTTGAAGTAATCGAAGCCGAGGATGTTGGTATGGAGATCGGTGGTCTCGAGCAGCGCGAGGTCGGCCGTGGCGCCGCTCGGCGTCGCGGGCGCCCCTCCCGAGCCGCCGCCCCCCTGCTCGCCGCCTCCCGAGCCACCTCCCCCCTGCTCGCCGCCTCCTCCCGACCCGCCGCCTCCTCCCGACCCGCCTCCCCCGTTGCCGCCTGAGCCTGAGGAACTGGAGGAGGAGCTGGAGCTGGAGGTCGATGAGCCCGTGCCGCCCTGGTCATCGCCGCACGCGGTCAGCGCGGTCATGGCCAGAATCAGCGAGGAAACCGACGCTATCCGTCCGACTCGACCTGTCATCGTGAACACCTTTCCGAGCGCCGCATCGGCCGATGCCTCTTCGCGCGCAACCAGCCATATCGAGTCGAGGCGGTCGAGTTTTCGCACCGATGCACGCCCGGATCAAGGGCTACGATGAGCTGCTCGCCATGTCAACAGCACCGGAGAGGCGATGCGGCGGAAGAACGCTTGAACGGCGCGCCCTCCGCCCTCCGCGCGCCGCTGCGTCAATCCGATGGACGGCTGGTAACAGTCTCGTTAACGCTCGCCACGCGCGAACGACCGCGTGGCCTCAAAACACGATCGTCCAGCCGGGATTGCTCACCTGCTGCTTCGTATAGGACACGCCGTCGACCTTCAGCCCTTCCGCGTTGAGCAGCGTGATGAGCCCGCCCTTGTTGGAGAGGACCATCGGAGCCTGGACGACGACCGTCGTCAGCCCACCTGGCTGAAGCTCTCCGGTGAGCGCCATCTTCGATTTGGCCTTGTCGGCCAGCGACCAGCCAGCGAGGTTGATCTTCCGGTTCGACGTATTCACCAATGTGACGGTCTCCCGTTCGGGTGTGCGCGCGTCGTTCACGAGGGCGGCGACGATCCGCACGATCCCGTCGGGCTGCTCCACCGTGGGGAGCCCACCGCCTCCACCTGCCACGTCCGACGGCGGTCCGGATACCGGGATGTCGAGCGTGTGCCCTGTCTGGTCATCGGTGTGCCACGCCTGCGTCTGAAACTTCAGGAAGATCGCGACCCACTGGTCCCCACGCGGGAAGTGGATGAGGAGCCCGCCGTCCTGCCAGACACCGTCGTCCTTCTTGAAGCGGGCGTCGTTGCCCTGGTTCATGTGGATATCGTGGATGCCGTTTCCCGGCAGGAAGCCGAAGATCTTGTCCTTCTTCCCGTTCTCCGGGCCCCAGCGCTCCCCGAAGGCGTACAGGAGCGCCGTCTCGTCGGCCATCGCCCGCTGCACGTAGTGGTCGAGCTTCTCGTTGAGGTCGTTGTCAGGGCCCGGGGCGGAGAATGGCAGCGGAACGAACTCCGTCCGATCCACGAGGTTCCCCCGGATGAAGTCGAGCCCGAGCCCGCCCGGCTTGCTCTCCAGCGGATGAAAGCCCGGCTTCAGCTCGTGGATCTCTTGAAGCAGCGGGTGCGCAAAATGGGACTTGACGACATACTCGACCTGGGAGCCGTCCTGCGACTGCACATTGACCGCGATGCGATAGTCTATCGTGTCGTCCACGACGTGGATCTGATAGTGCGGGTTCGCTCCCGACGCGAAACGCCGATCGATCACTGTACCCTTCAATACGCCATAGCTCTTCAGCGGCATGTTGCCTCCCGCATCCATCGGCTGAGCACGGCCGGTGCCCGCCTGTGAGATAGTATCAAAACCCTACTTCACTGCTTCGAATGGTGATGAATCATCCGGCATGCGCTCCCCCTTGGAGCCGGTGACCGACGGGTGTTGAATGGAACGCGCGATAGCGCCTTCTACACCATGTGAAGCCGTCATTTTTTTGAAGTCAAGACTGAACTGCCCGTGGACTCGGAAATTCCGCCGCCCTGTCACGCAATGGTCCCTGCAGCGGAACGCCAGGGAGCTGACGCCGGAACCCCATCATCTCTCGAGCGGCCAGCGCCGAGCCGAGGCGCACGCTACTTACAGGTACATCAAATTCATCATGGATTCGCTCGCGCGGCGGAAGGCTCGCTTCGAGTCGATTTCGGCCGCGACGGATCTCGCCGGGGCCGTGTTCGAGGTCGGCCGGACCGCTGCCGGCGCGGTTCGCCTTCACGGTCGACCCACAATCGTCTCATGGCCGGAGGGAGCCGTTATCCGCGGTACTCGCGCAGCGCCGTGCCCCGGGCGCGGCCCAGCATGGCGAACGCGCGGCGCTCCGCCTCCCAGAGGATTCGCTCCTCGTCGAGCGTGAGGAGCTCGTGGTCCTTCATGACGAGCCGGCCCGCGATGATCGAGTGGCGAATGTCGCTGGACCTCGCCGAATACACGATGTTGCCGACCAGGCTATGGCGAGGCCGGAGGTGAGGGCGGCGGGAATCGAAGAGGATCACGTCGGCCGCGGCGCCCGGGGCGATGACGCCGCTCGCCTCGAAGCCCAGGGCCCGCGCGCCGTTCCGTGAGGCCAGGCGGAGCACGGTGTCGCCGGGGAGGGCCTCGGCGTCGCGGAGGTGGGCCTTCTGCAAGAGGCCCGCGAGCTGCGCCTCTTCGAGCATGTCGAGGTTGTTGTTCGAGGCAGGGCCGTCGGTGCCGAGCGCCACGTTGACGCCACGGGCGAGGAGCGAGGGGACGGGCGTCACCCCCATTCCGAGCTTCATCTGGCAGCCGGGGCATTGCGCGACGCTCACGCCGCGGGCGGCGAGGATCGCCATGTCCTCCTGGGTCACAGCGATGCAGTGGGCGGCGAGCTTCTGGCCGGGCACGTCGAGGAGGCCGACCGCGTCGAGGTGCGCGGGGGGCGTCTTCCCGTGGCGCTTCCGCGAGATCTCGACCTGCTCCTCGCTCTCGGAGAGGTGGATATGGACGCCCATGCCCTCCCTGCGCGCCGTCTCGCCGACGGTCTTGAGGAACTCCGGCGGGCAGGTGTACGGCGCGTGCGGGCCAAGGCACGTCTTGATCCGGCCGCCGGCCGCGCCCTGGAAGCGGCGGGCAAAATCCACGGCCCCGGCGAGATCCGTCCCGACCTCGCTGGAGAGGCCGAAGACGCACCACGCGAGGAGCGCCTTCAGGCCGCTCTCTTCGACGATCCGGGCGACGCGATCCATGTGAAAGTAGTGGTCCGCGAACCCGACGGTGCCGCTCCGGATCATCTCGGCCGCGGCGAGGTAGGCGCCCCACTCCACGTCGTCCGCGGTGAGGGCGCGCTCGGCGACCCATATCTTTTCATTGAACCAGCGATCGAGCGGCAGATCGTCTGCAAAGCTCCGCTCGAACGTCATGGCTGCGTGCGTGTGCGCGTTCCAGAAGCCGGGCAAGGCGATGAGATCGGTGCCGTCGAGCACCTCGTCGGCCAGAAAGCCGGGGGGCGCCTCGCCAACGGCCACGATCGAGCCGCCCTCGATGGCGATGTCGACCCCGCGGAGCACATCGCCCGCGTCGTTCAGGGTGATCACATCGACGGTCTTGACGAGGAGCGCGGGCATGATGTTCTTACATCATTCTTTGCGCGAGCGTTCAAGGCCCGTGCTGCGTATTCACTACGGACGTGACGGCGCGCCGCGCGAGCGTACACATTGAACACCGCCGCACGCAGGCGGGGTCGTCGTGGGCCTGCTCCAAGCGGTTGCTTCGAGAGACGAGCGCCGCCTCGCGGCGCTGCGCGGGCCGACTGCGGAAGACGGGCCGGCGGGTGGAGCTCAGCGCACCATGGTGAAGAAGTTGAGCTTGTTGCCGTCCAGGTCGCGGAAATATCCCCCGTAGAAGCTCTGTCCGCGCGGCCCCGGCGCGCCCTCGTCCTTGCCGCCCAGCTCCAGGGCCTTGCTGTGGAGCGCGTCCACCTTGGCCGGGCTATCGACGACGAGCGCGACCATCACCCCGTTGCCGACCGTGGCCGGCTGGTGGTCAAAGGGCAGGGCGACGGCGAGCGCGGGCGCGTTCGGCTTCACCGCCCAGATGATCAACCGCTCGATCTGCAAGAGCCGCGTCGCGCCCAGCCCGCCCAGCAAGGCGTCGTAGAAACGAGCGGCGCGCTCCAGATCGTTCGTGCCCAGCGTGACATATCCGATCATCGATCTCTCCGTTCATTGGAATGGTTCGTCATCGTTGGCCCGCCGTGCTCCTCCGCGCTCCAGTGACCGGAGCGGGTCTCGCTTCCAGGCGACCCACGACACTGCTCGCGGGCCGCGCTGGCCGGTGGAAAAGCCCGATCTCCTACGACCACGTTTGGACGGAGACGTCCCGGCCTGGACGCAAACGTAAGAGCACCACGAGCGTATCCTGGTCGAGGCGGGGTGGGAAGGCGTGCCCGGGGATCAGGGAGCAGCAGGGGAACAGCCGGCCGGGGAGAGGCGGGGGCGGTGCGCCGGGCGGCCGGAGGCGCCTGCGGCAACGCTGCGCTGGGCGGTGGGTCAGGTCGCTCGGCACCGGCGGCGAGGGCTCCGGCGAGCGCGGGAGCGCCCCCCTCCCGCTGCTCGATCGGGAGCAGGGTAGCGCCGCGCGCCTCAGCGCGGGAGGAACAGCTGCTCGGGGAGCGCGGTGTTGCAGGGCTCCTGAACGATCTGCGCATACCCCGCGGTGCTGGCATCCTCGACGCTCAGGCACTTCTGGCTGTTCACGTTCATGATCGACCGATAAGCGCCCACCGGCCGCAGGACGAACTTCTGGTTGGGGTTGCCCGTGCAGGTGTATTGGATGAGCTCGGCGCCGTCCTCGAGGCTCGAGTAATAGATGTCGAAGCAGAGCCCGCTGTGCTTCGGCTTGATGAACACGCTCCCGTCCGGGTCACCCGTCGGGATGAGCTCGAAGCTCTGGTTGGGGTTGCCGGTCGCAGGCCATTGAATGATCGGCGAGAGCGGCGTCGTCTCCGAGTAGTAGACGTCCATGTTGAGGCCGCTGTTCTGGTTGGTGAAGGTCACCGCCGGGTTGGTGCTGCTCACGCTCCCGAAGTCGACGGTCGTGTCGAGCTTGGGCGAGACAGAGTAGCCTTGGGGATGCGCCTGGACGTAGAAGAAGTTCCAGTCGACATAGATCCCTTGGAGCACCTGGGTGTGCGTGACGGAGAGCGGCACCTTGCCGTTGAACGAGCTCGGCGCGGAATAGACGGTTTGATACGTCGGCTGGAGGGTCGAGACCGCGAGGAACGGGAGCGTGTGGAGCGTCCCGGTCCACTGGTCGACGAGGTCGACGGGGTTCCAGTACGGATGGCCCTGCGCCGCGGTCATCCGGTAGCTCCAGGCCGACGTCAGCCCCGTGCTCTGATCGATCGCGGTGAAGTCGGACAAGGACACGGTGGCGCTGTCCTGGAAGCTGCACGAGAAGCTGGCGCTGGCCGCGTCGGTGCCCCCCTGCGCGCCGACGCTGCAGCCGACGGAGCGCGTGAACGAGTTTTGCCCGTTCGGGGAGTTGGGCACGTGGGCGTACGGGCTCAGCGCCGTGCTGCCAGGCACGACGCTGACGTTCAGCTGCTGCTGGTAATAGCCCCGGTTGAAGTTGCTGTTCGTGTTCAGCGGCCCCGGGTTTGCGCCCGCGCCCACGCCGGTGATGACCATGAATTTGTTGTTGGGCGTGGTCGAAGCGACGAGCTCGACCTCGTAGCTCAAATCCAGGGTCGCGACTTGCGAGGTGCCGGGGACGGTCCACCACGAGGAGCCGTTCACGATGAACTGGCGGTAGGTGCCTGGAGGGGCCGCGCTCGCGACGGAGAGGGCGAACGGCTGCACGATGGGCGCAGCCGCGAGCGTGCGGATGCGCGCCGCCACCTGGGCCGCGACGTCCTCGCGTGACGGACCGGGCGTGGGCGTGGCGCCCTCCGCGGCCTGCCCGGCGAGCTCACGGTCCGGCGCGCGCGCCGCCAGCTCCTCGGGGAACAAGGTAGCGGCCTCGTGGCTCACCTTGATCGTGGCGGAGGGGGACCTCACCGGCGTCGCCTCGATGTTCCCGTAGAGCTTGATGTCGAACCTCGTTCCCCCGCGCGATGGCTCCACGATCGCCACATCGCCCGCGACGCCGTAGCCGAACACCGCGGCCATGCGCGCCGAGTCGCGGACATTCTCGAAGACGAACGGGACCCCGGCCTCGCTCGCGGCCTCGACCAGCGACCGATACATCGCGAGATCCGCCTCACCGAGCTCGTCCATGTCGGCGATCACCGCGCCCGTTCGGCGAAGGAGGTCGCTGCGCTCGGCGGCGCCGGAGCGGAGCGAGTCCAGAGCGCTCTGCGCCGACGTCGCCTGGAGCTCGCCGGCGAGGTGATGGAGGACCGGTGTCCTGTCCGCGGAGATCGGGGTCAGGGCGATGAACCCGGTACGCGCGGCGGGCGCCTCGGACGTCGACGAAACGTCATCGAGCGGCTCGACGTCGGGGCTCCCGCAACCTGTTTGCACAGCTCCGAGGGCGAGCGTCGAGAGCGAGAACACCAGGCCGACTCTGGAACGGATCATGGATTCCTCCCTTGCGGCTTCCTTCGCCCAGGCGAGCGATCGCGCCGTCAGGTCCAGTTACGGCCGACATCGGCATCGGTTTCGCAACCTACTCGCGGCGGCTGCGGCCGGCACGCGCCGGGTCGGTCGCCGGCAGCTCCCCGAGGAGGTGGTCGATGCAGGTCCGGACGGCGGCCGTCAGCGCGCGATGCGCGCGATAGAGGAGGCTGACGCCGCCGGCCTCGGCCTCGTAGCCCTTGAGGACGCGGACGAGGCGCTTCGCGGCCACGTCCTCGGCGCAGAACACCTCCGGGAGCATCGCGATGCCGACGCCCGCGAGCGTCGCGCGGTAGGCGGCGGAGGACTCGCTCACATAGAAGCGGGGCTCGAAGGCGACGCGTCGCCTCCGGCGCCCCTGCCCGAGCGTCCATGTGGCCATTCCGTCCGTCGCGTGCACCGCGATGCAATCGTGACGCGCGAGGTCCTCGATCCGTTGGGGAACGCCCCGCGCCTCGAGGTAACGCGGGCTCGCATACAGCAGCTTCCGCGTCGCCCGCCAGAGCTCTCGCGCCACGAAGTCGGTGGTGTCTTCCACGTGGCCCGGGACGATCGCGATGTCGAAGCCCCCGGCGATCAGGTCGACCCGCCGTGAATCGATCTCGAGGTCGACCGACACGCGGGGGTGCTTCGCGAGATAGGTGCAGACGACGTTCGCCACCGCGGCGCCGAGGGTGATCGGCGCCACGATCCGCACGCGTCCGCGCGGCTCACTCTGGAGCTCGCGGACGAGATGCGTGCCTTGCGTGAGGTCGTCGATCGCCCGTTCGGCGTGGCCGAAGTACGCGCGCCCGGCCTCGGTCAGATCGAGCCGCCGCGTGGTTCGCTCGAGGAGCCGGACACCGAGCGCGGACTCGAGCCGCGCGATGCGCCGGCTCACCGTGGAGACCGGCACGCCGCGCTCGCGGGCTGCAGCCGAGAAGCTGCGCGTCCGGACGACGCGCACGAGGAGCGCGGCGTCGTTCAGGTCCAGATCGATTCGTGCGTCCACGGCAACAGTCCCTTCCCTCCAGGCACACTAATGCGCTCCGGCGGCCGCCGCTAGGCTCGACGACGTGAAGAAGCCCATCGTCATCGGGCCACGCGGGGCACGGAGCGCCGCGCCCGCGTGATCCCTGGGATGACCGCGCAGGGTCGCTGCGCCGAACGCAGGAGGAGGTTGTCATGATCATCGTCACTGGAGCCAACGGTCACCTCGGCCGAGCCATCATGGAGCGGCTCCTTCAGCGCGTGCCCGCCGCTCGGCTCGGCGTCAGCGTCCGCGACCCGGAGCAGGCCAGCGCGCTCGCCGAGCGCGGCGTCCGCGTGCGCCGGGGGGCCTTCGACGACGCCGCGAGCCTGCGCCACGCCTTCGAGGGCGCCTCGCACGTCCTGATCGTCTCCATCAACAGCGCAGGCGAGGCCGCGGTGCGCCAGCATGAAGCCGCGCTCGAGGCGGCGCGCGCGGCGGGCGCCCGCCGCGTCCTCTACACGAGCCACATGGGCTCGAGCCCGGCGTCCCGCTTCGCGCCCATGCGCGACCACGCGGCCACCGAGGCCTCGCTGCAAAGGTCGGGGGTCGCTTTCACCTCGCTCCGCAACGGGTTCTATGCGGCGTCCGCGCTCATGCTCCTCGAGCGGGCGCTCGAGACGGGCAAGCTCGTCGCGCCAGAAGACGGTCCGGTCTCGTGGACAGAGCACGGCGACCTGGCCGACGCGGCGGTGATCGCGCTGACCGACGAGGCGCGCCTCGACGGGGTGACACCGCCGCTCACCGCCTCCGCGGCCCTCGACCTCGCGGACATCGCGGCGATCGCCTCGGAGCTCATCGGGCGCTCGATCACGCGGGTGACCGTCAGCGATCACGCGTTCAGGGCAGAGATGGTGTCTCACGGCGCCCCTGAACACCGGGCGGACCTCTTCCTGGGCATGTTCGCGGCGAGCCGAGAGCGCGAGTTCGCCGCGGTGGATCCGACCCTGGAGCGCCTGCTCGGCCGAGCGCCGATGTCCATGCGTCAGTACCTGACGGCGCGCCTGTCACGCTGAGGCAGGGGGGGACCTCGAAGAGCAGGTCGGCGCAGCGAAAGTCCCCTGAAAAAGCGACGCCCATATCAATAACCTATTCTCCCGGTGCTTCGTCACGCCACCGGGTCGCGTGGGAGCACGGGGCTTCGCGCGGCGCTCCTCCTCCGCAGCGAGGCGCCTCGCGAGCGCTCCCTGCGCGCCGTCGAGCGCTCTGGCGCGCCACTTGTACGCCGTGCTGAGGGGCATCTCTCTCGTCCCGGCGATCTCTCGTACAGAGGCCTTCCGGCCCCCTGTCATTTGTGATTTCCTGTCGCGCGAGCAGTCCCGCGGGGTCACGCCCGGTGCAACGGGTCTGCGCGTGACCTTCGAGGGGCGCAGCGCCATGACCCGCGTGACGCTGGAGCACACGGGGATCGTCCCGATCCGATCCAGCAAAGACCAAGCAAAAACCATGCCGTCACGTGGCCGTACTTCATCCCGCGGCTCGGTGTTGCCGCGAGCGGTGGAGACCCGGGGCCGGCCCCCTGGAAAACGTCGCCGCCAGCCAGAGGTGTCCAAAATCCACCCGCTCGAGCGTCATAGGGTGTCGGTCAAGGGGATCGACCCAGCTCATCAGGAGAAAACATGCCGAAGTACTTGTGTTTGCAGCGCAGCCTTCCGGGCGGGGAGCCGCACGGAGAGAAGCCCTCGCCCACCCAGATGCAGGCGATGTATGCGAAGTTCAACGACTGGCGAGAGAAGTTCCAGAAGAACTTGGCCGACCTGGGAGGACGGCTCGGCGCGGGACGGCTGGTTGCGCTGCAGCCCGCGCCGGATGGCCCGTTCGTCGAGGTCAAGGAGCTCGTCGGTGGGTACATGATCGTCTCCGCCGCGAACCTCGAGGAGGCGATCCAGGTCGCCCGCGAGTGCCCGGGACTCGTCCGCCCCGGCTCGGGCGTCGAGGTCATCGAGATCCACGCACCCGGATGACCTCGCAGCTCGGAGAACACTTCTTTCGGCACGAATACGGCCGGCTGGTGGCGATGCTCTCGCGACGCGTCGGGACGCGCCACCTCGAGGCGGTCGAGGATACCGTGCAGCTCGCCCTCCTCGCGGCTGTGGAATCGTGGTCGAAAGGTGCCGTCCCCGAGAACCCGTCGGCGTGGCTCTTCCGCGTGGCACACAACCACTTGGTGGGAGAGCTGCGCCGACGCGCGCGCCGCGACGAGCTCGCAGAGCAGCACGGTCGCGGCGCCCTGGACTCCACGGACAGCGCGCCTACCGCCTTTCTCGCGGGAGACGTGCGCGACGATCTGCTCCGCATGCTCTTTGTATGTTGCGACGACGCGATTCCCGTCGAGTCACAACTCGTCATCGCGCTGAGGACGCTCTGCGGCTTCGACGTCCGGGAGATCGCCGAACGGCTCTTCACGACGGAGGCGAACGTGTACAAGCGCCTCAGCCGCGCTCGAACTCGACTTCGAGACCTGCCGTTCGAGCCCGATGATCTCTCGACGGAGCAGCTCTCTTCACGGTTGCCCGCCGTGCAGTCCATCCTCTATCTGCTGTTCACGGAAGGCTATCTCTCGTCTCACGCGGAGGGCGCCATCCGCCGCGAGCTTTGCGACGAAGCCAGACGGTTGACTCAGCTCCTCGCCGAGCATCCGGTGAGTGCGAAGCCTGAGACGTTTGCCTTGTTGGCTCTGATGCACTTTCACAGTGCCCGCATGACTGCTCGACAGGATGGCGCCGGGGGCCTCTTGCTGCTCGAAGAGCAGGATCGTACGCTCTGGGACCAAAGCGAGATCGAGCTGGGCTTGTCGTGGCTCGCCAGGTCCGCGGAAGGCGACCTCTTCTCAAGGTACCACGCGGAGGCTGGCATCGCCGCCGAGCACTGCCTCGCTCCCTCGTTCACCGAGACGCGTTGGGATCGCATCGTCGAGCTCTACGTGCTCCTCGAACGGCTCGCGCCGTCCGCGATCCATACGCTGAATCGCGCAGTCGCGGTGGCGGAATGGCGCGGTCCAGCCCACGGGCTCGCGGTGCTCGAGGGGCTCGAACCACCGTCGTGGCTCGTCGGATCCTACCTCTGGGCGGCAGTGCTCGCAGACCTGCACAGGCGCTGCGGGCACACCGACCTCGCGCAGCGCTATCGGGGCGCGGCCATCGAATCAGCTCCGTCACAGGCCGTGAGAACGGCGCTTCAGCGCCGACTTCGAACCGCCTGATACGGGATGGTCTCTACTGCACCCGCTTGAAGAAGTGGAGCACCTTCACGCGCGGCCAGTAGATGGCCGCGGCACGGGCTCTCCCACCAGCAGGCGGCGCCAATGGTGCTCCAGGATACATTATGTCCGCCTGGTCTATGAACCGGCAGGCCGAGCGCGGCCGTTCGCGTCGGTGGGTCGAGCGCTGAGAGCCGCCCTCCTTCATGCGGGATGGACGCCATGGCGGGTACACAGAGCGCCGGTTCGCGCACAGGGCTCCATCGGTCACCCCTGGATCACGGCGATCTTCGCGGGGTGATTTTTTGGTACTGTGGTCGCAGGCGCCCCCGCCGGCCTGATGCGCGCTCGCTCGGTCGAGCAGGGCGCACCCTGTCGGGAGCCATGCGCCTGATGGGGTTTGAGGGAGGGGCATGCGAACCAAGGCCTTTATCGAGAGAACGATGCTCCGTGCTGTCGCGCTGCTGGCGCTCCCGGCGCTCTGCGCGTGCGGCGCGGAGACACCGCCGTACGACGACCTGCCGCTGCGCGACGCGCTGAGCGCCGCGCCGGAGGTCCTCGCCGCCTTGCCGGAAGAGGTCCTGCGCGACGTGGCGGTGCGGCTGGAGGAGGCGCACGGCGAGCCGGGGGACGAGACGGCGATCGACGGCGCGGAGATCGCGAGCGTCCCCGCGCTGGTCCGCAGCGCGGACGCGGCGCGGGACGAGACGGGGAAGGACGCGATCGTCCTCGGCGCGCTCGAGCCGTCCGAAGACGGGTTCGTGCTCCGCTCGGTCACGCCCATCGCGGGGGGGCGCGAGCCCGAGGCGCCGCTCGATCGATCTGTGCCCGCCCTCGCGGGGCCACCGGCGTCGCCGGAGACCGCGCCGCTGGAGGACGCGGCGCTCGGCGGCCGGGCGGGCCAGATCCTGGCGGAGCTCGCGCGGCGCGCGGACGCGCAGGCCCTCGTCCGCGTCACCGGCCTGCCCGCGGGCGTCATCGCCCAGGATCACACGGTGTACGTCAACGCCGCGTGGCTCGTCGCGCTGAGCGCCCTCTCGCCCGAGGACGCGCCCGCGCTCCCCGCTCCCTCAGATGGCGCCGCGATGCCCGCGTGGCCCCGGAGCGAGCCGCGATCCGTGCGCGTCAACCCCTATCACCTCCCCTCGTCCGTCGCGGAGTGCGCCGCCGAGGTGCGGGACGTATGCACCTGCGCCGTGGCCGGGCAGTGCGAGCACGACCGCACCGACCCGGCGTTCGCGGACGCCCAGGCGGAGTGTTCCTGGGTCAACGCCGGGGCGCTGAACGCCGAGGCGCTCTGCATCCTCGCGCTGCTGAGCATCGACGGGGTCAAGGAGTGCGTCCTCTCCGCGGGCAGCGGCGCGTGCGCCGCGCTGCCGATCGCGGGGCGCGACGGCGCGCTGGCGTTCGCCGGGGACGAGGGCTGCATGGCCGTTCTCGACCGCTGCCTCCAGTACGGCAGCCCGACGGTCCCGGCCGTCACCCCGAGCGCGCCGAGCGGCACGTCGAGCAGCGACGACTGCGGCAGCTGCGGCGGCTGCGACAGCTGCAACGAGGACGTCGCGGGTTGCAACCAGAACTGCAGCGATTGCAACCAGAACTGCAGCGATTGCAACCAGAACTGCCGCGACTGCAACCAGAACTGCAAGGACGGCGATCCCTCCACCGGCAGCAACTCGAGCTGCAGGCTGAGCGCCGGCCGGCGCGATCCCGCAGGAGGCCTCCCGCGCGCGCCCGTGCCCCTCGGCGCCGCGTTCTGGCTGCTCCTGCCGGCGGGTTACATGCTGCTGCACATCCGGAGGCGGCCGTGAACCGGGCGGTGATGCTCTGGCTCGAGCGCCACGGCCTGCCGCCGTGGCTCGCGCCGACCTACACCATGATGGTCGCCCTCGCGGGGCTCCTCGGGGCGGCGGCGTTCTTCTGGCTCGTTCGCCGGGATCGGGGCGACGTGGCCGTGGAGGGCCGGGCGCTCCTCTCGGGCTACGTCGCGGCGCTCCTGGGCGGCTACGTCTTCGAGGCGCTGCGCGCCGCGCCCGAGGCGATGGCGAGGGGCTCGTGGGGTCCGATGCTCCACGCCGGCCGCGCGGCCTACGGGGGCCTCATCGCCGGCGTCGCCGTGGCCGGCCTGGTCCTCTACCGCCGCGGCGCGGCCGTGCTCCCGTTCCTCGACCGGCTCGTGCCCGGGCTCGGGCTCACCTACGCCTGCGTGCGCACCGGGTGCTTCCTCGCGGGGTGCGACTACGGCCGCGTCACCGGGGGCGCGCTGGGCGTCCGGTTCCCCGCCGGCAGCCCCGCGGCGGCGGACCACGCGGCGGCCGGCTGGGTGCCCCTCGGCGCGCCGAGCCTGCCCGTGCACCCCACGCAGCTCTACGAGGCGGCGCTCGGGGCGATGGCGAGCGCGCTCGCCGCCCTCTGGCTCGTCCGGGGGCACCGGGACGGGCGCGCGTTCGGGACATGGCTCGCGCTCTACGCGGCGGGCCGGTTCTTCATCGAGCTCCTCCGCGGGGACGCCGGGCGCGGCGTGTACGGGGGGCTCAGCACCGGCCAGCTCGTCTCGCTGGCGCTCCTGCTGGGGCTCGCGGCGGCCGTCGTGCTGGCGCGCCGGGCTCGCAGCGCGCGGCGCGCCGCCGCCGTGGCGCCCGCGCTGGTGGCGCTCGCCTCCCTGAGCCTCGCCGCGGGCGAGGCCGCGGCCCAGCCGGCTCGCCCCGCGCCGCCCGCGCCAGCAAGGCCCGAGGCAGCGACGCCCGCGGCCACGAGCTCCGCGCCGGCTCCGGCGCCTGCTCAGAGGCCGTCGCCGGCACCAGCGCCCCACCCGTACGCGCCGCCCCCCGCGGGCGGGCCCCCCGCGCCCTACCCCTACCCGCCGCCCTCGGGCGGGTATCCCGCCCCCTACCCCTACCCGCCGCCCGCGGGCGGGTATCCCGCGCCCTACCCCTATCCGCCGCCCGCGGGCGGGTACCCCGCGCCCTACCCCTATCCGCCGCCCTCTGGCGGGTACCCCGCGCCCTACCCCTATCCGCCGCCGCCCGCAGGTGGCCCTCCCCCGGCCTACCCCTACTACCCGCCGCCGGCGGGCGGATACCCCGCGTCCCCCCCTCCCTCGCCCGCGGCTGCCGTACAGCCGCAGAGGCGCACCCCGGATACGTCGCCGGGGCCCGCCGCGGAGCGGCCCGCGACGGGTCATCAGGCGGAGGCCAACGCGCGGCGGATGGCGCTCTCGCTCGGGATCTCCGGCTACTTCGTGCCGGGGCGCTTCACGGTGAAGGACGGGATGTCCGTGGATCTCGACGTCCTCGCGCGCCTCCGCCTGAGCGAGACGCGCCGCTTCGAGGTCGGCCTCGAGCTCCGGACCGTCTCGACCACCGACGTCAACCAGCTCGCAGTCGGCGCGCCGCTCCGGCTCGTGATGGGGGTCGGATCGCACGTCGAGATGTCGGTCGGGATCACGCCGGGCTACCACCGCATCTTCTTCGACTCCCCCTACTTCGAGAGCGTGGGCGCCTTCGGCGCTCGCTTCGGGTGGGGGATCCAGCTCCCGATCACCTCGCACCTGTTCCTCGGCTTCTCTCCGCTGAGCTTCCTCGTGCTCGCCTCGGACGACGTGGACGCGCTCGTGGCGTACGAGCCCGGGCTCTGGGCCGGCGCAGGATTGCTGTGACAGCCGTCGCTGGAGCTGCCGGCAGCTCCGGGCCCCGTCGTTCTCTAGGCGCTAGCGATCCTGGTCGCGATGATGAGCCCCGACGACCAGCAGAGCTTGGTCAGCACGAGATCCTGGCGTCGCTCGAGCGCGGCGATCAGCTCTGCCACCTTGGGGGCGTGGTCATCAGGCCAGTTGGGCTGAGGGAGCATGTCGTCGATGACATAGAGCCCGCCGGGCTTGATCAGGCTCAGCGCCTCGTCGAGGGCGTAGTACTTGCCCGGCCATGTATCGGCAAAAACGAGCTCGAATTGCTGACCCCGGATCGAGCGCAAGAAGGCTTCGCCATCCATGTTCTTGAGCGTGAGGCGGGGGTCGCCTCCGAGGTGCTGGCGTGCCACGGCCTGGACCTTCTCGTCGTGCTCCACGGAGACGAGCGTGGAAATGGCATTCATGCCATCGAGGATCCAGCACGTCGAGATGCCCGTGCCGGTCCCGAGCTCGAGGAAAGCGCCGGACTTGGCCGCGGCGAGCGTACGCAGCATCGAGCCCGTCTGCCTGTCACTGGCCATGGCAAACCCGATCTCCGCGGTGGCCCGCTCGATCTCCTCGAGCACCGCAGGCGGTCTCAAATTCTCCAGATCCTTCATGACCCGATCCCTCTTCACGCGGCCAACCGCGCGCGACTGTACAGCACCTCGATCTGGCGGCCCCCCTGGAAAGAGCCAGCGGTGGAGGGCGTGCTGCGCGGGGGGGCGGCGGGGCAGGCCCCCACAAACCCCGAGCGCCGGCCCGCAGCGCAGCCGGTCGCCCCCCGATCTCGCCTCCCGAACAGCGGGCAATGGCCCCCCAAAAGGCGCGAGTTTGTGGGACAGCCCCGCCGCCCCCCCGCGCAGCACGCCCTCCACCGCTGGCTCCGCTGCAGCCGTCCGAGCTCACTCCCCGAGCAACGCCCGCGCGAGCGTCAGAGTCCGTGCGTTCGCGGATACGTTCTCGAGAAAGCTCCTCCGGAGCGCGGGCTCCTCGATCCTGGCCGCGCGAGCGAGCAGCGCCGCGCGCTCCTCTCGGAGGACCGCGCGCGCCGCCTCCGCGTCGCCCTTCGCGTGCAGCGCCTCGGCGTACAGCGCAGGGATCACCTCCTGCCGCATCAGGAAGACCGTGCCGGCCTGCCGCTGGAGCGCGAGCGCCTCGCCGGCCATCGCGCAGGCCTCCTCCGTCCGCCCTTGCCGCAGCCGGATCTCGGCGAACAACGAGAGATGCACGGCCCCGGCGAAGGGCGCCATCACCGCCGGATCCCCCGCCGCGCAGAGCTCCTCCTCCGCCTGGGCGAGATCGCCGAGGAGCAGCCGCCCCTCGGCGAGGAGCTGCCGCGGGATCACGCTCCGGCTGCGATGGCCGCGCGCGAGCATGTGCTGGAGCAGGCTGCTGGACATCTCCACCGCCTCGGTGAGCCTGCGCCGCTCGAGGAGCGAGACGATCCGGCACGTCACCGAGGTCGTGAACACGTAGTCGAGCAGGCCCTCTGTCGCGAGCACGCGATCGAGGCACCCATCGGCGGCGGCCATGTCGCCGAGCCTCGTGTAATCGATCGCCACCAGCATCCACGCCCAGGCGACGAACAGCCCGCTGCCGAGGGACTCGGCGCGCCGCGCCGCGGCGAGGTTCGCCTGGAGCGCTCCCCACAGGTCCCGCGCCGCATGGCAGCGCCAGAAGCCGCGGGTGAGCTCGATCCAGAGGGCCGCATGGAGATCGCCCTCGACGGCCGGCGCGATGACGTGCTCGAGCCGGCGCACGATCCGCTCCGCCAGCGCCGTCCTCCCGTCCCAGAGCAGGCTGAAGACGATCCGGGTCGCGAGCTCCGGGCTCAGGACGTCGACGGGGAGCTCCTCGGCCAGGAGGCGCGGGATCAGCACCTCCACGGCCCGCCGGTCGTCGCAGAGCGCGACGCAGTACATCGCGCCGCTCAGGGCACGCCAGGAAGCGAGGCTCCCGGGCGCGGCGAGCTCGAGCGCCTGGAGCGCGCTCGCGTGGGCGCGCGCGGCGTCGTCGGTCCAGATGAGGGCGTTCATCCGGAGCAGGTGGAGCTCGGCCAGCCGCTCGCCCTCGGCCCCGCAAGCGATCCCCTTCTCCACCCGCGCGAGCGCCGCCTGCACGTCCGCCCCGTGGAGCGCCAGGGTGGCGGCGCGCAGGTAGAACCCCCCCGCGCGCGGCCCATCCCCGCCCCGCGCGAAGTGCTCGGCCAGCACCATCGGATCCTGCTCGCCGGCCGAGAGCAGCCACTCCCCGGCGAGCCTGTGCCCGACCGCCCGGTCGCGCTCGGTGAGCATCGCGTAAGCCCCCTCCCGCAGGAGCGCGTGACGGAACGCGATCTCCTCCTGTCCCACGAAGCGCGAGCTCGGGCGGCGCTCGAGGATCTCGCGATCGAAGAGCTCCGCCCAGGCGTCCGCGTCGCTCGGCCCCGACGCCAGGGTGCGCGCGCCGAGGAGCGCGCTCACACCGCCGATCCACGACACGTCCCCGAAGACGCTCGCCGCCCGGAGCAGCCGCCGCACCTCGGGATCGAGCGCCGCGAGGCGCGCCTCGACCATGCCCAGCACCGTCTCCGGCAACGCGCCGCCGCGCCCCTCGGCCACGGCCCGGACGAGCTCCTCCAGGTAGAAGGCGTTTCCCGCGGCCCGATCCACGATCGCCGCCACGGTCCCCGGCGCGACCGACGCGCCCAGCGCGCCGCGCACGAGCTGCTCGGCGGCCCGCGCGGACAGCTCGCGCAGCCGGATCTGCGTGAGCCCTCGCTCGATCCAGAGCCGGGGGAAGAGCTCGTGGACCTCGGGCCTCGCGAACGCGAGCACCGCATAGGGGCGCTCGCAGAGGGCCCGCAACGCGTGATCGAAAATTTTCACCGAAGGCGCATCTCCCCAGTGCAGATCCTCGAGGACGACGAGCATGGGCCGCGCGCTCGTCACGGCGCGCGCGTAGTCCAGGTAGGCCTCCTGGATCCGGTCGGCCATGTGCGCCGGGTCCTGCCGCGCGGCCCGCACCATCGGCCCGCCGTCGGCGAGAGGAACGCCGAGCAGCTCGCCGAGGAAGCAGGCCACGCGCTGCTGCTGCTCCCCCGCGAACAGCTGGCCCACGGCCCGCGCAAGCTTCTCCCGCTGCGCCTCGGGGGCCTCGCCGGCCGCGATCCCGAGCGCGCCCCGGAGCGACCCGGCGAGCATCGCGAACGCGGAGCCCGCGCCGATGGAGTCCCCGCTGCCGACGCCCAGCACGAGCTCGGGATGGCGCGGCCGCAGCGCCTGGACCAGCTCGTGACGCAGGCGCGATTTGCCCACCCCCGCGGCCGCGGTCCCGAGCGCCACCGCGGCGCGCTGCTCGGTGAAGCTCTCCTCGACGAGATCGAGCAGGCTGCGCAGCTCCCGAGCGCGCCCGACATAGGGGCTCGGCTTGCCCAGCAGCCTGCGCGCGCCGTCGGCGACCTCGCGCTCCGCCTCCACCCAGGAGAGCCCGTCCTGCTCCGCGACCTCGAAGCGCGCGTCGAGCAGGGCCCGCGTCACGGCGTCGACCGCGACGCGGAGGTGGCCCGGGCGGTCCCGGGCGGCCGCGTCGTCGAGCAGCACGGCCGCCCTGTCCAGGACCTCGCCGAGCAGCGATCGTCCCGTCGACTCGCCGCGCCCCGTCACCAGCACGACGTTGGCGCCGGGGACCGACGCGCGGATCCGCAGCGCGCAGCGGGCCGCGATCGCCGCCTGGTCGGTCGCGCTGCCCGCGCCCGCCCCCGCCGCGAGGATCGCCACGACCGCCCCGCTGGCCAGCTCCTGCACGACCGCGCCGAGGGGCGAGGTCTCGTGCCGGACGGCGGCGACCGCGCTCCGCTGCGCTCGACCGGCGGGCACGATCTCCGTCGACGCCGGCGCGCTGACGTCCGCCGGCCCGACGGCCACGATCGAGCAGAGCCACACCTCCGCGGCGGTCACGAGCTCGACGGCGGCCAGGCTGGAGCGAGCGCCGCCCGCCGACGAGGCGCCGAGCGCGTCGAGGCAGCGCACCACGGCCGCGCCGTCGGCCGGGCGCCCCTCCGGGCGCTTGGCCAGCATCTGCGCCAGGAGCTCGTCGAGCGCCTGCGGCACCTCGGGCCGCAGCGCGCTCGCCCGCGGCGGCTCCTCCTGGAGGAGCTTGGTCAGGATGGTCATGAAGTGCCGCCCGTGAAACGCCGGACGACCCGTCAGGCACTCGAAGAGCACGCACCCGAGCGAGAAGACGTCCGCGCGCGCGTCGAGCTGCGCGCGCTCCCCGCTGGCCTGCTCGGGGGCCATGTAGCCGATGGTGCCCACGAGGGCCCCCGTCCGCGTCAGCCGCGCCGAGGCGCCCGAGAGCCAGGCGATGCCGAAGTCGAGCACCTTCACCCGGTCGGCGGCCCCGCCCGGAAGGAACAGGTTGCTCGGCTTGATGTCGCGGTGGACGATCCCGCGCGCGTGCGCCGCGCCGAGCGCATCCGCCACCGCGCGCACGAGCGCGACGCTCTCCTCCACGTCCAGCGGTCGCCGCGACAGCCGGATTGAGAGGCTCTCTCCGGCGAGCCACTCCATCGCCAGATAAGGCTCCCCGGTGGGCGCCACCCCGTGCGTCACGTAACGCACGACGTGCGGGTGATCGAGCGTGGCGAGCGCCCGCGCCTCGTGACCGAAGCGCGCCGCTGCCTGCGCGTCGAGATCGCCGAGCAGCTTCACGGCGACGACATCGCCGCTCGCGCGATCCACGGCCCGGTAGACAGCGCCCATCCCTCCCGTTCCCGCGAGCTCGACCACCTCGAACCGGCCGGCGAGCAGTCTGCCGTGAAGCATGCGCGCCAAGGATGTCAGCGCGGTCACTCACGCGCCAAGCGGAACGAGCCGCCGCCGGGCGAGCTACGGCGCGATGTCGTCGAAGCGCTCCGCGACGGCGTGGCGGCTCTCCGCGTCCCGCGCCGTCCCCGGCCTGAGCAGCTGCACCGTGCGCATGCCGGCGGCCGCCGCGGCGTCGAGCTCGGCCACGATGTCGGACAGGAACAGCACCTCTCCCGGCTGCAGCCCGAGCGCCTCCGCGATCCGCTGGTAAGCGCCCGCCTCTCGCTTCGGCCCGGTCGTCGTATCGAAGAACGCCGTGAACAGGCCGGTGAGATCGCCGGCCGTCGTGTGCCGGAAGAGGAGCTGCTGCGCCTCGACGGACCCGGAGCTGAACACGGCGAGCGTCACCCCGAGGTCTCGCCATCTCCGCAGCGCCGGCTCCACGTCCGCATACACGTGGCTCCGGAGCCCCCCCGACTCGTAGGCGCTGCGCCAGATCTTGCCCTGGAGCGCCTTCAGCGTCGTCTCCTTGCGATCCTGGTCGATCCACGCGAGCAGCGCCGCCGCGAGCTCGCCGTCGCTCACCGCCTGCTCGCCCTCGCCCCGCTCGCGCGCGACCGCGCGCCGGGCGGCCTCGATCTCCGGGCCCCCGGCGTGCGCCGCGACGTACGCGGCCAGATCCCGGCGCGCCACGGAGAACAGCGTGTCGTGCACGAAGCGCACGTCGGTCGTCGTCCCCTCGATGTCGACGAGCACCGCGCGCGCAGGGAGCGCCGCCACGCTCACGCCTCGAGCCGCGGGAAGCGCGATGCGATGTCCGACCCGGTGTGCTCGGCGACCCACCCCTTCGGGTCGGAGAACCACCGGATGCAGGTGAACGAGGGCTCCGGCCCCATGTCGAACCAGTGCCGCGTCCCGGCCGGTACGCTGATGAGATCACCCTTCTCGACGAGGAACGAGAGCACGCGCTCGCCGTGATGGATGCAGAACAGCCCTCGCCCCTCGACGAAGAAGCGCGCCTCGTCCTCGGTGTGGATGTGCTCGTCCAGGAACTTCCGCCTGAGCTCGGCGTGGTTGGGGGTGCCCGGCGACACCGACACGACGTCCGCCGTCACGAACCCGCACGCCTCGGAGAGCTGCTTCACCGGCCCCGCGTACGCCTCGAGCACCCGCTCCTGCGCCGTGCCCGGCGGCAGCGGGCGCTCGGCGGACCAGCGCTCGAAGCGGATCTGCGCCTCTGCGGCGACGCGGGCGATGTCCTCGAGCGTCGTGTATTCGTCGGCCCTCGTCGGGTCGCTCTCCCGGTAAACCCGCAATCGGCTCATGATAGCCCTCCTTCCAGCAGCGCGCAGTCCAGCATGAACTCGATCGCCTCGATGTGGCGGATGGTGCTCGCGATGTCCGAGCCCCATGTGTACAGGCCGTGACCTGCGATGAGGTAGCCGTACACGGGCGGATGCGCCGACATGAACGCATCGACGTCCTCCGCCAGCTTCCGGATGTCCTGCGTGTTGACGAAGACCGGGAGGAGCACCGTGGCGGAGTGCGTCGTCATCCCGGAGAGCGCCTTCGCCACCTCGTAGCCCGAGAGGGTCACGTACCCCTCCTGCGCGCACCGGCGCGACAGCACCGTCGCCGCCCGCGAGTGGGTGTGCGCGACGGCGCCGATCTCGCTGGAGTGCCGGTAAAGCTGGCAGTGCAGCGCCGTCTCGGCCGACGGGCGGGCCGGCGAGGGCCCGGTCAGGCGGCCGTCCGCATTGACGACGACGATGTCCGACACGCCGAGCGCGCCCTTGGGCCGCCCGGACGCCGTGATCGCGAGGGTGCCGTCGCCGAGCCGGGCGGAGAAATTGCCGCTCGTGGCCGGCGTCCAGCCGCGCTCATGGCAAAAGCGGGACAGCTCGATGAGCTCGGCCGCGGCCGAGGAGAACGATGCAAACGGCGTCCCGCGTACGCTCACGGCGCAAACATACCAAAGCGAACGCGGGCGATCAACGCGCCGCGCCGCCGCTCGAGCCGCGTCCGAGCCGCTGAACCCGGGGATCACCCGCGCTGCTCGCGCTCACGGCGCCGGAAGGCGCTCGGCCTCGCGCCGGCCAGCGCCGTCCCGCGCGCCGCGGAGCAGGCCGGCCCAGAACCCGAGCCCGTGCGCGGCGTGCACCGCGGGGAAGATGGCGCAGAGCAGGGGGAAATCGCGCGGCGAGGCGCGCCGCGCGAGCCGGAGCGACTCAGCGATCACGAGCGCGGCATAGGCGAGCAAGGCGAGCGCCAGCGCCGGGCGGACCGCCGGCGCGAGCGCTGACGCGAGCGCGAGCAGCGCTCCGGCCGTCACCATGCAGAACGGCAGCGCCGGCCGGAGCGACAGGAACCTGCGGCGGCACATCAGCGTGCGCGCGCGCCCCTTGCCATACGCGAAATACTGCCGGACGAGCGCGGCGAACGACGACCGCGGGTAGTAATGAGCGACGATCTCCCGGGACAGGTAGACCGCGCCGCCAACCTCGATGATGCGCTGGTTCAGCTCGGCGTCCTCGTTGGTGATGGCGGCCGGGTCGTAGAGGCCGGCGATCTCGAACGCCTCGCGCCGGAAAGCCCCGTTGAACACCGACTCGACGAACCCCTCGCGCGACGGGTCCCGGTACGCCGAGCCGCCCACGCCGAGGGGGCTCGAGAGCGCGGCGCAGAGCGCCCGCTGAAAGCCGTTCCGGTGGCGCGGCCGCGCCGCGCCGCCCGCGTTGAGGGCGCCGGTCCTCCGGAGCGCCGCGACCGACGCAGCCACGTAGTCGCCGGCGTAGTCGGCGTGGGCGTCCATCCGGACGATCACCTCACCTCGCGCCCGGCGAATGCCGATGTTCATCGCGGCGGCCTGGATCCGGTCGGGGTTGTGGAGGAGCGTCACCCGTGGATCCTCCGCCGCGACACGGCCGACGAGCTCCCGTGTGCTGTCGGTCGAGCCGCCGTCGACCACGAAGATCTCGAGGAGCTCTGGAGGATAACGCTGCTCGAGGGCGCAGCGGAGGACGTCCTCGATGTAGCGCTCCTCGTTGTAACAGGGAATGACGATGCTGCACCGCGGCCGCTCGGCGAGCGGGCGCAGAGAGAGACGCCCGCCTCGAGGCGCGCTCGCTGTTCGATCCATGGACTCCCCCGGTCTCTCCGCGGGTCGAGCCGACCCGCAGCAGGACTGCGACAGCCGCGGATACAATCGCGGGGCCAGGCGATCTCGCGCGGTCGCCCGGAGCGAACTGCACTGCGCGACGCGGCCTGGACCCGGCCGGGGCAGGCCGCTGGGCTCGGGCTGCACACCGGCGGGCTCATGCGAGGGGCGCGCGGCGCGAGCGCAACCGGACGAGCGCCCGGGCTCATGCTGGCAGGGCAGCGGCTCGAAGCGCGCGGCCGCCGGGGCGGGAGCGCCACGGAGCCCGGATCGGGGGGCGCGCGGCCCGCGCGGAGCTCATGCTCCGCTCCACGGCCATGCCCCGGTCCGGTGGGCTTTCCACGGTTCCGCGTGGTCCGCGAACGAGCTTCTCGAGGAGGCGTGCAGATGGACTTCGATCTCGTCATCTCGCGGGGAACGATCCTCGATGGCAGCGGCCAGCCTCGCTACGTGGCGGACCTGGGGATCCAGAAGGGCAAGGTCGCCGCGATCGCCGGGCCAGGGGCGCTCGCGGGAGGGCGGGCGCTCGACGCCAGCGGGCTCGCCGTCGCGCCCGGCTTCATCGACATCCACTCGCACGTCGACTGGCTGCTCGCGCTGCCCGACCACGAGGACGTCCTCGCGCCGATGGTCGCCCAGGGCATCACGACCGTGGTCGCGGGCAATTGCGGTCATTCCCCTGCCCCGGTCACCGCGGCGTCGATTCCGCTGGTGGAGCACTCCGCGGAGATCCTGAAGGACGGAGCGCTCGCCTACCGGTGGCGCTCGATGGGCGAGCTGCTGAGCGCCCTCGAGGCCGGCGGGCTGCTCGTCAATGCGGCGCTCCTGGTCGGCCACGGCACGCTCCGCCAGGCGGTCATGGGCAACAGCGCCGCTCCCCCGAGCCCGGAGCAGATGGACGCGCTCTGCGCGCTCGCGCGCGCGTCGCTCCGCGAGGGCGCGTTCGGGCTCTCCGCCGGGCTGGCCTACACGCCCGGGGTCTTCGCGCGAAGGCACGAGCTCCTGACGCTGCTCCGGGCGGTGGCCGACGAAGGGGGCGTGTTCACGGTCCACGGCCGGGCCTACACGTGGATATCGCCGTTCTACAGGCCGCTGCTCCTCGGCCCGCCGCACAACCTCCGCTCCGTCCGCGAGCTGCTCGGCCTGGCCGAGGAGAGCGGCGCGAAGATCCAGCTCTCGCACCAGATCTTCATCGGCCGGCGGACGTGGCCCACGGTGCCCTGGGTGCTCCGCGCGATCGAGCGGGCCGTGGACAGAGGGGTCGACGCCGCCTTCGACGCGTTCCCCTACACGGTCGGCAACACCACGGTGAACGCCCTCTTCCCCGCCTGGGTGCTCGACGGCTTCCGCGCCCGCATCGACGACCCGGCCGTCCTCCGCCGGCTCCGGCGGGAGTTCGCGATGTTCCGGCGGCTCCTCGGGCTCTCGTATGCCGACATCCGGCTGCTCTGGGGCGGAGCGCCGGAGCTCGCGGCGCTGGAGGGGCTCGATTTCGAGGCGATCGCGGGGCGCCTCGGCGGGAGCGAGTTCGACGCCTACGTGCACGTCGCCCGCGTGAGCGACGGCAAGGCGCGCGTCCTCCTGAACACGTACTCGGGCGTCGATGCGCACGACGAGCCGCTCCGGGCCGTGCTCTCGCACCCGCTCTGCGCGTTCGAGACCGACGCGATCCTCACCCGGCGCGGCCAGCACAACCCGGCGTCGTTCGGCACGTTCCCGCGGGTGCTCGGCCACTACAGCCGCGACGTCGGCCTGTTCCGGCTCGAGGAGGCCGTGCGCCGGATGACCTCGCTGCCCGCCGAGCGGATCGGGCTCCGCGACGTGGGGCGCATCTTGCCCGGGCACTGGGCGGATCTCGTCGTCTTCGATCCGGCCACGGTGGCGGACAACACGACGCCGCGGCGGGCCGACGCGCCGCCGTCGGGGATCCGCGCCGTCCTGATCACCGGCGAGGTGGTGGCGCAGGACGGCGCGCTAACGGGCAAGACCCGGCAGGGGCGCCTCCTGCGCAGGTAGGCGGGGCGGCCATACCCTTCGTTGACGCTCAGGGACGTTCGGTTCCGACCGCTTCAACAGGATCGCGCCGGAGCGCGAGATGAGCGATGGCTCCATCGTTCCGCATGTCAGAAATCCCGCCAGAGACACCGGTCGATGACGAGCGGTCGCTGAAACAGTAGCGATTCTCATGGCTTCCGCCTGTTTCGCCGTCGAGGGCGGCTCTGGTGTGGCCCAACGGGGCGCCCTCGGCCGTCGCGTCGCCCGCGGTGAAGGGCTGCACTCCTACGCGCCTCGCGAACCGGCACGCGCTCGCTGCCGACCCGGACGCGTGGGCCGCCTTCGACATCCTCGGGACCCACCAATATGACACTCAGGTCGCCTACCCCTGGCCGGACGATGTCCCGCCTCGGGGCGACAAGGAAGTCTGGCAGACCGAGATGTCCGGCGTGAAGTGGTGGCCGGAACAGGGACCGAGCAACACCATCGAGAACGGCGTGGCCATCGCCCGTTGGGTGCACAGCGCGCTCGTGGTCGGCGAAGCCAACGCCTGGCTCTGGTGGTGGTACTCGGGCAACACCACGAACGAAGGCTTGATTCAGCAGTCAGGCAGCGTCACCACCAAGCGCTACTACACGTTCGGAAACTTCACCCGCTACATTCGCCCCGGCTACCACCGCGTCGCCGTCACCGGCGTCTTCCCGGAAAAGGTCCTCGTCAGCGCCTACACAAACGACAGCGGCAAAGTCGTCGTCGTCGCCATCAACGAGACAACCTCCGCCCAGACCGTTCCCCTCGCCTTCGCAGGCGGCACCGCGCCAAGCGCGATGGTCCCCTTCGTGACCGCCGCTTCGAAGAACTGGGCCGAAGGAACTCCCGTCACCGTAACGGACGCCACGCTCCCGATGGCCCTCGAAGCCATGAGCGTGACGACGTTCGTGAGTCAGTGAAGCCTAGCCAGATCGGCCCCGTCGCTCAGGGGACCTTCATCAGGGCGTTCTGCTCTGCTTGCACGCGGCCATCGGTGCAGAGCTTGCAGTTGTCGCCGTAGAAGAAGTTCCTGTTCGCTGTGTCATCCATCAGATGAACGCGGAACCAGGCCGCGGCCGACGACAGGGACACGCCATTTGCGCCCTGATAGACCCAGCTACCGTGATCCGCGTTGAGCTCGTTGAGGAAAAACGCGGGCTGATCGGTGACCGTCTTGAAGACATTGTGGACCCCGCTGCATTTCACCGTGGAGTCGTTCCCCCCGCAGAAGAACAACATGGGGGTGTGCACTCCCTCGAGGGCACTGGTGCCGCAAATCGTGCCGAGGGCCGAGAAACGGGGATCGGAGGCCGTCTTGCAAGTCGACATGCCCCCATAGGAATGGCCAAGCTGGCCGATCTTCGTGGTGTCGAGGGCGTGATAGTACGGGCTGCTCGCATCCTCGGCTTGTTCCAAGATCCAATCGAGGCCCGCGGTCGTGGGAAGAGGATCGCCTTCGGCGGTCGCGGTGCTGAGAGAAGCCACCACGACGAAACCGTGGGACGCGAGATGGTTGACGATCGGTCCGTATTGTCCGCACCACTGATTGCTGCCGGCGTTGACGACGCATTTCGGCGGGACCTGCTCCGGATTGTCCCGGTAGCCATTGGCCCAGATCAGGATCGGATGGCAGTGGCCGCTGGTTGCGATATTGCTCGGGCGGTACACGTTGAAGCGCTGTTGCTCGTCCCCATAGATCGGATCGGGAACGACGCCGGCGAGGGGGCCGACGTTCTTGTCTGCGGTGACCGAGAAGGGGCCCGTCTTGGTAGGATCGGCCGTGGGGAACGGGTCGCCGACGCAGCTACTGACCGAGCCGCCGCTACCGGTCGTGCCGCCGCTTCCGGCATTTCCTTGGCCGCCGCTGCCCGGTTGCCCGCCCGAAGCCGCGCCACCCGTGGCCCCACTCGAGCCGCCCGACGCCGAGCCGCCAGCCCCACCACTGGATGCGCCGCCGCTGGATGCGCCGCCGCTTTCGGCCGTTCCCCCAGAGCCCGTCGCACCACCGGAGGCCGTGCCCCCGCTGCCCGTCCCACCGCTGTCCGTGCCAACCGCGCCCCCGCTCGCGGCAGCGTCCCCATTCGATCCGTTACCACACGCCGCGGTGGAAACGCACACGCCCAAAGCCAGTAGCCAACGCCTCATGGTGACTCTGTCCTCGCCCAGCCGCTCAGCGTCGTCAAGCGCTTTGGCGGATAGGACAAGCAAACGCGTTCCGCAAAGTCAAGATTCTCGGAGCCGTTCCTGGCTCGTGCAGTCCGACTGTACGAGCTTATCGACAGAACGGGCCTTATGCGATCAGACAGGCCTTCCACTCGTGAAACGCCTGCGATTACCGCGACGTCGCACCAAGCGGAAGGCATCCTACCGTATAGCTGTACACTACTGGCACCAAGCGGAAGGCATCCTACCGTATAGCTGTACACTACTGAGCTCGTCCAAACGGCCGCCGTCGCGGTTCGCGGCGCGTCGTGATGGCCGGCGCACGCACCTCAGGGCAGACCTCCCCCCGGCCACGTCGTCGAGCAGCGTCCCTCCCCTTTCAGTTTCGTCACGCGGGGTCCGCCGGGTACCGCGCGCGGCACTCCAGCGGCTCGGCGAACAGACCGAGGTGGCTCAAGATCTTCCTCGCCGTCGCCTTGTCCGTGATCGCGGCCATGAGTCGCATCCGCCCGCTGCATCGCGGGCACGCGAGAACATCTACTGCGTAAGTCCGCCGCAAAAGCTTCGCCCATTCGACGCGAGGCGACGTCGCCAGAAGGAGCCCATCCAGCAGCCGATCAAGATGCCGGACCGAGATCCCCTCCGACACGAATCCAACATCAGCCCACGGCAGTACAGCGCCCAGCGCAGTCGACACCCGCTCGCGCTCGACCGCGCCATGCACCATCGTCAGCAGCGCCCCAACCGCCACGTCCCGAGCGCCTCGCTCCGACACTGCCGACGGCGCCGCCTCGCTTCGCTCGTCTCCTCTGCGCGACGGCGTCTCCATGCCTCTCGCCGGCCCCTTCGGCGCCTGCCTCGCCGGCAAGGGCGTGATCGTCGTCGTCTTCTTCTTGTCATCGCTGCCCGCGCTATCAGCTCCGGCGCGCTGCTCGCCCTTACGCGCCTTCCCCGTCGCCTTCGGCACCACGAGGCTGCGTTGCTTCGCATGCGGCGCGAGCACACCGTGGTAGCGCACCAGCGGATGGCGCGGCGGCGGCACCAGCGCGGCGAGCCTCGCGAAAAACACAATCGGCGTCATCACCCGATGCGTTCCTTTTCGCCGCGGGTATTTCACCTGATAGGCCACCCGACCGTCGCGGAGGATGCTGAGCCGCTCCAAAGCGAAGCAGGGACGCGCGCAATACCGGACGAGCCGCTCGGCGCGTAGGTAAAAGAAGCCGGATCGCAGCGCGAAGCAGTGTAGCGCGTAGGTAAAAGAAGCCGGATCGCAGCGCGAAGCAGTGTAGCGCAGCAAACCGAAAGGGTGGGACCGCGAGCGTCGTGATGGCTCGGTCCTGGGCCGAAAGAGCGTGGTCCGGGCGGCGCCGAGCGCGCTACGGGGCGCATCGACGTGCCGTGGGCACACGTGTCCGTCCGGGCGTTGGTCTGGCCCGGGAGGCGCGTCGCGAGACGCTATGCGGCGTCACCGGGCGCCTTGCGGCGCAGAACGGTGCTCTTCCAGTACGGCGGCCCTCGGTTGGGAGAGCGAGCTGGGACGTCGGTCGGCTCGCCGAGCGCGGAGAGGAAGCGGGCGATGTTCCTTGGCTCGGTCACCATGGCGACGAGCTTCATCCGCCCCTTGCAAGCTGGGCACTCGAGGACATCGATCGCAAATGTGCGGCGCAAGATCTCGGCCCACGGTCGATAGCCGCCACGCTTGCGTTTCGGAGCGGCGTCATCGTCCGCCTTCGTAGGCTCTTGTGGCTTCGCAGGGCGCGGTCCGATGCGCTTGCGCCATGGACTTGCCGAGGCGAGCACGCCAGCGTACTTGACGGTGTGAAAGCGCGGCGGCGGGACGCTGGCCGCGAGGCGGCACAGGAGCGAGAGCGGATCCATGTCCACAAGGGCAGTCCCGTCGGCGAAGGCGCGCTTGAGCGAGAGCCGCACCAGGCCGTCCTGCTGCGGCTCGATGCGCTCCTTTGCGATCGGGGGTCGCAGCACGTAACGCAGCGGCGCCTCCCTCGCCGCGGCATGGTGCGCACCGGCGCGCGTCGCTGCGTGCAAGGTGAAGCCATCGAGCGCAGCGCACAGCGGCTTGTCGTACGCGAGCGCGCTCGGACAAGACGGCGAGAGCCCGCGGAGCCATTGCGGGCCGGCGGGCGGCTCTCGTCCCGAGACGGGGGAGGTGCAGAGCGCGGCCTCGGGCTCGTCGTCCTCCTCGACGTCGTGCTCGCTCTCGCGATGCCCGTGCCGCCGGAGGTAACGGAGCATCCGCCCGACGGCGTGCTCTATGACCTGACCGACCTCGCGCGTTCGCAGGTGACCGAGCTCGTTCCACACGAGCTCGGTGCCATCTTCGTGATAAGCCCCGTCGAGGAAGACCACGTGCAGATGCGGATTGAGCCGCATGTCGCCGGACGTGCGTTGCACGACGGTCACCGCGCCGCTCTTGACCGCGCCGCACGCGCCTCGGCGCGCGGCGCCACCGGCAGCCCGAGCAGCCGACCGATCGCTTCGTGAACGACCCGGGCAGCCACCTCATCCCCGAGGGCGACGGCGTGGCTCAGGGTGCTGGCGAGCGAGGCGATCACCGCAGCCCGACGTGACGGCTCGGTCACGGCGAGCTCCCCAAGCCCGGGGCTTGGCCCTTGGACCAAGCCGCTTCGCGGCAGCTCCTGTCCCTGCTGAGGTCGACCGCGACGACGACCGCGATCGCGAGACGACACCGCCCTCGCGCCCCGCGTAGCCTCCACGAGACCTTGGGAGCCATGGACCTGGTGGCGGCGCTCGGGGCCGCGAGCTAGCGCGATGCGGACGAGGTGCAGGAGCTCGGCGTGAGGCTCAAGAAGCTGCTGCGGGCCCTGCTCCGTTAAGCATTGCGGATACCGAGCCGAGGTTTCCTGCCGCGGCTCGGATCCTTGTCTTCGCTGCGGTTGTCACGGCGGTCATTGCTGCCGCAGCGCGACTTTTGCCGGTATTCACTGCGAAAAAAAGCGCCCGGCGCCGCGCAGGACTCGCCGCCCGCCGCCTCATTCCCTGCCCACCCTGCCGTTCGCGACGCCCCTGCCCGGGCGCCGCGTTCACCAGGAGGGCAGCGATGGGACAGCTCCGCGATCGAATGGCCGAAGACCTGAAGCTGCGGCGATACAAGCCGTCGACATGCGACAATTACCTCCGCTGCGCACGGGCCTTCGTAGCCTACCACCGCAAGCCGCCGCAGCAGATGGGTCTCGACGAGGTGCGCGCGTTTTTGCTCTACCTCGCCGAGCAGCGAAAGATCGCGGAGGCGACGCAGCACCAGTACGTGGCGGCGATCAAGTTCCTCTACGCCACCACGCTCGGGCGTCCGGAGGTCGCCGTCGCGATCCCCTGGCCGAAGGTACCCCAGAAGCTGCCGCCGGTCCTCAGCGGCACCGAGGTCGAGGCGCTGCTCAACGCGATCGGCTCGGTCAAGCAGCGCACGATCGTCCTGACGGCGTACGGCGCCGGTCTGCGGATCGATGAGGTCTGCTCGCTGCGGGTCGAGGACGTCGACAGCAAGCGCAACCTCATCCACGTCCGCAATGGCAAGCTCGGGCGTGATCGGTACGTGATGCTCAGCGCCCCCGTGCTGACCGCGCTGCGCATCTACTGGCGGGCGGAGAGACCCGCTGGACCGGAGCTGTTCCCGGGTCGCAAGCAGGGCTCGGTCATCTCGCACGAGGCGGTGCGCAACGCGCTGCGCGAGGCGGCGAGGCGCTGCAAGCTGCACAAGCGCGTCACCCCGCACGTGCTGCGGCACAGCTTCGCCACCCACCTGCTCGAGCTCGGCACCGACATCCGCGTCATCCAGGCCCTGCTCGGCCATCGCTCCATCCGCACCACCGTCCGCTACGTCCGCGTCAGCCAGGCTCACGTCGGTCGCACCCGCAGCCCGGTCGAGGTGCTCGGCACCCAGGAGGCCAAGAAGAAGCTCGGCTGAGGTCGCGTGCACCCGCATCGCCTGGCGCCGCGGCCCGCGGCGACGGGTAGGCCTCGTCTCGAGGTCGCGGATATCGTCCGCGCCCACGGCGAGGCCTACCTGCGCGCCCACGCCGTCTCCACCGCCCAGCGCAAGGTCCTGCGCGACATCGCCGCGTGCAGGACCGCGGTGCTGGGCGGCCATGTCGACGTGTGCACGGGCTGCGGCCACGAGCAGCCCTCGTACAACTCCTGCCGCAACCGCCACTGTCCCAAGTGCCAGAGCCTCAGCCAGGCCAGGTGGATCGCCGAGCGGCAGCAGCGCATCCTGCCGACGCACTACTTCCACGTCGTCTTCACGCTCCCGGCCGAGCTGCGCCCGCTGGCGCTCGTCAACCCGCAGACGGTCTTCGATCTGCTCTTCCAGTGCGGCTCGCAGACCCTGCTCACCCTCGGCCGCGATCCCAGGCGGCTCGGCGCCGACATCGGTGTCACCGCCGTGCTGCACACCTGGAGCCGCAATCTCAGCTTCCATCCGCACCTGCACTGCATCGTCACGGGCGGTGGGCTCTCGCTCGACGGCTCGCGCTGGATCGAGGGGCGGAGCGGCTACCTCTTCCCTGTGCAGGTCCTCGGCAAGCTCTTCCGCGGCAAGTTGCTCGCCGCGCTTCGGCAGGCCTATGACGCCGGAGAGCTCGACCTGACCGGCGGGGCCGCCGCGCTGGCCAACCCCGCTGCCTTCGCTGCGCTGCTCAAGACGCTCTACCGCAAGCCCTGGGTGGTGTACGCCAAGCCGCCCTTCGCTGGGCCCGAGCAGGTCTTTGCTTACCTCGGTCGCTATACCCACCGTGTCGGGCTGTCCAATCACCGGCTGCGGTGGATGGATGAGCGCGGCGTGTGCTTCCGGACCCGCGGAGACAAGACCGTGACGCTCTCCGCAGAGGAGTTTCTGCGTCGCTTCCTGATGCACGTGCTGCCTCATCGCTTCGTGAAGATCCGACACTTCGGCTTGATGGCTGCGTGTCACGCCACCACCACGCTCGAGGTGGCACGCACGAGGATCATGGCGGCGCGAGACGCAGGGCAGCGCGCTGTCGGGGGAGATGAGCACCGGGAAGGCAGCTCTCACGAGCCCTCTCCGCGCCACGTCGTCAAGGTCGACTGGTGTACGCTGCTCGCCGCGCTCACGGGGGTCGACCTGTCCATCTGTCCTCGCTGCGGTCAGGCTGCGATGGCTCGCCGCCCGCTGCCGTCGTGCGTCATCGCCTCCTCCGCTGCTCCTCCGGACACGTCATGAGCATCGCTGGCCTGGGCAGAAGCGACAGCACCACCTCCGTTGCGCGGCGGTCAGGCATCGATCCGCCTTCTGCGCCGTCCACGTCGGCGGCCTGCGTGCTGCTGGGCCTCCGTCGGCGCCGTGCTCTGCCTCGGCGCGTCTGCGCCCAACGTCGTGGCGGCGGGATGCACCACGCGTGCGAGCCCCGCCGCGCCCGCCTTCTGCGGCCTTCTCGGGCAGGATCTCCATAGGCCTCGCGACCGCCTCGCCCGGCCGCGAACCGGCCCGGTCCAACCCGACGTTTACGGGACTGCGCCGGGACCTCGCCGCCGCTGCTGCTCGGGCGCAGTCCCGCAAACGCCTATTCATTGGGCCCGGGTTGGGCCCATCCCTCCCGAGGCGGTGCGATCCGTCGTCACGCCCTCCCCAAATCCCCGGGGATGCGACGGATCGCGACGGTTCGCCACCGCGGAACAGTCCCGCCAGGATTTCTGGGACGACGAGGCGGATGCGGAAGAAATGTCAATAATTTCAATCTGTTCTGTCTGATTCGCGGCCGGGTCGCTCGCTGGCGTGGGCTCGTCGCTTTTCGTGATTGGCTCGTTAGCGAGGCATCGGAACAATAGCGCCAGGCCCGTCAGCCTGCCCCGCCCATCGTGAGCACCATGCGCCAGCGTGTCTACGAACCGCGACTGTGGCGGGCTCCGACGGACAGGGGAGCACCATCGTTTCACGATAGCTGCGCACCGCATGAGCGTTAGAGCATTGTGGCCATCTCGGGCGGCCAGAGATCGCTCGGGCTCAGGGTGCAGGTGACGCGGGGGTAGACGAAGTCGGTTTCCTCGTTCTCCCTGCGGCGGAGCTGGAGGAATTGGTGGCGCTCCTCGTCGTTGGCCAGGGTCAGCGGTGTGCCGTCCGCAAGCTCGGGACGCCCGTCACGAACACATACCCAGGTCTTCGAGGTGCGAAACGTGCCCCCGAGCCAGGGGTTGTCGGGAGCGTCAGTCGCGGGGTCCAGCACGATCCGGTGACGGAACCTTCGATTGGTGTCGGCGGAGAATACGACGACGCGGCCGTGGAGGAGTGGGATTACGAAGGAGGGCCCCCCGGGCTCCTTCGACTCCACCATCAGCCGCCGCGACGGCCCGGCCTGGGGGTGTTCGTAACAGGAGAAAAGGGCGATCTCGCCGGCATCGTCCAGGTCGAGCGCCTGGTCCGAGTGGGCGCGCATGGTGGCGTAGGCGCGGGTGTAGACCTCCAGCAGCGCGTTGTTGAAGGGTAGCGCGAGCGAGGCACACGCGCGGATCTGCCGTGCGAGCGTGGTGTGGATCGGCCGAAAACACTGAGCCGGGAGCTTGTAAGCGGTCGTGGTGCGGACGATGGGGACCCCGCGCGGGCCGTCGCTCACCACGAGCACCGCGCCGCGCCGGCCTTTCCCGAGCTCCTCGAGCCGAGCCGACGCGGACAGCGCCGCGAAGAGGTCGCCCTCGGCGGGCACGGTGTAGGTGCGAAACATGTCCGACGCCTCGTAGATCGGCGCCCGGTAGTCCCCTGCGTTCATGCTGAAGCGAAAGCCGTCTCCGTAGTCGATGGGGGCCGACGTCTTGTTCTCTTCGGCGTACAACCGGCGAAGCGCCGTCATCCCCTCGGGCGTGGGGGCCTCCAGCTCCACCCGCGTCCCGTCCTGGAGCAGGAATGTGCGCCCACCCTCGTGGACCGCCTCGGTCTTCGAGCAGCGCACCACGTAGCCCAGCCGGGTCGGGAGCCGCGCGGCGTCCAACTCGGACGGCACTATCTCGTGAGTGTAGCGTCGGTTGGTCGACAGCGGCATGAAGAACACCGAGTTGGGATACAGCGTGATCGTGAACTGGTCCGGAAATGTGTGTCCCTCCTCGGTCTCGATCTCCTTGTATCGGAAGCGGAGCCGGGTCAATCCGGTGATCGCCCGGTGACCACGATCGAAGCGGTCGCCGGTGATGGGCGCGAGCCGATCGAGGAGTTCGTAGAAGGTGCAGAAGGCCATGACGCCGTCGCCCGGCATGTCCTTGGTCTTGTCGGCGTGGGACGAGATCCGGGCCTTCGCCTGCTTCCTCTCGGCGTCGGCCGGAGTGTTGTGATAGATCTGCGCCAATGAATAGGCGTTTGCGGGACTGCGCCCGAGCAGCAGCGGCGGCGAGGTCCCGGCGCAGTCCCGTAAACGTCGGGTTGGACCGGGCCGGTTCGCGGCCGGGCGAGGCGGTCGCGAGGCCTATGGAGATCCTGCCCGAGAAGGCCGCAGAAGGCGGGCGCGGCGGGGCTCGCACGCGTGGTGCATCCCGCCGCCACGACGTTGGGCGCAGACGCGCCGAGGCAGAGCACGGCGCCGACGGAGGCCCAGCAGCACGCAGGCCGCCGACGTGGACGGCGCAGAAGGCGGATCGATGCCTGACCGCCGCGCAACGGAGGTGGTGCTGTCGCTTCTGCCCAGGCCAGCGATGCTCATGACGTGTCCGGAGGAGCAGCGGAGGAGGCGATGACGCACGACGGCAGCGGGCGGCGAGCCATCGCAGCCTGACCGCAGCGAGGACAGATGGACAGGTCGACCCCCGTGAGCGCGGCGAGCAGCGTACACCAGTCGACCTTGACGACGTGGCGCGGAGAGGGCTCGTGAGAGCTGCCTTCCCGGTGCTCATCTCCCCCGACAGCGCGCTGCCCTGCGTCTCGCGCCGCCATGATCCTCGTGCGTGCCACCTCGAGCGTGGTGGTGGCGTGACACGCAGCCATCAAGCCGAAGTGTCGGATCTTCACGAAGCGATGAGGCAGCACGTGCATCAGGAAGCGACGCAGAAACTCCTCTGCGGAGAGCGTCACGGTCTTGTCTCCGCGGGTCCGGAAGCACACGCCGCGCTCATCCATCCACCGCAGCCGGTGATTGGACAGCCCGACACGGTGGGTATAGCGACCGAGGTAAGCAAAGACCTGCTCGGGCCCAGCGAAGGGCGGCTTGGCGTACACCACCCAGGGCTTGCGGTAGAGCGTCTTGAGCAGCGCAGCGAAGGCAGCGGGGTTGGCCAGCGCGGCGGCCCCGCCGGTCAGGTCGAGCTCTCCGGCGTCATAGGCCTGCCGAAGCGCGGCGAGCAACTTGCCGCGGAAGAGCTTGCCGAGGACCTGCACAGGGAAGAGGTAGCCGCTCCGCCCCTCGATCCAGCGCGAGCCGTCGAGCGAGAGCCCACCGCCCGTGACGATGCAGTGCAGGTGCGGATGGAAGCTGAGATTGCGGCTCCAGGTGTGCAGCACGGCGGTGACACCGATGTCGGCGCCGAGCCGCCTGGGATCGCGGCCGAGGGTGAGCAGGGTCTGCGAGCCGCACTGGAAGAGCAGATCGAAGACCGTCTGCGGGTTGACGAGCGCCAGCGGGCGCAGCTCGGCCGGGAGCGTGAAGACGACGTGGAAGTAGTGCGTCGGCAGGATGCGCTGCTGCCGCTCGGCGATCCACCTGGCCTGGCTGAGGCTCTGGCACTTGGGACAGTGGCGGTTGCGGCAGGAGTTGTACGAGGGCTGCTCGTGGCCGCAGCCCGTGCACACGTCGACATGGCCGCCCAGCACCGCGGTCCTGCACGCGGCGATGTCGCGCAGGACCTTGCGCTGGGCGGTGGAGACGGCGTGGGCGCGCAGGTAGGCCTCGCCGTGGGCGCGGACGATATCCGCGACCTCGAGACGAGGCCTACCCGTCGCCGCGGGCCGCGGCGCCAGGCGATGCGGGTGCACGCGACCTCAGCCGAGCTTCTTCTTGGCCTCCTGGGTGCCGAGCACCTCGACCGGGCTGCGGGTGCGACCGACGTGAGCCTGGCTGACGCGGACGTAGCGGACGGTGGTGCGGATGGAGCGATGGCCGAGCAGGGCCTGGATGACGCGGATGTCGGTGCCGAGCTCGAGCAGGTGGGTGGCGAAGCTGTGCCGCAGCACGTGCGGGGTGACGCGCTTGTGCAGCTTGCAGCGCCTCGCCGCCTCGCGCAGCGCGTTGCGCACCGCCTCGTGCGAGATGACCGAGCCCTGCTTGCGACCCGGGAACAGCTCCGGTCCAGCGGGTCTCTCCGCCCGCCAGTAGATGCGCAGCGCGGTCAGCACGGGGGCGCTGAGCATCACGTACCGATCACGCCCGAGCTTGCCATTGCGGACGTGGATGAGGTTGCGCTTGCTGTCGACGTCCTCGACCCGCAGCGAGCAGACCTCATCGATCCGCAGACCGGCGCCGTACGCCGTCAGGACGATCGTGCGCTGCTTGACCGAGCCGATCGCGTTGAGCAGCGCCTCGACCTCGGTGCCGCTGAGGACCGGCGGCAGCTTCTGGGGTACCTTCGGCCAGGGGATCGCGACGGCGACCTCCGGACGCCCGAGCGTGGTGGCGTAGAGGAACTTGATCGCCGCCACGTACTGGTGCTGCGTCGCCTCCGCGATCTTTCGCTGCTCGGCGAGGTAGAGCAAAAACGCGCGCACCTCGTCGAGACCCATCTGCTGCGGCGGCTTGCGGTGGTAGGCTACGAAGGCCCGTGCGCAGCGGAGGTAATTGTCGCATGTCGACGGCTTGTATCGCCGCAGCTTCAGGTCTTCGGCCATTCGATCGCGGAGCTGTCCCATCGCTGCCCTCCTGGTGAACGCGGCGCCCGGGCAGGGGCGTCGCGAACGGCAGGGTGGGCAGGGAATGAGGCGGCGGGCGGCGAGTCCTGCGCGGCGCCGGGCGCTTTTTTTCGCAGTGAATACCGGCAAAAGTCGCGCTGCGGCAGCAATGACCGCCGTGACAACCGCAGCGAAGACAAGGATCCGAGCCGCGGCAGGAAACCTCGGCTCGGTATCCGCAATGCTTAACGGAGCAGGGCCCGCAGCAGCTTCTTGAGCCTCACGCCGAGCTCCTGCACCTCGTCCGCATCGCGCTAGCTCGCGGCCCCGAGCGCCGCCACCAGGTCCATGGCTCCCAAGGTCTCGTGGAGGCTACGCGGGGCGCGAGGGCGGTGTCGTCTCGCGATCGCGGTCGTCGTCGCGGTCGACCTCAGCAGGGACAGGAGCTGCCGCGAAGCGGCTTGGTCCAACACGTGGTTGAGCGGCGCCGCCCCCGAGAAGACCAGCGCCGCCTCCTGGTTCAGCGCGTCGACGATATGTCGGTCGGTGGACCGGAAGTTGTCGGTTGGGCCCGACAGGTTGGTGGAGCAGCGCAGCAGGCGGAAAAACAGGGCATCTTGCTGCTTTCGGACCGATGCCAGATAGATCCCGGTGCGGTGTGCCGTCCCCGGTTTGGTGGACTCGGTCAGCGACTGGAATGTGTGCTCGCCGCGGATCCGCTCGACGTAGTTGACCTCCGGGTCGAAGAAGGACCGGTAGTACACGCCGAGCCCGTGTACGTCGATCGGCATCCGGCCCAGGCCCACCACCGGCCAGGCGAGGTCACCCGCCGGGTAGTTGTAAGAGCCCTCCCGGATCACCAGGACCCGCGATGCGGCCGAGAGGTCGAGGGCGGTGGCCTTCGACACGTCACCGCACAGGTAGACGGCCTTCCCCCCGAGGTCGGGCATCCCCGCCGAGGGGGCGGTGACCACCGTGCCGGCGAAGCCGTCCATCAGGCGGTCGTCGCCCCGCGGCGAGAGCACGATCAGGACCTGGCGGGTGTCGACGATGCGGGCTTCGGGGGTCATGGCGGCAGGATATCACCGGGAGAAGCCGGGCTCTCTCGCGCGCAGCGACTCGCGCCCCATGGGGTCGGGGTCGACCGGCGCGGTCGCCGACACGACACCCGGCATCCGGGCTGCGTTCGCCGCTGGCACGTCGCTTGCCCCTCCGTGTCGCGCCGACCGTTCGCAGTCCCCGTCCCCCCAGATGGTCTGGGCTTTCCTAAGAAGCTCCTGCCGCAGCCTGCCCCTCGACGAGCGTCAGGCCCAGCGCATCCGCCCGTCGGCGGAGATTGGCGATCGATCGTTGCCGGTAGCGCTCTTCGTAGTAGTTCGCGCCCGGATCGACGTAGGCCGAGCCGTGCCGCAGGGTGTTGTAGAAAAGTACGGCGATCTTGCGGGCCGTGGCCGTTATAGCCTTCGCCTTGCCGATACGCGCGGCGAGTCGCCGGAAGAACGCTCCGAGCCCTGTGCTCGTTCGACTCACCGAGACCGCTGCAAGGCGCAGCAGGGCCGCTGCACGATTCGCCGAGGGGCGTGTGCGGGAGCTGAGTACCTTGCCGCCCGAAATCTTGGTGCCCGGTGCGAGCGTCAACCACGAGGTGAAGTGTTTTACGGTAGGCCAGCGCGTCATGTCGGTACCGCACTCCGCCACGATCCGCAGCGCCGAGGACGGGCCGAGGCCGTTGATCTGCGTCAGGTCGACGCCGAGCATCGCATGCAGCAGGGCATGGACGTCGAAACGCGGTTCATTCCTCTGGGCCTTGCGTGAGCGTGGAGGAGGTGGTGGCGGGGCAGTCTCCTTCTGTGGCAACGCGCGGACGGTTCGCTCGATCTCGGCATCGCAGTCCTGCAATTTGGCTTGGTAGGTGTCGTAGAGCTCGATGGCCTGCCGAAGAGCGAAGACGTGCTCCGGCCGGTAATTGCCCGTCAGCGCCTCGCAGATCGTCTCGACCGATGCTTTGCAGCGCACGTCACGGTGAGCCGCCAGCACTTCGGGATCGCGCTCAGCACCAATGATCGCCCGCAAGATCTTCATGCCGGTGAGCAAGACCGACCTGATGGAGCCCTTCCCGAGGCTCAAGGCCTACTACGAGCGCTGTCAGGCCCGCCCGGCGTGGCAGCGCACCCTTGGCCTCTACGCCGAGCGACTCGGCGTGAACGTCGACGACATCCGCGAGAGCGTAAGTTCTCGTCACGACAGGGCAGCGCAGGCAGCGCGAGGAGTTAAGAACAACGCGCACCAGCCGCCGCAATTCCTGGACAGGGCGGCCACCAGTCGGTCTAACGTAGCAGTGTGCCGCGGGCGCGCAGCGCCCGTCAGCACCAGCGCCAAGTTCGGCGGCTCTTCCCATCAGATAGCGCGCAAGATCCCATTGGGGGATCATCCAGCCACTCTCGGCAGGGAGAGCGGCGCTCCTCTATCGAGCACCGGCCGGTGCGGGGCGCGCCCGCCGGTGACGGTCGTAAAGCGCGTCGCGCCAGGCCACGAGATCAGCGTAGCGTTCCGCAAGCGCTGCGTGCCGCCATGGCGCGCGCGCCGCCGGGCTCAGAGCGATGTACCGGGTATCGACCGGCGCGACGAACTGCAACGTCACGGCCATCGCCATGTCGGCGTACGTCAGGCCCTCGCCGAGCAGGTACGCGCGGTCACCGGCGAGGGCTTCCCGCAGCCCGTCGAGCTCGCGCGCGAGCGTCGCGTCCGCGACGGCGAGGGCGGCGGCGTCGATCCCGTACTTCCGCCGGAGAAACACGATCGCCAGGTCCGCTGCCGGAACCGACGCGCGTCGCACGGGTGCGGGAAGAAACGGCGGCTGCATCTCGACCTTGGCGGCGCGGTCGTGCGTGAGCCGCTCGAGGTAGAGCGCGCGGCCAGCCGCGAGCGCCGTCTCGCTACGGGCGTTCCACGCGGTGATCGCCGCGTCGTGGTCGGGCGGAAAGAGCGTCGGTCCGCGGCCGATCTGGTCCGCATGCAGCGCGATGGCGAACGAATCGGTCAGCACGCCGTGCGGCGTGACCAGCGCCGGGGTGCTGACCCTGCCGGTCGGTCGTCGCGTGCGCAGTCGCAGCAGCAGCTCACCGAGCAGCGGCACGTGCTCGCGGTAGCTGTACGCGAGGCCATGGTGGTCCAGCGCCCAGCGAGCTTTCTCGGACCAGGGAGCGAAGTGTTCGGCAATCAGCGTTCGCATGGTCCCTCAGGGAACAGAAAAAGCCCGCGCCCGTCCAGCAACGTCACGGGCCCGTGTCGTCGGGAGCGAGCTTCGCGACGTCTCGCCCGTCGGAGAGGGCGAATCGGCTGAAGAAGCTCCGCCAGTGACCCCCTCCGACGACGTCACGTTCCCGTCGAGGACGGGCGTTACGAAGAGGTAAGCGTACATGGAGGCTCGATCCTCTGGAGGGCGGCTCATAGAGTCCACGTCTCCCATGTCCACCGAGGCCGCCGCGGTTCAGCACGTGGGTGTAGATCATCGTCGTGCTCACGTCGCGGTGGCCGAGGAGCTCCTGGATGGTGCGGATGTCGTAGCCGGCTTCCAGCAGGTGCGTGGCGAAGGAGTGACGCAGGGGGTGGCAGCTCGTGCGCCTCGATAGACCGGCGGCGAGGGCGGCCTCTCGCACCGCGCGCTGGAGCACCGTCTCGTGCAGATGATGCCGCCTGAGCTGACCTGTCTCCCTGTCGCGATAGGGCCGCGTCGCGGGGAAGACCCATTGCCAGGGCCATTCCCGGCCGGCGTTCGGAACCTTGCGGTCCAGGGCGTCGGGGAGGGGCACCCAGCCGGCGCCGGCCGCGACATCGGCGGCGTGCTGGGCGCGCACGGCGGTGAGGTGATCGGAGCGCGAGGACGTGGGTATAGAGGAAGAGGATGGCGGCGAGGGCTTGGTTCTGGGTCGAGGCGCTGACGTGCTGGTCGGTCGCCAGGTGCGTGAGGAACGCCTCAACGTGGGCCAGGCCGAGGTCGCGTGGGTGGCGGCGGTCATGGAAGAGAATGAAGCGCCGGATCCAGGCGCAGTACGCCTCTTCGGTGCGAGGGCTGTAACGGCGGGTCCGGATCGCCTCGCGGACGCGTTCGAGGAGGCGCGGGGGGCGCGCCGTCGGCGCTTCAGGGGTCCGGGGCATGGCGGCGCTCTCGGCAGGCGCCGTGCCAGGCGCGAAGGCCCAGTTTGTTGGGGATCGGCGGCGGCCTCCGGTTTTGCGGGCGCCAATTCCGCCATGGCGGCCGTCAGGGGTTCGGGCGAACCCACCCCGCCCAGGCTGCGTGAGCGCGAACTCATGCGAGCAAGCAAACATGTTCCGTTGTAATGCTCTGGATCAACCAGCCCGACCGGTGAATGCTTACCGGCACGCAACCACCACGCGCGGGCGATCTCAGTAGAGCCCGCGGGCGCCGGCGAGCGGCAAAGCTCCGGCAACGAGTCGACCCGAGCGGCGGGCTCGACGTTCGGCCCAAGCCTGCTCACCCCTCCGGTGCCACCGGCAGCCCGAGCAGCCGACCGATCGCTTCGTGAACGACCCGGGCGGCCACCTCATCCCCGAGGGCGACGGCGTGGCTCAGGGTGCTGGCGAGCGAGGCGACCACGGCCGCCCGAAGCGACGGCTCGGTCACGGCGAGCTCCCCAGGCCCGAGGCTTGACGCTTGGACCAAGCCGCTTCGCGGCAGCTCCTGTCCCTGCTGAGGTCGACCGCGACGACGACCGCGATCGCGAGACGACACCGCCCTCGCGCCCCGCGTAGCCTCCACGAGACCTTGGGAGCCATGGACCTGGTGGCGGCGCTCGGGGCCGCGAGCTAGCGCGATGCGGACGAGGTGCAGGAGCTCGGCGTGAGGCTCAAGAAGCTGCTGCGGGCCCTGCTCCGTTAAGCATTGCGGATACCGAGCCGAGGTTTCCTGCCGCGGCTCGGATCCTTGTCTTCGCTGCGGTTGTCACGGCGGTCATTGCTGCCGCAGCGCGACTTTTGCCGGTATTCACTGCGAAAAAAAGCGCCCGGCGCCGCGCAGGACTCGCCGCCCGCCGCCTCATTCCCTGCCCACCCTGCCGTTCGCGACGCCCCTGCCCGGGCGCCGCGTTCACCAGGAGGGCAGCGATGGGACAGCTCCGCGATCGAATGGCCGAAGACCTGAAGCTGCGGCGATACAAGCCGTCGACATGCGACAATTACCTCCGCTGCGCACGGGCCTTCGTAGCCTACCACCGCAAGCCGCCGCAGCAGATGGGTCTCGACGAGGTGCGCGCGTTTTTGCTCTACCTCGCCGAGCAGCGAAAGATCGCGGAGGCGACGCAGCACCAGTACGTGGCGGCGATCAAGTTCCTCTACGCCACCACGCTCGGGCGTCCGGAGGTCGCCGTCGCGATCCCCTGGCCGAAGGTACCCCAGAAGCTGCCGCCGGTCCTCAGCGGCACCGAGGTCGAGGCGCTGCTCAACGCGATCGGCTCGGTCAAGCAGCGCACGATCGTCCTGACGGCGTACGGCGCCGGTCTGCGGATCGATGAGGTCTGCTCGCTGCGGGTCGAGGACGTCGACAGCAAGCGCAACCTCATCCACGTCCGCAATGGCAAGCTCGGGCGTGATCGGTACGTGATGCTCAGCGCCCCCGTGCTGACCGCGCTGCGCATCTACTGGCGGGCGGAGAGACCCGCTGGACCGGAGCTGTTCCCGGGTCGCAAGCAGGGCTCGGTCATCTCGCACGAGGCGGTGCGCAACGCGCTGCGCGAGGCGGCGAGGCGCTGCAAGCTGCACAAGCGCGTCACCCCGCACGTGCTGCGGCACAGCTTCGCCACCCACCTGCTCGAGCTCGGCACCGACATCCGCGTCATCCAGGCCCTGCTCGGCCATCGCTCCATCCGCACCACCGTCCGCTACGTCCGCGTCAGCCAGGCTCACGTCGGTCGCACCCGCAGCCCGGTCGAGGTGCTCGGCACCCAGGAGGCCAAGAAGAAGCTCGGCTGAGGTCGCGTGCACCCGCATCGCCTGGCGCCGCGGCCCGCGGCGACGGGTAGGCCTCGTCTCGAGGTCGCGGATATCGTCCGCGCCCACGGCGAGGCCTACCTGCGCGCCCACGCCGTCTCCACCGCCCAGCGCAAGGTCCTGCGCGACATCGCCGCGTGCAGGACCGCGGTGCTGGGCGGCCATGTCGACGTGTGCACGGGCTGCGGCCACGAGCAGCCCTCGTACAACTCCTGCCGCAACCGCCACTGTCCCAAGTGCCAGAGCCTCAGCCAGGCCAGGTGGATCGCCGAGCGGCAGCAGCGCATCCTGCCGACGCACTACTTCCACGTCGTCTTCACGCTCCCGGCCGAGCTGCGCCCGCTGGCGCTCGTCAACCCGCAGACGGTCTTCGATCTGCTCTTCCAGTGCGGCTCGCAGACCCTGCTCACCCTCGGCCGCGATCCCAGGCGGCTCGGCGCCGACATCGGTGTCACCGCCGTGCTGCACACCTGGAGCCGCAATCTCAGCTTCCATCCGCACCTGCACTGCATCGTCACGGGCGGTGGGCTCTCGCTCGACGGCTCGCGCTGGATCGAGGGGCGGAGCGGCTACCTCTTCCCTGTGCAGGTCCTCGGCAAGCTCTTCCGCGGCAAGTTGCTCGCCGCGCTTCGGCAGGCCTATGACGCCGGAGAGCTCGACCTGACCGGCGGGGCCGCCGCGCTGGCCAACCCCGCTGCCTTCGCTGCGCTGCTCAAGACGCTCTACCGCAAGCCCTGGGTGGTGTACGCCAAGCCGCCCTTCGCTGGGCCCGAGCAGGTCTTTGCTTACCTCGGTCGCTATACCCACCGTGTCGGGCTGTCCAATCACCGGCTGCGGTGGATGGATGAGCGCGGCGTGTGCTTCCGGACCCGCGGAGACAAGACCGTGACGCTCTCCGCAGAGGAGTTTCTGCGTCGCTTCCTGATGCACGTGCTGCCTCATCGCTTCGTGAAGATCCGACACTTCGGCTTGATGGCTGCGTGTCACGCCACCACCACGCTCGAGGTGGCACGCACGAGGATCATGGCGGCGCGAGACGCAGGGCAGCGCGCTGTCGGGGGAGATGAGCACCGGGAAGGCAGCTCTCACGAGCCCTCTCCGCGCCACGTCGTCAAGGTCGACTGGTGTACGCTGCTCGCCGCGCTCACGGGGGTCGACCTGTCCATCTGTCCTCGCTGCGGTCAGGCTGCGATGGCTCGCCGCCCGCTGCCGTCGTGCGTCATCGCCTCCTCCGCTGCTCCTCCGGACACGTCATGAGCATCGCTGGCCTGGGCAGAAGCGACAGCACCACCTCCGTTGCGCGGCGGTCAGGCATCGATCCGCCTTCTGCGCCGTCCACGTCGGCGGCCTGCGTGCTGCTGGGCCTCCGTCGGCGCCGTGCTCTGCCTCGGCGCGTCTGCGCCCAACGTCGTGGCGGCGGGATGCACCACGCGTGCGAGCCCCGCCGCGCCCGCCTTCTGCGGCCTTCTCGGGCAGGATCTCCATAGGCCTCGCGACCGCCTCGCCCGGCCGCGAACCGGCCCGGTCCAACCCGACGTTTACGGGACTGCGCCGGGACCTCGCCGCCGCTGCTGCTCGGGCGCAGTCCCGCAAACGCCTATTCATTGGGCCCGGGTTGGGCCCACGCCTTCCGAGGGGCTGCGATCCGTCGTCACGCCCTCCCCAAATCCCCGGGGATGCGACGGATCGCGACGGTTCGCCCCCGCGGAATTGTCCCGCCAGAAAAAACGACCGATGACGAGCGGCCGCCGGAAACAGTAGCAATTTTTATGGTTTCCGCCTGTTTCGACGCTGAGGGCGGCTCCGGTGTGGCCGAGCGGGGCGCCCTCCGCCGCAGGGCGATGGCGCAGCGCCGGGCAGCTCATCCGGAGGCGGGGACAGGGGGCGTCACATCCGCCCGCACGGACGGCAAAAGCTGCCCGAGCATCTGCCTGCCGAGCGCATTGAGCTGTCGCCGCCGGAGCCTTTCACCTTTCACGCTCGACGTCGAGACCCACCCATCCGCTACGTTTGCATCTCCGCCGGCGGCGTGCCCGGCGGTTTCACTGCTCGACGCCCTCAAGCGTGTGGCAGCCATTGCACGAGAAGTCGCCGGTGTTGGTCATCGGGTCGTACGCGGCGATCTGCAGCACATCGGCCATCCGAGGCATGACCGTCTCGAACATCCATGTGCCCCACCGCTCGATCTCCGGATCCTTCACGTACTCGGCGAACGCCTCCTCGGTGGCGGGGAGCGGGGGGAGGTCGGGGCTCGGCATCGCGAAGGTCCCGTCGGCCGCGCCGCTGCCGTGACAGGTCACGCACGTCATTCCCTCGAACTTCGCGTCGAACGCGACGAAGGTCTCCTTCATCTCCGGCAGGACGACATCCTCCATGAACGCGAAGCGCTGATCGAAGCTCATGTCCTCCCACGCGACGGGCGCGTCGTCCTCCTCACCCCCACATGCAGCGACGATCAGGCACATCGCGATCAAGACGCGCTTCATGACCATATTCCTTCTCCCTTCGTGACAGCTCGTGCAGCGTCTCATCCGGCGGCTCGAACCGCTCTTCCCGGTCGCGGCGGCGACGAAGAGCGCATGCCGAGCGCCGCCGCCGTCCCCGGCGACAGCCGGCGTCATGATCGCGACCGGCTGTACCCCATAGACCCCGCTGCCCGAGGAAACTCATCGCTGAAAAAAACGCGGGGGAGAAAAATCGAACGCCCATCGGCCCAGACCGCTATTATGTATTTTGGAACACAAATCGGGGCACATCCAAGCCGACGCCCACGCACTCTACGACGCCCTGTTCCGCGGCACGTCCCCAAGGGGCGCTCGTGCCGACGAGGGACGTGGACCGCCGCCGACCGAGGTCGGATGCTGGTCGTATTGCCGCACCAGCAGCTCGCTCGGCGCCCAGGGAGGCATCGACCCGTTCCGGGTCACGTCGCGGATCCGGTTCGCCAAGGACACGACCGTCGCCGACTCCTCGAGCGGAAGGGCGCGATGCCGCCCGCGACATGGCAACCCACGCACGTCTGCCGGACGATGGGGTAGACCTCCCGGTAACACGTCGGCGCGCCGGTTTCTCCCGGGGTCTCTGTCGGTCGTGGTCGGGCCGGGTTGGACATTGATGACCGGAGATGCCGCGCGGGGCTGAAAGTGACGCCTGGCCACCCCTTCCGCGGGACCGCGCGCTGAATCGACAGACACGTGGCCAATGACGCCGGCGCTTCGTCGCCCGGCCTACTGCGCCCTCGAGAAGGACACGCTCCACGTCGGCGCCACCTCGGCGATGATCTCCCTGAACCGCGGCGGGATGTCCGAGAGCTCCGTCATCTGGTGGATCGTGAGCACCTCGGCGCTGCCGAGCCCGACGGGGCAGCGCAGCGCCCAGGCGATCGCCTCTTCCTTCGAGCCCACCTCGATCAGGTAGAAGCCGCCGACGAGCTCCTTCGACTCCGCGAAGGGCCCGTCGAGCAGGACGCGCTTCCCCCCCGAAATCCCGACGCGCGCGCGCGCCCCGGCGGGATTGAGGCCCTCGGACGCGACCAGCACGCCGGCCTTCTGCATGTCTTCGTTGTATTTCATGTACGCGGCGAACAGCGCCTCGTCCGGGGGCGCATCCGCCGCTGCCTGTGCGTCGTGCTTCGCGTCGTCGGTCGCCGGTGCCGCGGTGATCATGAATCGCATCGTCGAGTTTCCTTCCGGTTCGAAGAGGAGCGCCCCGGCGGCGTCGACTGCCCGGCCCCTGTCTCCACCGTCACGACGAACGGGCGACCACGCGATCGACACGCGGGGCGATCTTTTTTTGAATTACACCTAAGGCTTCGTAATCACGAGGTTTTCTTCTGGCGGGCGGAGCTGGACGGTGGGCCCGGACGGGGAGCTCGCCGTCCCGGGGCCGGCAGGGCGGCCCCGGCTGCTCTCCGGGGTCGCCACGGGCCGGGGAGCGGGGCCGGCCAGGCCCGCGATTTTATCTGGAGGCGACCGATGATTCCTGACGCCCGCGGGGGGGTCTATGTTCAGCCGCACGCTCTTCCCGATCTACGTCGCCGCGTTCCTCTGGGGAGGGCTCGGGCTGCGCGACCGCCGGGTGCGCGCGCTGCTTTCGGCGACGCCGCCTTCCGACCGATGAAAGCGCAAAAACAGCTGGCAGCTCGCCGAGGCGGCCGGCGACCCGACGCCGTACGCGCTGCAGCACCTGCTCGGTCGTGCGCGCTGGGATGCAGACGCCGTGCTCGATGACCCGCGCGCCTACGTCGTCAGAGCATCTCGGCCATCGCACGGGCGTGCTGGCGCTCGACGAGACGGGCTTTTGAAGAGGGGCACGCGGTCGGCCGGCGTACAGCGGCAGTGGCTCTGCCTGCTTATCCTATCCTGAAATTATAAACTCAACGTCTGCTCGTCCGCTACGTCCTCCCGCCACTTTCGTTCGGTCAACGTGGGCGAGGTGCGCTGCGGTGTTTGGTCCCAGCTTGCTCACCCCTCCGGCGCCACCGGCAACCCGAGCAGCCGACCGATCGCCTCGTGAAGGACCCGCGTCGCCACCTCATCTTCGAGGGCGACGGCGCGGCTCAGGGTGCTGGCGAGCGAGGCGACCACCGCAGCCCGACGCGACGGATCGGTCACGGCGAGCTCCCCAGGCCCGGGGCTTGGCCCTTGGGCCCGCGTTGGGCCCATGCCTCCCGAGGCGGTGCGATCCGTCGTCACGCCCTCCCTGAATCCCCGGGAAAGCGACGGATCGCGACGGTTCGCCCCCGCGGAATCGTCCCGCCAGGTCTCCGGACCGTCGTCTTGGCGCGGGCTCTCGACGGCCGCGACCGGGTACGCCGGGCACTGCTCCGAGGCGAGGCGCGCGCGCTCGGGCTCCACTGCGGCGACGGTGTCCGGACGACCCCGTACGAGAGCGCCGAGGCTACAGCCCGAACACGTAGACATCTCTGTTGCTCGTGGGCCAGCAGGCGATCTCGCCGCTCGCGAGGGCGGCGCAGGCTTCCTTGTAGCCGGCAGTGACGTGAACGGCCTCCGGGATGTCGATCGCCTCCAGTGTCATCCTCGCGGAGAACCGCCAGCAGACGACCCTGCCGCCCTGCCGGAGCGCGCAGTACCGGGAGTACCCGGCGCTCACCTGGATCGCATCGTCGAGCCCGGGCACCTCGACCGGCTCGGCGTGCGAGGAGGAGCCATCGCTGCCCCAGCAGACGACCTTGCCCGTCGCGAGGCGGGCGCAGTCGTTGGACCAGCCGGCCGCGATCTCGACGGCGCCCTCGACGCCCTCGACGCGCACGGCCGTGTCCGTCGTCTCACCGGTGGTGAGCCGTCCCCAGCACACCACCTCTCCGGTGCCCCGCAGCGCGCAAGTGTGCATGTAGCTCGCCCCAACCTGCACCGCGTCGTCGACACCGGTGACCGTGACCGGGACCGGCGCCTCCATCTGCCCGGCGCCCTCGACGCCGAGCAACGGCGAGAAGGGGTCGCCCCAGCAGATGACGTTGCCCGAGCCGAGGACGCCGCAGGCATACTCGAAACCCACGGAGAGCTGGACGACCCCCTCGAGCTCCGGAAGCACGGCGGGCACCTCGCTGATCTCCTCTTCGGGAATGCTGCGCAGCAAGAGCGGCCCGTTGATGTCCGAACCCTGGCAGGAGACGCGCCCGTCAGCGTGGAGGAAGCACATGTGCATGGGATGGTTGGACGCAGCGACGACGTCGCCGAGGCCCGGACGCTCGACCGGGCCGGCCAGGCGCTCCTGCCGGAGGACTCCGCGCCACCAGCAGAAGACCTTTCCGGAGGTGGTGATGGCGCAGTTCGGAGCGCCCTCCGCGATGCGCACGGCGCACTCTGCGGCAGTGCAGGAGGGAGCCGGCGCCGGGCCGGTCGATGTGCTGGTCGAGCCGGTCGAGGGAGCATCCTCGCCACCGGCACCGGCGCCGCCGGTCCCCGCGCCGGCAGCACCGCCGCCGCTCCCCGCGCCGGCAGCACCGCCGCCGCTCCCCGCGACGGCAGCACCGCCGCCGCTGCCACCCGAGGTGCCGTACGGGGCGATCTCGACGTAGCCGCAGGCGGCAAGGGCGGCGGGGAGAGCAACGGCATAGAGGAGAGGAGCGACGATGGAGCGGGGCATGAGGTCCTCCGTTCGGCGGGCGCTTTCGCCGTACGGAGGAACTATGGGAGCGGGCGGCGGGGGCGCTCCTTAAACAGATCTTAAAGCGATGCCGGTCAGCCAGCTTGGGCGACGCGGTGGTGGCGCAGGACGGCGCGCTGACGAGCAAGACCCGGCAGGGACGCCTCCTGCGCAGGTAGACGGCGCGGCGGTGCCCTTCGCTCACCAGGCGCGTTGAGCGAACGCCCGCGCAGTTGCGCAGCCCCGCGCGCAACTGCGCGCCACGCCCCGGGTCAGGGGCACGTCGCCGAGTCGTCGTTGTTGATCACGGACGCTCGTGGAACGCCGGTCCGCTCACTGAGCTCTTCCGCTTCACAGGTGGGGAGCTGCCGCCGTAATCGGCGCCCAGCACCAAACCCACCTGCTACGCACCGGCATGACCGAACCTCCGCCACCCAGTATACGCTCAGGCGATGCCCCGGGGTGAGGGGTGGCGCCCGGCGAAGCCGCGCGGCTCGAGTCCACACCGTCACGCGCGCCGAAGGTTGCGCCGCCATTGACGGAAATGTGCCATGAGCGCGAAGCGCCGGAGCACCGGGCCCCCGCGGCGCATTCATGACTCGGGCGCGCGACAAGCCCGTCATGAATCGACGGCATCGTTCCCCGGTGCCTGGCAGTGCAGGTGAAGCGCTTTCACATGCGCGGCGCATGCTCACTCGCCGATCGTTCCCCGATACGCGGCACCTCGGCGACGGCACGCCGCGTGCTCGCGACGAGGTGATGCGCTGGGCAGCGTTCCTCAACGCCGACATGCACAGGGCCTTCAAGCCGATCTTCACGCCGCATCGGTTCCTCGCTGCCCTCGAGCTTCTCCGCTTCAGCGAACGCCTGCGCGCCGACCCGGCCGCGCAGAAGGCGCTCGCGATCGACGAGTCTCCCTGACCGATCACGAGGATCCCATGCTCCAGAATCTCCGTCTCGCCTCTCGCACTTCGCGGTTCGTGAAGAGCGCCGCCACCGTGGCGACCGTCGCGGTGGGCCTGCTCGCCGACCCCGCTGTCGCCGCGCCCGAGCCGGTCGTCACGCAGCTCCTGACGAAGGAGCTCGCGAACATCCCCGGAAAGGAGGTGATGATGCTCCTCGTCGACTACCCCCCCGGCGGCGCCGATCCAGTGCACCGTCACGACGCCCACGGCTTCATCTATGTCCTCGAGGGCTCGATCGTGATGGGCGTGAAAGGCGGCAAGGAGGTGACGCTCACCCCTGGCCAGACATTCTACGAGGGGCCCAACGACATCCACACCGTCGGCCGGAACGCGAGCACCAAGAAGCCCGCGAAGTTCCTGGTCGTGCTCGTGAAGAACCGGGGCGTGGCCCCGTTGCTGCCCGTCCAATGATGCATCTCGTGAACGCACGACGACGGGCGGGCAGGTGCTCGCAGGAAGAGGGGACGACGCTGCCTGCGCGGATTTTGCGAATTGCCGCGCAGATCGCTGACGACGAACGTGCCGCCGTCCAGAATGCTCACTTGCCGTTCCATGGGCCCCCTCCGATGACGGTGGCTCAGCGCGTCGCTTCCGGAGCCTGTTGATCTCCCGGAGAGAAGACGCTCTGAAACATCTGGGCGGCGCCCAGGTCTCCTCGCACGCCGACGCGGCCCTGCATGATCGCCGTGATCAAGTTCTGTTCACCGCGAAAGATCCGCAGAAAATCGTCGAGCGAGCACGAGAGCTGGCAGTCCTCGATCGCGCCTTCGGGCGCGATTCCGAAGGACCCGTCGGCGATCTCCACGACGACGCGCTCGTCGTCGCTGAGCTGCACGGCGCACACCTTCCGTGTTCCTCGCAGGCGAGCGTCGTAGCGTCCTGCCGCGAGATCCTGGATGAGCTTCCTTGCTTGCGACATGACCAAAGAGTGTGTCCCGTTTGCCAACCTGGCCTTCGCGCTCGCCGCGCTCGCCGCGCTCCCCGCGCTCCCCACTCCGAGCAAGGGTGTGCCCATCTGCACGGCGCGGAAGTCGCCTCTTCACGGTCGCGCGTGGAGCACGCGAGCGCCGCCCAGCGCGATCAGGATCATCGACATACCGCCTGTCAGGAGGCTGATTCCGACGAGCAAGCCGAGCACCCTCACGGCCGTGGTGACGCCGCCGGTGATGATCAGCATCCCGAGCCCCAGCGCCAGGATGCCGTCGAACACGAGCCATCCCGAGCCCCGCAGCCCGCGGTGCTGATAGGCGCGGATGAGCTTGAGCGCGCCCTCGGAGACGAAGTACGCCGCGGCGATCACCATCAGCGCGAGCTTGCCGGTCATCGGGGCGACCACAAGGAGGAGCCCGAACGCCACCTGCACCAGGGCGCTCACGAGCTCCCAGCTGGCGCCGGCCCAGCCGCGGCTCTGGATGGCGTGACAGCCCTCGGCCACGCCGGCGAGCACGATCAACCAGCCGAGGGCGATGGCGGTGACCCGGGAGGCGACGAAGGGCATGACGAACGCGAGCACCCCGAGCACCATCGAGGCCACGCCGATCGCGAGGAACCAACCGCGGTTCTGCCGCACGGTGTGAAAGTCGACCTGCGCAAAGCGAAGCGACCTCGGGGACTCTCCGAGCGGAGCAACCATGGGCGACCTCTCTGGTTCGTGGAGCACGCGTGTCCCGTCGGTCCCCCGCCGCGCGAGGACGAGGTGGCCGGGACCGCGTCCGCCTCGGGCATCGTCCATGCCAGTGCGCCGGCGAGAACATTGTGCCTGGCGCTCGTGGGAGGCTTCACGGCCGAGGGCGGCCAGCAGCGCACCGCCTGATCAGCGGACGGCGGCCTTCGCGGCCCTGGTGCTCGGGCTGGTCGCCTGCCGGACCTCGCGCCGCTGGAGCTTCGAGCCCTGCTTCGCGCGATTGGCGCTCTTGCGCGTCGACTTGCGCGACGGGCGGTCCTGCGCCGAGTCTTCGAGCGTCGCGGTGGCCTTCCGTGTCCTCCGCATCGTGTTACGCCGCGCCGTCGAGCCGCCGCCCGCCTTCCGGTCGGTCGCGCTCTGCCCCGGAGCGGCCGTGTCGACGGGAACGTCACGCCGCGACTTCTCGGGCCGCTCCAGCGCGCGCTCGAGGTTCTCCTCGCTGCGCCCCACGCGCCGCCCGATGAAGCTGCCCTCGGGCGATGGATGACCGGGCCGCGCCGGGGCCGCCGCGCTGCGCTTCGCCGCGCGCGCCGTGGGCTTCGGGCCGCGCGCCGGCGCGCGTGACGCGGCGCGCGGCGCGCGCTCGAGGGCGCTCTGCACGGCCCGTACGATCCCCGGGACGGCTCTGTCGATCGTCTCGCGCGGCTCTTGACCTCGCATCTGGTAGACGACGCTCGGGTGCCCGCTCAGGACGACCTTCACGTCGCACGCGACGTCGACGCCGCCGCGAGGCCCGTTCACGTCCGTGAAGCGCACCGTGAGCCGCTCGATGTCGGGCGCGAACCGCCCGAGCTTCGCCCCGAGGGTCTGGCGCACGTGCTCCCTCGTCGCCTCGTCGACGCCGACGCCGAAGGTCCGCACCGCCAACGGGGTCCGCTCCGTCGGTGTGCGCCCGGCGCGCGCCCGGACCGGTCGTGGCACGGTGGAAGGGAACTGCGGACGTCGCCCGGTGGATGGTCGCCCCATGCGCGCAACATCGAGACCGGCCCCCCGTCGTCAAGCGTCGCGGCCACCGGTGAGATCGCGTTCCTGTTCCCTCCTCCGCACCTCGGCCGGCTGCCGATCCCCGCCGCCCGGTCACCCGCGCGTCCGCCGCTGGCGCCGGAGTCTGTCGGCCAGGAGCTCGCGCTCGTGGAGCTCGAACACCGCGAACCTTGGCCGAGGCGGTCAGTCGGCGGGCGGGATGAAGAGGCCCGGGCAGGGCTCGTCGCCGAAGACCCTGGAGCCGAGCCGGTACATCGTGATCTTCGGGTTCGGCGCCCAGTTCCAGCTGCCCCCGGCGTGGGAGTAATCGTTCGACTGGTTGAACGCCTGCCAGCTCGACGCGTGGAACGCGATGTTGAACCGGTCGGTGGAGGACGAGGGATCGACCGAGAGGAACGGGAGGCGCACGTCGAGGTAATGCGTCGCGCCCGCGCAGCCGCCGCCGGGCACCTCGTGGAAGCTCATCTCGAGCTCGCTCGAGCAACCCCAGCAGGTCGCCTCGAGCGGGCCGGGCGGCTCCTGGCTGAAGTAGTACCGCACGGTCGAGCCCGCGAGGTACACGCTCTCGCTCCCCGTGTTGCGCACCTGGATCCCGGGCGTCACCCAGCTCGGCTGCGGCGCGTGGGAGTCGTACAGCACCTCCAGCTGGCAGTCCGCCGGGCACGACGTGGTGCTCTCGCCGCTGCTGCAGACGCCGTCGCCGCAGGAGCAGTCGCTCGCGCACGAGCCCGGGCTCTCGAGCGGGCCGCAGGCGCCGTCGCCGCAGGAGCACAGGTCCGAGGCCGTGCGCTCGCACATGGCCTGGATGGCCCGGAAGGCATAGGTCACGTCCTCGCCGCGGCACGCGTCGTCGGCGCAGGTGAACGGACGCACGCAGTCGCCGTCCTGCACGAAGTCGCGCTCGCCGCGCACCAGGATGCCCACCAGCTCCTTCGTGTTCAGGTCGAACACCCCGGACCCGGAGTTGCCCACGAACGTGTCCAGGTTGCCGACGAAGAAGTCGAGGCTCGGCGCGTTGCTCCGGACCGCGGCCCCGTCGGCCAGCTTGAGCGGCAACCCGCGGGGGAAGCCGTGCACGACGAGCGGCGTGCCGATGGCCAGGGGATCGCTCGACACACGCACCGCGGCGGGCGTCCGCCCCACGACCGGCCGATCGAGCCGCACGACCGTGTAGTCCGCTCCCCGCCGGTCCTGGTAATAGCTGACGAAGTCCACGCAGCTGTAGACGTCATCGCTGGTGATCTGGCCGAGCTGGCCGGACGGCGTCATCGCATAATCGAAGACGAAGCGGCTGCTATTGCAGTTGTTGATGCAGTGCGCGGCCGTGAGCACCAGGTCGTCGTCGATCAGCGTTCCGCTGCAGTCGGCGAGCGCCGGCTGGGACGCGAAGCGCTCGTCGAGGCACACGCCGTCGCGCCCCGCCCACGTGGGCCCGGCGATCTGGATGTCGTTCGGGTCCGAGTCGTCGACGGCCGACGCGGGGATGAGCGCCACGGTGAAGTCGAGCGCCCGCGCGGCCCAGGCGGGATCCGCGTACGTGAAGGGCTCCTCGCGGTCATCCTGGCCATAGATGACCTCGGAGCGGGCCTCGCCGGCGGCCTCCTCCCCGGCAGGCGCGGGCGCCGCGCACCCCGCGGCGGCCCCCACGGACAACAAGCCAGCAGCAATGATGAAGTGGTTCGCTCTCATGACAAGCTCCCAAGTGTTCGAGGCAGAGCGAGGATCACCGGGCGGGCCCGATGACGACGTGTCAATGCCTGGCCGGCGTCGAGCAAGGTTCTGACGCCCGACAAGCAAGGACCTCCGAGTGGCACGCTCGTCCTGTTCTCAGCGAGGGGGATCTACTTCCTCGTGAGGCGCGCACCAATTCATATGCGCCATGGACCTCATGCACACGCTGCATCGAGCCGGCGCGGCCCGGGGCGCGAGCGCCCGCGGGGGCGTGCCCCTGACGACGGATTGACCATTGTCCAATGGATTGGCGCCGCCTCCAGCAGGCGGACATCCCGAGGTTACCCTCGTCGCATCGGGAGATCGTCCTCCTGGGGAGCACCACCATGAAGGTAGCCATCTTGACCGGCAGCGTGAGGAGCGGGAGACAGTCGCACAAGATCGCGCATCACCTGGAGCGGAAGCTCCGGGAGCGGGGCGCCGAGGCCGATCGGATCGATCTGGCGGAGACGCCGTTGCCGATCCTGGAGGACCGGTCGGGTCGCCCCCCGCAGCTCCAGGCGACGGTTCAGGGTCTGAGCGCGCGCCTCCGCGGGGCGGACGCGCTCGTGTTCGTGACGCCGGAATACCACGGGAGCTTCTCGGGCGTGCTCAAGAACGCCCTCGACCATTTCTGGGAGGAGTTCAGCAAGAAGCCGATCGGCGTGGTCGCGGTCTCCGCGGGGAAGCTCGGGGGCATCAACGCCTCGACGCAGCTCCAGCACGTGATCCTGAGCCTGGGAGCATTCCCCCTGCCCCTCAAGCTGCTCGTCCCGGAGGTCCAGAGCGTCTTTGACGAGTCGCTCCAGCTCAGGAGCGAGCAGGTCGCGAAGGCGGCCGACAGGTTCCTCGACGAGTACCTCTGGTTCGCTCAGGCCATCGTCCAGGCGAAGCAGGCCGGCGAGATCTCCCGGCCCCTGGTCGCATGAGGCCCCGCGCCGGAGATCGTCCTCGCCGGCAGCGAGGGTCGACGGGTCGTCCTACATCGACCTCCACGTCCACGCCAAAGGCAGGAGCGCGGACGGGCGAGCGGGCAAACGGGCGAGCGACAGAAGACGGACGGCCGGACGAGGCCAGGCGTGAAGCTCACGAACATCGCTTGGCTCGCCGGCGAGGCAGCCAGGGCTCCGGCTCTCGGGAGCAGGGCGTCTTGCGGTATCGCGCGATGTTCGATATCGTCGGTCGTCGGCGGAAGGAGCGCCTCAACCACCATCGGATATGGTTCAATACGTTTCTCCTCATCCCGGGCTCGAGGGCCCCGGGGCCACCTTCACGTCGGTCGCCACGGCTCTCGGGGCGCACGGAGACATCGGCAAGAAGGTGCTCTCGACGCTGGGCGTGTCCGAGCTGGTCGCGGGCGAGTGGTACCCTCTCCAGATGCTCCTCGACATGCTGAAGGGCGTGGCCCGGGCGACCGGGGACCATACGCTGCTCGGCATCGGGAAGGCGATCGTGGATCACGCCGTGTGGCCGGCCATGCCGCCGACCATGGTGGATGCCCTCCAGATCGTCGACGTGGCATACCACATGAATCACAGGCTCGACGGAGAGTTGATGTTCGATCCGGCGACCGGCGTCATGCGGGAGGGGATCGGCCACTACCGCTGTCATCCGGAGAAGCACCAGATCATCATGGTCTGCGATACGCCTTATCCCTCGGAGCTCGATCGTGGGATCCTGCTCGGCACGGCGCGGCGAGCGGCGTCGCGCGGGGTCAGGCCGCGCGTCGACGTCGTGCTCGACGAGTCCCGCCCGTCGCGGAAGCGCGGCGCCGACTCCTGTACCTACCGCGTCACCTGGTGAACCGGCGCTGCCGCCCTTCTCCTGCTGGACGCCACCGGCGGGACGAGCAGGAGGCGTCTCCTCCGGGGCTCCGCGCGCGGCGCGCAGCCGGCAGCAGAGCCTCCGCCTCGTCGCGTCGCCTCGTTGGCCGGGCGCGGTCGACCTCGAGACCTCCGGCGGGCAGGAAGCCCAAGCGCCTTTGTGGATGTCAAGAGATTTTAGCCTCTCCAGCCTCCAGCGCATTCCGTTCCATCCCCTATTTGTGAACGTACACACATGCGGCCATGGCCACGTCGCCTCAGGGCCGGCCGAGCGGACCAGCGAAGATCGCGATCCTGCGCCCACCCTCCGGACGGGGCGCTCCGAACGAGCCCTGACCCGACGCGGCGCTCCGAAGGAGGCCCGCCAGCCTCGTCCTCCCGCGGGATCGAGGACGGCCGCGGGCCGGTCGATTGGAATTGACATCGGGAATGTGAGCGTTCACTTTCCTCCTCGAGGGGGCCTCCTTTTGCTTTGACGATCGACGGCGTGCCGCCAGGGTCCGTGGGGCGCCTGAAGACCCGTGTCCACGTGCCCCGTCAGCACCGCGGGAGGATGGCAAGGTCAGATAGACATCGAATGTTCCATGACACCGGCCGATGGCGTGCACGACCTCTGCCTGCGTTCGCGGGGAACCGGTCCGATCGGCTGTTCAACCTGGACCATTTCGATTTCAAGCTGGGTATTCTGCCGTCGGCTCAGGCAGCCCTGCGCTCGCCCCGCGTCGTGATTGCATATCGCGACCCCGCCCGGCCGGCGCCGGGCCGGGTTCTGCCGCATCCGAGCTGCGACAAAGATTCATAGCGTGGGTCGAGTCGAGGGCGACGCCTCGGGGGCACACCAGGCCACCAGCGACTCGAATCGCGGAGAGACGCGAGTGGAGTCCATCTCTTCGATCGCTCGAGGTAATACGGTGTCGTTATGAGAAACAAATCGAGTTTGGCTTTCACCTTGGCCGCGCTGGGCATGATCGTCGGCGCTTGCAGCGGCTCCAATGGCGACGGCGACGTTGAGGGGAGCGGCGGAGCCCCGGCGGGCGCAGGAGGGAGCGTGAGCGGCTCGGGCGGCGAGCAGGCGAGCACCACCGGAGGGCCTCTGCCTACGGGCTCGGGCAGCTCGCAGAGCACGGCCGGAGGGTCTGACCCCTCCGGCTCGGGCGCGGGCGGAGGAGCGCCTGCCGGCGGCGGGGAGATGGCGGGCGGGAACGGAGGCTCGGGCGGCGACGGCGGCGGCTTTACCGGCACGTGCACCGAGTCACGACCTGTCGGTGGAAGCCGGTCGGGGAGCGGCCCTCACAAGGTGGTCGTCGAGACGAATTCAGACCCGGGCATCAACCAGGGCACCATCTTTCGTCCGGAGGATCTCGGTGGGAACGCCAAGTATCCGATCTTCGTCTGGGGGCAGGGCGCATGTTCGCGAGACGGGCTCGCCACTGAAGCGGCCATGGCCGAGATTGCCTCGCATGGCTACTTCGTGGTGGCGGACGGGACGCCGGGAGGCAAGGAGCCGAACCGCGAGCTCGGTGGCGGCGGCGACGTGCTGCTCGCCTACGTCGACTGGGTGATCGCCGAGAACGAGAAGCCTTGCAGCGCCTACTACCGGAAGATCGAGAGCACGAAGGTCGCCGCGAACGGCTTCTCCTGCGGCGGCTTGATGGCGGCGGGGACCGCCGCAGATCCCAGGATGACGACCTGGGGACACACGAGCAGCGGCTCTTTCTCGGTGAATCGGGCATTCTATGAATCGATTCACACACCCGTATTGATCGTCACCGGCACCGCGGATAGCCTGGGCGCGAACGAGAACGGCGCGAGAGATTTCGAGAACATCGCCGCCTTGGGTGATATCCCGGTCATGATGTTCGCCAAGGTCGGCGCGGACCATGGGGGCGATCTGTGGGCTCGCAACGGCGGCGAGTTCACTCAGGTCAACCTGGCGTGGCTCAACTGGTGGCTCAAGGGCGACGAATCGGCCACCGGCAAGGGCATGCTCGTCGGCGCGAGCTGCCGCTTCTGCACCGACAGGACCTGGAACGTCTCTTCCGCCAATCTGCCCTAGTACTACAGCCGCACGTCGCCGAATCTCCGCGGATTTCGATGAGCGGCCGGACGATCGTGACGCGGCCGGCCAGCTCGTCCGCGCGGATCCCGAAGTGGCACAGGAGCGGGAACCCCGCGCCGAGGCAGGCGCTGGCGAGCGCGAAGACAGGCAGCGTCGAGGCCGGCTCCACACCGCGGCCGACGAGGTGCGCGACGGCGGGGGCCACGAGGAAGGCCGCGAGCGCCCCGGTGAAGATCACCCCGCCCACCCGGTAGAGCTGTCCGGAGCGCTGCACCGCCGCGCTCCGGCAGGAGCGGGGCGAGCTTCGTCGCGAGGGTCTGCGAAGGCATGCTTGCGGCCCTCGGGGCGAATCCGGGGGATCAGGTGGCCATGATGCCCTCACAGATCGGCCTGGCAAGCGCATTCTTTGGTGTCCGGAGCACCAGCGGGGTCTCGCTTCACCCGCGCCCCGCAGGCTGCGGATGGGCGCTCCGCTGCGGCGGGCGCAGCGACGCGGACCTGGCGGGCGCGATCGCGATTTACGAGGACGCCGCCGCGCTGCTGGAGCAGGTGGACGCGCTCCTGGCCGGACTGGGCGCCGTTGAAAAAACTTCGCGGCCCCCGAACAGTTTCGGCCTCGGCGGCAGTCTTGGATGGGAGAGGCCAAGATTACCATGAAACTGTACGATTTCGCGTTTTCTCCCAATTGCCGCAAGGTCCGCGCCGTCGCCTACGAGCTCGGCGTCTCGTTCGAGCCGGTCCACGTCGACCTGTTTCAACGAGCTTCCCGCGCGCCCGAATTTCTCGAGCTGAACCCGAACGGGCGCGTCCCGGTGCTGGTGGACGACGATCTGGTGCTCTGGGAGTCGACCGCCATCATGCGTTACCTGACCGCAAAATGTGGCGGCGACCTGGTGCCGGCCACGGCGCGGGCCCAGGCCGAGCTGGATCGCTGGCTGGCCTGGCAGCTCGCGCACCTCGGACCGGCCATGACCGCGGTCGCGTTCGAGCGCATCGTGAAGCGCCTGACCGGCCAGGGTGCGCCCAACGAGGCGGTCATCGCCACCAGCAGCGCCGACTTCGCGCACCTCAGCAAGGTGCTCGACGCGGCGCTGTCCGGGCGCGACTACTTGGCCGGATCGCTCTCGCTCGCCGATTTCGCGCTCGCGTCGCACTACAGCCTGGCGCCCCTGTGCGGGCTTTCGCTGGCCGAGTTTCCGCACCTCGAGTCGTGGCTCACGCGCGTGCTCGGCCGCGATAGCATGCGCCGCGCCCTCGCCGACGCCCAAGCCGCCATGAGGCCCCATGCCGCCTAAAGACGACGCCACGTTCTTGCAATCGGTCGAGCCCCTGCGCGGCGCGATCCGCCTGCATTGCTACCGCATGCTCGGCTCCGCGCACGACGGCGACGACGTGGTGCAGGAGACCTGGCTGCGCGCCTGGCGCGCCAAGGATTCGTTGGAGGACGAGGCGCTGGTCAAGCCGTGGCTCTACCGCATCGCGACCAACGTCTGCCTGGACGAGCTGAAGCGCCGGCCGCGGCGCTTGTTTCCGACGGACGCGTTCCCCGCGACGGAGGACGCCAAGCCGCCGCTGCCGCGCGTCGAAGAGCCCGTCTGGCTGGAGCCGATGCCCAGCGCCTGGCTGGAAGGCGTCGAGGAGCGCGACCCCCAAGCGCGCTACGCGCTCAAGGAGAGCGTCGCCCTGGCCTTCGTGGCGGCGCTACAATGCCTGTCCCCGCTGCAGCGGGCGACGCTGCTGCTGCGCGACGTGGTCGGACTGTCGGCGGCGGAGACGGCGCAAGCGCTCGCTACGAGCGTGGAGGCCGCGAACAGCGCCTTGTTCCGCGCCCGCAGCGCGATCGGCAGCAAGCTCGGCGGGGCGGAGCCGGTCGACATCGCGACGACCACGCAAGTGGATCTGCGTTTGCTCGAACAGTACGTGCGCGCCTTCGAGGAGGCGAACTTGGACGCCCTGGTCGCGTTGTTCCACGAAGAGATGCGCACCACCATGCCGCCGGCGCCGACCTGGGTCTCCGGGCGCGCCGCCAACGAGCGCTTCTACCGGCGGATGTTCGGCAGCATCGTCCCTCGGCAATTCCTGCACTTGCGCATCGCCGCGAACGGACAACCGGCATTGGCCTTCTATCGTCCCCGAGCCGCTGGCGCGCCACACACCCTGTCAGCGATTCAGCTCGTCACCACGCGCGACGGCGCGATCGCGACCGTCGACCATTTCATGCTGCCCGAGGTGTACCCGCTGTTCGGCGTGCCGCCGGAGCTGCCCACCTCATGAGCGAGTCCATGCTGCCAAGCAACAAAATCACGGCGATTTACGGCGCGGCCGGCGCCAGCGGCGCCGCGTCCGCCAAGGAAGGCGCACGGCTATTCCTGACGGGGCGAGAGCTCGCGCCAGTCCAGGCCCTGGCCGACGAGATCGTCGAGAATCTGCCAATGTTGCGCGCGCCTCGCGTTGTGCTCGTCGGACATGAAGCAGAAGGGGATGCGATCTGTGCGAGGGTAGGCCGCGCAAAGCCATTCCGACCTGTCAAGAATTTTCTGCCAACGGCCGGCGGTTGACACAACGTACAAAAAGTACGATCCACTGATCCGCCTATAAAAACCAACAGATCCAACGAGTTCACTCGGCCGTGTAATACTGCTCACACCACGTTGAGGATTATTCCCAGCCGACCGAACCAGGAAAGGCTTGCTGCGATGAGCGAACTGACCATCTGGACCTACGACTGGGTGCCTGAAGGCCCTCGTGGTTTTGTGCGTGATCTGAGGCTGAGATGGGCGTGTGAGGAAGCCGACCTCATCTACGTGGTCAAGACAATCCCATTCGATGGTCGCGAGACCAATCATCTCGCGCGCCAGCCATTTGGCCAAGCTCCGTTCCTGAACGACGGAGAGCTGGAGATATTCGAAAGTGGTGCGGGGCTGCTGCATCTGGCCCGGAAGAGCGGCAAGCTGATGCCGCCCGATCCGGCCGGAGAAGCGGAGACATTGCAATGGACGATCGCCGCGCTCAACTCGATCGAGATGGTCACCGTACCGTGGTGGTTTCTGAAAATGTGCGGCGATGAGGACAATCAACTTGCCGGATGGATGGGCAAGCGCCTCGACCAGCTCGAAAAGATACTGAGCGAGCGAGAGTGGCTCGCGGCCGGCCGCTTCACCGTCGCAGACCTGCTGATGGCGGATGTGCTACGGGTCCCGGAGGTCCGCTCTTTCGGCGATCGGCCGGCGACCGAGGCCTATGTAACCCGTGCGACGGATCGCCCCTCATTCAAGAAAGCCCAGGCCGACCAGATTGGCCTTTTCAAAGCGGCCGACGAGAAGAGAACAGAAAAAGGGGCAAACTGACGAGCGGCTTGGCCTCTGTCCTTCGCGCACCGCGCTCGAGCCGCTCGCGCCCGATCGTGTGAACGAGCTGAGCCCCCGGGTCGCCGCGTCCCCGACCGGCGACAGAGCGCGGAGTCGGCGAAGGTGCCAAGGAAAGCGGCGCGGCGAGGGTGACTAGCGCCCCCGGCGCACGACGCGCGCGATCTTGCGAGACAGCGCGTCCGGCGCGACAGGATAACGCGCCACGTCCGCGGCGCCCGCCGCCACGAGCGCGTTCATCCGGTCCGAGGAGAGCCCGGACGCGCACACGACGGCGCGCACGCCGGGCGCCGCGCGGCCGAGCGCCTCCAGCAGCGCGCACGCGCCCTCCACGTCGGCGCCGGCGTCGATCACCGCCACGCCGAGCCCCGCATCGAGCAACGCGGCGGCGTCCGGCACCTCGGCGAGGTGGATCCCCTGCGCGTCGAGCCCGATCTCGCACGCCTCGCTGAGCCCCTGGCCCGCCGGCGCGAGCCGGAGCAGCGCGACCGTACGCTCCGGCACGGACGCGAGCTGCGCGGTCTCGCCGTCCGGCCAGGCCTGCGCCCGCTCCGCCCGGCCGCCGAGCGGCGCGTCCGCCTTGCGCGCGGGCAGCCGCCGCGCCTCGGCCTCCCGCGACATCGCCTCGTCGAGCCGCGACCGCGCCGCCGCGGCGCTCTCCGGGCGCTTCTCCGGCAGCTTCGCCAAGAGGTCCAGCCGGAGCCGCTCCAGGAGCGGCGGGACCGGCGGAGCCCCCGGCGGCCGGCGCAGCGGCGGCGGGATCGAGAACATGTGCATCGCCATGAGCTCCACCGCGGGGAGGCCGACGAACGGCGGCGTTCCCTGCAACAGCGCCGTCAGGATGCAGCCGCACGCGTACAGATCGGTGCTCGGGCCCACCGCGAGCGAGCGGCACTGCTCCGGCTTGAGGTCGCGGTGGACGATGCCGCTCGCGCGACGCCCGGAGCAGCGCGCCGAGCGACTGCCCCTTGAGCAGCTCCATCACCAGGTAGATCTGCCCGTCGCCGCCGTCCTCGTCGCCCCCGAGGTCGAGCACCTTGACCACGTTCCGGTGCACGCCACCGAGGGTAACTGTCCCGGATGCACGAAGAGGGCGAGGAAGTCGATGACTTCGTTCATCGCGCCGCGCGGGCCGTGAACGCGAGTTGACAGATGTCCAATCGAGGCCCTCGCAGCGCCCCCGCCGAGCCTGTCACACGCTCGGCGCAAACGGGCCTCTCTTTACAACTCTTCACAATTGAACTCAGGATTCAGACGATGAATTTTTGTTCGCCAGAGCTTGACGGCCGCGCTCGCATCGAACACTTTTCCGCCTGCATCGATGCTGGCGCTGCTTGGATCGCTCGCCACCGGCTTCGGGGCGCGGCTCGATCTGGGCCGCGTCTGGCGGGAAGTATTGCTTAGGAGCATACATTCGAGCTGCGAGGCGCTCTCGCGTCAGTGCGACCAGGAAGAGCAGGAGTACCTGCGGCTGTATCCGCCCATTGCGTCCACAATCGTCAACTCGAGCCCGATGCAGCCGCCTTACGTGTCGACTTCGCCCTAGAAGGGCCGGCCGCTCAGCGGCGGAGGCCGAGGCTCCGCCCGCGGGGTGAGCGCGCGTGATGGCCGGCGTGAAGCGAAGGCGCGCGGGGCTTGAGGGCTCGGCGGCGTGGTCTTTCCGTCATCAGCACGAGAGGGAGGCGCGCTCGGGAGGGTTCGGCTTGAAGGATCGGGCTTGTTTACTTTTATCCCCGTCGGTGCGACGCGGCGATCGACGGATGTAGTGATGGAGAGGATCGACGCAGCTTGGAGTCGCGATGCACGCTTCCCGTGCGCGCGAGCCCTGAGCCTACGCTTCCTCGTTTCGAAGAAGAAGGTTGGTTCATGATGTTGGTTTCCAAGAAGATTAAGTTTAGAAGCCTCGCTGGCGTGCTCGCTAGCTGTGTCGGTCTGGTCGCCGCTCAGGCGTCGGCAGGCGTGGTCGTGGGTAAGCCCACCCCGCACGGCAACACTGCGTACCCCGAAGCCGGGACAACCATGGCGCGGGCAGGAACCTTCACGCTGGTCGGCGCGCTCCAAGAGCACGTGAAGATCAGCGGCGAGGCAGAGCCCACGTTCCCCAGCACGATGCAGGGCGCCGTCTACTTGATGAACGGGACGAGCGCCACGCCCGCGCGCGTTTACCAGTTCCCGGGGGTCGTCCAGCACAACCTCCAGGCCGGGAGCCAGCTCGCCATCTCGAATCGCTTCCTTGCGTTCGCGACGCGAGGCTCGAACGCCGCCAACTCTCCGCATGCGAACTCCGTGTTCATCGCCCGGAACAGCAACGGCTCATGGGCGGAGTGTCCCCTGGTCAGCGGTCAGCGAAACTGCAACGGCGCGGTGCGCGAGAACGGACAGAACATCAGCCACGCGCTCACTCGCATCCCGCTCACCTACCCCGCGCTCAACAGCTTCAAAGACATCGCGCTCGCCCTGTCCGACGACTACCTCGTGATCGGCTACAAGCGACACAGCGTGCTCGAGATCTACCGCTACAACACCTCGAACGACACGTGGGTCCTCGAGCTCTCGCTCGACGAGCCGGACGAGCGCTTCACCGGCGCCGCGGTCGCGATCGACGGCGACCTTGTCGCGGTCGGATCGCCGTGGTCCGAGGGTGGCACCGCCGGGGCCGAGCTCGGCTCGGTCCGCATCTTCCGCAGGAATGCCAGCAACAGCACCTGGAGCGCCGTGGCCAACACGAACGGCTATTTCTCGACCGGCGCCTTCGGGCGAAGTCTCGCCATGGCTTCCGGGAACTTGGCTGTCACGTCCGGCGCGACATTCCTCGTCAACGTCGTCATGCCGCAGCAGCACCTCTCGTTTTACCGGGTGGCGGCCGACGGTGCGATCTCTGCGCACCAGTCTCTGGAGACTGCCTACCCGCACGTGCACCTGGCGCTTCACGGCGACACGTTGGCCAGTACGGTCAGCAGTGGAGACGAGGGCCTTTCGCTCTACAAGCGCGATGCCGCGTCGGGGCAGTGGGCCTACGAGACCGGCCTGATTCGCGACTTCTACAAGAGCGTCAACAGCTCCAACAGCGGGTACGGCGGCATCGATCCCATCGGCCTCGTAGGTGATGACCTGGTGCTCGGCTGGCGCGCCTTTTCGGGCCTGCTGGGCGGCGTGATCCACGAGAAGGCCAGCCTGATCGACGCTTGCCGAGATCCTCTCAACCTCGTGACGAATTGTTCTTTCGATAATGTGACCAACACCACGCTCGCCGGAAACCAGAGCAGCAGCGGCTGGCAGCTCCTCAACTGGAACGGCGCCTCGGCGTGGGCGGACTGGAGCGGCCGCCAGATGCGCATCAACGTGCAGCAGCCCGGCTCCGACATGTGGCACATCCAGGCTCGCACCACGGTCAACTTGCCGCAGGCGGGAAGCTACCTGCTGACATTCCGCGCCAAGGCGGACGACGTGCGCACGTTCGTGGTGAACCTGGGACGCAACGGCAACGGCGACAACAACTGGGCGAGCTACGGTCGCGTGACCGCGGCGGCGGGCCCCGAATGGGTCATCTACTCGTTCGAGCTCCCGAACGTCCCGCAGGACTCCGCGGCGCTCCTCGACTTCAACATCGGCAACGCAGGAACCGCGGCCGTCACCGTGGATAGCGTGAAGCTCGTTCGTCTGACGCAGTAAACGCGTCGCGCAAGTCGCAGAAGAGGGGCTTGGCGCTAGCGCCCCCGGCGCACGACCCGCGCGATCTTGCGAGACAGCGCGTCCGGCGCGACCGGATAACGCGCCACGTCCGCGGCGCCCGCCGCGACGAGCGCGTTCATCCGGTCCGAGGAGAGCCCGGACGCGCACACGACGGCGCGTACGCCGGGCGCCGCGCGGCCGAGCGCCGCGAGCAGCGCGCACGCGGCCTCCACGTCGGCGCCGGCGTCGATCACCACCACGCCGAGCCCCGCATCGAGCAACGCGGCGGCGTCCGGCACCTCGGCGAGGTGGATCCCCTGCGCGTCGAGCCCGATCTCGCACGCCTCGCTGAGCCCCTGGCCCGCCGGCGCGAGCCGCAGCAACGCGACGGCGCGCTCCGGCGCGGGCGCGAGCTGCGCGGTCTCGCCGTCCGGCCAGGCCTGCGCCCGCTCCGCCCGGCCGCCGAGCGGCGCGTCCGCCTTGCGCGCGGGCAGCCGCCGCGCCTCGGCCTCCCGCGACATCGCCTCGTCGAGCCGCGACCGCGCCGCCGCGGCGCTCTCCGGGCGCTTCTCCGGCAGCTTCGCCAGCAGATCCAGCCGGAGCCGCTCCAGGAGCGGCGGGACCGGCGGAGCCCCCGGCGGCCGGCGCAGCGGCGGCGGGATCGAGAACATGTGCATCGCCATGAGCTCCACCGCAGGGAGGCCGACGAACGGCGGCGTTCCCTGCAACAGCGCCGTCAGGATGCAGCCGCACGCGTACAGATCGGTGCTCGGGCCCACCGCGAGCGAGCGGCACTGCTCCGGGCTCATGTACTCCGGCGTGCCCGCGACCATGTCCTTCGAGGTGAGCGTCGGCCCGGCGTCGAGCGGGTCGTCGATGTGCGCCAGGCCGAAGTCGACGACCTTGGCGACGCGCTCGCCGTCCTGCTCGGCGAGCAGCACGTTCTCCGGCTTGAGGTCGCGGTGGACGATGCCGCTCGCGTGCGCGGCGCCCACGCCGTCGAGGATGTCCGCGAACAGGGCCGCGACCTCCGCGAGCGGCAGCAGCTCGCGCGACGCCCGGAGCAGCGCGCCGAGCGACTGCCCCTTGAGCAGCTCCATCACGAGGTAGATCGAGCCGTCGCCGCCGTCCTCGTCGCCCCCGAGGTCGAGCACCTTGACCACGTTCCGGTGCACGAGCCGCGACGCGGCGCGCGCCTCGCGGAAGAACCTCCGCCGGCTCTCCGGGAGGATCGCGACGTGCGGGTGCATCGTCTTCACCGCGACCGGAACGCCGAGGAGCACGTGCTCCGCCTCGTAGACCTCCCCCATCCCGCCCGCGCCGAGCAGCCGCACGAGGTTGTACTTCCCGCCGAGGACCCGCCCGGCGCGCGCCCGGTGCGGCGCGCCCGCACCGGGCTCATCCGAGAGGAGCGTCTCCGCGGCCGCGAAGCGGTCGGCGCGCGCTCGAGGCGCGGGCGCCCGCCCGTCCGGCGCCCGCTGGCCCTTCAGCACGGTGCGGTCGGGGTCCCCGTCCGGCGGCGGGCGCTCGCCGTCGCCCGCGCTCACGGCGACGCCTCGCGGAAGCCCACCGCGATCTGCGCCGTCACCGGGCCCTCACCCTCGTCGCGCCACGGGCTCACCCGCACCGACAGCGCCCCGAAGAGCGCGCCGCCCGCCTCCACGCCCGCCGACAGCCCGCCGAGCACGTCGTCCGCCCTGACCTCTCGGTAGACGATGTGCAGATCCAGCGCGCCGTGCAGCCGCAGCCACGGCGCCGGATCCGCCGTCGCCCCCGCCAGCAGGAAGCCCTGCACGGCGGGCGTGGCCGGCTCGCCGTCCGCCGCCGCGCCCTCGCCCCCCGCCGCGCCGTCGCCCGCCCCCACCGCCGCGCCGTCGCCCGAGGCGCGGATGCGGGCCCCGACATCGGTTACCCACGTGAGCCGGCCCGCGGCGCCGCCGAGCGCGATCCCGGGCTCGATGCGGAGCGGCGGGCTCCCGTCGGCCATGGGCACGCCCAGGCGGAGCGTAGGGCCGAGCTCGAGCTCCGAGCGCCCGAGGCGCAGGACGCGCGCGCGCGCGCCGAACCAGCCGGTGCTGCCCGCGCCCGCGCCATCCCCCGCACCGGCCGGGTTCGAGCGGAGCGCGACGTCGAGGCCCAGCGGGCCGATCGCGCCGCTCGCGCGCACCTGCCCCGCGGCGACCCAGCCGCCCCCGGAGCGCGCCGCGGCCGCGCCGACGGCGGCGACCGAGGGCGGCGTCGGCGCGAGCCAGAGCCCGTCAGCCACCCCGGACATCGGCAGGAGCGGGAGGTACGCGCCCAGCACGGGCGCGGCCGGGGGCGCAGGCGGAGGCGCGGCGCGCGGCGCCTCGGGCGCGGCGGGCAGCTCGGCGTCGCTCGTCCCGATCACGCCGCCGCGGCCGTCGGCGACGTCGAGCCGGACGCGCAGCGGCTCGCCGGGGCGCAGCGCCTCCCGGGGCAGCGGGATCCGCGCCGTCAGGGCGCCGCCGCGATCGCCACCGGCGAGCGCGACGGAGCGCACCCCCCCCGGCAGGTGGGCGAAGAGCCGCGGCGCCACCCGCCGCGCGACGTCGACCCCGGCGAGCCCTTCGAGCTCGACCCGGGCCTCGATCGCCGGCCCGCCCGGCGTCGCCGCCGCCGCGCGCGAGGCCGAGACCACCGCGCCCACCTTCGTGTACCGGACCGGGAGCGACGTCGCCGCGCCGGGAACCGCGCTGCCGCGCTCGCGCAGCCGGAGCGCGCGCGGGGCGCGCTGGAGCAGATCGATGCGCTCGGGGACGGGGCCGAACGGGCCGTCGTCGAGCGAGAGCTCGAGCGCGGGAGACGGCGTGAGCTCGATGATCCCGTACGGGTTCGCGGTGATCTCCTGCGCCGCCGGGACGACGCCCCCGGCGGCCCGCGCGGCGACGAGGTGGAACCTGCGCACCGCGCCCACCCCCAGGTACTCCTCGCGATCGACGACCCGGACCCGGAGGAAATAGGCGCCTGCCGGCATCTTCTCCGCGCGGAACGACAGCACGTCCGGCTTCACTTCCTCGCGGGCGATGAGATCGTTGAACTCCGGGTCGCGCGCGATCTCGACGCGGTAGCCGGCCGCGGCCGGCGCCGGCTTCCACGACGCCGACAGGACGCCGAGCCCCTCCGGGGCGAGCGCGATCTGCGCGGCGTCCGCGGTCGTCCATTCGACCGGCGCCGGCAGCGGGCGCGGGCGCGCGGGCGGCGCTCTGCCCACGAACCGGGTGCCGTGGTCCTTCGGGACCACGACGGAGAGGCCGCCCGACGTGACGCCCGCCTTGCCGTCGAACACCGCGACCGTCGTCCGCTCCCCGCGCCGCTGCACCACCGTGTCCCGCGACGACGCGCTCACGCGGCCGCCCCCGCTCGCGGCGACCTCGACCGACTGGCCCCGCAGCGCGGCGAGCGCGGCCTTCACCTCGCCGTCCGCGAGCTCGACGGCCGCGGGCGGCGTCTTCGATACGCGCGCTCGGCTCGCCGTGCCGTAGATGACGACGAGCGTATTCGGCGCGAGGAGCACCCGAGTCCGATCCACAAACTCGATATCTGCCCTCCCCTCATCCAGCGTGTTCACGCTCGAGTTCGTGAGCAGGGGCATCCCCTGAGCCGCGGGCGACCAGGCGCCGCCGGCCGGGCGCGCGCGCACGTCCGGGTGCATCGACCGGAGCTTCGCGTCGGGGATCGACGTCACCTCGGCCGGGAGGACCAGCGTGAGCCCCTCGGCGAGCGTCGTGCCCGGGCCGCACGCGACGCGGTTGTACCGCTGGATCAGCGCTGCATGCCTGGACGAGCCGTAGAGGACCGCCGCGATGTCGTCGCAGGTCTCTCCCGCCTGCACGCCCCATTGAATGACCGCCTCCGGATATCCGGGCGTCGGCTCTCCGGCGCTCGACACGCCGACGTATCCAACGTGGATCGCAGCGTGGGTGGCGCAGCCGAGGAGCACCGCGATAGCGACGGACTGGCCATTTGACGGTGCCACGGCAGCGGCACGCTACCGGATCGAGATCGGCGTTGCAAGGGACCAGGCAATAGGATACGAGCAGACCGATGGCGTATTGGTCGGCGCGCGTCATCGCGCCCCTCCTGGCCTCCCCGCTGCTCGTCGCAGCGGCCACGGCTTCCATGCCGGCCGCAGCGCAGGAGGCCACAGCGCTCGACAGGCTCGCTCCCGCGCCCGCGGGCGACGGGCTATCCACTGTCCCTTCTGCCGGCGTATCGGGGGAGCTCCGGCCCGCGGTCGGACTTCTGTTCTCCTATTCTCATCAACCCCTCAGCCTGCGCGGGACTGCGCCTGCCGGGTCGGTAACGTGGGTGGGCCGGCAGGCGATCCTCCACGCGCTCGCGAGCGTCGAGCTCCTGCGCCGGATCAAGCTCGATCTCGACGCGCCGTTCGTGCTGGACCAGGGCGGCGCGTCCGGCGCGCTCGGCAGCATCCGCGTCACGGCGCCCGCCGGCGGCGCCACGCTCGGCGATGTCCAGGCGGGAGGGAGGGTGACGCTCCTGCCCCAGGAGGGGCTCCGGCCGGCGGCGGCGCTCGGGCTCTCCGTCTGGTTGCCGACGGGAGACGAGGCGGCGTTCGCCGGCGCGGGCGCCGTGCGCTACGCGCCGCGGGTGATCGTGGGGGCCGAGCACCCGGGCTTCCGCTGGTCGGCCTCGGCGGGGGGCCGGTTCCAGAAGGCCTCGGCGGACAGCCTGACGGGCAGCGAGGTCCTCTTCTCCGCGGGCGCGGGCGTCCGCAAAGGCCCGCTGCAGCTCGGGTCGGAGCTCTCCGTCTGGGCCGCCGCCGACGAGGGGTCGGCGCTCGAGGTCCCGGGCCGCGCGGGGGCCGAGCTCCTGCTCACGGCGCGCTGGTCGCTCGGCCCCCTCACGCTCGACGCGGGCGCGGGCCCTGGCTTCGGGCGGCTGCCCGGCATACCGAAGGCGCGCTTCTTCGCGGCGCTCGGCGTCGCCGCGGACGTCGTTCCGTCGGCGCCCCCTGCCGCTGCCCCCTCGGCCGTCGCCGGCGCGTCCACCGGGACGAAGGGCGCTCGCGGCGCGGCGCGGGCCGCGCCTCCGGCCGCCGACTTCGACGGGGACTCGGTCCCCGACGCGGAGGACGCCTGCCCCCGGGTCATCGGCGAGGCGCGCCCGCCGGCCGCGGCGGCGGGCGCCCGACAGGCGTTCCGCCGCGGCTGCCCGCCGGACCGGGACGACGACGGGATCTACGATGTCGACGATCGCTGCCCGGACGTGCCGGGGGTCAGCAGCGCGGCCGCCGACGCGGGACCGGGCGGCGCGGGGCCTGGGGTCACGTCGGAGGCGCCTGCGCGTGCGGGGTCCCAACCCACGTCCGCAGCACCGGCGAGCGCGGGGTCCCAACCTGCGTCGAAGCACGGGTGCCCCGCGGACACGGACGGCGACGGCATCCCCAACGCCGCGGACGCCTGCCCCTACGAGCGCGGCAAGCCGAGCGAGGATCGCGCGACGCACGGCTGCCCGTTCGCTGTGCGCATCGAGGGCTCGCAGATCGTGATCCTGCAGCAGGTCCAGTTCCGGACGGGCCGGGCCGAGATCGAGCCGGAGAGCTTCGAGCTGCTCTCCGAGGTCGCGGCCGTCCTCGAGGAGCACCCCGAGATCGCCCGTGTCGCGGTCGACGGCCACACGGACAACCAGGGCGCCGCCCAGGCGAACCTGAGCCTCTCGCAGCGCCGCGCGCTCGCCGTCGTCGCGTGGCTGACCGCGCACGGCATCGACGCCCGCCGCCTCGAAGCGCGCGGCTTCGGCGCGCGCCGCCCCCTCGCCGACAACCGCACCCGAGACGGCCGGGCCAGGAACCGCAGGGTGGAGTTCCAGATCCGCAAGCGCACCGACGAGGGCGCGGCCGGCTGGAAAGACGGTCCTCTTGAGTGACGCATCGCCCGCGGAGGCCTCCACGTGAGGGAATTCTCGCTCAAGACGAAGGCGATCGCGCTCTTCACGGCGATGGCGCTCGTCCCCGTCGCTGTCGCCGTGACGCTCCTCATCGACGTGAACCGGCGCGCCGTGCGGACCTCCGAGGAGAGACTGCAGACGGCGATCCTCTCCGAGGTGGCCTCGGCCTCGATCCAGCTCATCCGGGACGTCGAGAGCGATGCCGTCGCGGCGGCGGCCATCTTCGGCCACGCCGCGGGCGGCGCCATCCGGGACGAGGACGCGGTCGCGTCGGTGCGCGCCCTCGTCGCGACGCGCGGGCTCGTCGACGCGGTGCGGCTCGAGGTGCCCGACGCGGGGATCAGCACCTTGATCCGCAAGGCGTCGTCCGACGCGGACGTCCCCGCCGCGCCGGCAGCGCTGCGCCAGCTCGCTGACGAGCGCGGCGTCGGCTTCGGCGTGATCGGGCCGGCCCGCGGCCTCCTCGTCGCCCGCGTGCGGCCCGCCGGGGACGCAGGCGCCGGCGCCGCGGCGCCGCCTCCCCCGGGCGGCCCGGCCGGCTACGTGGTCGCCGAGGTGCCGCTCGACATGCTCGGGCTCAACCTCGAGGTGATCGCCGGGCGCCGCCTCGGGAGCCGCGCGGTGCGCCTGCTCATCGCGGGCCACGACCGCCAGGCGATCGCGGCGTTCGGGGTGCCGGGCGTCGCGCCGGGCAGCGATGTCTCGTCCTTGCCGATCTGGCGCAACCTCCCCTCGGGCGCGGGGTTGAACGACAGGATCGGCGTGCTCGCGCCGCACGACGAGGGCGGCCAGCGGATGATCGGCGCCATCGAGACGGTGCCCGACCTCGGCTGGGCGGTCGCGATCTGGCGCCCCGAGCCCGAGGCCTTCGCCGCGCTCGACGAGATGCGGCGCCGCGGCCTCGCCGTCGCCGCGGGCGCGCTCGTCCTCGCGCTCGCCCTCGCGCTCGTCACCGCCCGCCACGTGACGCGCCCGATCCTCCACCTCGTCGCGCAGGCGCGGCTCATCGGCGCCCGGCGCTGGCGCGAGATCGCGCTCGGCGACGCGCTGCGGGGGCGGCGCGACGAGATCGGCGAGCTCACGACCTCCCTCGGCCGCATGGCCCAGGACCTCGAGCAGGGCGAGGCGGACATCGCCCGGGAGGCGAAGCTCCGCGGCGATCTCGGCCGGTTCATGGACAGGGCCGTCGTCGACGCGATCGTGCGGGGCGAGCACCCGCTCGCCCTCGGCGGCAAGCGGGCGGCCGTGTCGGTGCTCTTCGCCGACGTCGTCGGCTTCACGCCGCTCGCCGAGTCGCGCGACGCCGAGCGGATGGTCGCCCTCCTCAACGAGCTCTTCTCGATGCTCACCGAGATCGTGTTCCGGCACGGGGGCACGGTCGACAAGTTCATCGGCGACTGTGTCATGGCCGTCTGGGGCGCCCCGATCGCGCAGGAGGATCACGCGCGCCGCGCGCTCGCGGCCGCGGAGGACATGATGCGCTTCCTCGAGACGGCGAACGAGGAGTGGCGCGAGCGGTACGACGTCGAGGTCCGCCTCGGCGTGGGCGTGAACTCCGGAGAGGCCATCGTCGGCAACATCGGCTCCGACAAGCGGATGGAGTACACCGTGATAGGCGACGTGGTGAACGTCGCCTCGCGGCTCGAGGCGATCGCGGCGCCGAACCAGGTGCTGGTCTCCGAGGCGACCCGGAACCTCGCCGGCGACGCCTTCCCGCTGCGCGCGCTGGGCGAGCGCAACCTGACGGGGCGAAAGACGACCACGGCCATATACGCGCTCGATCCGGGCTGAAGGGGGCACAGCGCGCCCGCGCCCGCGTCCGTCAACGCGTGGTGGGGAGTTCCCCCGCCCTGCCGGAACGATGGCCCCGCCGAGGCCCCATGGGACGCCGAGATTTCTGTTGGTGGTTTATGACGTCTTGGCGGCTCAAAAAAGCCCCGCCTTCAGCCAAAGTACCCGCACCATCGGTGTTACCCGAGCTCGTTCGGTCGCGCTCAGGGCCCTGAACGCGCTTGGTTGACGCCGATGCCCCCTCCGTCGAGCGCACCAGCGGAGGGGATGTCGCTCATCCGGACACTCGAACGACGTGCACATCCCATTCAGGTCGAAGCAAAAAGATACCGTTTCGCCAATTTGTGAACGTTCACAAATCCGGTGCAGGTGCAGGCGCAGGCGCACCTCGCGCGATCGCGGCGGCCGGCGCCCGCCCTCTTGACGCAGCGATCCGGAGGAGCTCGCCAGCCCTGCCCTCCCTCGGCCTCGCGGAGTTGCGCGGACCGGTCGATTGGCGTTGACCTCGGCCATGTGATCGTTCACATTTGGTTCAAGGGGCATCCTTTAGCTTCGCGCATGAGCGGGTCGCCCTGCGCGCCGCGCCCTTCGTCATCCAATCGAGTCCTTGTCGATTCTGGAGCTCCGTTCGCCCGACCGCCGCGAAAGCGATGGCCGAGCGATGGTGCTTGGTGTTCTTACCGAGGGTGAGCCACCGGAGGACACCACAGACCTCGTCGATTCGACGGGGGTCGAGAAATCCTCGGTACGGTCCGCCGGGTCACCCCGTCGCATCATCGGAGAGCAAGATGAAGAAGCCGTCATGGCACGAGCTCCGTTTCTCGAGAGAAGTCGCCGCCGTTTGCGCGCTCGCATTCGCGGCTGCGTGCACGGGCGCGCTGGGTGACACGACGGACGGCGCTGGGTCATCCTCTGTCGGCGGCGACGGATCACCGACGGACTCGGATGTCGACGGCGACGGATCACCGACGGGCTCGGACCCGCCGCCGTTCCAGCCCGCGGCCGGGATGCTGCGCCGTTTGACGAGAACGCAGTTCCGCAACGCCGTGCGCGACATGTTGGGCGTCGAGGTCGATATCCACCAGCTCGACGCCGACAGCTGGAACGGGAACTTTGCTGTCGTCGGCGCCGCGACCGTCGTGACCTCGGAGCGAGGCGTCGAGCAGTACCACGCGGCCATCGAGGGCGCCGTCGACGCGGTGTTCGCCGATCCCGCGAGGCGAGACCAGTTCATCGGCTGCGCGCCGAGCGGCGCGGAGGACGACGCTTGCGTGCGTGGTTTCCTCCAGGCGCTGGGGCTTCGCGCGTGGCGCCGCCCGCTCGAGGCCGCCGAGGTCGACCGGCTCGCGGCCGTCGCCACGAAGGCCGCGGCCGAGCTCGAGAGCGCCGTCGAGGGGGCCCGCTGGGCGACGGTGGCCCTCTTCACGTCTCCGAACTTCCTGTATCGCCCGGAGCTCGGCGCTCCGAGCGCCGACGGGTCGCTGCGCTTGACGGGCTACGAGATGGCGTCCCGGCTCGCGTTCCTTGTGTGGAACAGCCTGCCAGACCAGGAGCTGCTCGACCAGGCCGCGAGCGGGGCGCTCGGAACGGTGGAGGGGATCCGCGCGGCGGCGACGCGGCTGCTCGAGGCGCCCGCGGGGCGCGAGGCGGTCGGCGCCTTCGCCGAGGAGTACATGCGGCTCGATCGGATCAGCACGCAGGCAAAAGACACGGCGCTCTTTCCTGAGTATAGCCCCGCGCTGCGAGCGGCGATGGTCCGCGACATGCGAGGCACCTGGGAGGTCCTCGCGTTCGACGATCGAACGAGCGCGCTCGACCTGTTCTCGACCACGAAGGTCGTCGTCAACACCGAGCTCGCCCAGCTCTACGGTCTCGACACGGCCGGCCTCGGCTCGGGCGCCTTCGAGGTCCGCTCGTTGCCCGCGGACGGCCCGCGCGTCGGGATCCTCAGCAAAGCGGGCTTCCTCTCGCAGTTCGCGAACCAGAAGGAGGGCTCTCCCACCTTGCGCGGCAAGTTCATGCGTGACGCCCTCATGTGCACGCCCATCCCGCCGCCCCCCGGCGACGTCGCCCTCGAGCTCCCGGAGCCGCCTGCGGACAAGCCCCTCACGAAGCGTCAGCGGCTCGAGATCCACCGGACCGAGCCGGCCTGCGCCGGCTGCCATTCGTACATGGACCCGCTGGGCCTGCCGCTCGAGACCTTCGACGCGATCGGCCGCTTCCGCACGACCGACCACGGCCTGCCGATCGACCCGAGCGGCGAGTTCGACGGGGTGCCGGTCGCCGACGCGCGCGCGCTCGGCGTGACCCTCAGCTCGGACGCCTCGGTCGCGGAGTGCCTCGTCCGCAAGTACTACACGTATGCAGCGGGTCACGAGGAGAGAGACGTGGACGAGCGCGTGCTGGACGCGCTGACCGCCTCGTTCGAAGGGTCGGGGTACAAGCTGCGCGAGCTGGTCCTCGACGTCGTGACCAACGACGCTTTCTCGTCCGTCGCCCCCCAACCCTGATCGCAGGTACCCCCAATGACGAACAAAGTTTTGAACCGACGAACTGTTCTCCGGGGCATGCTGGCGACGGGCGCCGCCGTCACCATCCCGCTCCCCTTGCTGGAGATCATGCTGAACGAGAGCGGCACGGCGCACGCTCAGACGAAGACCCCGGTCTCGCCGCTCTACGTCACGTGGTTCTTCGGGAACGGCACGCTGCCCGGTCGCTGGAAGCCGACGCGCACGGGCTCCGGTCAGGCCTGGGACCTCAGCCCCGAGCTCGAGCCCCTCGCGGATCTCAAGTCGTATCTCACGGTGATCAGCGGCCTCGAGAACAAGCTGGTGGTCTCCGGCTCAGAGCACCCCACGGGGTCGGCGGGGGCGACGACCGGCGCGCCGCTCAGCGGGAACGCCGTGCGGGCCGCGTCCATCGACCAGGTCGTCGCGAACGCCATCTCGGAGGGGGCGCCGTACCGCTCGCTCGAGGTGGGGGTGACGCCGGCGACGCCGAACGGCGCTCCGGACTCGCTGCATACGGTCTCGCACAGGGGGCCGAACGCGCGCAACAACCCGGAGTTCGATCCAAAGGCCGTGTTCAATCGATTGTTCATGAACGGCCTGCCCGAGCCCAGCGACGACGGCGCGGAGCAGGCCGCGAAGCTCGCGAACGTCCGGAAGAGCGTGCTCGACTCCGTCCTGCAGGACGGCGCGAGCCTGAAGCAGCGGCTCGGGGCGGCCGACAGGCATCGTATCGAGGAGCACCTCGAGTCGATCCGCGCCATCGAGCAGCGCCTCGAGACCATGCCGTCCGGCGGCGGCCCGACGTCGGCGTGCAAGAGCCCGACGGCCCCCACCGCCGGCAAGGATGCGCAGAGCGAGGCCCCCCCTGCGGTGAACACCGCCATGGTCGAGCTCTCGGCGCTCGCGCTCGCCTGCGAGCGGACGCGCGTGCTCTCGTTCATGTTCTCGCTGCCCGCCGCGCACGTCTACTACCGGCACCTCGCGCAGGACATGAACGACGACTTTCACGACACCATCTGCCACGGAGATGCCGGGGATCAATCGAGCCAGCCTCGCGTCGACAAGGGCGTGATGTACACGATGCGCTGCCTGAACGAGTTCTTGACGAAGCTCAAGAACACGCCGCACGGCAGCTCGAACCTGCTCGACAGCTCGCTCGTGTACGTCACGTCCGACACCGCGTGGGGTAAAGTGCACACGAGGACGGAATGGCCGGTGCTCTTCGCCGGGAAAGCCGGAGGGCGGCTGCGCGGCGACGAGCACCGCAACTTCCCCGGCGACAACCTGAGCAAGGCGCTCCTGACGGCCGCCCAGATCATGGGCTTGAACGTGACGGAGATCGGCCTCGATGCGGGGCGGGTCACGTCGCCGCTCGCGGGCATCCAGGTCTGACCGCGCCAGCACGCGCCGCGATCCCGCGGAGGGATGGAATACCATGCACCGCATGCTTTCCCGACATGCTCCCTTCTTGCACGCCACGCTGGTCCTCCTCTCATCTGCCGCCTTCCTCGCCTGCGGCGACGACGCCGACACCTCCTCTGCTGGCAGCGGCGGCGCCGGCGCTTCCGGCGGCGGCACCAGCGCCGCCAGCAGCGGCGCCGGCGCTTCTGGCGGCGGCACAGGCACGGCCAGCAGCGGTCAGGGCGGGTCCGGCGGCCATCCTCCGGCGAACCTCGTCGAGCCCGGCGATCCCGGGCCGGGTGATGTCACCTTCACCGTGCGCGCCGATCGGGATGTGCGCCCCATCAGCCGGCTCATCTATGGCGCCAACTGGGCCGAAGACCTGGACGGCGAGCAGCGCGGCACCACCGTCGTGCGCATGGGCGGCAACCGCATGACCGCGTACAACTGGGAGAACAACGCCTCCAACGCCGGCTCGGACTACATGCACCAGAACGACGCGCACCTCGTCGGGAACAGCCCGAACGGCGATGTCCCCGGGGAGGCGGTGCGCATGCACGCCGAGGGCGCGCTGGCGCACGGCGCCGCCTTCATCGCGACCATCCCCATCTGCGGCTATGTCGCGGCGGACAAGGACGGCGGCGGCGACGTCGAGCAGACGCAGAATTACCTCGAGACCCGCTTTCACCCGACGATTGCGCGCAAGGGCGCTCCCTTCTCCTCGTCGCCCGATCTCGACGACAACGCCGTGTACCAGGACGAGTTCGTCGCCTGGATGAAGCAGGCCTTCCCCGACGCCTTCGAAGGCGACGTCGCGAGCGTCCTGTTCTCGCTCGACAACGAGCCCGACCTCTGGAATCACAGCCACGAGCGCATCCACCCGGAGCCGGTGCGCTACGCCGAGCTCGTCGACAAGAACATCGAGTTCGCTTCCGCGATCAAGGACGTCGCGCCGAGCGCGCTCGTCACCGGCTTCGTCTCCTACGGGTATTCGGGCTATGTCAGCCTCCAGGACGCGCCCGACGCGGACGGCAACTTCATCGAGTACTGGCTCGACGCCATGAAGGCCGCCGAGATGAGCGAGGGGCGCCGCCTGGTCGACGTGCTCGACCTGCACTGGTACACGGAGATCTACGCGAACGGCGAGCGTCTCACGGGCTCAGACGCCTCCCCCGAGTCGGTCGAGGCCCGCGTCCAGGCGCCGCGCTCGCTCTGGGACCCGACCTTCGTCGAGGACAGCTGGATCGCGAACGACGTCGTGAACGGCCCGATCACGCTCATCCCCTGGCTCCAGGGCCTCATCGACGCCCATTACCCGGGCACCGCCCTCGGCATCACCGAGTACAATTACGGCGGCGGCAACCACATCTCCGGCGCGATCGCGCAGGCCGACGCCCTCGGCGTCTTCGGCCGCGAGGGCGTGTTCCTCGCGACGATCTGGGATCCTGGCGAAGAGGTCTCGATGCTCCGGGCCGGCGTGCGCGCCTTCACGAGCTACGACGGGCAGGGCGCGCGCTTCGGCGATACGTCCGTCCGCGCCGAGACGAGCGACGTCGCCAAGGCCACCGTGTACGCGAGCATCGACGAGGCCGATCCGAGCCGAATGGTCCTCGTCGCCATCAACAAGACCGCTGCCCCGCTCACGGCCGCGGTGACCCTCGCCGCCCACGAGAGCTACACGGCCATCGACGCGTGGCAACTCACGTCCACCAAGGCCGATCTCGTGCCTGCGGATCCCATTGCGCCGCGCGCCACGAACGCCTTCACCTACGCGATGCCGGCCCACAGCGTGTCGGTGCTGGTCCCCCGGTAGTCGCGTCCCCCTCGTCCGGAGCGTCGTCGAGATAAGCCCCGTCGAGAGATGCGGAAACCCGACACGGGTTGGACAGGCCGGATCTCCGCGCGAAGGGCCTGATCGAGCGAGCCGGGGAGGCGGGCGCTGGGCCCGGCGCTCAGCGATATGGGCAGTCGAAGTTCCAGCGAAGATTGATGCCGTACTCGCGCGGACAGTAGACAACGTGGGTCTGCGCGTCGTTGCTGAGGCCGAAAGGCTCGTTCAGGTCGACCGGGGTGCCCGGCGTTCCGCCGGTGATACGCCACTGGTACACGGCGTCCGCCGACCAGACGAGGTTGATCCCGTAGTCGCGCTCGCGGTACTTGATGTACTTCTCCGCGCTCGGGTTCGTGACGAAGAGCGCCACCGGCTCGCCGTACCGCACCGTCTCGCCGGCCTGGGGGACGAACCGCACGTTGCCCAGGTTCGAGCCGCTTCGCCACCCGAGGTTGATGCCGTACCTGCGCTCGCTGTAGACGACGTACTGCTCCACGAACGTATTCTTGAGGCCGACGTACGAGCTGCCGGAGATGGTGCAGGGCACGCCCCGCGTGCACGCCGGTCCCTCTCCCCGCCATTCCACGTCGGGCCCGGAGATGGCGAGCTCCGCTTCCTCGACGCGCTCTTCATCCTGTGCGGAGCCCTCGGGCTCATCCGCTGAATCCACGGCGCATCCCGTCATCAGGAGGGTCGCGAAGGCCAGCCCGAACACAACACATCGCAGGCCAAAGGACTTGTTCTCAAGCTGATTCGATTTCATGTGAGCTCCTCATGGTTGCAGGGAATTGCCGCCGCAAAGCGGCCTCGACGGATGAGCGCCGGCGCGTGAGCCGCATGCAGGTCCGATCGCTCCAGCGCGACCTGCACCGCCTCACACCGCCCCTGCGTCACCTGGCGTCGGTATCGGTGTCGGTGGCGAGCGACGGCAAGCGAGATGCCATGCGAGGAGGCCGTTGCCGAGGCGAGGCGGATGCGTGATGCGGAAGATGACTGCCCGCATTGTCTGGTCATCCGAGCGCCGCCCCATGGCGAGACCGGCGCGTTCATTCGCGGGATCGGCGAGCCACGCTGCGTCGCGGACACATCAGCGAGCTCCCGGCGCGCCGGCAACGCCGCTCGTCGAGCGGCGCTCGAGCGGGTCGCTCGTGCACATCACGGTCGAGGACGCGGTGTCGGGCTCGACCCCGGAATCGACTTGATTGCATCGCTCGGGCTGGCGGCGGAGGTTCGAGGAGCCTCGCAACAGGGAGAAGTTCGCGAGATATCGACGACCGCCCACGGCGCACCGCGATGGTTTGCCCCCGCGCACGTCGAGCGTTTGTTTGATGGGAACGGCGCGCAGCGCCCACCCACCGGCATGACATCTCTTCGCGCTGGGCTCGGCGGCGTTACCATGGCGGTCACGCTGCTTGTCGTGGGCTGTGGCGGATCCGGCAGCGATCCGGGCGGCAACGGCGGCTCCGGAGGCAACGGTAGTCAAGGCGGCTTCACAGGCAACGGCGACTCCGGGGGCGAAGGCCCCATGGCCGAACTCTCCGCTGAAGCCGGCTTCATCGAGGTCCCAGGCTCGCCAACGCTCGGCCTGAACTGGCCCGCGCGCATATTCTACTCGTTCCAGCCCGCTCAGGAGCACCCCGACGAGGCCCCCCTCATCCTGTTCTTCAACGGCGGCCCCGGCGCCGCGACCACCAGCGTCCTGCTGCCCTATGGGACCGGGCCGTACACGCTGGATCCAGACGCGCCCGCCGACGCCGCCCCTCTCGCGAACGCCGCGTCCTACACACGCTTCGCGAACCTGCTCTATGTCGACCCCCGCAGCGCAGGCTTCTCCTACGACCTCGCGACCGTCGACCCGGCGTCGGCGACGTACAGCGACGCCCCGCTGTACGTCGCCGACGCCGCCGACTTCGTGTACGTGCTGCTCGAGTTCCTCGAGGCGGACGCGCCGTTGCGCGACAACCCGGTCGTGGTCGCCGGCGAGAGCTACGGCGGCACGCGCGCGACGATGATGCTCTACATGATGCAGAATTATACCCGCGACTCGGACACCCTCGGGCTGATGGTCAAGGCGCTCTCCTGGCTGAAGGACAAGATGCAGGCGCACCTCGACGCGGCCTTCCCGGCACGCGCCGGGGCCCCTCAGGAGCCATCGCAGGTCGCCGAGCAGCTCGGCTGGCAGCTCCTGATTCAGCCCAGCATCTACGGGGCGCAGCAGAGGACCTACGGGGCACCGCTGGCGCGGCAAGACCCGGATTTCGCCGAGTACTTCGCCGACCCGGAGGTGTGGGACGGGTACGATGTCCGCCGCACGTCCGAGGAAGGAGCGCTCATCAAGGAGCACGCCTATCACGCGATGCGCACCCCCGAGCACCTCGAGATCTTGCTGGGCGTGGACCTGACCGAGATCGCCGATCTGTCTACCGATCGCGGGGCAGCACCCGCCATCGCATCGCGTGCTCGTCCGGCGATGTGCGGCGCGGCGATCCTCAGCGGCATCGCGCCCGACCGCCCCCAGCCGCGCAAGAAGGCGATTACATCGTTCCGGACAGCGGCCGCTCGATCAACGTGAGCACGGCGCGCGCTGTTCTACGAGCGGACGTCCGCCTGGCTCGCCGAGCGAGAAATCTCACGTTGATGCGCTGGCGCACGCCGAGCGCGAATGGATACGGCGCCGCCGTGAGCAGGCCCGTACCAGGGAGCCGTTCTTTCTCTTGCACCACGCCTGCTCCCACATATACTTGCTTTTCAACAAACATCGGACCTTCGCCATTCACGTTCCACGCCGACGCTAGGTCCTCTCGCGGCCACGCACTCGTACACAGTGCGTTCTATCCTGGGTTGAGGCGATCCGGCCCTGCGCTCCTTCGCCGCGGAGCCGGCGTCGGGGCGGCGCTCGTCGGTCGCGCTGTCGATGTCCAGAACGGGATCGAGGGCGGTGGCGGCAGGTGGCCGGCAGGCTCGATCGCGCCGTGATCTGCCGAACAGCAGGGGGCGTCAGCGATGCGCGATCGCTCTCGCCGTCACGATCGAGGTACGCGCAAGACAGCCGTGCTCGGCGTCGAGCGCTCTGTTGATTCAGGGGGGGTATCACATGCAGTATCAGACGCAAATCCTGTGCAGGAAGGCGGAGCTCACTGAGCTCGCGGACGCCTGGGAGCGCTGCCGTCGCCGACGGGCGCAGCGCCAGCTGCATCATCGGCTGGAGCACATCGCCATCGAGGCGGAAGAGATGGCCCGGACGCGCTCACCAGGGTCGATGGGGGATGAGGGCATGATGGTCGCAGCCCTCTTCGACCGCGATCTCCGGACCCTCATCGGCGCGGCGCCATTCCTGGTCCAGGATTGGACCTGGCGCTGTCGCCTCGGTTATGCGTCCATGGGCGCGTTCCCGGTCCGGCGAGCGGTGCTCTGCGGGACCGACTGGCTCGCGCCGGATGCCCCGGCGGAGCAGGAGGCGCTGCTCCAGGCGGTCCTGTCCGCGAAGGTCCCCTACCAGATGATCTCCATCGAGGGATTACCGGTCGAGTCGGATCTCCTGCGCCTCCTCCGGAGCTCCCCGCGGGTGCGCCGGGAGTTCTGGGTCGACACGCCTGCCGAGGTGACGCCGCGCCGCCTCGTCGACCTGCCGGGGAACTTCGATGCCTACCTCGCGAAGTTCAGCGGCCGCACGCGCCGAACGCTGAAGTACAAGGCGAAGCGCCTCACGCGCGCCATGACCGATGGCATGAGGCTCCAGCGCATCACGCGGAAGGAAGAGCTGCCGCGCTTCCTCGAGCAGGCGGGGCTCGTCGCGGCGCGGAGCTGGCAGGGCAGATGTCTCGGGCAATCGGTCGATGGACAGGCGATGCGGTGCAAGCTGGAGGCGTTCGCGGAGCGCGGCTGGCTGCGCGGTTACCTCCTGCTGAACGGCGACGCTCCTGTCGCCTTCGTGATCGGGATGCTGGATGAGAGCACATATTATTACGAGCGCGTGGGTTACGATCCCGCGTGGGCTGCCTATCATCCCGGCAGCGTCCTGCTCCTCATGATCCTCGAAGACCTGTGCGCGGACGGGGTCCCGAGAACGCTCGATTTCGGCTACGGAGACAACGAGTACAAGCGGCTGTTCTCCACGCGGTCCTATGACGAGCTGACCGTCCGGCTGGTCCGCAAGTCGGCCGCCATGGTCGTCCCGTACGTCACGCACACCGCCTGCTGGTCCGGCGCTGCGCTCATCCGGAAGGGCCTCGATCGCTTCGCGCTGAGGGAGAAGGTGCGGCGGCTCTTGCGCGGGTCGCGGGCGCCGGAGGCCCAGGTCGAGGCGCCGAGCGCGGCGTGCGACGAAGCGGAGGCCGCGCCCCGCGGCGAGGTCGCGGAGCCATTGCTGTCCGGCCGGCAGCATGAACCGCGCTCCCGTCGGATCGCCGGCGCTCTGTAGCCGCCGAGCTCCCGCTCGATGTGACCGGCCAGGCACGTCATCTCGGGCGTATTGCTCTTGCCCAGCAGGATCGCGCCCGCTTCCTTGAGGCGCCGGACCACGGTGGCGTCCTCTGCCGGAACGAAAAGCAGCGACGCGGCCTCGTCGGGGAGCGCTGCGACGATCACCTCGGCGACGACCTGGTGCATGACACCATAGCTCGCCCAGAAGCGGTGAACGTGGCCTCCGTAGCTCAGGGCTCGCTCGCGCTCGAATCCCACTGCGTGCTTTCCGTGCTCGTGCGCCTTCATCCCACCTTCTCCTTGGCCGACGGTCGCTCGGGCCGCCTGCAGCGGAAGGGATAGCCGGAGAGTCGCTCTTCAACGACGGCGTGGCGGTGGTGGCGTTCATCGGGCTCCTCGAGATCGCGTCGGGGACGTCGGGCCTCGATCTGCAGCGACTCTCGCCGCTGTTCGTCCAGGAGGCGATCGGCGGCGTGCTGTACGGCCTCGAGCTCTTGATCGTCGCCTTCGACGCCCAGTCGCTGCTCGCAGGGCTCCTCGCGTTTCCGGTCGTGCTGCTCGCGCGGTTCATCGCTGTCGCGCTGCCGGTGAGCCTCATGAAGAGGCGCAAGGTCTTCACCCCGGGGGCGATCCGCATCCTCACCTGGGGCGGCCTGCGCGGCGGCGTCTCGGTGGCCCTCGCGCTCTCCATCCCCGGAAAGCTCGCGGACGGCACGCTCGTTCCGGAGCGCGAGATGGTGCTGACCATCACCTATGTCGTGGTGGTCGTCTCCATCGTGGTGCAGGGCCTGACCATCGGCCCATTGCTGCGCCGGACGCTCGCCGCCGCCGCCGTCGGGCCGGAGGAGCCGCTCCCCGTGGAAGCCGCCTGAACGACCTGGAGAAGTGGCGTTCGCGCGAGATCCTCGTCTGTCGCGGCGCCGCTCGCCCGCGACGGCGCTCAGCGGTGCACGGCGTTGATGATGCCGTCGAAGAACTCGGTGCAACCGACGTTGTCGAGCATGCGGTTCCAGCCGAGCTCGTCGAACGGCTGCGGCAGCCCGTGGTTGGTCAGGAGGACGCCGATGATCTCGAGATCCGGATCGACCCACATGAACGTGCCGGCGCCGCCCGCCTTGCCGAAGGCGCGCGGCGACAGGCGCATGCCGCCGTTCGAGAAGCGCCGCGTCCGCATCTCCCACCCGAGGCCCTTCGGGGCGAAGAGCAGGTTGTTGATGGGCGACGTGTCGGTCTCCGCCTCCGTCACGTAGGGCGTGTTGTTCTTCTTCATCTGCCCGACCAGATCGGGCCGCAGGACCTCGGCGCCGCCATAGGCGCCGCCGTTCAAGATCATCTGGCAGAAGACGGCGACATCGAGCGCGGTGGTGAACACGCCGTCACAGCCGGCGATGCCGCCCAGCGCGAAGTCCTGCTCGTCCTGCACCTGCCCCCGCACGAGGCACCCCCGGCGGGCGGAGTACCCCGTGGCCGCGACGCGCTCGACGAGCTCCGGGGGCGGGTTGTACATCGTGTCGCTCATGCCGAGAGGACGCCAGACGCACTCTCTCGCGATGGCGTCGAGATCTTCCCCCGCGGCGGCCTCCATCATGCGGCCGAGGAGGCGGTAGGTGAGATCGCTGTACAGCGCCGATCTGCCCGTCGCATATTCGAGCGGCGTCTCGGCCATGATGCACCAGGCCGTCTCGACGTCCTCATCCAGGCACTGGTTGTCCAGCGGCAGACCGGACGAGTAACGGAGCATGTCGTAGACGGTGACGGCCGCCTTTCCGTTGGCGGCGAACTCCGGCAGGTACCTGGCGACCGGCGCGTCCAGCCGAATCACGCGCTCCTGCACGAGCGCGAGGGCCGCCGCCGCCGTCGAGAGCACCTTGCTCATCGACTGGACGTCGAAGATCGTGTCGAGCGTCACCGGCTCGTCGGCGCCGGCGACCTTGCTGCCGAAGGCCCGGTGACCCACGATGACCCCGCGCCGCGCGACCAGCGCGGTGGCGCCGGGAAACAGGGCGTCGTTCACGCGGCGCTGGATCCGCGCGAAGACGTCCTCCAGCCGCTCCGAGCTCATGCTCACGTCCTCGGGCCGCCCCGCGGTGAGCGTCGTCGAGCAGGCGCCTCTCCATGGGTCCGAACCGAGCGCGGGCGCCGCGGCGGCCACCGAGGCGAACTGGGTCATCCCTTGCAAGAACATCCTGCGGTTGACCGCTCGTCGTTGATCGATCATGGCTCTTCCCAACCTTGCTTTCGTGAAGAACGAATCCTTCCACGGCGTTTGCCCCCCCGGTTGGCCGGAGGCGCGTTCAGCGTGGGCGTCTGGCGTGAAGGCTCGCAATTTGTACGCCAGCGTGACCTGCCGTCTCCTCTTCGAGCTGCACCGCTAAAAAGAGCTGCTACCTGGCCGCTGGTTTCAGCTGAGGTCCGGCGCGTCCCCTTCAATGGAGTTGGCACGACTGGAATGGAAGCGCAATCGATTGCGGGATGACGCAAGCAGATGACATCCTGGACGACCGTGGACGACCGCGGACGAATGAACGCGCTGTTCCCGAGGGGTCACGGGCCCTCGTGGCCTGACGTCTCCCCCGCTTCCTCTCCCGTCGTCTCTCTCCCCATCACTCGCGCTCTCGCGCGCCAGCGGACGATACGGGGAGGGTTCTGCTCAAGGCCGAGCTCGGCAGACAGCGTCCGACGGCGCTGCGATCGACGCGGCTCGCCCTGACCGGCCGTCACGCCGCAGCCGACGCGCCGAGCCGATCCTAGGACGCCTGGACCGCCGCGGCGCCGACCGCTCACCGCTGGTACCGATCCTGCCTGTCGATCGACAGTGCAGCGCAGCGCAGGCGCCTTCGAGCGCAGCCGCGCCCCGGAGGCGTGTGTCACGCCCGGCACGCCAGAGCCATGCAGACAGCGACCGAATACCTCGCGGAGGCCGTGCTGGACGAAGGACCGGATTTCGCGCTCTACCGGGCGCGCGAGCCGGCGGGGCGGAGCGTCCTCGTCAAGGCCCTGAAGGTCGCTCACCCCTCGACGGCCGAGTACGAGGCGCTGCGGCGCGAGCTGGAGGCGACGCGGCTGGTCGGCTGCGACGTGGCCATGGAGGCGGCGCGGATCTGCACGTTCCATGGCCAGCCCGCGCTCGTGATCCAGGACGACGGAGCGACGCCGCTCGCCCGCCTCATGGGCACCCCGATGGCTCTCGGCCGGTTCCTGAGGCTCTCCACCGGCATCGCCGGGGCGCTGGCGACGATCCACGGGCGGCAGATCGTCCACCTCGGCCTCACCCCGCACCGCGTGATGCTCCTGCCCGGCGACGCCATCAAGCTGACCGGGTTCAGCCCCTGGTCGCTCTCGCCAGGCCGGTGTAGCCCCCGATCGGCCCGTCCGTCCCCCTGCACCTGGCCATACCTGTCGCTCGAGCAGGGCGGGCGCCTCGGCGTCGCGATCGATCACCGGTCGGACCTCTACTCCCTCGGGGTGATCCTGTTCGAGCTCCTCACCGGACGGCTGCCGTTCGCCGCGAACGATCTGCTGGGATGGCTCTACTGCCACGCCGCGGTCGTCCCCCCGTCGCCGCTCGTGTCCGTGCCCGGGCTGCCCTCGACCGTCGCCGAGCTCGTCCTGAAGCTGCTCGCGAAGCTCCCCGAGGACAGGTACCAGAGCGCCGCCGGCCTCCAGCACGATCTCGTCCGGTGCCGGGAGGCGCTCCGGACGGAGGGGCGGATCGCGCCGTTCCAGCCGGGTCTCGCCGACGTGCCGCCGCCTCTGCGGCTGACCCCCGGGCTCTACGGCCGCGCCGGCGAGGTCGCGCGGCTGGAGGGCGCGGTGGCGCGCGTCGGGCGCGATGGCCGGGCGGAGCTCGTCCTGATCTCGGGCCCGCCGGGCGTGGGCAAGACGCGCCTGGTCCATCACCTGGGCGAGTCGGTCCGCGCGCCCGCGGCGCGCTTCACCGGCGGCAGGTGCGAGGTGGCCCCGCGCCATGCCCCGTGCGAGGCGCTCCTCGCGGCGCTGGACGGCGCGCTCGTCCAGGCCCTCGAAGAGGGCGAGGCGTCGCGCGCGGAGCTGCAGCGCGGCCTCGCGGGGGCGCTGGGCGCGAACGCGTCGCTGCTGGCCGGCATGCTCCCGGCGCTCGCCCGGATCCTCGGCCAGCAGAGCCCGCCGCCCGAGATCCCGCCCCCCGAGGCCGAGGCGCGGTTCCTGCTGGCGCTCAGCCAGCTCCTCGGCGCGCTCGCGCGGCCGGGGAAGCCGCTCATCGTCTTCCTCGACGATCTCCAGTGGACGGACGCCGAGACGCTGAAGGTCGTCGAGCGCTGGGCGACCGACCCCGGCGTCCGCGACACGCTGATCCTCGGCGCGTACCGGAGCAACGAGGTCTCCGATTCCCACGCGGTGCGCCGGATGATCCGCCGGCTCCGCGCGCAGGACGTCGCCGTGACCGAGATCGCGATCGCCCCGCTGTCCGCCGACGCCGTGACCTCGTGGGTGGCCGACTCGCTGCGCGCCCCCCGGGAGGAGGTCGCCCCGCTCGCGGCGAGCCTCCACGAGAAGACAGGGGGAAATCCGCTGTTCATCGCGCAGCTCGCGGGCACGCTCCACCAGGAAGGGCTGATCCGCTTCTCGACCACCGCCCGAGCGTTCCGGTGGGATCTCGAGAAGATCCGGGCGAAGAGGTGCTCGGACGACGTCGCCGAGATCATCGCCGCGAACCTCCGCAGCCTCGACGCGGGCACGCAGGACGCCTTGCGGCGGTTCGCCCTGTTCGGCGACGCCGCGGATCTGACGACGCTGGCGCTCCTCCTCGGCTGCCCGGAAGACGCCGTCATCGAGCGCCTGCAGGCGGCCTTCGCCCTGCGGCTCATCGTCCGGATCGACCGCGAGATCCGCTTCCTTCACGACCGCATCCATCAGGTCGCCTACGAGCTCACCCCCGCCGAGCAGCGGCCCGAGGCGCACCTCGCCGCCGCGCGCGCCCTGCTCGACGGCCTCCCGCCCGACCGCGTCGAGGCCCAGCTCTTCGAGATCGTGCGCCAGATCACCCGCGGAGCGCCGCGGATCACGTCCCCGGAGGAGCGGACGCGGGCCGCCGAGCTCAACCTGCGCGCGGGCCGGAAGGCCCAGGCCGCGACCCACCACGCCGCGGCCATCGGGTTCTTCCTGCTGGGCGCCGAGCTGCTCGCGGGCGCGCGCGGGGAGGCGGCGCGCGCCGGGCTCGCGTTCGAGCTCGACTTCGCGCTGGCCCAGTGCCGGTTCGCGACCGGCGAGCTCGCGGCCGCGGAGCGCATCTGCGCGTCGCTGTGCGAGCGCGCCTCCGGGCCGTGCGTGGCCGCGACCGTGTACGCCCTGCTCGCCGAGATCCAGGTCGCGCAAGGCGCGATGGACGCCGCCGTCGAGAGCTGCGTCGCGGGCTTCGGCAACTGCGGGCTCCCCCTGCCGCGCCACCCGGAGGCCGCCGCGGTGGACGCCGCCGTCGCGGCGGTCCTGGGTCGCCTCGAGGGCAGCGCCCTCGCCATCGCCGCCCTCCCGGACCTGCCGCCCATGACCGACCCGCGCGCCCGGGCCGTCTGCGATCTCGCCGCCACGCTGTACCAGCCCGCTTACCACGCGAGCTGGGACGTCATGGCGGCCGCCGCCAGCGCCGCGGTGGAGCTCTCGCTGACGCACGGGAACACGAGCAGCTCCGCGGCGGCCTACGCGACCTTCGGGCTCGTCCTTGCCGAGCGGCGCGGGCGCCCCGCGGACGCGTTCGCCTTCGGCGAGGCGGGCTATCGGCTCGCCCAGCGCGAGGAGCACTCGCCCTACAGGCCCAGGGCGAGCTTCACGTTCATCGTCTTGCTCGGCTACCTGGAGATGCCTGTCCGACGCTGTCTGGAGCTCGCGCGGCGCGAGCTGGACGCGGCGCTCTCCGCCGGCAACTACCCCTTCTCGTGCTACTTCGGCCACCAGCTCATCGCGTTTCAGCTGTTCGTCGGCGACTCCCTCGACGACGTCGCCGAGGAGGCTTCGCGGCGCCTCGCGCTCGCCGAGCGCACCTGCGGCCCGGTGGACCAGGACATCTTCCGCGATCAGCTGCGGCTGCTCGCGCGGCTGCGCGACCCACCCGCGCCCGGCCGCCCTCCGGAGCGCTCCGCGGACGAGCTCGCGCGGAGGGCGCCGATCAGGGCCTTCTATGGCCATCTCCTCGACCTGCAGACGCGCGTGCTCCTCGGCGATCTGGGCGAGGCCGCCGGAGCGGCGGAGCGCGCGGGCGCCTTGCTGCACGCCGCGCGCCGCTTCCTCGGGGCCGCCCAGGTTCACTTCTACGCGGCGGTCGCGCGCTCCGCCGGCCACGCCCGCGCGCCCCCGCCAGCCTGCCTCGAGGCCGTGCGCGCGCACCTCGCCCACCTGGCGGCGCTGGCGGACGCGTCCCCGGAGAACTTCGCACACCAGGTGGCCCTGGTCTCGGCCGAGCTCGCGCGCCTCTCGGGCGATGAGCTCGCCGCGGAGCGCGGGTACGAGCAGGCCCTCAAGGGCGCCCGCGCGGGCGGGTTCGTCGAGGTCGAGGCGCTCGCCAGCGAGCTCTGCGCGCGCTTCTACGAGCAGCGGGGGCTCGACACGGCGGCGAGCGCCTACCTCGCGCGCGCCCGCGACAGCTACGAGGCCTGGGGCGCGCGGGCGAAGGTCTGCGCCCTGCTCCAGCAGCACCCCGAGCTCGCGCGGCGGCCCGCGTCCGGGGGTGGCGACGTCAAATACCTGGATATGCTCGGTATTTTGAAGGCCTCGCAGGAGATCTCGAGCGCGCTGGTCCTGCCCCAGCTGCACGCCCGGCTCCTGCTCGTGGCCATGGAGCACGTGGGCGCGCAGCGCGGCTGCCTGCTCCTCTCGTCGCCGGAGGGCCTCGTCCTGGCGGAGGCGAGCGGCGATGGCGAGCGGGCCTTCGGCCCCGCCGGCCACCTCGCGGCGCCGTCGCAGGTGCCCCTGTCGCTCTGCGCAGCCGTCCTCCGCACCCGCAAGCCCATCGCGATCGCCGACGCGGCCGCGCCGCACCGGTTCGCGATGGATCCCTATTTCGGCGACGCGGTGCGCCCTCGGCGCTCGGTCCTCGGCGTGCCCATCGTGCGCCAGGACGAGGCAATGGGCCTGCTCTACCTCGAGAACAACCTGGTCCCGGGCGCCTTCTCCACCGCGGAGCTGGGCGTCCTCGATGTCCTCGCGTCGCAGGCGGCCATCTCGCTCGAGAACGCGCGGCTCTACGGCGAGCTCCAGCAGGAGAACACGCAGCGCCGGCGCGCGGAAGCGTCCTTGCACGACAGCAGCTCGCTCCTGCACGCCATCCTCGAGAACACGCCCGCCGTCGTGTTCGTCAAGGCCCCGGACGGGCGGTACCTGCTCATCAACCGCCGTTACGAGGACGTCGTGCACGTGAGCCGCGAGGACATCCTCGGCAAGACCGACCACGAGCTGTTCCCGACCGAGATCGCCGACGCGGTGCGCGCCAACGATCTCGCCGCGCTGCGGGAGGATCACCCCATCGAGAGGGACGAGTTCGTTCCGGCCCCCGACGGCATCCACGCTTTCCTCTCCCTCAAGTTCCCGCTGCGCCATCCGGACGGGACGTCGTATGCGGTGTGCGGGATCGCGACGGACGTCACCGAGCGCAAGCGCGCCGAGGAGATGCTGCGCCACTCGCACGCGCTGCTCGAGGCCACGCTCGACTCGACGGCGGACGGCATCCTGGTCGTCGACGACGCGGGCCGCCCCGTGCGGCACAACCGCAGGTTCAGGGAGATGTGGGGGATCCCCGAGCAGGTGCTCCTCTCGCAGGACGACCGCCTGGCGCTCTGCCTCGATCAGCTCGCGGACTCCGAGCAGCTCCTCCAGGAAGCGAGGATGACGAGGAGCGTCGACGACCCCCGCGAGGCGAGCGGCATCGACACCCTGACGTTCGACGACGGGAGGGTCTTCGAGCGCTACTCCCAGCCTCAGCGCGCGAGCGGGCGCATCGTCGGGCGGGTCTGGAGCTTCCGCGACGTCACGACGCGCGTGCAGGCCGAGCAGCAGCGGGACCGCCTGCTCGCGGACGAGCAGCGGGCGCGCGCCCGCGCGGAGGAGGCCGTCCGCGCGCGGGACGAGTTCCTCTCCGTCGCCTCGCACGAGCTCCGGACGCCGCTGACCAGCTTGCAGCTCGCCGTCCACTCGATGGAGAAGAAGCTCTCGCGCGGCCCGGAGGGCATCGAGCGGGCGCGCGCGTCGGTCGATCTCTCGCAGCGGCAGATCAAGCGCCTCGTCGCCCTCGTCGACATGCTCCTCGACGTCTCCCGCATCCACGCGGGGCGCCTGGAGCTCGACCCGATCGAGATCGATCTCCGCGCGATCGTGGGAGAGGTCACGACGTACCTGGACGACCAGCTCGCGCGGGCGGGCTGCGCGCTCGACGTGCGCGCCGCCGGGCCGGTCGTCGGCCGCTGGGACGCGCAGCGCATCGAGCAGGTCGTGACCAACCTGCTGAGCAACGCGATCAAGTTCGGCGGGGGCAAGCCGCTCGAGCTCACCATCGCGTCGGACGGAGAGACCGCCCGGCTCTCGGTCACCGATCATGGCATCGGCATCCCCGCCGACGTGCGAGAGCAGGTCTTCGAGCGGTATCGCCGGGGCGTCTCGTCGCGTCATTACGGCGGGCTCGGGCTGGGCCTCTACATCACGCGCACCATCGTCGAGGCGCACGGAGGGCGGGTGAGCGTATCGAGCGAGATCGGCAAAGGCTCGACCTTCTCCGTCGAGCTGCCGCTCTCGCGCGACGTCAAGCCGCCCGCGGGCGGCCGGGAGCCGCGGCGGCGGCGGCGCATTGAAGATTGAGTAGCGACGAGCGCGTTGACACCGGGCGCGCCGGCGCTACCCTGGGCACACCGGTCAGGAACAGGATCCGTCATTCCACCGACCGACGAGTCATGACGGGCCGCGCTCGCGCCTGGCGACGATGGACCTGAGAGTGTCCCTGATCCCACATGGGGTCTCGGGTGATGAGGTCGCGCCATGCGAAAGGCGGAGATTGAGGCCCTGGTGCGCGCGCACCGGGGCCGTGCCCGTCCCGTCGCGTTCTTTCATGTGCTCCGTCAGCCGTCGCTGGAGCCAGACGATCATGCCTTCCTGTCCGAGCACATCGACGAGCTCGGGACATCCGATCTCCTGCGCTGGAGGGCGCGCTGCGAGAGCGGCTTCAGCGGGCCGGTGATCCGGCAGCTCGCGCGGCTCGCGATCCAGGATCCCGCGCACTTCCAGCACGAGGTGCTGGGCGTGCCGCGCCTCGTGCTCGACGAGGAGGAGTGGATCGAGCTGTCGGATCTCGTGCGCGGCAAGGTCCCGGCGGGGATCTACGAGCGCGTGCTCGAGCGTTGCCGGCGCGAGCCTGTCCAGTGGCCCTCGGGGTTCATCCTCGCGCCCAAGGTCCACAAGGGGCTGCCGCCGCTGCTCGACGGGGACGAGCTCGACGGCCTGAACGGGGAGCGCCCCGCGCTGCGCGATCTGCCGGTCCCGAAGATCCTCGCGGCGAGGCGGGCCGGGGCGATTTCGCTCGACGACGACGCGCTGGCCGCGCTGGCGATGGAGCGCGCGCGCGGCTCGGACGAGGACTGGAGCGTCGATATCCTCCATTTTCCCCCGGCGCTCCGGGACGCGATCCTCGAGAAGGCGCGCCGGACGCCGCGGGGCGCGGAGCGGGCGAACCTGCTCGGCTGGCTCGAGGCGCACGGCGTGGCGCGGGCCGCGCTGATGGACATCGCGCTCGGCGCGATCCGGGCGGGGGACGACGCGTATGCCGTGCTCTCCTGGCTCGCGCGCCAGCTGACGACGCGGGCGGCGTGGGACAAACACGGCCTGGAGACGCTCTCCACGCTGATGTCGGCGCGCGCCTTCTCGGAGATAGGCGAGCTCGTGACGCTCGCGTGGAGCGAGGCCAGCCAGGGCGGCAAGGAGGTCTCCCGCGGCTTCCTGGAGGCGATCCAGGTCGCCTTCGCGCTGGTGCTGCTCGGGATGGCGCGGGAGGCCCTCGCGGCGGGCCGCGAGGCCGGCGCGACGGCGGCGCTGTCGGCGCTCGCGTGCCTCGACCCGCCGTCGCGGGTGAGCCGCGCTGTGCACGAGCTCCGGCGGATCCCGGGCGCGAGCCCCGACGTGGTGGAGCTCATCGCCGTGAACGAGCGGCTGGTGAAGCACAGCGACGCGCGCGACGCCTCCCTGGAGGGCTTCGTGGCGGCCCTCCACGCGATCGCCGACGCGTCTTCGTGATCGCCGCCGGCGCGGCGCCGCTCGCGGCGGCAGCAGCGGCGCGTCCGCTCGCCGCCGGCCGCGCGTGACGTAGCGCCGGGGAGCAGGCAGCGCGGCGCGCCGCGCGACGTGCTGGGGGCGCGCCTCGCGGCGCGCGGGCGCCCCCGGCGCGGCGCAGGACGCCGGGACGCGTGGGGGGCGGCCAGCGCCTCGCCTCCCAGCGCGGGATCGACCACGGACGCCGCTTCCAGCGCGGGCGCCGGTGGCCGCCTTCGTTTTCATTGCGCTGGACGACCGCAACCATCGCTTCCAATGCGGTGGCCTCCGGTCGCTTTCAATTTCAATGCGGGGACCGGCCTTGCCTCCCCCTCGAACGTCGACTCTGGAGGAGCACGCCGATGGCGTTCATCAACTATGCGAGCCGGGAGATCTACTGCAAGATCGTCTATTACGGGCCCGGCCTCTGCGGCAAGACGACGAACCTTCACTACGTGTACGATCGGACGGTGCCGAGCGCCAAGGGGCGGCTCATCTCGCTCAAGACCGAGAGCGATCGCACGCTGTTCTTCGACTTCCTTCCGCTCGATCTCGGGGGCCTGTCGGGCTTCCGGACGCGCCTTCAGCTCTACACGGTGCCGGGCCAGATCTTCTACAGGGCGAGCCGGAAGCTCATCCTGAAGGGGCTGGATGGCGTCGTGTTCGTGGCGGACTCTCAGCGCGCCCGGCTCGACGCGAACGTCGAGTCGATGGCCGATCTGTGGGACAACCTGGCCGAGGAGGGCCGCTCGCCCGGGCGGCTGCCGTTCGTCGTCCAGTACAACAAGCGGGATCTCGACGGGATCGCCGATATCGACGAGCTCCGGGAGCTCCTCAACCCGGGCGGAGCGCCCGAGTTCGAGGCCGCGGCGGCGAGCGGGCGCGGCGTGTTCGACACCCTGAGGGCGATCTCGAAGCTCGCGCTCAAGGAGGTGCAGCGCCGCCAGCGGTAGGGCCTTCGCGAGCGCCGATCTCTTGCGGCTCGCGCGCGCCGGGCTCACCCTCCCGGAGGGAGGACACGCCATGACACAGAGATTCGCCTACCACGTCATGCCGGACCCCGACGGCTGGGGCTGGGTGGTCGCGGCCGAGGGATACGTCACCCGCTCGCTCCCGTATGGCACCGTGCAGGAAGCGATCGAGTCCACGGAGGACCTCGTCCGCCAGCACCCGGGGAGCACGCTCGTCGTCGACGAGCAGCCGCCGCAGCTCACGCCGATCGAGATAGAGCATCGGCTCGCGGCGTGACCGCGGCCAGATGGGTCGCCTCATCGAGGCGATGAGCCGGGCCGTCGAGCTGCTCGCCGCCACGGGGCTCTGGCCGAGCCCGATCCGTTGAGCGAGCTCCGGCCCAGCTTGAGCGAACCTTCGCGCAACGCGCCGGCGGACGCCCGCAGGCCGCGCGGGGTGCGACAGCGTCCTGGGCAACGGCTGCTTCGTGACGATGTCGGCGGCGAGGACCGTGACCGTGAACTTCGTGCCGAACAACTCGGATGCGTGTTACGACTCGTGCATGGATCTGTGCCGCGAGGACGGCCGGCTCACGCCGAGCCAGTGCGCGCAGTCGTGCGAGTCCGAGTGCCTTTAGCCGCGCCCGCCCTCGTCGCGTGAGCGAGGCGTCGCACCGCGCGACCGAGCCCACGTGAGCTGGAGCTCGGCACGTCCTCCGCCGAGCTGCGCGAGCCGCGCGCAGCAGGCGCGAGCCGCGAGGGATGGCCGAGCCAGGGCAGCGGAGCTCGTCCGCTCTCACCCAGCTCGATCAGCGGACGCCTGGCCCCGCGCTGGGCCTCCGCGCCGCGCCTGACGCGACATTTATCGCCGGGACGCGAGAGAACGCCTGCTCGCGCACAGGAAGTACAGTACACCCGACAGATGGCAGAGACGTGCGGGATTTGCGGAGGCGACGGTCGGATCGCCAACTCGTTTGGAAACACGACCACGTGCCCGAGCTGCCACGGCTCCGGGCGGCGGTCCGACGACGGGGGCTTCCGGGACGTCACCAAGACGAAGGCCTCGCACCACCGGCCGACGAACGTGGCGGCCGTCGTCGAGAAGCAGACGTGGCCCGGGACCTTCGAAGGGGGCCAGCTGGCGAACGAGGTGCGGGCCAGCGCGACGGTCTCGAACGAGACGAAGGCGAAGCTGACGCGAGAGATCATCGAGCACGAGGGCAGCCACGGCAAATGCACGCAGACCTTCATCAAGAAGATCCGCAAGCAGATCCGCCCGGCGGCGCCCTGATCCCTGGCGCGGCTCGCGGGCGCGGCGGCAGGTCCGGCTTCCGCTGACGTCAGGCGTCGAGCAGGCGCGCCAGCAGCCAGGCCCACCGGCAGCGCCCGGCCTTACAGACGCCTGAACATTTGTCCACAGCGTGTGGATTATTTGTGAACAGTGTCGAGCTAGCACGCCGCTGCGGGCTCACACGCGCCGCCCTTTCCCGGTGTCCGACGAGAATCGGCGGCTCCGGCGCTGCTGCGGTGGCGGCGGCGATCGTCGTGGACGAGCACGGTCACTCGTCTGCACGAGATCGGCACGGGATGTCGAGAAGATGTCGAGAAATCGCGGGCAAGGGAACCTCGGTGGGCGCCCGCCATCATCAGGCTTCGCGGGACGATCACGCATTCTTGTACGCCGCAAAAACTCCCATCTGCCGAAAAACGCGGAGGACGAGTGGCTTTCGTGATTGGGTCCGAGCTGCTCGAGCAACCATGGAGGTCATTCATTGATCCTCGGTCTCCGAGCGCCGCCGGCCCCAGGGCCACCGGCGCTGGAAGCCGAGGACCTTTCGCGGATCGCCTCGCGCTCCGCGTGCTCTGAAAGGAACTTTCCATGCGAACTTGCTTGTCGGCAGCGACCGCCGCTGCCCTCGTGCTCCTCGGAGCGTGCGTCGTGGAGGACGCCTACGGGCCCGAAGGGAGGCTCGAGCAACAGGAAGCCTGGGATCAACCGCTGACGGGCGACGGGCTGACAGCCACGCTGACGGTCGCGTCGGACTGGGGGACCGGGTACTGCGCCGACGTCGCCATCCGGAACACGGGAACCACGACGACGACGAGCTGGCGGATCACCACGAACCTGAACGGCTCCACGCTCACGAACGCGTGGAACACCACCACGAGCGTGAGCGGGTCGCAGCTGGTCGCCACGCCCGCAGCGCACAACGCGACCCTGGCGGTGGGGGCATCGACGAGCTTCGGGTTCTGCGCCAACGCGAGCGGCCCCTCGCAGCGCCCAGCGCTCACCAGCGTGACGGCGGGTGGGTCCGGCAGCAGCAGCGCCAGCGCCAGCAGCAGTAGCAGCGCCAGCAGCACCAGCGCCAGCAGCAGCAGCAGCAGCAGCGCCAGTAGCAGCAGTTCCAGCAGCACCAGCGCCAGCACCGGCAGCGGCGGCGCGGGCGGGTCCGGCGGCGCGGGCGGCTCCAGCGGCAGCGGCGGCTCCGGCGGCAGCGGCGGCGCGGGCGGCGCCGCCCCGACCGGGCATTACCAGATGGAGGACCTCGATCGCGGCGTGGTCGCCGTCAAGGTCTCGAACGGCGTCTACGTCGGATGGCGGATGTTCGGTTACGAGTACGACGCAGCGAACCCGAGCGCGATCTCGTACGATGTGTACCGCAACGGCACGCGCATCGCGAACGTCACGAACAGCACCAACACCCTCGATACCGCCGGCACCAGCTCGTCGACTTATACGGTCCGGGCAGTCGTCGGCGGCGTCGCTCAGGCCGCCTCCCCCGCCGCCGCGACCTGGGGCCAGAACTACCTCCGCATCCCCCTCACGGCCCCCGCGGGCGGGACGACTCCATCGAAGTGCGATAACGCCGGCGAGAGCTACTCGTACTCCGCGAACGACGTGAGCGTCGGAGACGTCGACGGCGACGGGCAGTACGAGATCATCCTCAAGTGGGATCCCTCGAACGCCAAGGACAACTCCCAGGCTGGCTGCACGGGGCCTGTTTACCTCGACGCCTACAAGCTCGACGGGAAGCGCCTCTTCCGCATCGACCTCGGGAGGAACATCCGGGCGGGCGCGCACTACACGCAGTTCGTCGTGTACGACTTCGACGGCGACGGCAACGCGGAGATCGCGGTGAAGACCGCTCCCGGCACGCGCGACGGCGCGGGCGCCTACCTCGGCCGAGGTCCCGCGGCCTCCGACGACGACGCGGCGGACTACCGGAACGCCGCGGGCTACGTGCTCACCGGCCCCGAGTACCTGACGGTGTTCAGCGGCGCGAGCGGCGCGGAGCTCGCGACCGTCGCCTTCGACGTGGCCCGGGGGACGGTCTCCTCGTGGGGGGACTCGTACGGCAACCGGGTCGATCGGTTCCTCGCGAGCGCGGCGTTCGTGAGCGATCTCGGGACAGGCCAGGACGCGAGCGGCAAGCCGGCGATCCTGATGGCCCGCGGCTACTACACGCGAGCCACCGTGACCGCGTGGAGCTTCCGCGGCGGCAAGCTCACCCAGATCTGGAAGGCCGACAGCAACGCGAACACCGCCTACACGGGCCAGGGCGCCCACTCGATGGTCGTGGCCGACGTCGACGCCGACGGGGCGCAGGAGGTCATCTACGGGGCCTCGACGATCGACAGCAACGGCACCCGGAAGTGCTCGACGGCGCTCGGGCACGGCGACGCGCTGCACGTCAGCGACTTCGTCCTCTCACGCCCGGGGCTCGAGGTGTTCATGCCGCACGAGGACGGCACCAAGCCGACCTACGACATTCACGACGCGAACTCCTGCGCGATCCTCAAGCAGGGCCCCGTCACGGGGGCCGACACCGGGCGCGGCGTGGCGGGCGACGTGCTCGCGAGCAACGCCGGCGCGGAGATGTGGACCAACTCCACGGGAGGGCTCCTGTCCGCGACCAGCGGGTCGAACGTCGGGAGCCAGCCCGCGTCGGCCAACTTCCTGATCTGGTGGGACGCGGACGAGCTGCGCGAGCTGCAGAACAACACGTCGATCACCAAGTACGGCGGCGGCTCGCTCCTCAGCTGCAGCCAGTGCGCCTCGAACAACGGCACGAAGTCGACGCCGGCGCTCACGGCCGACCTGCTCGGCGACTGGCGCGAGGAGATCGTGTGGCGCGAGTCCGACAATTCGGCGCTGCGGCTGTACACGACGACGAACGTGACGACGCGCCGGCTCTACACGCTGATGCACGACCCCCAGTACCGCATGCAGGTCAGCTCGGAGCAGACCGCCTACAACCAGCCGCCCCACCCGAGCTTCCACATCGGCGGCGGAATGGCGGCGCCCCCGAAGCCGGACATCCACGTGAGGTGACGTCGACGCCCTGACCAATTCCCTCATTCTGTTGGCATTTTATCAAAAGAAAAGATTGAACAGGGAGGCGGGGAGACGGGGAGGTTCATGGGATTTCACTCCCAATCTCCCCGCCTCCCTGTGAATTTTTCCGAAATTAGAGAGGATGCTTCAGGTCGATGCCGCGAGCTCGACAGGCGCGTCGGTCCCGTCACTTCCGGTACTGCGCGAGCGTCAGGCCGGCGTCCTCGGTGCCGTCGGCCACCAGGCCCGCCATGACCCGGGCGCCGGTCTCGTTGAAATGGGTTCCGTCGACCGTGCCGTCCGCCCGGACGAGGAAGAAGTCCTCGCCCGCCGCCACACACCCGATCGAGTTCAGGTGGGCGAGCGTCTTCGCGTTGAGATCGATGACGGCCACGTCCAGCTCGTCTCCGAGCTCCCGCATCGCCTTCGCATGGGCGCTCAGGCCGTTGCCGAATTCGTGGCTGTCCCCGGAGCACGATCGCCGCGGGGGCGGGGTGACAAGCACCGGCGTCGCGGCGCGCCCCTGCGCGCCCGTGATGTACTGCTCGAGGTACGATTTGAAGTCCGTCGCGGGGTCCAGGTAATAGGGAATGGTCTCGCCGTCGTGCTCGTACGTCGCGGTCTTGTTGCTGTCGTTCGTGCCGAACTGCACAAGGAAGTAGTCTCCGCTCTGGATGTCCTCGAGGACGTCGTCGAGGCGGCCCTCGTCGATGTACCGGCGCGCGGTCCGGCCGCCGATGGCCCGGTTCTCGACGCGCACCCGCTCATCGAAGAACTCCCCCAGCATCTGGCCCCAGCCCGCCTGGTGAAGGGCGCTGTTCACGTAGGTCTGAACGGTCGAGTCACCGGCGATGTACACCGTGACGTCCGGCAGCTCGGCGCTCCCGCCGCCGCCTTCCGAGCCGCCTGAAGCGCTCGTGGCCCCCCCGGCCGCACCGCCGCCGCCCTCTCCCGCGCCGCCCACACCCGCGGCGCTGGGGCCGGAAGCGCTGCTCGCACCGCCCGCACCGCTGCTGGCGCTTGTGCTTGCGCTGGCGCTGGCGCTGGCGCTGGTGCCGCCACCGCCGCTGCCTGTGGTCTGCGTGGCGGGGTGATCGTCGGGGTCTCCCGAGCTGCAACCCCCCGACGCGAAGCCGATGCCGGCGACGAAAGAATGAAGCACGACGGTCATGAAGATGGGCCGAATTCGCATGACGAGCTCCTGCAGGAAGACAGTGCACGACGAGCACGCGTCGGGTGCGTGCCCGGAAGGACGTACGTGGTCAACGTGGGTGATGAGAGCGCGAAGCGTCCACAAAGCACCGCTCTGTCCTCCCCACGTGCGCCGAGGCGGCTGCGATCAATCACGCGTCGTTCGATTTTCTCGCGGGCGCCTGGCCGTCGCGTCAAAGCGCAAATTTTCATAACAACGACCATCCCACGGCTCGACGCCAGGCCGACGCGACGCCGTCAGAGCTCGACGCCGAGCAGCACGCCAGGCCGGAAACGGTACCGCGCAAGGACGGTCTCGGTCCCTTGCTCGAGCGCGAGATCGTAGCGGACGCGCGCGGGATCGAGCTCGACGAAGAGCTCCGTGAACAGCCGGACATCGCGGCTCAGCGGCAGCTTGGCGACGGCGCCGGCCACGAGCACGAGCGCGTTCGAAGCGCTCGCCCCGGCGGGGACGAACGACGGCGCGCCAGCGCTGCCTGGCCGCGGCGCCGCCTCGACATGATCGAGGCCCGCGCCGAGCCGCGCGCCGAGCTCCAGCGGCGCCGCGCCGGGCGTGAGGGCGTAGAGCCAGGAGGCGCCCGCGCGGAGCGCTATCGTGCGGAGATCGAGGCCGATGCGCGGCTCCTCGTAGCGGCGCTCGAACTGGTACTGGATGCGCGCGTCGAGGGCGAGCCGCTGCCGCCCCGAGCTCCCGCCGAGCGCGACGCGAACGCCGGGGCCGTGCGTCCAGCCGAGCTCCGTCGAGTGCACCGTGACGCCGTAGAACGCCCCGAGCTCCAGCGCGCCGCGCAGCGCCGGCGCAGCCTGGCCCGGCGCGCCGCCCGGCGGCGCCGCCTGGCCCGGCGCGCCGCCCGGTGGCGGTGGCGCTGCCTGGCCCGCCGGCGCCGCCTGGCCCGCCGGCGCCGCCTGGCGGAGGACGAGCGCGCGCGCCTGATCCCGATCGAGCGACGCGCGCGCGCCCCCGCGCAGCGACCGCAGCGAGAGCTCCACGACCTGGGCCACGGACTCGCGATCGAGCTCGTCGAAGCCGCCCGAGAGCTCGATCGAGCGCACCAGGAAGCGATCGGCCACGGGATCGGTGAAGTAGAGCGCGGCGCGGCGCGGATCGCTCACGTCGATCCAGCAGGAGAGGGCCACCCCGGAGGAGGCCCGCGCCTCGAAGAGCGCCGCCGCGTCGAACGTCGGCGCGACCCGGAACCGGAGCGTGAACGCGGAGAGCGCCTGAGATTCGAGCGCCGCCCGGATCGCGCCGAGGTTCGGCGCGGGGCCCGTCAGCACGATCTCCACCACCGGCGCGCCGGGCGACGCGGACGCCGCCGAAGGCCCCTCCTCGATGGCCGTGGCGCGCGCCGCGGAGAGCGCGATCGCCGCGGCGACCCCGAGCCAGATCGGCGCTCGCTCCGTGATCACCCTCCGAGCTCGGCGAGGCGGCGGCGGGCGTGCTCGACGTAGGGCGAACCCGGGTGCTCCCGGAGCAGGCGCCGCCAGGTCTGCGCCTCGTCGCCGGCGCGCCCGAGCGCCCGCAGGGCGCGCCCGCGGCCATAGAGCGCCTCGACCGCGAGCGGGCGCGACCCGGCGACGCCGAGGTACCGGTCGAACTGCGCCAGCGCCGCGGCAGGCGAGCCGTCCTGGAGGAGCAGGCCGCCCAGCGACACGAGGGAGAGCGTGGCCTCGGGCGACGACGCGAACCCCTTCTGGAGCGCGCGGTAGAGCTCGATGGCGCGCCGGGAGCGGCCGGCGCGCCGCGCGTCGTTGGCCTCCCGGAACAGCTGCTCCGCCGTCGAGGCGGTCGGCGATGCGCTCGGCGAGGACGCCGCCGCGCTCGGCTCGCGCTCGGCCTCGCGCGGCTTCGGAGCGGCGGCCGGCGCGAGCTCCGGCGGCGCCGCTCCGGTGGGCGCCGGCGCGGCCTCGCCCTCGGACGGACCGGCCCCGAAAATCTCGGCGGCGCGCGCACGGGACACCGCCGCGCGCAGCGAGGGCTCGAGCAGGCGGGCGCTCCGCCCCATCTCCGCCGCCGGGCGCGGCTGGACGAGCGCCGAGGTCGCGAGCGACACCCCGGCGACGAGGACGGCCGCCGCGGCGCAGAGCCAGGCGCTCCGCGTCCATCCGGCCCAGCGCCGCCCCGCGAGGAGGGTCCCCGGCCGAGCGCCGCCGTCTCCGCGCCGGACGTCGTTGTCGGGCCGCACGGGCGCGCTCGCGAGCCGCACGGGCGCGCTCGCGAGCCGCACGGGCGCTCCTTCGCGCCGCCGCCGCGCCGGCGCTCCCTCGCACGGCAGGTCGATCACGGCCCCGCCGATCGCGGCGTTCGCGATGCGCGCGAGGAGCTCTGCGTCCCCGGGCTCCGCCGCGCCCGCGGCGTCGAAGTCCAGCGCGAGCACCCAGCTCATCCGGCACGACGCGCAGGTGCCGAGGTGGGCGTCGAGGGCGAGCCGGTCCGGCTCGGTCGCGACGCCGCGGCGCACCCGCGTGAGGAGCTCGCTCCGGCAGTCGGCGGTCATGTCTCCCTGCCCCGGAAGAGCTCGGCCAGCTTCGCGTTGTTGGCGAGCGCGCGCCGCAGCGCCTCCTTGCCGAGCCGGAGCCGACTCCAGACCGTGTTCGGAGAGACGCGGGCGAGCGCCGCGATCTCGTCGATCGTGTAGCCAAGCACGAAATGGAGGGCCAGCGCCTCCGCGGTCGCCTCGGGCATCCTGTCGAGCACCTCGAGCACCATCTTACGCCGCCGGCTCGAGACCGCCTCGGCGAACGGCGACGCGCCGCTCTCGTCCGGGGCCACGTCGATCGGCGCGCCCGGCTCGTCGAAGCGCGCGCGCACGCTGAGGCGCCGGCGCGCGCCGAGCGCGGTCATCACGGCGATCCGGTTGGCGAAGTGGAGCACGGTGCACTCCGCGCGAAAGGACGGCAGCGCCTGGAGCAGCGCGAGCACGGCCTCCTGGGTCACGTCCTCGACGTCGGGGTGATGCGGGCCGAGCACCTTCCGCACGCTCCGCAACATGGCGCCGCCGAGCTCGGTGATGAGCGTGCGGATGGCCGCCGGATCGCGCCCCGCGGCGGCGCGCGCGAGCCCGAGCAGCTCGTCCGCCCGCGGAGGCGCCCCCTCCGGCGGCGCGTGGAGGTCAGTCACGGGCTTTCGCATTCTGGCGACGACGGTGGAGTCCATGAGTCCCGATCAGCAGGGCGCGCAGCGCGGAGCCCGGCGGCGGTGGCGCGACTAGGGCCCTCCGGAGCGCGGAAAGCCGTCGGTGTCCCACGCCAGATCGGAGATCCGCAGCGTGGGGGCGCCGTTCGACTGCGCGTCGTAGGCGTGATAGACGTTGTAAGCGCGATCGCCGGAGAACAGCACGGCGTTGTGCCCGGGCCCTCGCCAGCGGGAGCCTCCTTCCACGACGATGCTGCCGCCGCCGGACATCATCGGTGTCCCCTCCTTGTCGACGTACGGGCCTGTGATGCTCTTCGAACGACCGACGGCGATCTTGTACGTGCTGTCCGTCCCACGGCAGCAGGCGTCGAACGAGACGAACAGGTAATAGAAGCCGCAGCGCCGGACGATGAAGGGCGCCTCGAGCGCCCCGCGGGCGTCGGGGCGGGCGGCGAGGGCGTGGAGCTCCTTGTCGGCCCGCTCCCCCGACGGGGCGAGCTTCACCATCTTGATACCGCCCCAGAAGCTCCCGAACACGAGCCACGGCGTCCCCTCCTCATCTATCGCGACGTTGGGATCGATCGCGTTCCAGTCGTCCCGCGCCGCGCCGTCGTTGGAGCAGATGGCGGCGCCGCGGTCCGTCCAGGGACCTGCCGAGTCGAGCGATGCCTTCGTCGCGTGCCCGATGCACGACCGGTTGCTGCCGAACGTGGAGGCGGAGTAGTAGAGATGGTAGGTGTCGCCGAAGCGCGAGATATCGGGCGCCCACAGGTCGCTCACGCCCGGGACCTTCTGTTCCAGCCAGGCGGGCTTCGCGTCGAACACCCGACCGGCGGCCTGCCACGCGGTGAGGTTCGACGAGCTCTTCATCGGGAGCCTGTCCCCCGTCTGGAACAGGTAGTAGCGGTCGCCGGCCTGGATGATGGCCGGGTCGTGGGTCCCCAGGTTCCCGGACAGGGGCAGCGCCTCTGGCGGGCTCGCCGGGTCGTAGAGGGCATCGGCGCACCTGTCCGCGGCCCCTCCCGCGCCGCCGCTGCCGCCCGCGCCGCCGCTGCCGCCGCCGACGCCGCCGCTCCCGCCCGCGCCGCCGCTGCCGCCGGCGCCCCCGGCGCCACCCACCCCGGCCGCTGCGCTCGGATGGCCTCCCGCGCCGCTGCTCGCCGTGGTGGAGGAAGCGGTGGTCGTGCCGCCGGCGCCGGTGGCGCCGCTGTCCTGGCCGCCTGACCCGGAGCCCTGCGCCGAGGGCTCCGTGCTGCAGCCCGCGAGCGTTGCGACGACGCCGATCAGGAGGCTCAACGTGGGCGAGGACACCCGTCGTCGCCGTGATCGGCAAAGCGTGAGACGCATCGTGAACTCCTGAGGATCCATGGGCGGATCATCCGTCGAGGTGCTGGCCATGAGGTCGGCTCGATGTCCTCCGGGACGAGTCGTCCCGCTCTCCCACGTGGGCCGGAGCGCCCACGATCCATCATGGGTTGCTCGAGCTTCTCGTGGAGCGTCAAAAACCGTCTTTGCAGAAATTTTACACCAAGACGGCGATGCCACGACTCATCGTGCGACGCGCCGAGCTTCGTAGATGTCGGCCACCCCGCTCCGCGTCGACGCGAAGAACAGGACGGCCCCGTCGGGCGAGAGGTGAGGATCGGTGTCCCGCTCTGCGGGAAGGTTCAGCGGCTCACCGAGCGACTCCGCCTCTTCGAAGGCCGCCTCGGTCGACGGCCGTCGCGCCCAGAACAGGTCTCCTCCGCCCTCACGGCTCGATCGGAGCAGGATCTGGCGGCCCTCGTCGAACAGGAACGGAGCGTGCTCGTCGCCCGCGCCGTCCAGCCCGGCGAGCGGGGCGAGCGCGCCCCAGGGGTCCTCCGGGCGTTCGCGCGACGCGATCGCGATGTACGTCTCGGCGCCCGGGGGCTCGACGCCGACCACGACGCGGAGCTCGGAGGGATCGACGTGGGGGGACATCACCTCGCCGTCGCCGGCGACGAGCGCGTCCACGCGGGCCGGCGCGCCCCACGGGTCGTCTCGGCCGGCGCGCTCGGCGCGCCAGATGCCCTTCGGAGCGCGCTCGCTGAAGAACCAGATCCGGAGCCCGTCCTCGGAGACGCAGGGGGTGTCCTCGACGCTATCGGCGCTGTTGAGCGCCTCCACGGCGCGCGGCGCCTCCCAGGGCGAGCCTGGCGCCGCCCGCCGCGACGCCCAGATATCGCGGCTGCCGCTGCGATCGGACATGAAGTAGATCTCGAGGAGATCGCCTGTCAGCGTCGGGTCCTCTTCCCTGGCGTCGCTGTTCAGCTCCGTCACCGCCGCCGGCGCATCGAACGTCGGCCGCTCCGGCGCGCCCGCCGCCCCCCCTCCCCCGCCCTGCCCCGGCGCGAACACGCCGATCACGAAGCGCTGGTCCTCGCACCCCGCCCCGCCGAGCGCGAGCCCGAGCCCGAGCCCGCACGCCACCGTGATCCCCCGGGACCGCCACCTCATCCACCCCCGTTCATACGCGCCCATGTGCGCTGGATCGAGCCCCGTCCCTGGCGACGCGGGCGGGTCGCCTCACCCGACGCCGGCCTCGCTCGGCGGCGCGACGGCCGCGTCTCCCCCGGCGGCCTGGAGCGGCACGCGGGGGAACCACAGCGCCGCGATGAAGCCGGTGACCCCCATGGCCGCGATGATCCAGAACACGGTGGTGAGGCCGGACGTGAGCGCCTCCCCGAGGTGCTGGAGGATCGACGGATCGAGGCCGCGCGCCCCCTCCGCCGTCAGGAGCCGGCTCGCGGCGTCCGCGGGGATCGACGGGTCCTTCGCGAGCTGGGCCGTCAGGACGCCGCCCATGACGCCCACCGCCACGACGCCGCCGAGCAGCCGGGAGAACATCGTGCTCGCGGTGGCGATCCCCCGCTGATCCCACGCGACGCTGCTCTGCACCGCGATGAGCAGCGCGACGTTCGACAGCCCCATGCCCACGCCGAAGACAAGCGTCGTCGCGCGGAGCATCAGCGGCGTGTCGTGCGCCCCGCCGAGCGCGAGCGCGAGCCCCGCCGTCGCCGTGACGCCGAGGCCGATCCAGATGAGCGGGCGGAACCCGACCCGGGGGATGAGCCGCCCGCCGATCGCGCTCGCGACCGGCCAGCCGATGAGCATCGGCGCGATGGCGCTGCCGGCGTCGGTGGGGGTGCCGCGGAGCACGCCCTGCACGAAGAGCGGCACGAACGTGATCGTGCCCATCATCGCGCCGCCGAGGATCGCGCCGGCCACGTTGGAGATGAGCATCACCGGGCGCCGGAAGAGCGGCAGCGGGATCATCGGCTCGGGGGCCCGGCGCTCGACCGCGAAGAACGCGGCGAACAGCGCCGCCGACGCGACCGCCGCGAGCAGCGTCGTCTCCCCGCCCAGCCTCCCCGTGGCGAGCAGCAGCGCGACAACGCCGGCGGACAGGAGCGCCGCGCCGAGGAAATCGAGCTCGTGAGGCCGCCTGTCGATGCGCTCGTGGAACGAGGTCGCCACGAGCGCGACGGACGCAACGCCGAACGGGATGTTGATGTAGAAGACCCAGCGCCAGGAGAAGTAGTGCACGATGAGCCCGCCCACCATCGGGCCGATGATGCCGAACAGCCCCCAGGCGGCCCCGAAGACGCCCTGGATCCGCGCGCGCTCCTTGAGATCGAAGATGTCACCCGAGATGGTCATCGCCATCGGCTGCATCGCCCCGGCGCCGGCCCCCTGGAGGGCGCGGAAGGCGATGAGCTGCGGCATCGTTTGCGCCGCGCCGCTCGCGATCGAGCCGAGCAGGAAGACGGCGATGCCGAAGAGCATGATCGGCTTGCGGCCGTAGATGTCCGACAGCTTGCCGCAGATGGGCACCAGCACCGACGAGGTGAGCAAGTAGGCGGTGGTGACCCAGGCGTACTGGTGAATCCCGCCGAGATCGCCGATCACGGTGGGCATGGCGGTGGCGACGACGGTCGATTCGAGGGCGGCCATGGCGAGGGCCAGGATCAGCCCGGCGACGGTGAGGGCGCGGTGCGTCTTGCGTTCTGGAGCCATGCAGGTGGTGGATGTGGTGTGGATGAGCCGGCGCGGCAAGCGGGACGCCGCGCCGCGCCGCGCGTCGGGGCGGAAGGCGCGGAAGGCGCGGCGAGCGCGCCGTGAGGCCCCCCGCCGCTCGCGCGGTCGGCGACCGCTGTCGGGGCAAGATGAGCGTCAACGTCTTGTGCAGAGAGCTCGTCGCATGACGAGCGCCCGGGGTGGGTCCCGTAGAGGGGGCGGTGCGACGGGCGAGGCTTAACCGCGCTGCTTCACGCGGCGAGCACCGACGACCGGGTCATCACCTGGCTCACGCCGTCCGTCTCGGGGTCGGCCACGGGGGCGCTCACGGGGTGCGCGAGGGCATAGCGCAAGAGCTCGTGTGTCCACGGCTCGAATATCGTGAACACCTCGTCCGCGAGCGCGATGTACCGCGCGCGCGTCTCGGCGTCGAGCGGGATGCGCGCGAGCTCGGCGTGGTCGGCGTTCACCGCGTGGCCCGACTCGCGCTCGAAATGGAACGAGCCGCAGTAGCGCAGCTGCGTGTCGAGGCGCTTCTCCAGGGCCTCCGCCAGGGGAAGCATCGCCCCGAAGAGCACGTTGCCGGTCTCTTCGATCGCCTCGATGATGACGAGCCGCTCGAGGCCCGTCGTGCCCTTGATGAGCGCGGTGAGCCGCGCGGTGAGGATCCGATTCTGTATCGTCTCCTCACCCCAGAGGAAGTGCAGCAGGTCCGTGCTCCGGCCCTCGACGTCGTAGCCGAGCTTGGACAGATCCTCCAGGTACCACGGCCAGTGATGGTCGTCCTCGCGTGTGTGGGCGTTGACCATCTCTTGGTATTTGTCCGCGGCGTGCTCCTCCCGTAATACGAATTTGTTCAGATCACCGAAGCTCAGGATGAAGTACGCCATGCATGGATAGAACGCGAGCCGCTCGCTCGGATCGAGCAGTTCGTTACGCATGTGCTCGAACAGGGGTAGACGAGCGTATGCCTGCTTCTTCTCGAAAATGTGCCGCAAGACCTGCCGCATGAGCGATCTCCTTTTCGGCTGTGGGGTGTCAGTTGGTTGAACAATCCCTCTGTTTGCGCGAACCAAGCGCCGTGAGCGCCTCGAGAGGCCTCAAGGCAAGATCACGGCGCACCGAGCATGGACGCTGCTGCTGGACCTCACCTCGGTTGAAATCCTGCGCTCTCCCCTCGCGCTGCATTCCGAGCTCGATTGCTGCTCGATTACTGGAATTTTCCACCAACCACCTCAGACGTTTCTGCAACGCTGCGGGGTGCGTCCAGCCGGTGCATCCACTGTAGCGCAAGCCCAACGTAAGTTGCACCCACAATCTTGGGATCACCATTCAAATTTGAAACAGCGGCCGGTGGGCGAACCGGCGCTGAGGTGCGATACGGCTTGCGACGTTCGCGATTGGCTGACGATTGATCCTGCGGGACGCCCGAGAGCACGTGGCGACTCAATGGACCGAATGTGGAAGCGGGCCGTGGTCATTGCCTCGTCCCATGTCTCCCCCGCCTTCCCATGGGGCGCATGTCGCGGCTCCCAGTGTTCTGGTGGGGTGCTGGCTGGTCCCACACGCGCGTACCTGAACGATGGCGAGCCGGTCACGATGGCGCGCCGGTATCGACGGCGCCGACCGAGGACGGCCGCCGCGAAGGTGCAGCCAAACAGCTTGAATGCCGGCGGTCGAGGCATGTAACTTGCCAGTTGTCCGTGAAAGACCAACACGACTCAGCTCTGATGGTGGAACCCGAGAGCCGCGCGCTCCCGAAGAGCGGACCCATGCGGGCGGAGATCGTGCGGCTGGTCCGTGAGAAGCGCTACGAGGAGGCGCTGGCGGTGCTGTACCGGGCGCGCTCGGAGTCGCCCGGCGATCGCGAGCTGCAGGCGAGCATCGAGCGGATCAAAGAGTTCCTCGCCGGCGCCTACGCCAAGCGGCTCGGCGGCCTCGATCAGGTGGCGGGACCCATCCCGGTGTCGGCGGGTCGCTCGCCCGACGCGCTCCTGGTGGCGCGGTACATCGACGGCGCCTCGACGTTCGACGACATCATTCAAATGTGCCCGCTCGGGCGGCTCCGCACGCTGCAGGTGCTGGTCGGCCTCTACACGGGGAGGGAGGTGGCGTCGCCGTTCAGCGACCGGCCGTCGGTCTCCTTCAGGCCGCAGCTGGACACGCTGCCGTCCGAGGCCGGCGCCGATCCGGGGCCGCCGACCATGCCGGAGCGCGGTCTGGATCGGCGACCGCCGGGAGCTCCCCCCGCGAGCGCGCCAGCTCCCCCCGCGAGCGCGCCAGCTCCCCCCGCGAGCGCGCCGTTCACGCCACGGGTGTACGAGACCGAGGAGGATCGGCTCTACCGCGAGGCGTTCGCCCGCGGCACCGCCGCGTTCGTGCAGCGCCGCTACGACGCTGCGATCGAGGCGTTCGAGGCGTGCGCGCGCATGCGCCCGGGTGATACGGCGTCGTCGGTCATGCTGCGCCGAGTGCGGCGCGACACGGGAGGCTGATGGCCATCGTCGTGGTCGCCGTTCCCGATCTGCGCGAGCGCATGCGGTGCATCCGCGTCATCGCCGGGCAGGCGCCGGTGAGCGCCCTCGGCGCCGCGACCTGGGAGGAGCTCGATCAAGCCCTCGATGGCGTGCAGAGCGCGGAGCTCATCATCTATGCGCCGTCGCTCCCGGGTGGGCCGGAGGACGCCGTCGCGCAGCTCCTCCGCCGCACGGCGCGGCTGGTGCTCGCCGTCAACGATGGCGTGGAGGTCCCGGGAGCGGCGAGCACCACGCGGGTGACGTGGCCCATCGCCGAGGAGACGCTCATCCTCATGGCGCACGCCGCGGGCGCGCAGTCGGCGCCGATCGGGATGAACTTCGTGCCCGTCGACTTCTTGCAGATGATCTGCATGTCCGGCGAGTCGCACGTCCTCGTGGTCAGCAACGCGAGCGCCGACGTGGGTCTGATCGAGGTGCGGCGCGGCCAGGTGTGGACGGCGTTCGACGGTCTCGGCGTGGGTGAGGAGGCGTTCGCGCGGCTCATCCGCCCTGAGATGCGTGTGCGCGTCACCCCGGCCGTCGGCTCGACGAAGGAGCGCACCATCTTCAAGGATCTGGCGGAGCTGGTGCTCGACTCGCTGCGCCGGATCGACGAAGGCAGCGTGGAGGCGCCGCCGCCGATCTCGTCGCGGCGGATCGAGATCGCGCTCATCTCGCCGGAGCAGCGCGCGGCCCGCATCAAGCAGCTCAATTCCGACGCGCGGCGCCTCTTGATGGAACGCAGCTACAGCGAGGCGGCCTGCGTCCTCATCGACCTCTCGACGCTCGACCCCGCATCCAGCCTCGTGCGCGCTAACCTGGAACAGCTACGCAAGCTCGGATACCCCAAATGACCCGATCCATCGCATTCGCCAGCCTCAAGGGCGGAGTCGGAAAGACCACCGTGGCGCTCAACTGCGCCTTCGCCTTCGCGCGCCGAGGCGCGCGGACCCTGCTCGTCGACACGGATCTGCAGGGCGCCATCGGCATGTCGCTCGACGGCGTCAGCGACCGGCCCGGCCTGGCCGCGAACCTCGCGCGAGGCGGCCCCCCGCTCGAGGGTCTGGTGAAGACCCGGCTCCCGGAGCTCTGCCTCTTGCCCATGGGCCCCGTCGACGCGCTCGATGAGGATCGCTTCGCCATCAACGCGCGCGAGGCCAACATCGTGGGGCGCATCCTGGAGCACAGCCAGCGCGACTTCGACCTCGTCCTCTTCGACACGCCGGCCGGGCTCGGCGGGATGTCGCGCATCGCGCTGGAAGAGGTGGACAGCGTCATCGCCGTCGCGCAGTGCGAGCCGCTCGCGCTGCGGGCCATGCCCCGGCTGCTCGAGCTCCTGGCGCGGCTCCGCGACATCGGCTCCGCCTGCTCCCTGCTCGGCGTGGTCGGCACCATGAGCTCGTTCCGCGATCCGGTGCTGCTGGCCTCGCTGGAGGAGCTGTGGTCCCTCTACCGCGATCAGGTCTTCGACACCGCGGTCCCGCGCGACAGCACGTTCCTCCAGGCGAGCCGCGCGGGCGTGCCGCTCGGTCTGCTCAGCCGCCGCCCTCCGGCGGTCTCCGCGGTGTTCGACAAGCTGGTGGCCGAGATCGAGGAGCGCCTGGGCTCCAATGCAGGAGGCGAGGATGACGGTCCGATCCGTCTCGTGGACTGACGCGCAGCGGGTGACCTCGCTCCTCGCGCGGGTGACCGCGACGCGGTCGCGGGAGCCCGCGACGCTCGTGACCGCCATGGGGGCAGCGCGCGCCGGCGCGCCGGGGAAGGCCGCGCCTGTGCCGGCGAAGGCCGCGCCCAAGGAGGTGAAGGAGGTGAAGGAGGTGAAGGAGGTGAAGGAGGTGCCGCGCCTCGTTCAGACCTCCGACAACCCGGCCGATCGGCTCGACGTGCTCGTCGCCTGGACGCTCGATCACCACCCGTGCGTGGGCGCCTTCGTGGCCGACGACAACGGCCTCACGCTGGCGGCGCACGGCATCTCCGAGGCGCACGTGTCCCTCGTGGGCCCGCTGCTCTCGGCGCTGGTCGGCGTCCGCTCCATCCCCGGCGTCGACGCCACGGCGGGCGCGCTCTGGCTGGGCGCGCAGATGATGTCCTGGGTCGAGGCGCGCACGGCGCGCGGCGGCTTCTGCCTCGGCACCGTGGGCAACGAGGCTCTCTCCACGCGGTCGTTCGAGCAGCTGAAGGAGGCGCTCGAGACGACCTTGCGCGGGCTGTAGTACATCCGGGTTTTCAAGGCGGGCGCGCGCGCCCAGGAGCGACGGAAGCACGATGATCGATACCAAAGTCCTCGACGCCGCAGTCCATGATCTCCGCAACATCCTCCGCGACGGGCTGCTGGCCACCGACATCTGGGAACGTTCGGCGGGCCTGTCGCTCGCCGGCTTCAACCAGCAACCGGTGGCGGTGGCCCTCTTCACGCGCATCACCGAGGAGCTGGACAGCTCGCTGCGCGACTCGAACTTCCCTCCGCTAGGGCGGTATTACCTGCTCGACATGGCGGGCAACCACACCGTGGTGGTGGTCAACCACGGGAAGCTGCTCCAGGGCATGCTGGTGGACAACAAGCGGGCGAACCTGGGGATCCTCATCTCCGTGGCCATCCCGCGCATGATCGAGACCATTGCGCACGCGAGCGGGCACTGAGCTGCTCGGCACCCCTCGCCCGCCTCGGCGCCGCTGCCCGGAAGAGCGACGCTGTATCAACGACTTATTCAAAGGGACCTCCTTCACGCCACAGCGAGCTGCATCGCGCGCCGTGGACGTGGTGTGGATGAGCCGACGCGGCAAGCGCGACGCCGTGCTGCGCCGCGCGCGCCGCTCGCCGCCAGAGACCCCCACGCGGTGGTGCGGCGGCGTTGCGGTGTCATGACAGCGTGACAGCCGGCCGTCATGGCCGCGTGACAGCGCCCCTCGGAGCCCCGCGATCCCGGCCTTGAGCGGAGTGGCCTCTCGGTTGCAACGCCCCGAGCGGCCGCGCTGTCGCGCTCGGGGCAGCCGGCTTCGCGAAGCTCCCGGAGCAGACCCCGATGACCGAAGACATGATCTTCAACATCGGGTCCAACACCAAGAGCATGACCGCCACGCTGCTCTCGATCCTCATCGAAGAGAGCCCCGCCCTCGACTGGGACACCACGCTCGCCGAGGCGCTCCCCTGGGCCACCGAGCCGGGCGACCGACGACAACCTCAAGTACACCGGCGTGGGCTCGGGGAGCTGCTCCGCGGCGCCGGCCGGCATGAGCTGCGGCGCCAGCACCCCCATGCGCGTGTGCTCCCCCGACGGCGTCGATCCCGAGGGGAACCAATGCAACTGGGTCAACTGCGGCCACGGCGACAGCACCCAGAACCGCTATTTCGGCGGCTGCGCGGGCAACACCACGGCCGGCACGCTCTGCTGCAAGAGCTGACCGGCCACGGGGCCTGTCGCCGCTCCTCCAGCGCGGCGGGCCTCGGAGCGGCGCGCTCGAGAACGGGCAGCTCGGCGACATGAGCCACCTGACCAGCACGACCTTGCCTCGAAGGGCGCCGGCGTGCGCATCGGATCGCGCGCGTCGTTCCGTCCGACATGCCGCGCGCGTCCGCCCGAGCTCGTCCGTGTCGCCGGTCGCTCGCGTGGATTTGCGCCGGAGCGGCAGCCAGCGCCGCGCACATCTACCGTTCGGGCGACAGCGTCGTCATAACGACCCAATCCACTGTTTACCGCCGGCTCGCGCTTCCGCCGCCGAGCGCACGGTGTCGAGCGGATCACGGAGCGAGAAAGCAGCATGTCCGGAAAGGAAGCCCGCTCGAAGGAAGGTAGGCTGATATCGACACTCCAGCGCTTGCTCGAGCTGCCGGCGGCCGACCTGAGGCAGTCGCTCAACGAGGCGAGTGAGCTCCTCGTCAGCGCTCTCGGCGCCGACAAGATCGATATCTTCCTCTTCGACCCCGGCAGGAACACGCTGCGTGCGCTGGGGACGAGCAACACGCCCATGGGCCGGCGCCAGCGGTCGCTCGGGCTCGACATCCATCCGGTCGCCAACGGCGGCTCGATCGCCCGCGTCTTCACGACCGGCGATCCCCACATGACGGGGCATTCGGACCAGGAGCCCGGCGAGCTGCCCGGCCTCGTCCACGAGCTCGGCGTGCGATCGCACATCGCGGTCCGGCTCGCCGTCGACGGCGAGCGGCGCGGCGTCGTCTCCGCTCACGCTGCCGCGCCGGAGTTCTTCTCCGACGAGGATCTCCGCTTCCTCAGCGCGATCACGCACTGGATCGGCGCCCTGACGCACCGGGCGGAGCTCGTCGAGCAGGTCACCTCCGCTGCGCTCGCGCAAGGCCGGCGCCAGGCCGCGGAGGAGCTCATCACCGTGCTGGCGCACGATCTGCGAAACTACCTGACCCCGCTCATGGGCCGCCTTGGTCTGATCCGCCGGCGCGCGGAGGTCGACGGCCGGGCCGACGATCTGCGCGACGTCGACCGCGCGACCGCCTCGGTCGCCCGGCTCGGCCAGCTCATCTCGGATCTTCTGGACGTGGGGCGCATCGAGCAGGGGCTCTTCGAGATCGTGCCTGCGCCCATGAACCTCGCCTCGCTGGCGCGGGACATCGCCGCTGCCCTCGGGACACCCAGCGTCGAGATCCGCGTCGAGGGCCCACCCGAGCTCGTCGTCGTGGCGGACAGGGATCGCCTCCGCCAGGCCCTGGAGAACCTCGTCAGCAATGCGATCAAGCACTCGCCCCCGGGAAAGTGGGTCCTCATCAAGCTCACCAGCGAGCTGATCAAGGGAATGGAGCACGTCCACGTCGACGTCATCGACCGCGGACCCGGCGTGCCTCCGGAGCTCCTTCCCCGCATCTTCGACCGCTTCGTCGCGAGCGGCAATGCGTCGGGGGTCGGCCTCGGGCTGTACCTGGCGAGCAGGATCGCAGCCGCCCACGGGGCCACGTTGGTCGCGAGCTCCCCTCCTGGAAGCGGCGCGACGTTCCGGCTGAGCATGCGTGCGGGCGGCCCCCCCGCTTTTCGGGACGAGCCCTGATCCCGATGCGGCACCGGCGCCGACGCCCCTCGCGCCGGCATGCGCCGCGGTCCGCGCGCGGTGGCGGGCGCCGCCGGCTCGGCTACACCGCGCGGATGCTCCGCCGGCTCCGCGCATGGCTCGACCGCGCGCTCTCGCCCCGCGCGCCCGCGCCGCCCGACCTCGCCGAGATCGGGGCGCCCGTGGCCGGGCCACCCGAGGGGGCGCCCGAGCCGCCCGGCGACGACGGCGTCGTGGTCATGCCGATCGAGGACGCGATCGACCTGCACACGTTCGCCCCGCGCGACGTCGCCTCCGTGGTCGAGGAGTACCTCCACGAGGCGCAGCTGCGCGGGTTCCGCGAGGTGCGCATCATCCACGGCCGCGGCAAGGGCGTGCAGCGCCGCGTCGTCCGGGCCGTCCTCTCGCGCCACCCGGCCGTGGACGGCTTCCGCGACGCCCCGGCCTCCCGCGGCGGGTGGGGGGCCACCGTCGTGTGGCTCAAGGCGGCGGGCGGCGACCTCTCGCCCTGAGCCGCCGGCAGGGCCGCCTCTGGACGAGCACAGGCTCGCGCGTAAGATGGCGCGCATGCCGCGCCCCCCCGCCACGCCCGACGACCCCGGCCCGCCGAGCCTCGCGGCCTCCACGGAGCCCCGCATGGCGAAGGGCGAGGTGCTCGCGGTGCCCCGGATCGAGCTGTGCGTCGAGCGCGAGGGGGGCAAGCCCGCGAGCCGGGCCATGGTGCTCGACGGCGATTTCATCCGCATCGGCTCCCACCAGAGCAACGACCTCGTGCTCGCCGACCGCGCCGTCTCCCGCTTCCACTGCATCCTCGAGCGCGTGAAGTCCACGTTCCGGCTGACGGACGTCGGCTCGCTCAACGGGACGACCATCGCCGGCGTCCGCGTGCGCGACGCCGACGCCATCCTGCCGGAGTGCCGCATCGAGCTCGGCGAGTCGGTCGTGCGCATCCGCGACGCCGACGCCGTCGCCGAGACCGAGCTCGCGCGCGCGGTCAGCTTCGGGGCGCTCCAGGGCGTGTCGGTGCCCATGCGGCGCCTCTTCCCCGTCCTCGATCGCGTGGCGAAGAGCGCGCCCGACGTGCTGATCGAGGGCGAGAACGGCACGGGCAAGGAGGTCATCGCCACCGAGCTCGTCCAGCGCGGCGCCCGCGCCGACAAGCCGCTCGTCATCGTCGACTGCGGCGCCATCTCGCCGAGCCTCATCGAGAGCGAGCTGTTCGGCCACGTGCGCGGCTCCTTCACGGGCGCCACGCGCGACCGCGCCGGCGCCTTCGAGGAGGCCGACGGCGGCACCGTCTTCCTCGACGAGATCGGCGAGCTGCCGCTGGAGATGCAGCCGAAGCTCCTCCGCGCCCTCGCCTCGCGCGAGGTGCGCAGGCTCGGCGAGAGCCGGGTGCGCAAGGTCGATATCCGGGTGATCGCCGCCACGAACCGGCGCCTGGAGCGCGAGGTGAACAGCGGCAGGTTCCGCGAGGACCTCTATTACCGCCTCTCGGTGCTCACCGTGCGAGTCCCGCCGCTGCGGGAGCGCAAGGAGGACATCGGCCTCCTCGTCCACTGCTTCCTGAACGAGCTCGGCGCCATCGACAAGGTGCACCTCTTCGCCCCCGAGGTCATCGAGGACATGAAGCGTTACGACTGGCCCGGCAACGTGCGAGAGCTGAGGAACTACGTCGAGCGCCGCGTCGTGCTCGGCGAGGGCGCCTCCATGGGGGCGGCGCCGCCCGAGCGCAGCTCCGCGCCGCCGGGCGCCGCGCCCGAGGAGCCCGCCGCGAACATCGAGATGCCCTTCAAGGAGGCGAAGGACGCGATCATCGACCAGTTCGAGCGGCGCTACCTCGCCGCCCTGCTGGAGTGGTCGAACGGCAACGTGAGCCGCGCCGCGCGCAAAGCAGGGCTCGACCGGATGTACCTCCACCGCCTCCTCCAGCGCCACGGGCTGCGCCGCGCCGCCGCCCTCGACTGAGCCGGGCATGCCGGGCCACATCGGGGCCAGCCCGAGGCCACCACCCCTGCGATAGAAAAGGGCGCAGCGGTGCTGCACATGTCACAGTCGCGTCGCAATGGCGCGATCCGTCCGTGTGCGCAACCTCGCAAAATCTCTGAATATTTCAGAAACCGATCTGCTCCTCTGGCTCGCGGAGCATGCGCCAGCGACGGAGCTCCGCCACCCCGCGGACTTCCTCCCGGCGGAGCTCGCGGGCCAGGCGCAGCAGGCGCTCGGTCGCCCCCCGCCGTCGGCGCCGGCGGAGGAGCGGGTCGAGCGCCGCTGCGCCGAGTGCGCGAAGCTGCCGCCGAAGGCCGGGCTCCGCGTGGTCGAGGTCGGCGCCGACGCCGTCTGCGACCTCTGCGGCAGCTCGGCGAACAAGCGGGCAGCGCTCGCCATGATCGGCGCGTTCCACGCGCGCGGGCTGCGGAGGCTGCTCGTGGTCGGCGGCGGACCAGGCACGTCCGAGGACCTGCGGCAGCTGCTCGCGGGCGAGGTCGAGATCCGCATCGTGGACGGAGAGGGTCACCGCAATGCGACGAAGGCCGACGCCGATCTCCGCTGGGCGGACGTGGTCGCGGTCTGGAGCTCGACGATCCTCTCGCACAAGGTGTCGAAGCTGTACACCGATCAGCGCGCCAGCTTCCGCGACAAGCTCGTCACCGTCCCGAGGCGCGGCGTGGCCGCGCTGTGCATGGCCGTCACCGAGAAGGTGAGCGCGCCCGCGGGATGACCGGCGCCCGGCCGCCTTCCGCCGGGCGGCGCTTCACCCTTGCTCGGAGCGGTTGTTCGGCGAGCGCAAGCGCGAGCGCTCACGCGGGGCGGCTGCTCAGCCGCACCCGGCGGAAGGTGCGCCGCGCGTGGGGCACCCAGCCCTGGAAGTGCCAGCGCGCGGCCATGACCAGCCCGCGGACCCACTCGTCGGCGGCGTAGGCGACCCAGACGCCGGCGAGCCCCCAGCCGAGGTGGACGCCGAGGAGCCAGGACAGCCCGACGGCCACGGCGAACATCGAGAAGACGCCGAACCCGACCGGGAAGCGGGCGTCGCCGGTGGCGCGGAGCCCGTTGATGACGACCAGGTTGAGCGTGCGGCCCGGCTCGACGAGGAGGGTCAGCCAGAGCAGCCGGGAGCCGGTGGCGATCACCTCGGGATCGCGCGAGAAGAGGCCGAGCAGGTGGGGGCCGAGCAGCGCGGTGGCGATCACCAGGCTCACGCACACGCAGAACCCGATCGCCAGGCCGCCGCGCACCAGGCGATCGGCGCCCTGCAGATCGCCGGCGCCGATGTGGTGCCCGACCACGATCTCGGTCCCGAAGCCGATCGCCATGCCGAACAGGAGCAGGAAATGCATGATCTGCATCGTGTACGTATGGGTGGTGAGCGCCGTCGGCCCCATGTTGGCGACCATCGCGAGGATGATCATGAAGCTGATGCGATAGACCACGTTCTCGCCCGCCCCCGGCAGGCCGATGTGCAGCATCTCGCGGAGGCGATCGGGGCGAATGCGCCAGAAATCCTCGAAGGTCGGGCGGATGCCGAGGCGCGAGATCCAGAGCTGCCGGTGCATCCAGAACGAGAGCGCGCGCCCGACCACCGCGGCCAGCGCGAGCCCCATCATGCCGAGCCCCGGAGCCCCGGCGACACCGAACATGAGCGGCAGGCTGAGCGCGAGCTGCACGATGTACATGATGACGATGAGGCGCAGCGTGTCGCGGGTGTGGGTGTGCGCGCGCAGCACCGAGCCCATCGAGAAATTCACCGCGTCGAACGCCAGCATCACGCCGACGGCGATCAGATAAGGCTCCGCGATCGGGAACAGGGAAGGCGGCAGGCGCATCAGCTCGAGCAGCGGCCTCGCGCCGATCGCGATGACGGCGAAGCTGAAGACGCCGAGCCAGAGATTGGCCGCGAGCGACGCCCGCGCGACCTGCTCCGCCCCGGCGCGGTCCCGCGCGCCGAGATACTGGGTGACCACCACGCTCGCGCCGACGCTGACGAAGCGAAAGGTGATCATGAAGGTCAACATGATCTGGTTGGACAGCCCGTACGCGGCGGCGGCCTCGTCCGAGAGGCGGCTGACCAGCCATACGCCGAACACGCCGACGAGCATGTGCAGCAGGTTCTCGCTGAAGATGGGCCAGGTGATCTCCAGCAAACGCGGGCGAGGGAGAGCGGGGGCAGGTAGGACCGATTGCAAAGCGCCGCATCCTACTCTGCCGAGGGGCATCTCGCCATGACGGAACACGGCCGCGCGGGCGCCGTCGCGCGGTCTCGGGAAGTCCCGCGATGTCCGGCGATGTCCTGCGATGTTCGCAGCCGTTTACCGCTGTTCCCCGCTGTTCCGCGCGGAGTGGTCGCGCGTCGCGCGTCGCGCGGCCGCGGGGCGCGGTGGTACGCGGGCCGCGGGGCGCGGTGGTACGCGGGCCGCGGGGCGCGGGGCGCGGAACGAAGGTTGGTGCCGCTGTCGCCTATCTCCTCACGGTCCGTGCGATCGCACGGAAACCTAGCGAGGCAGAGCGAAACCGAGCAAGACCGAGCAAGACCGAGCAAGACCGAGCAAAGACCCCCGACTGCCCCGCGCCTCCCCCGGTGGCGCAGATGGAGAGGAGGGCTTCCGTCAACGCACGCAAGAGCGTGCTCTCGCTCGCATCCTTGCATGGTTGTCCCTTCCCGTGTCCCCGCGGTTCGATTACTCTGGGAAGGGGCGGAACAGGGCACACTCGTCCTTCTGCGCCTGGAGGATCAAATGGGGATATTGCACGGCAGCGCCCGATGGCTCCTGGCCGCGGCGGCCATGGCGCCGGCTGTCGCTGGCGGATGCTCCTGCGGCGATTCCGGCGGGACGATCGGCGCGACGTCCGGCGGCGGAGCCGACCAGAGCGCGGGTGGGGGCGGCTCCGGGGGAATCCCCTTCCCTGCGGGGGGCGGCTCCGGGGGAATCCCCTTCCTGGCGGGGAGCGGCGGGTCAGGGGTCACGAGCGGCGGGTGCGAAGGGCTCGAGTGCCAGCAGATCGCCTGTCCAGGCGGCGGCACGACCACCGTGAGCGGCACCGTGTACGAGCCCGCGGGCAAACTCCCGCTGTACAACGTCACGGTGTACGTCCCGAACAGGGAGCTTGAGCCCATCACCGACGGGGCGAGCTGCGATCGGTGCGATGTGACGCTCTCCGGCGATCCGATCGCGACCGCGCTGACGGACACGAACGGGCGCTTCGTGCTGGAGAACGTGCCCGTCGGGGTGGATATCCCGCTGGTCGTCCAGCTCGGCAAATGGCGGCGTCAGATCACGCTGCCGAAGATCGAGGGGTGCGTCGACAACCCGACCGTGGACAGGACGGTCCGCCTGCCGCGCAGCAAGGCGGAGGGCCACCTCCCGAAGATCGCGCTGACGACCGGCGGCTCGGACGTGCTGGAGTGCCTGCTGTACAAGATGGGAATCGACGCGTCGGAGTTCACGCCGGAGGCGGGCGACGGGCGGGTGAACCTGTTCGCCGGGCGCGCCATCGAGGGCGACAGCGCGACGAGCAGGTATCGAGACGGCCTGAACGACGGCGCCCCCTTCTCCCTCGCGCGGGAGTTCTGGGGCTCGCTCGACGACCTGCGTCGATACGACATGGTGATCCTGTCGTGCGAGGGATCCGAGTTCGGGGACGACAAGCCGGAGGCCGCGCTGCGAGCGATGTTCGACTACGCCTCCGCGGGAGGCCGCGTGTTCGCGTCGCACTGGCACAACACCTGGCTCCGGCTCGGGCCGGAGCGGTTCCCGGAGACGGCGGAATGGGACGAGGAGAGCGATCCCGACGACGGGCTCCCCGTGCTCGTCGACACCACGTTCCCGAAGGGCCTGGCGCTCCGGGACTGGCTCGCCAACGTGGGAGCGTCGACCGTGCCCGGGCAGATCGAGATCGACGATCCGCAGCACTGGGTCGACTCGGTGAACGAGGAGATCGCGACGCGGTGGCTCTACAACGAGGCCAACACCGATTTCGACGCGCCCGCGGGGGTCAAATACTTCACGTTCAACACGCCCATCGGCGCGCCGGAAGAAGAGCAGTGCGGCAGGTTCGTGTACACGGACATCCACGTGGCGGCGAGCGACGTCGCCGGGGCGCCGTTCCCGAGCGGCTGTGAAGACCGCGACGGGGCGCCGCATGAGCTGACCGCCCAGGAGAAGGCGCTGCTCTTCATGCTGTTCGACCTGTCCGCCTGCATCGCGCCGGACGACGAGCCGCCCCCAGTGCCGGTGCCGACGTGACGAGCGCCTCGACGGGCGCGGCGCTCGCGGCTTGACATTCCGGAGGCGCTCGCTCGCAATTTCCTGAGCGATATTGACGCCCTGCGCATGGATAGGCGGTTGCCCAGGGTGGTCACCCGACCACCAAGGGGAACACCGTAGCCTGCGTGGACCCGCGCGGCACAGCCCCCGCGCGCAGACCAGAGACGCAGCGCAGCAGCGTCCGCATCACGGGCTCCGCCAACTGGCATATTTTTTGCGAATTTCTGTTGCCTGCACACCACAGCTCCCTCAGATCGGCGCCCGTGAAGGCTTCGCCTCACGCTCTCGCTGGAGACCACCGGCCGCGGTTGTAACCTGCACGCGCCAATACTGTATTCTGCCATACAAAAAGCGTGGATTTTATCCCTTGATCAGAGGCACGCAGAGGGCTTGCCATGGCGCTGAACTGCCCTTTTAATGCCGCGCCATCCGGATACTTCTCTTGGAGGACATGATGAAAAGTGTTTTGCTTCGCGGTGTGCTTGGCAGGTCGAAGTGGTCATTCGGCCTTGCGGTGGTTGCGTTGCAAGCCACCGTGCTGATCGGCTGCGGTGACGCGGGGACGGACGACGGCGCGGGCGGCGCGGGCGGCGCGGGCGGCGGCGGGGCGACCTCCGCGAGCGCGACGACCTCGAGCGCCTCGACGACCTCCGCGGGCGCGACGACCTCGAGCGCCTCGACGACCTCCGCGAGCGCGACGACCTCGAGCGCGTCGACGACCTCGGCGACGACATCGGCCTCGTCCACGACGAGCGCGAGCACCGGGGGGGTGCCCACGGACGGCACGCCGGTCGAGCGTCATGGCCGGCTCCGGGTCATGAACGGCAACATCGTCGGCGAGCACGGGTCCCCGGTCCAGCTCAAGGGCATGAGCCTGTTCTGGAGCCAGTGGAGCAACTACTACAACGGCAATGTCGTCAACTCGATCGCGGACAACTGGGAGTCGACCGTCGTCCGCGCCGCCATGGGCATCGAGGGCGAAGACGGGTACCTCCAGGACGCGGGCGCCCAGAAGGCCAAGGCGAAGACCATCGCCGACGCGGCGATCGCGAAGGGCATCTACGTCATCCTCGACTGGCACGATCACAACGCGCACCAGCACCTGGACCTGGCGAAGAGCTACTTCCGCGAGGTGGCGCAGGCCTACAAGAACACGCCCAACGTCATCTTCGAGGTCTTCAACGAGCCCCTCAACACGAACACCTGGCCCGCGGTGAAGTCCTACGCCGAGGCGGTGATCTCGGAGATCCGGGGCCAGGGCGCGAACAACCTGGTCATCGTCGGCTCGCCGAACTGGTCGCAGGACGTCGACATCGCCGCGGACAATCCCCTCAGCGATCAGAACGTGGCGTACACCCTCCACTTCTACGCCAACACGCACAAGGGGTCGCTGCGCGAGAAGGCCCAGAAAGCCATCAACAAGAAGCTGGCGCTGTTCGTGACCGAGTGGGGGACCTGCTCCGCCGACGGCAACGGCCAGCTCAACCTCGGCGAGTCGCAGACCTGGCTCGACTTCCTGGACGCGCACAACATCAGCTGGGCCAACTGGTCGCTGGGCGACAAGGCCGAGGCGTGCTCCGCGCTCAGGCCCAACGCAAACCAGATGGGCAACTGGACCGACAACGACCTCACCGAGTCGGGCAAGTGGGTGAAGGGGAAGATCGCAGAGTGATCCCCGCGCGGGTCACCGACCGCTCGCGCCGGTGACCCGGCCCCGACCGAGGGCGCCGCTCACCCGTGCGCTCGTTTGCTCTCCACGGACAGGGGCCGCCCGGCACAGAAGGGGCATTGATCGTCCGAGCACCAGTCGTCGTCCTCGAGGCCGAGCGCCCGGAGCTGCTCCAGCTCCCACGCGCGCGCCTCGGGCGAAAGCGGAGCGGGACAGGTGGACTCGTGGTCTCGCAGGCTGCTCAACATGGACGGTCCCGTTCGGTTGTGCTCCGGAGAGCGATTCCGGGATCTATCGCGCACAGCCCTGCAGCGCCCGCGAAATCGGCCGAGCCGCGCCGCGTCTGTCCATGGTTGAGACGAACGGAAAAGACCTCTGGACGACGGTCCCCTGGCAGATCGTTAACCAAGCTTCCCGCCGCGTCCTCCTACATCCGAACGTTTACGTGGTCGTCGTCGTGGTCGTGGTCGTGGTCGTCAACGATAGGCCGTGAACGACCACGACCACGACCACGACCACGTTCACGACCACGTTCACGTTCACGTTCACGTTGGTGACGGATGGTGGGGTGGCGGGGCCGGCGCGCTCTTCAGCGAAGCGCCCCCGCGCGCAGCCGCTCGGCGACCTCCCGGCGTCGCAGCTTGCCGCTCGTCGTCTTGGGCAGCTCGCCCGGCGGAACCAGGACGACCTGGTCCACCGTGACGCCGTTCGCCCGCAGCGCCTCTCGCACGCGCTCCGCGAGGCCGGCTTGCTCGGACGCCTCGGCGCGCGTCTCGGCCACCACGTAGACCGACTCGGTCTGGCGCTCCTCGACGAACAGCCCGACCGCGACCACGCACCCGGCCCGGATCCCGTCGACCCGGGAGGCGATCTCCTCGATCACGGCGGGGATCATCGTGTGACCGCCCTTGATGATCACCTCCTTCTTCCGGCCGGTGACGAACAGCGTCCCGCGATCGATGAACCCGAGATCGCCCGTGCGCAGCCACCCGCCCACGAGCGCCTCGGCGGTCGCCTCGGGCTCGTTGAAATAGCCCTCCATCACCGTCTCCGAGCGCACCTCGATCTCCCCCACCGTGCGCTCCGGGACGGGGCCGCGCTGGGCGTCCACGATCCGGATCTCCGTGTGCGGGATCGGCCTGCCGACGCCGGCGAGCTCCAGCGAGAGGGGGCCAGGCGCGGCCTCCTCGACGCGGCCCTCGCGCTCCAGCAGGCCGCGATCCACCGTGAGGGCGCGCGGCTCGGCGTAGAGGTCGGGGAAGGTCACGGCGACCGTCGCCTCGGCCAGCCCGTAGACGGGGAAGAACGCCTCGACGCGGAAGCCGCAGGGCGCGAACGCCTCCGCGAAGCGGCGGAGCAAGGCAGGGGAGATCGGCTCGGCGCCGATCATCGCGCACCGCCACGCGCCGAGATCGAGGCCCGCCTCGACGGCGCGGCGGGCGAGGCCGATGCAGATGGAATAGGCGCTCGGCGGCCCGAGCGAGATGACGCCCCGGATGCTCGACATCTCCGCGAGCCACGAGAACGGCCGCGTCCGGAACTCGAGCGGCGAGAGCATGTGAACGGGGAAATCGTTGAAGAGCGGGAAGAGCAGCCCGCCGACGAGGCCCATGTCGTGGTGGAGCGGCAGCCACGAGACGCCCCCCGCGCCCTCGCCGCGCACCGTGAGCCGCTGGCTCATCGCGTCGAGGTGCAGCATCAGCCGCTCGTGCGGGATCACCACGCCGCGCGGGTGCCCGGTGCTGCCGCTCGTGAGCTGGATGAGCGCGGGCCCGGGCGCGCGCTCCGGATCGGGCAGCGAGCCCGCGAGGGGCGCGTCGAGCAGCGGCTCGGCGGCGAGCTGGAGGAGGCCGTCCGCCCCCTCCTCGCCCTGCGCGAAGCCGAGCAGCGCGGACGAGACCACGAGCGCGCGCGCGCCGACGCGGGCGGCCGTCCTCCGGAGCTCGCCGAGGAACGCCGCCACGTCCGTGAGCCGATAGGGCACCCCGACCTGGATCGGCACCGCGCCGAGCACCCAGACGCCGAAGAGGCACGGCACCGCCACCTCCACGTCCGTCACGAGCAGGAGCACCCGATCGCCCGGGCGCACCCCCGCCGCGAGCAGGCCCGACGCCGCCGCGCACGCGCGGCGCCAGTACTCCGCCCACGACCACCCGACGAACTCGCCCTGCTGCTTGTGATAGAACCCGAATCGATCCGGCGTCGCCTCGGCCCGCGCCCTGAGCAGGCCCGCGACCGTCCGCGCGGAGAGCCCGCGGCTCACGGCGCGCGCCCCGGCTCGGGCGAGGGCGCGACGCCGAGGCGCTCGCGGCCGCCGCCCTTCGTCGCCACGATCATGTACTCGAGCGCGGTGCGGCGCGCGAAGGAGAGCCGGCCCACGGTCATGTACGTCTGGAGCAGCCGCGAGAAGCCGGGCGCGCGGGCGTCGATCCGGGCGCGGTTCGTGCGCACGTTGTCGATCCACCGGGCGACCGTGTGCACGTAGGAGCTCGTGAGATCCTCGACGCGCCGGACATCGAGGCCGGCCTGCTCGATCATCCCGAGCTCCTCGGCCAGCGAGATCAGGCGGCAATAGCCGAGCGCCTCGACGAAGATGTACTGCGTCGCAGAGCTCTCCCGGTCCCCGCGGGCGCGCGCCGGGAAATAGCAGTCGGAGATGAGCAGCCTGCCGCCCGGGCGCAGCGCGGCGGCGATCTTCTGGTGGATCCGCTCGCGGTTGTGCATGTGCACGATGCTGCCCACGAAGAGCACGGCGTCGAGCGACTCGGGCGCGAGGTCGATGTCCTCGATATGAGCGAGGTCGATGCGGACCCGCGAGGCGACGCCCGCCCGGTCGGCGCGGCGGAGCGCCTCCTGCCGCTGCTTGTCGCTCAGCGTGACGCCCTGAAAGCTCCCGCCGGTGTGCTCGGCGAGATAGATGAGGTTCGAGCCCCAGCCGCACCCCACGTCGAGGACGCGCTCTCCGGGGTGGATGTCGAGCTCGCGGCGGACCCAGTCGTACTTCCGCTCTTGCGCCTTCTCGAGGCTCTCGGCGGGATCGAGGAAGATGCCCGTCGCGTAGGCCAGGCGGCTGTCGAGGACCATGGAGAATATCTCCGGGTCGTTCTGGTAATGAGCGGCGACCTCGCGCCGCTCGTGCTCCCGCTGCTCCTCGGGCGTCCGGACGGCGGCCTCGCGCTCGGCGCGCGTGCGCGGGGCGATCAAGGCGCCCCTCCCCGGCCGCCCCGGGCCGCGATCTGCGCCTCGACGAAGGCGATGACGTCACCGACCGTGCTGATCTGCGCCTGATCGGGCGCCGCGAAATCGGGCGCCACGATCTGGAATCGCTCCTCGAGCGCGACATTGACCTCGATGAGCGCCAGTGAATCCACGCCGAGGCCGCTCTCGAGCGACAGGTCCGGAGTCACGGCATCGACGCTCATCCCACATCGCTCTGCAATGATGGTACGGACCTCTCTGGCGATCTCCGGATCGCCCCCGCCCGCCACCTGCGGCTGCTTCCGAAGCGCCGCCTCGCTCTTGTTCATCGCGCTCTCCAGTCCAGGGTTCGGCGCGCGCGACCATCAACACGCCAGCGCGATAGATGTTCATGCCAGCGCCGGTCACGGCCGTAGCGCGGCGTACCATGATCGCCAGTCGTCGTCCATGGCCGGACGAGCCCGCTCGACCGCGAGGTCAGCGCGTCGCGGGCTGCGCGCCGGAACCTACGCGCGACAGACGCGCGAGGCCCTGCCGCGGCGCCTCGCCGCGGCCCGGCGCGCCGGCGCGAGCGGCTCAATCGCCGAAATCGCCGTCGAACCCGCCGCCGTCATCGACCCCACCGCCATCATCGACCCCGCCGCCGTCATCACCCCACGGATCGCCGTCATCCGCCCTGTCCCCCTCGTCGCCCGCCGAGAGGTCGTCGCCGCCGCGATCCGCGCCGTTCAAGAGGTCAGGATTCTCGGCGGCCTCCTGCGCCGTGCCGAGCATCGTGCCCGCGGGGTTCACGAAGAGGACGTGTGGGGGCGTGAGCATGTGCATGAACGAGGTGATGAGCATCACGTCCAGCATCATCCCCAGCGGGCTGGGCGGGTAATAGACGACGAACGGGTCATAACCCGGGTGCGTGGGGCCCACGGGAGGCCGCTCGGCGCCCGCGCCGTCGCCCGCGCCGTCGCCCGCCGGCGCGTGCACGACGCGCGCGTCGGCGTGGTGATGCTCCACGCGCGCCTCCGGCATCGTGGCCTTGAGGGCGCCCTCGACCCGCCCGACGAAGGACTCGAACTGCAGCCGCGCCGCCTCGAACAGCGCCGGATCCTTCGCCAGGGGCTCGACGCGGCGGCGGTAGTCCTCCGCGGACTCGCCGGCTCGCGGCTCGAGATCCCGCAGGCGCCCGCCGATGGAGACGAGCCCCGCCGGCTCGTCGTCGGCGTGCTCGGTGCGCGCCCGTGTCTCGATGACCAGGTGCAGCCCTGCTTCCTCGTGCTCGGCGGCGAACCTGAGCTCGCTGAACCCGCGCCCGAACACGGCGGAATGCTCGGACAGCGCGAGCACGAGATCGGGAAGATCGTCCGGCTTCCCGTCGGTGTCCTGGAAGATGACCGTGTCGTCGATCACGAGCGAGAGGGCGTTCGTGACCCCGAGCTGGACGAGCGCCCCCCGCACCTGATCGACCACGGCGGTGGCCTCGAGCTCGACGCGCACGCGATCGGTGTCGAGATCCACCGTGGCGCCGAAGCTGCGCTTCAGCTTCTCCCAGACGGTGGGGTTGCGCTGGATGATGCTGCCCTTGAGCGAAACGTGGATCTGTCCGATGAGCCGCATACGCGCTACTTAGCACCGCGGCGGGGCGCCATCGTCGACGACGTTCGCGAGCGTGGAGGGCAGCAGGGGCGCGGGGGCCGGGTGAACGGCGCGGGGGTCGGGTGAGCGATCCGCCGCGCGGCGGAGCAGGAGCCCGGCCGCCCCTGGCCGACGGAGCTAGCCGAACGTGAACCGCTGCGCCACGCGCTTGTACGCCTGCTCGACGACGCGGCGGGCGTGGTGGATCGCGTTGGAGTGGGGGAACTGCAGCGAGGGCGGCGCGCCCTCGTCGACACCGCGCGTGGAAGACGCCGCGTCCGAGAGCCGGCCCGCGAGGGCGCCCACGGTGTCGACCTCGAAGTCCTTCGAGTTCTCGTCGAGGAAGCGGCAGAGCCCGCGGAGCCGCTCGACGTTGAGCCGGTTCGGGAAGCCGCGGCGCGCCTCCGCCGAGTCGAGGAAATAGAACTCGAACGAGTGGGTCACCAGCGTGACCTCCTTCACCCCGAGGGCGCGGTAGCGGAGGAGACAGTGCTTGATCTCGTCGAGCGTCACCGCCGTGATCTGAAGGTGCCTGAAGCGCTTCGTGGGCTCGATGAAGTTCGTGACCGGCAGCTCGTACACCCCCGGCTCGGGCGTCTCGAAGAGGCCGAGCCGCGCGCCCGGATACTGCATCTTGCAGTTCTTGCTGAAGTAGCAGGGGTTGTAGTTGCTGCTCAGCACGAGCCCCGCCCGCTTCATCGCCCGCCAGGTGTCGTTGCTCGCGCCGAAATTGCCGGCGCGGTAGCCGAGCAGCTCGCTCGCCGGGACGCCCGCGCGCACGAGCAGGTCGCGCCCCTCGAGGAGGAGCCGCGTCTGCTCCTCGACCGGGTAGTCGGCGATGTCGTCGGAGACGCGGGGCTCGCCCCGGGTGTGCCAGTCCGCACGCCGCTGCACGGGGTGCACGTGCAGCTGCACGTCGTGGCCGCGGCTGTGGAGCGCCTGGCACACGCTCGTCAGCCCGTCCATCCCGAAGCTGTACGAGCCGATGGCCTCGACGAAGAACGTCCCGCGCTGGCCGTACGCCTCGAGCTCGCGCATGATGAGCTCGATGCCGAGGGGCTCGCGCTGGTTGACGAAGCGGCCCCAGATGCGGAGGTCGTAGCCCATCGCGGGAGACTTGGTATCGCCCAGGATGCGCTCCTCGGCGCACTCGACGTCCACGGTGATGTATACCCGCGTCCTCCCGTCAGCCATCGCCAGCTCCTCCCTCACCGCGCTTCTGAAGAACCATCGTGATCGTCGGGGACACGAAGCCCACGTGCATCCCGAGCGGGCCGAGCAGCCGGTTCGCCGCCGAGTAGGCCATGAGCCGCGGCCCGGACAGCCCCATCTTGGCCTTCAGGTCGACGATCAGCCGGCCCCGATCCTGCTGCGAGATGTCGACATAGTCGCCGAACCCGCGCCGGAGCTCCCAGGGGAATACGCTGTAGATCGACCTGCCCGGGAACAGCGGGCGCAGCAGCCGAGGCACGTAGTTCATCAGGATACGGCGGCTGTGGCACTCGACCGGCCAGAGGCGGTTGCTCGTGCCCAGGATGACGATGAACCCCCACGGCCCGAGCACCCGATCGATCTCGCGCTGGACGGCCGGCAGGCGCTCGGGCGGGACGTACTCGAGCACGCTGTTGCAGGAGACGAGCTCGAACTCCCGGTCGGCGAACGGCATCGCGGTCGTGTCGGGGACGTGATGAACGCGGATCCGGTCCGACAGCCCGTGGCGCTCGGCGTTCAGCTGCGCCAGCTCGACGTACATGGGGTCGACGTCGAGCGCGGTCACCTCGGCGCCCAGGGTCGCGAGCACGACCGCCGTCCCGCCGAAGTGGCAGCCGAACTCGAGCACCTTCTTGCCGCGGACCGACGTGAAGAGGTCGTCGTAGGCGTGGCGGCTGCGGCGCCACTCCCACGTGGCATACCCCCCGACCCACGGATCGTCGGGATCCCAGCCGTGGCGCCGCGCGCTCTCGCGGAAGCGGTGATCGGCGTCTGCGTCGCGGACAGCCGGCGGGGTGGCGGCGCTCTGGCTCGGCTCGCTCATCGGGGAAAGGCTCAAGCGTCGGCTGTCCCTGCGGGCAGCAGGGGCGCCCGGTAGATGGCGAACAGGAAGGGCGAGAACCAGGGGTTCGTCTCGCCGGGGACCACCCGGCGCGCGATCGCCTTGAGGGGCGGGACGACCTTCCAGACGACACGCCGCGCCAGGAGCGGCGCCTCGTCGTCCAGCCAGAAATCGAAATGGCCGCCCGTGTAGCGGGCCTGGACGATCTCGGCGCCGTTGCGGCGGGCAGCGGCCTCCAGGAACGGCAGGTTCATGATGCGGGTGTTGTGGCCTTTCAGGTTCTTGCGATCGAGCAGCCAGTGGAGCGCCTTCTGCCCGCCGGCGAAGTTCGGCATGCCCACGACCACGGTGCCCCCCGGCTTCACCAGCTCGAAGTGCCGATCCATCACCGCCCCGGCGTCATCGAAGTGCTCGATGAACCCGAAGGAAGCAACGATATCGAACTTCTGCTGGGGCTTCCAGTTGAAGAAATCCCCCTTCTCGATCTTGCCGACCTTGATGCCGCGCTTCCGGATCTCCTGCTCGACGACCTCCGGGTCGCAGGCGTAATCCAGGCCGTACGCCGTGAACCCCAGGCGCCCACAGAAGTCGACAAGGATACGGCCTGGTGCGCAGCCGATCTCGAAGAACGACAACCCCTCCCCGCGCGGCAGGAACGGAGCGACGTCGTCGTAGATCTCGCAGCCGCCACCCAGATCGTCGGTGCCGACGTAGCCCTTCCAGTGGTTCTCCCAGTACTCCTGTGACGTGAGCTTCAACGTCGCCTCCTCGATGCCATCGCGAAAAGGGCGGCTCCATGAGGAGCCTCCCGGAGAACCGCAGTCGACCACGCGCAGCGCGGGCGATCGAATGCTGCCCGAAATTCGTCCAGTTTGACGAATCCTAGAGGACGGGGAGGCTCACATGCAAGCCAGCCCTCCGCCTTCTTCCCGCGCCTCCGTTCCTCAACGCAGGCGCACGCAGGCGCCCCTACGCGGCGCGGGGTCGCCGCGTAGGGGCGGCGCGCGGGGCGCGCGGGCCCGCTCCCCGGAGCTCCGCTGCGCGCGCGTCGCGCGTCGCCAGCGCTAGGAGGCGGCCCCCTGCTGGAGGCGCTCGCGGAGCAGGACCTCGAGCGAGGCGAGCGCCTTCGCGAAGCCGTCGATGCCCTCGCTCAGCTTGTCGCTGGCCATCCGGTCGGCGGCGTGCATCGCGCGGAACGCCGCCTCATCCATCGGGATCTTCGCGATCTGCAGGGCGCGCGCCGCGTCGGGGTCGAGCTTCCTCGGCAGGTCGCCGCGCGCGGAGGCGAGCTCCGAGAGCAGCTTCGGCGAGATCGTCAGGAGGTCGCAGCCGGCGAGCTCCTTGATCTCGTCGATGTTGCGGAAGCTCGCGCCCATCACCTCGGTCTTGTAGCCGTGCTTCTTGTAGTAGTTGTAGATCTTCGTGACCGAGACGACGCCGGGGTCCTCGGCCGGCGCGTAGCTCGTGCGGCCGGTGTCCTTCAGGTACCAGTCGAGGATGCGCCCGACGAACGGCGAGATGAGCGTCACGCCTGCCTCGGCGCACGCGATCGCCTGGTGCAGCCCGAAGAGCAGCGTGAGGTTGCAGTGGATGCCCTCCTTCTCGAGGACCTCCGCCGCGCGGATGCCCTCCCACGTCGAGGCGATCTTGATGAGGACGCGCTTGCGCGAGACGCCTGCCTCCTCGTAGAGGCGCACGATGCTCCGGCCCTTCTCGATGGTCGCCTGGGTGTCGAAGGAAAGGCGCGCGTCGACCTCGGTCGAGACGCGGCCGGGGATGATCTTCAGGATGCGCAGGCCGAAGTCGACGGCGAGCCGGTCGAACGCGAGGCTCACGACGTCGCCCGGCTCCTTGCCCCGGCCCGCCTCCTTCTGGCCCCAGGCGAGCGCGCCGCTCACGATGTCGGCGTACTCGGGCATCTGGGCCGCCGCCGTGATGAGCGACGGGTTCGTCGTCGCGTCCTGGGGGCGGAATTTCTCGATCGAGTTGATGTCGCCGGTGTCCGCGACGACGACGGTGTACGCCTTGAGGCGCTCCAGCAGGTTCTGGTCCATGGGCGGCATTGTACGAGCAGCCAGCCAGGACGCTTCAAAGCTTTCGTGTCCTTCGTGTGAGGACCCCCCTCCGGCTGGATGCACGGCCGGCGGTGGCCTATGGAGAGGGCCCCGTGGAGCCGCCCCCCAACGCCGTCGCGCAGCGCGTCCTGTCCGCCTACGATGATCGCCTCTCGGTCCTGCGCGCCGAGGCCAGCGCGCTCGATCGCCGCTCGAAGACGTTCTCGCTGCTGCGCGGGGTCTCGTTCCTGGCGGCGGCCGTGGCCGGAGGGTACGCGCTCTTCGGCGACGTGCCGCGGTGGGTCACGTACGCCGCCGGGGCGGTGACCGCGGTGTTCCTCGGGTTGCTCGTCGCGCACGCGCGCCTCGTCACCCGGATGACGGAGCTCGAGCAGCGCATCGGCCTCTACGTGCGCGGCAAGCGGCGGGTCGCCGGCGATTTCGCCGATTTCCCGGAGCGTGGCGACCGGTTCGCCGCGCCGGACCACGATTACGCGGGCGATCTCGACGTGTTCGGGCAGGCGTCGCTGTTCCAGCTGCTCAACGTGGCGCAGACGGGCGAGGGCGAGGCCACGCTCGCGGCCTTCCTCGCGGAGCCCGCCCCGGCGACCGCCGTGGCGGCGCGGCAGGAGGCGGTGCGCGAGCTCGCCGGCCTCGGGGCGTTCCGGGAGGATCTCGCGGTGGTGGGCGTGCAGGCGGGGGCGCGCGGGCGCGAGGCCGGCCCGCTCATCGCGTGGGCCGAGGCGCCCCCGGCGCTGCTCGGCCCGGAGGCCCGCGCCGGCGGCCTGCCGGTGAGCGCGCTCCTGACCGCGGCGAAGGTGCTCGTACCGCTGACGCTGGCGCTGCTCGCGGCGCCGCGGTTCATCCCCGCGGAGCAGCTCGGGCTGCTCCGCCACGCCTACCTCCTGCCGCTGGCCGCCCAGATCCTCGTGCTGGTCCTGCTGCGGCCCGCGGTCGAGCCGATCGTCGCCGCGGCCTCGTCGCGCGAGGCGCCGTTCGCCCGGTACCGGCCGATCCTCGCCCGCGTCGAGGAGCAGGCGTTCTCGTCGGCGCTGCTCCGCGAGCTCAAGGCCGAGCTCGCGGGGCCCTCGGGCGTGCTCGCCTCGCGGGAGATGACGGCGCTCGAGAGCCGGGTCGGCTACTCGGACCTGCGCCACAGCGGGCTCGTCCACATCGTCGCCAACCTCTTCCTGCTCTGGGACGTGTGGTGCGCGCTCGCGCTGGAGCGGTGGAAGCTGCGCGCGGGCCGGCACGTGAAGGCGTGGATGCGGACGCTCGGGCACATGGAGGCGCTCGCGAGCCTCGCGACGTTCGCGCACGAGAACCCCGACTACGCGTACCCCGACGTGAAGGACGGCGAGCCGCGCTTCACGGCGGCGGGGCTCGGCCACCCGCTCCTCCCGCGCGACCGGCGGGTGACGAACGACGTCTCGCTGGAGGGCGCGGGCGCCGCGCTGCTCGTGACGGGGTCCAACATGTCGGGCAAGAGCACGCTGCTGCGCGCCGTCGGGGTGAACGCCGCCCTCGCCCTCGCGGGCGCGCCGGTCTGCGCGTCGTCGCTGTCGCTCTCGCCGGTCCGCGTGCGGACGAGCATGCGGATCAAGGACTCGCTCGAGCACGGCGTCTCGCACTTCTACGCCGAGCTGACCCGCCTGAAGCGCGTCGTCGACGGCGCGAACGGCGGCGAGCGGGTGCTGTTCCTGCTCGACGAGATCCTCCACGGCACGAACGCGCGGGAGCGCCAGATCGGGGCGAGGGCGGTCGTGCGGCACCTCGTCGCGCGGGGGGCCATCGGCGCGGTCTCGTCGCACGACATGGGGCTCGCCGTGCTGGAGCAGGAGACCGCGGGACGGGTGCGCAACATGCACTTCGAGGAGCTCGTGGTCGAGGACAGGATGACCTTCGACTACAAGCTGAAGCCCGGTGTGGTGACGAGCGCGAACGCGCTGCGGCTCATGAAGATCATCGGGATCGACGTCGACTTCTCGGAGGGCGAGCGGACGGCGACGGCGGCGACCGCGGCGGCGATGGCAGCGACGAGCGCGGCGGCGGCGCGGGAATGAGCGGGGCGACGGCGGCGACCGCGGCGATGGCTCGGGAATGCGCGCGGCCCCCGGCCGCGTTGAGGGCGCCATGCTTTCTCCGCTCCCCGGGTGCCTCTCGCGCCGCGCCCTAGCCTCGGCGCGTCCCTTGCTCTCCTGCGCGCTCCTCGCGATCGTCACGACAGCGAGCGCCTGCGCCACGGCGCCGCCGCCGCCGTCAGCTCCCCCGGAGGCGAGCGGCGGGGCGGCCCCGCCGGCCGCGGCCCCGCCGGCCGCGGCGCCGGGCGCGAGCGCGCCGGCCGCGGCGCGGACCGAGATCGACGAGGGCGGGGCGGCGCTCCTCCGCGCGGAGGGCGTGGACGGCGCGTTCGTCCTGTTCGACGCCGCGCGAGGCGTCACCCGCGTCGTGAACCCCGACCGCGCGGCGGCGCGGTACGTGCCCGCCTCGACCTTCAAGATCCCGAACACGATCATCGGCCTGGAGACCGGGGTCATCCCGGACGAGCGCTTCACGCTGCGGTGGGACGGGGTGCAGCGCCGCGTGCCCGACTGGAACCGCGATCACGATCTCGCGTCGGCGATGAAGCACTCGGTCGTCTGGTTCTACCAGGAGGTCGCGCGCCGGATCGGGCCCGAGCGCATGCAGGCGCACCTCGACGGGCTCGGCTACGGCAACCGCGACATCTCGGGGGGCATCGACCAGTTCTGGCTGACCGGGGGGCTCCGCATCTCCCCGCACGAGCAGATCGATTTCCTGCGGCGGCTCCGCGCCGGCGCGCTGCCCTGCTCCGCGCGGAGCATGGACATCGTGAAGCGGATCCTCGTGCTGGAGCAGACGCCGGCCTACACGCTGCGCGGCAAGACGGGGATGGAGATGGACGAGCGATCGAGCACCGGCTGGCTGGTCGGCTACGTCGAGCGCGGGACAGACACCTACTTCTTCGCGACCGTGCTCCTCGGCGCAGGCAGCGACGGCGAGCGCATCATGCCGCTGCGCCGCAGCCTGACCCGCGCCCTGCTCAAGCGGCATGGCGCGCTCCCCGAGGACGCCTGACGCCGGCGCCTCTCCCGGCGCCGGCGCCGCCCCTTACGCCGCCGGCGCCGCGCTCGAGGGCGACGGCGCCGCGCCCGGCGACGCCGTCGAGCGCGCCGCCCACGCGAACGCGGCGATCCGCTCGGCGAAGCGGCGCGGGTCGTCGACCTGCGGGCAGTGCCCGATGCCCTCGGGCTCCTCGATCTCCGCGTGCGGAGGGAGGTGCCGCCGGTAGTACTCGAGGTTGCCGCTCGGCATCAGGCGGTCCGAGCGGCCCCAGATCAGCAGGATCGGCATCGAGAGCGCGCCCAGCTGCTCGGGCGTGAACGCGTGGTCGCACCGGGCCGAGCGCCTGAAGGAGAGGATGGTCTCGCGCGAGAACGTCCGCACGACGTCGCCGGCGATGAGCGGGGTGAACCACGGGACGCGGTGGTAGAGGCGCGCGAAGAACGCGTGGGCGTCGGCCCGCGACCGCAGGTTGAACACCGCGAGCAGCTCGGCGAGCTCGGCCTGCCCCATGCCGGCGCCGGCCGGCGACGCGAGCACCAGCGCGCGCACGCGGTCCGGCGAGCTCAGCGCGTAGCTCACCGCGACCGCGCCGCCGAGGGAGTTGCCGACGACGATCGCCGGCTCGTCGAGCTCGCGGTCGAGCAGCTCGTGCATGGCGGCGGCGAGGCACTCCGGCGTGAACGACGACGCCGGCGCCGCGCTCCACCCGTGCCCCGGCGACTCCGCGGCGATGACGCGGCGGGCGCGCCGCCGGAGTCGCTGCAGCACCGGCGCGTACGGGAGCGCCGAGGAGCCGATGCCGTGGAGCAGGACCACCGTCGGGAGCGGCCCCGTGCCCGGAGCATCGTAGAGGTGCAGCCTGCAGACCGACGTGTCGACCCAGCGGCTCTGCACCCCGGACCTGTTCAGCGCCTTCTTGGCGAGGCGTTCGGCGAGCGGGAGGATGCCCATGCGCCGGGCATAGCAGATCGACAGGGTTCCCGCGGGGGCGGAAGCGCAGGCCCGAGCGCGGGGGCTGTCGAGCGATCGGCGGGACGCGGACGAGGCCCGGTGGCGCGCGCCTGATTTCCGTTGAGCTCCATGGAGATCCGCGCCACATCTCCCGCCGTGCGATCGCCTCTCCTCGCCGCCGCCGTCACCCTGGTCGCGTGCTCGCGCCCCGAGCCGCCGACGCTCAAGCCCGAGCTCGCGACGGTGACCGCCGTCACCGTCCAGGGCATCGATCTGCGGGTCCAGATCCAGGCGTACAACCCGAACAGCATCGATCTCTCGACGCGCTCGATGAAGGCGAGCGTGCTGCTCGACGGCAAGTACGACGTCGGCACGGTCACCGCGCTCACGCCGCTCGAGCTGCCCGCGAAGAAGTGGACCCGGATCGAGGCGCCGATCTCGGTGAAGTGGCAGGACCTCACGAGCATCGCGGCGCTGGCGGCGCAGAGCCGCGGTATCCCGTACCAGGTGAGCGGCACCGTCGCGATCGGCGGAGAGACGCTCAACGTGGATGTGCCGTTCCGCCTCGCGGGGACGATCACGCACGAGCAGCTCGTCACGGCGATCGGCAACTCGCTCCCGGCCCTGCCCCTCCCCGGCCTGCGCTGAGGAGGGCTGTCGCGGCCTGCCCTGAGCGAGGCCCCGCGTGAGCCCCGAAGCCGCCTGATCGGACCGACGTCGCGTGAGTGGACCTCACGTGAGCGGTCCGAAGCGCTTCTCGTAAGCTGCAAGCTTCTCCGCGAGCGCCTGGGACCGCTCCTCCGCCGCTCGGGCCTGCTCCTCCGCCGCTCGGGCCTGCTCCTCCGCCGCTCGGGCCTGCTCCTCCGCCGCTCGGGCCTGCTCCTCCGCCGTCGGAAGCACGCGTCCCTCGGCGTCGAGCCAGCGGAGCCATCTCCCTTTGCTGCCCAGGTACAAGCCATCCCGCACACCGAGGCGCAGGCCGAGCTGCTGGCTTGCCAGCTCGCCCTCCGCGTTCAAGGCCATCGGCTCGTAGGCGCGAGAGGCCATGTCGAGCAGATATCCTTCCAGGGTGTTCTTCATCGGATCGAACAGAAAGTACTCCGGCACGCGCAGCACCTTCGCATAGATGCGCATCTTCTCGCCGCGGTCGATCGACTCCGTGCTCTCCGAGAGGAGCTCGATCACCACATCCGGCGTCCTGCCGTTCTCTTGCCACACGACCCAGGACTTCCTGTCTCGGCGTACCGTGTCGAGCACCACGAAGACGTCCGGCCCGCGGAAGTCGTTCTTCATGGTCTGGAGCTCGCTGAAATAGATCGCCATGTTGCCGCTGACGTAAACGTCGTCGCGATCCTTCCAGAAGAGGTCCAGCGACTCGATCAGCAGCAGCATTTGTTTGCGGTGGCGATCGCTCTCCATGGGCTCACCGTCGTCGTGGGGGAGTTCGTCCTCTCCGGGCGGCGGGATCGGGACGAGCGAGGTCTCGCTGGCGTACGGCATGGGCTTCCTCGGCGCAATCTTACCAGGTTCCTGGGAGGCCGCAGCCGTGAAGGCGGACAGCGCGCTCGCGCGCGGCGGACCGCAGCAGAGGGGCGCGCTCGGCTTGCGCGGCTCGCTCCTCGCTCGGTTTACGCGGCTCGCTCCTCGCTCGGTTTACGCGGCTCGCTCCTCGCTCGGTTTACGCGGGACGACGCGCCGCCGTGCCGGGATCGTGACGAGGGCCCGGCCCGCCCTGCGGTCTCCAGCGTTGTCTCGAGCCCACAAAGCTTGCAGAATCGCGGCGGAGGAGACGTCCGTGCCCGTCCACGAGGAGCCCCCCGTTCGCGCGCGCCCGCGGTCATCGACGCGCTCGTCTCCGCCGCCGGAGGGCGCAGCCCCATGTCCGGCGGCCTGATCTTCCACGACGGCGGCGGCGGGGCCGTCGCGCGCTGCACGCGCTGCGGCGCCGAGGCGGCGGGGCCGTGCGCGCGCTGCGGCGCGCCCGTGTGCGGCGACTGCTGCGTGCTCACGGAGGGCGGCGCGCGCGTCTGGGCGATCTGCCTCGCGTGCGAGGATCGCGGCGGCCGCTCCCTCCGCCGCGGCTGGGCGACGGTCCTCGGGTGGATCGCGCTGCCCATCGCGGCGCTCGCGCTGATCGTCGGGCTGCTCGCGTGGCTGCAAAGCAACTGAAGAGACCGGAGGAGTCATGTTCAGCGTGAAGGAAGTCGAAGGCGCGATTCCCACCATCGAGCTCGCCGACAGCGACGCCGCGAGCCGCGCGGTGCTGGCCCCGGCCCGCGGCGGCATCCTGACCGAGCTGACCGTCGGCGGCCGCGCGCTGCTCTACCTCGATCGCGGCACGTTCGACGATCGCACCGCCAACGTGCGCGGCGGCAACCCGGTGCTCTTCCCCTCGCCCGGCAAGCTCGCCGGCGACGCCTGGTCCGCCGCCGGCGCGGCGGGCCAGATGCGCCAGCACGGCTTCGCCCGCACCCTGCCGTGGTCGCTCGACGACCATGGCACCCTCGAGTCGGGCGGCGCGTACGCCCGCCTCGTCCTCCGGTCGAGCGAGGCGACGCGCGCGCAGTACCCCTGGGATTTCCGCGCCGAGTTCACCTACACGCTGCGCGGCAGGGCGCTCCGCATCGATATGCGCATCACCAACGAGACCGGCGACGGCGCGCCGCCGATGCCGTTCGGGGCCGGGTTTCACCCCTACTTCGCCGTCTCCCAGGCGGACAAGGCCCGCGCCTCGATCGAGACGCGGGCGACGCGCGCGTTCGACAACACAACGAAGCGGGAAGCGCCGTTCTCCGGCTTCGACCTGACCCGGCCCGAGGTCGACCTCCACCTGCTCGACCACGGCTCCACCGAGAGCGCGCTCTCGATCGAGGGCGCCCCGGGGGTGCGCATCGCCGTCCGCGGCTCGCCCGAGTTCACCCACTGGGTCGTGTGGACCTTGCAGGGCAAGGACTTCGTCTGCCTCGAGCCCTGGACCTGCCCCGGCAACGCCCTCAACACCGGAGAGCGCCTCATCCACCTCCGGTCGCGCGAGACTCGGGCGCTCTGGATCGAGCTCTCCGCCTGAAGCGATGACGGCCGCGCGCGCGACGCGCTGGAGGACGCGCCCGAGCGCCCGAGGAGCCGCGCCGCGCCGGCGGCGACGCGCGGCTTCCCGGTTGACTGCCGGCCGGAAAACGCGTCGAATCCCGCCATGACTTCTACCGATCTCCTTACCGCACATCGATCCCTGCTCACCCCCGCCCGAGCGCTCCTCGCGCGGCGACCTCGCCGCTCGCTCTCCACCCTGGCCGCAGCCGCGCTGGCGACGACGCTCACCGCGGGCGCCTCCGCGGCGCCGGTCTGGACCGGAGACTTCGAGACGGGCAATCTGAACCAGTGGAACACGACCCTGAACGGCGAGCACATCTCCGTGGTGACGTCGCCTGTCCTCCAGGGCACGAGGGCCGGGAGGGTCCAGCTCACCAACGACGCGAGGTGGTCGAACGGCATCAAGCGCGTCGAGCTGAACCACAAGCCGGCCGCCGGGCGCACGGCCGAGGGCGCCCAGACCTACTTCGCCTGGAGCTTCTATCTCCCCGAGGCGCTCGCGGCCGACCCGCCGACGCAGATCGGATACTGGGAGTCCGAAAATAGCTACAACCAGATGATGTCGTTCGAGGTCGTTGGACAGCACATCAGCTTCGCCACCCGCAAGCCCGACAACAAGGTGCACTGGGAGGCGGACGGCGCGGTGACGCCCGGCGTGTGGCACCGCATCGCGCTGCACATCCGGTGGTCGACGAACCCGAACCAGGGCTCCGTCGACGTGTGGTTCGACGGCAAGCAGGTCGTCACCGGCGGAAAGGCGCAGACGCTCGCCGACAACAACGCGCACTTCACGCAGATCGGCCTGCTGCGCAACCCGTCCGAGTTCACGGACAGCCCCGTCATCGTCCTCGATGACGCCGTGGAGGGGGACACCCTCGAGGACGTCCGCCCCGCGCTGCCCTCCTCCGGGGAAGGCGGCGCCGGTGGCGCGGGCGGCTCCGGCGGCGCAGGCGGCGCGGGCGGTGCAGGCGGCGCGGACGGCTCCGGCGGGAGCGGGAGCACCGGGACCGCCGGCGGCGGCGCCACGGGCGGCAGCGACGGCGCGGGCGGCGACGTGGCGCCCGGCCCCAGCGCTTCGAGCTCCTCGTCCGCCGCTTCCGGCGCCGGCTCCACCGGCGCGGGGACCGGCGGCACGGACGAGGTGGAGGTGGCCGAGGGCGACGACGGCTGCAGCTGCCGCACCGCCGGCTCGCCCGCGGCCCCCGCGCCCATGGCCCTCGCCGGCCTCGGCCTCATCGCGGCGCTCGCGTCCGCGCGGCGTCGCGAGCGGCGCTGAGCCGTCGCGAGCGGTGCGAGCCGTCGCGAGCGGCGCGAGCCGTCGCGAGCCGTCGCGAGCGGCGCGAGCCGCAGCGCCCCGGGCGGGCCGAAGCCGCGCCGAACGCATGACGAGGGCGGCTCTTAAACAAAATTGATTTTCGGATCAATTTTCATCACATCGACATTGACAATATTGACCTCGGTGAGGATAATCCACTCATCCCGTGGCAAGATTTGTCGTCCGATGTCCTAGCTGTGATGGGGAGCTGCGCGCGACGCGGCTCGGCTGCCAGAGCTGCGGAACCAACCTGGATGGTCAGTTCGAGATCCCCGCGCTGCTCCAGCTGTCGCCGGACGATCTCGCCTTCGTGACCGCGTTCGTGCGCTCTTCAGGCAGCCTGAAGGCGATGGCTCAGGTCCTTCAGATCAGCTACCCGACGGTGCGAAATCGCCTCGACGAGATCATTGGCCGGCTCGACGCGCTGGAGCAGGGCGTCGCGCGGCGCCGGCACGAGATCCTGGATGCGCTCGAGAAGGGAAGGCTCTCCGCGAAGGAGGCCGAGGAGGCTCTGCGCAAGGTGGGATTATGATGATGACCACGCCCGACGAGAGAGTGCGCGCGCTCGTGCGCGACAACGTCATCAAGCCCGCGGAAGGCGAGCGGCTGCTCGCCACGATGTCGCCGCGGCCTCCCCTGCGCGGATGGCGGCTCGCGCTGAATCCATTCGAGCGCTTCGGCGGGGGGCTCGCCGCCGCGGCGGGGCTCGCCGTCGCCGCGCTGAGCGTCGCCGTCACGAGGCTCGGCGTTCGCTTCGACGGCTTCCTCGACCTGCACGCGGCGCCTGCCGTCATCCCGTACCGGACGGCGCTCCTCGAGCAGGTCGTCGCGTGGCCGTTGCCCGCCCTGCTCTTCTGGACGTATGCGCGGCTCCTGCGGCGCCGCGTGCGGCTCATCGACTTTCTCGGTGTGATCGGGCTGTCGCGCGCGCCGCTCGCGCTCGCCGCCGTCGCGCTCGGCCTGCTCGCCCCGCGGCTGCCGGCGGGCGCGCCCGCGTTCACCCCCGAGCTGGCCGTCATCGCCGTCCTCGGAACGGTGTGTCTCGTATGGTCCTTGACGCTCCTCGTTCGGGGCTTCAGGAACGCCTCTGGCCTGCGGGGCGCGCCGCTGATCGCGGGGCTCATCGGCCTCGTGCTCCTGTCGGAGATCCTCTCGAAGGTCGCGCTCGCGCACCTCGGCTGAGTCATCGATCTCCCCGGCGCGCCGCCCCGCTCGCGCGGCGCGCTCTGCGGTGCTCGCGCGACCGCGAGGGCGCACCGGTGCGCCCCGGGCGGCCCTGCACCTCTCTCTCATCCTCGGAGGGCTCGTCATGTCATTGCGATCGGTTCTCGTGGTCCCGGCGCGCCGCGCCGCGCTCGCCGTCTCGTGCGCCGCCGCGCTCGCCTCGTCGCCCCTCTGCGCGGGCTGCGGCGCCGGTGAGCGCGCGTCGTCCGCTGGCGGGAGCGGCGCGCTCCCTGACGACACGGACGTGCCTGACACGGAGACGCCGACAACGCCGGACGCGCCGGGGTGTCCGGCGGCGTCCAGCGCCAGGACCACGGTCGAGAACGCGCGAGGCACGCTGGTTGGCAGGCTCGTGGTGCCAGCCGGGTGCGGGCCGTTCCCTGCGGTCGTGATCATCCCCGGGTCGGGGCCGACCGACCGGGACGGCAATCACGTCGCCGCGGGCGTCGAGCCGGACACGTACAAGCTCCTCGCGGAAGGGCTCCGGGACAGGGGCATCGCGTCGATTCGCTACGACAAGGCCGGCATCGGCGCGAGCGTCTCCGCGGCCCCCCGGACGGAGCAGGAGATGCTCTTCGAGATGGGCGCCGACGACGCCGGCCTGTGGGTGAAGAAGCTCCGGGCGGACGGGCGCTTCGCGACGATCACGGTGGTGGGGCACAGCGAGGGCTCGCTGCTCGGTATGCTTGTCGCCCGGGAGACCGAGATCGACGGGTTCGTCTCGATCGCCGGCGCGGGCCGGCCCATCGGCGATGTCCTGCGCGATCAGCTCGAAGGCCTCCCGGACGAGGATCGCGAGAAGGCAAACGCGATCCTCGACCAGCTCGAGGCCGGGGAGCTCGTCACGGACATCCCGCAAAGTCAGGTGTTCATGAGCCTGTTTCGGCCGAGCGTGCAGCCGTTCGTCATCTCCTGGATGAAGCACGACCCCGCGGTGGAGCTCGCGGCCGTGACGGCGCCGATCCTCCTCCTGCAAGGGACGACCGATCTCCAGACCAAGGTCGAGGACGCGGAGCGGCTCGCCGGCGCGCGGCCGGACGCGACGCTCGTCATCGTCGAGGGAATGAGCCACACGCTCAAGGAGGCGACGCTGTCGAACGCGTCGCAGGCCGACGCGTACACCGATCCGAGCCTGCCTGTCGTGCCGCGCGTCTTCGAGGCGATCGAGGCGCTGATTCGGGAGGAGTGACGCGGATCCGGAGGACGAAGGCGGCGTCGGGCGCGCCGACCAGCGTCACGACCTCAGGCAGCGTCCACGGCGCCCGTCGCGAGCGAGTACTCGGCGCCGATGACGACGGCGTCGCCGCGCACGACCATCTCGGCCAGCTGCCCGCTCTGGCTGAGCTCCCGAACCGAGGCGCGCACGTTGGCGCGCGTGGCCGCGGCGAGGATCGCCGCGCGGTCGAGGCCGGGCTGCCTTGCCTCCTCGACCGCCGGCCTGATCCGCGCGAGGATCTCGTGGACAGCCCCGGAGGGCGGGGCGCCGCGCTCCGTCATCCAGTCCAGCGTCGCGGCGAGCGCGCCGCAGTGCGTGTGCCCCATGACGACCACCAGCGCCGTGCCGAACGCGGCGACCGCATACTCGACGCTGCCGACCAGCGTCGGGGCGACGACGTTACCGGCAACGCGCACCACGAACAGGTCCCCGAGCCCCTGATCGAACACGAGCTCGGCCGGGACGCGCGCGTCCGAGCACGACAGGACGATCGCGATCGGCGCCTGGGCTGCGACCAGCGCATTGCGTGCGGCCTGGCTGAGCATTGTGTCGACACTCCGCACGTTCTGGACGAAGCGGCGATTGCCGTCTCGCAGCCTGCGCAGTGCTTCGCCGGCCGGCATCGGCTCACCGCGTGAGAGGCTCGACGGCACGCGCGGACGATCTGAGGGCGTCATGGGTACTGCCTCTAGTACTACAGCCGCACGTCGGTGAGCGCCAAACGAGCTGGGCTCCACCAGTGTGCGGACAAGCCAAGCGTCACGATCGCCCGCCCGCCCATCGAAATCCGCGGAGATTCCGCGACGTGCGGCTGTGGTACTAAGGGACCTGCGTCGCTGCGGCGATGATCGCCTTGACCTCTCGCAGCATCTCGGTCGTCTCGGCGCGCTGCGCCCCCTCGGCGAAATACGCCGAAAGCTTCTCCGAGCCCGCCCGGATCGCGTCGCTCTCCTCGCGCACCACGACGCGGAAGATCGGCCGCTCGGCGGTGCCCGCGAGGTCGACGCTGCCGTCGGCGGGCAGCGCGTCGCTCCGGTAGATCGCGAGCCGCTCGTCCCGGAACAGCTCTCGAAGAGCCGAGATCTGCTCGGCGCTGAGCTCTCCGCGGAGCGCCGTCGTCCCCTGGTGCCCCTCGAACGTGCCGCTCAGCTCGATCCAGACGACGGTCTCCTCGCCTGCGCCGCGGTTCACCTCGAGCTGCGCCCAGGGCGCCGGCGGGATGTCCGAGCCGGGGTGCCCGGCGCACCCTGCGAGGCACAGCGCGCCCCACAGGAAGCCGCCGAGCACCCCCCTCCTAGCAGGTAATGATCTTGCTACCATTGCTCGTGATGTTGAAGCAGGGATTGACGTCGAACATCGTGTTCAGGATCCGGTTCGCCTCGTCCCTCGCGAAGGCCTTCATCGTCGACGAGCTGTGCTGCGCGTCGGCCTCGAAAGCGTACCACCACAGCCACAGGACCTGATAGCCGTCCGCGCCCCGCCCGCTGGGCGACCCGATCCCGGAGCACCCATCCAGGTACTTCTCGTCGCACGACTCGCTCTTCGCAGGGCACTTGTTGCTGCCGTCGTTGCCGCTGTGGCCGCACCAGTCCGAGTGCCGCGACTCGTGGATCAACGTCCCGGCGCGCTCCACGACGTTCTCGTTGTAGAAGAACGGGATGTAGAGCTCCGTGTAGTCGTCGAACCCGCCCCAGGTCGTGTACGCCCGCTTCGACCCGTCCCCGCACCGCGCGTCGAGCTCGTCGAACTCACGAATCGTGTAGTTGCCGCCCCAGCGCAGGATGTTTCCGTTGAAGTCGTTCGTCTGGTGCGGCTCGTTCGGCGACGCGTAGTTGAGGAGCTGGATCGCCTGGAACGTGCGCGCCAGCGGCCGCCTCCGGTCGCACGCAGCCTCCCAGCCGAAGCCGTTGTCCCAGTCCCCCTTGTCGAAGTCGTACGCGTCCCAGAAGAAGTCGATCCACGGCTGCGTGCACCAGAAGCTCGTCATCACGCCGGGATCGGTCCCCCTCACGGTGTCGCAGGTGTCGGCGCGGGCCTCGGAGGCGACGCCGAGGAGCAAACAAGACGCAAGAATGGCGCTGATCGTGGTTTTCATGATCGATCCCTCAACGAGTGATGGCAGGCGTGTCGGTCCGAGGAGCCACCTTGAATACCCGCGATCCGGGCTTCTCCGGCTGCGCCGGCCGACCGTTGTTCGGGTTGTAGTCCTTGATGTCGGCGATATCGTCCGCGAGCGCTTTGGGCGCGTCGATCAGCTGGATCCCGCCGACGTCGATCCCGAGGGCGTAGAGGCTCGCCGCCGCCGGGTTGCGCAGGAGGTCGCCGGCGGAGAAGATGGCCTTCAGCTCCTCCGCGGCGCCGAGCGCCTCGAGCCCGGCGATCGCGCGCAGGCGAATGCGGTATTCATCCGCGAAGAGCTGCTCGTCGGCCTCGGGCTCGGGGAGCTTCGTCGTGGCGATCTCGTTCAGCGGCTTGATGCCGTCGCGCGCGCCGAGCAGGCCAAGGAGGTGAGCCGCCCGCCAGCGCATCTCGCCGGGCCTCGCCGATTCGGCCTTGTCCGGCGGGACCGACACCGACCACGCCTTGTAGACCTCGGCGACCACGGGGACGGCCGCCGGGCCGATGGCCACGAGCTCCCTGAGCGCCCGCGTGAACTCCTCCTCGTTCCCGAACTCGCCCATCAGCGAGAGCTGCCTGTTCACCATCGCCAGGATGCACTCCTTGCTGCACTCGACGGCCTGCGACTCGACCGCCGTTTCCTCCGGCGCGTCCTTCTCGGCGGGCACGGCGCAGCCCGCGGCCGCGCCGATGAGAATGAAGATCATCGCTTTTTTGATGGAGACCGACGACATGGTTCACCTCGGGTTCGGTTCGTGTTCGGGCGCCCTCGCCCCCTCGACGGCACGCGCGGCCGCAGCGCCTCCGCGCCGGCAGGCCTGCGCGCTGGTCTCACGCGAGCGCGACGATAGGGATGCCGGGCAGGCGCTCTTCCCGTCCCTCGACGTCATGGTGGGAATCGCCTGACCGACCGTGCGACCGACGGATGAACGTAATAGCAATCGTCAGGCCATGCGCTGAAGGCACGGCTGGGGGCCATGCGCGGCACCGCCGGAGGCCGCGCGCCGGGCGGCATATCCCCACTCTCGCAGCGCTTGGTCGTGGAGCGAGCGGCGGCTCCGCGTGATGCCCGGGTGCCTGTTGGAATGGTCCGGGCCCCGCTCGGAGGCCATGCCCTGGAGGCCGAGGCCTCCATGTGTGGAGGCTGGCCCCTCCAGCGCGACGCGCCAGGGCGCATAAGGGCGCCGCCCTGGCGCGGCCCCGCCATTTCGGTCCTCCCGCCGCCGAGGCGTGCTAGAAGGCGACGATCATGAGCAGGCTCTCCGAACGCGCGTTTGCCGAGATGGTCGAGGCGGGGTGTCCCGCGTGCGGGGGACAGAAGCTCAACCTGCGCTCGTATGTCGACGGGCTCGTGCCGCTCATGGAGGGCGAGCCCGTCGGGCCGGTCAAGTGGGTCTACAAGGGCGAGATGTTCGTCGACGGGCTGTACGAGATCACGTGCGGCGCGTGCCAGCACCTCGTGTTCACGGACGACCGCTGCCCGAGGTGCCACGCCGAAGGCGGCCTCGCGCGCGGGCTCACGACGACCAACACGTACGCGGTGCCGGAGCGGTGCTCGCGGTGCGAGCACATCGAGGTGCGTTATATCGCGTTCGTGCCAATGCGCGTGAAATACGAGGGAAAGCGCGCGGACAGGGCACAGACGAGCGTCGAGCTGCACGACCCCGGCTTCCACGGCTATCGCGTCGACTGCAAGGACTGCGGCAAGATCGCCGAGCGCGCGGACGCGTGCCCGATCTGCGAGAGCCCTGCGCCGATCCGGGCGCGCTTCAGCTGATCGTCAGGCGTGGCTCGCGATGAAGCTGGCGGTCGCCTCGGGCGATGAGAGGATCGCCCACTGGCGGTCCGGGTACGAGAAGTTCGTGACGAACGCGTCGGCCACCGGCTGGCTGCGCGCGGCCGCGGCGAGGAGGGCCAGCGCGTGGTCCGGCGGCGGCAGGAGGAAGGCGTTCGTCCACTCCGTGGCCGCCCGGAGCCCGTTCCAGAGGCGATCCTCCAGGTCCGCGCAGAACGCCTCGTCGAACGCGGCGCCGGCGGCCGCCTGCCCGGCGATCTGCTCGGCGGCGAGCGACGCCGCGAGCGTGGCCATGTTCGCGCCCTGGCCCGTGATCGGATCGTGGGTGATGTGGAGATCGCCCAGCGCGAGCGCGAACCTCTCGCCGCCGAGGGGCGCGTACGCGCGGCGCACCACCGGAGTCACGGCGCCCGTCAGGTAGTCGCGCGGGCCGGCCACGCCGAAGCTCGCCCGATCGACGCGCTCGGCCGTGAGCGGCGCGTGCGCGAGCACCGCGTCGAGCAGCGCCGCGTCGAAGCGCGCCGGATCGTCCTCGTAGCGCATCCGCGTGATCGGCTCGAGCGCGCCGCCGGGGATCGCCTCGATGAGCAGCGAGGGCACGATCCCGCCGAGCGTGATGTACTGGTTCTCGAAGATCTCGCCGTGCCCCGGGGAGAGCTGGAACATGAACTCCATCGGCCCGGGCGGCATGCGGAGCCCGCGGACGATGCCCGCGAAGAGCCGCCGCATCGGCGCGGCGTGCGGGCTTCGCTCGGGGACCCTCGGGAAGAGGTCCGTGAGGCCCGCCCGCCCCGTGGCGACGACCACGAGGTCGTGCGCCGCGGCGAGGCCGCGGACGCCGGCCGCGTCGAGCGAGGCCCTCACCACGCGGCCGCCCCGCGCGACGAAGTCCTCGAGCAGCTGGGGCAGATAGACGCGCATGTCGATGAAGAGCGCTTGATCCGCGAGGCGGCCGACGAAGTCGATCGGCGGCGCGGCCGCGACGCGGATCCGGATGGTCCTCGTGGCATGTTCGGGCCCCTCCCAGTGCGCGACGCCGAGCGCCCGCTGGCGCTCCCGGGTCAGCAGGGAGAGCCCGACGGTGCTGGGCAGGCGCCCCGTCCGGATCTCGTCCGGCGTGCGCTCCTCGTAGAGGCTCACGTCGAGGCCCTCCTTCTGGAGGTGCAGCGCGAGATGCAGGCCGGCCACGCCGGCGCCGACGATCGCAATGGTGGGCATCCTTGTCCTCATCTCCTCTCAGCTGTGCGTGCGAGCTTCACGGTATGTGAGGTCCGCCGGGCTCTCGGCGCCCCCGACCACGGCGACATCACGGGAGCGGATCGCGGCGGCGAAGGCCCCTCGCGCGGCGGCTCCGTCCGGCGGATCCATTGTCGCTACCGTCACCCCTCCGTGGTTCTGACCAGCGTAGTGGAAGTACGAGGACGAGTCGCGGCTTCCGTAGCGGAGGTACGAGCACGAGTCGCGGCTTCCCTAGCGGAAGTACGGGGAAGTACGAGCACGAGTCGCGGCTTCGAGCGCAGCACCGTGACTGGCTTCAGCGCGCGTCGACAGGCTTCATCCCAGGTCCCCCGCCGCCGGCAGGTGCGCAGCGCCGAGCGTCACGCCCTGCGCCGCGCGGATGGCGCGCACCACGGCCAGCGTGCAGACCTCGGCCGCCATGACGCACAGAGTCATCATGCCGAGCGTCGCGCCGGACGCGCCCGTGCCCAGCGCGAAGAGGGCATCGCCGTCGGAGAGCGTGTGCAGCGGGTTGATCGCGCGCGCCAGGCCGTCGTGCCCCACGGTGGCGAGGCGGCAGGCCTGGCTCTTGGTGAGCACGGCGTCGGTGGCGATCACGCCGATGGTTGTGTTGCTGCCCGCGAGCATGGGCCTGGGCGTGTCGCCCCGCAGCAGCGCGCGCCGCGTGTCCAGCAGGTGCGTGCCGCGCTCCGTGCGCGCGCCGGCGAGCACCTGGCCCGTCTCCGGGTCGACGACGTCGCCCAGCGCGTTGCAGGCGACGATGGCGCCCACGGTCACGCCGCCGACGCAGACGGAGGCGCCGCCGATGCCGCCCTTCATCGCGCGGTGGAAGCCGAAGATCTTGCCGACCACGGCGCCGGCCCCGGCCCCCACGTTGCCTTCGGCGGGCGGCGTGTTCGACGCGGCCTCGCAGGCGGCGTAGCCAGCGGCGGCGTCGGGACGGATACGCTGGTCGCCCAGCGCCAGGTCGAACAGCACGGCGCCGGGCACGATGGGCACCCGGGCGGGGCCGACGGTCATGCCCACGCCGCGCTCGTCCAGCCAGCGCATCACGCCGCAGGCCGCGTCCAGGCCCCAGGCGCTGCCGCCGGCCAGCAGGACGCCGTGGACGCGCTCGACCACGTTGGACGGCGAGAGCACGTCGGTCTCGCGCGTGCCCGGCGCGGCGCCGCGCACGTCCGCGCCGGCGACGGCGCCCTCGCGCGCCAGCACCACGGTGCAGCCCGTGGGGCGGCGGCTGTCGGTGAAATGGCCGACCTGGATGCCGGCGACGTCGGTGATCGCGCCGGGGCGCGGGGAGGCGGATGCGGGAGCGCCGGGAGGCATGCGCTGATTGTCCATGGCCCCGGGCAGCCGCGCCATGCGGCCGCGGCCGTCGCGGGGCACACGGCCGCGCAGCGCCGGCGGGCCTCGGCGCCTGCACGTGACGGATCGGATGGATCGAGGCGCGGCGTCGTCCTCAGCAGCTGGACGGATCCGCGAGCATCGAGGCGGCCTCGGCGGAGAGCTCCACGCCGTCGAGGCCCCCGACGAACTCGCTCCACGCCGCGGCGTCGCCCTGGGTCAGCTCGTGGGCGACGCACACCGCCAGACCATCGAGGGGCGTCGTCGACGCCGTCCGCAGCAGCTGGCGCAGGGCGGCCAGGGCCTCCGCGTTCTCCGTCGCGGTGGGCGCCTTCGTGCGACTCAGCCCGTCGAGCGCCTGGTAGAGGAGGTCGAACACCTCCGTGGACGGGACGATCTCGGCGAAGAAGGCGCGGAGGGCGGGGACGTGCTCCGGCCGAGCGCGATCGATGTCGAGGCGGATCCTTGTCATGGCGAGCGAGCGCGCGCGCAGCGAGCTGGACTGCCTGGCGACGTTCGCCCACGCCGATACCACCGTCTCGAGCGGCAGCTCGAAGTTGTACAGGAACAGCAGGTGCGCGTCGGAGAGGTCGCCGGCCGGTGGCCCCGCCGCGAGCGCCGACCACTCGTCCGCGTAGAGCGCCAGCGCGTCGACGACCTCGCCGCACGCCCCGTACTCGAGCCACGGCGTGAACTCGGTCCAGCGCGCGAAGGGCGGCCCCGCGAGCAGCGGCGCGAGCGCGCTCGACCACGCCGCGCGCAGCGCTGGATCCAGCGCCGGATCCGCGGCCCTGACGCACGCCGCCGCGACCGCCATGCCCTTGGCGTCCTCGGCGTCGAGACCGTCGAGGAAGGCCGCGAACGCGCCCGGGGCCAGGGTCTCCGGCAAGCCGACATGGAGGGCGGCCGTCTGGTGGACGCCGCCGGCCTCGAGGAGGTTCGCGACCTGCGAGGGGCTCGTGGGAAGGCGAAACGAGGAGAAGCGCGCCGCGTGGCCCTCCGGATCCAGGCTGGAGTCGTCGACCAGGTAGAACCAGGGGATGTGGCGGTCGAGCGGATCGAAGATCAGCAGCTCGCCCTCCTGCTGCGGGGCGACGTCCGCGCCCTGATCGAGCTCGAGCACCTGCGAGCGCGTCGTTCCGTCGTCCGCGATCCAGAGGAGCTCGAGCGGCGCGACGAGCGCGCCGTCCGGATCGCGCAGCGTCACGAGCACGCCGCCGGAGGGCGACCGCCCGAGATCGAGGTGCGGGAGCGCGCTGGCCCGGAGCGCCCGCCGCGCGCGGGCGGTCGCGTCGGGGCCGAGGTGCCGCGCGAAGGCGCCGAGGAACTCGTCCGTACCGATGGCGCCGAAGCGGTGGTCGTTGAGGACGTCGCGCAGCGTGCCCCAGAAAGACTCCTCCCCGATGAGGCTCCGGATCTGGGTGAGCAGCCACGCGGCGCGGTCGTAAGGTCCGCTCGTGTACTTGTCGTCGGGATCGCGGTCCGGATCCACGATGAGGGAGTCCACGACGGCCGCGAAGGAGTCGCCGTTCAGCGTCCCCTCGCCGCTCTCATCCAGGTAGAGGCGCGCGCCCTCCTCTGCGAGCAACGTCGCCATGCCCTCCTTGATCCACAGATCGTCCCAGGTCTTGACGGTCACGAGGTCTCCAAACCACTGGTGGCCGAGCTCGTGGATCGTGAGCCTCAGGTCGCCAGAGCTGGTCGGAGCGGTGCTCCGGGACTCCCCCTGGAAGGTGATGCCGAGGTTCTCGAGGCCGCCGCCGTACTCCGGTACGAGCACCAGCGCGTACTTCTCGAAGGGATACGGCACGAGCAGCTCCTCGAAGAGGCCGATCGAGCGGACCACCTCGTCGAGCAGACGGTCGTAATCGCCCGGGACGCCGCGCCGGTGCCAGACAGAGACGGGGAGGCTCCCCTTCATCGTGCCCTCGACCTCGAAGTCGCCGATCGCGAAGGCCATGAGGTAGATGGGCACCGTGTAGTCCGTCGCGTACTTCATGCGGCGGCCGGACGCGCCCTGCTCGTCGGAGACGAGGTTGCCGTTCGCGATCATCATCTCCTGTGCGCCCATCCCGAGGTCGATGGAGAAGATGGCGCGGTCCTCGGGCGTGTTGTGGCACGGCATCCAGAGCGCGGCGTTGAGCGGCTCCGAGAGCGTGTAGACAGCGCGCGACGCGGCGGGGTCCCCCCGGCGGGCGGGGATCGCGTGGAGGGCGTCGCTCTCGGCGGCCTCGTAGTCGATCTCCAGCGTGATCGCCTTGTCCGCCGCGATGTCAGGCACGCGCGAGACGTCGATGCGGAGCGCTCGGAGCTCGGCGTCGACCGCAAAAGGCAGGTCCGTGCCCCCGGCCAGCCGGACCGCCTTGACCTCGGCGACCGCGCTGTCGAGCCGCAGCGAGCGCAGGCCGTCGTCGCCTGGCAGGAACGTCACCGCGACCGTCGCGACCAGCCGCTCCCGGCTCCAGTCGAACTCTCCCGTCACCTCGTAGCGCTGGACGTCGATCGGCGCGCCTGGCGGCGGCTCGGGCGGAGGCTCGGGCTGCAGCTCCGTGTCGTCGGGCGGCGATTGCCCTGGAGCGGCGGGATGGGCGCCAGAGCACGCGGCCACGCACGACGCCAGGAAGACGGCAGCGAGCCACGTTCCCGGGCGGACAAGGGATCTGGCAAGGTCCATTCGAACACCTCGATGGAGCAAGGGACGCCGTGGACCTCCGTTGATTGGCTCCTCTTCCCGCCGGTTTTGTGCTCCTGGCACGGAGGGACCTGATCGAGGACACGGCGCGCCTCGCGCTGTCGGGGCCTGAGCACGGCCGCGAGGCGAGCCGCTCGTCAGTCGTCGTTCGTGGGCGAGAAAGGCATGACGGGCGCGGATTCCTCGATCTCTCGCCTGGGCGGGTTCTTGACGGAGAGCTGGCTGTCGATGAGGACGGCTCGACGCGGGCGCGGCGCGCTGACCTGCGCTTTGCAAAGCTCCTCGACGACGCGGCCGCGCAGCGCATCGTTCACTTCCTTGTTCTTGCCGGGCGGCACGCGCGCGCTGATACGCAGGACGATCGAACCCTCGTTGAGCTCCTCCACGCCGACGTCCACCTGCCCCGGAGCGCCCGTCTGCAGCTCGACCTCTTTTTCGGCGACCCTCGCGAGGAGCTCACGCACCCGCTGCACGTCCTCCTCGTAAGGCACGTGCACGTCGACCACCGCGTTCACGTAGGATCGCGAATGGTTCGCGACCTTGCGCACCTCGCCATTCGGGATCGAATGGAGCACGCCGATCTCGTCGCGGATCTTCGTGATACGAACGCCGATCTCCTCGACGCGCCCCTGGATGCCGCCGATCTCCACGAGATCCCCGACGAGGAGCAGGTTCTCGAAGAGGATGAAGAAGCCGGCCACGATGTCCCCCACGAACGTCTGCGCGCCGAAGCCGATGGCCACGCCGATGACGCCGGCGCCGGCGAGCAGCGGCGTGGGATCGATGGAAGCCTCGCGTAGCCCCATCACGAGAGCCGAGAAGTAGATCGCGTACCGCACGAAGCCCATGGCCACGGGGACCAGGGTCTTTCGTTGCTGGAGCGTCTGGGGGTTCTCCTCCGCCACCTTCCCGAGGAAGAGGTCGTTGATGAGGAGCACGCAGATCTCGACGAGGACCCGGCTCGCATAGACGATCGCGATGATCCGGAGCCCGACCCGCCCCGCCTGCGAGAGCCACGTGTCGGGCGTGAGCGCGTCGGCGACCCACGTCGCCGCCGTGATGTACACGCAATAATCGACGACGCGCTTCGTGATCCCGAGCAGGTGCGACAGGTTCCCGAGGTACCTGAGAGGGCTCTCGAGACGGGCGAGCCTCGTGGAGTTGTCGAAGAGGACATCGAGGAGGAGGTATCCGATCCCCGTCGCGAGGCGGCTCACGTAAAACGCGCCCAGCGTGTAGCTGGCGAGCAATACGGCGCGCTGGGTCCCCGGCGCGAGCGCGAGCTTCTCGGTGAGGAGGACCGCGGCGGCGCCGAGGACGACCACGCGGAGCGCCTTGCGCAGGCGTATCGTGACCTCTGCGACCGGCTCGCGCCGCTTCTCCAGCCAGTCCGAGCGCGCGACCGCCTTTCCCAGCGCGTCGGCGAGCCCCCGGGCGAGGGCGTCGACGAAGAGCGCGCCGACGGCGATCCCGAGCGCGCTCAGCAACCGCATCCTGGCGATCGCGGGATCGTCTCCCGCGAGCCCGACGAGCGCGCTCTTCACCACGTCGAGGGCGCGAATTCCGCGAACCACGGCGAACGCCGCGCCGCCCATGAGCACGGCGCCGACGAGCGCGACCCAGACGAGCACGCGGCGACGGACGCGACGCCGGAACGACTTGCGCTCGTCGGCCGTGACGTGCTCCAGCGCCGGCGAGCGCAAGGCGAAGGCGTAGCCCCGATGGATGAGCCTGACCACGAGCTCCGAGAGGAGGAGGAGCGCCACGATCGCGATGCACAGCGCGACGAGGTTGTGGAGGAGCAGGTCGAGATGCAGAGTCATCGGTGCCGTGGAGACTACCGCCCGATCTGGACGTTCTCAAGGACGCCGAGCGCGTCGGGCACCAGCACCGCGGCGGAGTAATAGGTGCTCACGAGGTACGAGGTAATGGCCTTTCCGTCGGTCTCCATCCTGCGGGCCGAGACACCGGGCTCGATCTCCTCGGGGAGGCCCGTGCGGCGGAGGCCGATGACGCCCTGATGCTCCTGCCCCGTGCGCATGACGAGGATGGAGCTCGTCTTGTCCTCGTTGATGGGGATCTTGTCGCAAGGCAGGATCGGGACGCCGCGCCACGCCGCGACCTGCGTGCCGGAGAGCTCGACGGTGGTCGGGTAGATGCCCCGGCGACTGCACTCCCGGTGGAAGGCGGCGATCGTGCGCGGGTGCGCCAGGAAGAACTGCGACTTGCGGCGCCGGCAGAGGATCTCGTCCATGTCGTCGGGCGTCGGGGGGCCGCTCCGGGGATGGAGGCGCTGCTTCAGGTCGGCGTTGTGCAGGAGGCCGAAGTCACGGTTGTTGATGAGCTCGTGCTCCTGCCGCTCGCGCAGGGCCTGGACGGTCAGGCGGAGCTGCTCCTGGAGCTGATCCATCGGATCATTGAAGAGATCCGAGACACGCGTGTGGAGCCGGAGGATCGCCTGCGCGACGCTGAGCTCGTATTCACGCGGCGCGGTCTCGTAATCGACGAACGTCCCCGGGAGCGCGCGCTCGCCCTTGTGACCGGCGGTGAGGGCGATCGCCGCCTGTCCGAGCTTGTCCTGCGGCTTCTTCAGCCGCTCCTTGAGCGACTCGACGTGCGCGTGGAGCGCCGGGGATCGCGAGATCAGCTCCTCGAAGACGCGCTGCGGGAGCTCGAGCACGATGCACGGCGTGACGGCCCTGACCGAATAGGTCCATACGTCGTTCGATTCGATGACGGACTGATCCCCGAAATGGTCCCCGTCCGCGAGGACGTCGAGGATCGTGTCGGCGCCGTACTTGCCTACGCCGAGCTTCTGGGCCTTTCCGTGCGCGAGCAGGAAGATCGTCTCCGCGGGTCTTCCGCGCTCGGCGATCAGCGCGCCGGGCTTGTACTCTCGCTGGATGAACCGGCTCGCCAGGGTGTCGAGCACGGCGTCGTCCGAGAAGCCTTGCAAGAGCGGTAATTCGCAGAGCTCCTGCGGGATCACCTGCACCTTCGCCCCGACGTTGCCGAAGCTCAACCGCCCGTCGCCGACGGCATAACTCAGGCGGCGGTTCACGCGATACGTGCCGCCCGTGACCTCGATCCAGGGCAAGACCCGCAAGAGCCACCGGGACGTGATCCCCTGCATCTGCGGATGCGACTTGGTCGTCGTCGCGAGCTTTCGCGCCCCCGGTGTCCCGAGGCTCGAACGCTCTACATCGTTCCCGATCCCAGGTATTTCGGCGTTTGCCATGATGTACCTTTCCTTCTGCGCGCTTCGGAGAGCAGAGCGCTCCGCGTGTGCCCCGCGCCTGCACGGGGCACACGCGGGGCGGCTACCGCTCGAGGTTCATTCGTGGGCGCGTCCGATCTCGACGCTCTCCAGGACGCCGAGCGCGTCGGGGACCAGCACGGCCGTCGAGTAATAGAGGCTGACGAGGTACGACATGATGGCCTTGTCGTTGATCCCCATGAAGCGCACGTTGAGGCTCGGCTCGACCTCGTCCGGAATGCCGGCGTGGTGCAGGCCGATGACGCCCTGGTTCTTCTCGCCCGCGCGCACGAGCAGGATCGAGGTCGTCCGCGTCTCCGAGACCGGGATCTTGTTGCACGGGAAGATCGGCACGCCGCGCCACGCCGGGACGCGGTGGCCGTTCACCTCGATGCTCTGCGGATAGACGCCGACGCGGCTGCACTCCTGGCCGAACGCCGCGATGGCCCGCGGGGGCGCGAGGAAGAACGACGGCTCCCTCCAGACCGTGGCGAGGAGCTCGTCCATGTCGTCCGGCGTCGGAGGGCCGCTGTGGGTGTGGATGCGCTGCTTCAGGTCGGCGTTGTGCAGGAGGCCGAACTCGCGGTTGTTGATGAGCTCGTGCTCCTGGGTCTCCTTCAGGGCCTCGATGGTCAGGCGCAGCTGCTGCTCCGTCTGGTTCATCGGCTCGTTGAACAGATCCGCGACGCGCGTGTGGATGTGGAGCACGGTCTGCGCCACGCTGAGCTCGTACTCGCGGGGCGAGGTCTCGTAATCGACGAACGTGCCGGGGAGGACGGGCTCGCCGGAGTGGCCCGCCGCGATCTCGATCGCCGCCTCGCCCGTGTTGTCCTGCTTCTTCGCGGCGAGCGCCTTGAAGCTGTCGAGGTGCTTCTTCAGCGACGGGTGCTGGGCGACGAGCTCCTCGAAGGCGTTCTGCTGGAGCGTCAGCACCGTGACCGTCGTGACGGCCTTGGCCGTGAACGTCCAGTAATCCTGCGCCTCCAGGAGCGCCTGGTAGCTGTAATGGTCGCCGTCCGCGAGGACCGCGAGGACCGTCTCATCGCCGTACTTGCCCGCGCCGATCTTGTTGACCTTGCCGTGCGCGATGAGGCAGATGTGATCGGCCTCCTTGCCGCGCTCGGTGATGACGTCGCCGGGCTTGTATTCACGCTGCACGAAGCGGTTCGCCAGCGCGGTGAGGACCTCGACGTCATCGTAACCGCGGAGGAGCGGCAGCTCGCAGAGCTCCTGCGGGATGACCTGGATCTTCGCGCCGGTGTTCGTGAACGTCACCCGCCCGTCGCCCACCGCATAGCTCAGGCGGCGGTTCACGCGGTACACGCCGTTGACGTGCACCCACGGCAGGAGCTTGACCAGCCACCGCGACGAGATGCCCTGCATCTGCGGCGCCGACTTGGTCGTCGTCGCGAGCTGCCTCGCGGCCGCCGTCGCGAGGCTGGTCTGGTGCTGATCGATCGAACCCAGATTACCTGTGATAGACATGAGTCCCTCTTTCCCGGACGGCTAGGGCCGCCCCTGCTTCACCGGCACGGACCGCGCCGTACCCATTGAAAGATCCGCCTTCGCAGCAGGAGCCGCGGCGCCGGCTCTTCCGGCGCCGAAGAAGCTGCTGATACGCGCCGCAGAGGCGCCAAACCCACGCGCGCCATCGATCGCCCGTTCGATCGGCTGGCGCTCGAGCTCCGCGTCCACGTACCGGCTCGTCACGACGTGCCAGTTGAGGACGCCAGCCATGTACAATCGCTGCTTCTCGACGTATCCGAGCACGGCCTCGCGGGCCGCCTTGTCGAGGTCGAATTCGTCGAGGATGCGGGGCAGCTCGGTCGCGACGATGTGCTCGAACTCCAGCACGCGCGCCGTGAGCAGGTCATTGACGACCTCCTTGGCCCGCTGCGCGTCGCATTCGAGGAACCGCTCGGCGACCAGCACGAGGTTGCTGAGCTCGCCCTCGAACTCGATCTCCTTGCGGTACGAGTAGAGATCGTTGATCCACCCGCCCACGTCGGCCGTTGTGTTGTCGAGCCCTCGCATCGTCCGCGTCCGGAAGACCGCGTCCGGGACCACATCGCCGAGCGTGAGCTTGGACAGGCTCATCGTGAGATCGGCGCCGAACGTCTTGCGGCGCATCTCGACGTAATCGACCGGATCCGGGATCCGGTTCTGGGTCTGGTTCAGGAGCTCCCAGAGCCAGCTCCCGGTCATGGTCTCGACGCTGCGGCGGAGCCATTGCCGCGAATTCATCGACATGGGGGAAGCCGTACGGATCCAGAGATCCAGCAGGCCGCTCTCCACCGGGTTCTCGGGCACCGGGGCGCCCGCGCAGTCGAGGGGCATGAACATCGAGAGCCGGGAGTTGAACCGCTTCGCGCCCGCCATGTCCCGCGCCGCGCCGAACACGAGCGGGAAATAATCGTCGCCGTACGTCCCCCACGTCAGCCAGGCCGAGGTCAGGTCGAGCTCGTGCGGGGACGCGTCCGGGTGAATGCCCGCGGCGCAGATGGGGAAATCGAAGCCGATGAGCCTGCGCTCGTCCCAGATCCCGGACCCGAAGACGCCCGGCACCACGTCGAGCATCGCGAACTTTCGGGCCCACTCGACGGTGCTCCGGCGCGCTGCGGCCAGATGCGGGCTCAAGCGGAGCTTGAACGGCATGTAGATCTTCGGGAGCGGCGTCCTGCCCACAGGCCGGAACGGGGCGTGGGTGAGGGTCTTGATCCGCTGCAAACCCAGGGCGGCGGGCGTGAGCCTGATCCGGAACGCCGAGGTGCCGAGCCCCGTCGGCGTCCCGGGGAAATCGGGGACGCCCGCTGATTTGTCCGCGTTTTCGTTCATGTAGCGGCTCGACCGCATGTGCCATTCGTGGCCGCCAGACTGCCAATCCTGCAGCCCCTTCACGTACCTGGCGACGTCGACGGCTTGCGCCGGCGTCAGCCCGTGCTCCACGCAGAGCGCCGGCACCTCGACGAGCGCCGTGTTCTCGAATTGCTGGAGCCGCGACGTCAGGATCTCGTTCGTCAGATCGGCCGCCTTTTGCGTGGGCACGCCGAGGAAACGCTCGAGGACGAGCACGCAGTTGGCGTTTTCCCCTTCGTCCTCGACCTCCCGCTGGTACGAGAACAGGTCATTGCGCAGGTGGACGCCGTCCGCGAACGTGTCGCGCAGGACCTCGAGGGGGCGCGTCGCGGCGACGGCGGCCGGGACCTCGGCGCCCACGGCGATCTCGACGAGGCCCGCGGACCAGGGCGCGCCGCCGACCTTGCGGCGCATCTCGATGTATTCGACCGGGTTCGCGACGCGGTTCTCCTGGATATTGGCGAGCTCCCACATACATTCGAGCATCAGGTTCTTCGTCGCCTCGAGGAAGCGCTCGCGCCAGTGCACCGAGGTGAGCGGGACGGTCCGCGCCCAGAGGTCCGCGAGCGCGCGCTCGACCACGTTCGTCGGCTCCGGCGGCGTCCCCGTGGGCACGACGGGCATGAAGAGCGGCAGGCGGTCGAGGTACGCCTTGGCGCCGCGCATGTCCTTGGTGCGCTTGTAAATCTCGAGGAAATGGTCGTCGAAGAAGAACACCCAGACATACCAATCCGTGATCAGATTGAGCTCGGGCGCGGGCGCGTCGGGGTGGGTGTACGCGCAGAGCAGCGCGTAGTCGTGCGCGTCGAGGTCGCGCTCGGTCCAGATGGGTTTTCCCTGCGGGTTCTCCTCCAGGATACCCATCTCGTAGGACCAGGCCTTGGTATGCGCGCGAGCACCTTCGAGGTGCGGATTGAGGCGCGCCGGATGCGGCATGTAGAAGTCGGGCAGCGTGAAAGGTTGCATATTCGCTGACTTCTCGCGCGCGACGTCGATAGGGGCGACGTGGCGACCTGAATGTCTTGGCGGTCTGCATTCCGGACGCACCTCGGCCGCTCGCACGCAGACGTGCGACGACGCGTTGATAGGGCTCTTCCGTACAGACCGATCGGGATCGTTCGGACGGGGCGGATCTAGACCAGCCCAGCGCTCCCACCAAATTAATTGATGACGAGCTCCAGACCGCAGGAACTCGACACCTGTTGCTTGGTGCGGAACCGCTCGGGCGCCGCGGCAACCGCTTGAGCCTCGCGGGCGGGCTCAGTCATGTCACGCTCACCAGCCGGGTCGGCTCGGCAGCCTGTGAGCCTCCGACAGCAACCACATTTCAGCCCGCTCGTTCGCGCTCACCGCCCGGTGGTGTGGTGCTTACCCCAGCCTACCAGGATGCTGGAGACCGCCAAGACGCCACAAGACGCCAAGATTTTTGTGGTCTTCTTGACGTCTTGTAGCGTGTCGGCAATCCTTGGCCGGATTTCTGACACACGAAGCTGGGCTATACCCGCGCCGTCTCCTCGAGCTCCTTGCCGCGCGTCTCCGGGAGGAGCCACAGGATGAGCGCGAGCGCGACCAGCGGGAAGAGCGCCGTCGCGGACACCGCCGGTCCCCAGCCGATCTCCTCCGCGGCGAAGCCGACGGCGATCGGAGAGAGCATGTAGCCGATCCGGCCGAGCAGGTTGTTCGACCAGGCGATCGCGTCGCTCCGGAGGTGCGTGGGGAAGAGCTCGGTCATGTAGGCGTTCAGCACGGGGAGCACCCCGCTCGCGCCGAAGATGGCGAAGACCAGCGCGGCCGTGAGCCCGCCCCGCGAGCCCAGCGAGTAAGCGCCGAGCACGCCGGCGGCAGCAAGCACATAGATGATCACCGCGCCCCTGCGGCGGCCCACCACGTCGAGCAGCTTGCCCGAGGCGAAGATGAGCGGCATCGAGACGAGCGCGGCGAACGTGATGCTGCCGCCCACCTCGGCGTCGCTGAGCCCGCGCTCCCGGAGCGCGAACGTCTTCCAGAACGTCACCGCGTTCTGGGTGCAAACGTACGTGAGCCCCCAGATCAAGGCGAGCTGCAGCATCCGCCCGCGGTGCGGCGTGCGCAGGATGCGCGTGAGCGGCGGCGTCCCCTCCCCCGCCCGCTCGGCCGCCGCCTGCTCGAACCGCGCTGTCTCGCGCAGGCCGCGCCGCGCGACCGCGATGAGCACGAGCGGGATGCCGCCGACGAGGTACACGCTGCGCCACCCGTACGGCGTCGCGAGGAGCAGCGGCACGACGCCCGCGCACACGATGGATCCGAGGCTCGAGAAGGCCTGGATGACGCCGATCACCATCCCGCGCCGATCGCTCGGGTACTCCTCGGCCGCATACACCATGCTGACCGCCCACTCCCCGAGGAGGAAGATACGCGCGAGGAGCTGCAAGACGGCAAAGACATAGACGTTCGGCGAGAACGCCGTCAGCACGGAGAAGATCGTGTACCCCGCGATGGTGACCGAGAGCACCCGCCGCCGCCCCCACTGGTCGGCCTTGCGCACGAGGAGATACGCGATCATCGTGCCCGAGTTGATGACCCCGACGAGGAGCCCCTCGTGGCGGGGCAAGAGGCCCATCTGCGCGCCGAAGTTGGGCAATATCTGCGTGAGCGCCAGGAAGTCGTAGCCCTCGAAGAACGAGGCCACGCTCAGGAACCAGAACAGCCGCCGCTGGTACGGCGTGAACGGCGTCTTCTGGTGCGGGGCAGCTGTCGTCATATCACCTGTTCCTTCCGAGCGGGCGCTCGTAGACGCGATAACGCCGTTCGAGGCGCTCAGTACCCTGCGAGCCGCTTCAGCCGGAAATAGAGGGGCGTGGGGCTGCCCTCGTGCTTCTCTTTGAGCGGTCCGCTCATGAGCGGCAGGTACATCACGCGCCGCTGGCTGGCGTCGCCCGTGGCCGTGGCCTGCGCGACGCGGTGCCAGATGCGGCCGTCGTGGATCGTGAGGTCCCCCGCCGCGGCCTCGAGCGCGAACTCGTCCGGATCGGGCCGGTGGTCGAGGAAATAGGCCTTGCGGGTCATCATCTCGAAGAGGCCTTGTCGGTGAGAGGACGGGATCAGCCGCACGCCGCCCTTCGAGAGGGGCGAGTCGTCGAGATAGAAGCCGACGTTCAGGTAACGGCGCGGCTTCTCGAGATAGAAGAGGTCGCGCAGGCTGTCGGTGTGCCAGCCGAGGCGCCGGTGCGTCGACCCCTCCTCGTTGCGGTAATGGTTGATCACGAGCCCGTCGCGCTCCCGCGCGCCGATCCGGTACCCCGGCCCGGCCACATCGAGGATGGCGCCGAAGCGAGGGTCGCGCAGGAAGGCGCGGAGGCGCTCGCCGAAGAGCGACGCGAACACCATGCGCTGGATGTAACGGGAGCCGTCCTTCCGCGTGCCGAAGAGGAGCGGGACGCCGTTGATGTGCGTCCTGCCCTCCCCGACGAGCCGCCGGTCCACGGCCTCGACCTCCTCGACGAGCGAGCGCACCGCGCCGCGACCTTCGAACCCGCGGAAGCGGATGAACCCGTGCTCGTCGAGGAAGCCCCGCTGCTCGGCCGTGAGCGCGCCGCCGAGCTCGAAATCCGGCAGCCGGATACGGTGGTTCGCCGGAGGCAGGCCGGCGCTCGCGGGCGTGGCGGCGGCTGGCTGCGTGTCGCGCGGGGCGGTCACGTGACGTCTCCTGGCCAGCTCCCTAGCGCAGACGGGCCGCGGCGGGAACAGCGGCCGCAGGGAGCGCGCCGGCCAGCGCGGAATCTGCACCGCTGCGCACGCCTTGCGGCCGCGTGGGCCGGGCCGCAAGGCGTCCCGCGGTCGCCCTTCGCGCCGAGTGGGCTCGTCCCCGCCGCCGGGCCGTCGATCGTCGCTCCGGCCGACGTCGCTCCGGCCGAGACGTAGCGGCACCTGCTTTGCAAAGCGGCGGGTCGAGGATCGAGAGTCGATGAACCGGTCCGGCGATAGATGACCCACGAGCAAGATTCCATGACGGAAGGGCAACGGCGAGATGAACCGCCGGAGCCGCCGGCGCGCGAGCGAGCGCGCGGCGGGCGCGGCTCCACGGGGGCCTTGCTCCTCGCGCTCTGCGTCGCGCTCGGCGTGGCCGCCGGGCTCGGCGGGTACACCTTCGTTTATGCGAAGGGGGCCTCGTACCTGGGGAGCGATCCGTCGGCGTGCGCCAACTGCCACATCATGAACGAGCAGTTCGCCGGGTGGCAGCGCTCCAGCCACCGGGCCGTGGCAGGGTGCAACGACTGTCACGCGCCGCACACGTTCCTGGGGAAATATACCACGAAGGCGTCGAACGGGTTCTGGCACTCGTTCGCCTTCACCTCGGGCCGCTTCCCGGACCCGATCCGGATCAAGCCCAGCAATCTACGCATCACGGAGGAGGCCTGTCGCGGGTGCCACGGCGACGTCGTGGATGCGATCGACAGCGAGCACCACGGCGCCGCGAGGCTCTCGTGCGTGCGCTGCCATGAATCGGTGGGCCACCTGCACTGAGGGGCGCCCGCTGCACGAGGGATGGAATCGATGACGGAGCCGAAGGACGAAGGATCCACGCAGAAGAGCGAGCGCACCGGCAAGCGGCCGGCGCGCTGGCGCTACCTGCCGCTCGCGGCGCTCGCCGCGGCGGCGGCGACCGCCGGGATCGCCGCGCTGCTGGTGAACATCTTCGAGCACAAGCAGGAGGCGAAGAGCCCGTTCTATCGCGTCGTCGAGCTTGACGACACGATAGACGACCCGGCCGTCTGGGGGAAGAACTTCCCCCTCCAGTACGACGGCTACCGGCGCACGGTCGACCAGAAGCGCACGCGCTTCGGCGGGAGCGAGGCGGTGCCGCGCACGCCGACGGACGCCGATCCGCGCAGCGTGGTCGCGCAATCGAAGCTCGAGGAGGACGGGCGGCTGAAGACGATGTGGGCCGGCTACGCCTTCGCGCGCGACTTCCGGGAGGAGCGCGGGCACGCCCACATGCTCGAGGATCAGGTGTACACCGAGCGGCAGATCGCGGCGAAGCAGCCGGGCACCTGCATTCACTGCCATGCGTCCGTGTACGTGCCGTACAAGAAGCTCGGCGGCGGCGACCTGATGCGCGGGTGGGAGGCGATGAACCAGATGCCCTTCCCCGAGGCGCGCAAGCTGGTGACGCACCCGGTCTCGTGCATCGATTGCCATGACCCGGAGTCGATGCAGCTCCGGGTGACGCGGCCGGGGTTCATCGAGGGGATCCGCGCGCTCAAGGCGTCGATGGGTGAGGCCGATTACGACGTCAACACGATGGCCACGCGCCAGGAGATGCGCTCGTACGTCTGCGGCCAGTGCCACGTGGAGTACTACTTCAAGGGCCCGGAGAAGCGGCTCGTATACCCGTGGGCGAAGGGCCTCAAGGTCGACGAGATCTACGCCTACTACGAGGAGAGCGGCCACTCGGACTGGACGCACGCGGAGTCGGGCGCGAAGGTGCTGAAGGCGCAGCACCCGGAGTTCGAGATGTGGAATCAGGGCGTCCACGCGCGCTCCGGCGTGGCCTGCGCCGACTGCCACATGCCGTACCAGCGGGTCGGCGCGACGAAGATCAGCGATCACCACGTGCAGAGCCCGCTCCTCAACGTGAACCGCGCGTGCCAGACGTGCCACAAGTGGCCCGAGGACGAGCTCCGGCAGCGCGTGGAGACGATCCAGTCGCGCCATTTCGAGGCGCGCAACCGGGCGATGGACGCGGTGACCGCGCTCATCAGCGACATCCGCCGTGCGAAGGAGGCCGGGATGGCCGAAGAGGCGCTCGCGGGGCCGCGCGCGGCGCAGCGAAAATGTCAGTTCTTCGTCGACTTCGCCGAGGCGGAGAACTCGTCCGGCTTCCACGCGCCGCAGGAGGCGATGCGCATCCTCGCGTCCGCCATCGATACCTGCCGGCGAGGGCAGCTCTCGCTGCGAGACGGAACCCCGCCCGAAGAGTAACCCGAACCAATGTGAACGTAAACGTTGGGATATAGGAGAACGCGGCGCGAAGATTGGAGCGCCGGACAGCGGGACGCCCGTCTGCGCGAACAGGCCGAGCGGCCTCGTCATCGCTCACGGACTGACGAGCTGGACCATGACTTCAGAGCTCCGGTGGAGCGGTCATGTGTCCCTCATTGCATTTGACGCGGCTCGATCCAAAGCTCGACTCATCGCGAGATAGTGCTTGGATAATTCGTTTGAGATCCGTACGGTGTCGCCGAAAGGGGAAGACGCCATGACAACCTGCCGCAATCGTTCGAGCGCCGTCGCCGCGCTGTGTGCCGCCTTCGCGCTCGTCTCGACGTCGTGCGCGTCCGGAGATCCGGGCGCGCCGGCGGCCGGAGAGATCCACGTTTCGCACGTGGGCAAGGATACGGTCAGCACGTTCCTGAACCGGCTCGCGACAGAGACTGGCCAGGTCGTCGTGACCCGCGCCAGCGTCGATGACGCCTGGCAGAGCGTCACTCTGAGAGAAGAGCGCGGGGCCTCGCTCTACCTCGTGGAGGGGCCGCTGCCCAGCGCGGCGCTCCCGGGCGAGCGCGCGCGCGTCGGCGGGATCGCCGCCGTCGCCGTCCCGACGGGCCGCGACCCCCATGACTGGCTCGGCTCGCACCGCCTTCACGCGGAGCCGATCGGGGCGCACGAGGTGGCCCTGTCGCGCGCTCCGGCAGCACAGGGGACCCGCGCTCCGGCCGGGACGCGCGCGCGGCTCGACGGCGACGCCGCCGAGCTGCCCGAGCTCCACATCGACGCCGCGTTCCTCGAGGCGCGGCTCAAGGAGCTCTCCGGCGCCGCGCCCGTGACCGTCGGCGGCCGCTCGACGGTCATCCGCGAGCGCGGCTCCGAGGACGGACGCGCGCTCGCCCGCGGCTGGATGCGCCAGCAATTCGAGGCGATCGGGTTCACCGTCGAGGAGCACGCCTATCAGAGCGGCTGGAGCCGGGGCGTCAACCTGACGGCGGACAGGCCCGGCGCCGATCCGTCGCGCGTCCTCATCCTCTCGGCGCACTACGACTCCATGAGCAACGCCGGCGCCGACGACGACGGCTCAGGCATCGTGTCGTCGCTCGCCATCGCCCGCGCGCTGAAGGACGCGAAGCTGAGCATCGGGCTCCGCGTCGTCGCCTTCGATCAAGAGGAGGACGGCCTCCTCGGCTCACGGGCCTACGCGAGCAAGCTCTACCGGAACGGGCAGATGGATCAGGTGGTCGGCGTCCTGGATCTGGAGATGACAGGCTACGACTCCAACGACGACGGGCACTATCACGTCATCCACTGCAACGAGAACACGTCGTCCGATCTGGCCGCGCTGGTCGAGGAGGCCGCGTCGCACGGCGAGCTCGGGCTGACCCGGGTGGACGCCTGCACGAACCGCAGCGATCACTCGGCGTTCTGGCGCTACGGGGCGCCGGCCGTGGCCATATCGCAGGACTTCTTCGGCGACGACGGCAACCCCTGTTACCACCAGCGCTGCGACCGCGTCGATCAGCTCAACTGGGACTACATGCGGCGGCTGACCGAGGCCGCCGGGCGCGCGGCGATGAAGCTCCTGATGAAGTGATTCGAGCGATCTCGGCGCGCCCTGCGGCGCTACTCTGCCCGCCTCGCCTTCGTCTTCTTCTCTGGCCTGGTCAGCTCGCTGATGGCGGCGGCCAGCGACTGGAAGATCGAGATGTCGTGCAGCTCGATCCCGAGGCCGACCATGCCCTGCGCCATCCTGGGCCCGACGCCGACGAGGCTCACGCGCGCGCCGAGCAGCCGGGTCGCCTGCGCCGTCTGCACCAGCGCCGCCGCGATCGCCTCGTCGACATACGGCACGCCGGTGACGTCGAGCAGCACCCACCGCGCCCCCTCGCGCGCGACGCCAGAGAGCGCGGCCTCCATGATCTGCTGCGCCCTCGTGGCGTCGATCGCGCCTATCAGCGAGACGAGCAGAACCCCGGGCAGCAGCGGGATGACGGGACAGCCGAGCTCCCGCACCGTGCTCGCCAGCGCGCGCTCGCGCTCGTAGGCGGCCGCCAGCATGTCGCGCTCCGCGTGCAGCGTGGCCTCCATGTCATGGTGCTCGAACGCGGCGATCAGGAGCGACACCCACATGGCCAGCGGATGGAGGTTGTCCACGAAGCTCTCCAGGTGCAGCCCTCCCAGCACCAGAGTCCCCCAGTCGCGCGTCGCGCTCACGAGCGGGATCAGCAGGAGATAGCCGCCCGGCTCGTCCGGCAAGGCAGCCGCGCGCAGGGCGGGCGGCGGAAAGTGGGGGGCCGGATAACGGTGCCCCACGAGCGCGGTCAAGGCCGTATCGCTCGGGTACACGGAGTGGACGAGGAACTCCGGCTCGGCCGAGCCCGACGCATCCGCCCAGAGCGCGACGCACCCGACGCCGACGGAGGTCTGCGCCAGCCACTCCAGGCGCTCCTCGGTCCAGGCGTGCTTCGAGGCGAGGAGCCTGCTCATGTGCACCTTGGCGCGGACCAGCCGCTCGAGGCTCCTCACGTTCCGCCGCTCCCACGCAGCGAGGGCCCGCTGCTGCGCGAGCCGCACGCGGTCGAGGAACGTCTCCAGCCGGCGCGCGGCCTCCGGCTCCGGCGCGCCGGCGAGCCGCCGCGCGGCGGTCTGCTCGACGAGCTTCACCACCGCGAGCAGGACCTCGATCTTGTCGTTTTGCGTGACCCCGGCGGCGAAAGCGCGCTGGAGCGTCCCCACGTCCAGCGGCTCCTCCCCGGCGAGCGCCGCGCCGAGGCCCTGCGCGATCACCTCCGCCTCGGGCCAGCCGAGGGGCGCGTCGCCGGACGGCGAGCGCCCCGACCCATCCAGGAGGAGGCTCATCTGCCGGGAAAGCGCGTGCTGCCAGCCGCCCTCCGGCGCCTCGATCGCTGGCGCGACCGGCGCGGCGTTCCACGCGGCGTGGCCGCTTCCGCACGAGCGACGCACCACCAGCTCGGTCGGGCCGCGGGTCACGGGCTCACGAGGGGGGAGGCCGTCGAGCAAGTCGATGAGCCGCTCGACGGCCGTGCTCCCGAGGAGCGCCGGGTCCTGCCGAACCGTGGTGAGCGGCGGATCGCAGTGCTGGGCGGCGTTGATGTCGTCGAACCCCACCACGGCGATGTCCTCGGGCACGCGGTAGCCGTTTGCCCGGATCGCGTTGATGGCGCCAATCGCCATCTCGTCGTTGCCCGCCACGAGCGCGGTACAGAACTTGCCATTGCGCGCGAGCAGCTCGTGGAAGCGCTGCTCGGTATACAAGATCGCACACTCGTGAAACTCGGAGAGCAGGTTGAGGTCGGCCTCGAGCCCGCGCGCGCGCATCGCCTGATCGAATGCCCTGCCCCGCTCGTGGAAATCGTCCGACCCCGTCATGCCGATGTAAGCGATCCGACGATGTCCGAGCCGGATGAGGTGATCGACGAGCACGTGAATCGAATCGTGGTTCTCCGCACGGACGACCGGGCAGCGCGTCCCGAGCGGGGGCGCGCAGAAGATGACACCCGGCTTCCCATCGGAGAGCAGCTCCTCCAGGCCGTCGATGTTGTACATCGCGATCCAGCCGGCCACCTGGCGAAGCGCCACGCCGCGCTCGAAGACGCGCCGAGGCGTCGCGTAGATGAGGAGGAGCTCGTAGCCCCGGGCTCGCGCGGCGCGGTGCATGCCTCGAAAGGCCGTGGCGTTGAAGGAATTGTCGAGGAAGACCGACGCGACGCCGATCACCTTCGATGTGCGCTGATCGACAGGCCCAGTCTTCATCCCGGTCGCGTTCGCCCCCTCATCCCCCGGGCGAGCCTATCACCGTCCTCGCTGAAACGACTCAAGAACTTCGCGCGTGGGCCAGCCGCCGCTCGATCCTGTGTGATGCGATGGGTGCGCGCATGTAAACAATCCTGAGCGGCTGCTTCCGCCGAGGTTCACGCGCGGCGCCGGCCGCGCAGGACGGCCGGGCGAGCACCTTTCTCAGGGCGGCAGACCGCGGGCGCGGTCAGTTGCCTTGAGCGCGCCCGACGGGGAGCGCCGGGCCGACGCAGCCGCAGCCGCACGCGTCGGAGAATTGCTCCTCTCCCGGCGCGCAGATGAAGTCGACGAGGTGGCAGTACTCCGGATCGTGAGAGACGTAGCGGACGTCCGGATCCGCGGCGTCAGGGCAGGTCTCCGGCGCGGGGCCGACGCAGCCACAGCCGCACTCGCTGGAGAAGAGCTTCTCGGGCGGTGAGCAATCGAAGTCGATGCGGGCGCACTCGTTCGGATCGTGAGAGACGTAACGGACGCCTGGATCGCCCTCGTTCGGGCACGTGGGCTCCCCGTCGATGCAGCCGCAGCCGCACCCTGGTTGGGTCATCAGCCGCTGTCCCTCCGCGCAGACGAAGTCGATGAGCGCGCACTCGTCCGGATCTTGAGAGACGTAGTGGACGCCCGGATCGCTCGGATCCGGGCACGCGGGGGGCGGCTCCTCGTCGATGCAGCCGCAGCCGCACCCGGGCTCGGTCATCAGCCGCTGTCCCTCCGCGCAGACGAAGTCGATGAGCGCGCACTCGTCCGGATCTTGAGAGACGTAGTGGACGCCCGGATCGCTCGGATCCGGGCACGCCCCGCCGCCGCCGCCCGTGGGAGGGTCACAGCCGAGCAGTCCGACGATCGAAGAGGCCGCAAGAAGCAACAAGGCACAGACTCGCATGTTGGTCTCCGTATCTTTCTCGTGTGGGTTGGGAGATGCACCTCCCCCTCGAGGCCCGTCTCGAGCCTCCCGGAGGAGCAGAGAGCTGGAATCGACTCAGGGAGCGCCGGGCACGAAGAGCGTCACCGCCCGCCGGAAGACCTCCGGTGAAGACACCTCGATCAGCGCCACTTCCTCGCGCGCGGCGGCGCCGGTCGGCCGGTACACCACGCGGAGCTCTCCGGCGCTCCCCGCCTCGAGGACGACGGGAGCCGCCGTTCCCTCGAGGCTGTACTCGGGCGCCGGGGCGCGCAGCGCGATCCTGTCGATCGCGAGCGGCGCGCCGCAGGCGTGCGCGAGCGCGACGGCGCTGCTGGACGTCGCGCCGGCGGCCGCCTCGGGCAGGGCGAGCTCGCGCTCGACCTCGAAGCAGTCCGCGAGCGGGCGAGGCGACGGCTCGAGGGCGCCGGCCCCGGCGATGAGGTCCGCCGGCTCGGAGCGCAGCGCGCCGCGCCGCGCCTGGAGGCGCAGCTCGTTCCCGCGGAGGCCGTCGATGTCGAGCGCGAAGCTGCCGTCGCCCGCGACAGGCGCGACGACCGGGGGCGCGGTCCCGTCGAGGTTCACCGCCCAGACCACGTCGGCGTCGGTCACGCTCCCGGGCGCGCCGGTGAGCTTTAGCGGGGCGCCGTCGCACTCGTCGCACACCGCGCCGACGACGTCGCCGGCGAGCGCCGGCGGTCGCTCGAAGGGCGGCTCCGGGATGGGGTTCACCCCGCACCCGGCGGCGCAAGCGACGAGAAGGACCGCAAGCCAGCGCATCACGCCGCCCCTCTGTTCAAGAGTCGCGCCAATGCGATCCGCTGCTTTCCGCGGAGATCGCGGCCCCCTTTTGTACCATTCTGTACCATATTGTACCGATGGTACACCACGGCATTGCGCCAGGGGCCGTGGTCGATGGCCGCTACGAGGTCGTGCGCGCGCTCGGGCGCGGCGGGCTCGCCTCGGTCTACGAGGCGCGCGACCGGCTCTTCGATCGCGACGTCGCGATGAAATCGCTGAGCTTCGGCTCCGCGGGCGCGCTCGAGGCGTTCCGGCGGGAGTTCTCGCTGCTCTCGGCCTGCGCTCACCCGCGCCTCCCGCGGGCGTACGACTTCGCCCGGACGACGTCCGGCGGCGCGCCGGGCCGGCCGCTCACGTATGCCACGACGGAGCTCATCCGCGGCCGGACGCTGGCCGAGCACGCGCGGGGGCGCGCCTTCCGCGCTGCCCTGCCCGTCCTGCTCGACGCGCTCGACGCGCTCGGGTGGCTCCACGGCGCCGGCATCGTCCACGGCGACTTCAAGCCCGAGAACGTCCTCGTGCGGGACGACGGCGCGGGCGTGCTCATCGACCTCAGCGCGGCGCGGAGGATGCGCGCGGACGCGGGGGACCTCTCGGGGACGGCGCGGTTCTTCGCGCCAGAGCTCCTCCGGGGGGCCCCGCCGAGCGCGCGCTCCGATCTCTTCGCGGTGGGGCGGACGCTCGAGGCCCTGTTCCCGCTCCTCTCCGGGGCGCCGCCCGCCGCCGTTCGCCGCCTCGCCGAGCGGCTCACCGCCGAGGATCCGGCGAGCCGCCCCTCCGGGGTCGAGGAGGTCCTCGAGGCCCTCTCCGCCGGCGGCCTGCCGCGGCGCGCGCCCGCCGTCGTGAGCGAGCCGGGCGAGATCGTCGGCCGGGAGCGCGAGGTCGAGGCGTTCGGCGCGGCGCTCGAGGCGCTGCTCCGCGGCGAGCGCGGGCCGCGCGCGGTGATCGTCACGGGCGAGGAAGGCGCGGGCAAATCGCGGCTGTTCCGCGAGCTCAAGTGGCGCGCGCAGCTCCGCGCGCAGGTCGTCGAGGGCGCGCCCCGCGGCGACGATCCGCTGCGCGCGCTGCTGGTCCGGGCGCTCGGCGGCGCGAAGCTCCCGGCCGGCGTCGACGCGCTGCTCGGGGCCCGCGGCGAGCTCGCGGGGGCGCGCGGGCGCGAGGGCGAGGCGGCGCGCGGCCCGGGGGATTCGCGCGATGTGCGGGATCCGTACGGATTGCCCGCGCCGCGCCGGCCGCGCGTGCTCGCGATCGACGACGCCCACAGGCTGGGCGCGCACGACCGGGCGCTGCTCGAGGCGCTCGTGCGATCGACCGAGCCGACCGACGCCGTCCTCTGGCTGATCGCCTCCGCGGAGCGGCTCGACGTGGGCGGCGGCGCGGTCGTCGAGCTGCCGCTGGGCCCGCTCGGCGAGGACGCGGTCCGGGTCTGGACCGCGCCCCTCGCCACGGCGGCGCGCACGTCGGACCTCCTGCGCGCGAGCGGCGGCCGACCGCGCGCGCTCAAGGAGCTCTGCGCCGCGCTGGCGCAGCGCAGCCTGAGCGAGGCGGAGCTCGACAGGTTCGTCCACACGACGGGCACCCCGGAGCTCTGGCGGCGGCGCGTGGCGGCGCTCGACCGCGGCGAGGCGCGCGCCCTCGCGGCGCTCGCGGTCGCGGACCCGCTCGGGCCCGAGGCCGCCGCCGCGCTCGGCGTGGGGCGCGCGGCGCTCGACGCGCTCGAGGCCGCGGGGCTCGCGCGGCTCGACGGCGAGGGGTTCCGCCTCGGCCAGCCCGGGCAAGCCAGGGCGCTCCTGCCCTGGCTCGACGCGGGCGTCGTGCGCGAGATCGCGGCCGCGATGGCGGCCCAGCTCGCCGGCGCAGACGAGGCGGCCCTCGGCCCGGCGCTCCGCAGCCAGCGCGCGGCGGACCGGGCGAGGGCGCTCGTGCTCGCGGGCGACCACGAGGCGGCGCGGCGGGCGCTCGCCGCGTCCGGGCCGATGCTCGAGTGGGCGCCGCGCGCCTGGGTGCGCGCGGCGGACGCCGCCTGCGAGGTCCTGCCGGCGCCGCGGACGCTCGTGGCCGCGGCGTCCGCGATCGAGGCGGCCGGCGACCCGCGGCGCGCGCTCTCGCTGCTCGCGCGGGCGAGGCGCGCGGGGCCGCCCGCCGACGTCGGCGCGGAGCTCTCGTACCGGGCGGCGCGCTGCTACGAGAAGCTCGGCAAGGTCGAGCGGGCGCTCTGGCAGCTCGGGCGCGCGCGGGCCCTCTCGCCCGGGCCCTGGGGCGGGCGGCTCGCGAGCCTCTCCGCGCGCTGCCTGCTGCGCCTCGGCCGCTACGACGAGGCCCGGCGCGAGGCGGAGGGGGCGCTCGCGGCGGTCGGATCACGCGAGGTCGAGGGCGCGCCCGCGAGCGGCGAGGCGCGCGAGGCCGCCGCGGAGCTGGCCGAGACGCTGGGCCTCGCGCTCGGGTACCTGAGCGACCAGGCCGGGGCGCTCCAGAGCCTGGCGCGCGCCGTCGCGCTGCGGCCGGCGTCGGGCTCGCCCCGCGCCCGCGCCCGCACGCTCAGCTACCACGCGCTCCACGCCTACCGCGCCGGCGACGCGGCCCTGGCGGCGCGCGGGTTCCAGGAGGCGCTCGACCTGGCCGAGGCCGAGGGCCTCGGCGACCTGCTCGCGACGGCCGCGCTCAACCTGGGGACGGCGAGGCACCAGCTCGGCGACTGGGGCGCGGCGCTGCGCTGCTACGAGCGCGGGCTCCGGGCGGCGATCGCCTTCGCCAAGGAGCGGACCGAGGCGACCCTGCGCTTCAACCTCGCCAAGATCCACGCGGACGTCGGCCTGCTCGAGCGCGCCGAGCTCGCCGTCGCGCGGATGCGAGCGCCCGAGGGCCCGAGGGCCCCCGAGGAGATCGCCGTGGCGGCGCTCGGGCTCGCGGCGGAGATCGCCGCCGCGCGCGGCGCGCTCGGCGAGGCGGCGCGGCTGCTCGAGGAGGCCCGCGCCGGCCACGCGGCGCGCGGCTCGAAGCGCGAGGCGTGCGAGGCGGTGATCCACGCAGCGGAGGTCGCGCTCGCGGCGCGGGACAGGGCCGCGGCGGGCGCGCGGCTGGCCGAGGCCGCGGCGCTGCTCCGGGAGGCCGACGCGGCGGACCTCGCGCTGCGCCACGCGACGGCGGGCGCGGAGCTCGCGCTGGCCCGCGGCGACACGGGCGCGGCCCTCGCGGAGGTGCAGCGGGGCGCGGGCCTCGTGGCGAGGGTCTCGCAGCTCGAGCTCCACGCGAAGCACGAGGAGGTGTCCGCCGAGGTGCTCCGCCTCCGGTCGGCGGCGGCGCTGGCGGAGCGGCACCGCACGGCCGCGCTCGAGTGCTGGGAGCGCATCGGGAGCACGCTCCCCGCCGAGCTCGCCGAGGTCTTCTGGCGGCACCCCCGGCGGGCCGCGCTCCGCGGCGGGCCCGCGCCGCCGGGGGCCCGCATGGAGCTCGTGCTGAAGCTGCTCGAGGTGAACCGGCGCCTGAGCTCGACGCTCGACGCGGAGGAGGTGCTCCGCCTCGCCATGGACGCGGCCATCGAGCTGACCGGCGCCGAGCGGGGGTTCGTGATTCTCGCGTCGCCGTCGCCGGAACCGGGAGGCCACGCGAAGGGCAGGCTCGAGGTCGCTGTCGCGCGGAACCTCGATCGCGAGCGCGTCGGCAAGAGCCAGCTCAAGTTCAGCCACGGGATCGCGAAGCGGGTGGTCGAGCGCGGGGAGGCGGTGCTCACGGTCGACGCGCTGGCCGACGAGCGGTTCCACGGGAACGCGTCCGTGCACGGCCTGCGGCTCCGGTCGATCGTGTGCGTGCCGATCCGCGCGCACGGCGCGGTGCTCGGCGCCGTCTACCTCGACAACCGGTTCCAGCGCGGCAAGTTCGCGGAGGGCGACGCGGATCTGCTCGGCGCGTTCGCGGACCAGATCGCGGTCGCGCTGCACAACGGCAGGTTGATGGCCGAGCTCCGGGACCGCACGCGGGCCCTGGAGGAGGAGCAGCGGCGGGTCGCGGAGCTCATGCGCTCGCAGGCCGACGAGATCGAGCGGCTCTCGCACGAGCTCGAGCGGACCCGGGCGGACGCGCGCCGCGACTTCCCGGAGATCGCCGGGAGGAGCGCGCCGATGCGCGCGGTGCTCGCGCTCTGCGAGCGCGTCGCGGAGAGCGACGTGACCGTGACGGTGACCGGCGAGAGCGGCACCGGCAAGGAGCTCGTCGCGCGCGCGATCCACGCGGGCGGGCCCCGGCGGGACGGGCCGTTCGTGGCGGTCAACTGCGCCGCGCTGCCCGAGGCGCTGCTCGAGTCGGAGCTCTTCGGCCACGTGAAGGGCGCGTTCACCGGCGCGGTCCGCGATCACGGCGGGCTGTTCGTCTCGGCGCGGGGCGGGACGCTGTTCCTCGACGAGCTCGGGGAGGTGCCGCTCGGCGTGCAGGTGAAGCTGCTCCGCGCGCTCCAGGAGCGCTCGATCCGCCCGGTGGGGTCGGACCGGAGCGTCTCGGTGGCCGACGTGCGGGTCGTCTGCGCGACGAACCGGGATCTGCGGGAGGAGGTCGCCCGGGGGCGCTTTCGCGAGGACCTCTACTACCGGGTCAGCGTCATCGAGATCCGCTTGCCGCCGCTGCGCGACCGGCCGGACGACATCCCGGCGATCGCGCAGGCGATCGTCGAGAAGCTCGCGGCGCGCCAGGGCCGCCCGGCGTTCCGGCTGTCCCGGGGCGCGCTCCGGCGGCTCTCGTCGTATGGCTGGCCCGGCAACGTGAGGCAGCTCGAGAACGTGCTCTCGCGCGCGTGCGTGCTCTCGCCGGGCCCGGAGATCGGCGCCGCCGACATCCAGCTGCCGGCGGCGGCGCCCGCGCCGCGGGGCCGGTCGCGCGCCGAGCACCAGGGCGCCGAGGAGGAGCGGATCCGCGCCGCGCTCGAGCTCTCCCGCTGGAACGTGAGCGAGGTGTCGAGGAGCCTCGGGATCCCGAGGATGACGCTGTACCGGAAGCTCGCCCGCTATGGGCTCTTGCGGAAGGAGTGAGGGTCAGCGCGCAAGCTGGGAGGCGTCGCGGCGAGGTGAGGGCGAGCGGAGCGCGGCTCGACTCATGGCCGCGTACTCGGCGTCGTCCGCGACGCTGCGATCGAGCCACGCGCGGGCCTGCGCCCGCACGGCAGGATCGACCTCTGGCTGGCCCGCGATCACCTGCATGAGGCGGATTCTCGCGAGGTGATCGCGCCTGCGCTCCAGGAGAGATGGCCGCTCGTTGAGCTGCAGCACCTCGTCGATCGTGGCTTCGGCGCGCGGATCCCCCTCGATGGCATAGGCGTACTCGTCGCGAAAGCCGATGCTCTGCTCGGGATCCTCCTGCGCGGGATGAACGAGGAGCGGCGCCTCCGCGGCCAGCTTGGCGCGCGCCGAGCGGGCGCGCTTCCGGGGATCACGCAACGGGAACAGGTTCCTCTTGTGCTTCTCGTTGCAGAGCACGCACGAGAAGAGGAGATTGTCCCACGCGTACGCCAGCCAGTAGTACCCCGGGCGCTCGACGGGCGCCGTCCGCGCCTGCTGCACCGCGGCCTTGGGCCGATAATGCTCCACGTCCCCGTGAGCGACGTGCTTCACCTTCGACTCGCAGTAGCAGCACTTGCCGTGGTGAGCCGTCTCCAGCGCCGTCTTCACGGCGGGGTGGGCATAGACGGCAACCTCGAAGTCGAGCGTGGCCGCGCCGCGCTGGATCGACGCGCGCGCGCCGCGGTACGAAGCGCAGACGGCCGCGCGCGCCGCGGGCGCCTTGTCTCGCAGCTTCCTGGGCGCCTGCTCCGGCTTCTTGACCCGGATCATCTGGACGCGCCGCCACCGGCCTTCTTCAGCGAGCGCGCTGCCTGCTGGATGATGTCCATGGCCTCCATCTGCTCGGGCGTCTCGCCGGTCGGCAGCTCGCCGATCTCTCGCTCGACGCGCTCGAGCGCGCGTCGATCCGCCGTCGAGAGGCGGGGCTTGATCAGGATCTCCCGGCGTTCGGCGAGGAGCGCGTCGAGCACAGGCGGCCGCGCGCTCGGCAGCCCGAACAGGTCGCTGGTCAGGATCTGGTCGACACGCCAGTTTCGGACCGCCGCGCCGCTGTTGTCGATGACCACGTGGTCGCCCTCACGACGCAGGACGACGATGTTGGCGTTCTCCGCCGCCTGGACCACGAGCGGGCTGTGCGCGGTGACGATGAACTGGACGTTGGGGAAGCGCTCCGAGAGATAGCTGAGCAGCTTCCGCTGCCAGGCCGGATGCAGGTGCAGATCGATCTCGTCGACGAGGACCACCGCCGGTTCCGCGAGGGGGTTCTCGCTGTCGGGGTAACGCTCGTAGAGGCGGCTGGCGAAGTCGACCATCCACGCGAGCAGGGTCTTGTAGCCGAGGCTCAGGCCCTGGAGGGGCACCCGGCCATAGGGCGTATCGAGCAGGATACCGGGGCGGGGGCGTGCAGGGTTATCGTCCAGATCGGCGAGGATCTGGATGTCCTCGACCTCGGGCAGCAGCTCGATGAGCATCGACCGGACCGCGTCCCGGCGGGCGCGAGCCTGCGCCTGGTGCGGCGAGGGCTTGTTCGCGGCGTAGTCGGCCTGGAGGAGCCACTCCTCGGCGTTGCGCAGGGGCACGTGATCGTGGAAGAGGGTGGCGATCGGATCGTCGTCACGGGGATCCGTCAAGGCGCTCGCGCCCATGCGACGGGAGGCTCCGTAGGCAACACAGAACAGATCGGCCAACTCGACCCGCTTCGCGATATTGCCACGACCTCGGAAATGTTCGACCTTGGCACGCAGTGTCTCCGCGCGAAACTTGGATTCAGGTGCAGAGATCAAGCCGCCGAACGAAATACGGCTCTCGAGGATTGCAGTTCGTGCCGAGGAACGTAGCAGTTCTTCATTGTTGATGAGAAACTTCGATGGCGAAATGATGTGACAGATAACGTACTCGGGCGCTTCGTCAGCCAACACCGGCCGGCTGGCGACGAGCGCCTTCAACAGCGTCGTCTTCCCGACCCCGTTGTTCCCCAGGATCACGGTCCACTGCCGCGGCTTCCCCTCGCCGTTCGACAGGTCGAGCGTCTGCGCCGGCCCGAAGCAGCGCACGTTCTCCAGCGTGAGCGATAAGAAGTAGACGCCACGGGCGCCCTTGCTCGGCCCCAGCTTCCGCGCGACCCGGCGCTTGGCCCCGCCCGCCGCTGCCTTCCTCGTCGTCATCTCGCCTCCCTATCGCCCATCAACCCGGCCAGGGCAAGCCCGGCCGGGAGGGCATGCCCGGGGAGCCAGGGGGTCCTGGTAGCTCCGCCTGCGCGCGCCAGCAGCCCCTCCCCCCGGCTGGCGCCGGTACACCCTGGTCGCTGGGTCGTCGAACTGTCGGGGTCACGGTGCAGGCGGGCACGAACAGCGCCTAATCCCAGATGCGCACGACCATGAGCCCGAGGTTCGACCGCTTCCCCGCGGCCACGATGCGGCCGTCGCGCTGGACGGTGACGGCGTAGAGGTAGTTCTGGTCCGGATGGTCGTCGAGCACGACGGCGCCCGAGGCGCCGAACCCGGCGTCCCTGGAGCCGTCCGGCAGGAGCCGCAGGATCGAGGCCGTGATGCCCGAGTTCACGGTGCCGCCCGCGACCGCGCCGAGGATCTTGCCGTCGGCCTGGAGGGCGACACCGTAGCCCCGCACATAGGGCTTCTCTTCGCCGCTCGCGTTCACCATGCCAGTCCCGCCGAACGTCGTGTCCGCCGAGCCGTCCGCGTTGAAGCGCGCGAAGGCATGGTGGTTCACGCCGTCGAGCGCGTATCCCACGAGGACCGGCTTACCGTCGCTTCCGAGGGCGAGGTCGGAATCGTTGTAGGGCGTCTGCGAGAGGTAGGCGATGCCGCCCGTTCCGAAGCCAGGATCGAGAACCCCGTCGCGATCGAGCCGCGCCGCAAGGAAGGTGGGGCCCGCGTCCCGCTCGGTCCCTCCGGCGACGATGTGATCGTCCTCCCCGAGCGCGACAGAGTGCAGCGGCCGCTCATCCATCGAGAAGAGACCCGAACCGCCGAAGTCGCGATCGAGGTCGCCCGTCGAGGAGAACCGCGCGACGATGCCGCGGCTGCCGGGGCCGACACCGACGGCGATGATCGCGCCATCGCTCTGGACGGCGACGTCGAAGCCCTCCGAATCACTGATCGTGGCCGGATCGAGCTTCGCGATCCCGCTGGCGCCAAAGGCCTGATCGATCCCGCCGTTCCCGTGGAACCGGACGACCGCGAGCTGGTGATCGCGCGTCCCCACCGCCAGGATGCGCCCGTCGGGCTGCAGGGCCAGCGACTCGACCGTCCCCTTCTGGCCGACGACGAGGCCGCCTGTGCCGAACTCCGGATCGAGCACGCCGCTCGGCAGGAAGCGCGCGAGCCCCCAGGTGTCCCCGTCGACCCCTGCGACGAGGATCCTGTCGTCCTCCTGGACGACGATGGCGCGCGCCTCGTGGGGCGTGCCGCTGGTGGCGATGCCCTCGCCGTCGAACGATGCATCGAGCGTCCCCGGCGGATCGGCGACGAGCAGCGAGACCGGCAGCTCCCGATCCTCCAGCCCGGGCGCGCTGGCCACGAGCGAGGGCGCGGCACCGCCGACCGCCGCGAGCGGCTCCGCGGTCAGCGTGAGCACGCCGGTAACCTCGCCGCCCGGGACCACGACCGGGCTCGCCGTGACGCCGCTCGGCAGGCCCGACAGCGAGAGCGCGACGTCGCCCACGAAGTCGTCCGAGCGGGTGACGGCGACGGTGAGCGACGTCGAGCCGCCGCGCACCACGCGCGCCGCCGCCGGGTCGAGCGCGATCGAGAAGCCCGCCTGCGGCGCCCCGCCGCCGCTGCCGTGCGCGGACAGGTCGCCGCCGCCTCCGCCCGACGCGGCGGCGCCACCGGCGCCAGCGCCGCCGTCACCGCCGGCTCCGTCGCGCGAGACGTCGTGAATGCCGAGGATGCCCTGGCAGCCGAGCGCGAGGGAGGCCGCGGCCGCCCCGGCGAGGAAGGCCGCGCGCGCGAGCCGGACACCCCGGGCTGGCCGGGGCAGCGCGCTCCTCTGCGCGAGCGGCGCGAGCGGGAGGATCATGCCGGCAGGCTACCACGTCGGCCCCCCGCCGGACGCAGCGCCCCGACGGCGCCGGGGGTCACGCGCTCGGAGACGACGCGCTCTCCACCTGCTGGGCGAGCTCATTCCACCGGGAGTACGCAAACCGGTACGGCTCGACAGACAGGCGCTTCAGGAACCGGAGGACCGACCGCGCCATGACGTCCACGTCGTGGCGCGGCGCCATCGGGTGAGAGCGCCATGCATGGAACCGCTCGACCACCTCCCGAGGTTCGAACGGAAGACAGCGCGAGTTCGGGCTTGGATCGGGATCCGGATAGGAGGTCAGCACCTCGATCTCCTGCCGCAGGAGGTCGAGCGCCCCGCAAGGATCGGCCTGCTGCAGGAGGCGCGCGTACTCCCGGTACGGGGTGTGGTGCGACGGGCTCAGCCGCAGGGCCTCCTCGTAGTAGAACCGCGCCCGATCCGGATTGCCCAGCCGATCGCGGTACAGGTTCCCGAGCCTGCCGTACGCCTCGACCGTCCCCGGATAGAACCGCTTCACGTCGTAGTAATCCGGGTGGGAGGCGTACGAGTTCCTCGGGGAGAAATCGGGCTCGAGCTCGGCGAAGCGCGCGTAGTGCCGCGCGGCCTGCTCATGAGCGCCCCGACGCTCGTAGAGCTCTCCGAGGTAGAAATGATTGACCGTGTAGAGGCGCGGGTCATGGTAGCAACGCGACACGCTGTCCTGATACCGCTCCTTCAGGGGCGCGCGAGGCATGACCTGAGCCGCTCCGCCCTGCCCCCTCGCCATGAGCGTCTCCGCCAGGTGGAAGGAGCGGAGGAGATGGCGCTCCGCCTGATCCGATTCGTGATAATGCCACAGGAACTGGCTGCTGATGATGTAGGCCCCCAGCGGGTGAATGCTGTCCTCGTCCATGAACGGATCCGCGTGTTGATAGGGGGCCTCGGACTGGAACGAAGGCGCGATCTCGTCCCACCAGCGCTCGAGCTGGCGGAGCGACGCGAGCGCGCGCTCCAGCGACATGGTCAGGCTCCGCTCGGAGTACCAATGGTAGATATCGTACGGCATGCGCAGGAAGTCGACGGCCTGCTTGAGCGCCGTGAGCTCCTCGCTGGACAGCGCTCGCCGCCTGGTCACGTCGTACTCGACGCGAGCGAGCCCCCGGTGCGCCCACCGGATCTGCTCCTCTTCCTCCTCCCGGAGCTCGGTCTGCAGAAGCTCGATCACGGTATCGATGTTCTCCCGGTTCGGCTCGTCGTCCTCGGCCTCGCGGGCGGCTTGCAGGACGGGGATGAACCGGGCCCAGCAAGCTCTGGTGTCGTAGACGCACCAGGCCGCATGGAACCTGACCAGCGGAGACGGAGACCGCAGCGCGCGCTCGTAGAGCAACGCGATCCGGTCGTCGAGCGCGTCTTCACGGCGCGACGCCTCCGCGAGGAACACGAGCGGTTCCGCCGTGCGGGCCAGCTCGCGGTCAGCCAGGTCGATCAGCTCATCGCGGGTGTACTGCGAGAGCGCCTCCCTGCCGAGCCGCGTGACCGCATCCTGAGCCATGAACCTGGGATTCAATCACAATGGACACGGCAGACACAGGCGTTTCCTTGGTCCGCCATGCCAGGACGTCCGCCACTCCCGGACGGTCCGCCGCGCCGCGAGAACCAGGGACAACTGTACATCCGTTCAATGATCTGCTAGCCGATCGACATGCGCCACCGCAAGGCCGCCGCCGCCGCCGCCGTCGTCGAGGAGCTGCCGCCCGCCGAGGAACCCATCGACGCATTCCCGCCCGACGACACCGCGGCGGACGAGCCGACCTCCGCCATCCGGGAGCCGCTCGCGCTCGAGCGGATCTGCATCGACTGCGGCAGCAGCGGCGGCGCCCACGACGGCTGCGCGCACCGCGAGCGCGCCCGCTTCCACGCGCCGCCGCGGGCAGCGCTGGAGCTCGTCGCGCGCCTGCGCCGGGCAGCCGCCGAGCACCGCGCCGCCGCCCGCGCCCTCCGCGCCCTGGTCACCGCCGAGCACGCGCGCGGTCGCGCCGAGATCGAGCGGGCGGATCCGGTCGAACCGCCGCAGCCCGAGGCGGCGCCGGAGCCCCCCTCGCCGCCCCGGCTCGAGATCGCGGCGCCGGAGCCGCCCGCGCCGCCCGCCGTCTGCCCGCGCTGCGCCGAGCAGACCGAGGGCGAGCCGACGGAGTCCGGGGCGCCGCCGCGCCGGCCCAAGCGCAAGGGGCGGGTGGCCCTCGAGCAGCAGGCGTTTCTCTTTTCGAGCGATTCCGAGCAACGCTCGCCGCACGGGACCTGAGCCGCGACCAAGGCGCTGCGGGGTGTCGATGCGCTCGCCATGGAGGCGCCCCCAAGGCCACGTCTTCGATCTCATGCGCCGAGCCGATCAGAAATGGCAACGACACTCGCCCAGTACTTCTTGGGTCTGCGCACAAACAACGTGTGCTCGTTCGAGTGACGAGAGTTGCGCGTCGGAGACCGGACAGGAAAGACCATGACATCGCCCAGCACGGCTCCGAGCCCCTGAAGCCGCCCGCCGCGGCGCTTTCGGCGCGCGACAATCGGAGCTGACAAGCATCGCGGTCCATCCGATACTCGCGCCGCTTGCCGCACAGCACGGCCATCAGCAGGCGACCGGGAGCCGGACGTGAGGACGCGGGAACGCGGGAGCTCGAGACGACGAGCGCTCGCTCCCACCGCGAGCGCGCCGCAGAGCGGCATGGCCACACGGGTGTCCCGTGCTACCCATTTCCGCTTGTGATCGCGGCACGACGGAACGCCGGCGCTGAGGACCACCGAGGATCCTGCCACCATGTCGCTCGATAGAGCCATCGGCATCATGTGCCCCGACATCTGGGGCAGCTATGTTTGCGAGCTTCTCGGCGGTATCCAGTCGGCCGCCGCGCGCGCCGGATATCGGGTGCTCGCCATCAGGGCGTCCCCGCGAGACGTCCACAGGCTGCGGCTCGCGCGAGACCAGGTCGACGGGTGGATCGCGCTCATCGACGCGGCGGAACTCGAGCCCTTCCTCGACGACGGCCGGCCCGTCGTGACCCTCAGCGCGCGCGCAAACGAGGACGCGCGCTGTCCCTACGTCCTGCCCGACAACCACGGTGGCGCCCTCTCGGCCGTGCGCCACCTGCTCGACCACGGCCACGAGCGGATCGTCTTCGCGGGCCACATGGCGCACGAGGACATCCGGCAGCGCTTCCAGGCCTACCGGGACGCGCTCGAGGAGCGCGGCATCTCGTTCGACCCCGACCTCGTCTTCGATCTTCCGAACAACGAGCGGGCGAGCGGGCGGCTCGCCGTGCGGCGCCTGCTGGAAGAGGGCGTCACCTGCACCGCGATGTTCATGTCGGCCGACAAGGAGGCGCTCGGGGTCCTCGACGCGTTCGCCGAGGCAGGCATCCGCGTCCCCGAGGACATCGCGCTCGTCGGGTTCGACGACATCGAGGCGGCCCGGTACGCCTCGCCGCCGCTGACGACGGTCCGCCAGCGGTTCGACCGGCTCGGCGGGACGGCCGCCGAGCTGCTCATCGACCTCCTCGCCGGGCGGGAGCTCCCCTGCGCGGGGCACATCGCGCCGACGACCCTGGTCCTGCGCCGCTCCTGCGGCTGCTCGCCCGCCCCGGCGCTGCGCGACGCGCCCCCGTCGTCCCGCAGCGCCGCGGCGCCGGCCAGCGCGCCCGCGTCGGCCCGCAGCGCCGCTGCGCGGGCCGGCGCGCTCGCGCGGGAGCTCGCCGCGCTCGCGAGCGCCTCGACGGCGCTCGATCCGAGCTCGCCGCCGGAAGAGGCCTGGCCCGGGGCCACGGAGGTGGTCCTCGGGCTCGAGGCGGCCGTCTGGGGCAGGCCCGGCCCGGCTGCCGCGGCGCTGGAGAGGGCCTGGCGAGAGGCCGCGGAGCAGATGCCCGACATCGACCAGCTCCTCGAGATGGTCGACCGGCTGGAGCGGGCCGGCCAGACGATGCTCCGCGGCGCGGGGGACGCCGCCGCCGAGCGGCGCGTCGCGGCGTACATCCGGGCGGCCCGGCGCGCCATGATGGAGGGCCGGGTCGCGATCGAGGCGGCCCGCGCCGACTACCTGAACGGCCTGCTCGACATCAACCTCGTCATCCGGGAGACGCTCCTGGCGGACGCGGGCGGCGGCGGGAGCAAGCTGAGCTGGCTCTCCGCGGTGCAGATGAGCTGGGGCTGCCTCGCCGTGTGGGAGGCGCCCGAGGACACGGGTCCCCTGCTGCGGGTCGTCGAGAGCTGCTCCCCCGGAGCGGCGGCCGCCACGCCGGAAGCGGGCGCGCGCGTCGCGGCCGAGGCGTTCCCGCGCGGCGACTGGCTGCCTGCCGCCGCCCGGCGGAGCGACCACGTCCTCCGGCTCATCCCGCTCCGCAGCGAGGGTGAGGATCGCGGCATCCTCGCCGTCTGCGCGCCGGTGAGCAGCCCGCTCGGGCTGGATCACCGGGACATGGAGATGTGGGTGGCGATGCTCACCGCGGCGTTCGAGCGCGCGTCGCTGATCGAGTCGCTGGTCGCGCAGGAGCAGCAGGCGCGCGCCGCCTACGAGCGCGAGCGCGCCCTCGCGGACGACGTGCGCCGGCTCGGGTGCCCGGTCATCCCGCTCGACCAGGGCGTGCTGCTCGTGCCGCTCGTCGGCGCCATCGATCTGGAGCGCGCGCGCCACGTGCTCGAGGTGGTGCTCGCGGAGCTCGGCCGCCAGGAAGCCGAGGTGCTGCTGATGGACATCACCGGCGTGCCCTTCGCCGACATGCAGGTCGCGGCGTCGCTGATGAAGACGACCCGCGCCGCCCTCCTGCTCGGCGCCGAGGTCATCGTCGTGGGGATGCGGCCCCAGGTCGCGCAGGGGTTCATCCGCCTCGGCATCGACCTCCAGGGGATGACGCTCCACCAGACCCTCGGCAGCGCGCTCTCGGCGCTGCGCCGCAAGCGGCAGCCGCTCGACGCGCCGCGGGTCCCCCGGGCCTGAGCCGTCGGCGCGCGCCGCGCCTCGGCTCCGCTATTCCGCTGCGTCTGGCCTCGCCGCGGCGGCCCCGCGGGCACGGCGGCCGCGCTTGCCTTCCCCCGGCTCCCCCGGCGCGCCGGGCGCCGCGCGCGGCTTGCCCTTGCTGACGCCGACCCGCCGCACGAACGACAGGAACTGGCGGAGCGTGGGAGACGCGTCGTCGGCGCGCCATGCGACGAGCAGATCGGTCGACGGCGCGCCCACGATCGGGCGCAGCGCGAGCCCCTTGCGACCGATATTCTTGATGGATTCCGGCAGGATAGAGACGCCGAAGCCCGCCGCCACCAGGCTCAGGATGTCGAGGTGCAGCGCCTCCTGCGCGATGCGCGGGGAGAAGCCCGCCGCGCGGCAGAGCCCCATCACCAGGTCGAAGAAGGCCGACCCGCGCTGGCGCGGGAACACGACGAACGGCTCGCGCGACAGGAGCTCGAGCGGGATGCGCTTCCGCGCGGCGAGCGGGTGATCGGCCGGCAGGGCGACCAGGAGCGGCTCGCGCCGGACGCACTCGGACGCGAGCCGGGCGTCGTGGAGCGGCGCCCTCACGAAGCCGACGTCGATGCGCCCGTCCTTCAGCGCCTCGATCTGCTCCTGCGGCGGCATCTCGCGGAGCGCGAGCTCCACCGCGGGGAGCTCCCCGCGAAAGGTGCGCACCAGCTCGGTGATGCCGCTGTAGGCGAGCGACGACAGGTACCCGACAACGAGGCGCCCCGTCTCGCCCACGCTCGCGCGCCGGGCCTCGTGCACCGCGAGCTCGAGCGCGTCGAAGACCCGCCGGACATGGGCGAGGAACACCGCGCCCGCGGGCGTCAGCTCGACGCGCCGCCGCGAGCGATCGAAGAGCGAGAACCCGAGCTCGGACTCGAGATCCTGGATCTGCCGGCTCAGCGGCGGCTGGGCGATGCCGAGCCGCTGCGCCGCGCGGCCGAAGTGCCGCTCCTCGGCGACGGCCGTGAAGTACCGGAGGTGGCGTAGATCCATACCTTGAAGGTATCGTGTGATACGAAAGAATAGATTGGACGAACGTCAAGGGCACCCTAAATGCGGAGCCTGCCCTCAGGCGCCACCCCCGGCCGGGGCGCTCCGGAGGGGGACGGGAATTGGCCCATGTGGCTCGTCCGGATCGCGCTTCAACGCACGTACACGTTCATCGTGATGTCGATGCTGATCGTCATCCTGGGCGTGTTCACCGTCGCCCGGATGCCGACGGACATCTTCCCGGACATCGACATCCCGGTCCTGTCGGTAATTTTCAACTACGGCGGTCTCCCCCCCGAGGAGATGGAGAAGCGCATCGTCAACAACTACGAGCGCTTCCTCACCACGACCGTCAACGACATCGATCATATCGAGAGCCAGTCGCTCACCGGCATCTCGATCATCAAGATCTTCCTCCAGCCCGGCGCCAGCATCGAGGCCGCGACGGCGCAGGTCACGGCGATCTCGCAGACGGCGATCCGCCAGATGCCGCCCGGGATCAGCCCGCCGCTCATCATCCGTTACAGCGCCTCGAACGTGCCGATCCTCCAGGCCGCGCTGGAGAGCGAGTCGCTGAGCGAGCAGCAGCTCTTCGATTACGCGGTCAACTTCATCCGCGCCGACATCGCCACGATCCGGGGCACGCAGATCCCGTACCCGTACGGCGGGAAGCAGCGCCAGATCATGGTCGACATCGACCCGCAGCGCCTCTTCGCCTGGGGGCTGTCGCCGCGCGACGTGAACGCGGCGCTCGGGCTGCAGAACGTCACCCTGCCCTCCGGCACGGCGAAGATGGGGGAGAACGAGTACCCCGTCATCATGAACAGCAGCCCCGCGGCCTTCGAGGAGCTCGGGAAGCTGCCGCTCAAGACGGTGAACGGCAGGACCATCACCCTCCGCGACGTCGCGAGCGTGCGCGACGGGAGCGCGCCGCAGACGAACATGGTGCACGTGGAGGGCAAGCGCAGCGTGCTCCTGAGCATCCTCAAGAACGGGAGCGCGAGCACGCTCGACGTCGCCTCGCGCATCCACGCGATGCTGCCGGCCACGCTGGAGAAGCTCCCGAAGGAGCTCAAGGTCTCGCTGCTCTTCGATCAGTCGGTGTTCGTCCGCGCCGCGGTCTCCGGGGTCGTGCACGAGGCGCTGATCGCCGCGGGGCTCACGGCGCTCATGATCGTGCTGTTCCTCGGGAGCTGGCGCAGCACGCTCATCGTCGTCATCAGCATCCCGCTCTCGATCCTCGTCTCGATCATCGCGCTGAACGCCCTCGGCCACACGCTCAACGTGATGACGCTCGGCGGGATGGCGCTCGCCGTCGGCATCCTCGTCGACGACGCGACCGTGGCCATCGAGAACATCCACAGGAACCTCGGGCAGCGGAAGCCGTTCCTGCGCGCCATCGTCGACGGGGCGCAGGAGATCGCCGTCCCGGCGCTCGTCTCCACGCTCTGCATCTGCATCGTCTTCGTGCCGGTCGCGTTCATCACCGGCGCCGCGCGGTCGCTCTTCGTGCCGATGGCCATGGCGGTCGTCTTCGCCATGCTCACGTCGTACTTCCTGTCGCGGACGCTCGTCCCGACGCTCGTGCGCCTCCTGCTCGAGCGCGAGGCGGCGGAGCACGCGCACGGCCACGCCGCTCCCCGAGGCCTCTTCGGGCGCGTCTTCGCCGCGTTCAACCGCGCCTTCGACCGGCTGCGGGCGGCGTACGGCGGGTGGCTCGCCTGGGCGCTCGCCCACCGCGCCCTGTTCGTCGGGGCGTTCCTTGCGCTCGTCGCCGCCTCGGTCGCGCTGATCCCGCTCCTCGGCCGCGACTTCTTCCCGACCGTCGACGCGGGGCTCATCAAGCTCCACGTGCGCGGCCCGCCGGGCACCCGCCTCGAGGAGAGCGAGCGGCGCTTCGCCCGGATCGAGGAGACCATCCGCGGGGCGCTCCCGCCGGGCGAGATCCGCACGATGCTCGACAGCATCGGGATCCCGGCGAGCGGCATCAACCTGTCGCTCAGCGAGGGCGCGCAGATCTCGTCGGCCGACGGGCAGATCTTCATCGCGCTCGCGGAGCACCACCGGCCCACCGCGGACCACGTCCGGACGCTCCGCGCGAGGCTCAACGCGGCGTACCCCGACACGACGTTCTTCTTCCTCGCCCCCGACATCTCGACGCAGGTGCTGAACTTCGGCCTCGCGGCGCCCATCAACGTCCAGGTGGTCGGCCCGATCGGCAAAGAGGACGAGACCTACGCCGTCGCGCTGAAGATCGCCGATCGCATGGAGAGGATCCCCGGCGCCGTCGACGTCCACCTCGCGCAGGTGCCGGCGAGGCCGCAGCTCCGCATCGACGTCGACCGCACGATGGCCGACCAGCTGGGGCTCAGCCAGCGCGACGTGGCGAGCGACGTGCTGGTCTCGCTCTCGTCGAGCGGGCAGACGTCGCCGACCTACTGGCTGGACAAGCGCGGCGTGCAGTACCTCGTCGCCGTGCAGACGCCCCAGTACGCGATGGGGTCCATCGACGACGTGAACACAACGCCGCTGTCGACCGGCGACGGCCGCCCCCAGCTCCTGTCCAACGTCGCGTCGATGTCGCGCGCGACCGGACCGGCGAACATCACCCATTACAACGTCGCGAGGACGTTCGACGTCCAGGCGAACGTCGACGGCACCGACCTCGGCTCGGTCGCGGGCGCCGTCTCGCGCGTCGTCGACGAGCTCAGGCCCGAGCTGCCGCGCGGGACGAAGGTGACCGTCAAGGGGCAGGCGGAGAGCATGGACACCTCGTTCACGGGGCTCGGCTACGGGCTCCTCTTCGCGGTCGTGCTCGTCTACCTGCTGATGGTCGTGAACTTCCAGTCGTGGCTCGACCCGCTCATCATCCTGATGGCGCTCCCGGGCGCGGTGGCGGGCATCGCGTGGGTGCTGTTCGTGACGCACACGACGCTGAGCGTGCCCGCGCTCATGGGCTCGATCATGTGCGTCGGCGTCGCCACGGCGAACAGCATCCTCGTCGTGACGTTCGCGAACGACCAGCGCAAGCTGGGCCGCGACGCGGGCACAGCGGCCCTCGCCGCGGGCATGACGCGCCTCAGGCCGGTGCTCATGACGGCGCTCGCGATGATCTTCGGCATGCTGCCCATGTCGCTCGGCCTGGGCGAGGGCGGCGAGCAGAACGCCCCGCTGGGGCGCGCGGTCATCGGCGGTCTCCTCGTCGCGACGCTGAGCACGCTCTTCTTCGTGCCCGTGATGTACAGCCTCCTCCGGAACAAGGCCCCGGCCAGAGACCTGCTCGCAGAGGACCTATGAGCTCCCCCGCCCGCCGATCCGCTGCCCCCCCGACCTCCGCTCCCCCGCCCCCGGGCAGCCCCGCCGACGACCTCGGGTTCGATCTGCCGCCGCCCGCCGTGCTGACGAGGACCCGCGGCCTCGCCCTCGGCGTGGGGCTCGTCGTCGTGCTCGGGGCGGCGTTCGCCGCGGCCTACCTGCCCCGCCGGAACGCCCGCGCCGCGCTCGAGCAGGGCGCGCGGGCCGCCGAGGGCGCGGCCCCGCGCGTGGGGGTCGTCGCGCCGCAGCCGGTGTCGAGCGACCGGGCGCTCGTCCTGCCCGGGAGCATCCAGCCCCTCGCGGAGACGGTCGTCTACCCGCGCGTGAGCGGCTACGTGCGGAGGTGGACCGCGGACATCGGCGACAAGGTCGAGGAGGGGCAGATCCTCGCCGAGATCGACACGCCCGAGCTCGATCAGGAGCTCGCGCAGGCCCGCGCGCAGCTGGTGCAGGCGAGCGCCGGCCTCGTGCAGGCCGAGGCCAACCGCGACCTGTCGAGGTCGAGCGTGAAGCGCTACGAGCAGCTCGTCCCCGCGGGCGTGGCGCCGCAGGAGGAGCTCGAGCAGCGGCAGGGGCAGGCGCACGTCGCCGAGGCGAGCGTCACCGTGGCGCGCGCGGCGATCACCGCGCAGCAGGCGAACGTCCAGCGCATCCTGGATCAGAAGAAGTTCGCGAAGGTCGCCGCGCCGTTCGCGGGGACGGTCACCTCGCGCACGACCGAGCGCGGGGCGCTGGTCACGGCGGGCAACGGGACGCCGCTCTTCACCGTCGCGGCGACCGACCCCGTGCGCGTCTTCGTGGGCGTCCCGCAGGACGTGGCGCCCAGCGTGCGGGTCGACGCGCCGGCGAAGGTCACGGTGCGCGAGTTCGCGGGGCAGCCGTTCCAGGGCACGATCGCGCGCACGGCCGGCGCGCTCGACGCGGCGACCCGGACGATGAACACGGAGGTGCGGGTGCCGAACCCCGACGGCCGGCTCCTCGCCGGCATGTACGCGGAGGTCGCGCTGACCTTGCCCACGCCGCACCGCGTGCTCGAGATCCCGGCGACGGCGCTCTACAACGACGCCAAGGGGCTCCGCGTGGCCGTCATCGACCCCGGGAGCAGGATCCGCTTCGCGCCGATCGTCGTCGAGCGCGACACGGGGGCGACGATCCAGGTGTCGACCGGGCTCGACGGGAGCGAGCGGGTCGTGAAGCTCGCGAGCGCGGAGCTGAGCGAGGGGATGGCGGTCGAGATCCTCCCTGAAGGGCCGCCGCCGCCGCCTCCGGGCGGGCCTAACCGCTGAAGCCAGCCTCGCTCGCGTCGAGCTCCTGGGCAAGCAGCGTCCTGAAGAACGCCGGGTGGTGGGGGACTTACCCCACCTTGCCGGAATGATGGGGTCGCCAAGACGCCATACGACGCCAAGATTTGGATGTCACGCTGTGACAATGTCACGATGTCACGCCGTGACAACGTCACGATGTCACGCTCCGCGAGCGTGCCTTCGTGCGGCGCAGCAGCGCGCCGAGCCTCTCCCCTCGTCCTCGCGAGCGGCGCGGCGCCAGGCGGGGGCGGCGCCCGGCGCGGCGCTACCGGGGGCGTCATGATCCTCGCAAGTGGTTGATATAAAACGCATTTTCGCGGACTGCAGGCGGCGCCACGGCCGCTCCCGAGGGGCGCCCGGCCGTCGTCGCGGCCACCACGGCGCGCGCGCCGCGCGGGGTGCGCTGCTCGCCAGAGCGCCGTGCGGCCCGCTGGCACGAAGGGTGGATACGCCCCTGACGGGGCGCGGGCGAAGAGGCGCTCCGAGACCGCAGCGGATGACCCCGATAGCCCTTCGCCCCGCCCCGCGTTGAGGCTGCAGTACCCTTCCAGGAAGGAATCGCGAACATGAGAGCCAGTAGCTTGATCTTCTGTGGAGCCGCGGCCGCCGCCATCGTCGGCATGGCGCCGTCGGCGCACGCCCAGGACACGTACCCTCTGGAGCCGGCGATCAGGTACTCCGTCCGCCCGGGCACACCGGAATCGGTGGGTCTGTCCAGCGCCCTCCTCGACCAGGCGGTCAACGAGCTGGAGGATGCGGTGGACGACGGGGATATCAATGGCGCGGTCCTCCTGGTCGCCCGCCGGGGCCGGGTCGTGCTCCACACCGCCGTGGGGACGAGAGACGGCCTGAACGAGGACGATCCGAGCATGCCCTCGGTGCCGATGCCGCTCGATGGGATCTTCGATCTCCAGTCCATGACCAAGCCGTTCACCGTCTTTCTCGCGATGAGAATGCAAGAGTCCGGGGATTACCCGGGGTTCAACATCAACAACACGGTCGCGACGTATTTCTCGGAGTTCGCCGTCTCCTCGGTCAATAACAAGAGCTCTGTCACGATCAGGGATCTGATGAGCTACGTATCGGGGGAGGATATCGACTACTTCGACGACAGCAACCCGAACGGCCTCTTCGACGACGCCGACCCCTGGCACTCGATGCTCGACGCGCCGCTGGCCCACCCGCGGGGGACGAAGGTCGTCTACAGCGATCTCGGCTTTCGGATCCTGGGCCACGTGCTGGAGACGGTCGGCGGCGACTCGCTCCAGAACCTGATGAAGACCTACATCTTCGACCCGCTGCAAATGAATGACACGGGCTTTCAGCCGTGGCTCAACATGCCGGAGAAGGAGGACCGCTTCGTCGGCACGGCGTGGTCCGCGGCGCGCGAGCGCTATCTCCGGGGCGAGGTGCAGGACGAGACCGACTACTTCCTCGAAGGGGACGGCCCGGACCCGGCCGAGCACCTCACCGGGTGCGACGGCCTGTTCTCGACCGCGAGCGATCTGGCCAGGTTCGCCCAGATGTTGTTGAACCGGGGCAAGCACGCCTACAGCTGCAACCAGTGGCCTCTCAACATGTGCATAGCCACCCTGCTCCCTGCCCAGGCCGTGCTCGACATGACCACGACCCAGACAGGCTCGCTCCACCTCAACAGGTCGGCCTGGACGTACTCCGAGAACCTGATCTACTCGCGCAAGGGGTACGGCTGGGAGATGTGGGACGCAGGCATGTGGCCCGGCGGAGAGTCGACATCGACCGTCGCCTACAGCAAGACAGGCGCCGCAGGGACGCTCATCGTGGTCGATCCCGAGCCGAGCCGCGAGATGTTCACGATCCTGCTCACGAACCACGGGCTGCCGAAGTACGACCATTTCACCGTCGACCCGGCGACGGGCAAGATCTCCTGGGAGGAGTTCGACTGGATGCTCGGTGACATCCGGGCCAACGAGGTCATGACCAAGGTCCACGGGTCCCTCACCTGGTGACCCGGCCCGCGGAGGCGAGGCGCGAGCCGGACCATTGCCAGGTGGGGCAAGAACGTTTGCCCTTATCGCGTCTCTGACCGTGCGGTACCACCTCCATACCAGATCACGGTGCTCGTACGAGCTCCGCAACGCGACGGCCACCCCGCTGGAGCGACGGACACCGAAAGCATGAATGGAGGCAGAGCATGACACACGACATCAAGAGCGCACAAGGCACACTCCTCGAAGGCCAGGACGGCTGCACCATGGCCCGATCCGAAGATGACCGACGAGCTCGGTCGAGCGGAAAGGGCCGAGGCATGAGGTTTCTCACGAAGCTCAGCGGGATGATCGCCGTCCTCGCCTCCATGGCGCTCGCGGGCTGCATCGCGCAGGAGGGCGATGAGGCCCTGAGCGAGGAGGACCTGAGCGAGGAGACCGTGGAAGAGGCGGAGCAGGCGCTCCAGATCGGCCTCACGTCGGTGACCTGCAACAGCGGCTGGCCTGGTACGCGGGGCTGCTTCAAGAAGATCACGAGCGCGACGGACATCGTCGCCGGCACGATCACCGTGCAGATCGATGGCCACAACGGCGCCGTCGGGTTCAGCGCGTCCCAGACCGGGCCCCGGACCATCGAGTTCTCGGCGAGCATCCGCGAGGGCGACGCGTTCAACCCGGGGGCGAACACGACCAAGTTCCTCGTGGCGTGGATGCGCCAGTAACAGCGGGACGAAGACCCGACCCAGGTCGGCGGCGCGGCGCAGCTTTGCCGCGCAGGGCCAACCCGGGTCGGGTCCCACAACCCCGGGACGGACGTGCGCGGATCAGGGGACGGAGCGGCCGACCGTCTCGGCCTTCGCCCACATCTGCGCGAAGCCTTCGGCTCCGCCGTAGAGCCGGTCGATGAGCTGCTCTCCGCCCGGAAGCGCCTCGACGTGCTTGAGGAAATCCGGGAAGAGCCCGATGTGAACGACCCCCTCCTCGTTGTAATCCCACGAGCGGCTCCCCATCCGGGCCCTGGGGAAGCTCGAGTAATCGACGCACGCCTCGGCCGCCGGATCGACGCACCGGTACACGATCTCCATGGCCTGCGTACAGAACGCGCGCGTCGCGGCCTGGACGCCGGCGCGGCTGTATTCGTCCGGAGTCGGCGCCTTGTAAGAGCAGGACGTCTTGTCGTTGCAGGCGCGGCCGACGAGGCCCGTCAGGTTTCCGCTGGTCTGGATGTCGAGGCAGCCGATGCGCGCGGAGCGCACGTCGATCTCGGCCCCTGTGCACCGGAGCTGCGCGGGCGGGTGGTTCCAGGCGTCGCCTGGCACCGTCACCACCTGGTCCCGGGGCGCCTGGCACTCGGGAGAGCGCGGCATGACGACCATCCCGTTGATGTCCGAGCCGAGGGTGATCTGAAGCGGCTTGCCGCCTGACGTGATCGCCGCCACGGCGGCCGCGTTCCGCAGGAAGGTCCGTGCATCGGAGTCGCCGAAGCCGACGCCCGCGAGCCCGCCGCGCGCGGCGAGCTCCGTGTACTGGGCGTTGGTCCGGCCGTTCTCGTTGCCGCTCGAGCCGCGGAGCCCGTTGTGCCCCGAGACGAGCGGATACGCGCCGCCGGGCGTCGTTCGGGTGAATGCGAGCACGTCGCTCACCATCCTCTGCGACATGTGATCGATGTCGATGACCATCCCGAGCCTCATCATCTCGTTGAGGGCGACGCGGCCCATGGGCAGGAGCCCCAGCCGGTTCTTGTGGCCTTCCCCCGGCTGGCAGCTCGGGAGCGGGATGTGACCGCCGGCGTCGCCGAGCTTCATCAGCTTGAAGAGGTCGTTCCCCGACTGGATCTGCTTCGTGATGCCCTCTCCGCGGGAGCACTCGAGGTCCCACCATTTCCCCGTCTGGAAGCGGTTGGCGCGCGCTACCTCGTCCTCGTAGGCGGCGGTCCCGCCGAACAGGTTGTCGGTGAGGTGGACCGGGAACACGTAGCGCACGCCGAGGACGTGGAGGCGCTTGATCTCCGCGCGGATCTGGGCCTCCGTGGGCGACGCTCTGTTCCACACGAAGTTGCCGATGTCGTCCAGCTCGACACCGACGATCACCGCGAGCTTGTTCTTCTCCACGATGCGCCGGAGATCGGCGGATGAACGCGCGATCTCCATCCACGCGTCGTGCTTGCCGACGAAGCGGACGAGCTCTTCGATCTGGAGATTGCCCGACGCCCTGTCGTCGACGGGCGGGTTTGCCTCGATGCCGTGGGCGAGCGTGCGGCTGTTGACGGCCAGCGCGACCATCACCCGGAGGCCACCCTCCTTCGCGCGGCGGATCCAGTCGACCCACATCTGCTGGTGCAGGATATCGTTATGCGCCGGGAAGTGCGCGAACGTCGGATAGCCCACGGGGCGCTCGACCTCGAACGAGCGGATGCCGTGGGATTTCGCCATTTCCCCGAGCACGATCTGGCGGACATGATTCCCGCACTTGTTCGTTAGGAAATCGTGACCCCGGTGGGTGCTGTAGCTGGTTCCCAGCGCCTCCGCGACGCTGGCGGCGCGCCGCGCCGACGCATTGCACGTGGCGCCTGACACGCCTTGACCGCTGGGATCGTAGATGGTCCCCGGCGCCATGAGCACGTCGACGTCGGGAGCGCCGTGGAGCACGTGCCCGCCGAAGCCGAGGTGCGCCATCGGGTGGGTGTGGAGATCGGCGAACCCGCGCAGCGGTCGGCCGGGAGCGTTCAGCGCGGAATCGAAGATCGGCGAACGCCGCGCCTGCGCGCTCACGGGGCCGGGGGCCGCGGACGTCACCGCGGCCGCGGCGATCGCAATCCAGGTTGGAGCAAGCGCAGGACCTGTCAATGGGCTTGTTTTCTTCATGCCAAGTTATCCTTCCGAGGTTTGCGAGCGACGGAGTCCATGCGAGTACCCACTTCGCCACCGAGTGGTACCGCATGGCCAGTGGCGCGATGAGGGCAAATTTTCTTGCCACCCTGTCCGCGCGCCGCGCGCTCCGTCGTCACACAGGCGCTTCGAGCAGCTCGATCGTGACCTTGGCGCCGCCTTCCGGGAGGTTGGCGCGCAGGACGAGCCCACCGCTCGATTCCACCATGCCGGCCACGAAGCCGAGCCCCTGTCCGGACCCGCCCGGCTTCAGGCTCGGCGTGTCGTGGAACCCGGGGCCGTCGTCCTTCACCTCGATGGCCACCCGTCCGCCGCCCAGCGGGCGCGCGTCCAGCGTCACGCTGGACGCCCCGCGCTCGCCCGTCCCCTCGCACGCGTTGACGAGGAGGTTGAGGAGCACTCGCTCCAGCACGTCGTGCCCCCCAGCGAACAGGACCGCGGTGCGCTCCGCGCGATCGGTGACGTCGACCTTCACCGCCTGGTAGCGCCGCCGGACGACCCGGAGCGCGCCGCGGGTCGCCTCGCCGATCTCGGCGGGGGCCGTCGCGCGCAGCGCGTCGAGCTCGCGTATCGTCCGATCGCGGATGTGCCCCATGGTCGAGGCGACATCCTCGACGCTCTCGCGGAGCTGCTCCAGCTTCCGCAACATGCGCTCGGCGCTCGCGGACTCGACCCGAAGGAGCTCGCGCCGGAGGAGATCGGTGTCGATGAGGGCGGCCGAGAGCGAGGTCTTCACGTCGTGGTGTTCGTGCAGCATGACGCTCAGGTTCCGCTGCGCGCGCTCGGCGCGCAGCGTGGAACGCGCCCCGAGCTCGACGACGCGGACCGTGCGCATCGTGGCGAGGAGCGCCGCGCTGGCGGCCGTCAGGAGCAGGAGGAAGAACAGCGACGCCGGCGCCCAGAAGTCGCCGTGTTGGCCGCCGTTCAGCGCGCGGTCGAGCACGATGAGCACGAGCGCGGAGAGCGCGTTCGCCGCCGTCGCGAGGAGCACCGCCCGGCGGACGAGCCGGAACGCGCTCACGGACACCGGGATCAGGAGCGCGGCCATATCGGGCAGGTGCAAGATTCCCGGGTAACCGTCCCAGGGCCAGAGCACGTTCGGCAGCAGCGCCAGAAAGCACAGGAGCGCGTCGAGGCCGACCGAGACGAGGATCAGGTGAGGAGGGGCATCGGTCCTCCGGCTCCTCCACCACACGTACAGCGAGGCGGCAACCGCGCCGAGGAGCAGCGGAACCTCGATGAGCGAGCGCGCGTGAGAGCCTGACGGCGTCAAGCCCCCGACGGCGAGGAACCGCGCGAGGAGGGCCGCGCAGAAGACGCTCCGCGCGATCGAGGCGGTGCGCTCACCCCGCAGCGCCTCGCGCGTGATGAGGGCGTCGAGCTGCGCGCCAGTCGACGGCGCCGACGGCGCCGACGGCGCCGACGGCGCCGGGAGGCTGGCCAGCTCCGCCCGCTTGAGACTATGCGCCCCCATGAACCGGGGGCATGCTACCACACGATGCTACGCTGGCTGGTCGTGGAGGATGACGCGAGGCTCAGGCGCGCGCTGCGCGAGGCGCTCGAGGCGCGCGGCGCCGAGGTCGTCGCGTGCGCGTCGGTGGCCGAGGCGCACAGCGCGCTCGCAGGCGGGGCGTTTCAAGGGATCATCGCCGACGTGATGCTCCCGGACGGGAACGCCGTCGACGTCGTGGAGCGGGCCATGACCTGCGCTGTCGCGCCGACGATCGTGGCCATCAGCGGCTCGGCGAGCCCGGCCGTCTCGTTCCGGCTCGCCCAGATGGGCGTGCGCTCGTTCCTGGCGAAGCCGCTGCGCCTCGAGGAGCTGGAGCGCACGATCGACGACGCGCTGAGCCGGCCGCCCGATCTCCGGCCTCAGGTGCGCGCGGCGGTGGGGCGGGCGTCGATCCAGGACGTCGAGGAGCAGGTGCGCACCGTCATGGTCGACGAGGCGCTCGCGCGCGCCGGAGGAAACCGCCGGAAGGCGGCAAAGCTCCTGAACGTCTCGCGCCAGCTGCTCCAGCACATCCTCCGGCGGCGATCGTAGGAGAGGCCAGCGCCACCGCGCACGGGCCGTGAACCACGGCAAATTCCTCCTCTACCGCAAGCGGTGGCGAGCGGGACGCGCCGGGGCCGGCGCCGTCACTTCCCCTGTGTCGCCGCGAACGGGTTGAGCTCGTTCGTGAACAGGTCCTCGGCCTTGATCTGCCCCGCCTTGAGGTCGCCGTCCTTCACCAGCCAGTCGATCCAGATCTGGTATTCCCCGGCCGACAGGAGCCCGCCTTTGCCGGCGACGCCCAGGCTGGTCCAGTACTTCACCAGCGACGCGTCCTCGTTGCGGCCCCGCCGCTCGATGATGCGCTGCAAGCGGGCCACCACCTCCTCGCGCGGCGTGCTCCGGGCCCACTCGATGGCGCGCGCCGCGGCCTCCACGAACTTGCGGGCGCTGTTCGGGCTCTCCTTCAAGAATCGCTTGCTCAGCACGTAGCTGCCGGCGGTGAGCTCGCCGAACAGCTCGTGATCCGAGAACAGCGCCCGGACGCCGCCGCGCTCCAGCGCCTTGTCGCGCAGGATGTCGCCGAGGACGGCGACCTCCACCTGCCTCTGTCGAAGCGCCTGCTCCGCGCTCACCGGCGGCAGCACCACCAGCGTGACCTGCGCGATCTCGGCGCTCGTGAGCCCCTGCCGCGACAGGTACTCTTTCAGCATCAGCTCGTGGTGCGCGCCCAGCGTGTTCATCGCGACCTTCTTGCCGATCAGGTCCCGCGCCGCCTGGATGGGGCTGTCCTCGGTCACGTAGAAGCCGCTCCACCGCTTCGCGTCGATCCCGTAGCCGCCCACCACCGCCCGGAGCGGCGCGCCGGCGGCGATCAGCTTGATCACCGCGCCGTTGAACGCCTGCCCGAGATCGGTGTCTCCGGTGACCACGGTCTGGATGTCCTGCGGCCCGCTGATCGTGTTGCCGACGTAGCTCAGCTTGATCGGGGCGAGGTACCCCAGATCCTCCGCCAGCTCGGGCACCGAGACCATGCCCGAGAACCCCTGATAGCGCAGCTCCTGCACCTCGTAGTCGCCGGAGGCGCCGTCGCCGTTGCCGGGGCCTCCCTTCGAGCAGGCCGCGAGCGCGAGCGCGGCGCAGAGGGCCGCCGCGAGCCTGCGGCGTGTCGCGGCGATCGAAGATGGCTTGTCGAGCTCTCGCATGGTGGTTGTCTCTCCTCGGCCGTTACTCGGCGGCGGCGGGCTCGGCGGGCGCGGGGCTCGCCGCCGCCGCGCTGGACGTCCTGCGCGCCACGGCGAGGAGCAGGCCGAAGAACACGGACAGGAGCAGGAACATCGTTTGGAGCCCCAGGCTCCGGCCCAGGAGGCCGCCCACGGTGCTGCCGACTGCGCGAGCAGGGCGAGGTCGGAGCGGACGCCGGAGAGGCGGAGCGCTCGAGGGTGCGCAGACCGCGCCGTGTAAGGGCCGAAGACGATCGGCGACATGAGCACGGTGATCAGGAACGAGAGCCCGATGAGCCGGTACGTGCCCGAGAAGCCGAGCGCCTTCGTGAGGCTGGCCGCGAGCATGGGGCCGAGCAGGAACATGCCGACCATATGCGTGCCGCGGTACCAGCCGGCCTTGCCCTCGCCCACCGTCTCGAGCTGCTTCATGAACACGGTGCTCATCGAGACGAAGCGCATCGGCATGAAGAAGCTGATCGCCGTCGTGAAGGCCAGCAGGAACACCGGAGACGGGACCGCCGGCAAGGCCATGTAGAGGGACCCGGCCACGAGGCTCCCCAGCACGAACAGCCGCGAGGGCCCGAGGTGATCCACGAGGAGCCCGATGGGGATGCTCATCAGGAGCACCCCGACGCTCTGCGATCCGGAGATCAGCCCGAGCAGCGCCTCGTTCGCCCCGAGCTCCAGCGCATACAGCGTCGTGCTCACCTTGGCCACGCCGACGCTGAGGCCCATGACCGAGGACAGCGCCGCGAACACCAGCAGGAAGCGGTTCTTGTCGATGAAGGAGCGCAGTTGGACCTCGGTGCACGGCGCGGATCAAGCCTGTTGATCCGCGCCGGCGAACACCCGCGGTCAGCAACCCCCATGCCGCGCCGGAGCGGGCCGGAACGCGGGGCCGGGAGCTCCCTCGCTGCTGCCGTGGCAGCAGCGGGTGGTGATCCGGTGCCCCGGCGCGAGCAGGCGCGCGCTCGAGCGACCACGCAACGCTGGACCGCTACGACGGCGCGACGCGATCAACCGGCCAAGCGACCAACCGACCAACCGACCAACCGACCAGGCACGCGCGCGCCGCCGATAGCAGGTTTTGCACGGAACCGCCCGCGCTTTGTTGTTGCCCTCGTCATTTCGAGGGTGGTACTGGTGCAAGGCATGAAATTCTCTGCGATTCATGCATTGATCACCGCGTGCGCGCTCTGTTCCACGGCCGCGTGCTCGTGGCAGCCGTATGGCGAGGTCCGCGTCGTGAGGCGGACGAAGGTCGGCGGCGAGCTCGCGATCCTGGGCGATCGCGAGGTGGCCATGCAGAAGGCGAGCCAGACGATGGCCACGACCTGCGGCGGACCCGAGAGCTACGAGATCGTCGAAGAGGGCGAGACCGTGGTCGGGGAAGAGTCCGTGTCGGAGTCCAGCGAGCGCCGCGAGAAGGATTTCTTCGGGCCGAAGAAGCGGAAGCAGGAGAGCACGCAGACGGTGCAGAAGACCGAGTGGCGCGTGAAGTACGAGTGCAAGACGGACGAGCCGGCAGCCGCCGCGGAGGGGTCGCCCGCGGGCGACGCCGCGCCCGCGGAGGCCACCGAGGGCAAGACCGAGGGGCGCCGCGTCCACGAGGTGATCATCCGGTTCTGACGCGCGCGGCGCGCGGCGGCGACCTGTCCGTCGTGGAGCAGCAAAGCCGGCCACCGGGTCGCTCCCGGTCGCGCCGGCTTTGCCATCGTGCTCCCGGCCTGCCCAGTGGTAGATCTGGTGCAGCATGGACGTTCTTGAATTGGTCGAGCGCGCGGCGGCCGCGCCATCATTGCTGCTCGCGACGGACTTCGACGGGACCATCTCCGAGATCACCGCGGTCTCGGGCGGGGCGGTGGCGGCGCCGGGCGCCCTCGGGGCGCTGGAAGCGCTCTCGCGGGCGCCGGGCACGACCGTGGCGATCGTCACGGGGAGGACGATCCAGGACGTCGCGGCGCGCACCGCGGCGGTCGGCGCGGCGTGGCGCGTGGGCGAGCACGGGGCGGAGATCGCGACGCCGGACGGGGAGCTCGTGTACCGGGCGGAGTCGCCGACCGAGGCGCTCAACGCGCTGGAGCGCGAGGCGGACGAGGCGGTGCGGCGGGTCCCTGCGCTGTGGGTCGAGCGCAAGCGCTGCTCGATCGCGCTCCACTGGCGGCTCGTCCCGGCGGAGGCCCGGCCGGCGGCGTTCGACGCGCTCGGGGCGTGGGCGGCCGCGGCGGCGCGGAAGGGGTTCGTGGTCATGAGGGGGCGCAGCATCCACGAGGCCCGGGACGCCGCGCACGACAAGGGCCGCGCCCTCGCGTTCCTGCTGGCGCGGCTGCCGCCGGGGACGCTGGTGGTCTATGCGGGCGACGACACGACCGACGAGCCGGCGATCGCCCATGCCCGGGCGATCGGCGGCGTGGGCGTCTACATCGCCTCGTCCGAGCGGCCGGACACCGCGGTCGAGCCCGACCTGACGCTCGATGGGCCCGGGGCGTGGATCGCGCTCCTCGAGGCGCTCGCGGCGCGGCGCGGCGGCGAGATCGGCGAGGCGCCGCGCCTCGTCTGAGGGCCGTACTCAAGTTCTCCGTTCTTGTACGTCAGAGAGAAGATCAGGAGAAGCGGTGTTGCGTGCGCGGCGCGCGCGACACGGGTGTACGGCGGGCAGATGCGGTGGGGTGGTGAGCCGGACGGCGGTGACGCGCCTCGAACGGAGCGGAATCCCAGCTGCGAGCTCCGCCGCCAGCAAACCGAGCGCGCCGTTCGTCCATGGCCGCTCGAAGGAAGAAGTCTGATTAGCGGGTGAGCTGGACCGACAGTAGAGTTCGGCGCATGTGGACATTTCACATCTCAGCACTTCCGCTCCGCCGCACGAGCCGCGTGCAGGCGACATCGGTGCCGCTGTGCCTCGTCGTCGCGCTGGCGGGCTGTTCGCCCAAGGCCCGCAGCTTCCAGGGGTCCGGCGGCGCGGGCGCCGGCAGCGGCGGGGATCACGGGGTCGGGGCGGGTGACCCCGGCGCTGGCTGGGACGGAGAGGCCCCTGCGTGCGCGGCCGAGACGCAGGCGACCGACTGCGACGATGACAATCCATGCACCGCGGACGCGTGCACCGCAGGCGCGTGCGTCAACGTCCCGCTCGACGGCGTGCCGGCCCTGCCGTCCGGGCAGATCGCGGGCGACTGCCAGATCCTCACCTGCGCTGCGGGACAGCCGTATCCTGCGCCGGACGGCGCCGACGCGGAAGACGACGGCGACCCATGCACGAGCGACGGGTGTCAACGCGGGGTCGCCACGCACGTCGTGGCTGCAGGCTCGCCGTGCGGCCAGGGCCGCGCCTGCGACGCAGCGGGCGCGTGCAGGGGCGCGAACGGCCGGGCGTGCGGCGGGCCGAGGGATTGCGCGAGCTGGAAATGCGTCGACGGCGTCTGCTGCGACACCGCTTGCGACGAGACCTGCATGGCCTGCAACGTCGAGCGGTCGATCGGCACGTGCTCGCCCCTCGGCCCCGGAGTCGAGGACGAGCCGGACTGCGAGCTGGACGACAAGGTCTGCGATGGCGCGGGCGCTTGCAAGCTGGCGCCCGGCCGGCGGTGTCATCGACACGAGAGCTGCGCGAGCGGCGTCTGCCGCGGGAGCGGCCGCTGCGGCGAGTTCACGAACGAATGAACCGCGGGCGACCAGCCCCAGTGCCCCATGGCGTCGCTCATCTGGCCAGGGCCAGCGCCACCGCGTCGGGACCGGCCGGGAAACGGAGCTGCCCCGACACGTCGTTCGCGGCGCGCCACACCCCTTCGGCCACGTCGGACTCGCTCGTCACCAGGGCCGGCTGCCCGAAGGAGGCGAAGATGCGCTGTGCGAGAGGCGCGTAGGCGTCGGGAATCAGGCCTTCCATGCGGGATCCCCCGTTGCTCGTGAAGCGCGTCGTCGGGCCGTAGCCCGGCTCGACGAGCTTCACGCGCACGCCGAAGGCCTCGAGCTCGAACGCGAGCGACGCGGTGAACCCTTCGATGGCCATCTTGCTCGCGGTGTAGACGGCGACCAGCGGCATCGGCGCGAGCGTCGCGCTCGACGTCACGTTCACCACCACGCCCGATCGCCGCGCGCGGAGCTGGGGCAGCACGGCCTGCGTCATCGCCATCACGCCAAACGTGTTGGTCTCGAACACCTCGCGCACCGTGCTCATCGGCGTGGCCTCGAAGGCGCCCATGAGCCCGATGCCAGCGTTGTTGACGAGAACGTCGATGGGCCCGCTCGCCTCGAGCGCAGCCGCGATGCTCTCGGGCTTCGTCACGTCGAGCGCGACCACGCGCAGCCGGTCCGACCGAGGCAGCACGTCCTCGCGCGGCGTTCTCATGGTGGCGACGACGTTCCAGCCCTGCGCGTGGAAGTGGCGCGCGGTTTCGAGTCCATATCCCGAGGAGCAACCCGTGATGAGCACAGTGTTCATGAAGGGAAGATAGCGGCGGCGCGCTGGACCATCTACCATTGGTAGTCCACGTTTCGTTTGCTAGAGTCCGGACATGAACGACCCTCTCTCGGAGGTCATCGCGCTGCTCCAGCCGCGCGCCGTGTTCTCGAAGCGCATCAGCGGCGCCGGTCGCTGGGGGGTCCGCTACGCGGACTTCGGCCAGCCGAGCTTCTGCGCCGTGCTGGAGGGCAGCTGTCGTCTCGCCGTCGACGGCGAGCGTGCCCTGACGCTCGAGGCGGGCGACTTCGTGCTCCTGCCGGCGACGCCGGGGTTCACCCTGTCGGGCTTCGAGCCGGTGAGGCCAGAGCGCATCGACCCGAAGGTGACGCCCGCGCCGACGGGTGAAGTCCGCCACGGCACGCGCGGTGGACGCCCGGACGTGCGGCTGCTCGGCGGCTACTTCCTCTTCGACTCGCCTGACGCGGCGCTGTTCGTGTCGCTGCTGCCAGCGCTGCTGCACGTGCGCGGCGTCGAGCGCCTCTCCGTGCTGGTGCGGCTCGTGGGCGACGAATCCAACGAGCAGCGATCGGGGCGCGATCTCGTGCTCACGCGGCTCGTGGAGGTGCTGCTCATCGAAGCGCTGAGGTCGACCTCGGCTGAGGACGCGCCTCCGGGGCTCCTGCGCGGGCTGGCCGATCCGCGGCTCGCGCCGGCGATACGGCAGATGCACGCTCAGCTCACGCGCTCGTGGACGGTCGCCCAGCTCGCCAAGACCGCGGCCCTTTCGCGCTCGGCGTTCTTCGAGCGCTTCACCCGCACCGTGGGCATGCCGCCCATGGAATACCTGCTCGCCTGGCGCATGGCCGTCGCGAGGGATCTGCTCCGCCGGCACGATCTCGGGATCGCCGAGGTCGCCGAGCGCGTCGGCTACGGCTCGGCGAGCACCTTCAGCACCGCGTTCAGCCGCCACGTGGGCCAGCCTCCGGGTCGCTACGCGCGCGCGGGGTAGTCGGTGAGGGCAGTGAGCTTCGCCGAAGGATCTCCTGTCTCCTCACGGGCCAGAGCGTCCGGGCGATTTCATTTCACGACGAGCTTCCCAGCGGACGTGACACGGGCTCAGGCGGCCGGCGCTGGACCTACCGGGAGTCGCCAGCGAGCTTTATAGGGATAGCGCGGCGGCACGCGCGCGAGCCCATCAAGCGACGCTTGACCTCCCGGAGCCGCTGAGACCACATGGCAAGCCATGATCAACGCCCCGGTCCGGCCCGGCGACGTCGTGGCGGGCAAGTACCGCGTGGAGCGTCTGCTCGGCGCAGGGGCCGTGGGGGTCGTCATTGCGGCGGTCCACGTCGAGCTCGGCCAGCGCGTCGCCGTCAAATTCATGCGCTCGGCCCACCACGTCTCCGCCGACGCGCGCGCGCGCTTCTTGCGCGAGGCGCGCGCGGCGGTACGGCTGCGCAGCCAGCACGTCGCCCGCGTGTTCGACGTCGGCACGCTCGAAAGCGGCGCGCCGTACATCGTCATGGAATTCCTCGAAGGGCGTGATCTCGCCGCGTTGCTCAAGGAGAGTGGGTGTCTCTCGCTCGACGACGCCGTGGAGTACGTTCTCCAGACGTGTGAAGCCGTCGGCGAGGCGCACGCCGCCGGGATTGTGCACCGCGACCTGAAGCCGGCGAACCTCTTCGTCACGGAGGACGTCAGCGGCGCGCCGTGCATCAAGGTCCTCGACTTCGGGATCTCGAAGATCAGCGGGGCGGAGCTCGCCCTCACAGAAGACGACGAGCAGCTCGGCACCCCCTACTACATGTCGCCCGAGCAGATGAGCTCGCCGAAGGATGTCGATGCGCGCAGCGACCTCTGGGCGCTCGGCGTCCTCTTGTATGAGCTCATCGCCGGGCAGACGCCGTTTCACGCGGAGACCTTGGCGGAGTTCTATGGGCGCATGCTCGCGGCGAAGCCTACGCCGCTCCACGAGCGCCGGAGCGACGTGCCCCCGGAGATCGACGCGGTGATCCAGCGGTGCATGATGCACGAGCGCGAGCAGCGCTGGAACGACGTGGCAGCGTTCGCCGGCGCCCTCGCGCCTCACGCGCCCCTGCGAGCGCGGGGCTATCCGGAGCGGGTTTGGCGGGTGCTCAACATGTCGCGGTCGTCTTCGCCGGGAGCCAGAGACGCGCCGGAGCCGCGGCGCGTGGCGGCCTCCTCGCCGCCGGCCAGCGCCGGGGCAGCAGGGTCGATCGCGCCGCGCCCGCCGGATGCCATGGCGGACACAGCGCCTACCGCGTCCTGGCGCTATGGCGCCCTATCGGCCTTCGAGGTGCTGCTGTCGAAGCCGCGCTATTGGGCTCCCCTTCTCCTCGGCGGTGCGTTCTTCGCGGGCGCTGCGCTGGCGGTGATCGCCTGGGGGGGGCGGCAGGAGGGGGGGCGGCAGGAGGGGGGGCGGCAGGAGGGGGGGCGGCAGGAGGGGGCGCGATCCCCGGCACCGACAGGCCCGCCGGCGGCCTCCTTCGGGGCGTTGAACGCGGCCCCGTCTGCGCCCGTCGAACCTCAAGCTCCCCGCTCCGCGCCCGCCTCTCCCGACGCGAGCGCGAAAGCGCAGGCGGAGCCCACCTCGCCTTCGCCGGCGACGACGGCCACGCTGAAGGCGACGAAGCCCTCCCTGCGGGCGAAGCCCCCGGCCAAGGACCTTCTCACCCCGAAGCCCGAGCCGGCGTTCTCGTACGACGAGCGTCGCTAACCCTGGGACAACGGCGCGGGGTGCCAATATACTGGGATCGGTGCGTGGCCCAGGACCGATGCGTGTGAAGCGCAGTGTCACCGCTGCGGGTGCGCTGATCCTGTCGTTATCGCTCGCGCCGCGCGTCCTCGCGGACCCGACCGCCGAGGACCGGGCGGCCGCCGATGTGCTCTTCCGCGAGGGGCGCGCGCTCGTCAAGCAGGGCAGCTACGCCCTGGGGTGCGCGAAGCTCGCCGCCAGCCAGAAGCTGGACCCGATGGCCGGGACGCTGCTCGCCCTGGCGGATTGCTACGAGCGCAATGGCGCGACGGCGAGCGCCTGGGCGACCTTCAACGACGCCGAAGCGATGGCGCGCAAAGCGGGCGACGGGCGGCGCTCGAAGGAAGCGGGGCGGCGTGCGGGCCTCCTCGAGCCGCAGCTCTCGAGGCTCGTCATCGAGGTGGCGCCGGAGGCCCGGGTCGAGGGGCTCGAGGTGCGGCGCAACGCGAAGCCGCTCGATGCGGCGATGTTCGGCTCGGCGATCCCGGTCGATCCGGGCGAGCATGCAATCGCGGCGGTGGCGCCTGGCAAGAAGGCATGGAGCGCGAAGGTGGTCGTCGAGCCGAAGCCAGGGCAGAGGACGGTGCGCGTCCCTCTGCTCGAGGACGCGCCCGCGCCAGGGCGGGGAGCGCCCGCGCCCGCGGCCACGAGCGCCGCGCCCGCGGCGAGCTCGTGGAGCGCGCAGCGGACCGTTGGGCTCGTGCTGGGCGGGGTGAGCTTGGCGGGGATCGCGGTAGGCGCTGTGTTCGGTGTCGAGACGCTCTCGAAGGTGAGCGAGGCGCGCAGCCAGCACGGGTGTACCAACGACGACCCTCCCCGTTGTGACGCCGAGGGGGTCAAGCTCCATCAGGACGCCAACACGACCGCCAACATCTCCAACGTGGCGTTCGCGGCGGGAGGCGCGGCGCTCATCACGGGCCTGGTCGTGTTCCTGACCGCGCCGTCGAGCGACGCCGTGCCGTCGACGGTGCTGGAGGTGCGCCTGGAGCCTCCGGTCCGGGCGGGAGCAGCGGGGCTGTCGCTGCGAGGTAGCTTCTGAGATGCGCCCGACGCGACCATGGGGGCTCGTCATCGTCGGGGGCGCATTGCTCGTCGCCGGCTGCCAGATCATCGCGGGTGTGCGCGCCGACGCGGAGCTGAACCAAGGAGGCAGCGGCGACGAAGCGTGCAGCGTTGCTTCCGAGTGCCAGAGCGGCGTCTGTCAGGACGGCATCTGCAAGCCGGCCGAGGCGAAGTGCGCGCTCGATCTCGAGCCGTTCGACATCCTCACCTCCGAAGACCTCGGCGGCCATGAGGTCGACACCTCCTCGCTCGTGCTGGCAAGCGGACCCGATCGCGTATTTGTCTCGGTCGTCGACAAGATTGCCAGCCGGCTCGTGATCGGGACGGTGCACGAGATCGGAGAGCCAGCCGGGTCGAAGACGGAGTTCCCCTTCACCGACGGCGCGGCCTTCGTCACCGGCCGCGAATCGGGAGGGCAAGTCATCCTTCAGGGCAGGGTGGGGTACGAGATCGGGCAGCTCGTCTTCCCCACGACCGCCGACGGCGTCTCGTCCGAGGGGACGTTCCAGCGGTTTCCCGCGCTCGCACCGGAGTGCGCGAGCCCCAACGTGGCAACGTCGATGGCGTTCGTCCAGGCGGGCGACAACACCCTTTACGCCGCGACCTGCGCGGCGCCGGGCGGCTCGACGCGAGCGCTCGTCGTCGGTGGATCGGCCGAGCCTGCGCCGACCCTGGTGGCCCAGGGCCCACGTACCGATGCCTCGCTCAACGTTCACTACTACACCGTCACGAACGGCCAGCACCTCCTCTTGTTGGATGACAACGCGACCGGAGAGGCGTTCTTCAGAACGGGCGCCTCGCGCGCCGATCTCGGCGTGGCGCACCAGATCCAGTTCAGCCCGTCTCCTGACGAGGTGGAGTCTTTCTTCGGGGCGTTCCCGCTGCCCGAGGGCGATGGCGTCACGCTCTTGATCGTGCACCTCGTTCCTCCGCCGAGGCTCGCCCTCTCGGCGGAGGTAGGCGTCGTGAAGGACTTCCTGTCGCTCGGACAGGTTCCCCCGCCCGGCTTTACCCCTGTCTTCAAGCTCCAGAATGTAAACCAGTACAACCCCCCGGGCCCCGTCGCGAGCGACGGCGAAAACGTGTATTTGACGTTGGTGCCGCCGCCTGGAAAGAGCGTGAACCTGGGCTGGTTCACGCGAACAGGCGAGAGCGTGCTCCCCCACCAGCTCATCTTCTCCCTTCCGGACGGCAGCAGCGCGCAGATCCTCGGCTCGACCGTAGCGCAGCTCGGCGTCAAGCTGCTCATCGCCTGGATCGAGCAACGCGACGGTGCCTACTCCGTGCGCGGTCAGCGGCTCATCTGCACGCTGCAATGACGGGCCAACCGGCGCGGCGCCACGTGATGATGGTGTCGAGCTTGCCGATGGCGAAGCGGTACGAGAGGAGCCGCTCCGCTTCGACGGCGAGCACCTCGCAGGCGGCGGTTCGCGGCGCGGCTCGCCGAGCGCATGGAGGTGCCGTACCGGGTGGGGCGGAAGAGCGCGGTCGAGGTGGCGGAGGGGCGGGGGTAGTCATCCCGGGGGCGATGCTGCCGGCAGGAGCACGGATTCCGTCGTGGTGATGTCGGATGACCTCCGTGGCGCTCTCGGATGCATTCATGTCTGCAAATAGTGATAACACGGAGGTCCTGGTGGGCAAACCTTGCACCGTCTCCGCGTGTTGCGTTGCCTGAGGGCCCTCGCGCCATTGCCGGCGGAGGAGCGGTTGGTGGATACCCCCACTGCGTGGCGCAGTTTGCAGCATCTTGCTTGATCGAGCAAGCCACCATGGTGGCGAGCGCCGCGCGCGGCGCTCGCCTATGCGCCCGGCGCAGGCAATCGCGCGGAGACGGCGGCCCGCGGCCGCAGGCGCGCCGGGCACGGAGACTGCTAATGCCACGAAGAGGCCCGCACAGAGGTCCGAGGAGTCAGGTGCCGGTGAGTGAGCGATGGCCCGAGAGACCAGCCCGACCCCGGCGTGCACACGAATGCAGGAGAGCACCATGTCAAACACGAAAGACATCGAGCTCGAGCCATCGCAGGCAGCGACTGGCCGAGATCACGCCATCGGCGGGGCGCCAGGCCCCGAGGACACCGCGCGTGCGACCAAGATCGTGGCAAAGTCGCTCGTTCGCGAGCTGCTCGCTCAAGGACATCAGGCGTCGCGCCTCGTCTTGCTCGCGGCCGCGCTGGTCGAGGCCGTCACGTTGGAGCTGCAGCGCGCCGCGTCCGGCCCGATGGCACCGGACGGCCCGGATGGCACGGCGTCCATGACCGCGCGCCCGTGACCAGGCTGGGCGCCTGGAGCTCCGGGTGCCCGCGTTCGCCAGCCGGACCGCCCCCGCCTTGCACCCGGGCGTGAACGCCCTCCTCGTTCTCCGTCCCATCCCTGCCTCCTTGTGCCATCAGGGGTGTCCACCGACGCGAAGGAGGACTAGGTAGCGAGTTGGGTGCGTTGTTCTCAGGCGACGTCCGGCGCTCCGACACCGCGGGTGTGACGCCGCGACCGGCTGCGCGCCAGAGCTACCGGGGAGATCTTCATGGCCGATGTCGTCCTGCCGTTCGAGAAGCCGGTCGCGGAGCTCATCGCCAGGGTCCGGGAGCTGCGCGCGCTCGTCGCGTCCGATCGGAGCCTCGTGGCGGAGCTCGCCGAGCTCGAGGAGAGGATGAACCGGCTCGCGCGCGAGGTCTTCGCTGCGCTGACGCCGATGCAGAAGGTGCAGCTCTCGCGGCACGCGAACCGTCCTCACACGCTCGATTACGTGCAACGGATGTTCACCGATTGGTGCGAGCTGAAGGGGGATCGCCGCTTCGCCGACGACTGCGCGGTCGTCGCCGGGCTCGCGGGGTATCACGGCCGCAGCGTGGTGGTGGTGGGGCACCAGAAAGGGCGCGATGCGAAGGAGAACGTGAAGCGCAACTTCGGCATGCCGCACCCGGAGGGGTACCGGAAAGCCGTGCGGCTCTACGAGCTGGCGGAGAGGTTCCGGCTGCCGATCCTCACGTTCATCGACACCCCCGGCGCTTACCCGGGCCTCGGCGCCGAGGAGCGCGGGCAGAGCGAGGCGATCGGCGCGGCGCTCGCCGTGATGGCGCGGGTGCAGGTGCCGATCGTGGCGACCGTCATCGGCGAAGGAGGCTCCGGCGGCGCGCTGGCGCTCGGGCTCGCCAACCGCGTGCTGGTGCTCGAGTTCGGCTGCTACTCGGTCATCTCGCCCGAGGGCTGCGCGGCGATCCTCTGGCACGACCCCGCGCGCGTCGGCGACGCGGCTGCGCAGCTCAAGATCACCGCGCCGGACCTGCTGCGGCTCGGGGTCGTGGACGCGATCGTCGAGGAGCCCACCGGGGGAGCCCATCAGGATTACGACGGCGCCGCGGCGTTGCTCGATCAGGCCCTCTGGACGACGCTCGCTTCGCTCGACGAGCTCGGAACGGAGGCGATCGTCGACGATCGGTACCGGAGGTTCCGCGGGCTCGGGTCGTTCAGCTGACGCGCCAACCTGGAGCTGTCGACCGCGAGCCCGGCAGGGCGACGAGGGGCCGTGGCGCGACCTCCCTCCCCACGCGCCCCCGGTCGAGCCACGACCGACCTCCAGCGTCACGAAAGCGAACGCCCTGAAGCGCTCCACGAGTCACGCCTCCGTGCGCGCGCTGCCCGCGACAGGCTTGCTTCCGATCACCAGGACATCGACGAGCGCCGCATTGGATAGCGACAGAACGAACTCGATCGCCCGGCTGATGTCCGTCGTGGCGAGCATCTGCTCCGCCAGGAGGCCCGACCCGGCCGCCATGTCGGTGTCGACCACATCCGGGCACAACGTCGTCACCTTGATCCCCTTGGGCAACAGCTCCCGTGCCAGAGACCGGCCGTAGCCGACCAGCGCGTGTTTGCTGGCCGCATAACCGCCGACGACAGCGAACGGCTCGACGCCCGTGACGGACGCGATGTTGAAGATGTGGGCCGACCCAGCCTCGGCCAGCGAGCCCAGGCAGGCGACGCACAGGTTGTGTACCGCCTTCACGTTGGTCGTCAGCATCGCGTCGAGATCTTCCATCGCCATGCTGCTGGTACCGAAGCGGAATATGCCGGCCGAATTCACGAGGACGTCGAGGCGCCCCCAGCGGCTGAGCTCCGCCTGAACGGCGCCGCGCGCGGCGTCGAAATCGCACAGATCCACCGCGACGGCGCTCACCGTCCTTCCATATTCCCGGCGCAGAGCCTCCGCGCGTTCTGCCAGCGATGCACGTCCACGGGCCACGAGGATGAGATCGAAGCCACGGCTGGCGAACCAGCGCCCGATCTCTCGTCCGATCCCGCGGCTCGCGCCCGTCACGAGCGCCACTTGAGACATGGTCCTCTCCTTGTCGATCACGAGCAACGCAGCCGCCGCGCTGCGGTCTCTGCCACACAGATGGGGGCGGCTGGTCGCATCGAGCCTGACGAGCCGCCAGCCAACACACCGCCAACACACCATTAACCGCGCGGATCACCCATCGAAGCCGATACTTTGGACCTGCGCGCACAACGAGGGATGGAGCCGATATGTCATCGACCTCTCTCGATGGCGGTCATACGCTCTATCACGCAGAGACTCCTTGAAGTCCTCGGCGCTACGCCATTGCGAGACGTTGAACAGGCGGTACCTGGCCGACGGGGCGGCGGAGCGGAACAGCCGGGCGTTCAGGAAGCCCGGGTGCGCTGCCATGTGGTCCTTGGCCCTGTCCCACATCGCGAGGACGTCCGGGATCTCGGCCTCGCTGATCTCAAAAGGATTGATCAGCCACGCGTGGCCAGGGAGCCCCCGGGACAGCTCCGACAACATGACACCCAGTCGGCACTTCGTGCCTTGGACGAGGCCAGCCGATGCACCGCGGGGCGACACACCACCCAGCGCCGCCTCGCCGACATCGGTGTCATCGAACGCGTAGACGGAGAGCAGCGTGTAATTCACGTCGCGGATCGGCTCGAACACATGGAACAACTCTGCAGTTCGCAGGCCGCACCGCTTCCGCAGGGCCAGCGCGTGGTCCTGCCAGCGCTCGGCATAGCTCGGCGCGGCCACGGCGTCGACGACGTCTATCCAGTAGATCATGTCCAGACCTCAGCGCGGCGCCGTGTAGAGCGCGACGCGGCGGCTCAGATGGAGAGCAAAATCGCTCTTGAATGGCTCGACGATCGACACGAAGCGGTCGCCGTGGACCCCAGCGAAGAAGCGCTCGGCGCTGTCCCATTCCGCCACGTTGATGAACTTGACCTCGTCAGCCAGGTTCCTGGTCCGGTACAGGCTGGAGTTGACGTACCCGGCGAGCTGGCTCATCGTCTGCGCCGCCTCGGCCCACATGGCGGCATAAGCTGCCATGCGCTCCTCGGGCAGGAACATGAGGTCGACCAGCACCATATTGCCGGAGGGCGGGCGGAAGCGGTATTCGGAGCCGTCGACGAGATCCATCTTGAAACCGGTGAATTTGGTGCCGGCCGCGCCCAGCACCGAGACAAGCTCTGCGTTCTGTCTCACCGCGGCGCGGGCCCGCTCCCAGTCCTCCGCCGAGCTCCACCGGCAGACGCTCACCATCTCCCAGCCGGTGCGTGGCCTGAGCGTCTGGAAGATCTCGAGCAGCTGCCCCCCCTCAAAGCCTGGTTGCTCGGAGAGGAAGGAGCACACGGCGCGCCATGCATCCGCCGCGACGGGGCGGTTTCTTGTCTCAAGAAGATCGATGACCATAACCATGGATCAAATTCTTTCACTGTGGATGGGTGTCAGCGGCGAGGGCTTCATCCGCCCCTCGCGATTTCATCGACGACGTGTGACAGGCATATCTGAAATGTACCTTCGAACGGGGCAACGAGATTCTTGTAGTCCTTGCCGGCGAGCTGCTTCATGAACGCGTCTTCGCTCTCCCACTCGGCGCGACTGATGAAGTAGTACGTGTCGTGCTCCGGGTGGTAGCTCTGAAAGAGCTCTGCGGAGATGAACCCATCCCGTCCGGCCATGAGGGCCTTCGTCGCGCCCCACATCATCGCGTTCTCCGCCGCCTGTGGCTGCCGGATGCGGTAAGGATTGGTGATGACGAGGCGCGATCCTCGCGCCGGCTGCTCCACGAATTCGCTCCGATCGACGAGCCCGTAGAGGTTGATGCCGCGATCGGCCTCCAGCGGCCGCTCCAGGCCGGCCGCCCGGGCAGCATAGTGAGCGTTGATGTCGGTCCATCGAACAACGCTGATCAGGTCGTATCCGCGCGCGTTGAAGCGCTTGAAGACGACGTGAAGCTGGGCATTGAGGAACCCGGGGCACGCGGCCAGCTCACGGGCTGCTCCAACCCACGACCGCCGAAGCGCGTCGGTTCTGTCGGTCTCTACGATGTCTATTTGTGCGATCATGTGAATGCCAATCTGGTCAATGATGCGGGCAGGTGGGCTAGCATGATCTGGCTCTTCGGCTGGAAGCCGCCGCTGATGATCGCCTTGAACGCGGGGCTCGCGAACGCAGCCTGGAACGCGGAGACGCTGGTCCAGCGCGCGACGTTCACGAAGCAGCCCGCGCGCTCGCCGGGCACAGCCTCGAACAGGCGGCTCATGACAAACCCTGCCTGGGTTACCATATAGGCAGTCGCGCGGTCGAACTGCCGCAGGAAGCGCGCGCGATCCTGCAGCGCCAGCGCGCACAGCGTGATCAGCAGGACGCCAGCCGACGAGCTCGCTCGGGTGATCGCGATCCCGTCACGACGACCGCGAGCGCGGACAACCGTGCGAGCGTCGAGCCTGAGCGACGGCTGCGGCGACGAGGCGTCCATGGGGTCATCTCGAGAGAGTCGATCCGGTGTCGTCGAGACCGTCATGAGAACGTACGGTGCCGTGCCATAGCCATCGCGATCCAGGTCATCTTGCTCGATGGCAACGGAGAGGCCGGCGCGTCCACACCCCCGGCGCAGGAGCTGCTCGCCTGCCCTCGCGGGGTGAGCGCTCGCCGAGGACAGGGTAAAAAAATCGAAACGGGTGACCATGATCCTCACTCCCAGCACTGGCCGGCTGACGGCGGCCTCAGCGCAAACTCGTTTCAGGATGGAACCTCGACGCCCCCAGGAAGCCGGGCGTGGTCGCCCTCCTCTTTATCCATGCCATCCCTGCCTTCCCGCCCCCTCGGGGTTGCCCGCGGAATCGGGGGATCATCCTGCCCACCGCTTCTCGTTCGTCCCGGTGCTCAAAGCCAGGCATCGCTCGATGCCGCCCGGGCGCACCGCTGCTACAATGACGACGCGTGGCAGAGCCGGCCGCGGAGCTCCCACGCCGGCGTGCCGGTCCCAGGCATGCGCCATGAGCACGGAAGCATGTGCGATGGGCGCGGGGAGGGTCATAGGATGGCACGAGCACTCGAGGTCGCTTCCGTTGTGTTCACCAGCGCGTTCGCCGGCGGCAGCCTGCTGGTGTCGACCGCCGTGGCTTCCAGTTTTTCATCCATGCGTCCGAGCGAGTTCCTGGACTGGTTCGCGGTCCATGGACCGCGCATGGGCATGACGCTCTTCCCCTTGAACGTCGGGGGAACGGTGGCGTGTGGATACAATCTGTTCAGCGCCATCAAGCGGAAGCAGAACCCGTTGCCGTGGGGGCTGGCCACCGCGTGCATGGCCGGCACGCTCGTCTTGTTGCCTCTCTACTTCGCACGCGCGAACGAGGCTCTGATCGGGAAGACGATCGACGTCCGGGAGGTGCCCGAGGTCATCACGTCGTGGTCCAAGTGGCAGTGGGGACGAACGGGCCTCAGCGTCATGGCAGCGCTCTTCGCTGGAGTTGGAGCGCGCAGGGCGACCTCCGGGTGACTCCCCGCCAGGTGCGCTCACCTCATCAACACGCCGCCGTTCACGTGGAGGACCTGGCCCGTGATCCATCGGCTGTCGTCGGACGCGATGAAGGCCACGACGTCGGCCACGTCCTCGGGCGTCCCGACCCTGCCGAGCGGCGTCATCGAGGCAACCCCCTGGATCCTCTCGTCGGTCATCTGCGTGCGCAGCGCGTCGGTGTCGATGATACCCGGCGCGATCGCGTTCACCGTGATCCCACGCGGCCCGAGCTCCGCGGCGTGGACGCGCGTGAACGCCTCGATCGCCGCCTTGGCACCGGCGTACAGCGACGTCCCCGGCATGGCCATGCACGAGAGATCCGAGGAGATGTTGATGATCCTCCCGGAGTTGCCCATGAGGCGCGCTGCCTCCTCGGAGGCGAAGAGCACCGAGCGCGCGTTCAGATCGAAGATGTTGCTGAACGCAGCCCGGCTCACGTCCTGCAGGGCGCACGCCTCGAACACGGCGGCGTTGTTCACGAGGACGTCCACCCGCTCGAACGCCGCGGCGGCGCGCTCGAAGAGCACCTTGATCTCCTCGACGCTGGAGACGTCGGCGCGCACCGCGGTCGCGCGCCGTCCCATGCCCCTGATGTCCTCGACCACGCGCGCTGCAGCCACCTCGTTCGCTGTGTAATTGACAATCACGTCCGCGCCGTCGCGCGCGAGCCGTCTCGCAACGGCAGCCCCGATCCCGCGTGACGCCCCCGTCACCACCGCAACCTTGCTCTGTCTCATCGCTCTACACCCGTTCTCTTCACGCCCTCGCGGGCGCGTTACATGATTCGCCCTGTTGGCTGGTCGGCCATGGTTCCGCTCCGACCGGCGCTACGCGATCGGCTCCACGAAGCCGACGCCCTGCGCGTGACCCGCGTCCTGAGTCCTCTGCTCGACGACCGCTCGGAGCGTGTCCTCGAAATCCTCGCGACGGACGAACGGGACCAGGAGGCCCCGCTCCCTGAGGCTCGCGAGCGAGACGCCCATCGCCGCGAACCTGGACCGGACGAGGACATTGATGCAATGGACGCGTGGCCTGTTCCGCTTGATCCACATCACCATCCCGGTGCGGTACTCGCGGTCGAAGTCCGTGAGGCGCTCGGCGTCCACGAAGAGGTCCGCCGGGTGGCCGGACGCGGCGAGCGCCTCGAACAGGCTGACCAGCGGGGGGACGAAGGCGGCCTCCCCGTGGCCGCTGCAGCGCACCACGAGCACGCCTGGAGCAGGGTGCTCCAGCCGGACCTCGCCCCGGTCCGTGCTGATCCTGTCACCGCCGATCTGCGATACAAAAAACGCTGGCATCAACGTCTCCTCTCGCCGGGCATCCCAGGCGTGCTCGCCCTCACCGTCACCGTTCTGCCACGACAGTGGCGACCGCGAAGTTCGCCTGATGGGAAATGGTCAGATGTATCTTCTCGACGCCGAGCTCCCTCGCGATCTTCAGCGACGCGCCGGAGAGCTCGAGCGTCGGCCGTCCGCCCTCGGCGCGGATGACCTCGAGCTCGTGCCATGCCAGCCCCGCCGGCGCGCCGAGGGCCTTGACGCAGGCTTCCTTGGCGGCGAACCGGCCAGCGAAATGCTGAGCAGGGGAGCCCCGCATGCGGCAATAGGCGCGCTCCGTCGCGGTGAACAGCCGCTCCTCGAAGCGGCCCTCGTGCCTCTCGATCGCCGCCGCGATGCGATCGATCACGCAAAAATCAACGCCGACACCGATGATCATCCCGTGAGCCCTCTCCCCCGCTGGGTTCACGAACGCTTCGCGCGGTCGACGGCGCCGTGGATGTCCGCCACCGTCTTGAGCGCCTTCTCCGCGCCGTCCCCGAGCCTGACCTGGAAGGCCCGCTCCACCGCGCACACGATCTCGATCATCTCTGTCGAGTCCACGTCCAGGTCGTCCTGGAGCAAGGCGTCGTCCGAGAGGTCCTTCATGGGTCTCCCGAGGAACTCGGCGAGGATCTTCTTCACCTGCATATCGACGGTCTGAGCACTCTGCATCGCTTGCCTCTGCATTGTTAAATCACGTTGTTTGACGTTCTTGTGCGGTTCGAGTTTCGTTATCTCCGGTCCTGGCCGATGATCATCGACGCGTTCATGCCGCCGGAGCCGCGGCTGTTGATCTGGGCGAAGCGAAGCTCGCCGTCCTTGATCGCGTCCGTGGTCACCGCGAGGTCGCAGCTCGCGTCGAGCGCGTCGACGTTGGTCGTCGGCGGGACGGTTTGAGAGAAGAGACCCATGGCCGCGAGGGCGGCGTCCATCGCGCCGCCGGCGCCGTACAGGTGTCCAAACATCGATTTAGGCGCCGTCACCTTGACCTTGCTGCCGAGCGCGCCGAACACCTTGTGGATGGCGGCGGCCTCCTGCGCATCTCCGTCGATCGTGGCCATGCCGTCCGCCATGATGAAGGAGACGTCGCTCGGCTCGATCCCGGCTTCGTCGATCGCCTTGCGCATCGCGATGCTCAGGCCGCGCTCCTCCCTCGGCAGCGGCGCGGGGTGGCATGCGTCGCTGGACAGGCCGAAGCCCCTGATTTCACCGTAGATCCTGGCGCGCCGACGGATGGCGTGAGCCCGGTCCTCCAGCACGAGGAACGCCGCCCCCTCGCCCGGGACGAGCCCGTGGCGACCGGCGTCGAACGGGCGATACGCCGCCTCGGGTGGCGTGTCCCGGTCCTGGTTCAGGATGCCTTCCGTGAGGCACGCAGAGTAGGGAAGCGGCGACATGACCGCCTCCGTACCGCCGGCGAGGATGATGTCGCAGTGGCCCTGCGCGATGCTCCGCGCAGCGTATCCGACGCTGGCCAGGCCGCTGGCGCGATCGCACACGATGGTCTTGCTGTGCCCGCGGAGCCCGAACAGGATCGAGACCTGCCCCTGCGGCGCGGCAGGGAACCAGGCGGTGGCCTGGTGGGGGCTCACGTCCCGCACCCCTTTTGTGTACAGGTGCCGCAGCTCGCGATCGGTCACCGTCCAGCCGCCGAAGCAGTTGCCCACGTAAACGCCGAACTGCTGCCTATCGACCTTCTCGAGGTCCACCTCGGCGTCCTTGAGCGCCATCGCGCAGGCGGCGATCGCGTACTGCGTGTACGGGTCCAGCTTGCGGGCCAGGCGGGACGGCATGAAATCGATGGGTTCGAAGCCGGTCACCTCGCCGCCGAAGACGGCCGGGAAGCGGCTGGTGTCGAACTTCGTCACCCTGCGCACGGCGCCTTTCCGGTTCAGCGTGTTGGACCAGACCGTTCGACTACCGACTCCGTTCGGGGCGAGGAGCCCAATTCCGGTGATTACTACCTGACGATTCACTGTTGTGCTCCTGCTCAGCTCGGGGCGCGAAACACCAGCGCGCTGTGGATTCCTGAGAAGCCGCTCGCCGCCTTCAGGACGACGTCCACTCTCCGCTGGATACCTTCGTTGGGGACGTAGTTCAGATCACAGGACATGTCCTTGTTCTCGTAGTTGATGGTGGGGAAGATCTCGGATTTGAGGATGGAGAGGACCGAGGCGACGCTCTCGAGCGCGTTGGCCGCGGCCAGGGGGTGCCCCACCATCGACTTCAGCGAGCTCACCGGCACCTTGTAGGCGTGATCTCCGAGCGTCAGCTTGAGCGCCGCCGTCTCGTTCGTGTCGTTCTGCTTCGTCGAGCTGCCGTGCGCGCACGCATAATCGACCTTGTTCGGCGCGATGTCCGCGTCGAGGAGCGCAAGCCTCATCGCGCGGGACAGATCGATCCCGTCCGAGGACAGGTCGGTCATGTGGTACGCGTTGTTGCACGAAGCGAAGCCGCCCAGCTCGGCGTAGATCGTGGCCCCGCGCCGCAGTGCGTGCTCCCGCTCTTCGAGGATCAGGACCCCGGCGCCCTCGCCCAGCACGAAGCCGTCGCGCTGATCGTCGAACGGCCGCGAGGCGCGCTGCGGGGAGTCGTTGCGCCTGCTCGAGAGGGCACCCAGGATGTCGAACGCGGCCAGCGCGATCGGCGTGATGGGCGCCTCCGACGCGCCGCAGATCATCACGTCTGCATCGCCCGTGCGGATGGTGTCGAGCGCCAGCCCGATGGCGTCCAGGCCGCCCGTGCAACCGGTGCTGAGCGTGCAGCAGGGCCCGCGGGCTCCATAGAGGCCGGCGACCTCCGCCGAGGCCACGTTGAACGTGGACGCCTGATAGAGCGAGCGCTGTACCCACGTCGGATCGTACGGCGCGGTGCCGCGCTCCGTCAGGGCCAGGAACTCCTCTTCCATGAACCTCGTACCGGCGATCGCGTTGCCGATGCAGACGCCGAACCGGTCGGGGTCAGGGACGCCGCCGGCGAAGGCCGCGTCATCCATCGCCATCTTGCTCGCCGCGACGGCAAACTGCGCATATCGGTCCAGCCGCCGAAGCTGATCTTCCCTGAGGCCGTGCGCCCTCGGGTCGAATCCCTGAACCTGACCGGCGATCTTCGATTTGAACCCGTCCACCGGGTAGCTCTCGATCGCGCGGACCCCGGACCGGCCGGCCATCGCGCCAGCCCAGAACTGCTCGACGCCAATGCCGTTAGGAGCGATGATCCCGAGTCCGGTGATGACTGCCCTACGACGATTACCCTTCTGAACGAACTTCACGATATCTAACCCTCTCGCCAGCCATGTGTCTGCCCGACACCGGCCATCATCAATAATTTCCAAGTCCACCGCAGATATTCATCGCCTGTCCGGTGATCCCGCGGGCGCGGTCCGACGCCAGGTAAGCCACCATCTCCGCGACCTCGTCGGGGTCGATGTAGCGACCGATCGGGACGCGCTGCTCGATGCGCCTCTTCGCGTCGTCGACGCTCACGCCCCAGATCTTTGCGTAATTCCCGCGCGCCTTCTCCGCGAGCTCGGTCTCCACGAACCCCGGGCAAACGGCGTTCACCGTGATGCCTTTAGGCGCGAGCTCGAGGGCGAGCGACTTGGTGAAGCCGATGATCCCGTGCTTCGACGCGCTGTACGCCGCGGCGTGGATCACGCCCTGCTTACCGCCGGTCGACGCGACGCTGAGGATCGTCTTCAACGTGCCCTCGGGGGTGTGGTTGAGGACCGACCTGGTGACGTAGAATACGCTGTTCAGGTTCGTGTCGATGATCTCCCGCCACAGCTCGACGTTCATGTCGGCAGTGATCCCTCCGCCGCCCCGTCCCGCGTTGTTGAGCAGGACGCTGATGTGCCCGAGCTCCCGGACGGCAGCCTGGACGGCCGCATCGACCTCCTGCGGCGAGGTGACGTCGCAGATCCCGATCGTCGCAACGCTCCCCGCGGCGCGGACCTCGGCGCTGGTCGCCTCCAGCTGCTGCCTCGAACGCGCGAGGAGAGCGACGCTGAATCCGTCCCTCGCGAGCCTCACGGCCGCCGCCTTGCCGATCCCGCGGCTCGCACCCGTGATGAGAGCGACCTTCCGACCCTGATTCGTCACGACGATCTCCCCTGTGCTTGCTCCGCGGTGCGTCCCTTGATCGCGAGCATCGTACCGCGGCTGTTGTCGTTGATCGCCTTGGTCACTCGCGCCAAGGCGTCGCCGGGGCTGATATCGCCCCAGACCTGCTTCATCCCGTCCGGCCTCAGCTCGACGGCGTGCCATGACACGACGCGGACCCCGCCTGGCACGCGCTCGATGAGCCATTTCCCGCTGTGTCGGCGCAGCGCCGGCGGCGGCTCCGGCTGGAAGTAACTGATGCTCGCGTGCGGCGTGCAGCGTCGGATCGACCGGATTTGCTCCATCTGCCCCTTCACGTCCACGGTCATGATGAACTCCTGGTGCTGACCGTCGTCGTATCGCATCTCGACGTCGTGGCAGTGCGAGAGCACCTGCGGCCAGTCCTGTGCGCGCGCAAGGAGCGAGTACACAGCCTCGGGCGAGGCCGCGATCACCATCTCTTCCTGGAACTCGCCGTAGAGCTCGCTCTGCAGGCCCTGGAACGTCCTCGACTCGAGCGCTTGCTTGATCGCCTGAAGCTCGCGCTTGCTGTTCGTGTCCGTCGATTTCGACATGAAGCTCAGCGCCTCCTCGGGCGTCGACACGCCGTCGACGAGCCCACGAACGTCCGGTTTGATCTCGAACCGGTGCTCCAGGACGATGAGCGTCCCGGTCTGCACCGGGAAGAATCGCCAGGACCCTTCCATGGACCTGAGGAGCGGCGACGGCTGCACCTGGCGGAACGAGATCGCGCGCTGCTCGGGGAAGAGCTCCCTGGTCGAGCGCCAGGTCATGAGCTTGCCATTTGCGAGCGCCGTGATCTCGACGAGCTGCGAGCTATCGGTCCGCTCGATGACCCTCACCCCCTTGCAGGGCGGGAAGATCTGAGGCCACGCCTCCACCTCGGCCGACAGCGCGTAGGCGTCGTTGACATCAGCGGCGACCTCGATCGTGTGCTGGTAGAAGTTCATCTGCAGGTTCCTGTCCCTTGTGTTCATTGACATCAATCCTCGTGTCGCGACTCAGCTCTCTCTGCTGCTCGCCCTGGCAGGGGCCAGGCGGCCGCTCAGCCTGAAGCCGTCGCGCATCATCTTGCTGAGCAAGTAGATGTTCGTCGCCCCAGCCATCAGCTCGGCGGCCTGGAGTCCCACGAACAGCGGCCCGAAATTCCCCCGGCTCGCGAGCCGGTAGAGGACGAAGGCGCACGGCACCAGGACGAGGAGGCCGTTCATGGCGATGAACTTCATGCGCCTCTGCTTGCCGTCCACGATCCTGCCCCCGCGAGAGCGGGCCAGGAAGTTGCCGCTGCCCCCCGCCGCCGCGATGCTCGGGATCAGCAGCGCGAGCCCGTAGAGGATGCCGCGCTTGACCGTGACGATGGTCTCGACGTTCCCCGAGAGCTCCGCGAGCATCGTGGACAGGAAGAAGGTCGAGACGAGGCAGAGCGCGAGTGTCCCAGCGATGCCGTGCACAGTTCTTTTCATATCGCTCTCCGGTGGATAGCCCGCTCGCCGGGAGGTGTGCTCGCGGCGCGGGCGACCGGGTGGAAGCCCAATCACATCCCATGCCACTCCGTCCTCACCCGAACGCGCGCTCCGCGATGCCCGGCGCGGAGCGTTCTGCGAGGCCCGTTGTGCCAGGCTCCGCCGGGCCGGCCGGTCATCTCCGTTGCTCGATCGCGCAACAGGATGCTTCCCGGGAGCGACGGCTTGCCCTGTCTGCGCTCGGCGGCTTCGGTCCGCAGCAGACACGCTCTACGGCCGGCGCACGGCGACTGCCGGGGTTCGCTGGCAGCGGCGCTGGACGCGGCGCGCTTCATGTCCGCGGGCCGGGAAGCGTGCTTGAGGATCAGCGCCGCGCAGCTCGCCGGTCCGGCTGCGCATCCGTTCGAGCGTCAGTGCATGGGCAGAAAGAGAGAAAGAAAGCAAATAGCGGCTCGGAGCTTCCCGCGCGTGTCCTTGAGCGTGAGCTGCACCAATCGCGCGAACCGAACCGTGTGTCAGGTGATCGCGGAGGCGCTGTCCGAGGCCGAGCGCCTGCGGCTCCAGCGGAGCCTGCCGGACTGGGCGCCCACAAGCGGGTTAGGCGCCGTGATAGGCACGACGACACCGAGTGTCACCCCCGGCCTGACCGGCCAGCGAGAAGACAGACGATGAGCACTCCGTTCCACGGCAAGGAGTTCCCGTTCAACCAACCCGACGGGGCCTCGTTGCGGGTTCGCAGCTTCGGCGATCAGCACTTTGCGAGCTTCGAGACGCTTGACGGGTACACCATCGTCGAGGGTCCGGTGTCCGGCTTCGCTCGGCGGTCGCTCAGAGCGTCGCTCCGAGCCTCTCCAGCACCTTGGGCCACCCGGGCTTCATGCCTTCGAACGCGCTCCTGCCGCTCGCCGAGTCGAGGTTGAAGCCCTCGTGCGTGAGCGTGAGGAGCGTGCCCGTCCCTTCCCGCGTGAGGCGCCACGTGATGAGGGTGTCGAGCTTGCCGATGGCGAAGCGGTACGAGAGGAGCCGCTCCGCTTCGACGGCGAGCACCTCACAGGCCTGCTTGCCCCAGGACCCCATGTCGAGCTCGAAGCGGTGTCCAACCACGGCTTTGACGTCGCCCGGAGCCCACCAGCGCGCGTGCAGCTCCGGATCCGTGAGCGCCCGCCAGACGGCGGACGGAGGCGCTGAGTAACGATGTTCGAGGTGGATGACTGCAGGGGCGTTCATTTTTTTCCTTCTTCGTTGAGGAGCTCTTCGAGGGCGGCGAGGCGCGTCTTCCAGTACTGAGTGAACGTGTCGAGCCACTCGTCGACCTCGCTCAGCGGGCGCGGATCGAGGTGGTAGTAGCGCTCGCGTCCGCGCGGCTCCTCGCGCACGAGGCGCGCTTTGCGGAGCACCTGGAGGTGCTCGGACACCGCGGGGCGGCCCAGGTCGAAGCTACGCGCGAGGTCGTTCACGGCGCGAGGTCCCATGCGGAGCTGCATCAGGATCTCGCGCCGCACCGGGTTGGCGAGCGCCGAGAACACGTCGACTTCAGCCATGTCCTCAATATGTCGGAAATCTCCGACGCGTCAACAAGATCCGACGCGTCGGCCGGCTTTCACGTTCGCTTCAGCGCGTACGCGATGCCGCTCCGCAGCGTCCCCGCCGTGACCAGGCCCCGCAGGTCGACGTCGAGCTCGATGAGCGTCTGCGCGATCGCCGGCTGGATGCCGGTGAGCACCACCTGCGCGCCGAGCAGCCCGACCGCGCGCGCGGCGTGCACGAGCATCTCGGCCACCTGGACGTCCACCGCCTTGACCCCGGTGATATCGATGATCGCGATGCGGGCCGAGTGCCTCTCCACCCCTTGGAGCAGCGTCTCGATGATCCGGCTCGCCCGCGCGCCGTCGAAGAACCCGATGAGCGGCATCACGAGCACCCCCTCGGCGATCGGCAACAGCGGCGTCACGAGCTCACGTATCGTGTCCTGCTGCGCCGCGATCAGCTCGTCCCGCGCCGCCTCCCGCTCGCGCTCCGCCGCCTTGACCCGCGTGATGTCGACAGAGATACCGGCGACCGCGCCCTCCGGGATGCCCTCACCCCAGACAGGGAACTTGATCGAGTAGAACGTCTTCTCGCCTCGGGCGTCAGGGACGGGATCCTCGGCCTCGAGCGGGGCGCCGTTCCTCCGCACCAGGTCATCGACGTCTTTGTAAATAGACGCAACTTCCGATGGAAAGAAGTCGCTATCGGTCTTTCCAAGCATGCTGCCCGGGGTCGCCCCGACGAGCTCTTCCACCGAGCGGCTCACCAGGAGAAAGGCTCCTTCCCCGTCCTTTGCGTACATGAGGACCGGCGCGTGATCACAGAACGTCGCGAGCAGCGCCTCGCTCCTGTGGAGATGCTGCTCGCGGCGCTTTCGCGCTGTCACGTCCTCCGCCGACAGGAAGATCTCGCGCGCGGATCCATCCTCGCTTCGCGCGAAGACCTCCGCGCGCACCGCGAAGATACGCTCGTCTCCCTCGCGGCCTCGCGCCCGGAGCTCGCCCTCGATCACCTCGCCGTCCCGCGCCCGCTTCAGCCGCTCCGCGCTCGCGGCGAGGCCGGCGATGTCGTCCGGGTGGATCCGATCCGAGAGCGCCTCGACGCCGCGTGTCGAGAGCTCTTCGCCCGTACAGCCGAGCGAGCGGGCGAGGGCGGCGTTATGTGCGATGAGCCGCCGCTCGTCGAGGCCCACGACACACAGGATCGTCGGCGCCGCGTCGAGCATCCTCCGGGCTCTCGCGCTGAGCGCGTCCTGCTGCTCCCTGGCCCTGGTCTCGTTCATCGCGGCAGGCCTCTCCTCATGGCGGCTCCTTCCAGGCCCGGCGGCGGACGCGCGGACCAGAGCTCGACCCATGATAGCCACGGCGCGCGCGCGGCGAAACCGAAGACGCTGCGCCGCCTCGCTGTCGCGGCCGGCCGGCCGGCCGGCCGGCGCGGCGCGGCGCCGTAGCCTGGCCTACCCGCGCAAGCGACGATCGCGGCGCGCGTCACGCAATGCGGCCTGCCGTGCCGAGCAACGCGAGGCTCAGGGGAGCAAGCTGCACTTCGACAGGGGCGTCCGGTAGTCCATCGCCTGGGTGTTGCGCTCGAACTCCTCCAGGTTGTTCGGACAGACGACGTACCAGCCAGCGTCGGTGAAGGCGCTCACTTGCCGGTCGGTGGTGGCCAGATCGTACGCGAGCATGACGGTATCGTAGCCCCAGCCGAACAGCTTCTGGCCGAGGAGCACGTCCACGTACCCCGCGCGCATGCGATCCATGTACTCCGGCAGCGTGTCGAACGCCACCGAGTGAATGGTCTTCTCCTTCGCTCTGGCGGTGAGCGTCTTCGCGTTCGCCGCGAGGTCGGGCTCGCCGAGGAGCTTGCTGTAGGAGAAGAAGAAGCCCGTGATCTCCGGGTCGTTCTCCAGGGCCTCCTCCGCGGTCCCCGCGCAGAAAGGGATCGCGTAATCGCAGCACACGCAAGGGAGGCTCACGACGTTCGTCATGTCCGGGTACTTCTTCAGCGCCTCGGAGAAGCCGGCGAGCCGGTCGATGAACGTCCCCGCGGGGGTGGGGGTGTAGACTCCGTTACCGTCGTCATCCATCATCGTCTGCAAGGCGATCTTGCCGGTCTTCCCGTTGATGGTCGCGAGCGCATCCATGAGGAAGGCAGCAGCGGCCTTGTTGTCCATGCCGTAGTAGGTGTGGCGCTTGCTGGCCGGAGCGTCGCCGCCGTACGTGACGACCTTGATGCCGGCGTCCACCGCCTGGTTGACGAGATCGTTCTCGCAGACACCGTCGAAGACATCGACGGATATCGCATCCACCTTCAGGTCGATGACCTCTTGCAGCACCTTCATCTGCGGCCGGGAAAGGTAGCAGGCGTCGTCGGGGTCCAGCGGCTTGCCGTCTTCCGTGAGCTCCGGACATTCAGGGTCCAGGATCATCACGTTGACCGGCCGCGCGCTCGTCGTCGACAGCTCGCGCTGCGCCTGCGCGGCGCCCGCGCGACCCAGATCGTGGAACCGATTGCACTTGTTGTGGGTGATGTAAGCGATGGTCAGCGGCGCTTCCGCCGTGCTTTCGCCCGAGCTGCAGGCAAGCGCGCTGGTCGCCAGAAAGATGCCCCCAGAGATGGCGCGATGAACCATGAATCCCCTCCTTTTCTCGATATCGTTCGACCCGTTTCACCGTCCCCTGACGGTTCAGCGCGGCTGTGCGCGCGCCGACATCCGGGACCCCCCCTGCGATGGCGCGGGCTACGCGCGCCTCGCTCTCATTCGCGGCGCAACTGGCGCGGCTCCTGTCCACCGCGAGCTTGCCCGACCGGAACCGCATACGCGATGCCGCTCCGCAGCGTCCCCGCCGTGACCAGGCCCCGCAGATCGACGTCGAGCTCGATGAGCGTCTGCGCGATCGCCGGTTGGATGCCCGTGAGCACCACCTGGGCCCCGAGCAGCCCGGCGGCGCGCGCGGACTGCACGAGCATCTCGGCGACCTGGACGTCCACCGCCTTGACCCCGGTGATATCGATGATCGCGATGCGAGCCGAGTGCCTCTCCACGCCCTCGAGCAGCGTCTCGATGATCCGGCTCGCCCGCGCGCTGTCGAAGAAGCCGATGAGCGGCATCACGAGCACCCCCTCGGCGATCGGCAAGAGCGGCGTCACCAGCTCCCGTATCGTGTCCTGCTGCGCCGCGATCAGCTCGTCCCGCGCCGCCTCTCGCTCGCGCTCCGCCGCCTTGACCCGCGTGATGTCGACGGAGATCCCGGCGACCGCGCCCTCCGGGACGCCCTCGCCGCGGAGGGGGAACTTGATCGTGTACAGGGTCCGATCGCCCTCGGCCTGCGGGACGATCTCCTCGGCCTCGAACGGGGCGCCGGTCCTCCGCACCAGGTCATCGACGTCCTTGTAAATAGACGCAACTTCCGCCGGACAGAAGTCCCTATCGGTCTTTCCGAGCATGTTGCCCGGGGTCGCCCCGACGAGCTCCTCGGTCGAGCGGCTCGCCAGGAGGAAGGCGCCGTCACGGTCTTTCGCGTACATGAAGACAGGGGCGCGGTCGCAGAGCGCCGCGAACACCGCGTCCCTCCTTCGGCCGCCCTGCTCGCGGCGCTTTCGCGCAGTCACGTCCTCTGCGAAGAGGACGACCTCGCGCACGGCGCCGTCGTCCCCTCGCGTGAAGACCTCCGCGCGCACGGCGAAGACGCGCTCGCGCTGCCCTCCCTCGATGCTGCGCGCCCGCAGCTCGCCTTCGACGACCCCGCCGTCGCGCGCCGCGGCGAGCTCGGCCGCGCGCGCGGCGAGGCCGGCGAGATCGTCGGGGTGAATTCGCGCCGAGAGCGCCTCGACGCCCCGCGAAAGGAGCTCTTCTTCCGTGCAGCCGAGCGCCCGGACGAGCGCGGCGTTATGCCCCGTGAGCCGCGGTCCCGCGAGGTCCAGAACACACACGATCACCGGCAAGGCGTCGAGTATCCGCTGGGCTCGCGAGATCGTCGCGCCCTGCATCCGGCTGGCCTCGGTCTCGTTCATCGCGGGCATCGCGGGCATCGCGGGGACTTCTCTCGAGAGCTCCCTGCCCGGTCAGGGCAGGAGATCACACTTCGTTTCTCGTGGTACATCGATGAGGACGGCGCTCGCCTTCATGTCGATGGCTCCCTGATGCGCGTCGGCAGGAGAAGACCGCCAGAGAAATTTCGGTCGTGCACGCTCCCCCTTCACGACAGGGACACGGAGGTCCAGCCGAGTTGCATCATTACGACTATGGCAAACAAGATCGACTGTCAACGCCTTTTGCGTCCTCGTTCCAACGATGCCGACCATGCGAGTTCCAGCCGGAGAGCATGCCAATCGACAGTAGGGTACCGTCGGAGATGACTCCACGGTGGACGATTCGGCCCCTCATGGGGCGATAGGTTGACGCAATCCACCGTGATGAGGCGATAGCCGGCGCGCTCACAGCCCGGCTCCGCCTGAGCCGCCCGAGCCGCCCGAGCCCGCAGAGCCGCCGTCACCGCCTGCGCCGCCCCCGCCATCAGCGCTCCCGCCTGCGCCGCCTCCGCCATCGGCGCTCGCGCCGCCTCCGCCAGCCCCGCCGGCCCCGGTGGTCCCGCTCGCCTGAGAAGAGCTCGCGGAGACGCCCGTGTCGAAGCAGTTCGGGTTGTCGTCCTCGACGAAGCAGCCCACCTCGATGGGGTGGCCGACCTCGACGCAGCCCCCCGCCAGGAGGCCTGTCATGGCCGACAGGCGGATGAGGAGCGCGGGAAAACGTGTGCTCTTCACGGTGAAGCTCCGTGGCTCGCGCGCCCGACGGTCGCGATGGAGGAGGGCCTGGCCGCCGCGGCCGGGCTGCCTGCGGCGTCGTCGTCGTCGAGGTGAAGCTCGATCCCGGCGAAGAGCGTGAGGCGGTTCCTCAACGCGAAATCCGCGGTGGGGCCGCTCTCGACGAGGTAGCGCGGCTGCCCCTGGCTCGGCCCGACGACGTAGGGCTCATGGGCGGAGAACGCGTACTGCCCGCCGAGCGTGTACCCGGCGCCCTTCACCCCGGGTATCGCGCCCGTCACCGCCGCGCGGAGCTCGAGCTGCGGCGGCACCTCGGGGCGAGGGGCGATGTTCGACGGATCGCCGCCATAGTACGCCTGGTCGGCGATCCGCCGGCCCATGTAGGCGGCCGCCAGGGACACGGCGCCAGAGCCGACCTCGTACGATACGCGGGCGTTGCCGTACACCTGCGGCGCGACCGTGATGGGGACGTCGTCGCCGGTGCCGAACCGCGCGTTCCGGGTGATCTGCTCGGCGGACATGCGGCGTCGCGTCGCGGCGAACGTGGAGTTCACGCCGACGCGCAGCTTCCGCTCGAGGAAGCTCGTCTCGAAGCCGAGGTTCGCGCCGTAGTTCTCGATGCCTGGCACGTTGTTGTACCTCGAGACGCTGGGCGCCTTCGCCCTCAGGAGCTGGAGCTCGATGACGTCCCGCCAGTCCGAGTAAAAGCCGCCGGCCGTGAAGGAGTACGCGCCGCTCCGGAACGACGAGACCGCCTCCAGGGAGGAGACCTTCTCCGGCTTGAGGCCGTCCGGGTTCGGCAGGAGCCTGCCGCTCACCGTGTAGAGCTCGACGAAGCTGGGGGCGCGGAACGCGCTCGAATAGATGAGCTTGAGCGACACGCGCTCGTCCGGCGTGAGGATCAGCGCGGCGCGCGGCGAGATCGCGTTCGCCACGTACTCGAGCGGGATACGCGAGTCGAGGTCGACCCGGATCCCGGCGTTGAGCGAGAGGGGCCGGAACAGGCGGAGCGTCTGCTGCACATAGGCCCCGAGCGCGGCCTCGTCCTCGAGACGGTGTCCGCCGCCGTGCCAGCGCGTGCGCGCCGGGTCGGAGCCATAACTCTTCCCCGTGAGCTCGTCGAACGCGACGAACTCGTAGGCCGACGTGCGGAGGCGCCCATCGAGGCCCGCCATGGTCGTGAAGGCGCCGTCGCCTGCCCAGTCGTACCGCGCCTGGAGCTCCAGCCCGACCCAGCGGGAGAGGAACAGCGCGTCCTTCCGGCAGGGACCGGACGGGCCGCGCGGGCACTGCTCCGGATCGAGCACGTCGATCGGGACGTGCGGCACCAGCGGGTCGTGGCCCACCACGTAGCGCGAGCGCTCGATCCGGCTGAACCCGAAGTAGCCGCGCGCCACGCCCTCGAGCCGCTCGCTCAGACGGGCGCGATAACGCACGCTGGTCAGGAGGAGCGTCTGCGTGTTGTCGTTGCGCGCGTCGTCATAGGCCCCGACGCGGTTCTCGTGGAGATCCATGAATGGCGCGGCCCACGACGAGCGCGTCGCCTGCGCGACGGCGCTCAGGTCGCCGACGTCGAGGCGCACGAAGGCGCCTGCCTTGCGGCGAAACCACTGCTCTTCCACCGTGCCGCCCCAGGAGCCAGGCTCGGCGTGCGAGCCGAGATCCATGACGGACACGCCGTCCGCCAGGACCGGGAGCCGCTGCTTCGGGAAGCTCACCTCGGGCCCCTCGAAGCGGTGCATGTCGACCGCCGCCACCACGCCCGCGGGCTGCCCGAGCAGCGTAAAGCGGCGCCCGAAGCCGAGCGCCGCCGTGCCCTCGCCCCCGACGCCCTCGACCTCCGGCGCCCGGATGTCGCCCGATTCGTCGAGCGGCGGCGACGCCCCGAGCGTCAGGGAGGCGCGGATGCCCTGGTGATCGGCGGCCTTCTTCGTGACGACGTTGATGACCCCCAGCATGGCCTGCGCGCCGTAGAGCACGGAGCCAGGGCCCAGGACCACCTCGATGTGGTCGACGATCTCGATCGGGATATCGTGCAGGAAGACGGCGCCGCCGCCCTGCTCGTTCACGACCATGCCGTCGAGCACGATCAGCACGTGGCTGTTCGAGTCCCGGGTCAGGGCGACCCCGCGCGCGCCGACCTCCGGGACCGACATGCGGTCGTGCGCGAAGACGCCGCTCGCGAGGAAGGTGAGCGCGTCGGCGAGGCGCCGTATGCCGAAGAGCTTGAGCTGCGCGCCCGTGATCACCGACGACATGGCGGGCGCGTCGCTCTCGCGCTCCGCGGAGCGCGAGGCGCCGGACACGACGTTCTCTTCGAGGATCTCGAGGAGCGAGCTGACGTCCTCGGCCCGCGCCTCGCGCGGGGCGGCGGTCGACCACGCGAGCGACGCGGCGCAGAGCAGTGCGAGACGGGTCGAGCTCACTCAGTAAATCCTTGCCAGTTTGAGGATGGGAGCAGGGAAGTCGATGTGCTGGGCCCGGGCCTGCGCGAGGTTGATGCTCATGCGCGGCTTGCCGTCCGCGACGTCGACGCCGAGCACGGCCCCCTGCGAGACATAGGGCTCCACGGCCGCGAAGCTCAGGATGCCCGTGTCCGTGAGCGCGCCGCGTATCGCGGCGACCTCCCTGCCGAGCCCCGAGGAGATGTACACGACGTTGATGTCGCGCGCGCGGCACGTCGCGGCGAGCTCGGCCGCGCTCGAGTACTCGGCGCTCTCCACCCGGATCGGTTTGTCACGCACCTTTCCGATGTCGTTCAGCGCCCTCCTCATCTGAAGCGCGGCGCTCGCCGAGTCCGCGTCGCCCGCCCGAGAGAGCAGCAGGAAAGAGACCTGTCCCTTCACCCGCTCTGGAAAGCCCCTGTCGTACGGCAGGATGCGCGTGACGATCTCCGCTTGCACGGCGAAGGGCGCCGTCGCCGGCTCCGCCATGACATGGAATGGGACGAGGGCGGCCGCGACGAAGAGGCCGAGCACGAGGGCGCGCCGGCGAGGCGTCATGTCTTGCGTTCCTTGCCGCGCGACAGGCCGGCGAGCTTGCGGATGCGGAGCGCCGCTTGCACCTGCGGGGTGAGGGCGAGGAGATCGCCTTTCCTGCTGAAGACGCCGTCGAAGCCGAGCTCCGCGTACCGCGATCCGGCCTCGGCGTCCGTGGTGTAGAGGTAGAAGAGCGGCGCCCTCTCGCCCTCGGGCACCGCGGCCTTGAGCGAGCGGAGGACGGCGGCGCCGTCGAGGCCCGGCATGAAGAAGTCGACGATGACGAGATCGCAGCCGCGCAGGTGACGGGCCGTGCCCACGAGCTGCGTCGTCGTGACCACCTCGTAGCCCGCGCTCGACAGCTCGACGCGGATCCGCATCAGCACGATCTCGCTGTCATCGATCACCAGGATGCGTCCGCCGTGTGACATCGAGTCATTCTCCGTTGCTGAGAGGGACAGCCTGGGGGCGGATCACGAACGCCGTGCCGGTCTGGCGCGACGCGTCCACCTCGATGAGCCAGCCGACCGAGAGGAGATCGGCGCGGACCGCGGAGAGGCCGATGCCGCGGCCCGCGAGGTCGCTCACGTCGCCCTTCGTGCTCACGCCGGGGGTGAACAGGAGCTCGCGCGTCCGGCGCAGATCCTTCGGATCGACGCCGGCGCTCGTCGCGAGGGCGTCGAAGTCGATGCCCTGACCGTCGTCCTCGACGAGGAGGGTGGGCAGCGGCCGCTCCTCGATGCAGCTGGCGCGGATCACGCCGACCTCGGGCTTGCCCATCCGGCTGCGCGCGTCGGGGGGCTCGATTCCATGGGCGATCGCGTTCCGCACGAGGTGGAGGAACACGCCCGGCAGCAAGCGGGCGAGATCCGAAGGAATGGAGGCCTCGCGGCCGTCGATCTCGAGGCGGGCGCGCTTGCCCTCCCGCTCGGCCCAGCGGGGGACGCGCTCGAGGAGCGGCGCGAGCACCTCGCCGAACGGCCGGGCCGCGAGGCGGCGGACGATCTCGGCGGCCTCGCCGCCCTGCGGGCCGACGAGCTCGCCGAGCCGGGTGACGTCCGTGCGGCGGACCGTGATCTGGTCGAGGATCGCGCTGCCCACGGGCGAGGCGTCGACGAACGTCTCCTGCGCGCGCGTGAGCTCGTCCGCGACGCGGGTGAGCCGCGAGCGCCACGACGCCGAGTGCCCCTCGACCGAGGGCCTGTCCTCCGAGCGCGAGCGCGCCTGGACCCTGGAGAGCTCGTCCTCGAGCGTCATGATCTCGTCCGCGAGGCGCTCCAGGTCGAACGACCGGGCCTCGCCCTTCATGGTGTGCAGCTGCTGCAAGAGCTCGTCGATGTCCGCGGGGCCGAGCTCCCCGCCGGGCCTCAGGATCTCGCTGCACCGGTCAACTCGCTCGCGCGAGATCTCGATGAAGCGGACGAAGACCTGGCCGCCGCCGGCGATGAGGCGGCGCATGGCGGCGATCTGGCGCGCGTGCTCCTCGTCCTTGGTCTTGACGCTCTCCGTGAGGCGCCTGAGCTCGGTCTGGTCGGTCGCGAGCAGCATGATGCGCGCGATCTTCTGGCCGGAGACGATGGGGCAGAGCTCGATCCGCAAAAACCTCCGGTCGCCCGGCGCGCGCTCGAACCACACCTCGCGCGGGGCGAGCTCGGCGACCTCCGGGAAGGCGTCGACCTCGGCGTCGAACGCCGCGTCGACCCATTGCCGGAGCGCCTGGCTCTCGACGCAGAGCGGCCCGCCGCGGTAGAGGAGCTCCGCGACGTGGTTGCCCTCCGCGGCGCGGTCGCCGAAGATCTGCCTGGCTTCTTTCGAGGCCTCGCTGCCCAGCCGGCCGTCGGGGCCGAAGGCGACGATGGCCTCACGCATGTTGTCGAAGAGCTCGCGGAGGCTCTCCGTGGCCATCTCGAGCCTGCCCTCGCGCTCGAGGATGGCAGAGCTCATCGCGTTGAAGACGTCGGCGAGCCGGCCGAGCTCGTCGTTCGTGCGGACGTTCACGCGGACGGCGCGGTCCCCTTCCCCGACGCGCCGCGCGGCGTCGACGAGCCTCGAGAGCGGACGCACGATCTGCCACCTTGCGAACGCGAGGAGCAGGAAGGCCGTCATCGCGCCGACGATGCCCGCGAACTCGAGGATGTTGCGGCGGGCCGCGGCGAACGCGGCGTTCTCGGGCTCGAGGGAGAAGACGAGGACGAGCGTCCCGAGGCGCCGCCCGTCGTCGCGCACGATCGGGCGGGCGACGCGTATCTCGCGCTCCAGGACCTGGTTCTCGGCGCCGCGCGCGGTGAACGCCGACAGACCGCCTTCCGGCTGACCGACCTTGGCGACGGGCTCGGCGTCGCTGCCCCACGCGACCGCGGCGATGAGCGCGCGGTTCGACCGGAGCTGGTCGAGATCGCCCTGCGCCGTGTCCCGATCGCCGAAATCGAGCGGCGCGGTCAGGGAGCCCGAGAGCAGATCCGCCATCATCGACGCGGCGTTCGCCTTCGCCGACACGAGGTCATCTCGTGTCTTCTGGATCACCTGATTGGCGACCAGCACGGTGACGCTGGTGAGGACCACCACGGTCGCTGCGGCGAGCTTGACGCCGATGCCGAGCTGAACGCCGGTGCGCCGCCGGTGAGCCGCTGGGGGCCGGGAGACAGGGGCAGAGACCAACATCACGCGTTCGGCGCGGCAGGCCGTATCCGAACCAAGAAATGGTCGAATCCAAGAGCGTGCGTCATCCGCGCCCCCCTCCACGGCAGAAGCTTCGCCAGGCGCACCATCGGAAGCACCCGAGGGACGAGGACAGGCGCATGGCGATGCCCTTCCGACCTCGACGGTACGTAGTTCATTTCATTTCTGCAACAGGATTTTCCTCGCGCGCCGCCGACGTGGCTGTCCGCTCGTCGCGTCAACGGCAACGGGTCCATGCGTCAACAGGTCCACGCGTTGCTCGCCGCCGCCGCGGCGCCGTGACGTCGCGCGTCACTCCGGCGATGGCGACGCTGCGGGTTCGTGTAGGCTCGCGGACATGCCCATCACGCGACTCACGAAGCCTGATTCGAAGTTTCGCCTCGATGACGTCTCGACCGATCCGGCTCGGGACGCGACGAAGCAGGAGGCAGCGGAGCGGCTCAAGGAGCTCGGCGAAGAGCTGCTCGAGCTGCAGGAGCTCATGTGGGGAGCGAGGACGCACAGCATCCTCATCGTCCTTCAGGGCCGCGACGCGGCCGGCAAGGACGGGGCGATCAAGAACGTCGTCGGCGCGCTGAACCCGCGCGGCGTCACGGTGAGCTCGTTCGGCGTGCCCACGAAGGAGGAGCGAGAGCACGACTTCTTGTGGCGTATCCACCGGCAGGCGCCGCGCGCGGGGGAGTTCGCCATCTTCAACCGCTCTCACTACGAGGATGTGCTCGTCGTGCGCGTGCACGACCTCGCGCCCAAGTCGCTGTGGGGGGAGCGCTACGGTCACATCAACGACTTCGAGGAGCTGCTCTCCGAGCACGGGACCATCGTGATCAAGTTCTTCCTGCACATCAGCAAGAAGGAGCAGGAGAAACGGCTGCTGGAGCGCGAGGAGAACCCGTCGACCGCGTGGAAGCTCAACGTGAACGACTGGAAAGAGCGGGAGCACTGGGACGAGTACACGGAGGCTTACGACGAGGTCTTCCGGCGCTGCTCGTCCAAGCACGCGCCCTGGTGCATCGTGCCGGCCGACGCGAAGTGGTACCGCAACCTCGTCGTCGCCGAGACCGTGGCGGAGACGATGCGGGAATACCGCGACGGCTGGCTGAAGACGCTCGAGCGGAACGGGAAGGCAGGCCGCGAGGAGCTCGACGAGTACCGGAGGTCGCGGGGTGGGCGGAACAAGGGGTGAGCGGACAGGAGATGCGGCGCTGAGCGGCGCGCGCAGGCGGGCGGCAAGCCAGGTCGGGGCGGCCGGCCTCGTGGCATCGCAGCTCCTTGCCTGTCCGTCGTCGCCCGAGCGGGACCGCACGACCGCAGAACCGGCGTCGTCCGCTCCGGCGGCCGCGCCGCCCGCCTCGCCCGCGCGCGCCCCCGCGCCGTCCCAGCCCCTCGCCTCGGCGCTGCCGAAGGTCGAAGCGCCTTCTGCCCCGAGCGCCGAGCCGGGCGCCGCTCTGCAAAGGCGCGGATCGCGCATCGGCGGCGACGGCCGCATCGAGATCGAGCAGGGCGGGAGCGTGCGTCGACTCGAGGGTCCGTGCCAGTTCACCTACGAGGTGGCGGATCCCATGCCCGGGCCCTACGCGGAGGTCCTCGATCCCGACGCGAAGGCGCCGCGGCTCATCCTCGATTCGTGCGGCGCAGGAGGCACGTACTTCGATATCGTCGCCACCGGCCTCAAGCTGCCGGGAGAGCTCGAGGTGATCCGGGTGCGCTTCCTGGATCCGAAGACAGGGTCGGAGTGGACCTCGGACACCGCGAAGCTCAGGGTCACCGAGTTCACCAGCGTCGGAGCGCCTGTGAAGGGCACCTTCGAGGCGACCATGAGCGCGCGTTTGAACCGCCCGGCCGAGCGGATCCGCGGTACCTTCTCGCTCCCCCGGGCGCCCGACCGATATCCGCCCTAGCAGGCGCAGAGCGCAAATCGCACGCTGCGACCAGCGTGAGCCCCTGATGCCATGGCACGGAGTCCACGCGAAGGATTCCGTGGTTGCATGAACAGTCGATTTCCCCCCAGCCGGCGGGGCCGAGCGACGACCTTTGTACTCGTCGACGACTCGACACGTGACTTCACGCGGTGCAGTCAGGAGGTCGTCCACGGTGGCCGCCGGGGGGGACGGCCCTTGGCTCGCCGACGTGCTCGTCTTTCAGGGAGCCCGTGGCCGGGCGCCGCCGCGCGTGCGCCGTGTGGGGCCGAGCGGCTCGGCCGATTGACGCGCTGCCGCTCGGGTGATGCAATTCCGACGAGGAGGAGGGGGCATGCAGCTCGACGATCCCAGGCACGAGTACAACCCGTACGCCGCACCGACGACCGACGACGCGCGCTCCTATGGCGAGGACGAGCCGGACGAGCACATCCTCGCCGAACGCGGCACGCGGCTCGGCGCGCGGATCCTCGACAACCTGCTGCTCGTCGGCTCCGTGATCCCCGCCGTGATCCTCCTCGTCGCCACCGGCGCGATGGATGGCGTCGCGACCGACGAGGGGACGCCCTACCCCGAAGGGAAGCTCTACCTGATGATCGGCGTCGGCGCGCTCCTCGGCCCGCTCCCGCTCGTCATCTACCAGTGGTACCTCATCGCCACGCGCGGGCAGACGCTCGGGAAGAAGTGGACGAAGATCAAGATCACCAAGGCGGACGGCTCGCGCGTCGACTTCGTGTCCGGCGTCATCGTCCGCAACTGGCTCATCGCGCTCCCCGGCCTCATCCCAGCCGTCGGCCAGGCGCTCAGCTCGATCGTCAACCTGGTCGACGGCCTCATGATCTTCAGCGATGACCGCCGCTGCCTGCACGATCGCATCGCCGGCACCAAGGTCGTCCTCGCCCCGCCCAGGGCGGGATCCTGATCGCCCTCCTCGCCGCATGATCCACCGCGAGACGCTCCGCGAGGCGCTCGACACGAGCGCCGAGATCGAGACGCCGGAGCACGTGCGGTTCCGCCACCAGATCGCGGGCCCGGCGCGGCGCGCGCTCGCGTACCTCATCGATCTGGTGGTGCGCGGCATCATCGTCTTCGCGGTCGGGATGCTCGCCGCGATCGGCGGCGTCGCCGTGGGGCCAGCGCTGCGCGGCGCGTCGACGGGCTTCGTGCTGCTGGTCCTCTTCGCGATCGAGTGGGGGTATTATGTCTTCTTCGAGACCCTCTGGAGCGGCTGCACGCCCGGCAAGCGCGCCCTCTCGCTGCGCGTCGTCACCGACGGCGGCCAGCCGCTCCGCTTCGGGGACAGCCTGCTGCGCAACCTGCTGCGCGCCGCGGATCTCCTCCCCCCGTTCATCGATCCGCTCTCGTTCCTCGGCACGTACGCGGTCGGCCTCGCCGTCATGGGCCGAGATCCGCGCTTCCGCCGCCTCGGCGATCTCGTGGGCGGCACCCTCGTGATCGTCGAGGCGCGCCACACGGTCGCCGGCCCGCTCGTCCTCCGACCGCCGCCGAGCCCCGCGGAGCTCTCGAGCCTGCCCGCGCGCCTCCCGCTCTCCGGCGAGGAGCTCGACGCCATCGAGCTCTTCCTCCGCCGCCTCGATCGCCTCTCGCCCGCGCGCGCGAGCGAGCTCGCGGAGATGACCGCGCCCGTGTTCGCGCAGCGCATGGGCGTCCGCTACAAGGACGCCACGCGCTTCCTCGGCGTCCTCCACCACCGCGCGCACGCGCACCGCGGCGGCCAGGAGGGGGCCGCGAGCGGCCCAAAGCCCCGCCGCAAGCGCAAGAAGGAGGTGAGCGCGTGATCGGCGCCCGCTCCCAGGACGAGTTCGTCGCGGCCCGCAGGCCGGACTGGCAGGAGCTCGATGGCCTCCTCCTCCACGACAGCGGCTCGCTCGCGAAGAAGGACGGCGCCGCCATCTCGCGCCTCGCCGCGCTCTACCGCTCGCTCTGCACCGATCTGATGCGCGCGCGCGCGGCGCGCTACACGCCCGATCTCACCGCGTACCTCGACGCGCTCGCCGCGCGCGCGCACGCGACGCTCTACGGCGCGGAGCCCTTCCGCCTCCCCGAGATCGTCACCTTCTTCACCCGCGATTTCCCGCGCGCATTGCGCGCGAACGGCCGCTTCTTCGCGATCGCCTGCGCGCTCTTCTTCCTCCCCTCGCTCGTCGGCATCGCGGGCGCGCTCGCCTCCGACGAGTTCGCCACCCACGTGCTCCCGAGCCCGGTGCTCCAGGGCATGGCCCAGATGTACAGCGAGGGCCCGAGCGGGCGCGACGCGGGCACCGACACGGGCATGGCGGGGTTCTACGTCTTCAACAACGTCGGCATCGCCTTCCGCTGCTTCGCCACCGGCGTGCTCTTCGGCGCGGGCAGCATCTTCTTCCTCATCTACAACGGCCTCTTCACCGGCACCGTCGTCGGCCACGTGATGAGCGTGGGCCACGGCGGCAACATCTGGACGTTCATGTGCAGCCACGCGCCCTTCGAGCTCACCGCGATCGTGATCGCCGGCGGCGCGGGGCTCGAGATGGGCTACGCGCTCGTCGAGACGCGCGGCCGCACGCGCGTCGGCTCGCTGCGCCGCGCGGCGCCGTCGATCGTGCGCCAGATCCTCGGCGCGGCGGCGATGCTGCTGATCGCCGCGGGGATCGAGGGCTTCTGGTCCCCCTCGGGGCTCCCCCCGCCGGTGAAGTGGGCGGCCTCGGGCGTCTTCTCGCTGCTCATCGTCCTCTACCTGGCGCTCGCGGGCCGCCCCGCGAAGGAGGCCTCGCGATGAACCTCGGCGCCTCCGCGATCGTGCTGCGCCCGCGCCCGCTCTCCGAGATCCTCGATCTCGCCTGCCGCCTCTGCATGTCGCGCGCGCTCGGCCTCTACGCGCGGCTCTCGGCGATCCTCTTCCTTCCGATGCTCGCCGGCTGCCTCGCGCTGCGGCATGCGGCGGGCTGGTCGTGGCTCGGGGTGTGGGGCGTCGCGATCGCGCTCGGCGGCGTCGCGCAAGGCGTGTTCACCGTCGCGGTGGGGCGCCTGCTCTTCTCGGAGGAGCTCAGCGCGGGCCAGGTGCTCCGCCTGTTCAGGGCGCGCCTCTCGTCGTACCTGTGGGTGCTCTTCTTGAGCCGCCTCCTGCTCGCCGCGGCGGCGCTCCCGATGTTCCTCGGCCTCCCCCTCGCCTGGCCGCGCCTCGTCTTCGTGCACGAGGCCAGCTTGCTCGAGGCCGCGCACGCCGGCGACGCCATCCAGCGCAGCAGCCGCTTCGTCACCGGCCGCGTCGCCGCGGTCCTGGGCGCGCTGCTCGCGCTGCTCCTCGCGCAGGCCGGCGTCGCGCTCACGGTGGAGCTGCTCGGCCAGTCGCTCGTCGACGCGATCCTCCAGCTCGGCAAGCCGTTCGGCGCGCTCCTCGACGACGGCGGCTCGCCCTTCGCGCTCGCGGGCTTCTTCGCCGGCATCCCGTACGTCGCGACGGCGCGCTTCCTCCACTACATCGACGCGCGCACGCGCGCCGACGGCTGGGACATCCAGCTCCGCTTCCTCGCGATCGCCGCGCGCGAAGGCGAGAAGAGGGCCGCCGCGTGAGCCGCCGCGCGCGCCTCTTCGCCGCCCTCTTCGCGCTCTCCGCGGGCGCGCCGCTCGCGCGAGACGCCCGGGCGGAGGACGCGGAAAAGAATGTTCACTGGAGCGTGCGCGACGTCCTCGAGGACGATCGCTACCGCTTCTGCCACGAGGACGACTACCCGCTCACCCCCGAGGAGCACGCGTGGTGCCCGATCATCGCCGGATCGAGCGACGTGTGCCCGGAGCTGCCCGCCGCGTGCAAGCTGCCCCCGGTCGAGCTCTCGCGATCGGCCGTGTCCGGCCGCGGCGGCCGCGGCGCGTCCGGCAAACATCGCGCGGGCGGCGCGCCGACCGATCGCGGCCCGAACGAGGACGAGCGCCGCCGCCCCGGGCCCGAGATGCGCGTCGATCTCTCGGGGATGAGCCTCTTCGCGTCGGTGCTCTTCATCGGCCTGCTCGTGGTCTTCTTCGGGGGGGTGATCCACGCGCTGATGAAGAACCTGCTCCGCGATCGCGCGCCCGCCGACGAGGCCAAGGAGGAGAAGGCGCCCGCGCGCGGCCCCACGCCCGAGGAGACGGCGAGGCGCGAGGTCGAGACCGACGTGCAGCGCCTGCTCGCGCGCGCGCGCAGCCACGCGTCCCGCGGCGACCACGCGCGCGCGATCGACGACGCGTACGCCGCGCTCCTGCGCCGCCTCGACGGGGATGGTCTCATCGAGATCCACCCCTCTCGCACCAACGGCGACTACGTGCGCAGCCTGCGCGAGCGGCCCGATCTCAACGGCGCGATGAGATCGATCGTGCGCGACGTGGAGGGCGTGCAGTTCGGCGTCACGCCGCCCTCCGAGCCGATCTTCCGCGCGGTGATGGACCGCGTCGTCCCGCTCGTCAGCCGGGCTCTCGCGCTCGCATTCGTCGCCTTCGGCCTCTCCGCCGCGCTCTCCTGCATCTCCTGCACGCCGCACGCCGGCGGCGACGAGGGCGGCGGCGATCGGTCGCCCTCGGGCACCCAGGCGGTGCTCGAGGTGCTCGACGAGCAGGGCTTCAAGGCGCGGCGCCGCGGCGAGGCGCTCGCGGCGCCCGAGCGCGCGCTCGCGCTGGTGGTGCTGCCGGGCGCGACGATCGACGACGCGACGTGGAAGGACCTGTTCGCGTGGGTGAGCGACAAGGGCGGCACGCTCTTCCTCGCCGGGCTCCCGCGCCTGCCCGACGAGGTCGAGCTCGGCCTGCGCGTGGCCCAGGACGCCGAGACGTCGACGGCGCTCGCCGCGGACTGGTCGCGCGGGCTCCGCGCCTCGCTCCCGCCCGGCAAGCGCCTCGTCGAGGCGAACGGCGACGAGCCCGAAGACCTCTACATGATCCTCCGGGGTGAATCGTCCTCGACCGCGGGCGTCGTCCGCCGCCTCGGCGAGGGCAAGGTCGTCGTCGTCGCGGACGATCGCCTCGTGTCGAACGTCTCGCTCGCGGCCCCCGACAACGCGCAGCTCTTCCTCGATCTGCTCCGGTTCGCGCCGTACGCGACCGAGGTCGAGATCGTCGACGAGTGGACCGGCGTCGGCGCCGAGACGCCCTTCGAGGCCGTGCGCGAGGCGAACCTCTGGCCCGTGATCGCGCAGCTCTTCCTGCTCCTCGCGCTGCTGTACCTCTGGAAGGGCAGCGCCTTCGCGCGCCTCCGCGATCCGCCCGCCGCGGGCCGGCGCGCCTTCGCCGATCACGCCCGCGCGCTCGGCCTCGCCTACCGGCGCGCGCGCGCCTCGCGCCACGCCGCGGGCCTCTACGCGAGCTGGGCGCTCGATCGCCTGCGCGAGCGCGTGCACCGGTCCGGCCGGCGGGGCCTCATCCCGCTCGCCGAGGCGATCGCCGCGCGCACCGGCCGCCCCGAGGCCGAGGTGATGCGCGTGCTGGTCGAGGCCTCCGGCGCCCGCGAGGACGCCGCGCCCGCCTCGTCGCTCCGCGCGCCCGAGAGCGCGCGCGGCGCGCGGCCCTCGCCTCGCTCGCGCGACGGCGCCGCCGCCGATCTCGAGCTCGTGCGCGAGCTCCAGGCCTTCCTCGACGCGACCGGTCAGCGAACCTCCGATCGAAAGACGACATGAACCCGATTGAATTCCGCGATCGCTTCGATCTCCTCCGCCGCGAGGCCGGCAAGGTGCTCCTCGGCCAGGACGATCTCATCCTGCACACGCTCGTCGCCGTCCTCGCCGGCGGTCACGTGCTCATCGAGGGCGTGCCCGGCCTCGGCAAGACGCTGCTCGTGCGCACCCTCGCGCACGTGCTCGGCGCCACCTTCAAGCGCATCCAGTTCACGCCCGATCTGATGCCGAGCGACGTCACCGGCGGCAACGTCTTCAACCAGAAGGAAGACCGCTTCGTCTTCCACGAGGGGCCGATCTTCACGCAGCTCCTCCTCGCCGACGAGATCAACCGCGCGCCCGCCAAGACGCAGAGCGCGCTGCTCGAGGCGATGCAAGATCTCGCGGTCACCTCCGACGGCATCACGCGCGCGCTGCCGGATCCGTTCTTCGTCATCGCCACGCAGAACCCCATCGAGTCGCAGGGCACCTACCCGCTGCCCGAGGCGCAGCTCGACCGCTTCTTGATCCAGGTCAACGTCAAGCACCCCTCGCAGGCGGTCGAGAGGCTGATCCTCAAGAACCACGTCAACGGCTTCCACGCGGCGCGCCTCGATCGCTTCGAGATCCAGCGCGTCGCCACCGCCGCCGAGCTCGTGGAGATGCGCGAGGGGCTCGCGCGGATCCGCGTGGACGACGGCATCATCGAGTACATCGCCGACATCGTCGGCCGGAGCCGCGTGCACCGCTCGGTTTACCTCGGCGCCTCGCCGCGCGCGTCGATCGGCCTGCTCGCGGTCGCGCGCGCCATGGCCGCGAGCGAGGGCCGCGAGTACGTCATCCCCGACGACGTGAAGGCGCTCGCGCCCGCGATCCTGCGCCACCGGCTCATCCTGCACCCCGACGCCGAGATCGAGGGCGTGAGCGCCGACGACTGCGTCGACGACATCCTCCGCGAGGCCAAGGTGCCGAAGACGGCGGCCTGAGCGCGATGATCCCCTCGCGCGCCCTCGTCCTGCTGGCGATCGTGCCCCTCGGGCTCGCGGTGGCGACGCTCGTCGATCGCACGCTGCTCCTGCCCATGCTCGCCGCGGACGCGGGCATCGCGCTCTGGGCCGCGATCGACGCGCTCCTCGCGCGGAAGCCGCTGGTGACGGTGAAGCGCCACGCCCCCGCGGTGCTCTCCATCGGGCGCCCGAACCTGATCACGCTCGAGATCCGCTCGCTCTCCCGCCGCAAGCTCTCGATCGAGGTCGCCGACGATCTCTTCGATCACGCCGAGAGCGACGACCTGCCGGTGAAGCTCGAGCTCCCGCCCAGGGAGCGCGCGACGGCCCGCTACCACGTGCGCCCCACCCGCCGCGGCGCGCACACGATCGGCGATCACCACGTGCGCTACCTCTCCCCGTTCGGCCTCTGGATCCGGCAGGTCACGGTGCCGGCCGAGACGCCGGTCAAGGTGTACCCCGACGTGCAGGCCGTGCGCACCTTCGAGCTCATGGCGCGCCAGGATCGCGATCCGTCGGCGCTGCGCGCCTCGCGCAAGCGCGGCGGCGAGAGCGAGTTCGAGCGCCTGCGCGAGTACCGCCGCGGCGACGAGTTCCGCTCCATCGACTGGAAGGCGACCGCGCGGCAGAAGAAGATCATCAGCCGCGAGTACCAGCTCGAGAGCAACCAGAACCTCCTCTTCCTCCTCGACGCGGGCCGCCTGATGACCGCGCAGACGCAGGGGCTCTCGCTCTTCGATCACGCGCTCAACGCGAGCTTGATGCTCTCGCACGTCGCCGCGCGCGGCGGCGACCGCGTGGGCCTGCTCGCCTTCGCCGACGGCATCAAGAGCTACGCGCCCCCGGTGAGCGGCGCGGGCGCGGCCAAGCACGTGCTCTCCGCCGGTTATGACCTCTACCCCGAGCTCGTCGAGACCAACTACGGCTCGGCGTTCCAGCACGTGGGCCTGCGCGTGCGCAAGCGGAGCCTGATCGTGCTCTTCACGCAGGTCGTGGACGACGTCGCCGCGAGCGAGCTGCTCCGCCTGATGCGCGGGGTGATGCCGCGCCACCTGCCGCTCATGGTGCTGCTGCGGGACGTGGAGATCGACGCGCTGGTCGAGGGCGGCGAGGCCGACCCGTACACGCGCGGCGCCGCCGCCGAGCTCTCGAGCTTCCGCGACCGGCTCGTGCGCGACCTCAAGAACCACGGCGCGCTGGTGCTCGACGTCGCGCCCGGCCAGCTCACCGGGCAGCTCATCAACCGGTATCTCGAGATCAAAGCGCGCCATTTGCTCTGATCTGCGCGGCGGCCCTGGCGCCCATTGCTGCTCCAGCAGCAATCGGTGCTGATCCATTGCTCCTGCACGAGCACACCGGCGCCGGCACGATCGGCCGATCAGGGCTCGGCGCGTCACGCTCCGCGGGGTGATCGCTCTAAGATGAGCGCATGTCCAGCGAGCAACCCGAGCAGTCCCCTCCCCTGCCCCGCGCCGAGCGCCGCGGGGCGAGCCGCGTCCTCGACGCGCTGGAGCGCGCCGGCAACAAGCTGCCTGATCCGGCGGTGCTCTTCGTCCTGCTGGCCGCCGTGGTCGTGGTCCTCTCCGCGGCGCTCGCGACGCTCCAGTTCAGCGAGATCGACCCGCGCACGAAGCAGCCGCTCGTAGTCCACAGCCAGCTCTCGGGCAAGGCCATCACCGAGTTCCTCTCGACCATGGTGCAGACCTTCACGGGCTTCCCGCCGCTCGGCGTTGTGCTCGTGGCCCTGCTCGGGGTCGGCATCGCCGAGCGCTCGGGGTTCATCAACGCCGGCCTGAAGAAGGTCCTCGCGGTCACGCCGAGGGTGCTGCTCACGCCGATGCTGATCCTCGTGGCCATCGCGAGCCACACCGCGGCGGACGCGGGGTACGTGCTCGTCATCCCGCTCGGCGGCGTCATCTTCCAGGCCGCCGGCCGGCACCCGCTCGCGGGCATCTCCGCGGCGTTCGCGGGCGTGTCGGGCGGCTTCAGCGCGAACTTCATCCCGTCGAGCCTCGACCCGCTGCTGCAGGGCCTCACGCAGGCCGGCGCGAGCATCCTCGACCCGAAGCGCACCGTGAACCCGCTCTGCAACTGGTTCTTCTGCAGCGCCTCCTGCCTCGTGATCGTCGCGGCCGGCTGGTACATCACCGACCGCGTGATCGAGCCGCGCGTCGCCCGGACGCCCGTGGACGCCGCGCCCGAGGCGGAGCAGCGCATGACGGCGGCGCTCGCGCCGCGCGAGGCGCGCGCGCTCTGGCTGGCCCTCGCGTCGATGGCGGCCAGCGTCGCGCTGCTGGTCGCGGCGAGCGCGCCGGCCTCGTCGCCGCTGCGCGCGCCGAGCGGGCAGCTCACGGTCAGCGGCGCGCCGCTCATGGGCGCGATCGTGCCGCTCATCTTCCTCTTCTTCCTCGTCCCCGGGCTCGTCTACGGCTACGCGGCCGGCACGTTCACGAGCCACCGCGACGTCGTCGACGGCATGAGCAAGACGATGAGCACGATGGCCTATTACCTGGTCATGGCCTTCTTCGCCGCGCAGTTCATCTACCTCTTCAACCGCTCGAACCTCGGCGCGCTCCTCGCGCTGAAGGGCGCCGCGGGGCTGCAGGCGATGGCGCTCCCGAGCGCGGTGACCATCGTGGGCGCCATCCTGCTCACGGCGCTCACCAACGTCCTCATCGGATCCGCGTCGGCGAAATGGGCGCTGCTCGCCCCGATCCTCGTGCCCATGCTCATGTCGCTCGGCATCTCGCCGGAGCTCACGCAGGCGGCGTACCGGATCGGGGATTCGACGACGAACATCATCTCACCGCTGATGGTGTATTTCCCGCTCGTGGTGGTCTTCTGCCAGAAGTACGTGAAGGGTACGGGGATCGGCACGCTCGTCGCGCTGATGGTCCCTTACTCGGTGACCTTCCTCGTCGCCTGGACGCTGTTCCTTCTCGCGTACTGGCAACTCGGCTTCCCGCTCGGGCTGGACGCGCCCTATGTCTACCCCTGATAATCGACCTCTCCGGGGCGGCCGCGCACGAGCCCGCCCTGGAGCGACGTCCTTCGAGCGTCCACCCCGATGCCAGGCAGGTCGCGACCGTGCGCTGGCCGCCTTCGCAATCGCCATAGAAACAGGAGGGGCCGTTTTGCTGCCGGCACTCCGCCTCGGGCACCGGAATGGCCTGCAGGCAAAGTCGTGTGAGCGAGCGCCGCGCCCACCGGCGTGTCCTGCGCACATGGTTTGATGGAACATCGCTGCAGCGTCGTTCGGCAGGCAGGCGCAGGCTGGCTGGCTGCGCTCGCGCTCCTCGCCTGAACGCCGACGCGTTCGTCCCGGCCGCCGATGTGGACATCCGTTCCTATCGAGTGTACACTCGTCCATATGTCGACCCCTCCCGATCTCCGGTCCATGCGCGAGCGGATGCTCGCTGGCGACCTCTACATCGCCGACGATCCCGAGATCGCCGAGCAGAGCGCGGCAGCGCTCGATCTCATGGCGGCCTACAACGCGACGTCGCCACGGCAGCGCCCGCTGCGCCGCCGCTTGCTGGAGCAGCTGCTCGGCGCGATCGGCGAGGGCACCGAGATCCGCCCGCCGTTCTACGTGGACTACGGCTCGCGCATCACCCTCGGGGCGCGCTGCTTCGCGAACTTCGGGCTGGTCGCGCTCGACGTCGCGCCGATCACGATCGGCGACGACGTGCAGATCGGCCCGAACGTGCAGCTGCTGACGCCGACCCACCCGGTGGAGCCCGAGCCCCGGCGGCAGAAATGGGAGGCCGCGAAGCCCATCACGATCGGGAACAACGTGTGGCTCGGCGGCGGCGCCATCGTGCTTCCGGGGGTGACGATCGGCGACAACACCGTGGTCGGCGCGGGCTCCGTCGTGACGCGCGACCTGCCGGCCAACGTGGTCGCGGTCGGGAACCCCGCCCGCGTGATCCGCGCCCTCGACGCCGCGGGGGCCGCGCAGGCGCCGGGCGAGGCGCGAGGGTGACGGAGGCGCGATGAGCGCCGCCAGGGCGAGGCGCGCCGCCCCCGCGCGGCGGGCCCGCCGCCACGACCCAGGGCGCCGGGAGCGGCTCCTGGCGACCGCGCTCGACGTGATCGCCGAGCAGGGCGTCGCCGGCGCGTCCCACCGCTCGATCGCCCGGGCCGCCGACGTGCCGCTCGGCTCGACCACGTACCACTTCGCCTCGATCGACGAGCTGCTCGCCGCGGCGTTCACCCGGCACGCGGACGACATGGCTACCCGCTTCGAGGAGCAGATGCGCGCCGCGTGCGACCGCGGGGCCGCGGTCGAGCTCCTCGTCGAGCACCTCACCACGGCCCTGCTCGGCTCGGAGCGCGACCTGGTGCTCAGCGTCGAGCTCTACGTCGCCGCCGCCCGGAGGCCCGCGCTGCGCGCCGTCACCCAGGCCTGGATGCTGCGGAGCCGGCGCGCGCTGGAGCTCCACTTCGACCCGGTGACCGCGCGGGAGCTCGACGCGCTGATCGAGGGCCTCGTGCTGCACAGCGCCCTATCGACGGATCCCATGGCGCCCGAGCAGATCCGGCACGCCATCCGCCGCTTCACGCGCTGAGCGCCCGCAGGAGATTGCTCCTCAGCAGTCCATGCCGCATACCAGCCGTCCGTCTGGACACGTCACGCCGGGCGTGCTCTCAGCGCCGCAGCTCACCTTGCACTCCGCCGTCTCGGCGCACGTCGCAACGCAATCGACGTCGCACTTGAGATCGCAGTGACTCTCGTCCTCACACCGGATCGTGGCGCCGGCGCCCAGGTTGAACTTGCACGTGGCCTGATCTCGACAGACCGCCGTGGATCCACCATCCGCCTTCAGGTCGCAGTTCGACTGCTCCGTGCACGTGATCACGCTGCCGTCGCCGCCGTTGCCCTTGCACTCGCTCGCGTCGATGCACTGGAGCGTGAGCGCGCCTTCGCTGCTGCCGTTGCACTTGGCGTCCGTCGTGCAATCGAGCGAGCACGACGTCGAACCGCACTCGGTCTTGCAATCGGCGCCCGCCACGCACTCACAGTCGAACCCGCTGCACGCACATCCTGCACCCGTGCACGTCGCGCTCCCTGTCTCTCCCCCGTCGCTCCCGCACCCGGCAGCCGTGAACATCGCGAGCGCCACCAGCCAAGCTCTTGCCGTCATGGTCATCCCCTCCGAAGTAGGTCGATCGCTAACCGAACGTAGACGGCGTCGCCAACCTCGTCATGCAGAGCAGAACGCGCGTCGCGCCGCATCCGTTCGGCCGCCTGCGGCAGGGGGCGACGAGCGGCGGCGAGCGCTCGCCGGTCACTTCAGCACGACGCGGACGAGCGCGAACTCCGACCCGAACCAGCCGCTCGTCGGCCGCGAGTACGTGATGTACTGCACCCGGCCGCCGTCCTCCTCGTACTCTGCGTGATGAACCGAGTCGTACGGCGCGCGCTCCTCGGGGGCCGTATAGAGGGTGGACTCGTCCGACCAAGGGCCGGTGAGGTCCGGGGCGGTGCGCGCCACGATCCGGTGGTCGAACGGGGGCGAGTAGACCGCGAGCCACGCCCCGAGGTGCTCACAGTACGAGACGGACATGATGGGCGCGCCGTCGAACAGCTCTGCGGCCTCCCCGGCGTCGTCGCTCCAGCCATCGCCATCGAAGTAGCGGAAGGCACCTCGGTCGACGGGCGTCTCGAGCGGCACGCGCGCGAGGCGGCACGGCTTGGACAGACTGCCGTCGCACGCGAAGGTGTACAGGTCGTCGCCGTGGGCGACCAGCGCGGCACCCCAGCCTGGCTCGCCTTCCCCGAAGAGAAGGTCGGGGTGCTCCGCGCTCGCGTCCACGATCGGCCGCTCCGGCGCCTCGTCGAGGCCCTCCCAGATCGCGAACGACTGGCCCACGCCGCGGAAGTTGAAGTCGCCCGGCTCCGCATAGATGAGGCCATACGGGATCAAAGCGCGGTCGCGCGCCGGATCGAACACCGGCGCCCCGGGCCACACGGCCCAGCGAGCGCCGCACGGCGCCTCGGCGCAGTCATCGCCGGCGTGAGCGTCGTTGAACGCCTGCTCGTCCGCGGTGGGCGCGATGAAGTACCCCGGCGCCCCCACGCCGTCGGCCGGCGAGGAGAAGCCACCGATGCCGTCGGACGCGTCGAGATCGTCCGAGATGTCGAACGAGTTATGGTGCCAGTTCGTCCCGGCCTCGTCAGCCTGCGTGAGAACGGTATCGCCATAGACCCAGACCGACTTGCCCCACGCGACAGCGCTGTCCCCACCGTCGCGCCCTTCGATCCATGAGCTCTTTTCGATGACGCCGATCTCCTCGGCAGACTCGACGCCTGGGCCCGGCTCCCCGCCACACGCCGCGACGACCAGGTGCGCGAGGACGATGGGGACACAACGGGAGAGCGTGAGGGATCGGCGTGTGGAGCGCATGACGCCATCATCCCACGACAGCGGACGGCGCAGCTCGTCGGAGCCGATTTCTGCCTTCGAGGGCTCGACTTTTCTCGTACACCGGAGAGCCTCTCGTGAGGCCGAGCGGCGGAGAGGGAGGGGCGGGCTACGAGCGGGACCGGTCGACGATGCGGAGCAGCCTGTCGATCTGGAGAGGCTTCTTCAAGGAATCGACGGCTTGTCGAGCAGGTCGACCAGCTTGGCACTCCGCTCGACATCGTCCTCGACGACTGGATCGCGCACCGCGATCACGGCCGTGTCCCCGCGCCGCTGGGCGCTGAGCTCGACGGGGGCGCTCGCACCCTACTTCAGCGCATTGGACACGAGGTTCGTCACCACCTGCTCGATCCGCAGCGCGTCCCAGCAACCGAGGATCTCGCGCTCGACGCGCAGAGACAGCGAGCAACCCGCCTGCGCCAGCACCACCCGGAGGGGGTCCCCAGCGCCCGCGGGCTCAGGCCATCCGCCGGACCATCTTCGTGTGCGGGATCCCCGCCTCGTCGAAGATCGGCCCCTCCTCGACGAAGCCGAGCTTGCGATAGAACGCCGCTGCAGCGACCTGGGCGTTCAGGACCAGCGCGCGCGCGCCCTCGGCCCCGGCGACGCGGATCGCCTCCTCCATCAGCCGCCGCCCGAGGCCCGCGCCGCGAAGGTCTTTCCTGACGGCGACGCGGCCGACCTTGAGCGCGCCCTCGTACGGCACGATCCGCATCGTCGCGACGACCTCGCCGCCGTCGAGGACCACGAAGTGTTGCGCGACGGCATCGAGCTCGTCGATCTCGATGTCCTCGGGCACGGACTGCTCGACGACGAAGACCTCGCGCCGGAGGCGGAGCGCGGCGGCGTAGAGCGGCGAGTCGCTGCGGATCGGGAGGACGTCGCCGGCCATGCCCGCTTCGTGCGCCGTCTCGGGCGCTGCGTCCACCCGGTTCAGCGCGCCTTTTGACTGCTCCGCGCACACGCCCCGGCCTCGGAGGAGCTAGCCTGATCGGACCGTGAAGATCATGACCTTCAACATCCTCTTCGGCGGCGAGGATCGGTTCGAGGCGATCCTCGCGATCGTCGCCGCCGCGCGCCCCGATCTGCTCGTCCTCCAGGAGTGCGTGGGCTGGGAGGACGGCGCCCGGCTCCGGGCCGTCGCCGAGGCGATCGGCGCGCCCGCCGGCGAGCGGCACGCCGTCCTGGGCAACGCCAACCCGCGCCCGAACGGGAGGCGCAACCACGTCGCCGTCGTCAGCCGGGCGCCGCTCGCCGGCGCGCGCGTGCACGCGCCCGAGGCGCTGGCGCACTGCCTTGTCGAGGTCGAGCTCTCGCTGGGCGGCGAGCCGCTCGTGGTGCTCGGCACCCACCTCAACGCCGGAAGCGAGGATCGCCGGCTCACCGAGGCCCGCTGGCTGCTCTCCCTCGTGCCGCCCGCCCGGTTCGCCGCGGGCCTCTGGGCGCTCGCCGGCGACCTCAACGCGCTGTCGCGCCGCGACCCCTACCCCGCGGACCTCGGCGCGCGCCTCGCGGCGGCCGGCATCGAGAAGTACGGCAGCCCGCCGCGGTTCGACACGATGGATTCGATCGAGGCGTTCGGCTGGGCCGACGCCCTGCTCCTGAGGCCGCGCTCGTCGCGCTGGTTCACCGCGCTGCGCGGGCGCGACGGCGCGCAGGTGGAGACGCGGACCGACTACGTGCTGCTATCGCCGCGGCTCGCCGGCCGGCTCGCGCTGGCCGACGTCATCGACGTCGGCGCCGCGTCCGACCACCACGCGGTCATCGCCGAGCTCTCCTGACACCGCGCGCCGCGCGGCGGATCCGTCCACGCCTCTGCAACTGCAACAGCGAAGCACCGTTCGCTCAGCAATCCTCACGGCGAGCGCGGTGGCGGCAGCGCCCGAGCAACGGACGGAGCGCCGGTGTGACCGGGTCGGACCGGGACGACGCCACTGGAACAGCACACGATGCGATGTCTTCGGCTCGCCAGCGGCCGACAACATGATTGAATCGGCGGCATCGCGCGCGACCCGCGCGGGGGGCTCCGGTACGCAAACGCTTCGGTCCGCGCCATGGATTCACCCTACGGCCTGCAAGCTGGCAGCATCATCGGCGGCGACTTCGAGGTCGTGCGCCCGCTCGGCTCGGGCGGCATGGGCAGCGTCTATCTCTGCCGCCAGCACAGCACCGCGCGCCAGCGCGCCGTGAAGGTCATGCACCCGGTGCGCGCCGTCGACCCCGAGGAGCGCCGCCGCTTCGAGCGAGAGGCGCGAGCTCCTGGGCTCATCGGGTCGCCGCACATCGTCGAGGTGCTGATCGCCGGCGTCGACGGCGTGACGGGCCTGCCCTACCTCGCGATGGAGCTCCTCCAGGGCGAGACCCTCTCGGCCTGCGTCGCGCGGGCAGGCCCGCTCCCGCTCGCGGAGGCGCGCCGCGTCCTCGGGCAGCTGGGGCGCGCGCTCGAGGACGCGCACGGCGCGGGCATCGTTCACCGCGATCTCAAGCCCGAGAACGTCTTTCTCGAGGAAGCCGGCGGCGGCGCCGCGCCGCGGGTCAAGCTCCTCGATTTCGGCATCGCCAAGATCATCGCCGACGCGCGCGCCTCGCTGACGGCCGCCGTCGGCACGCCCCTCTGGATGGCCCCCGAGCAAGCGCGCGAGAGCCAGGGGGCGCTCCCCCAGAGCGACGTCTGGGCCTACGGGCTCCTCGCGTTCTTCGCCCTCACGGGCAAGCCCTTCTGGCAGTGCCGAGACGTCCCGTCGCTCCTCCGGGAAATCCTGTTCGAGCCCATCCCCACCGCGAGCCGGCGCGCGGGCGAGCTCGGACTGCCGCCCTTCTTCGCCGGATTCGACGCCTGGTTCTCTCGCTGCGTCGAGCGCGACCCCCTCGCCCGCTTCACCAGCGCGTCCGCGATGTGCCCTGTCCTCGAGCGCCTCCTCGACGGCGCCGCGCGCGTGGCGCCGACCGCGCCGGCGTCGACCGCGCCAGCGTCGCGTCGCCGCACCTCGCTCCCGCCGCCGGAGGCGTCGCTCGGCGCCGCGGCGGCGCGTCGCCGCAGCTCGCTCCCTCCGCCCGAGGCCTCCCCGGCCGGCATGGTCACGGCGAGGCCGCCCGCCCCGGTCGCCGCCTGCTTCAACAGCACGCTCGCGGCCCCGCCGCTCAGGGACCACGACGATCCCGCGCCGCCCGCGAGCTCGCCGCCGCCGCGCAGCGAGGGGGGAAGCTGGGCGACGAGGCCTTTCCTCCACGCGCTGGATGAAGATCACTGCGTCGCCACCTGGAAGGGCCTCCTCTTCCAGATCTGGCGCCGGCACACCACGGCAGCTGCGGTGAGCGAGGTCCGGAGCATCCTGCGCGAGCGCGGCAGCGAGCTGCAGGCGACGCTGGTCATCCTCGAGGAGAACACCGTCCCGGCGGGGCGGGAGGTCCGGAGCTCGCTCGCGGAGCTCTCCAGGGAGCTCGCGGCCCACGGGATGTGCGCCGCGCTGGTGTTCGAGGGCCACGGCTTCAAGGCGTCGCTCGTGCGCAACGTGGCCATCGAGTTCATCCTGCTGAGCCGCTCGCGGCTTCGTTACGAGGTGTTCAGCACCATGGACGACGCCGTCGCCTGGCTGATGCGCAATCGCCCGAAGCGGGACTGGCTCAGGGAGCTGCCGGGGGTCACGGAGGCCCTCCGCCGCGAGGTGGCGGCGCACGCGGCGCGGGCGTCGCACATGCCCTAGCGAGGAGGCCGGGCGCGCCGACCCAGGACGAGCGCGGCAGCTCGCCGGGCGCGCTCCGCGATCCTGCGCGCGCCGCCTTTCGGCTACGCTCGCCGCGCGACCTCTCGCAGGAGGAGGAAGCAGGAGGAGAAGCGAGCGTGGTGGATCTACCGATCATGGACCGTGCGCCCGGGTACGACGCGGCGGCTCGACGCGACCGTCTGCTCGCCGCGCTGCTCCGCGGGCCGGACGCCCTCGTGCTGCTCCGCTGCGACCCGGGCCTGGCGTTCCTCGCGGGCAGGTCGGCGCCCCTCCAGATCGCGCTCGTCACGGCGCCGGGGGACCCGTCGGCCGACGAGCTCCACGCCCTGCTCGAGCCGCTCGTGAAGGCGGTGCAGCCCGGCGGGCCGCCGACGCACGTCGTGCTGGTGGGCGGCGGCGCTGCCCCAGGCCAGGCCGCGCTCGCCAAGGTCGCGCCGTTCGTGCAGCCCGTGCCGATGGGCTTCCACCACCTCGACGCGGCGGGCGGGCTCGCGCGCGTGAAGGGGCAGGCCCTTCCGGCCCTCGAGCGGGCCCACGAGCGCCTCGCCGAGGCGGGCCCGCTCGAGCCCGAGGCGCTCGCCGAGGCGCTCGCCGAGGGGCAGGCGCTGGCGCAGCAGGAGCGCGCGATCGCCGACCGGCTGAGGGGCAGCCGCCGCGTCACGGCGACGCTCATGATCGCATGCGCCGTGCTCCTCGCCGTGAGCTACGCCTTCGGCTCGGGCACCCACGAGGCGGCGCTGTGGCGCATGGGCGCCAACAGCGGCGAGGCGGTGCGCCATGGGGAGCTCTACCGGCTCCTCGCCTCGGCGTTCCTGCACGCCGACCCGATCCACCTCTTCGTCAACATGCTGGCGCTGTGGTCCTTCGGCCCGATGCTCGAGGCGCTCCTCGGCCCGCGGCGCTTCCTCCTGCTCTACGGGGCCTCGGCGCTCGGCGGGTCGCTCGCGAGCGCGATGCTGGAGGACCGGTGGAGCGTCGGCGCGTCGGGCGCGATCTGGGGCCTCATGACGGCCGGCATCGGCGTCGCGCTCCGTCCGCACGGGCTCCTGCCCCCCGCGATGATCGCGCAGATGCGCAGCCGCGCGTGGCTGCCGCTCGGGCTCAACCTCGTCTACAGCTTTCAGCCCGGCGTCGACCTTCTCGCGCACCTGGGCGGCGGCGTCGTCGGCTTCGCGCTCGTCGTCACGGTCCTCCCCCGGGGCCTCACGCCCGTGGACCGGCGCGAGCGCGCGGCGGACGCCGAGCCGAGGCCGCGCCCCCTCCTCACGGCAGCGGCCGCCCTGACGGCCGCGGCGATGGCGCTGTCCGTGGCGATGGCGTTCGCCGCCGGCCGCCCGTGGGAGCTCCGCGCGCCGCCGGCGCTGACGCGCACCGCGGTCGCGGACACGGGCGTCGCCCTGGACCTGCCGGAGGCGCTCGCGGGCGCCGCATCCGTGGAGGAGCTGTCCGGCGTCCGCTTCCACACGTACGGCCAGCTGCCCCGGACGCCCGTCGTGTTCCAGGTCGCCGTCTTCCCGCTCGATGGCCCGGTGCCGCCCGATCAGCTGGACGCCCTCCTCGAGCAGGAGCGCAAGGTGCTCGACGAGCAACGGCCGGCGAACACCGTCACGAAGGGCCCGGCGGCGCGCGTCACGCTGGGCGGGCGGCCGGCGGTGAGCGTCAAGAACGGGCTCAAGAACGGCGTGCAGATGGTGAGCTACGTCGTCGTGCTCGGGGACCGCGAGGTGATGCTCCAGGCCTACTCGACGGCGGATCGGCCGGCGACGTGGGAAGGGATCGAGGAGAAGGTGGCGGCGACGATCGGAGCGCAGTAACACGCGGCGGGCGGCGTCTGCGGCCGGCGCCCTGAGCGAACCACCTTGTGGAGATAGCGATCCCGTGGAGCACATGAATTCTCTGATGCAGCCGATCGGCCACCCCCTCCCCGGCTGGACGCCGCGGCCGCTGCCGCCGCGCGAGATCCTGCTCGGGCGCACGTGCCGACTCGAGCCGCTCGACCCCGAAAAGCACGCGGCGGACCTCCATGCGGCCAACCTCGCGGACGCGGAAGGGCGAGGGTGGACCTACCTGCCCTATGGGCCCTTCGCGACCCTCTCGGACTACCGCGCCTGGATGGACGCCACGTGCCTGGGAAATGATCCGCTGTTCCATGCGATCATCGACGCGGCGACCGGACGGGCGGTCGGCGTCGCGGCGTACCTGCGGATCGACCCGAAGAGCGGCGTGATCGAGGTCGGACACCTCAGGTACTCGCCGCTCCTTCAGAGGACGCCTGCGGCGACGGAGACGATGTACCTGATGATGCGGCGGGCGTTCGACGAGCTCGGCTACCGGCGCTACGAGTGGAAGTGCGACGCGCTCAACGCGGGCTCGCGGGCGGCGGCGGCGAGGCTCGGGTTCCGCTTCGAAGGCGTGTTCCGGCAAGCCATGGTGATCAAGGGGCGCAACCGCGACACCGCGTGGCACGCGATCATCGACAAGGAGTGGCCGGCGGCGAAGGCGGCGTTCGAGCGCTGGCTCGATCCATCGAACTTCGACGGCGCGGGACGCCAGCGGCAGAGCCTCTCCGCGCTGATGGGAGTCCAGGAGCGGGGGTAATCGCGGCTTGCGTGAGACTGCCCTTGGATCGATATCGCGTGCGCGGCGTTCTGCGTTTCATCCCCACACCACGCGGTCGAAGTCCGGATCGATCCCCGGTCGGGTCGCGTCGGCCCAGGCGCGACGTTCGTCGATCTCGTACGCGAGAGAATCATCGGCACAGGCCTCCTGGATCTCCTCCCATCGATAGCCCGGGCCCTCCGTCGTCCGCAGGACGTGGGTCTGCGTCCAGTGCGCGACCGCCGCGCGCGCCTCGTCCGATCCGATCCACGAGAGCGCGGCCCGCACGGAGGCCGATTCCTCGAACGTGGCGGCGTCGTCCAGCGCGAGCACGAGCTCTCGAAGGCACCACGCCTGGCCGAGCGCCGCGAGCGCCGCGGCGACGTCCGTCCGGACCGCGGGCGTGCTCGATCGCAGCCCCCGGCGGAGCGCGGCGAGCGCGTGCGGAGGCGCATGCTCGAGGAGCAGCAGGGCAAGCTCGCCGAGGAACGGGTTGCCCAGGTAGCCCGCGACGACCTCGACGCCCGCGAACGCCAGCACCACCTCGACCGCGCGATCGCGCTCGATCCCGCGGCGCAGCAGGTACCGGGCCGCGGCGTGCACGGCGTAGGGATGATGCAGCGCCGGATCCGCGCGGGCGAGCAGCCTGGCTACCGCTGGGCAGACGGGGTAGTCCGGGTGTACGTCGAGCCGCTCGATCGCGTGCCCAGAGGTCGCGTTCACCGACGCGTCGATCAGCCCCGCGCACACATCGACGAACTCCGGCGGCTCGAGCACTGTCTCGAGGGGCTCGATGAACGCGCTTGCCGTCGCCTCGTTCGCGATCCCCGCGAGCAAGTACCGCTTGTAGGCGTCGCGCTGCGCGGCGGCTCGCGCCTGGGCGGCCGCCGAGGGCCGCTCGGCGGCGAGCAGCTCGTGATCGCCGAGGTGCTCCGCCCAGCGAGCGCGGAGGGACGCGTCGGAGAAGTCGATCGCGGCGAACGCCCCGGCGTTCTCCTCGATCTCAGGGACGACGCGGAACACGTGCCGATGCTCGTTGCGGACGAGCAGTCCCCCCCGGGTGAGCTCGCCGATCGCGGCGGCCATGGCGTCAGCGGTCGGAAGGAATGCGAGCAGGCGCCGCTCGGGGAGCGCGGGGGAAGGGAGGCTCAGGATGCGCTGCGTGAAGAACCAAGGATCTATCGTGAGGCCGTCATCGCCGTGATCATCGACGTCGATGGTCTCGCCGTCGGGTGCGGTCAGGCAGAGGCCGATGCCGTGAAAGTAAAACTTCCAGCCCGGCATGCCCGGTACGTCGCCACGGCGGGAGGCACGAGAGAGGCGCTCACGCTGGACCCGTACCAGCCAGCGCTGCCGATCGACCTGCCGCGCGAGCGCCACGAGCAGCCACGCGTGCCACGGGTCAGGAGGCGGACCGGCGGCGACCGGGCCCGCGGCTAGGGCGGAGCTAACGGCAATAAGGACGGGATGCACAGGTGTCTTCGTGACGCGGCTGAACTCGCGCGGCAAGGCTCATCCAGCTGGCGACACATCACCTCCTTTCAACGCTCGCGCGCATCGCTCAGCCAAAGCATGTATCTCTTGAGCGGCTTGACGCACCTCGCCACTGTCCAACCCCGGCTCGATCAGCTGGTTGATCCGCTTGAGATTCCCGACCGCATAAGCCCACGCGGCGACGACATCGAGCATGTGGGCACCGTTGTAGAAATCGACCAAGAGCCTCTCGATGTCCATCACGCCTCTCCTCATCCAATTTCCCACTCACCCCTTACGCCAGACCTCAGATGCTGCCGCGGAGGTATCCGCCTCGCACAGGCAGGCGTACACGGGAGGGCTCCGTTTCTCCCCGGCGAGCTCGACCCCCTCCCCGACCGCCGCGCCGGCGCGCCTCCCGCCCGCGACGCACGCCGCCTGGCCGGAGGCGCCGCGGCGCCCTACCTTGACCCCCATGAAGAAGCTCCGTGTCGATGTCTGGTCCGACATCGCGTGCCCGTGGTGCTACGTCGGCAAGCGCCGGCTGGAGGCCGCGCTCGCCAGGTTCCCGCGCCGGGATGCCGTCGAGGTCGTCTGGCGCGCGTTCGAGCTCGACCCCTCGGCGAAGCGCGTGCTCGACACCGAGGTCTCCTACGCCGGGCGCCTCGCGAAGAAGTACGGCGTGCCGGTCGCCAAGGCCGAGACGATGATCCGGCAGATGACCGAGGTGGGCGCGGCGGACGGCCTCGATCTCCGCTTCGACAAGGTCCGGCCCGGCAACACCTTCGACGCGCACCGCGTGCTCCACCTCGCGGCCGAGCGCGGCGTGCAGGACGCGGTGAAGGAGCGGCTGCTCCGCGGCTACATGACCGAGGGCGAGGCCATCGGCGAGCCCGAGGTGCTCGCGCGCCTCGCCGGCGAGGCGGGGCTCGACCCGGACGAGGTCCGCGCGGCGCTCGCGAGCGACGCCCACGCGCGCGAGGTGCGGGCCGACGAGGCCGAGGCGCGCGCGATCGGCATCACGGGCGTCCCCTTCTTCGCGTTCGGCGGGCGGTACGGCGTCTCCGGCGCGCAGCCGGCCGAGGCCCTCCTCGGCGTGCTCCAGAAGACGTGGGACGAGGCGGCGGACGCGCCCGAGCAGGCGCTCGCCGAGGGGGCGGCCTGCGGCCCGGACGGGTGCGCGTGAGCCGCCGGGCGTGATAGAGCTCCGCGACGGATGTCGATCCAATGGTATCCAGGCCACATGACCAAGGCTCGGCGCACGATCGCCGAGTCGATGCCGTCGCAGGACGTCGTCATCGAGGTGCTCGACGCCCGCATGCCGCTGGCCAGCGAGAACCCCGTCCTGGCCGAGCTGCGCGGCCAGAAGCCGTGCATCAAGGTCCTGAACAAGAGCGATCTGGCGGACCCGGCCGTCACCACGGCGTGGCTCCGCTACTTCGAGGCGGAGGGCGCCGCGCCGCCTGACGAGGCGGAGCGCGGCGCCTCGCCGGGGGGCCAGGTGCTCGCGATCGCGATCTCCGCGAGCCAGTCGTCCGAGGCGCGGCGCCGGATCCCGGAGCTCTGCAAGCGCCTCGCGCCCCCCAAGAACGGCCCCGGCAAGGTGGTGCGGGCCATGATCGTGGGGATCCCCAACGTCGGCAAATCGACGCTCATCAACCTGCTCATGGAGCGCAAGGTCGCCAAGGTCGGCGACGAGCCCGCGGTCACGAAGAGCCAGCAGCTCGTCACCTTGAAGACCGGCATGGCCATCTCCGACAACCCGGGGATCCTCTGGCCCAAGATCGACGATGAGGCGGCCTCGTTCCGCCTGGCCGTGGGCGGGGCGATCCCCGACACGGCCATCGATTACCAGAGCGTCGCCCTGTTCGCGGCGGGGTACTTCCTGCGGCGCTACCCCGAGCTCCTCGTCGCCCGCTACAAGCTGAAGGAGCTGCCGGAGACCGCCGCCGCGCTGATCGAGGAGATCGGCCGCCGCCGCGGCTGCCTGCGCAGCGGCGGGGCGGTGGACCTGCACAAGGCGTCGGACATCCTGGTCCACGACTTCCGCGCCGGCCGGCTCGGGCGCATCAGCCTGGAAGAGCCGCCGGGGCTGGAGTCGCCGTCGGGGATCGAAGAGAGCGCGTGAGCCGCGGCGCGGCGCCGACGGCCGGGCTGGCCGATCGACGTGGGCGCCCAGGATCTTCGACCCGTCGACCGCCGACGCCCGCTACCATGCCCACCGCGACGGCTGCGCTGCGGCGCCGCCCGTGACGTTCGCCACGCTCCTACGCTCCTACGCTCCTACGCTCCTACCCCATTCACCCGACGAGGACCTCACTCCATGGCCGGAAGCAGCCTGCTCGCCCTGATCGACGACATCGCCACCGTGCTGGACGACGTTGCCGTGCTGACGAAGGTGGCCGCCAAGAAGACCGCCGGCGTGCTGGGCGACGATCTGGCGCTGAACGCGCAGCAGGTGACGGGCGTCAACGCCGAGCGCGAGCTGCCGGTCGTGCTGGCCGTGGCGAAGGGCTCGATGCTCAACAAGGCCATCCTGGTGCCGGCGGCGCTGGCGATCAGCGCCCTCGCGCCCTGGGCCGTCACGCCCCTGCTGATGATCGGCGGCGCCTTCCTCTGTTACGAGGGCTTCGAGAAGGTCGCCCACAAGGTGCTGCACAGCAAGCACGAGGACGAGGCGCACCACGCCGAGCTCGTGCAGGCGCTCTCCGATCCGAAGATCGACCTCGTCGAGTTCGAGAGGGACAAGATCAAGGGCGCGGTGCGCACCGACTTCATCCTGTCGGCCGAGATCATCGCGATCACGCTGGGCACCGTGGCGGCGTCGCCGTTCGGCACGCAGGTCGCCGTGCTGACCGGCATCGCCCTGCTCATGACCGTGGGCGTCTACGGCCTGGTCGCCGGCATCGTGAAGCTCGACGACGCCGGCCTCTACCTGAGCCGCCAGAGCGGCGGTCTGCAGCAGTCGCTCGGCAGCGGCATCCTGAAGGCGGCGCCGTGGCTGATGAAGGGTCTGTCGGTCGCCGGCACGGCGGCGATGTTCCTCGTCGGCGGCGGCATCCTGACGCACGGCGTGCCGTGGCTTCACCACCACATCGAGGACATGACCCAGGGCGCCGGCGCCGTGCTCGGCGCGGTGGTGCCGTCGCTCGCCAACATGATCGTCGGCGTCGCGGCCGGCGCGGTCGTGCTGGGCGTCGTGACCGCGGTGAAGCAGGCGATGAACCGCGAAAAGGGCGGCCACTGACCCTGGAGCGCGGGCTCGCGCCGCGCCGATCAGCCCTGTCCGGACCGCCCTGGCCGCACCAGCGTCGCGAGCAGCCGCTCGAGCGCCGCGGCCGGGTCGGCGCCGAGGCCCGCGTGGACACGCGATGGCTGGACGACGGTGCTCGCCGGGGACACCACCCAGCCGAAGCGCTCGGCCTGGGGGAGCTCGGCGACGTACCCGCACGCCCGATCGCCGGCGCAGACGCGGCGGATGAAGTCGAGGTGGCCGCGGACCGCCTCCAGGTCGAGGTCGGGCCAGAGGGCGAGCAGGCGCCGCTCGTCGGGCTCGAAGCGCGCGTCGAGGAAGCCCCGGGCGCGGCAGAAGAGGACCACCCCGACGTTGACGCGCTCGCCGCGCTCCACGCGCGGGACCACGCGCAGCACGGCGTAATCGAACGGGTCGGCGGCGGGCGCGCCCGGAGGGCTACCGCCGGGCACGGGCTGCATCGAGCGCCTCCTCGACGAAGCCCCGCGGCGACGCGAGGCGGTGGGTCAGGTAGGCGGCGTACGCCGCGCGCCGCGCCGCGACCGGCGCCGCATCGGGCTGCGGCGCCTCGGCCGCGCCGGGCGAGAACGCGGACCGCCGCTCGCCCGAGGGCCGGGCGCGGGGGTCCTGGTCGGCCAGCCACGCGTCCGGGATCGCGGCGACGATCCCCGCGATGCGCTCGGGCGTGAGCCGGGCGCTCAGCGCGGCGTCGGCCGCGGCGAGATCGCCCGCGAACGGGAGCAGGACATGGCTCTTGACGAGCGGGAAGCGGTCGTCCGCGTCGGCGCGCGGATCGGTCGCGTCGGTCCAGGCGTGGTGGACATAGAGCGCCGCGCCGTGGTCGATCAGCCAGAGGCGGCGGTGCCACAGGAGCAGGTTGGGGTTCTTGGGCGTCCGGTCCACGTTGCTCATGAAGGCGTCGAACCAGACGACGGCGGCCGCAAGCCCCGGGTCGATCGCCGGGCCGGCGAGCGGCTGGAAGGCGAGCGATCCGGGCAGGTAGTCGAGGGCGAGGTTCAAGCCGGCGCTCGCCGAGAGCAGGTCGGACAGCTCCGGATCCGGCTCGGCGCGCCCGAAGGCGGGGTCGAGCTCCATGAAGACGATCTCCGGCACCGGGAGCCCGAGCGCGCGCCCGATCTCCCCGGCGACGAGCTCCGCGATGAGCGCCTTCGGCCCCTGGCCGGCGCCGCGGAGCTTCAGGACATAGAGCCCATCGTCATCGGCCTCGACGAGGGCCGGCAGCGACCCGCCCTCGCGGAGCGGGGTGACGTAGCGGGTCGTTTGGACGGTTCGGATCATGCTTCAGCAGCGTGGCGGGTGGCGGGCGAATTCCCCCGCCCCGCCGGAAGGATGGGGCCGCCAAGACGCCATGAGACGCCATGAGACGCCAAGATTTTTATGTTTTTCTTGGCGTCTTTGGCGTCCTTGGCGGTTCAAAAGCCCCACCTTCGGCCAAAGTACGCCGCCGCACCGCAGTTACGTGAGACCGGGAAGCTGGGTCGAGCTGGAGCGCGCAGGGGAGCGCGCCCTCAAGGATCGATGAGGCGGCCCGGACGCTCGCTCCGCGCAGCAGCGCGAGAGCGAGCGCCGCAGGCCCTCGTGGATCACTCGCCGAGGGGATCCAGCCTCGAGCCTGGCACGGTCTGGTAATCGCCGAGCAGGAAGCCCTGCAGCCCGTCCGTGAACTCGAACGGACCGATCACATGGACCACCTCGCCGCTCGCGCCGCCGGCGCCGCCCTCGCCGCCCGTGCCGCCCTCGCCGCTCGTGCCGCCAGCGCCGCCCTCACCGGTGGCGCCCGCCGAGCCGCCCTCGCCGCTCGTGCCGCCAGCGCCGCCCTCACCGGTGGCGCCCGCCGAGCCGCCCTCGCCGCTCGTGCCGCCAGCGCCGCCCTCACCGCTCGTGCCACCCGCGCCGCCGGCGCCACCCGCGCCGCCGGCACCGCCCGAACCGCTCGTGCTGGCAGACCTCGTGACGGTGATGGAGTCGATATAGACGATGGTCGGGTTGGCCCAGGGCCCCTCGGCACCTGCGTCGACCTTGACGCCGATGCGCTTCACCGCGGTACTCTCGAATTTCCCGCCAGCAGCGGCATCGGCCGCATCAGCGGCATCGACGTCGATGGTGAGGTCGGTCCACTCTTTCAGGTCGCCGAAGCTCGTCCACGCCCAGGGGACGCCCGCCCAGCTCTGTTCATTTTCGTTCCGTGCAGTTCCGTTTTGTACGTACGTCTGCACGCCACCGCCGGTGGCGGCATGAGCCTTCACACGGAACGTGACGGTAGCGCCGGTCAGGTCGACCAGCTGAGCGAAGTCGAACTGGAACAGCGTCCCCGTGGAAGCCGTGGTGAGCGGCACAGCAAGCCGGGCGCAACCCGAGCAGCTCTCCTCCGGACCGGGACCGATGTCGGGGGCGCCGCCGCCCGCGCCGCCTTCGCCGCCTTCGCCGCCGGCGCCACCGTCGCTGCCGCCCGCGCCGCCTTCGCCGCCGGCGCCACCATCGCTGCCGCCCGCGCCGCCTTCGCCGCCTTCGCCGCCTTCGCCGCCGCCCGAGCTGGTCGAGCTGCTGCGGGAGGAGCTCGACGTCGTGCTGGAGGTGGTCCCACCGCCCGCACCGCCGCTGCCGGTGGTGTCGTCATCACCGCAACCCGTCATGGCGAATGCGCCGACCAGCATCCCGCACATTGCCAAAGAAAGAACTGATCTCATCCTGACCCTCTCCTGATGTGCACCACGAGGCCACGCAGCCCGGGCCGCCGTTCGCCATGGCGGTTGCCACCGCCCGCTGGCTCCTCCGAGCCAGCCGCGTGGCGCAAGCTACCCTGGGCAGAAATTTTTCTCAACAGGCCAAACGCGTGAGCCCGGCAACCAGATGAGCCCCGTCGAGGCGCGGCGCTCAGCGCCCGCCCGACAAAAGCGCCGCGGCGGGCCCGACGACGGCGTCGCGACGGAATCGTGCGGCACGCCCTCGCCGGGGCGGCCCCTCAGGCCGCGCCCCTGCGCTTCACGTCGTACCGGAGGAGCGAGACGCCGTTCGCGTACGACGTCGCGCCGAGGAGCGCCAGCTCGACCTTCCTGGAGCTGCCGCCGAAGAGCCGGACCCCGTGCCCGAAGACGATGGGATTCACCTTGAGGACGAGCTGATCGATGAGGTCGTTATCGAGGAGGAAGCCGGCGAAGGCGCCGCCCCCGCAGAGATAGATGCCTCCTCAGAAAAATTTGTGGGTGAGCCATTCGGGCGCCGGCAGGTTCCCGAGCGCGTAGTAGAGGGCGATCTCCGCGTGGTCGAGTCATCGTCGAATCATCGTCGAGTGCAAGGCGGCGGCCGCCCACAACCTGCGCGGCGCCTCGCGGGCGGAAGCGCCGCACGGCGGCGTTGTTCAGCTGCCGCACGCGGGATCTTGGCTGGTTTGCGGAAGCGGACGGCAGGCGGCGCGGCCGGCGCGCGCTGCTAGCGCCTGCGCCGCGCCGGCCGCGTCGTCGGCGGACGGGCTGGCCCGTGGACGGGGCGCCCCAACGACGTCAGGGGGTGTAGATCTCGGCGGTCGGCAGGGCGGAGCCGTCACTGCCGCCTACGACCAGCACCTTTCCGTTCCCGAGCCGGACCGCTGCATGAGCGTACCGCTCATCGTTCATCTGCCCGGTCAGGTCCATGTCACCGGTCGCGGGATCGTAGATGTAGACGTTCCGGGTCACGTTCCCTGTGTTGTCGATCCCCCCGGCGAGCAGCACCTTGCCGTTGTTGAGCAGCGTCGCGGTATGCGAGCGATAGGAGAACTGCTCAGTACCGGAGGACCAGAGATCAGACGTCGGGTTATAGACCTCGACGGTCGGGGTCACGTTCGTGGCGCATCCTCCCACCGCCAGCACCTCGCCGGTGTTCAGCAACGTCAACGTATGATAGGCGCGGCTCTTCACCATGTGATCCACGGCCGACCATAGATCGGGCTCGTAGAGCGCGGCAACGGCGTGCTGCTCTGCATACTCGCTCCTACCTCCCGAGAAGAGCACCTTGCCGTTCGGGAGCAGCGTCGCGGCATGATAGGCATGGGCAATCGGCATGGCGTCGGCGGGCGACCAGGCGTTGTTCGCCGGATTGAACAGCGCCGAGGAGTACATGTACTCGTCGGGGGCGGCGGAGGGATTGACCCCTCCGTATACCACCACCTTGCCGTTCGGGAGCAGCGTCGCGGTGTGTCCCATGCGGTTGAGGTCTGGGCTTGTCGACGAGCCTACGGACGACCATGTGTCGGTCGCGGGATCGAACAGCTGGGCGTTCGCGGGGGACGCGACGGTCCGAATGCCCACGACCAGCACCTTGCCGTTGCCGAGCAGCGTCGCCGTATGATACTGGCGTCCCGTGGCCATCAACGGCCCCGCCGCCCAGGTGTCCGTCGCCGGATCGTACAGCTCGGTCCTCGTTCCCAACGAGTCACCGCCCGTCACGAGCACCCTGCCATCGTTGAGCAGCGTCGCGGTCGGCGCAATGCGGGCGTGAGACATCGACGTGACCGCCCCCCACGTCGTGGCCGCCGGATCGTACAGTTCGGCGCTCGAGTAGTACGTGCTGGATGGAATGCCAAAGTTGAGCCCACCCGCGAGTAGCACCTTGCCGTTGCCCAGCAGCGTCGCAGTATGACTGGTGCGGACGGTGCTCATCGACCCGGCCGCTGCCCAAAAGTTGGTTCCCGGATCGTAGACCTCGGCGCTTGCACTGACGACCATGGGGGCGCTCCACCCGCCCGTCAGGAGCACCTTGCCGTTCGGGAGCAGCGTCGCGGTATGGTCGCCGCGCTTGCTGCTCATCGGCGTCGCCGTCGTCCAGACGGGTGGCGACGAGGACGGGTCGTAGATCTCGACGCTCTGCAGGTAGTCGGCAGAACTGTCGTAACCGCCCGCGACGAGCACCTTGCCGCTCACGAGCCGCGTCGCGGTGGCGTTTTGGCGGGGCCCGGTCATCGAGGCCGTCGGCGACCATGCGCCGGTCGACGGATCGTACAGCTCGGCGGTCGCCAACGCCGCACCGGAGCCGTTTTGCCCCCCGGCGACCAGCACCTTGCCGTTCCCGAGCAGCGTCGCGGTGTGCCAGGAGCGGCTCGCCCCCATCGTTGAAGCGGGCGACCAGACGCCGGTCGACGGATCGTACAGCTCGGCGGTCGCCATCGCCACATAAGAGCCGTTATGCCCCCCGGCGACGAGCACCTTGCCGTTCCCGAGCAGCGTCGCGGTGTGGGCGGCGCGGCCCGCGGCCAGCGCGCCGGTCGCCGTCCAGGTATTGGATGCCGGATCGTACAGCTCGGCGCTCGTATGGACCACCGAGCCGCTGCCCTTCCCGCCCACGACCAGCACCTTGCCGTTGCCGAGCAGCGTCGCCGTATGATTGTAGCGGGCCGTGGCCAACGTTCCGGCCGACCACCAGGTATTGGATACCGTATCGTACAGCTCGGCGCTCCCCAGCCGAGAAGACGCATTGATCCCGCCCACGACGAGCACCTGGCCATTCCCGAGCGGCGTCGCCGTGTAGTTGGCGCGTGCTGCGCTCATGGATCCTGTCGGCGTCCATATCGGGTCGACCAGCACCTCCTCGCCGCCCGCGTCGACCCACAGCGCGATCGTCGCCCCGCGCACCTCTAGCCGCGCCTCGACCGGCCGACCGCCGCTCGCGTACGCCGCCGGCGCCGTCACCCGCAGCCGCGGCGCGCCCGCGTCGTCGACGACCTCGACCGCGTCGCCCTGCTGTCGCAGCGTCGCGCCGTCGACCTCCCACGCCGCCACCGGTGCGCCGCCGTTCGCCACGCCGGCATCGAGGAGCAGCCACTCCTCGTAACCAGCGTCGACCGCAGACCAGAACGACGTCCCGCCCTGGCGCCGATACGCCACGGCGCGCTCGACGACAGCGCCCTCGCCCTCGGCGCCGATCTCGCGCACGCCGATCTCGAAGCCGCCGGGCAGATGGAAGCGGACCTTCCCTTCTCCGCTCGCAGGCAGCGCGGCCTGCAGCCCGCCGCGGCGCTCGAACAGAGCCTCGATCTCGCGGGTCGAGCCGCCTGTCGAGGCGAGCGCGAAGCCTTCGTCGACCGCGACGAACCCCTCGTCGCTCTCGAGCACCTGTGCCGCCTGGCCAGGGAAGCGGAAACGCAGCTCGTCGCCCCCCGGCGGCCCGGCGTCAAGCGCGCATCCGAGGCCGCTCAGGAAGATCGCTCCGACGAGGAGCGCGGTGAGCCATATGGATGATGCGAAAGGTAAACCCCGAAGCACGAAACGGACACGCGTCATGGATACTCCCTTGGCAGGAAGAAAAGCCCATCAGGCCCCCATGGTATGGAGCTCGATGAGGCTTGCGATCGAGAGCGGTCGGGGATCGCACGCCGCACACGGGGACGCAGAGCTCGGCTTCCGGCCAAGTGCGCCATCGCGGCTCGCGTCCCCGGCGCGGATGAACCCCGCTTCTCGATCAAAAAAAATCAGAAGTTGATGCAAATTTGAAAGACAGCGCACACCATCTGGTCGATTCGCTTCTCGCGGTCAAGTTCAAATTTCCGCCACGTTGAGCGACGCTCCGCGCGCTTCGGGTGTGAACAGACGCAAAGGTCGCCTCTCCAGAGGCTCGCGACCCCATGCACGCCGCCACGCGCACCGCATCCAGACGCGTCCTTCACGCGCTCGACACGCGAGAGCGGCACGAAGGCCAAGCGTGCATGTACACGAGCGTCCCGCCCTTGTCGTTGAACGCGGCGTGCGGCCTGTCTCAAACCTGTTGGCATTGTCCGCCCCGGCGACAGGCTCAGCCCCGTCGAGGTGCGGCGCTCAGTGCCCGCCGACGATCGCGCCGCAGTGGAATCGAGCGGCACGCGATCGCCGCGGGCGACCCCTTACGCGGCGCCCCCGCGCTTCACGTCGTACCGGAGGAGCGAGACGCCGTTCGCGTACGACGTCGCGCCGAGGAGCGCCAGCTCGACCTTCCTGGAGCTGCCGCCGAAGAGCCGGATCCCGTGCCCGAAGACGATGGGATTCACCTTGAGGACGAGCTGATCGATGAGGTCGTGATCGAGGAGGAAGCCGGCGAAGGCGCCGCCCCCGCAGAGATAGATATCGGCCCCGGCGCCCTCCTTCAGCCGCTTCAGGACAGCGATCTCGTCACGGTCCACGACCTCCACCTCGGCGCCCTCGCCGAAGCGGAGGGTCTTCGAGAAGATGTAATGCGCCATGTGCGGGTAGGCTCGCTTCCCCGGGACGAGCCCGAACGGATAGCCCCACTCGTACGTCCTTCGCCCCATCACGACGGTGTCGTAGCCCTTCAGGCGCTCGACGTAATCGGCGGCGTGCTCTCCTTGCATCGCGAAGCCGTCCACCGAGCCGTCCTCGTGCGAGATGAAGTTGTCGACCGTCACCGCGACGTCATAGACGATCTTTCTCATTCGAATCCTCCTTGAAACGCTGTCCTGAGCTCGCCGTGGGTCGGTCCATCGAGCGCGCCGGGTCCTGGCGCGTCGAGGCCATTCTCATCGCGCAGCTCGCGCCAGCGCAACCAGAGAAAGCTCGCCGGAGGGCTGTCGAGCCCCTCCGGCTGGCGTTGTCACGAGTTCAGGCTGTTGGATGCTCTGGCGCGCCGTGCGTGCTTCGCTGCGTCCGGTGCAGCGTGCTCCCCGGCTGGCCCGGGATCACTCGGCGATGTGGGTCAGCAACGAGCCGGCCACAGGCATGTAGTTGCCGACCACCATCGGCTCCGCGCCGGCCGTGAACTCGAACGGACCCACCACGTGGATCACCTCTCCACTGGAGCCGCCGCCTTCACCGCCCGCGCCGCCGACACCGGCCGTGCCGCCTTCGCCGCCCGCGCCGCCGACACCGGCCGTGCCGCCTTCGCCGCCCGCGCCGCCGACACCGGCCGTGCCGCCTTCGCCGCCGACACCGGCCGAGCCGCCTTCGCCGCTGGCGCCGCCCACGCCGCTCTCGCCGCCGGCGCCGCCCACGCCGCTCTCACCACCGGCGCCGACATCACCGCTCGTTCCACCGGCGCCGCCCACGCCGCTCTCGCCGCCGGCGCCACCTTCGCCGCTCCACCCGCCGGCGCCGCCCTCACCGCCGGCGCCGCCCTCGCCGCGCTCGCCGCTCGGTGCGGCGCCTCGCGCGGCGCTCGGAGTGCCGGGCTTCGTGACGGTGATGGAGTCGACGTAGATGACGGTCGGGTTGGTCCAGGGCCCGGTGCCGCCCGCCGTGAGCTGGAGTCCAATCAACTTCACCCGGGCGCGGTTGAAGTTGGGACGCGATGGGGCCAAGGCGTCGACATCGATCGTGATCTCTTTCCAATCTGCCAGGCCGGCGATCGGATTCCACGAATAGCCGATGTTCGCATAGAACAGGTCCGCCCCGTTTTGCACGAACGGTTGCACGCCGCCGCTCGTACCGGCGTGGGTCTTCACACGGAACGTGACCGTGCTCCCCGTCAGATCGACCGGCGAGGCAAACTCGATGAAGAACTGCGTCGCGGTATTCGCGGTCGTGAACGGCACGGACAGCCGCGCGCAGCCGGAGCAACGCTCCTCCGGGACCGAGCCGCCGCCGCCTTCACCCGAGCTGCCGCCGCCTTCACCCGAGCTGCCGCCGCCGCCGACACCCGGGCTGCTGCCGCCATCGCCCGAACCACCGCCGCCGTCGCTCGAACCACCGCCGCCGTCGCTCGAACCACCGCCCCCGTCGCTCGATCCGTTGCCGCCGTCGCCCGCACCCCCGCCGCCATCCGCGTTTGAACCGCCATCGCCCGCCCCGCCGCCGCCGTCAGAGCCCGAGCTGGTCGAGCTCGACGACGAGCTGGAGGTGGACGAGCTCCCGCCGCCCGTCCCGCCCGCACCGCCGCTGCCGGTCGACTCGTCGTCACCGCAACCCGTCATGGCGAACGCGCCGACCAGCACCCCGTACGCCGCCAAAGAAAGAACTGATCTCATCGTGACCCCTCCTGGATAGGCCCCCGCGAGGCTGCGCGGCCGAAGCCGCCGTTCGCCGGAGCCGCTCTCACCGCAGTCGATCTCTGCCGAGCCGGCCCCGCAAGCAGCGACATTATCCTGGACAGACAACTTTCTCAACAGCCCGGACGTGCGAATCCGTCACCAAAACCCAACGCGCTTGGCATCGCTCGGCGCTGGCGCCGCTGCGAGCGCGGCAGCCACATGAGACCACCTGCGGAGTCGAGCCCGAGCGCGGCGCAGCGGCCACATGCGACCACCTACGGAGTCGAGCAAAGCGAGGCGCGGCAGCCACATGAGACCACCTACGGAGTCGAGCCCGAGCACAGCGCGGCATCCCGAGAGCGCAGATCAGCGCGCTCTCATGCCAATCGCTGCCTCAGCGACCGTCGTCGCCGCGACGACGCCACCGACAGCGCACCTCGTTCATTCAAGGCACCTCCGGACGCGGCAGCGCGCTCGGCTCGCCGAGCGTGCCGAGCCCTCGCCGTCGCGTCCGGAATCGTCGTCAGATCGGTGCAGATGGATGCTTCAACACGTGTCTCGTGGACCTCCCTGACGGGGTACAGGGGGCGCCACGGGATAGCCAGGGGTCACGGGGCGACGTGGGTCACCGTCGAGCCTTCCACGGGCTGGTAGTCGTTGACCACCATCGGCTCCTCGCTCGTCGTGAACTCGTACGGACCCCTCACATGAATCACATCGACGCTGGAGCCGCCGCCTTCGCCGCCTTCGCCGCCTCCGCCGCCTTCGCCGCCTCCGCCGCTCGCGCTGCTGCTGCTCGCGCTGCTGCTGCTGCTCGCGCTGCTGCTGCTGCTCGCGCTGCCGCCGCCTTCGCCGCCTTCGCCGCCCGCGCCTCCGGCCCCGGCCACCCCACCCGCGCCTCCGGCGCCGCTCATACCCCCCGCGCCGCCATCGCCGCTGGTGCCGCCCGCGCCTCCGGCGCCGCTCATCCCCCCGGCGCCGCCTTCACCCCCGGCGCCGCTCATCCCCCCGGCGCCGCCTTCGCCGCGCTCCCCGCTAGGGCCAAAGGAGAAGCGCTGGCTGCTCGGAGCCCCTTCGCCTGTGCCGGGTCTCGTGACCGTGACGGAGTCGACATCAACAACGGTCGGATTGGACCAGGGCCCCGTGTTGCCCGCCGTGACCTGAACCCCGATCATCTCCACCACGGTGCGGTTGAAGTTTGGATTTGCCGGAGCCAGCGCATCGACATCGATCTTGAGCTCCGTCCACTGTCCCATGTCGACAAGCGGGTTCCACGAGTAGCCGATGTTCGCATAGCCGAGATCGCCCCCGTTCTGCACGAACGGCTGCAGAGCGCCGCTCGTGCCGGCACGGGTCCTCACGCGGAACGTGACGGTCGCGCCGGTCAGGTCGACCTTCTCGTGGAAGAAGATCATGAACTGTGTGGCCTGCATCGCCCTCGTGAGCGGCACGGAGAGCCGCGCGCAGCCAGGGCAGCCATCGCCCGGATCAACGACGCCTCCACCCACACCGCCGCCGGCACCACCACCTGCGCCGCCATCACCGGTGGTTGCTGCGCCGCTCGAGCTGCTGGTCGCGCCCGTCAAGCCCGACGATGTGCTCGGGGGGAAGGGGAAGCCCCCGCCCGTACCGTCCTGGTTCGCGGGGTTGTCCGTGCAACCCATGACGGCGAACGCGAAAACCAACAACCCACACCCCGCCGTGGAACGAACTGTTCTCATCCTAGCCCCTCCTAGATCCATCCCGCGAGGCCCCGGCCAATGCCGCCGTTCGCCTTCAGCGGCTCCGACCGCGCCCGAGCTCCTCCGAGCCAAACAGCACGGGACGAGACTATCCTGGACAGAGCAACTTCTCAACAACACGGACGTGCGGATCCGTCGTTACAGTTCAGCGCATTTCGCGATCAGCGACGCCGGCGCCAATGCGCGTGAAGAGGCCACATCATGCCACCTGCGAAGTCGCGTCCGGAGCGCGGGCGCCCGCCGGCACCAACAGCTGAGCGTCCCTGGCTGCTCGGCCGTGGTGTGATGTCGAGGCGACGGCGGCGCGCGGTGCCCGTGGCGAGGCCCCATCGGTCATCGGGGCGCAGGGCTCAGCGCCCACCCGGCGACGGGGCCGCAGTGGGGTGGAGTAGCATCATGGCAATGGCGATCACATAAAACGAGAGGCCGACCAGCAGGAACGCGATGGCGACACGGTAGATCGTGGTCTTGCGATCCCGGTAGGCGAGCGAGGCGAAGAGCCAGCCACGCAGGTCGTCGCCCGGTTGCTGGGTGAGCCAGCGGATGTGCTGCACACCCCAGACGATCAGGGTCGCGGAGAGCAGGACGATCGCCACGCCGGCGATGATCAGCCCCTGCGCGTGGGGGCTGGTGCCGGCGATGAGGCGGCCGGAGAAGCCGGTCGTGGTGATGACGATGCCGCACAGACCGATGAGCACCTGAGCGCGGTTGTGGAGCACGGAGAACTGCCGCTCCAGGATCCCGTGGATGACGTCCCAGGACCCGGCGCCCACGAGCTTGATGAGCCGGTCCACCTCGTCCTCTCTCTCGATCTTCTTCATGACAGGCGCCCTAGCACCGCGGCGCCGGCGCCTCATCACGCCGCGCCGCGCGCGCGACGAACAGGCCGAACGCCGCGCTCGTCAGCGCGACGAGGAGCGCGCCCGAGGCCCACAGCACGGGGCGGTGCCCGTAGCGATCGACGCCCATCCCCACGACGGGCCCGAGCAGCACGAAGGCGAGGCGGAAGAGGAAGCTGCGGAGCGAGACGCAGCTCGCGCGATCGCCGTCGGGCGCGAGGCGCTGCTCCTCGTGGTGGAGCAGCGGCATGTGCAGCCCGCGCACGAGCGTCAGCAGGAAATAGAACGCGACCCCGAGCACGTGGCGCGAGAGCGCGAGGCCGAGGTACCCGGCCGCCACCAGGACGACGCACGCGAGCAGCGTCCCCGTCATGCCGAGGCGGCGGCCGGCGCGCTCGCTCAGCATCGAGCCGAGCGCGGTGGTGAAGCTCGCGAGGGCCCACATGGGGCCTATCCACGCGACCGGGGCGCCGGCCTCGGTCGCGTACAGCGCCATGAGCCACGTCGGCAGGTACGACGCGAGCGCGAGCGCGACGCCGAGCAGCAGCACCGCGCGGAAGTCGGCGCGCTCGAACAGCGCGTCGCGCACGATCGCGCGCATGCGGCCCAGGTGGTCCTCGACCTTCGGCTCGGCGCGCCGCGTCTCGCCGAACCGGAGGGCGATCCCCGCCGCGAGCGCCCAGGCCGCGGCCTCCATCGCGAACGGCAGGCGGGACCAGCGCGCATAGAGGAAGCCCGCGGCGAGCGCGGCGCTCCCCGAGGCGATCTGCGCGATCGAGCGCATGCGGCCGTACCAGCGGGCGAACTCGTGCTCTTTGCCCTGCTCTCGCAGCGAGTCGAAGAGGAGCGCGGAGTCCGCCCCCGAGACAAGGGAGAACCCGACGCCGAGCACCAGCTCGGCGAGCAGCACCGACCAGAGCCCGCGCGAGAGCGCGTAGAGGACCCAGCCGGCCAGGATGCAAAAGGAGGCGATCACGAGCGCGCGGCGGTGGCCCAGGCGATCGGCGATGTAGCCCGACGGGAACTCGAAGAGCGCGATGCTCAGGCTGAACGCGCCCTGCACGGTCATCATGGTGGCCACGCTCATGCCGATGTCCTGCGTCCAGAACAGCGGGAAGATGGCCGCCGGGAACATCAGCGATTGAACGCCGTGGTAGACGCAGATGCGCCAGGGGTTCTGCTGGACGGACGACATGGCGGGGAGCCCTGGAGCCCGCGCTGCCGCGGGCGCGCCGGAAGCCTAGAACTCGGTCCCGATCATGTACCTGAGTTGCCCCGTCTTCAGCGAGAACACGTAAAGCGCCGTCCAGCTGGCGAAGAAGACGTCGTTCGCCGAGATCGAGATCCCGGACGAGACCTGCGACTTCTTGTGGACCTGCACGTCCCACAGCCGCTTGCCGGTGCCGGCCTCGAAGCAGGCGAGGCGCGTGCCGTCCTTGTGATCCTTCATGTCATAAGGGACGACCAGGAACCCGCCTTCATAGGCCCCCGCGTCCACCCCCGTGGGCCTCGTGGTCAGCGGGTCGACGCCGGGCACCACCATCTTCCAGAGGACCTTCTTCTTGTCCACCGCGGCCACCATGCCGACCTGGCTGCCCTTGCTCCGGCCGCCGAGCAGGAACCGCGGCCCGGGCCCGCTCGGGATGATCGCGCCGCTCACCGACATGCCCTCGACTTCATGCGACCCGGGCAGCCCGAGCTCGTCGAACTCGTGCCAGCGGGCGAACCGATAACCGGGCGCCTCTTCCTGGATCGAGCTCGGAACCGTCTTGCAGGCCGCGCCCTTCGCGAGCTCGCGCCGGGTCCCGGTCGCCGGATCGAGCCCGTGCTTCACGTCGTCGACCGTCTCGACGACGATGACGCCGTCGCCCTGGCACAGCCGCCTCGCCTTCTCGCCGAGCAACGCCGACCACGACGGCGTCCCGGTGCGCAGATCATAGGCCTGCACCTTGCCGAGCGCGTCGATCGAGATCAGACGGCCGGAGGCGATCGCGCGCCGCGCCTCGTGGTTGGCCGCGTCCTTGGTGAGCGCCGCCGTCTTCCAGATCGGCTTGCCGTCGCGCCCGTCGTAGGCCGCGATCCACTCCTCGCCGGCGGGGACGTTGCTCTTGCCGATCACGTCCGGCGCGCCGTCGCCGTTCACGTCGGCGAGCATCGGCCGATCGCTGAAGTACGCCTTCGGTCCCAGGCCGGGGAGCGGCGCCGACCGGCCCTTGGACGGCCCCGACGCGCTGAACACGAAGGCGCCGGCGGCCGCGCCGGCCACGACCATGGCCATGACGACCGACATCACGATGACCCCCGCCGCGTTGCTGGACGGCGGGGCGACCCGGACGACGTGCATGCCCTGCGGGATCGGCGCGGTGGTCGGCTTCCTGCCGCGATCGATGAGCGACCGCGCGCCGCAGTACTGGCAGGTGACTGCATCCATCGCCGGCTGAATCGGCAGCGGGGCGCCGCAGCGCGGACACCTGGAATCGACGATACGAGCCATCGTCCCACTCTACACGAGCTCGAGACCGTCTATTTCTTCTTCTCGCGCTCGCCCGGGGCCGCGCGCGACGTCGCGCGGCCCGAGGGCGGGGGTCCCAGCAGCGCCGCGCGGGTGAGCCCCTTCCCACCGAAGCGCTCGGCCACCTCCGCCACGACGCCCTCGAGGCGGCGGCGGCGCTCGGAGGCGACCGGGAACAGGCTCAGCGTCGGGCCGCCGGTCTCGCTCGTCAGGTCGCTCGCGGCGACGCCGACGAGCCGCACGGGCCGCGAGAGATCGAAGCGCGACAGCAGCCCCTTCGCGCAGGTGTAGATCGAGTCCGTGTCGCTGACCGGCTCGGACAGCGTCGTCTGGCGCGTCCGCAGCGTGAAGTCCGAGTACTTGAGCTTCACCACCACCGCGCGGCAGGACAGGCCCGCCTTGAGCAGGCGCCGCGCCACGCGGCCCGACAGATCGAGCAGCCAATGCTCGATCGGCTCCCTGCCCCGGAGGTCCTCCTCCACGGTCTCCTCCGCGCCAATCGACTCCGCCGCGCGGCCCGGGACGACCGCGCGCTCGTCGACGCCCGCGGCGAGCAGCCGCACGTGCTCGCCCCACGCGGGGCCGAGCAGCTCGTGGAGGCGCGGCGCGGGGCAGCGCGCGAGATCGCCGATGGTCGCGAGCCCCGCCGCGCGCAGCCGCTCGGCCGCGCGCGGGCCCACGCCCCACATGCGCTCGAGCGGCAGCGGCGCGAGGAAGGCGGCGACGTCGCCGGGGACCACGACGAGGCCGTCGGGCTTCCGCAGATCGCTCGCGATCTTCGCGGCGAACTTGCAGGGCGCGACGCCCGCGGAGGCCGTGAGCCCGGTCTCGTCGCGGATCGCGCGCTTGATCTGCGCCGCGATCGCCTCGCCGTCGCCGAAGAGCGCGCGGCTCGCGGTCACGTCGAGGAACGCCTCGTCGAGCGACAGCCCCTCCACGAGCGGCGTGAAGCGGCGGAAGATCGCGAAGACCTGCGCGCTCACCTCGGCGTAGCGGGCGTGCCGCACCGGCACCACGATCGCCTGCGGGCAGCGGCGGAGCGCCTCGACCATCGGCATCGCCGAGCGGGCGCCCGAGGCGCGCGCCTCGTACGACGCGGCCGCGACGACGCCCCGCCGGGAGGCGCCGCCCACCAGGACGGGGCGGCCTCGCAGCGACGGGTCGTCGAGCTGCTCGACCGACGCGAAGAACGCGTCCATGTCGATGTGGAGGATGTGTCGCATCGGTGCTGCTCTTCTGTACCGCCTCGCCGCCCGCGCGCCGCGGTGAAGCGGGTGAAGCGCCGAAGCGCTGAGCTGAAGGCCGAACGCCCGCGGCGGCGCCGTGCTGCGCGGTGGCGTCGTCGCTCGTTTGCTGCTACGGGTCGACTCTACTTCTTCCTTCGTCAGCCGGACACGTTGGACCGCGTCGCGGATCGTGAGTCATGACGTCGAGCGCCGCACGACCGAACTGCCCCCGTTGCGCCGCGCGCCGGCGCAAGGCGCCCGCGCTGCTCGCGGCGGGGTGGCTCGCGCTGGCGTCGGGCGCGGCCGCGGCGGACGAGCCGCGCGCCCCGGAGCGCGCCGGCGCGGGTGATGCGCCCGCGGCGCAGCGCGCGCTCGTGCTGATCGTCGCCGGGCGCCCGGGCTCGCCGCTCGAGGCGCACGCCGCGGCGCTCGTCGCGGCGCACGTCCGGCCCTCGGGCGTCGGGCTCCACGTGGTCCGGCGCGCGCCGGCGCCCGCGCTCGATCTGCACGAGCGCGTCGCGGCGGCGCGCTCGCTCGTGGAGCAATGGTCCGCGCACGGCGCGCTGTGGATCGAGGCGGGTCCGGGCAACGAGCTCGCCCTGTATCTCTTCCCTCGCGGCGGGGAGCGCGTGTACTCGCGGCGGTTCCCTGCGCCTCCCGGGCGGACGTCCGTGGCCGTCGAGGCGCTCGCGAACGTCGCGGGCTCGGCGGCGGCGGAGGCGCTGGAGGGGCCCATCACCGGGGCCGGGATGGCGAGCGTCGACGTCGGCGGCGCCGAGCAGGCCGCGCCCGCCGCGCTGGCGCCCTCGCCTGCGCAGGCCGCGCCGCCGCCGGACGCGCCCGCGCCCCCCGCGGCCCCTCCTGCCCGGCCACCATCGCGGCCCGCACCAGCGCCGGACGAGCGCCCCGCGCCGCCGCCCTCGACGCTCGAGCACGCCGACGCCGCGTGGTGGCGGCGGTGGTTCCTCTCGGCCGGTTATGCGGGCGGCACGTTCGGAGAGCACGTCCCCTGGCAGAGCGCCGTCTCGCTCTCGCTGTCGTGGGCGCCCACGCCCGATTCGTACGTCGGCGCCGGCTACGACTGGATGGACACACAGCACCTCCAGGTGGAGCGCGCGGGCCTCGATCTGGATCTCGATCGGACACCGCTCTTCGCGAGCGGGGGCCACCGATTCGACATCGGGAGCGGGCGCTGGGCCTTCCATCTCGGCGGCCGGGCCACCTTCGACGTCGTCTCGCGGAGCGGCGCGTGGCGAGCGCCGCACGCGCCCTGGAGATCGCCGGGTCCGCCGGAAGCGTCCTCGCCGGAAGGACCGCATCTTTCGTCCGACAAGCGCGTGACCGACCTGCTGATCAGCGTCGCGCCCACGACGGGGCTGAGCCTCCGGATCTCCGATGAGCTCCGCATCGCCCTCTGGACCAGCCTCGACGTGCCGCTGAACCGGCTCTCGACCCCCGCGCCGCGGGTCGCCGATCTCCAGCCGGATCCCCTGCGCTTCCTCGGTGGGATCGGCCTCGAGCTCGGGCCGGCCGCGCGGAGCGCCCCGCCTCGTACGGTCGCGGGGCGGTGACGACGGGGGCGCGGCGGGCTCTCGCCGCGTCGGGCCACCGTCGCGCCGGGCCACCCTCATAAAAATGACCCGATCGTGCCCGCGGGAGGCACAGGGTCACCGTGATCGTGGATGGACAGGCTCTCCTCATGGGTGTGCGCGTCACGGAGGGGACGCGCGCTCACCAGGCCGAAGGTCCCCTCGTCTCTTCCATCGATCTCGAGCGGACCCGCCGCGCCGGGGCGGGTGATCCCGCGGCCCAGGCGTGGCTCGTGGCCAGGCTCCTCCCGGGCGTCCGGCAGGTCGCGCAGGCGTTCCTGCGGCGCTCGGCCGACGCGGACGACGCGGCGCAGCTGGCGATGCTCGCCATCCTGAGGGCCGTGCCCGCGTACCGGGGCGAGGCCGTCATCGAGGGCTGGGCGCGGCGCATCGCCGTGCGGACCGTGCTGCGGTACCTCCGCGCCCTGCGGCGGCGCGACGCCCCCATCGCAGGCGACCTGTCGGACGCCGAGGAGGTCCCGGCGTCGTCGCGCGGGAGCGCCCAGGAGGCGCTCCCGCGCCACGTGCGCGATTACCTGGGGGAGCTGCCCGAAGCCCAGCGCGAGGCGCTGATCCTGCACCACGCGCTCGAACACACCGTCGATGAGATCGCTGAGATGACCGACGTCAGCCCGGACACCGTGCGCAGCCGCCTGCGCCTCGGGATCGCCGCCCTGCGAAAGCGGGTCCGGCAGGACATCGCCGTCGGCCGGAGAAGATCGCCGTGAAGACCATGATGGCCCATGCCTCGGACGAGGAGCGCTGGATCGCGATCGTCGCGGCCGAAGGTCGCGGGACGCCGATCGGGCCCGAGGACGCCGCGTTCCGCCGCCGCTACGAGGAGGCTCACCCGGAGCTCGCCGGCGAAGCCGCGCTCTGGGCCGACCTCGGCCGGCTCGGCGCGCGGCGCGGCGGGGCTCTCGGCCCCGTGGACGACGACGCCCTCGCTGCGCGGATCCTCGCGCAGGCCGCCGGCGAGGCGGGGGCGCAGCGCGTCCCTGCGCCAGAGGAGCGCCCCAGGCGGCGCGCGATCGTGCGGCGCGGGGTCGCGGGCACCTTCGCCGGCGTCGCGCTCGCGGCGACGTTCCTGGCCGCGCTCGCGGCCGAGCTCCTGATCGACCGCGACGTGGCGCCCCCGCCCCCGCGCGCGCCAGACGCGGCGCCCGCGCAGGCCAGCGCCGGGATCGAGCCGCCGCCGCGCTCCCTCGACGTCCAGCCCGCCGCCACGGCGCCCGCGCCGAAGGAGTCGCCCGACGCGGGCGTGGTGGAGGCCGCCGGCGCGGCGGCCGCTCCGAGGGCAGCGCGCGAGGGCCACCGCGGCGAGGCGCACCCCGGTCCGAGCGCCGACGAGCTGCTGCGCGACGCCCAGCTGGCGCTCGCCGCCGGCCGCGACGCCGATGCGTCGGCCGCGTACCTCGCGCTGCTCGCGCGCCATCCGGGCAGCCCCGAGGCGCGCGTCGCGCTCGTATCGCTCGGCCGGCTCTCGCTCTCCGGAGGAGATCCCGCCTCGGCCCTCGGCTATTTCGAGCGGTACCTCGCGGCCGGGCGCGGCGGGCTCGGCGCCGAGGCGCGCTATGGCCGCATCGAGGCCCTGCGCCAGCTCGGGCGCGGAAGCGACGAGCGGGCCGCGATCGACGACTTCCTCTCACGCCACGGCGACAGCGTCTACGCGGCCCGGCTGCGCGCCCGCGCGGAGGGCGCGGCCGAGCATTGATGGAGCGTTGATCCTCCTCGCGACACACGGTCAAATTCATTGACCCGCTCTCGCCCCCGGCGGGCACAAGGAGGGCAGGCAGCCGCGCCTGAAGCGCCCCGCTCTACTACTCCAGCCGCACCTGGTCCGAGGCGCGGCTGGAGGCCTGAGGAATACCCTCATTTCGTGGCCCTTTTCAGCGAATTGAACAGGGAGGCTGGGAGACAGGGAGTATTTTGAATCTCTCCTCCCCGTCTCCCCGCCTCCCTGTGAATTTTCTAAGAATTTCACGGTCGGCGCCCCAACACCCTTAGAACGAGGAGGCTCGCGTGAGCGCGATCCTGCGATTGAAAGAGCTTGCACTCAGCGATACCGGATTCGTGTTCGATCCCGCGTCGGGCGCGACGTTCACCGTCAATCCCACCGGCCTCTGCGCCCTCAACGCCATGAAAGAGGGGCTCTCGCGCGAGGAGGTCGCCGCCCGGCTCCGCGAGCGATTCGATATCCGCGGGGGCGACCCGGCGCGCGACGTCGGCGAGTTCCTGGAGCTCCTCCGGCAGCACGGCCTCCTCTCCGCGGAGCCGGAGGGAGCCCAGTGAAGACGAGGCCCCGCACCATCGCCGTCACCGGCCTCAACGCGACTGACAACCCCGCTCCCGGCGTGGGCGTCATCCGGGCGCTCCGCGCGGGCGGCGACGCCTCGATTCGCCTCGTCGGCCTCGCGTACGACGCGCTCGATCCCGGCGCGTACGCCGGCGACATCGTGAGCGACGTGTTCATGATCCCCTATCCATCGCAGGGCCTGGAAGCGTTCGTGTCCCGCCTCGAGTACGTCCACCGGCGGGTCGGGCTCGACGTGATCATCCCGACGCTCGACGCCGAGCTGCCCTCGTTCATCGACATCGCGCCGCGGCTCCGCGCGATGGGGATCGGCACCTGCTTGCCCACGCGCGAGCAGCTCGATCTCCGCTCGAAGGCGAGCCTCGCCGCGCTCGGCGCCCGCGCCGGCATCCGGGTCCCGCGCACGGCGGCCCTCTCGGACGCCGACGAGCTCCTGCGCATCCACGAGCGGGTGCCCTACCCCTTCCACGTGAAGGGCGTGTTCTACGGCGCGACGCTGGCGACGACCTTCGATGAGGCGGTGTCGGCCTATTACAAGGTGATAGCCCAGTGGGGCCTCCCGGTCCTCGTCCAGGAGCACGTGACCGGGGAGGAGCTCGATGTGGTGGCGGTCGGCGACGGAGAAGGCGGGCTCGTCGGCGCCGTGCCGATGAAGAAGATGCTCCTCACCGACAAGGGAAAGGGCTGGGCCGGCATCACCGTACGCGACCCCGAGCTCGTCGGCATCGCGCAGGCCTTCGCGGAGGCGACGCGGTGGCGCGGCCCCTTCGAGGTCGAGGTGATGCGCGACGCGCACGGGCGCTATCACCTCATCGAGGTCAACCCGCGCTTCCCGGCGTGGGTGTACCTGAGCGTGGCGGCCGGGATGAACCTGCCTCGCGCCGTGGTCGATCTCGCCGCAGGCGCGCCGATCGAGCCGCTCCGCGGCTACGAGGTCGGCGCGATGTTCGTCCGCATCTCGATCGACCAGGTCGCGCGGATCAGCGACTTTCAGAGCATGGTGACGACGGGCGAGCTCGTCCGTTCAGGAGGCCTCTCGTGAATAGCCCGGTCTACGAATCGCCCAGCATCGTCCGGCACCAGATGGGGGCGATGAACAAGTTCGGCCGCCTCCAGGGCGTGCGGCCCCTCACCCACATCGACGGAGTCGCCATCGCCGATCTCGTGGCCCAGCACGGATCACCGCTCTTCGTGTTCTCGGAGCGGACGCTCGTGAGCCGCTACCGCGAGCTCCACGGCGCGTTCGCGCGCCGCTGGGCCAAGGTGCGGATCGCCTGGTCGTACAAGACGAACTACCTCGAGGCGATCTGCCGCACGTTCCACCGCGAAGGCGCCTGGGCCGAGGTGGTCTCGCCCTTCGAGTACGACAAGGCGATCCTCGCGGGCGTCCCGGCCGAGCGGATCCACTGGAACGGCCCCTACAAGCCCGACGCGGCGCTCGCGCGCGCGGTCTCCGGCGGCTCGATCATCCACATCGACAACCTCGATGAGCTGGCGCGGATCGAGCGGGTCGCCGAGCGGGTCAAGGCGCGCCCGAAGGTGGCCATCCGGGTCAACATGAACATCGAGGGCCTCGCGCCGTGGAGCCGCTTCGGCCTGAACCTCGAGTCCGGCCAGGCCAGGGAGGCGGTGAGCCGCCTCGTGAGCGGAGATCGCATGGAGCTCACCGGGCTGCACTGCCATATCGGCACGTTCATCCTCGACCCGGGCGCCTACGGCAAGGCGGCGTCCAAGCTGGCGCGCCTCGCCAACGAGATACGCGCCGCGCACGGGATCCGGCTCTCGTTCCTCGACCTCGGCGGCGGCTTCGCCTCGAAGAACACGCTCAAGGCGCAGTACCTGCTCGGCGAGCAGGCGTCTCCGTCGTTCGAGCGCTACGCCGAGGCCATCTGCGACGGCCTCGGAGAGCTCGACTGTCCCGCCCGGGAGCTCCCGACGCTCGTCCTCGAGACGGGCCGCGCGCTGGTGGACGACGCGGGGTACCTCATCGCGACGGTCGAGGCCAAGAAGCGCCTCCCCGACGGGCGCAGCGGCCTCGTGCTCGACGCGGGCGTCAACCTGCTCTTCACCTCGTTCTGGTACAAACACGATGTCGTCCCGGCGCAGGAGTTCAGCGCCATGCAGGAGCCCACCGTGATGTTCGGCCCGCTGTGCATGAACATCGACGTGGTGCGCGACACCATGCAGTTCCCGGCGTCGTCCCCGGGAGATCGGCTCGTGTTCCGCAACGTGGGCGCCTACAACGTGACGCAGTGGCACCAGTTCATCACCCTCCGTCCGGCGGTGGTGATGGTGGGCGAGGGAGGCGCCTCCTGCATCCGCCGCGCGGAGACGCTCGACGATTTCCGCGCCGTCGAGGACGTGCCGGCATGGCTCAGGTGATCCCCGGGCCGACGAGCGACGCGAGCGGCGCGGCGCGCGCGACCGGGACGGCCCGGCGCCGTCGGGTCGCGGCGGCCGTGAGCTCGCGGCTCGCGAGGAGCGGCGTCGTCGAGATGGGGGAGTCGCTCCTCCGGGTCTACGCGCACATCCTGTTCTCGCGCTCGCCGGCGGTGGGGCTGCTCGTGATGCTCGCGACCGCCACCGTGCCTCGCGCCTTCGTGTTCGGCGTCATCGCGGCGTGCGCGGCGAACGGGGCCGCGCTCCTCCTCGACCTCGAGAAGGACGCCGTGAGGGACGGGTCGTACGCGTACAACGCGCTCCTCGTCGGCCTCGGCGTGGCGCAGTCGTTCACCGCGGACGGCCCCGCCGTCGCCGTCGCGCTGCTCGGCGCCGCCGCGTGCGTGGTGGTCACGGCGGCGCTGCGCTCCCTCTCCGGTCCCGGCTCCGGCGGCGCCGCCGGCCTGCCGGTGCTGTCGCTCCCGTTCATCGTCGTCTTCCACCTGACGCTGAGCACCTCGGCGTTCTCCGGGCTCACGCTCGCGGCGCCCGCGCAAGCCCCGCTCGCGTTCGAGGGCCTCCCCGCGCCCATCGCGCTGTTCGCGCGGTGCCTCGGCGGCCTCTTCTTCCTGCCCCGCGCCGACGCGGGCGCGCTGGTGCTCGCGGCGCTCCTCGTCCACAGCCGGATCGCCGCGCTCCTCGCCGCGCTCGCGTTCGCGGCGGCGCTCGGGCTCGCCTCGCGATGGCTCTCGCTCCCTGACGGCGCGCTCGACGTGCTCGGCTACAACGCCGTCCTCACGGCGGTCGGGCTGGGCGGCGTCTGGTTCGTCCCCTCGGCGTCCTCGTTCGCGCTCGGCCTGTCCGGCGCCGTCGCCGCCGCGCTCGTCACCGCCGGCGCGATGGCGCCGCTCGCGCGGCTCGGCGCGGCGCCGCTGATCCTGCCGTTCAACGTCACCGTCGTCGCCGTCCTCCTCGCGATGCGTCGGCGCGCGCGCGACGAGCGGCCCAAGGCGGTGGATTTCCTCCCGGGCACGCCCGAGCAGAACCTCGCGTACCTCCGCACGCGGCGCGCGCGTTTCCAGCAGTCGCCGCACGCCGTGAGCTTCCGGCTCCCGTTCCGCGGCACGTGGACGTGCACGCAGGCGGTCGACGGCGCGTTCACGCACAAGGAGCAATGGCGCCATGCCTTCGATTTCCAGGTGATGGGCGAAGGTGGCCTGGCCTTCCGCGGCGCCGGGAGCGCGCCGCAGGACTTCCACTGCCACCGGCTACCCGTGGTCGCGGCCGCCGACGGCACCGTGGTGAAGGTCGAGTCGAGCGTGCCCGACAGCGACGTCGGCGCGATGAACCTCGAGCAGAACTGGGGCAACCACGTCATCGTGGCCCACGCGCCCGGCGTGTACTCGATGGTCGCGCACCTCGCGCGCGGGACGCTCAAGGTCGTGGAGGGGCAATGGGTGAAGCGGGGCGACGTCCTCGGGCTCGCGGGCAGCTCGGGTCGATCCCCCGAGCCGCACCTGCACTTCCAGCTGCAGTCGACCCACAAGCTCGGCGCGCCGACGCTCCCGTGCCGGTTCAGCGACGTGGTCACGGTCGGCGAGGAGGCGCGGCTCTGGCCCAGCCTGGAGCCGCGGGAGGGCGACGCCGTGCGCGCCATCGAGGCCGACGAGGACGTGTCCGCGTACTTCGGCTTCACCTGCGCCGACACCTGGGCGTACCGCGTCGGCGCGGACGTCGAGCGCGTCACGTGCGACGTCGACGTCTACGGGCGGCTCCTGATCCGCTCGGAGGACCGCGCCGCGTCTCTCTTCTACGGCAGGAGCGACGACCTGTTCACGAGCTTCGACGCGGTGGGCGACGACGCGTCGGTCGTTCACCTGCTGCGCGCGGCGCTCCCGCGGGTGCCGCTCGAGGGCAGCGCCTCGCTCCGCTGGGCGGACACGCTGCCGGCGCGGCGATTCCGCGCGTTCGCGCTCCGGGTGCTCGCCGACTTCGTCGCCCCCTTCCTGCCAGGCGACGGGATCGAGGTGGACCTCAGGATGCGCCGCGAGGGCGACCTCCTCGTGGTCCTCGGCGAGTCGCGGCGGCGCGATCGCCGCGGCGAGCCGCTCGTGCGGACGCGGGCGGAGCTCACGAGGGGCCGAGGGCCGCTCAGGGTCGAGGTCACGGCGCAGGGCCGCACGCGGGTGGCGGAGCGGGTCCAGGGCGCCGGCAGGAAATTCACCGTGTCATTCGGCGAGGAGACGTCATGAGAGCGAGTCGATGGTTCTTCGTGATGCTGGTCGGTTGTGCGTTGAGCGGCGTCCCTTCCGGGGCCGCTGACGCGGAGGGGAGGCCGGCGGACCTGTTCCAGCTGTCCTATGACGCCGAGGCCGCCGGGAAGGTGCAGGACGCGCTCGCCGCGCTCGATCGCCTCCCTGCGCCGCAGAAGGATGGATACGTCGCGGAGCTCCGCCGCGGCTGGCTCTATCACAAGCTCGGGCGCAACAAGGAGGCCGTCGACGCGTACGGAAGGGCGAGCGCGCTCGAGCCGAGATCGGTCGAGTCGCGCGTCGGCGCGCTGCTCCCGCAGATGGCGCTGCGCCGGTGGGCCGACGTGGAAGCGACCGCGCGGAAGGCGCTGCAGCTCGACCCCGCGAACTACCTCGCGAGCCTGCGGCTCGCGTTCGCCCTGTACAACCTGGCGCGCTACCCGGAGGCCGCGACGATCTACGGCCGGCTCGCGGAGATGTACCCGAGCGACGTCGAGGTGCGCTCGGGCCTCGGCTGGTCGCTGCTCAAGATGGGCAAGGGCGGCGACGCCGCGCGGGAGCTCCGGCGGGTCCTCGACATCGCGCCCAAGCACGCGCTGGCCCGGGACGGCCTGCGCGCGGCGGGCGTCTCGAACTGACGTGACCACGCCGCGGATCGCCCGGGTCGGTCAGCCGCCGGGGGGGCCCAGGATCACCGGCCCTGGCGAGAGGACGTGGGTGCCGTTCATCAACCACACCGCTACCTGGCTCGTCCCCGGGCGTTGCCACACGACATCCGACATCAGATCGGCGTTGACGTCACCGGCGGCGACCGCTGTCCAGCCGTCGCCGATCGGCCCGGGGATCACCGGCCCCGCGTCGAGGAGCTCGACGCCATTCATCAGCCAGATCGCCACGAGGCCCCTCTCCTCGTTGGTCCAGAGCACGTCCGACATGCCGTCAGCGTTGAAGTCGGCCGCCCAGAGGACGTCCCATCCCTCGCCGCTCGGCCCGGGGATCACCGGCCCCCGCCCGAGGACCTCCGTGTTGCTCATCAGCCACACCGTCATCAGGTTGTGCACCTGGTCGTTCCAGATCACATCCGCGATGCGATCGAAGTTGAAGTCGGGCGTGGGGCCGATATCCCAGTCGCCGCCCGGCCCCGGGATGAACGGGCCCGGCGCGAGCAGCTGGACGCCATCCAGCAGCCACACCGTCATGAGGTTCTGCTCCTCGCTGTAAAAGAGCACATCCGAGGCGAGGTTGCGGTTGAAGTCGTTCGGCCGGATCACCCAGCCTCCGCCGCGCGGCCCGGGGAGCATCGGGCCCTGCGCGAACGGCCGGCCTCCGTCCGTCAGCCAGATCGTTATCAGGTCCCGCTCATCGTGACGCCAGAGCACGTCCGCCAGGCCGTCGAGGTTGAAGTCGTGCCCTATGGCGATCCAGCCTCTGCCGGCCGGCCCACGGACGATCGGGCCCGGCGTGAGCAGCTGGACTCCGTCCATGAACCATACGGCCATGAGGCTGCGCTCGGCGTCGATCCAGAGCAAATCCTGCTTTCCGTCGAAATTGTAGTCGATCACCTCGATGACCCTCCACCCGTAGGTGCTGGCCCGCTGTTCTGCGACCCCGAGGGTGGGCGTCGCGGCCGCCGCGGATCCGCCCTCATCGGGCAGGTCGACGCCGGCCGCGCAGCCGAGCGCGGCGTGAATCGCAGCGGCGGCACACAGATACTTGGTCACGACCACAGGACTCGTCACGCTCGCCTCTCTTGCGCCGCGTGCGCGGCAAGGCCGCCGATCCTGGGGGGATGCGCGACCTCGCCCGTGGGCACGCCGCTCACGGGCCTCGTGGGACGGCAAGCGGCGGTCCATCCGAGGCCAGCGTTTGCGGGCGGCGCTCTCCGCCGCACTTCAATCCTATCGCAGCGGGCGCTCGGGCCCTCATGCGAGAGCGGTGGTCGCGGCCCTCGCTGGCTCCGTATCACATTCTTCTTCGAGCTCTCGAAGAATCGGAAAGAACGGTACAGAACCGGCTGCGCCTCAGAGCCGGAATTTGCGGCGTTCGCGACATAGCAAACCGTCCACGCAAGCCCGAGTGAGGATTCTGGGTGCCCTGGGCATCTCGTCGCTCGGTGGTGGCCGTTGCAGCCTGGCGAGCTGGGCGCCCGCGCCGGAGCGGGGGGAGTGTGCCTCCAGTGCTCGAGCTCTGCCACGGGTGCAAGCAGTACGTGCTGCCAGGCACGACGAGTTGCCCTCATTGCGGCGGTGACGTCGCCGTGCTGGACTCACGCTACGCAGCCAACCTCGCCGGCGCCCAAGCCGCAGCCGAGCGACTGCGGCGGCTCCTCGAGTCGGCCCACCGCACGCCCGCTCCCAAGCGCGAGTAGATCATGCATTTCGTCCTGATTGGCGGGACTCGATTCCTTGGCCCAGCGGTGCTGCGGCGCGCCATGGAGCAACAGCATAGAGTGACCGTGGCGCATCGTGGGACACACGAGATCCCCGACCTGCCCGAGGTGGAGCATCTGCACGGCACGCGGGCGGAGCTGCTCGCGCCCGGAGCAGCGATCGAGCGCGCGCGCCCGGATGTGCTCGTCGATACGTTCGCCGGCGGTGCTACGGCCGAAAAGGCGACGTCACTCGCGGACTGCGCGCGACGCGCAGGAGTGCGGAAGGTCGTCGCGGTGAGCTCGATCGACGTCTACCGCTACCTCGTCCAGGCGGGCATCGGGGACGGTTCAGGACAATCCCTGCTCCCAGATACGCCGCTCCCGCTCACCGAAGACGCGCCCACGCGAACGTCGCCGTATCCAGGAGCGCCGCCGAACCATGATAACGCGGCGATGGAGATGGCTCTCCGTGACAGCGCCGGCGATGTTACCGTGCTGCGGCCCGGAGCCATCTACGGGCCCAACGATCCTCGATCGCGGGCGTGGCCTTTGATCCGGAAGATCCGTTCGGGCATGCGCCGCCTGGAGCTGCCTGACCGCGGCGTCCAGGTATGTCATCAGGTCGCGCTCGATCGCGTGGCCCGGTCCGTCATTGCAGCCGTCGAGCGTGCGCCGCGGGGCTTTTGGGCCTGCAATGTCGTCGACCCTTATACGTGGACATACGCTGGCCTCGCGGCCGTGATCGGACGTATGTTCGACTGGGAATGGGAGCCGGCGGTGGTTCCCTTCGCGGCGGTCGACCACCCCTACAAGGTGTCGAGCCCGGTCCTGATCAGCGATTGCCGGCTGCGCGAAGTGCTCGGCGTGAATGAGCCCGATCCGCTGCAGGCGCTCGAAGAAGCGGTGCGCTGGCTGTGGGAGCACGGCCCCCCCGCAGACGCGACCTTTGCGGGCGACTGACACGAGGCATCTCGATGAATGCAACATTCCTCGACCTCCGATCCCTCCGTGCGCAGCTGCTTGCCTGGCACACGTCCGAGGAGCCGCTGGATGACCCAGCGATTGATCAGCTGCTCGATCTTCGCATAGAGAGCGTGGAAGCTGGCATTGTTCCGCTCAAACGAATCATTCAGTTTCCCGACGAATGCTCGACTTACGAGGGGGCGTCGTACGCCTCGATTCGACGCTTCTACCGGTGGGCCGCACCGCGACCAGGGGACGTCGTCTACGACCTTGGTGCGGGCTATGGCCGCGTCCTCTTTATGGCGGATTCATCTGCCAGGCCACGCTCCGGGGCGTTGAACTCATCGCCGCGCGCGTGGAGGAGGCGAACCGCGCCCTGGCGCGTCTCGACCTCGACGCCGTCGAGTTGCGGCTAGCATGCCGCTTTTGCGCTACGGCCTGCGGTTCTTCGTCACGAGAGGCGGCTGAGCTCCCCTCCCACGCACGAAGAGCCCGGATTCCTGGGGAGATCAGGCTCTACGGGCACCGCGAGCTCGGGACCGTGTCAATGTCGCCGTCCGCCTGGTCGAGGGAGCTCCTGACGCGCATGCAGTGCTCAGGCTGGGGCGAGGCGACCCGATCCAGATTGCGGAAGCGTCGCCGCCTGGAGAGCGCCGCCCCTCCTTATGCAGGCGTGATGCCGGTGCGAGCCCTATGCCTGGCAGCAGAACGTCGACGGCTCGGCCGGCAGCAGCTCGCCGAACGGCTCGCCGCCGCTCGGGGCGCAGCCGCCGGGATCCACGGCCACGACCTCCGCCGACTTGCTGCCGAGGGCGACGCCGGGCGGCGTGACCCCGCAGAACGGCGCCATGGAGCTGACGAGGTTCGATGCAACCTGCTCGACGCACGCGCCGTCGCTGTAGACGGAGGCCATGACGATGCACGACGCGCCCTCCGGCTCCCCGCAGCCGCACTCGGAGCAGCCGCGCGTGTCGTCGGCGCCGCCGTAGAAGACGTGCCTGTCCACGTACGGCGCCTCGCACGTCACGTCGCCCTCGTGGAAGATGCACGTCAGGAAGCCGCCGGGCGGCGGGACCCCGGGCTGGTCCGGCGAGGGCATGCAGGTGCTCCGGTCGCCCACGCACTCCGTGTAGGCGCCGGGCACGCAGGCGAGCGCCCGGGTCTGCCACGGGTCGAGGAGCGCCGGCGGCGGGGGCTCGTCGACCCTCGGCGTGCAGGCGGCGGTGACCAGCACGGCGGGCGCGTCGATCGAGATCGACTTCACACACGGCTGCCCGCCGCAGTCCTGGCCCGCGGGGATGGCGTTCTCGGCGGTGCAGGCGCCGTCCCAGCCGCCGGGCGCAGCGAAGGGGGTCGCGACGCTGCCGGGGTCGCCGGAACACGTCGTCGAGGTGTGCGCCGACCAGCCCAGCGGAAGCTGGCACAAGGCTGTCGCCGCGCCGGGCGGATCGCACAGGCAGGACGCGCAGGCGAGCGGCGCGGGCGCTAGATCGGCGAACCCCTCGTAGCCGATGTTCGGCGCGGCGGCGGGGCATGCGGGTACCTGGTCCCGCGGGCCGAACCAGAGGAGCGCCGGTCCGAACCAGCCGAGCGGCGCCGGTGGGACGCAATCGCCGGCGCAGGCGGTCTCGTCGCCGCCGCCGGCCCCGCCGTCGCTGCCACCCGCACCGCCCTCGCCGCCGGCCCCTCCGCCACCTTGCTCGGGCCACGGGCAGCCTGGATGGCCGTATTCCTGAGGCTGACAGGGACCGTGGATGATCGCGTCGCCGGAGCAGCCCACCAAGGAGAACAGTCCCACGAACAACCAGGAGAAGAGGCGCATGCCGGAGAAGCTACCTGACGGGACTTCACGCTGACAACGGAGATTCATGACGACACAGGCGATTGCATGCCACATTGCGGATCTCTTCTAAAAATTGTCATGTTGGATGCGGAAGGTCCCCGGCGTCATTCGAGCTCGTTCAATACATTGCCGTGATACCGAATCCGAGCGCAGCGCCGACCGGGGGTGACGACCAGGTGAGGGGTGAAGGCGGTTCACTTCCATCTTTCTGGCGTCGAAGAACCGCGTCCGCGACGATCCAGACGGCTTCGGCGTAAGCGTGCGCGGACCACCTGTCCGACAAGGGCCACGCGCCGCCGAACCGCGGGCCGACGCCGAGCATCGGCTGGCCGGGTGAGCTGATGGTCCACGGCGCCCGAGGGACGAACCGGACCACGCCGATGGAGGCGACCCCGCAACCGAACAGGGTTTGGCCGCGACGACAGGCCAGTGCAGCCGCCGTGAATGCCCTGGTGCGGACGGGTACCGCTTCCACCTCCTGCGCCAGGGACACGAGCCCGCGTCCCTCCACCGCCATCGACCAGTCGTGCCGGCGAACACCGAAGGAGAGCGTCATCCCGACCGCGGCTCCCGGCGTGATCCCCAGGCCCAGGGTCGCCCCGAGCCCCGCTTCGAGCCGCAGCCGCTCCGACGGAGCCGGCGCCGTCTCCGGCCGAGACGACGCCTGCGACGGCTCGGCCGGCCGAGGTGGCTCCGGCGCGGCACGCTGCGCTTGCGGGGGCGACGCCGCGGGCGGCGAGGAGGGCTCCGGCGGCGAGGGCTCGGGCGGCGGCGAGGAGGGCTCGGGCGGCGGGGATGCCGGCTCCGGCGCGCTCACGACGCGCGCCACGATCGCCAGGGCCACGCCGGAGAGCAGCTCCTCGCAGCCGCTCCGGGTGCCGAACCCGTCAGCCCACCGGGTATCGCCCGCGCCGTCGCGCAGCGCCAGCAAGGCGGTGAGCTCCGGCCCCTCCTGCGCGATGCGGACCGTGAGCACCTGCGGCGCGTCGTCCTGGAACGGGTCGGCGCCGAGCCGGCGCGCCACCTCCGCGCGCAGGAACGCGTCGCCGGGGCAGCTCTCGGTGCCCGGGCCTCGCACGACCTCGATCCGCATCGCCGCGCGTGGCGCGTCCGGCGCGGCGCGGGCGTCCCCGGCGCCGAGCAGGACGGTGGCCGCCGCCACGGCGAAGCGCGCCGAGCGCCCCGTGCGCGCCGAGCGCCCCGCGCCCCGGAGCGGTCCGGTGGCGCAGAGGCCGCGGGCCGGTCGCGCGCCGAGCCCCGCTCTCGGTCTCGCCCTGGACCGGCTCATCGCGCCGGCTCTCTTGCTGGCGCGCCCGGCGCCGGATGGGCGAGGCGCGCCCGGGCCGCCGTGCGAAGCTGCTCTCGCACGGACTTCAGCCGGCCTGCGGGGAACCGCGCCTCGTGCGCGGCGAGCTGCCGGAGCGCCCCGGCGGGATCGCCCGTGGAGAGGCGCTCTTGCGCCGCCGCGAGCAGCCGGCGCTCCTCCACGAAGGCGTCCTCCCGCGCGCCCGCCGGCGGCGCCGCCCGCGGCGCGGCCGGGCACGGGCGCGCGGGCGCGTCGGCCGCCGGCGCCGCCGGCCGCGGTTCCGGGGTTTGCTGCGATGGCTGTGGCGGGGGTGCTGCAAGGCCGGCGCCGGTCGCGGGGAGCTCATAGGCCAGCGCCGCGTCGAAGCGGCGAGCCCAGAGGGGCCGCGGCGGGGCGAGGGCGAGCAGCACGGCCGCGGTCCCGGCGCCGCCCGCCGCAGCGGCGCCGAGGGTGCGGCCGAGCCGGGCGAGCCACGATCGCAGGCCCGGGCCGGCAGGCGCGTGCGGCACGCCGGCCGGCGGTGCGGCGGCGCTCGCGCCGTCGTCGCGCACAAGGAAGTCGGACGCCAGGGGAAACACGAGCCAGCAGGCGCGCAGCGCCTGTCGCCGCTCCGGGCGCAGCCGCTTGACGGCGGCACGGTAGTCCTCGCGGGCAAGGCGCAGCCGGTTGCTGGCGGTGTTGTAGTTGAGGCCGAGCTCGCGCGCGATGTCGACGAGCGGCACCTCGTAGGCCTCGTGAAGGACCAGGAGGACCCGCCGTTCGGGCGCGATCGTCGAGAGCACCTCCCTCGCGACCTCCAGCCGCTCTTGCTCCGCGATGCGCTCCTCGCTGAGCGGCGCGGGATCGATGGCCTGGTAGCGCGACGCCGGACGCAGGCCGTCCGGCACCTCGCGGCGGCGGTAGGCGCGGTCCAGGTGGTGGCTGACCTTCCGCCACGCGATCCCGAACACCCAGCGGGCCTCGGGGCTGCTGTGCTGGCGCCGGCCCTCCCGGCGCAGCGGATCGCCGGCGGCCCCGGCCTCGCGCTCCGGCGGGGACCAGGCGGGGTCGAACCGATCCAGGCTCTCGTACGCGGCGAGCAGGACCTCTTGCAAGACGTCGTCGATGTCGGGCTCGGCGACCCCCAGGAGGCGAAGCGCCCGGGGGAGAGTTTCAACCGCGGCAGCATGAACGGAATTCCATGTGTGGTCGCGGGAGGAGCCTTCGGAGGGGAAAAGAAGTGTGCTCATATTCTGAAATTGCGCGGAGCTTTCCGGGGCTGTTTGTAAAACGCGCCTCCCGGTGCGCGGGGTTGGAGGCCACGCCCGCCCGCGGTGGGAGGCGCCCCGGTCCGCCGCGGTCGTCCCTGGCTAGCTCCGCTGCCCTCGGCGCACCGGCTGCGGTCGCCCCTGCCTGGCTCGGCGGTGATATCCGGAACCACATCGGCGCCACCCGCGTTCCGGACACTCGCGCGGCGCATCCCGGACACCCCACTCCACTGAGTGGACTTTGCAGCGCGAACGACCGCTAGGTGCCGTACCGCGCGAAGCGGGTCGCGTGCTTCAGCGCCATGATTCCGCCCACATCAGCACGCGATGCCCTGTGCGACCTGCGGCTACCGCTGAGCTCCCCTGGCTCCAGGTGGAGCGAGCGGTCGAACAGGGGGGTCTATGCGTGGCGCGAAGCTCATCGGTATCGCCATTGTCGTCTTGTCCGCGAGCTGTGTTGCGAGCACGACCGAGGAGGAGGCCGAAGTGGCAGACTCGGACATCGCTGCGTTCGGGGCTGCGATGGGAGAGCCACGGTCCGATGCCAAGGGGACTGCCTGCTGCTGACCCACGCGAGTCAGCGGGCAAAGGAGGCATTCTGCCGATCACAGTGGAAGCTGGATCCGGTGAGAAAGAGGGCTTGCTGGGAGCCGGCGGGGAGCCCGGCGACCTGGGGCTGTACCGGCCGATCGACTCGCCGTTCGGGCTCTGGTTCCAGCGCCTCGCGGAGCGGGCTTTCGATCTCGCGGTCGACGTCGTTGGCCGGGTCATCGTGGAGGCCAGCCAACAGCATCCGAAGGTCCGCAAGCAGGTGAAGCGAGCGCGCGCACGGCGCGAATGAGCGCTGTGCGCTCACGCCGTGGCATCACAGCTGGTGCTGCGCTGTCCGTCGGCGCTCTGCGGCCATCGCACAGAAGAGCCGTCAAACAGGCTGCAATCGCGCATGCGGGCCAGAGCGACAAGCGGGCTGAAAGGTGCCTAAATTCAATGGGTTGCGAGGCCCGACCGATCTGCCGGGAAACAAGCTCCAAGGGCCAGGAATACGGGAGAGAGACGAACCGCAAGGGGCGCAAGGGACCAGAGACGAGATATTTTCTTGCCTTCCCCTTGCGCCCCTTGCGCCCCTTGCGGTTTCTCTTGCCTTCTGTTGATTTCATCGGGACTCCAACGTGATCGGTGCCCTAGCTCTACTGCGGGAAGTTGCCCCGGATCAGCAGAAAAAACCGCCAACCCGCCAAGGACGCCAAGGGGAGAGGGGCATAGGCGTTAACCAAGATCGTTCGGTCACGTTCAGGGCACGAACCCCGCCCCCATCGGTCACCAACGTGAACGTTTACGTGATCGTGGTCGTGGACGTTCACGGCCTATCGTTGACGACCACGACCACGACCACGTAAACGTTCGGATGTAGGAGGACGCTGCGGGAAGCGTGGTTAACCCCTATGCCCCTTCATGCCAGGATCGACTCAAGGGCTCTTGAGCCGGTAGCCCACGCCTGGCTCCGTGATCAGGATCGACGGGCGCGCCGGATCGCGCTCCAGCTTGTGCCGGAGCTGCGCCATGTAGACGCGCAGGTAATGCGTCTGGCCCGCATACGCAGGCCCCCACACCTCGCCGAGGAGCTGGCGATGGGTGAGGACCTTGCCTGCATGTCGGATCAGCGTCGTGAGCAGCTTGTACTCGATGGGCGTCAGGTGGATCTCCTCGCCCGCCCGCAGCACGACCCGGCGCGCGAGATCGACCTCGACGTCATGGACCGCGAAGCAATGGCCCTCCGCCGCCGCCCCGCGCGCCGCGCTGGCGGCGTGGCGCAGGGCCACGCGCAGCCGCGCCAGGAGCTCACCGGCGCTGAAGGGCTTGGTCAGGTAATCGTCGGCGCCGCCGTCCAGCGCGTCGATCTTGTCCTGCTCCTGACCGCGGGCCGACAGCACGATGATGGGGACGGCGCTCCACTCCCGGAGCCGCCGGGTCACCTCCAGGCCGTCCATGTCCGGGAGCCCCAGATCGAGGAGCACGAGATCCGGATTGCGCGTCGTCGCCTGGGCGATCCCGTCGCTGCCCGTCTCCGCCTCCACGAGCCGGTAGCCGCGGGCCGCCAGCATCGCGCGGAGGAACCGGCGCATCTGCGGCTCGTCCTCGATCAGCAGCACGAGGGGGGACGCGTCCGACATTCGCCCAGCCACGTTATCAAGCGCCCGCCGCCGCCGGCAGCTCCGGGCTCGCGAGGTTCGGCGGGCGGCCCTCGATGGGCAGCGTCACGCGGAAGGTCGCGCCCCCGTGAGGCCGGTTCTCCGCCGCGATCCGCCCGCCGTGCGCGGTCACGATGCCACGGCAGATCGTGAGGCCGAGGCCGATGCCCCGCTGCGTGTGGCCACGCCCCCGGTAGAACTTCTCGAAGAGGGTCTCCTCCTCGCCGGGCGGGAGGCCCGGACCGCGATCCTTGATCTCCAGCGTGGCCACGTTCCCCTCGGTGAACCCCCGGATCCCGATCGGGCTGCCGGCGGGCGAGTACTTGAGCGCATTCTCGAGCAGGTTGATGAGCACCTGCTCGATCAGCACACCATCCATCGGGACGAGATCCATCGCACGGTCGAGCTCGATCGAGACCTCCCGGCCTTGAAGGTGCTCCTCGACCCGGTTCAGCGCAGCCCCGACGACCTCCTCCAGCGGCAGCCACTCCTTCTTGACCGCGAGCGCCCCGGACTCGAGCCGCGTCATGTCCAGCAGGTTGCGCACGAGGCGCTCGAGCCGCTGCGCCTCCTCCAGCACCGTCTGCGTCAGATCGCGGCGAGCGGCCGGGTCGAGCGCCGCCCCGTCGTTGCCGTCATCGAGCAGCGCCCCCGCCGCGCCGGTGATGGTGGCGAGCGGCGTGCGCAGATCGTGCGAGACGGAGCTCAGGAGGGCGTTGCGGAGCTCCTCCGCCTGCGCCTTCAGCCGGGCGCGCTGGGCCTGCCTCGCGAGCAGGGCGCGCTCCAGCGCGAGCGCCGTCTGCGTGGCGAAGGCGCCGAGCAGCTCGCGCCGGCTCAGGTCGAGGAACGGCCACGGTCGGCTCGCGCGGACGCTGAGGACGCCGATCGGCCCGGAGGAGCCCTGGAGCGGCAGGTGCATCGCGCCCGCGCTCGGGAGGGTGTCGGTGCCAGCGCCCGCGGCCTTGCCGCGCGCATACGCCCACTCCGCGACCGCCCGCTCCTGCTCCCCCGCGACCAGATCCTCGGCCGTGCCCGCCCGGACGGCGAGGCGGCCGTCGGCGCCGGGCAGGAGGACGACGGCGTCGGCCTCGAAGACCTCGCGCACATGGCGCGCGGCAGCCAGGCTGAGCTTGTCGATCCCGCGCAGGGCGGCCAGCTCCCGGCTCATCGCGTAGAGCGCCGCGGTGCGCTGCTCGCGCTCGCTGGCGCTCTCGGCCTGGCCGCGGATGCGCGCGGTGAGGCTGGCGATGACGAGGCCCACGCCCAGCATGATGGCGAACGTGAGGAGGTAGCGGAGGTCGCTGACCGCGAAGGTCAGGTACGGCCTTACGAAGAAGAAATCGAAGGCGGCGACGCCGAGCACCGACGCGAGCACCGAGGGCCCGGCGCCGAAGCGGCTCGCGACGAAGACGACCCCGAGCAGGTACACCATGATCAGGTTCGCCAGGTCGGAGAACGGGTGCATGAGCCACGAGACCAGCGTGCAGATCACCGCCGCGCACGCGCCCCAGGCGTAGGCCAGCGGCCGGAGCCCGCGCCGCTCCGGCGGCCCGGGCTCCGGCTTCGCCGCCTCCGCCACCCCCTGGATGACGTGGACGTCGATGTCGCCGCTCTGCCGCACGAGATCGTCGAGCAGCGAGCCGTAGATGAGATCCTTCCAGCGGGGGTGGGTCGGCTTGCCGACGACGATCTTGCTGACGTTGTGCTGCCTGGCGTACCGCAGCACCACCCCGGCGACCTCCGCGCCGTGGAGCTGGACCGCGGTGGCGCCGAGGCGCTCGGCGAGCGCGAGGTTCCGGTCGACCCGCTCGCGATCGGCCTCGGACAGCCGCGCCTGGGCCGGCGTCTGCACATAGACCGCGTGCCACTCCGCCTTCAGGCCGCCGGCCATCCGCCGCGTCGCCCGGATGAGCCGCGCCGACATGGGGCTCGGGCCGACGCAGACGACGATCCGCTCGGCGACGGCCCACGTCTTCTGGATCCCGTGGGCGCGCATGTAGCCGCGCATCTGATCGTCGACGCGCTCGGCGGTGCGCCGCAGGGCGAGCTCGCGCAGGGCGATGAGGTTGCCCTTGCGGAAGAAGTTCGTCGCCGCGCGCTCGATCTGCTCCGAGAGGTAGACCTTGCCCTCGCGCAGCCGCTCGAGGAGGTCGTCCGGGGGAAGGTCGATGAGCTCGAGCTCGTCGGCGCGCTCGATCATCGAGTCGGGCACCGTCTCCCGGACCACGACGCCGGTCACCTGCGCCACCACGTCGTTCAGGCTCTCGATGTGCTGGACGTTGAGGGTGGTGTGGACGTCGATCCCGGCGTCGAGCAGGTCCATGACGTCCTGCCAGCGCTTCGGGTGCCTGAGCCCCGGCGCGTTCGTGTGCGCGAGCTCGTCGACGACGAGGAGCTTCGGCCGGCGCTTCAGCGCGGCCTCGAGGTCGAAATCGCGCAGCGTCCTGCCGCGGTGCTCGACCTCGATCGCCGGCAGGCGCGGCAGCGGCGGGGGCTCGTCGAGGAGCGCCTCCGTCTCGGCGCGGCCGTGCGTCTCGACCCAGCCGACGACGACGTCGACCGCTTCCTCGCGGAGCGACCGCGCCGCCTCCAGCATCGCGTACGTCTTGCCGACGCCGGGCGCGGCGCCGAAGAAGATCTTGAGCTTGCCCTTCTTCCCGCGCTCCTCCTCCTCTCGGGCCACGGCGAGCAGCGCCTCGGGATCCGGCCGATCGTCGCTTGCGTCCACCACCTCGCGCTCTCCTCAGCGGGCGCCGTCGAGGGCGAGGTTCAGGAGGAGCACGTTCACGTGGGGCTCGCCGAGGAGCCCGAGCAGGCGCCCCTCCGTGTACCGCGCGACGAGGCGGCGCACGTCGTCCTCTGCCAGGTTCCGCGCGCGCGCCACGCGCCGCACCTGGTACTCCGCCGCCGCGGGGCTGATGTGCGGATCGAGGCCGCTGCCGGAGGCGGTCACCAGGTCGACCGGCACCGGCGCGGTGGCCTCGGGATCCGCGGCGCGGAGCGCCTCGATCCTGGCCTCGACCGCCTCGGTCAGGGCAGGGTTCGTGGGCCCGAGGTTGCTCCCGGCAGAGGCCTGCCCCGCGTAGGGGACAGGGCTCGTCGCCGAGGGGCGGCCCCAGAAGTAGCGCGGGTCGTGGAACGGCTGGCCGAGCAGGCTCGATCCGACCACGCGGCCGCCCTGGAGCACGAGGCTGCCGTTCGCCTGATGGGGGAACGCGGCCTGCGCGATGGCGGTCGAGAGCAGCGGGTAGGCGAACCCCGTGAGGCCGGTGAGGACGAGGAGGAGGACGAGGGCGGGTCGCAGGTGCGCGAGCATGGTGTTCTTTCCTTGGGACCTCAGACGAGGCCGAGGGCGGACAGGAGCAGATCGATCCCTTTGATCCCCACGAACGGCACGACGAGCCCGCCGAGGCCGTAGACGAGCAGGTTCCTGCGGAGCATCCGCTCCGCGCCGACGGACCGGTAGCGGATGCCCCGGAGCGCGAGCGGGATGAGCGCGACGATGACGAGCGCGTTGAAGATCACCGCGGAGAGCACGGCGCTCCGCGGCGTGGCGAGCCCCATCACGTTGAGCCGCCCGAGCGCAGGGTACGTCGAGACGAAGGCCGCCGGGATGATGGCGAAGTACTTCGCGACGTCGTTCGCCAGGCTGAAGGTCGTGAGCGCGCCCCGCGTCATCAGGAGCTGCTTGCCGATCTCGACGATCTCGATGAGCTTGGTCGGGTTCGAGTCGAGGTCGACCATGTTCCCGGCCTCCTTCGCTGCCTGCGTGCCGGTGTTCATGGCGACCGCGACGTCCGCCTGCGCCAGCGCGGGGGCGTCGTTCGTCCCGTCGCCGGTCATGGCGACGAGCCGACCGCCCGCCTGGTAATCGCGGATCATCTTCAGCTTCGCCTCGGGCGTGGCCTGCGCCAGGAAGTCGTCGACGCCGGCCTCGGCGGCGATGGCCGCGGCGGTGAGCGGGTTGTCGCCCGTGATCATCACCGTCTTGATCCCCATGCGCCGGAGATCGCCGAAGCGCTCGTGGATGCCGCCCTTCACGATGTCCTTGAGGTGGATGACGCCCAGCACCTCGCCGCCCTCGGCGACCACGAGCGGCGTGCCGCCCTTCCGGGCGATGGCCTCCGTCACCGCGCGCACCGCGGCCGGGACCGCGCCGCCCTTCTCCTTGACGTAGGCCTCGATCGCGTCGAAGGCGCCCTTCCGGATCTCGCGCGCGCCGCTGTCGACGCCGCTCATCCGGGTCTGCGCGGTGAAGGGGACGAAGCGGGCGCCGAGGGTCGAGAGATCGCGCTCGCGCAGGCCGTACTTCTCCTTCGCGAGCACGACGACGCTGCGCCCTTCGGGGGTCTCGTCGGCGAGCGACGCGAGCTGCGCGGCGTCGGCGAGCGCCCTGGCCTCGACCCCGTCCGTCGGGATGAGCTCCGTCGCCTGCCGGTTGCCGAGCGTGATCGTGCCGGTCTTGTCGAGCAGCAGCACGTCCACGTCGCCGGCGGCCTCGACGGCGCGGCCCGACATGGCGATGACGTTCGCCTGGATCATGCGGTCCATCCCGGCGATGCCGATCGCCGAGAGCAGCCCGCCGATCGTCGTCGGGATCAGGCACACGAGCAGCGCCGTGAGCACGGTGATGCTGATCGGGGTCCCCTGCCCTGCTGCCCGGACGCCGAAGACCGAGTACGGCAGCAGCGTCACGGTCGCGAGGAGGAACACGATGGTGAGCGCGGCGAGCAGGATGTCGAGCGCGATCTCGTTCGGCGTCTTCTTCCGCTTCGCCCCTTCGACCATCGAGATCATCCGGTCGAGGAACGCCTCGCCGGGGTTGGCGGAGATGCGGAGGATGAGCCAGTCGGACAGGACGCGCGTCCCGCCCGTGACGGCGCTCCGGTCGCCGCCGCTCTCCCGCACCACCGGGGCGCTCTCGCCGGTGACGGCGCTCTCGTCGACCGACGCGACGCCGACGACGATATCGCCGTCGCCGGGGATGATCGCGCCCGCCTCCACGAGCACGAGGTCTCCCTTCCGGAGGCTCGACGCGGACACGGCGACCCGCTCCGCGTCGCGCTCCGGGCGGGCGAGCTTCACGGCCTCGACGTCGCGCCGCGCCTTGCGGAGCGTGTCGGCCTGCGCCTTGCCGCGCCCCTCGGCCACGGCCTCCGCGAAGTTCGCGAAGAGCACGGTGAACCAGAGCCAGAGGGAGATGGCGAGGATGAACCCCGGCGGCTCCTCGCCCTCCCCGACGAGCGCGTGCACGAACAGGGCCGTGGTGAGCGCGCTCCCGGCGAGGACCACGAACATCACCGGGTTGCGCACCTGGTGGCGCGGGTCGAGCTTGCGGAACGCCGCGACGATCGCCGGCTTGACGATCGCCGGGTCGAAGAGCGGCCTCGCCGCGGTCTTCTTCCCCTCCACGTCGCGGGACGGGTGGCGCGGCCTCGGCGGCGGCGACAGCTCGGGGGGCGGGGGCGCGGGGGCGCCGGGCTTGGCCCTGGCGATCGCCTGTCCGGAGGTGTGAAGGTTCATGGTCATCGCGTCATCTCCAGGTGCTCGACGACCGGGCCCAGCGCGAGCGCGGGGACGAACGTGAGCGCTCCGACGAGCAGCACGGTGCCCGTCAGGAGCCCGACGAACAGCGGCGTGTGCGTGGGCAGCGTGCCCGGGCCGGCCGGCACGAGCTTCTTCCTCGCGAGCGAGCCCGCCAGCGCGAGCACGGGGACGATCACCGCGTAGCGGCCGACGAGCATCGCGACGCCGATGGCGGTGTTGTAGAAGGGGCTGTTCGCGCCGAGGCCGCCGAAGGCGCTGCCGTTGTTGTTCGCGCCGGACGAGAACGCATAGAGCACCTCGCTGAACCCGTGCGGCCCCGGGTTGAAGACGCCCTTCTGCCCTCCCTCGGTCATCACGGCGATCGCGGTGCCGACGAGGACCGTGATCGCCGGAAAGAGCACGACAAGGGACGCCATCTTCATCTCGAACGCCTCGATCTTCTTGCCGAGGTATTCCGGTGTGCGGCCGACCATCAGGCCGGCGACGAAGACGGCGATGACGACGAACATCAGCATGCCGTAGAGGCCCGAGCCGACCCCGCCGAAGACCACCTCGCCGAGCTGTATGAGCCAGAGGGGTACGAGCCCGCCGAGGGGCGTGAAGGAGTCGTGCATCGCGTTGACGGAGCCGTTCGATGCCGCCGTGGTGGCGGTCGCCCAGAGGGCGGAGCTCGTGATGCCGAAGCGCGCCTCCTTCCCTTCCATGTTGCCGCCGGCCTGGAGCGCGCTCGCCGCCTGATCGACGCCCAGGGCGGAGAGCGCAGGGTTGCCCGCCTGCTCCGAGGCGACGCATACGACGAGGAGGACAGCGAAGATGGCCGTCATCGCGGCGAGGACGGCCCAGCCCTGCCGCCTGTCGCCGACCATCCGGCCGAACGTGTGGCACAGCGCGGCGGGGATGAGCAGGATCGCGAGCATCTCGAGGAAGTTCGAGAGGGCCGTGGGGTTCTCGAACGGGTGCGCCGAGTTCACGCTGAAGAACCCGCCGCCGTTGGTCCCGAGCTGCTTGATCGCGATCTGCGAGGCCGCTGGCCCCATCGGGATCACCTGCTCGACGACCGCGCCGCCGCCCTGGTCCTTGACGGCCTGGAGCAGCGACGCGCTCTGGTACCCGCCGAAGCCCTGCACGACCCCCTGGGACACGAGGAGGACGGTGAACACGAGCGAGAGCGGCAGGAGGATGTAAAGGGTGCTCCGGACGAGATCGAGCCAGAAGCTCCCGACGGTGTCCGCCGTCTTCCGCGTGATCCCGCGGATCAGCGCGACGAGCACGGCCATACCGGTCGCGGCGGACACGAAGTTCTGCACCCCGAGCCCGGCCATCTGCGTCAGGTAGCTGAGCGTCGACTCGCCGCCGTACGCCTGCCAGTTCGTGTTGGAGGCGAAGCTCGCTGCGGTGTTGAACGCGAGATCGGGCGGGACGGCCGCCATGCCCTCGGGGTTCAGCGGCAGGACGCCCTGGAGCCGCTGGAGGGCATAGAGGACGAGGAGCCCGGCCAGGTTGAACGCGAGCACCGCGAAGGCGTAGTCCTTCCAGCGCATCTCCTGATCGGGGCGCACGCCCGCGGCGCGGTAGACGAGCCGCTCGAGCGGCCCGAGGACGCTGGCCATGAGGCCGCGCTCGCCCTGGTAGACCCGCGCCATGTACGTGCCGAGCGGGACGGAGAGGCCGATGAGGACGGCGAGGTAGAGCGCTGGTTGAAGCGCGCCGCTGGCGGTCATGACAGGCGCTCCGGCTCGAGGAGGGCGAAGATCAGGTAAAACAGGAGCCCCAGGGCGAGTGTGCCCGAGATCCAGGTGAACGCGGTCATGGCGCTCAGACCCTTTCACAGAGCTGGATGAGCCCTGCAAACAGCAAGAAACAGGTGACTGTCAGTCCCAGGTAGACCATGTCCATGGCGACCTCATCGGGGGCCATCGGACGCCGCAGACCCCGCGGCGCCCGCGCCGACCGAGCGGGACAGAACGTAGTCCCGCGCGGGTCAAGGGACCGTCAAACCGAGGGGGCCCCTCGTCAAGAAAGTATCAAGACGGCGGGATCCGGCCGCTCGGCCTTCCCCCGCGCCTGCGAGCGGGTTGACGATCTCTTGACGGTGCCCGACCGCCTCTTGACGGCTCCTTGACGCCGGCGGGCCTAGCTTTGCGCCCGTCATGCAGAACAGGCCACCACTCTTCGTCATCCCCACGTACCGGCTGCGCGACGTGGGCGAGACCATCCACCTTTACGACGAGCACTTCTGGCGCAATGGACATGCGATCGCGATGATCGTCTTCGACGACTCGAACATCCACAACCAGCAGAAGTACTACTCGCTGCTCGAGGAGACCGCGACCTACAACGACCTCTACTACGTCGGCCCGCGCGAGAAGGAGGCGTTCATCGCATACCTGAACCAGAGGCTCCGTGACCGCAAGCTCGAGCCGCTCGTCAGGAACCTGTTCCGGCCGAGCTACGGCGGGAACCGCAACTACACCCTGATGTACACGCTGGGCAGCCGCATGCTGAGCGCCGACGACGACATGCGCCCCTACGCGCTGGTCGAGGACAGCCCGGAGTCCCTGGAGAAGGATGAGATCTGCCGGGGCAAGCTCATCAGGGCGAACGGCGGCGGCTTCACCCGGAAATCGTTCGATATCCTGGCTGCGTTCCTCGACGTGCTGGGCAAGCGCGTCACGGACGTCCCGTCGAACCACGTGCGCGGAGAGCTGCTCCGCGACAGCGCCATGGACCTCGAGACCAACCGTGGCCGCCGCCCACGTCGACGCCGCCCAGACGCACGTCAAGAACAACTACATGCGGAGCCCGCTCGCCGCCGAGGTGTTCAACGAGGAGGTGTCGAACCTCCTCAAGCTGAAGATCAAGTCGACCCTCTCGAAGATCGAGGACCTCAGCATCGGCTTCGACTACGGCGGCGAGGTGACCGCGGAGGACTGCGACCGGATCCTCGGGCGGATCACCGCGCTACATGCGCGGGTGCTGCGCGCGGCAGCCACGACGGTGAACCACGAGCGCGCCGACGCCCTGCGCACCTTCGCCGTGACCCTCGAGAAGACCTTTTACGGCTTCGAGCCCGATTTCTTTCAGCAGAACCTCGTGCGCATCGTCGACGACGTGATCAGCCAGTTCAAGGGCTCGCTCGAGCTGTGGCCGACGCTCGTCGAGATCTGCTACCTCCAGAAGAGCCGCGCCGGACTGCCGCAGTCGCGCGTCCAGAACGAGCGGCGGCATTGACCCGCGCGCGCCTTCGCGCATCGGCTATTCTGGCAAGCATCGACGGCCTGGAGCCTGTGCACGAAGGCAAGAGGAAAGTAGGGGTATGCGACTCGTCATGGCGGCGAATCTCATGAGCACGATTCCTGCAATATGCGCCATGTTTGCCTGCGCCGACGGCGCCGCGCGCGAAGCGAATGGTCTGCGTTCCGAAGGCCAGAGTCCATCGCCCGGCGTGGCGGCGCAGCGGTTGGACGGCGACAGGTGGAAGACCGCCTACCCGGCCGATTTCAACCGCGACGGCATGGCGGACGTGCTCTGGAACAATGCCGGACGGAACCTGATGGCCGTGTGGCTGATGAACGACAGCCAGCTCCTGGCGCCGGGTCCGAGCATCCCCGGGCCGATCGGAGACGGATGGGAGGCGATTTCGGCTGGTGATTTCGACCACGACGGCATGGCGGACGTGTTCTGGTACAACAGCCCACAGAACCTGGCGGCCATATGGCTGATGAACGGCAGCCAGCTTTTTGCACCGGGGCCGGTCATCCCCGGACCGCTCGGCGGCAGGTGGGTGGCCGTGACGAGCGCTGCCGACTTCAACTTTGACGGGATGAATGACGTGGTCTTGAACAACCCCCGACAGAATCTGGCGACCGTGTGGCTGATGAACGGCACCCAGCTGCTCGCGCCGGGTCCGAACATCCCCGGACCGATCGGAGACGGATGGATGGCCTCGACAACGGCCGACTTCAACTCCGACGGTATGGCGGACATACTCTGGAACAATGCCGGACAGAACCTGATGGCTGTATGGCTGATGAACGGCACCGAGCTGCTCGCCGCCGGTCCGAACATCCCCGGACCGATCGGCGACGGATGGGTCACCATCACGGCGCTCGACTTCAACTTCGACGGCATGGCGGACGTGCTGTGGCATAACGCCGCACAGAACCTGATGGCCGTGTGGCTGATGAACGACAGCCAGCTGCTTGCGCCGGGTCCGAACATCCCCGGACCGATCGGCGACGGGTGGGTGCCCGCGTCGGGCGCTGCCGATTTCAACTTCGATGGCATGGCGGACGTGCTATGGGGCAAGGCCGAACAGGACCTGATGGCCGTGTGGCTGATGAACGGCAGCCAGCTCCTCGCGCCGGGTCGGAACATCCCCGGACCGCTCGAAGGCAACTAGCGCTACTGCGGGAAGTCGGGGCGGGAGGCGAACCGCCATGACGCCAAGGAACCAGGGGAATAGGAGTGAAATGCAGGAACAGCCCTTCCCCTCGCCTCCTGGCGGCCTTGGCGCCATCGCGTTTTTTTCTGCTGATCCGGGGCGACTTCGCGCAGTAGTGCCAGGTGCTCTGCGAGGTCACACAAGCAACCGAGCATGTTCCGGTATGGTTCTCAGGGGCAGGCAGTCCGGGCGGTGACGCATCCACCGTGCTTTGCGCCGGACCTGGGCACGGCGCCACCTGCGCGCCCGCACGGCCAATCCCCGCTTCTTGCATCCATGATCGCTGGAGATGCATTCGATGTACATCGAGCTGGTCGCGCCCCTGGATCCAGGGTGCTCGCCGCGTTTGCGCGATGGTTTCGTGAGGCCGAGGGAGACCATCGGCTCCTCGGCGCTCTGCACGCCGGCTCGGCTTCGTCTCTTCGCTGCGTTGATTGCAACCCAGGGGAGTGAACATGTTCGTTCCTGACGTGAAGCGCGTGCTCGGCACGGCGATGCTGCTCGTTCCATCCATCACTTGCGTGAGCCCGCGCGAGGCGTCCGAGGTGCCCGAGCGCGCGGACAGCGGCGTACGAGCCGGGGTCGGCGAGGCCCGGCAGGCCCTGTGTTTCGGTCAGACGATCACGAACGTCCTCGTTCTACCGGACACGTTCCACTGGGAGGATGCCGCCCACCTGCTCCGCGTGGCGGAGGGGTTCGGCCCGCGGACCCTCAGCGTCTCCGTGTCGGCGAGCGTCACGCCGTCGGTGAGCGTGGTGCACACCATCACCCCCACGAATCCCGAGCCAGCGGCGCGCACGACGGGCAGCCGCGCGCTCAACAACCTCTGGCCCTTCCCGGCACTCTCGGAAGACGACCCGTTCGGGGTCTTCCAGCCCTTCCCGGGCATGCCGGGCGGCGGTGACACCTGGGGCCCTCAGCCGGCGCCGGGAATGCCGAGCGGCACCTGGGGCCCTCAGCCCTCGACGGGAATGCCGGGCAGCGGCGGCACCTGGAGCTATCAGCCCGCGCCAGGCATGCCGGGCGGCGGCACCTGGGGTCCTCAGCCTTCCTCGGCCACGTCGGGCGGCGACACGTCCCCGGGCGCCCAGCCCACACCGGGCCCGCTGGACGATTGCGTGCCGTCGAACGAGCAGATCTCCAAGGCCGTCGGGTTCAACGTGAGCGCGACCGTCGCGCTCGACGCGACCTCGGTCCTGTTCGTGCCCACGGCCGCGCTCGCGCGGGTCTCGGCCTATCCGGTCTACCAGCAATACACCTGGGATATCGTCAGCACCGTCGGCTGGAACTGGGAGAACAATGCAGCAGAGACCGTCGTCGTGGGCTCTGGCATCGCTTACAGGCCAATCGGTGTCTATTTCGATACCGACCTCATCTACGATCTGGCCGCGATCGGCGGCGGCGTGATCGACCCTGGCCCGTACGTGGATCCCGGAAACGGCGCCGGCGGCGCGGGCAACGGCTCCATCCCCGGTAACGAGGAGGGCGGCGGCGGCGCGGGAGCCGGCGGTGCCGGGGCTACCGGCGGCGCGGGCGGCGACGGGGCTACCGGCGGCGCGGGCGGCGGCGCCGGCGCCAACGACGGCGCGGGCGGCGCCGGCGGCGCGGGCGGTCCTTGGATCATCGATCCGTAGATCGCTGGCAGCGCCAACGCCTCGGGTAGGGCGGCCGGCACCGGCGGCGCGGGCTCGCAAGGAGCCGATCTCGGCGATCCGACGCGCCACCCAGCGCGCGCCGCCCCTACCGCGCCGCCCGCGCGATCTCGTCGGCCGCCCGCGCCCTCTCCTCCGCCGACTTCGACAGCGGCCCCGTCAGGAGCGCCTGCGCCTCGCGGAAGCGCGCCGCCACGTCGGACCAGTAGCTCGCCTCCGCGCCCTGCGGGGCGGCGATCTGCTTGATGAGCGCCGCGTCGTACGCCGCGATGCCCGCGTACGCCGAGGCGGGCTTCGCGCGGGCCACCCAGTCGAGCGCGGCGATGTCGCCCAGGCCGAGCCCCGCGAGCGGCGCCCGCCGCATCATGAGCGCCGCGTCCTCGGGGCCGTTGCGCAGGCCGAGCGCGACCGCGAGCAGCGCCGTCGCCTCGGCGGCGCGCGGCGTGTCCTTGGGCCACGCCGCGAGCAGCGCTGTCGCCTGATCGAAGTCCACGGCCCGCCAGTAAAGTCGGCCGAGCTCGAGCCGCGCCCTCGCATAGAGGAGCCTCGACTCGGGCGAGAGCTGCGCGGTGCGCAGCGCCGCGCGGTGCTGGAGCGGGACGCCCCGGCCGAGCAGGACGCGCAGGAGCTCGGGCCGCGCCGCCGCCTCGGGCGCGATCAGGCGGCCCGCGTAGTACGTCGGCAGCCGGGCGGCGAGCCGCTCGACGGCCGACGAGGGGGGGCTGCCCGCCGCGAGCGGCGGCAGCTCCAGCGCGTCCAGCGCGTCGACGCGCCGGCCGCCGTAGAGGCGGGAGAGCATCTCGCGCGCGCCGTCGACGCGGGCGTCGCGGAGGACGCCGACCGACGAGAGCTCGCGCAGACCGACGAGCGCGGCGTCACGGCCGCGGGCCTTCCAGGGATCGAGCAGCTGATCGAGCTCGCCGTAGTAGACGTTCGCGAGCTCCGCGTCCTTCCGCATGGCGTCCGGCAGCGGCGCGGACCGGACCGCCTCGACGAGCCGCATGTCGGCCCGCCCGGACTCCACGGCGACGATGCCCTTCGCGTAGAACGGAAGCTCGACGCCGCGCCGCCCGAGATCCTCGATCGCCCGGGCCTGCTCCGTCACCCACGCGAAGAGCGGCCCCTTGGTGAACGCGAGGACGCGCTGGACATCGTAGGGCGGCCGCAGCGTGGGCGGCTCGGTCGCGGTGCGCGCGAGCCGGGCGGAGAGCGTCAGGCCGAGCAGCACCTGGTAGAGGTCGCCCCGGAGCGCGCCGGGCGGCGCTTCGAGGAGCGGCGCGGCGATGGCGTCGCCGCAGGTGATGGGCGCGAGCTCGGCCCGGAGCGCGCGCGCGAGGCCCGCCTCGAGGCCCGCGCACGCCTCGACGCCCGCGAGCCGCGCGTCGCGCTTCGCCGCGTCGTCCTCGGCGAGCGCGGCGTCGAGCGCCTCGATCGCGCCCTGCGCGTCGCCGCAGGGCTGGGCTGGCGCGACGGCGGCGCGCCGCACGAACGCCTCGCAGGCGCGCGGCGCGGCGGGCACGCCGGCCGGCGCCGGGGGGACCAGCGCGGTCTTCGGGTCGAAGGGCGCCGGCTTCAGGATCGGGAGCCACTCGTCCTTGAGCGTGCCGTGGACGGCGAAGGCCTCTTCCTCCGGGAGCGGCGCCGGCGGCGGGGTCGCCGGGCGGCCGTCGCGCGGCGAAACCGGCGCGTTCGGCGCGGGCGGAGGCGCCCCGGCGCAGGCCGCGAGGGAGAGCCCGAGCGCGGCGGCGAGGGCGTTGAAGGCGAAGTGCGAGCGAAGGTTGGAGGGCATCACGTCTCCTTGGACACGGGCGGTCCGCAAAGGTTTCGCGGAGCAGCGGCGGGCGTCCATCACAATCCGAGCGGGGGCGCAACCTGGGCGCCGCCCACGGCACGACGCCGCGGCCGGGGCCGGGGCCGGGGCCCCACCCGGGGTCCCTCTCTCTCGGTCACGCTCTCACCACGGCCCGACAGCGGCGTTCGACGGGCATCGATCGCAAAACGCAAACAGCGAACCTTGTGGTGCGCATCGCACCCACGGCCCTTGACAGCTCCGCCCTCAATGCGATGTCATCGTCGAGAAGGACAACCATGTACACTGGGATGCCTACCGTTCGGGACTGCCTCCATCGAGCCGGCGCGTGGCTGGGTGCTCGCAGGCGACGCGCGCGCTGTATGGAGACCGGGCTGATTGTGGGACTCGCGTCCCTGCTCTCGGCGTCCTGCTCGTCGATGGCGCCCGAGGAGCCCGATGAGCCCGAGAACGCCATCAAAATTGGGGCCCTCCTCCCCTTCTCCGGGAGCGAGTCGGCCGTCGGGCGCAACCTCGAGCAAGCCATGTTGCTCGCGGTCGAAGACCTGAACGCCGCGGGCGGGCTCGAAGGGAGGCCGTTCGACATCGTGAGCCGAGACAGCCATTCGAGCCCGGAGCGCGGGCTCGACCAGCTGCTCTCGCTGATCTACACGGATGATGTCCGCTACCTGGTAGGACCCGAAGAGAACGAGCTCGCCCGCGACATCGCGATCGAGGTGAAGAAGGAGAACCTTCTCCACATGCTGCCGAGCTATGCCGCGCCCTCCATCGCGCGCCATGAGGACGACGGCGGCAGGGTGAGGCTCGCCCCTTCCCCGTTCGGCATCGGCTGCGCGCTCGCGAAATACATCGTTAGCGAGGGTGTCCGCACTGCCAATAGCCTCTCCGCGCGGGACGACTACAACACCGCCGTCAGCACCGAGTTCACGACCCATTTCGCGGCGCTCCAGGGCAGGATCCTCCCCTCGGTGACGTTCAAGCCGGGCGCACAGACGTACAAGGACAAGATCAAAGCCGCCTTCAACCCAGAACGGATGGCCGGCCGCACGCTGCTGGCCGCCTATCCCGCCGCCGCCTCGACCATCGTGACCGAATGGACCGTCCACGGGCGTCCGGGCAGGTGGCTCCTCGGCCCTGCATTGCACACCGAGGTGTTCCTCGCCAACATCCCTCAAGGCACCCTCGATGAGAACTCCTATGGGGTCTCGCCCTCGCTCAGCCTGCGGAGCGAGTGCAGCCCCAACCCCAACGACCCAACCGGGGAGGCGCTCAGCTGCACGCACTGGAACGCCGACGCCTTCACCTATCACTTCTCCCGCCGGTGGAACGACGAGGTGCCGTTCCCCGCAGCGCACTTCTATTACGACGGCGTCGTCCTCATCGCGATGGGCCTCGTGTACGGGTACGCCACCACCGGGCAGATCATCACGTCCGGGAATGAGCTGCGGCAGAAGATCCTCGAGCTCAACGACCCCAAGAACGATGTGGCCTTGTGGTGGGATCTGAACGCCGCGATGGCCAAGCTCCGCGCGGGGACCCCGCTCCGCTACATCGGGGCGGCCGCCGAATACGAGTTCGACACCTACGGGGCGAGCCAGAATCACATCATGCAAAAGTGGACCATCAAAGGCGACAAGTTCGTCGATGGCGATCACTTTGACGCCAGGTGTGTGATCCAGCAATGATCTAGAGCGGTTTCCGCCCCCCTCTGCGCCATCCAGAGCAGAGCGGCAGCAGAGCGGCAGCAGAGCGGCGGTCTCCCGCACAGGAGACGGGCCCAGATCGGCGTTTTCGGCGCGCAAGCGCACTCCGGTGCGCTGAGCACCGAAAACGCCGAGGTGGGCCCGTATCCGAAGCGGGTGACCGTCGCTCCAGAGCGGTGCAGCTCAGTAACGGTGTCGTAGCTCGAAGAAGATCTCGCGCGGCGCGAGCGGGTACTCGAAGCCAGAGAACCCGGGATCCGGGCCGAAGGTGCCGAGGATGTTCTTGGCGCGCACGGCCAGGGTCGTCTCGTGCCCCGGGATGATCCACAGGTTGCGCGCGACCAGGCTGGCGTTCCACCTGAGGTACGTGGGCAGCTCGAACGCGCCGCCGGCCTCGAGGGTGCTCGCCTCCGCGGACTGCCGGGGCCCGACGAGGATCCCTTGCGTCGAGAGCTCCAGCGGCACGGAGCTCGGCGACGGCAGCTTCACATAGGCGCCGGCGCGGGCGATCCAGCTCGGGTAGGCGACCATCGACGAGCCGACCAGATCCGCCTGGTACCCCACCTGGCCGGAGTCCCGGGTGGAGTGCACGGTCTCGAACGACCCGTAGCCCCCGAAGGCGTCGCCGTGGCGCAGCTCGGCGCGGGTCGCCCAGATCAAGGACTTCTGGCTGGCGATGTTCAGGGCCGTCTGGTTGATGCCCCGCGGGACGAACTCAGCCTTGTCGTTCAAGAGGCTGTACGACACCCCCGTGCTCGCCGAGGCCCAGACAGCAGGCCTCCACGTCAGCTCCGCGTCCACGGTGTGGATGAGCTGAGGCGACAGGCGCTCGTTCCCGATCACGTCTCCCGGCACGAGGGGCTCGGCGAAGAGCAAATACGGGGACGGCGCCTTGAAGGCGCTGCCGTACAGCAGCTTGGCCACGACCGTCTTTCCCAGGTGCGAGGTCGCCCCGAACCGACCGGTCAGCTGATTGCCATACTTGCTGTGGTGATCGTAGCGGAGCCCGCCCGTGACCTTCAGCCACGGATCGAGCACCTTGAGGTTGGCGCTAAGGAGCGCCCCGATGTCGACCAGCTCGGCCGATTGCTGCTCCCGCTCCGGCGAGCCGAAGGACTGCTTCGTTTCCTTGGTGACCCGACGGAAGGACGGCAGGTCCTCCTTGTCGTAGACGGACTCCAGATTCAATATCAGGTTGAATCGGTCCCACGGCATCCACCGGGCCTCGACGCTCGCGTCCACGCCGCGATACGCCATGCGCCGCTCGATGTAGTACCAGCCGCCGGCGACGTCGATGCGGTCGTCCGGCAGGACGCCACCCTGGAAGTACATCCCCTGCACCGCGAACGCGAGCTCCCGGTTCAGCTGGAAGAGCCCGTCGACCGCCACGCGGCGCTGCTGGAGGCTGATCACCGTGCCGGCACGGTTCCCCTCGTCGTCCGTCCCGCCGGTGAGCTGTGCCCATTGCGCAAAATCCCCGCCGCGCCGGAGGCCTGACCAGTACGCGCTGAGCACGAGGTGGTGCCCACGCTCGGGATGGCGATACCCGAGCCGCGCCCCGACGACCCCCGACATGCGCTCGAGGTTCTGGGCGTCCAGGCGCCCCGCGTTGTAGGGCGGGATGACGGGAGCCGGGGACTGGGTGGGCATCTCCAGGCCGCTTCGATCATCGAGCTCCCCCGCGGCCGTCAGCATCATCTCGAAGCGGTCGGTGAACATGCCGCCCACGAGGTCGAAACGGCCGCGCGGGTGGTCCTTCGTCACGCCGACCTGCACCGTGCCGTCGACGAAGGGAATGTCCTCCGGATCGAGGGTGATGATGTTGACGACCCCGAGGAACGCATCGGCGCCATAGAGCGCCGACGCCGGACCACGGACGATCTCGATCTGCTTGATGGCCGACAGCGGGATCAGCTCCGTGCCCAGCCAGTTGCCGCTGGTGGTCCGGAACGCCGCCGATCGCCCGTTGATCATCACCTTGATCCCGCCGCTCTCGGCCCCCAGCCCGCCCGTCATCCCCTGCACGCCGGCGTTCGGCAGGATGTGGTCGTCGATGAGATAGAACCCGACGACGTGCTCCAGCACCTCGCCGACGCTCGTGTATCCCCAGCGCTGGATCTCTTCCGCGGTGATCGCCGTCATGATGGCGGGCGCGTCGTCGAGGGTCTCCAGCGTCTTGGTGGCAGTGGACACCTCGACGTCGAGCAGCCGGAGCAGGTCGACGTCCTCGAGCGCGTCGTTCCGGCGCTCACCCCCCACCGCCTTCGGCGCTCCCGGCGCCGTCGCGGTCGTCGGCTGGGCCCATGCGAGACCGGGGATCGAAGCGATCACCAGCGCAACCATCCACCGGGTTTCGAGTGAGGCAAGCATCATGCGGGTTCAGTGGGCTCCAGACATTCGTCCATCGTCGATTCGGCGCGATCGTCACGTCGCCTTGGCGGTCGCGGCGAGCTCCTCCTTCAGCGCAGCGCTCACGGAGTCGAACTCGTCACGTAGCCGCGCGAGGTCGCCCGCCTGCGGCAGCTCGCCTTGACCCGCGGCGAGCTGCATCTTCTCCGCCAGCTCCGCGACGCGCGCCGCGCCGATCGAGAGCATGCTGCCCTTCAGCTTGTGAGCGTTCGCCTTGATCTCTGCGGCCACGGCGCTCCGGATGACCGCCTCCAGGCCGTCGAGCTGCGCCGGCACGTTCTTGAGGACGAGCTCGATCAGCTTCCGCGAGCGCGGGACCTCCGGGTCGAGCACCGGCGCGCGCGCCGCCTCCAGTTCGGGGCCGGAGGGAGACGGCGACGACCCAGGCTCGTCCCGGCTCAGGACCACGTGCCGCCACAAGGTCTTCTGCAGAGATTGAGGGCGTACCGGCTTGGCCAGATAATCGTCCATACCCGCCGCGAGCACCCGGTCCCGCTCGCCGACGAGCGCGTGCGCCGTCAGCGCGATGATCACCGTGTGGCGATTCCTCGAGCGCTCCCAGGCGCGGATCTCCTGGGTGGCGGTGTACCCGTCCATCACGGGCATCTGGCAATCCATGAGCACGGCGACATACCGATTTCGCTTGACGCACTCGAGGGCTTCCTGGCCGTTGCACGCGGTCTCCACGCGCAGACCCAGCTGCTCGACCTGCTCCATCGCCACGTAGCGGTTGATCTCGTTGTCATCGACGACCAGCACGGGGAGCTTGCTCGCGATCTTACCCGGCTCCACGCCGGGCTTGCTAGGCGGCGGGGTCGAGGCGCCCGTGAGCGCGCTCTGCAGCGTGTTGTACAGCTCGGAGACGCGGAGCGGCTTGGGGAGCTGCGTGACCATGCTGGAGTCCATCCCGCTCAACGTCACGCTCGATCCCATGTGATAGAGCGCCACCACGGGCAACGTCTTCAGCGCCGGGACCGACTGGATGGTCCTGAGGAACTCCTCGAGGCCGAGGTCGTCCATCTGGACACCGACGACGGCGGCGCTGAACGGCCGCTTCTCCAGCACCGCGAGCTCGAGCCGGTTGATCGCGTCCCTCCCGGAGGCCGCGGACTCGGCGTCGAAGCCCCAGGCCACCAGGTGCTCCACCACGACGTCGCGCCAGCTCCTGCTGTTCTCCACCACGAGCGCGCGGCGCCCGCTCGCCCACTCGGCGGAGCGGATCTGCTCGCCTCCGGCCGTGACGCCGACCCTGATCGTGAACCAGAACCGGCTGCCCTGCCCCGGCGTGCTGTCGAGGCCGACCTCGCCGCCCATGACCTCGACGAGGCGCTTGCTGATCGCGAGCCCGAGGCCCGTGCCGCCGTGCTTGCGGACCAGCGAGCCGTCCACCTGCGAGAAGGCGGCGAAGAGCTTCTTCTGGTCGTCGGGCGCAATGCCGGGGCCGGTGTCCACCACGGCGAGCTTGATGAGCGCCGTGGCCTTGTCCTGCTGAGCCTGCTGAGAGATCGAGGCGTCGATCAGCACCTCTCCGCGATCGGTGAACTTGATCGCGTTGCCGACCAGGTTGGTGAGCACCTGGCGGAACCGGTCGGGATCGCCCACGATGCCCGTGGGGACGCGGCGCTCGACGCGGTACACGAGCTCGAGGCCCTTCTCGTGCGCCTGGCTCGCCATCAGCTCCGCGACCTCCTGGATCACGAGGCGCAGATCGTAGGAGACGTGCTGCGCCACGTACTTGCCGGCCTCGAGCTTCGAGAAGTCGAGCACGTCGTTGATGATCGACATCAACGTGTTGGCGGAGGCGTCGACGGTCTCCACGTAACGCCGCATCTTGCCGTCGAGCGACTGGTTCTGCATGAGCCGGATGACCCCGAGGATCCCGTTCATCGGCGTCCGGATCTCGTGGCTCATGTTGGCGAGGAACTCGCTCTTCATCCGGGACGCCTCGAGCGCCTGCTCGGTCTTCACGCGCAGCTCCTCGAACGCCTGCTCGTTCGCCTCGACCATGCTGTTGAAGGCCGCTCCGAGCAGCTCGAGCTCATCGCCGCTCGTGATCTGCACGCGCTCCCACTTCTTCCGATCCACGATGGGCGATTCGGTCGGCGGCGCGCTCGAGCGGAGCCCGGTGGCGATGGCCCCCGCCGCCGTGCGCAACGCGAGCAGCGGCTCGGTGATGTGGACCGCGACCCGCTTGACGAGGAAATAGCTGGCCGCCCCGCTGCCGAGGATCAGCGCCACGATCAGGCCGAGCGTGGTCACGAGCCGGTTCGCGGCGAGGTCCCGGGCCTGGACCATGCGCTCGACGACGCTCCTCGTGCTGATGCCGTAGATCACGGTCCCGGCGTGGGTCCCCTCCGAGATGACCGGGGCCGCGACCTCGAGGACATCCTCCCCGCCCAGGGGGTTCTGCCGCCGCCGCAGCGCGAGCCGGGACGGGTGCACGGTGCTGATCCCGAGGGACTCCAGGTCCGCCGCGGTGAAGTTCGGCGCCGCCGGACTGGGCGCGTCCTTCGAGGCGGGCACCCGGGCCAGGCCGCTCGCCGCCCAGACCCGGTTCTCCGCGTCGAAGAACAACCCGTAGGCGATGTCGTTGTTCTCCGAGACGGTCTGGTGAATGAGCGCCTTGACATCCCCGAAGAGGTTGTCCGCCACCAGGCTGCGCAGGGCCAGCGCCTGGTTGAAGCCGAGGAGGCGCGCCTTCTCTTCCAGACCGCTCAGGAGCTCCTGCTCACGCTTGGCCTGGACCGCACGATCCGTCGAATAGATGAGCGCGCCGCTCGCAAGCAGCGTGGTGCCCCCGAGCAGCAGCAGCGCGCCCAGGATCAGGCGCAGCAGCTTGATGCGGAGCGAGCCGTGGGTGTTCGGGGTTGCCATGCACTCTACTTTGGACGCCTCATCGAGGGCGGCGGGTTAGAGGAGGACGACGCCGCAGAAGACCCCGCAGACGAAGGCGGCGGGCTGGTCTTCCCGGCGCGCGAGGCCACCGCGCGCTCGACCGCCGGCGCCAGCGCGACGTGCAGCTTCGCTTTCGAGACGATGCCGTCGGCGCCGACCTTCTCGCCGATCGCGCTCAGCTTGTCGATATCACAGCTGGAGACGAGGACGATACCCAGGTTCGAGAGCTGCGCGTTGTCCCGGAGCAGCTTCGCCAGCTTGTCGCCGTTGATGGTCGGCATGTTGATATCGAGCGCGACCACGGAGATCTTGTCTCGCTTGATGACCGCCGTCGCGCCGATGGGCGTGGCGAGCTCGACCACGTCGAAGCCGGCCCTGACCAGGACGGCGCGCATCGCCTCGCGAGCGATCTCGTCGTCATCGATCACGAGCACCCGGATCATGACGGCGCGCTCCAGGGACGGCAGCCATGCGTGCGACGCTCTCCACACGACGAGCAGATGGCAGGCCTGCCCGGGCGCTCGATGGTTCGAGCTGGCCCGTCGCATCGTGACCATGTGCCCGGTTGGAAAGGTAATCGCACGGCGCCTCCATTCCCCCCCGATACGCGCTCACCTACCGATGAGAAAGTCAACCTGGCCGAACTGACTGGAATTCAGGCCGAAGCGCCGTGCGAGCCTCACGTCGACCAGGCGTTTCACCGAGATGGGCAGGCGGACACCCGACGACTGGAGCTTCCAGTCGGCGTCCGCGAGCTCGTAGAGGACATCCGCCGCTTGCACCGCGAGCGCCTGGGTGTCGGGGATGGCAGCGAACGTCCCGAACTCCGCGTGCTCGTTCACGAGCGAACGCACGGCCACGACCACCGGCGCGCCGAGCCGGTCCACATAGGGCAGCCAGACGTTGGTCAAGAACCTCGGGCTCAGGAGGCCATTGTCGTTCGGCAGCCAGATCGCGTCGACCTTCGCCCGCTGGAGGTTCACGAGCGCGGCGCGGAGGTCCTGCACGCGCGGCTTGTTCGAGAGCTCTTCCTTGACGAAGGCCAGCTTCTCGACGTGCATGAGCGCTTCTTGTCGCGCGATGTGATCCGCGAAGCCCTGGCGGTAGACGACGCCGACCCGATGAGCGTCGAGGCCCAGCGTCCGCAGGCCCACCATGGCCGTGACCGCCGGCACCTCGTAGGAGATGGCGACCGAGTTGGGGACGGTGCGCTGGAGCTCCTCGGCGAAGGACGCCATCAGGATCAGCGCGACCGGCGGGGTCGGAACGGTGCGCGCCCACTCGCGATACAGGAGCACGGTCGAGTTGTTGACCAGCACCACCGCCCGCGGGCGATCGCGGGCGACGATCCGCGCCACGAGGTCGGGGCCCGACTCCTCGCTGCGCAGCAGCGAGATGATGACACGGTGTTCCCCGGACAGCTCGACGCGCAGCGATCTCAGCATGTCGTCGAGCTGCGGATCCGAGGGGGCGATGACGGAGATGACCGGCCTCGCGTCCGGAGGCGGCGGCTGGAGCGTCGGCGCCGGGTCGCTGGCGACGGGTGTCGCCGGGCCCGACGAACAGCTCAGGGACAGCGCGAGCCCCGCGAGGGCGGAGGCCCGCAGCAGCGAGCGCCGAGAGAGGGGACGCGTCGACCTTACTTCCATTCGTCAACCCCCAGATCGGCCAGCACGTGTTTCGGAAGCCTCCGGATCGCGCCCTCCAGCGTCTGGCGCTCGCTCAGGAACGTGACCGCCACCAGCCCGACCTTCGCCGTCGAGAGGCTGAGGATCGTGAACGTCATCTTGCTCCTCGACTCGAAGTCAGAACGAAATCGCTCGGGGAGGAGGACCGCATCAGCCGTCTGGAACTGGAGCAGCTGCAAAAGATCTTCGATCTTCGTGACGCGCTGGACCTCAGGCGCGGTGCTCACACCCAGCAGCCCGGCTACGAACTTAGGGAGCGATTTCCGTTCGACCAGATCGACGATCCCGTATCTGAGACCGGAGAGCATCTCCTTGGTCAGCGCCCTCGTCGAGACCAGGAGGTACTGCTCCGCGTCGTTCCCCGCCTTCACGCCCTGGATGTCGGCGGTCCGATTGAGCGAAGCCAGGACCGGCTTTGGCGAGAGGGCCGCGTCGGGCGGCGCCGACTCGAGCGCGGCCTTGAAATCGCTCAACTTTCCGAACACGGTGACATCGACGCCGGGCATCGACTCCTCGATCTTCTGCTCGAGGGCGCGGGCGCGGAGCGGTGTCACCGCATACACATAGAGCGTGGCCACGGGCCCAGCCGTGATAGGCGGGCTGAGCAGCAGAAGGCAGCACCCGACGAGCAGAGCCGCCGCGAGCAGTGCCACCGGCGCGCGCGTCGATCGGAGCCCCCGGCGAAGCGGAACTCCGGTCCTGTCGGGCCAAGCGCGCTCGGCGAGGGTCCTGAGGAGTGAGCGAAATCCCCCGTGCCGAACCGGAGGAGCCGTGCGGTTACTTCGTGGCACCCACGATGATGCCCAGCGGGTTGCGATTCGCGCCCGACACGCGAGGTGCCCCAAGGCCCGCTCGACCGCTGACCGCCGTGCCCCCGTGGAGCGCCTGCAGCTCGTTTCCACCAGGCTCATGCCCTCCCGGTCATCATGGGTAGGCAGCGTAGCCGATGGTTAACCCTCTTTGTCAAGCGCCCCCTGGGAGGCGCCCCCGCGGTCCCACCGAGCTTGGCGAAATGGGGACGCCGGAGAGGGTGACGACACCCGACGGCCGCTCCCCCGCCAGCAGCCGGCGAGCACGACCACGCCGGCGCTGCCGAGCACGCCAAATACCGGGGCGAGCGCTTGACACGCTCCTCACGCACCTCGGTCTCAGGGCTCGATCTCGAGTCCCAGGGGCGGCATGTCCCCCGCACCGCGTAAGCAAGAGATGGCGCCTCCGAGAGACCAGCAGATGGCGCCCCGGATTCGCGCGACACATCATGCCTCGTCGACCTACATGGTGAGCGATGGTGCATCGTGATGTCCGGCAATTTCACCTTGTCATGCACAAACAGCGGATCCATGGGTGCGCCTTCGCTCCCTGCCACCGAGCTCGATAGCTCGCGCGTCGCGCTCGTTCTACTTACCGCTTGCGTACCGCTGGCGCTCTGCTGGTGGCGCTCTGCCGCTGGCGCTCTCCTGCTGGCGCTTGCCACTGGCGCAGGGCGATCGTGGCGTCCAGCTCTCCGGTGCGGCGTCCCGCCAACAATCGCTCCGACAATGGGATTGTAGTCCATCGGGTCGCCACACAGCAACCCTCGCGAACCGCGAACGCAGGGTCGGGGTGTCGGGGATCACAGCGGGTGGCGCGCCACAGAGGCGCTGGCGCCGAGCGCCGCGCAGACGTGAGGCAGGGCCCCTGCGACCCGGCGTATTTGCAAGGAACTCTCGTGACCTGGAGAGCGAAGGTTCCACTCGAAGGGCACTCGGCCAGCGGACGGGCAAACCGCTGCCCGCCGCTGCCCGGAGCGCCGAGCGAGCGGAGCGGCTCGACCGGCGAGGCGGCGCGCCGCGCTCCGGCGCGCCGTTCGTCTCAGTACCACTCGCTGCCGAGGCCCAGCGTGAAGGTGAATGTCGGCCCCTCTGGCAGGAACACCGGGTGGAGATCCGCGCTGATGGCGAAGCCGCTCCGCCGCGCGCCGCTCCCGGCCAGGCCGCCGAGGATGAGGGCGCCCCGCGCGTGAGCGCCGAAGTACCAGGCCGCCGTGCTCTCACAGCCGGCGCTCGGGAGCGGGATGCCGCCCTCCGGGACCTCCGCGCCGCAGGTCGCGACGGCCACGTAATCCATGGAGGGTCCCGCGCCGAGATCGAGGAAGTGGAACAGCGTGAAGCCCGCGAGCACCGAGTTGTAGTCGATGAACCCCGCCTCGAATCCAGCGCTGTTCTCGGTGCTCTCAGGGGTGAGCGTCACCATCGGTGTGTTCTGGTAGTATATCCCGAAATAGTGGTTGACCTGGACACCGAGCCGGCCCGAGAGCGCAAAGACGGCCCCCGCGCCCGTGGGTGACTCGATGATCCCGCCGCCGAGCGTCGTACCGAAACGAAAGCGCATCCCGTCCTTCTCGTCGTCCTCGGGCTCCTCCGGCTTCTCCTCGGGAGCGGGCGGAACCGGCGCGGGCGGCTCCGGAGCGGGCGTGTGCGCGGGCGGCGCGGACCGCGGCGCGGGCGGCGGTGCAGGCGCTGGCGCGGACCGCGGCGCGGGCGGCGGTGCAGGCGCCGGTGTCGACCGCGGCGCAGGCGCGGGCGGCGGTGCAGGTGCCGGTGTCGACCGCGGCGCGGGCGCAGGCCGCGGCGCAGGCGGCACCGGCGTGGGAGAAGGCGGCGGGAACGGCATGGGAGCGGGCGCAGGCGCAGGCGCGGGCTGCACCGGAATCGGCGCAGGCGCGGGTGCAGGCGCAGGTGCGGGCTGCACCGGTGTCGGCGCGGGCGCCGGCTGCACCGGTATCGGCGCAGGCGCCGGCTGCACCGGTGTCGGCGCGGGCGCCGGCTGCACCGGTGTCGGCGCGGGCGCGGGCGCGGGCGCGGGCGCGGGCGCCGGCGCTGGCGCTGGCGCGGGCTGCACCGGTGTCGGCGCAGGAGACGGCGGTGGTGCTGGCTGCGCGGAGGCAGACGGGAGCGGCTCTGGAGGAGGAGGCGGCGGGAGGGGAGCGTCGCCCTGGGTCAAGGCCGTCGCCGAGACCGCCAATGGAACGGTGAGCGCCGCGAGCGCGGCAAGCCAGCGAGGGGGTGTCATCCGGTCTTCCTCGATGCGCTCCTCGCGGCCGTCAAGCGCGCGGAGGTGCGCGCTGTCGGCCGCGGTGCGCCGCAGCGGATGATCCGCCCGCGAGCCGTGGAGCGCCAGCGCATCGACGACCGCCCGATGAACGTCGCGCCCCGTCCCTCCACTTTCCTTCACGGAACGCGGCGGCTCCGGTAACCAGCCCCTCGATCCATGCGCCGAGCTCGCCAGGCCCTCCTCTGCGGTACCAGCCCCCTGCCCGGGATCCTCTTCTCCGCGGCTTGCGTGGAGGAAACGCTCCCCCCAGAGGCGACCGCGGGCGGCGGCACTGGAAATCTCCATGAGACGAGCGGCGCGGGTGAGGGCGGCGCCGGCCCCGTGGACCCCAGCGGCACCGGCCCCGTGGACCCCAGCGGCACCGGCGGCGAAGCGGGGCACGCCGATGAGGAGGAGCGCAGCCCATGACGGCCCGCGCGGCGGTCGCGCCGTCGACACCTCCGCCCGCCGGGGCGGTGCCCGCCGTCCCCGCGGCCGGCGTGCAGGCCGCGCCGCTCGATTTCGCCGAGGTGTACGAGGAGATGTTCCCCTTCGTCTGGCGGACCGTGCGCCGGCTCGGCGTGGACGCCTCGGCGCACGAGGACGTGTGCCAGGAGGTGTTCGTCGTCGTGCACCGGCGGCTCCCGGAGTTCCTGGGCCGCTCGTCGCTGAAGACGTGGGTCTTCGGGATCGTCGTGAACGTCGTGCAGACGCACCGGAGATCGCTGCGCCGCAAGAGCCCCGCCCACCGCGGGACAGGAGAGACCGTGGATCCCGAGCTGCTGGCGGGGCCGAGCAACCTCAGCCCCTACGAGGCCATGACGAGGGCGGAGGCCGCGCGCGTCGCGCACGAGCTGCTCTCGTCGCTCGACGAGGAGAAGCGCGTGGTGCTCCTCCTCGCCGAGCTGGAAGAGATGTCGGCGGCGGAGATCGCGCGGGGCATCGGGGTGAACGTCAACACCGTGTATGCGCGGCTGAGGGCCGCTCGACAGGCGTTTTCCGACGCGGTGCACCGCCACCACGCCAGGATCCGAGGAGGCCGCAATGGATGAGCTGGGGACCGGGGAGCGAGCGCTCCTGAACGCCCTTCGTGACGAGGACGAGCCGACCGACGACGACAGACGTCGGACGCGCGCGGCCGTGTGGGCGAGGCTCGGCCTCGCAGGGACGGCGGCCACGGCCGTGGCCGTGAGCGCCGAGAGCGCCGGAGCCGCCGGCGCCGCGAGCGCCGGCGCGGCCGCGCACGCGGTCGGCCCCGCCGCCGCGAGCATGGCCGCGAGCGCGAGCACCGCGGTCGCAAAAGGGGCGGCCATCACGCTGCTCGGCGCCCCGATGAAGATCGGGCTGGCGGCGCTGGTCGTGGGCCTCGCGACGGGGGCCGCGCTCTACTTCCCGACACCGGGCGAGGCGCCCGACGCGCAACGCGCGCTGGAGGCGGCGGCGGGCGCGGCCGAGGCGCCCCGCGCGGCGCACGCCGCCGCGCCCTCCAGCGCCCCGAGCGACGGGACGCCTGCGTCCGCCGAGGCGAGCGCCTCCAGCAAGGCCGACGCTCCCGAGGCGTCCGGCGCACCGGCCGAGCCGAGCGCCGCGCCCCCGGCGGCCGCCGCGGCGCGCGCGACGGCGTCGCGCACGCCCCGGGCGGCGGCCGCCGCGAAGCAGGGCTCCGAGGGGCTCGACGCGGAGATCGCGCTGCTCCGCGACGCGCAGCAGGCGCTGCAGGCGGGCCAGTTCGCGCAGGCGCTCTCGAAGCTCGACGAGCACGCCAGCCGGTACCCGAGGGGCGTGCTCTCGACCGAGCGCGAGGCGTCGCGCGCGATCGCGCTCTGCCGCTCCGGCCGCGCGCCGTCCGGCAGGGCGATCGCGGCGAGGCTGCTCGCGAAGAGCCCGGGCTCGCCGCTCGCGACGCGCGTGCGCGCCGCGTGCGGACAGGAGGAGTAGAGTGCGCGGGTGCACGTATCGAGGTGGGCGCACGCGCCGTCGATCCTCCCGGCGCTGATCGCCGCGGCAGGGCTCCTGCCCGCGCGCGCGCTCGCGGCGCCCGCCGAGCCGCGCACCATCGATCTCCGCTGGGAAGCGCCGGCGGGGTGCCCGCCGGTCGACGAGGTCCGGAGCGAGATCGCCCGGCTGCTGGGAACGTCGGAGCAGCGCCAGCCGATCGAGGTCGAGATCGCGATCGCTCGCGAGCGCGACGAGCGCTACCGGCTCGACCTGCGCATCCGCGCGCCGGCGCCGGGCGAGCGGGTGATCCATGGCGACGACTGCGCGTCCATGTCGCGGGCAGCGGCGCTGATCGTCGCGATGTCGATCGATCCCGACGCGGTCGCGCGGAGCGCCGCCGCGCAGCCCGCGCCGCCCCTGGCGATCGCCGCCCCCGCCGCCAGCGCGCCGCGCCCGCCGCCTCCCGCGCCGCGCCGCCCACCTCCCGCGGCAGCGCGGCCGTCCGCTGCGACCGAGCGCGACGTGGAGGGAGCGCTCTGGGTGAGCGCGCAGCTCGAGCAGGCGCTCGTCCCGACGATCGGCGTCGGGCTCGCCGCGGGCGGCGGGATCCGCAGCGGCTGGTTCCGCGCGGACGGCGCGGCCGGCGTGGTGCCGTCGAGCTCGAGCCACATCGCGGGGCTGGCTGCAGGCGCCGAGTTCCGGCTCTGGTTCCTCGAGGTCGACGCGTGCGCGCTCCCGCTCGAGCGCCCCATCCGCGTCTACGTCTGCGCGCTCGGCCGCCAGCACTGGCTCCGCTCCAGGGGGCGAAACGTCGATGAGCCCTTCACCCTCACGACGCCGATCTTCGCAGCCGGGCTCGGGACGCTGCTCGAATGGCGCATCGCCGCTCCCGTGAGCGTCGAGGGCGCGCTGCACGCCGTCGTCCCGCTGAGGCGGCCCCGCTTCGTCGTCGAGAACCTCGACGGCATCGTCTACCGCCCGCCGGCCGCGGGCCTCAGCGCGCGCCTCGGTCTCGCGCTGGCCTTCTGAGCCTCAGGGCAACTCCGGGCCGGCGCGCCACGCGGCCTCGATCGCGCAGCCGGCCAGCGCCTCGCGGTAGAGGCGCAGCTCGTCGTAACGCCCTCCGAAATACGGATCCTGATCGAACTGGGACCGCCCGAGCCAGTTGTTCGCGTCCTGGATCGCCGAGAGCGGAAAGCCGACCGGCGTGCTGCCGAGGAGCGCACCGTCGAGGTAAAGCGAAAGGGTCCCCGCCCCGCCGTCGAAGACCGCGGCGAGCTGATGGATCTCGGCGTCATCGAGCGTGGGCGCGGTGGCGACCTGCACCTGGCCCGCGGCGCCGCTGTCGCTCGCGAGCGCGGCGATACCCGGCGGGTCGAAGCCCGTCGACGGGGTGATGACGAGGTAGGACCGCCCAACGCTCGAGTCGCCTTCGACGGGATTCTCACCTGTGCTGCCGATGCCGAAGTCGACGACGCGCAGGTACGCCCCTCCGCCGTTGCGGGCGACCCAGACCATGACGGTGACGTCGCTCAACCCCGCGAGGAGACCCGCGGGCAGATCGACGTAGTCGTCCTCTCCGTCGAGGGTGAGCCCCCCTCCGCCGTCGAGGCTCGCGCCGCCGAAGATCTCACCGTCGGCGCCGCCGACCGTATCGGCGACGACCGCCCCCACCCCGTCGAACGAGTACCGATGAGCCAGCGACGGCAGCGCATCGCAAGGGGCCGCGCCGCCGCCCCCTTCCCCGCCGCCGCCCGCCTCGCCGCCGCTTCCCGCTTCACCGCCGCTCAGCGCCCCGCCACCACGCCCCCCTTCCCCGCTGCCACGACCACCTTCCCCGCCGCCGCCCACAACCGACGTCGGAGTCATACGGCCCACCGCAATATCCACATCTGCCCCACATCCGGACAAGCCGAGGAGCAGCACCATCATCGTAGTCTTCCGCGCGCACGACACAGGCTGATCCTAGCGCGGGTGTGCGGTCGATTCGATCACGAAAGGCGCGCGCTCCGGCAACGAGGGGGAGAGTGCTGATTCCACACGCGGGAGCCGACCATGATGTGCCGACTTGACCGAGTGTTCGCAAGTCCCTGGCTCGCCGCCGGGGGATGTCTCTTGAGCATCTCGTGCACTGGCCTCCTCGGAGGTGATGACGCTCCGGGACCGGGACAGGAACCCGGAGACGACGCCGTCGTCGCGCCGGGCGGGATGCCTTTGCACCACATGACAGCATCGGAGTACAACAACACGGTCGCCCACCTCCTGGGCACGCGCCTGCGGCCGGCGGACGGATTCCCGGCCTCCGGCGCGAAGGGCTTCGACGCGAACGCCAGCGCGCTCTCGAGCCTCTCGCAGGTGCTCGTCCAGGGGTATTACGACGCCGCCAAGAAGCTGGCGGCCGACGCGTTCTCGAACGAGGCGCAGCGCGCCCAGATCCTCGTGTGCGACCCGGCGGAGGGCGCGGGCGACGGGTGCGCGCGCGAGATCATCGAGCGCTTCGGGCTGCGCGCCTTCCGGCGCCCGCTCGAGGCGGCGGAGGTCGACCGGTACGCGGCGCAGTACGACGACGCGCGCACCACCCTCGAGATGTCCCCCGTCGAGGCGGTGCAGCACGTCGTCCGGACGCTGCTGACGTCGCCGAATTTCTTTCTGCGGATCGAGGTCGGCCCCGACTCGAAGCGATCGCCGGGCGCCCTCGGCGGCCATGAGATCGCGTCGCGCCTCTCGTACCTCCTCTGGAGCTCGCTCCCGGACGAGGAGCTCTTCGACGCCGCAGAGAGCGACGAGCTGGCCACCGAGGACGAGCTCCGGGAGCAGGTGGACCGCATGCTGGCCGACCCGAAGAGCGCCGCGTTCTTCCAGAACTTCTTCGGGCAGTGGCTCGGGACCCGCACGCTCCCGAGCCACAGCGTTGACACAGCGCTGTTCCCGGGCTGGAACGACGAGATGAAGGGCGCGATGATCGACCAGGCCAACGCCTATTTCACCGGCTTCACGACCGGCGAGCGGCCGTGGTCCGAGTTCCTCACGGCGCCCCACCCGGAGAGCCCGCTGCTCGCGCCGCTCTACGCGAACGACCCCGAGGCCGGGCGCGGCGGGTTCCTCACGCTCCCCGCGTTCCTCACGCTGTCCTCGCGCGCCGACCGGACCTCCCCCACGTCCCGCGCGAAGACGATCCTGGCGCAGCTCTACTGCGCCGAGCTGGCCCCTCCCGCCGGCGTGGATATCCCGGAGCTCGAGGCAGCGGGAGGCGACTCGGGCACCGTCGACAACGTCCGCGAGAAGCTCGAGAAGCACCGCGAGTCGCCCGACTGCGCGGGCTGCCACGATGTCCTCGATCCCATCGGGCTGAGCCTCGAGAACTTCGATGCGATAGGCGCCTACCGGACCGAGTACCCGAACGGCGACGCGGTCGACGCGACTGGCGAGTACGGGGGCGCGGCGTTCCAGGACATCTCGGGCCTCATCCCGGAGCTCCAGAAGGACCCCCAGCTGGGGATCTGCCCCTCCGAGCAGCTCTTCACGTATGCGTTGCGCCGGCGCCCGATCGGCGGCGACAGGGGCACGCTCGAGGCGATCGCCGCGCGCTGGGAGAAGGGGACGATCGCGGATCTGGTGAAGCAGGTGGTGACCAGCGAGGCGTTCCGCCTCCGTCCAGCGAAGGTCGGGGCGAAGTGAGGCCGCAGGGCGAAGTGAGGCCGCAGGCGCTGTTTCCGCACGGAACCAGGCACGAAGGAGCGATGCGCACATGAAACGCGGAATGACACGCAGGAACCTGTTGCGCGGCGCGGGCGTCTGCCTGGCGCTGCCGTTTCTCGAGAGCCTCGCGCCGCGCAGGGCGCGGGCGGGGGAGCCCGGCACGCCGAAGCGCTTCTTGCTCTGCACCTTCCCGAACGGGGCGCCCCACCACTGGTGGGAGACGGCGCCCGCGTTCGGCAAGACGCTGAAGGGCGCCGATTTCAAGCTGCCGAGGGTGCTCGAGCACTTCGCGCCGGTGAAGTCGAAGATGCTCATGATAAGCCGCCTCGGCAACCACACGTGGAGCAAGGAGCAGAACGCGTTCCTCGAGCCGTCCCACTCGCGCTGCATGGCCGCGCTGTCGACCTGCGTGGACGCCGATGAGCTCGGGAGGGCCGCCGGGCAGGACCTCGGCGAGTGGGTGGGCAACGGCGTCTCGGTCGACCAGCTCATCGTCCAGAAGGCAGGCCCGGAGCAGGCGACCCGCATCCCGTCGCTCCAGACCGGGCTCGGGGTGAAGCCCGGCTTCTTCGACGGGCGCAGCTACGCCTACAATCAGGCCGTCTCCTGGAAGAGCCCGCGCGAGCCGCTGAAGCGCTCGGTCAACCCGAAGGCGGTGTTCGACGCGCTCATCAACGCGGGCGCCGCGAGCGCGCCCCCCGTGCCAGGGCAGACCGACGAGCAGGCCAGGATCGAGGCGGAGCGCCGCGCGGCGACCGAGAAGAGCGTCATCGACGCGGTGCTCGGGGACGCGAACTCGCTCATGCGCAAGGTAGGCTCGGACGATCGCAAGATCGTCCAGCAGTACCTGGACGCCCTGCGAGAGACCGAGAAGAACGTGACCCGCGTCCAGTCGACGATGACCCCGTCGAGCCTGGGCTGCAGCCCGATCGGCGAGCCCGGCGTGGTCCCCGAGCCGCCGGGGCAGCAGGAGGGGCTCAACGAGAACGACAGCACGGAAGCCGGCGAGTACAAACACGACGATCACGCGAACGTCATGATCGATCTCATCGTCATGGCCATTCAATGCGACGTGACGCGCGTGATCACCCACATGCTCGACGACGCGCGCTCCGAGTTCGAGTACCGGTGCATCCCGGCCAACGTCCGCGCGAAGGTGGGCCTCGAGTACAGGGAGGGCAGCAGCCTCCATTATCACTCCTGCCAGCACGGCCCCGGCAACCTGGGCGCCACGGACGAGGGCGGCCGCTACGCGGTCGTCGAGGAGAGCAACCTCGACTTCGCGGCGATCAACTGCTGGCTCGGCCAGAAGACAGCGCAGCTCGCGCAGCGGCTCGACGCGATCCCCGAGGGGGATGGAACGGTGCTCGATCACTCGGTGATGGTCTACATGAGCGAGATGCGTACGCACGACCACGACGCGTACGATCTGCCCATCGTCCTCCTGGGCGGCGACGGCGTCTTCCTGAACGACGCGCACGTCGCGTATGGCCCCCTCGGCGAGGATCGCCAGCTCCGCGATCTGTGGTTCACCATCATGAACCAGTACTACAACCTCGGCGTCGCGTCGTTCGGCGAGGATCGCCGCGGCGTGCCGAACGCGCTCCTCGAGGAGATCCTGCGGTAGCTCTGCCGTTCACGGTCTCGATGGATGGGCTCACACCGGAGGTCGAAACGCGATGTTCGAAAGCCGCTCACGTCGGTTGGTGTCCGGGGGTCTCCGTGTCGTGCTCGGGCTGCTCGCGACCTGCGCAGCAGAGCTCGGGTGCTCGAGCGACCTGTCGCCCGCGTCTCCCTCGCAGGGGTCGCCCTCGCCGGAGTCGCCCTCGCCGGGCGACGGCGGCGGTCCGGAAGGCGCGCCGCCCTGCGAGGAGACGAGCGGCGGGCCAGCGCTGCCGCAGGCGTTCGCGCTGAACTGCGGCGGGTGCCATAGCGCCCACGGCAAGCCGAGCGGCGGGTTTCCCGATCTGTTCGCCTTCGACGGCACCCTGGAGGAGTTCACGGCGCAGGTGCGCACGGAGCGCACGGGAGACGCGCGCATGCCGGCCTTCGGCGAGCAGCAGATCGCGACGGCCGACATCGAGGCGATCTTCGCTTATTTCTCCGCGGGAGCGCCGCCCGCGCCGGCCTGCGACGGCGGCGAGGTCGATCCCGGCGAGTGCTCCGGCGTGGACGGCGACATCTCCCCGCTGTTCCCCTCGGCGGCGGCGGGCAAGCCGATCACCACGACGGCCGCCGATGGGACGATCACGCTCGAGGCCGCAGGGCGCGTGCGCGGGCGCCACGAGAAAGAGGAAGAGTTCAGCCCGTACCAGCCGCGCTATTTCGAGAACCGAAGCTACAAGTTCATCGTCGAGGACACGATCCCGGCGGGCGGCAGCACCGTCAAGTTCACCTGGCTCCCCAAAGCAAACGCATCGAACAACCAGACCATCAATTTCCGTTGCTGGTACTCGGGCGAAGGCAACGTGTTCGACTCGAACAACGGCATGGAGCGCATCACGAGCACCCACTGGGAGTTCGTCGTCGATCGCAACGCCAGGGACAGCAGGGAGATCCGCGCGGGAGATCTGCTGGAGTTCGAGTTCGGGGTGTTCCTTGACGCGGGCACCGTCGAGGGGAGGACGAGCTATTACAGCGACACGTTCCGCTACCGCGTCGGCAGCGGCGAGCTGACGCCGTTCGACGAGCCGAACGAGGCGGCCCTGTCGGGCGGCGACGGGACGATACCGTACATCTACGAGGAGCCTCATCTCTATTACGAGCAGATGGCGCTCAACATCCAGGAGAGCTCCATCCAGCCCTTCCTCGAGGGGCGCCGCCTGTTCCATACGGATTTTGCCACCGGCGAGCACAGCGAGGGCGGTAACCCCGTCTTCGACGAGCACGCCGGCAAGGCGGGGCCGCTCTCGAACCAGGCGGCGTGCGTGAGCTGCCATATCAACAACGGTCGCGGCGCCCCGCCCGAGCCCGGCGAGGCGATGGAGACCGCCGTCGTGAAGCTGTTCGGCGCAGGCGCGAACGCGGACGGCGGGCCCACCGCCGACCCGAGCTACGGCCGGCAGCTGCAGGACAAGGCGCAGGGCGGGGGCGAAAGCGAGGGTACGGCCACCGTGGCCTACACCGAGGAGCCCGGGCAGTTCCCCGATGGCACGCCGTACGTCCTGCGAAAGCCCACGTTCCGCTTCGACGGGCTCTCCGCAGGGCCTATCGCGAGCTACTCGGTCCGCGTCGCACGCCCGCTCGTGGGCATGGGCCTCCTCGAGGCGATCGCAGAGGACGCGGTGCTCGAGCGCGCAGACGGGATGGACTGCAATCAGGACGGTATCTCGGGCCGTCCGAACCTGATCCCGGACCCTGTCTCGGGGGCGCTGCGGATAGGGCGCTTCGGCTGGAAGGCGAGCAAGGTGAGCGTGCCTCACCAGGTCGCCGACGCGCTGGTGGCGGACATGGGCGTGACGACGAGCCTGTTCCCGGTCGAGGAGTGCGGCGAGGCGCAGTCAGGTTGCCAGGACGGCACGCGCGGAGATCCCGAGCTCTCCGACGAGGATCTCGACAGGCTCGCCGTCTACATGCGCATGCTGGGCGTGCCGCCGCGCCGCGACACGGCGGACCCGGCCGTCCAGCGCGGAGAGGCGCTGTTCAGCCAGGCAGGGTGCGCGAGCTGCCATGTCCCCTCGATGAAGACGGGGAGCCGCCACCCGCTCGTCGAGCTGCGGGATCAGCTCATCCAGCCCTTCAGCGATCTGCTCCTGCACGACATGGGAGAAGAGCTCGCGGACACGTCGACGAGCGACCACCTCGCGGGGCCGCGCGAGTGGCGGACGCCGCCGCTGTGGGGCATCGGCCTGCTCGAGGCCGTGAACGGCCACACCCAGCTGCTGCACGACGGCCGCGCGCGGAACGTCGTCGAGGCGATCCTGTGGCACGGCGGCGAGGCGGACGCCGCGAAGCAGCGCTTCGTGGCGCTCCCCGCGGAAGATCGCGACGCGGTGGTCGCCTTCCTGCGCTCGCTCTGAGCGCCCGCCTTCCTGCGCTCGCTCTGAGCCCCCGCCTTGCGGAGCTCGCTCCGGGCGCCCCCTCCCCGCCCCCGCCTTCCTTCGGCTTGCTCGGGTGCTCGACCCGCTCGGCGTTCCCGGCGCAGGAGGGGTGCGCTCCGCTCAGAACCCCGACCGGCGCGCCATCCGCCTCGAGAGCCAGCGCATGGGGCCAGGCGCCACGCGGGCGGCGAGGCTCGCGGTCTTCACGAACAGGCTCGTCTCCAGGACGTCGCGGCCCGCGTCGACGGCGCGCACGATCATCTCGGCGACCTCGTCCGGGCTCTGCTTCTTGTGGCCGGGCGGGCGGTAGCCGACGTTGTCGTCGGTCACGACGGCGTTCGCGTGGAACGGGGTCTCGACCGGCCCTGGCCGCACCACGAGCACGCGCACGCCGCGCGACGAGAGCTCCGCGCGGAGCGACATCGCGAGCGCCTCCAGCGCGAACTTCGACGAGGCGTACGGGCCCATCCGCGGCGCCGCGACGAGCCCCGCGATCGAGGAGACCATGACGAGGGTGCCTTTCGTGGCCGCGAGGGGCTCGATCGCGAGCTGCGCGAGGCACACGGGCGCGACGACGTTCAGCCGGTAGAGCGCCTCGAGCTCGGCGGGATCGATCTCGATCGATGGCGTGTAATAACCGCGCCCGGCGTTGTTCACCAGCACGTCCAGCCGGCCGTACGCGCCCAGCGCCCGCTCGCAGAGCGCCTTGCGGTCCTCCTCGACGGTCACGTCGCCGGCCACCGCGAGGGCAGCGCCGCCCGCCGCGCGCACCTCCGAGGCGACCCCCTCGAGCGCGTCTCGCCCGCGCGCGCTCAGCACCACGCGCGCGCCGCGCTTCGCCCAGGAGAACGCGAGCGATCGACCGATTCCGCTCGATGCACCGGTGATGACGACGACGGGAGCCATGTCGGCGAGAGTACACGACCTCGTGACGGCGAGGAGAAACTTGCTGCCGCCGGTCGCACGGCCGTGGGCGGGCCGCCGGCGGCCGCGCTCCCTCCCTCTCCGATCTCGGGCGCAGCTGCTTGAAGGCGCGACGCTGCCCTCGCAGGAGCAGCGATATCCGGCGCTGGCGTTCTACCGTTCCGGCACAGGACCGTCGCAGAGCCGACAGCCGAATCGTTCTCGAGGAGCGATATCCGGCGCTGGCGTTCTACCGTTCCGGCACAGGACCGTCGCAGAGCTGACAGCCGAATCGTTCTCGAATGCACGAGCTCGCCCATCGAGGACGACAGGATCACGCCATCACAGGACACACGTCGGTATTACGTAACACAAACTTCGCGCATTTCGTTCTCGCGCCTACTATAGTCCGCCCCACACGAAGCCGCCGGGGGGGCTGGCTGGCCGTCCCCCCCCGCATAGCGAGCTATGACGTGCGGGTCTCGATTGCATCGACGCGCCCGAATCGCGCAAATGCGTGAGCCTTCGAGCGCGTCACTATTGCATTCTGACGCGGGGTGACCAGCAGAGGCGGGAGCGCGGCTCGTCCTCCTTCCGCTGGCTGGCAGCGCCGCGGCGGCCGTTCGCGATCGTGGGGGTGACCCGAATGGGCCCGGCCATCAGCTCCACGAAGCCATGGCCGTTCATACAACCTGTTTGGCGGGTCCGGCAGGCGCGATCTCCGCGTCGCGTTCTCATCGCGCGCGCCTGGCGCCGACACCCCAGCGACGCGCTGGAGGCGATTCGCTCCGCGGCTACATGGCTCGTCTTACGAGCAAACAGGTACGGATCGACATAGGACGGAATCTGGTTACGGGGAGGGAATGGGGGACGCACCGGGTGTGCACGCAGTTTGCCAGCGCAGTTCCGAACGGGGCGCCGAGCGGGATCGTGACGGACCGCTGACGAGCGTGAGCGCGAAGAGGCAGCGGTCGAGCGCGCGTAGCGCCGCTCTCGACGAGCAACGCCAGCGCGCGGCGTAGCCGCGGCATTCACAGATTCGTAACAGGAGATCTCGCGAGACGCTCTCAACCTCGAACCCTGATAGAGAATGAAATGAAGAAAAAGTCGATTGTTGCCTTGTCGATGATGGTCGGCGCCGCACTGGTGGCGCAGGCGGAGCACGCGAGCGCCGGGCATTGCCCGGCGGCGTCCGCGGGTGACATCACGGAGTACGCCATTCCTTCGAACTCCACGCCGGGGAACATCACCTTTGGCCCTGACGGCCGCGTCTGGTTCACCGAGGGCTCCGCCAGCAAGATCGCGGCCGCGGATTCCAGCGGCAACGTGACCGAGTACCCGCTCGCGGCCGGATCGAACCCGAGCGGCATCACCCTCGGTCCGGATGGCCGGATCTGGTTCACCGAGCCGGGGACCAACCGGATCGGGGCGATCACGAAGACCGGCGTCGTGGCCGAGTACGACATCCCGACGAGCAACTCGAACCCGTTCGGGATCGCGCTGGGATTCGACGGGAATGTGTGGTTCACCGAGCTCCTCGGCAACAAGGTCGGGCGCATCACGCCGGCCGGCGTGATCACCGAGTTCGCGCTGCCGACCGCCAATAGTCAGCCGCGCGGGATCGCGGCTGGAGCCGATGGAAACCTCTGGGTCGCGGAGTCGTTCACGAACAAGATCGCGCGGATCAGCACGTCTGGAACCGTGACCGAGTACCTGCTGCCGGCCTCGGCCTCGAACCCCAACGCGGTGACGCTCGGGCCCGACCTCAAAATCTGGTTCACCACCGCGAACGAGATCGCGAAGATCGACACCAGCGGGACCGTGACGGAGTTCGCGCTCCCCGCGCTGGACCGCGGCCCCACGGCCATCACCCTCGGGGTGGACGGCAATCTCTGGTTCACGGAGCAGTTCGGGAACAAGATCGGACGCATCACCACGAGCGGCGTCGTCACCGAGTTCGATCTCCCGATCGCCAACTCTCGTCCGCTCGGGATCACGCTGCGCCCGTCGCTCCTGGGGTGCGGCATCCTCGACGTCTGGTTCACCGAGCGGCTGGGGCGGCGCCTCGGCAAGATCCGCACGGTGACCACCCACTGAGCGGCCGCGTCGCGAGAGATAGAGACTTGACCGCCTGACGGCGAGCGCTTCGGCGGCCAGGCGGTTTTCCTTGGATTGTTGCATTGATCGATGTGCGCCGGTGCACCGAGACGATCGAGGTGCACAGGCGCACCGTCACTCTGAACGATGGAGATGAACATGAAGAACATGGGCAAATTGGTCCTTTCGGCGCTCTCGGTCCTCGGCCTCGCGGCGTGCGCCGTGGGCAGCACGAACGAGGAGCTCGTCGGCGAATCGCAGCAGGCGCTCATCAGCGGGGGTTTCTACGGGTCGGACACGCTGTTCAACGCGACCACGGCCGCGATCGCCGCGTCGGGCGTCACGGGCCTCACCTACTACGGTACCGGGTCGGGCAAAGGCGAGCAGTGCCTGGAAGGCACCGGCGCCGCCCCCTGCAACACGAAGGCGCAGACGATCGCTCCGATGTCCAGGGACCTGCAGGGCTCTTGTGACAGCAGTGGCACTGGTCAGAAGAGCAATCGCATCGCGCTCGACGCCGTGTATATCTGGGCGGATAAGAACGCGGACCAGACCGCGACCGGCGCGAACTTGGCGAACGTCAAGGGCGCGTTCTGCGGCGACGGCGACGGGGACGCCACCAGCTGCGCCGGCTTCAACACGTGGGGCGAGTTCACCTCGGGGTCGACGAACCCCTCGAACGCCCTCGTGATGTATCGCCGCGACGACATTTCGGGCACGACCGAAGTCTTCAAGGCCCTCACCGGCTGCACGGCTTTCTGCGCGAACGTGCAGATCGTGGTGGACGACCCAATCGCCGGGCCGCGGCTCTCGACCGACACGCCGGGGACCTCTTCGCTCGTGCCCACGCCCTGCGCGGCGACCGACTCGGCCACCGATTGCATCGGCAAGCTCGTGGGCGCGAACGTCGATGCGATCGGCTACGCGGGCGGCGACGCGAAGGTCGCCTCGGGCACCTACGAAAACAAGCCCCTCGTGATCAACGGCGTCGCGCCGACCGAGGCCAACATCCGCAAACTCATCACGGACCCGAGCAACAAGTACCCGCTCGCTCGCTTCCTGTACCTCAACGAGGGCAACGGAACTCGCGACATCAAGGAGCAGGACTTCCTGGACTGGGCCTTCGGCGTGAACGATATTAACGACGCTATTGCGTTCGAGGATATCCTGATCGCCAACGGCTTCCTCGCGTGCACCCCGACGACCAACTCGCCCCGCACGCCGCTCAATTGCGGTAGCACCGGCACCACGTGCCCCTCCTCGCTGTGAGCTGATAGGCTGATGACGAAGGACGGAGCGCGCCGCGCGATCCATGCGGCAGGCGCGCTCCGTTCGACGCACATGGCCAGCGCGGCGCGCTCAGGCATGCCCCCTTCTCATCACCCGCTGAGCACCGCGCGCCGCGGGAGATAGGGACTTGACCGTCTAGCACAGAGCGGCACGCATAGACATATCCGCGCACGAGGACGTGAGACCCGGCGAAGAGCCTCCGCCGCGCGCTCAGCGTTCAGCCCTCGCGAGGCGCGCCGACACAGCAGCGCAGCAGCGCGTTTTCGACCGCTTTCGGCACGAGTACAACGACCAGCGTCCGCACGAGGCGCTCGGCCAGAGGACGCCGGCTTCGCGCTACACGCCCTCGCGCCGCTCGATGCCGAGCAAGCCCTCGTCGCCGGAATACCCGGACACGATGGCCGTTCGACGCCTCAACGAGAAAGGACGGCTGCAGTTCGGAGGGTCGCAGACCGCCCTCTCCACGCTGCTCGCCGGCGAGCCCGTGGGGCTGCTTCCGATCGCCGACGACGTGTGGGAGCTGTACTACGGCCCGGATTGGTGAGACGAACGCATCGATGAACTGAGGTCGAGCCGGCGAGCAATGCTGCCAAGCTCCGAGCTCGCCACGGCGTCCTACGACGCAATACAGGTCCGGCACCGACAGCCCCAGCGGCAGCCCACCCCGCAACACCGCCCAGCGTGGGAGGTCTGCCCGGTGAACGCTTACTCCCCATCAGCGACCGGCGGGAGAGGCGAGCTTGCGGCGCGTAAATCAATGAAAGCGCAATCATCTACGTCGATGGGACCGCAATGGCGTCACGGGTCCGTGACAGCCGGCATTCACGGTTGTTCCAGGAGCTCACCGGTGTCATTTCGGCCGCTGCGACGGTAGGGGGTTCGCCGCTGCGAGCCCGGGGAGCTGGCAACGATGGATCAAGGTCGGCGTTGGGTGACGATGAGGTCGATGGTGCTGTTGCTCAGGGTCGTGTCCGTGGCCGGGTACGGCTGCGGAGGTGACGACACCGATGAAATCTCGCCCCCGGAGGGCACGAGCGGCGGCGGCGCTACCAGCGGTGGAGACGGCGGCGGCAGCGGCGGAACCGGCGGCAGCGACGGGACCGGCGGCAGCGGCGGGACCGGCGGTGCCGGCGGTGACGGCGGCAGCGGCGGGACCGGCGGCAGCGGCGGGACCGGCGGCAGCGGCGGTGACGGGGGGGGCACGCAGCCGCGTCTATGCGCCCCGGCCCGATCGCACGAACCGATCCCTCAGCGCCACTCGGCGACGGTCGAAGATGCCCTCGATACCTTCAGCAACCTTTCGGGGGAGATCGAGATTCAATGTGGCAACTGCCACAAGGCCCCGGCAGAGCAAGGAGATTTCTCCTACGCCGGCACCCCGGAGAACCTGTGCAATGCGCGCGGCAAGAGCGGCAAGACGCCCGTTGACGTCATGCTCAGCGGGGAAATGCCCTACAAGATCGGCGGGCAAGAGGCGCTCGGCCGGCGGCTCCAGGCGTGGATCGCGCAGGGCTGCCCCTCCGGCACGTACGTCCTCCCGAAGGGTGACATGGAGGTCGATCCGGACGGAGATTTCGTGACCCCGCGCGAGATCGGCGATGCGTTGACCGAGCTCGGGAGCTGCATCCCCGACACCGAGATCGTCGGTCGAGACGAGGCGGTGGACGAGCGCTTCGCTGCGATGCGATCGTTCGCGGACCTCCCGGTCAAGCTCTCGGAGACCGATTTCGTCTCGCTGGACGCCGAGGTGCTCGCGCGCAGGGGGACGCTCGCCTACGCGCCGACCTACCCTCTCTGGTCGGACGACGCGGCGAAGCTGCGCTTCGTGCACGTCCCGGCGGGGCAGGCCATCACGTACGACCCGGAGGCGAAGAGCCTCCGCATCCCCCCGAACACCCGCTTCTACAAGACCTTCTTCAGGGCCGTGGTCGAGCCCGACGGCGTCACGCGATACCGCAAGATGGAGACACGCATCATCGTGACGCGCGAGCGGGCCGAGGACGCGATCTTCGGCACGTACGTGTGGAACGCGGAGGAGACGAGCGCGAAGCTCCTCGGGACCGGGCTCGATCCGGCGTCACCGGACAGCAGGGAGCTCTACCTGAACGGAGATCCGTTCCCCGACTACGTCCGCCCTTACACGGCCGACGAGACCACCGGCTCACTGCAGAGCTACGCCGTGCCCGGCTCGACGCGATGCGTGGCGTGCCACACGGGCTCGGAGAGCGAGAGCTTCATCCTTGGCATCACGCCCTTCCAGCTCCACAAGCGACCCAAAGGGGAAGGCGGCGTCTACACGCCGGACGTGCTCGCCGACGAGCTCAATCAGCTCGAGCGTCTCCTCGCGTACGGTGTCGTGCGCGGCACGTTGGCGACCCTCACGCCCGACGACTTCCCCAAGCTGGAGGACTCTGCACTGCCCCGCCGACCGCGCAACGCCGACGAGCTGAACATGCAGGCCTACATGGCGGGCAACTGCGCCCATTGCCATAACCCGCGCGGCTATGCGGTGGCGAGCAAGGCGACGCTGCGAGGCCTGGACATGTCGCCCGGCGGGAGCATCTTCGGGTTTCGCATGGATACCGTGGGCTCGGACGGGCTGCACTACTTTCCTGATGTGCCCGCGTCCTTCGATGAGCTCGTCATCCAGAACTCCATCCCGGTCGGAGGGATCTACCGTCGCGTCGTCCTGCCCACGGGAGCGTGGACTCCCCGCGCGTTCGGCCTGCCCGTGGACAACGAGGAGGCAAGCGCGTTCTTCAGCCTCCACATGCCGATGCACACGGCGTCGGTGGACTGCCGCCTGCCGGTCCTCGTGGCGCGCTGGTGGGCGTCGGTGCCGCGCGATTACGAGCGCGGAGGACGGGAGGCGCCGGGGGATCCGGAGGCGATCGAGCTCGCCATGCGCGCGGCGGACGCCGCGGAGGCGCGCGCCCTTCACGACTGCGAGGAGCATCGCGAACTCGGGTGGGTGCTCGAGGACACGACCGAGCGCTATCCGTACGTCCCGCGCAACATCGACTGGAAGACGAAGCTCGACGACTGGATCCGCGCGGAGGAGGTGACGAGCGAGCACGAGGCGCTGGCGAAGAAGGTGTATGCTCAGGGGTTCTTCGCCCCAGGCTGCGCGTTCCCCGGGGACGCGCCGGAGCCCGAACCGGTGGAGCAGTGGATGATCAATCCGGGAACCGGGAGGCCGCGCCAGCCGTGGAGCGCGATCTACTGGTCCAACCCAGGGGAGCATATCTACGCCGGTATCTGCTCGAATTGCCATGGAATTTACGGAGACGCCCAGACCGGCGCGGCCAGAGCGCTCCGCGCGACCTCCGGGGCAAGGGTGGCGAGCTTCGTCGACGGGCTCTTCGGCCCGCGCTGGGCACCCAACGAGAACCTCGCCACGTTCCATGGGCCCGACGCAGGGGAGAACGACCTCGGGCCCGACGGGGCGGCGAAGTACCTCGTCTGGATGGCGACCGGGGGCACCACCGTCTCGTTCGGCCGTACCGCGGAGGAGGAGAGGACCTTCTTCAACGTCTTCGTCAGCAATCGGATCGTGGCCGCGGTGCCGATCCCGCTCGATCCGGAGACCGCGAAGGCGGCCTTCAGGCGATCGAGGGCGAACATGCTCGGCGTCGCGCGCGCCGCCTGCGATGAGATCCGCACCGATGCGCATCGGTTCGGAGCCAGTTACGACGCCGCGGCCGCGAGCGGGAATTGGAGTCTCATCCTGAGCAATACGGTGGCTCCGGAGTTCGGCGTGCCCATGTGGAGGGACGTGTGCACGCTCAGGAACCCTCTCTCGGCTGAGCTCCGCGCCGCGGACGCGAGCTCGCCGGAGGTCGACGCATGGCTCCGGAGAGCCGTCTTCAACGCCGGCGTGATGGCCTACATCTACATGCGTGACGAGCTGACGAAGGGAGTCATCGCGGTTCCGCGTGACGCCTGCGCGCTGAAGTTCCCGAAGTAGTGAATCGTTCTGGCGCGTACGACGCGCTACACGGAGATGTGTTACGATGAAGATGCGTCAACGATGGCTGATCATGGTGGGTGCGCTGGCCGGGCTTTCGATCTTCACGAGCGCTTGCGGGGACGACGATACCTCATCACAGTCGGGGCAAGGCGGAGGTGGGACCACGAGCGCCAGCACGTCGTCGGGCGGTAGCTCTGACGGCGGCGGCGGCGGCAGCACGGGCGGCGCCGGCGGCACGGGCGGCGGCGGCACGGGCGGTGCTGGCAGCACAAGCGGCGCTAGCGGCACGGGCGGCGGCGACGCCAGCGGCACGGGCGGCGCTGGCGGCGCTGGCGGCACGGGCGGCGCTGGCGGCACGGGCGGCGGCGGCGACGCGGCCAGCGCCAGCACCACGGGCGCCAGCACCACGGGCGCCAGCACCACGGGCGGCGCTGGCGGCACGGGCGGCAGCGGCGACGCGGGTGGCGCCGGCGGCACGGGCGGCACGGGCGGCGCTGGCGGCACAGGCGGCGCTGGCGGCACGGGCGGCGGCGATCCGGCGGAGTGTGGCCTGCCGCCGGACACCGACCCTGAACCCAAGATCCGGCTCATCAACGCCCTCTTGCCGAACCGCACGAACACACCGGTGGGGGTCAGCGACCCGCCCGCGCTCCGCCTCTATGCGAACGGTGCGCCGGTACCCGACACAGAGGCAGTGTCGCCCGGCGTGGTCGCCGCGTCCGTCACGAGGTACGCCAAAGTCACGGCGGACGCGATCACCTTCTCGGCACGGAGCGATGATGGAACCGGTGGTGGCGTAGGCGACGCGCTCACGATTTCGGCCGATCCACTGACGGTCGCCCCTGGGACGCGCTACACGATCGTGGCCGTCGGAATCCTGGGCACGACGGGCACGACGGCGCCGCGGCTTCTCATCGCAGAAGAGAACTTCACGACGCCTTCATGCAGCGAGGTCGCCCTGCGCTTCGTGGGCGCCGACTCCAACTCGTGGAATCCGAAATCGTTCTACATCGACCGTAGCGCCGCGGCCGCCGCGGCGCTCGATTGGTTCACCGCCAGCGCTCCAGAAGGCGTGCTCGTGCCCCTGTCGACCCGGTCGATCACGGTCACCGCGTCGAGGAACTTCGGTCCGACGGGTCAGGCGCCGTTCTCGCTCTCTGCGGCATCGCTCGTCGGTGGGCGATCGTACTTCGTCATCGAGACCGGGGAGCCGACCCGCGTCGCCAGCGACACGCGCGCACACGGCCTGCTCGTCGTCCCGGCAGGGGACGACTCGCCTGCCGTGTTCGTCAAGCGGGATCCGCTCGTCTATTTCTTCCACGCATCGCTGCCGCCCACGCCGTCGCCCCTCGAGGTGTACTCGGGCACGGAGAGGGTCGCCATCAACCTGAGGTATGCGCAGGCGCCGACGTACACCGATCTTCCGCCGGGTGAGTCGACGCTCTCGCTCGTCGCGCCCGGCGCCGGCGAGGGGGGCTCGGATGTCGAGGTGGTCGGCGCTCAGCGGACGGGCCCGCTGGAGCCCGGCGCGATCTACCTGGGAGGTTTGCTTGGCACCACCGGAGAGGCGGGCGACAAGGCGCTGCAGCTCAAGCTGTGGAGGGTTCAGCCGGAGCTGCCCGGGACGTTCACCACCCCGCGCGTCATGTTGATCAACGCCTCGGCGACAGCGCCCTCGGTGGATCTCGGCCACTGGTCGGTCAATGCAGACGGGACCCGAGGCGACACCTTTACACCCGTGCTCACGGACGTCGCGTACGCGTCGGCGAGCGCGAGCACCGGCGCCGAGTTCGCGGCGCCGCGCGGCGCCGGCCAGCAGTGGGTGGGCGTTCGACCGGTCGGCTCGGCCGATGCCATCCGGAGCGTCTCGGCAGCCGTGCAGAACTACTGGTTCACCGCCGTCCTCCTGGGAGATTGGGCCTCATCCGACCCTGCGAGCGGCGCGCGGATCATGTTCATAAGGAACTTCGGCGTCAATCCAGCGGTACTCCCGTATCCGCTGCCGAGCCCCTGACCGGTCGAAATCCTGCGCCCCTCCTCGACCGTACCGATTCTCCCCGCGCGCACCCTCACGATACGCAGCTTGCCTGGCGGCCTGCCGGAACGGCACACGCCTTCCGGCCCGCGCGGCTCGTCTGCTACTGCTGACCAGGGTGCACATGAAGAACGTCGTCGAAGCGCTGTTGATGGGCTCATGGCTCCTGGCGGCCGCCGCGTGCGGCGACGACGGGCCGACCGAGCCGCCCTCGGGCCCGGGAGGCGGCGGGAGCGGCGGCGATGCGCCAGGAGGCATCCGTTGCCCCGGCTCGGACATCGTGTGTCCCGGCGGCGCGCGGTGTCAGATCGACGCCGAGGGCAAGCCGTCGGGCTGCGCCGCCGCGTGCGACGAGGCGCGCGCCTGCGGCGACGCGGCGTGCTGCAGCCCCGGCGCCGCGTGCGTGCGCGGCGGCTGCGAGGCGGCGGACCTCGTGCTCGGGCCCCCGGAGCGAGGAGAGCCCGTCACGTTCGCCACGGTCCGCGTGGACGAGGACGCCTGCGAGCTGCTGCATGGCTGCTTCGGCGCGAGCGGCCGGCGGGCGCTCATGCGCTTCCACGTCTCGCTCGCGAACGCCGGCGACGTTCCGCTCGACCTCGGCGCGCCCTCGGAGAGCGACGTCTTCGAGCCGAACTTCTGCGAGGACAGCTACGTCGTCCCGCGCTTCTTCCGCGCGCGCCTCAGCCAGGGCGGCGCGGTGGTCGCCGAGGCCGAGCTCGACGCGCGCTGCGTCGCGATGCCAGGCGGCCAGTACGGCTGCGACGCGCAGGGCCTCGGCCCGGGAGAGCACGTGGAGCAGCCCGGCACCGTGGCGTGCAACGCCCTCGACGTGACCGGCGTCCCGGCCGGGCTCTACGAGCTCGAGATCACCGTGAACCCGAACAGGACCCTCGCCGAGGCGCGCTTCGACAACAACACGATCGTCCTCCCGGTCGATTACCCCGCCTGCGACGGCGCGATCTGCGGCGGCGCGTGCTGTCCCGGCGGCCACGCGTGCGAGGCCGGCGTCTGCATCGTGCCCGACCTGCGCCCGGACAGGCAGCGCATCGTCGACACGATCCGGTTCTCGTACCAGACGTTCCCCAGAGACGCCTGCGAGCTCATGGAAAGGTGCATCGGCGGCCCCGGCCGGCGGCATCTCCTCGAGTTCGAGGGGCGCGTCGAGAACGCAGGGCCCGGCCACCTCGACCCCGGCCCCGAGTTCAACAGCCCGCTCTTCGAGTATGCGCAGTGCCACCAGCACTTTCATTTCCTGGACTTCACCGATTACCGGCTGGTGGACGCGGAGGGCGAGGTCGTCTCCCTGGGGCACAAGCAGGCGTTTTGCCTCGTCGACATGGAGCCCCTCGATCCTTCGTCCCCCGCGCCGCGCGGCTACCCGACCTCGGGAGGCATGGGGTGCAACTTCCTGAGCGCGGGGTGGGCCGACACCTACGACGTCGGCACGCCGTGCCAGTGGGTCGACGTGACGGACGTGCCCGAGGGGGACTACACCCTCCGCGTCACCGTCAACCCGATCGGCGCGATCGCCGAGCAAGCGATCGAGAACAACGTGGTCGAGGTGCCCGTCCACGTCCCGGCGTTCGCGCCCTGCGAGCCCGAGCCGGAGATCTGCGGGGACGCGGTGGACCAGGACTGCGATGGGCTCCCCGACGACGGCTGCGAAGGCGAGGGGTGCGCCTCCCCGGTGCCCGAGGTGTGCGGCAACGCGGTCGACGAGAACTGCAACGGCGTCCCGGACGACGGCTGCGCGCCGATCCCGGGCGCCGACAGCTGCGAGACGCCGGGGGAGCTGACGGGCTCGATGGATTACGCGGCGGAGATCACGGCCGGGAACACCTCCGACGTCGCGCTGCCGTGCGGCGGCAGCGGCGGCGAGGTGTTCTTCCGGTTCACGCTCCCGTCCGACGAGGTCGTGTACCTCGGCACCCTGGCGTCGGACGTCGACACGGCGCTCGCGGTGCTCGAGGGCGACGGGTGCGGCGGCCCCCCCGTCGGCTGCGCGGCCAGCAGCTGCGGCGACGCCGCGCCGGGCGCGCACTTCGCGGCCAGGCTCCGGGCCGGGACCTACACGGTGGTGGTCAAGGCCGCGCAGCCGGAGGCGCTCGGCACGGTCCGCCTCAGGTTCCAGCGCGCGTCGTGCCTCGGCGAGAGGGCCGGGGTCATCTCGGGCAGCGGCCTCGTCAGCGGCGACACCACCGGGGCGCCGATCCCTCCCAGCTCCGCGTGCGGCGCGAGCAGCCCTGAGCAGACGTTCTATGTCCCGGTCTGCCCGGGGATGTCGACCGTGGTGTCCTCGTGCGGCCTGACCGACTTCCCGATGACGATCAAGACCGCGGACGACGCATGCAATCCCATCAACATCGAGTGCTTCGGCCCGCTCAGCGCATGCGCGGGCGAGAGGGAGGGCGTGAACTCCCGGATTTACGGGGCACGACCGGGAGGGAGCCTCGGCGCCATCACCGTGAAGGGGCGTACTCCGGTGGATTTCGGGCCGTACCAGCTCTTCGTCGCGCCATTCCAGTGACAGGAGCGCAGCGCCGACCGTGAACCGCGCTGCGCCGCGCCTCCCTTTCCACGAGCGAAGTTTGCGCTCGACCTCGGGCGATCTGCGCTAAAACCGCGCTCATGCGAGCCCACCATCGGTCCGAACGGACGCGCCCCCGGGCGCTCTCGTCCCTGTCCAGCGCGCTCGTCGCCGCGCTCGGCCTGACGTTGCCCGCCTACGCCGCGCCCCCGGCCGCGACGCCGGCGCAGCCTGCGGCGGCTCAACCTGCGGCCAAGCCCGCGCCCGCGGCGGCGCCGGTCGCGACGAAGGCGCAGCCTGCGGCGGCGGCGACCAGCGTGAGCGTCGCCATCCCGGTCGAGAAGTACACGCTGGAGAACGGGCTCGAGGTGGTCCTGCACGAGGATCACCGCACGCCCGTCGTGGCCGTCAACGTCTGGTACCACGTCGGCTCCAAGGACGAGCCGCGGGGGAAGAACGGCTTCGCGCACCTGTTCGAGCACGTCATGTTCCAGGGCTCGAAGCACGTGGGCGAGGACATGTTCTTCAAGTACCTGGAGCGGGCCGGCGCGAGCGATCGCAACGGGACGACGAACACCGACCGCACCAACTACTTCGAGACCGTCCCCGCCAACGAGCTCGCGCTGGTGCTCTGGCTGGAGAGCGACCGGATGGGGTGGCTGCTCGACCACGCGAACGACGCGACCTTCACGAGCCAGCGCAATGTCGTGAAGAACGAGCGCCGCCAGAACTACGAGAACGCGCCCTACGGCCTCGTGCCGCAGTTCCTCCGCGCGGCCCAGTTCCCGGAGAGCCACCCCTACCACCTGCTGACCATCGGCACGCCCGAGGATCTCGACGCGGCGCAGATGGACGACGTGAAGGCCTTCTTCCGGACGTTCTACGTGCCCAACAACGCGACCCTCGTCGTGGCGGGCGACATCGACCGGAGCAAGGCAAAGGAGCTCATCCAGAAGTACTTCGGCCCCATCGCGAAGGGCGCCCCGCCGCCCGTGGCGACGAAGCCCGACCCCGGCGACCTCGCGACCGAGAAGCGCCTCGACATCGAGGCGGACGTCGAGCTGCCCCGCGTGACGATCAGCTGGGTGACGCCGCCGAGCTTCGCGCCCGGCGACGCCGAGCTCGACCTCGTCGCCAACGTCCTCGCCTCGGGCAAGACGAGCCGCCTCTACAAGAAGCTCGTGTACGATCTCCAGATCGCGCAGGACGTCTTCGCGTTCCAGCAATCGAGCCAGCTCGCCAGCACCTTCCAGATCACGGCGACGCTGAAGAAGGGCAAGTCGCCCGAGCAGGCCCTGAAGCTCATCGACGCCGAGCTCGAGCGGCTGCGCAAGGCGCCGCCGACGCAGGACGAGCACGACCGGGCCCAGGCCAAGGTGCTCTCGGAGCTGGTCTTCAGCATGGAGCAGGTGACGGCCCGCGCGAACGCGATCAACAACTACAACCAGCTCACCGGCGATCCGGGGTACTTCCCGAAGGACGTGGCCAGGTACGAGAAGGCAACCGCCGCCGACCTGCAGAAGGCGACCGCGGATCTCCTGCCCCAGGGCAGGCGCGTGATCGCCCTCGTCACGCCGAAGCCGGGCGCTCCGAAGGCCGGGCGCCTCGTGACGCAGAGCGGGGCGGCGACGCCCGCGGCGGCGGGCGCGAAGCCCACCACCGCGGCGCCGTCGGCAGCGGCGAGCGTGAAGCCCGCGGTCGCGGCGCCCGCAGCCACGCCGGCGGGCGCGAAGCCCGCGGCCGCGCCGGCGACCGACAAGCCGGCGGCCGCGCCGGCCATCATGAAGCCCGCTGGCGACAAGCCCGCGGTCGACAAGCCTGCGGCCGGCCCGGCCGCGCCGAAGGGGGGTTGAGCCCATGCGCATGAAACGAACCGTCTCCGCCTCGCTCGCAGCCGTGGCGCTCGCCGCCTGCGCTCCGGTCACGTCGACGCCGCCCCCCGCGCCCCCCGGCGCGCAGGCCCCCGCCGCGGCGCCGCCCGCCGCCGCGTCGGCGGACGACTTCCGCAAATCGCCGCCTCCCCCGGGGCCGGAGGTGGTCTTCCAGCCGCCGCGGATCGAGGAGGCGAAGCTCGCGAACGGGATCCGCGTCCTCGTCGTCGAGCGGCACGAGCTGCCGATCGTGGCCGTGGACGTGACGACCGTCCGCGGCGCCGATCAGGCCGAGCCGGGCGTCGGCGCGTTCGCGGGCGCGATGCTCATGCAGGGCACCAGGACCCGCAGCGCGCTCGCGCTCAGCGACGCGCTCGGCAAGCTCGGCGCGAGCTTCTCGTCCGCGGTCGGCTTCGACGGCGGCGGCGTGCAGGGCCAGAGCGTGACGCCGCGGTTCGGGGAGATGCTCACGCTGCTCGGCGACGCGTACATGAACCCGGCCTTCGCGCCGGCGGAGATCGAGCGCGAGCGGTCGCGCCGCATCACCCAGCTCGCCGAGATGAACGATCGCCCCGCGTCGCTCCTCTCCATCGCCCAGGCCCAGGTCCTTTACCCCGAGGGCCACCCGTACAACGCGCCGCTGATCGGCACCGAGGCGGCGCTGAAGAAGATCACGGCGGGCGCCCTGGCGAAGTTCCACGCCGCGCAGTTCCGGCCGGAGCTGACGACCGTCGCCATCGCCGGGGACATCACCAAGGCCGACGCGGTGAAGGAGGTGGAGCGGGTCTTCGGCGCCTGGAAGGGCCTGGCCTCCGCGCCGCCCGCCCCCGCCAAGGCGGCGATCCCCGCCGATCCGCCGGCGATCGCCGCGGGCGCGCCGCGCGTCGTGGTCGTCGACAGGCCAGGGCTCACGCAGTCGACCGTGACGGTGGCGCTTCCGGGCGTGCCGCGCGCGACGGCGGACTACGACGCGCTGCTCGTGATGAACACCCTCCTCGGCGGGCAGTTCTCGAGCCGGCTCAACCTGAACCTGCGCGAGAAGCACGCCTACACCTACGGCGCGCGCTCCGGCTTCGACATGCGCCACGGAGCGGGCCCCTTCTCCGCGGGCGGCGCCATCGTGCGCGAGAACACGGGCCCCGCCGTGAGGGAGATCTTCGCGGAGATCGACCGGATGCGGCGGGAGCCCGTCACGAACGAGGAGCTCGCGGACGCCAAGGCGAACCTCATCCGCCAGCTGCCGGCGCGCTTCGAGACGGCGGACGCGACCGCGTCGACGATCGCGGGCCTCGCGGTCTACGATCTGCCGCTCGACGAGTACGCGACGCGACCGGCGAGGCTCCAGCGGATCACGCCCGCGGACGTGCAGCGGGTCGCGCAGAAGTACCTCGTGCCCGAGCAGCTCCGGGTCGTCCTTGTGGGCGACGCCGGCGCTGTCGGAGAGCAGCTCTCGGCGTTGCAGCTCGGTGAGGTCATCGTGCAGAAGGCGCCAGGCGTGACGGCCGGACCGGCGGCGGCGGCCAGCAAGCCGGCGGCGCCCGCAGCGCCCCAGGCTGCGAAGCCCGCGGCGCCCGCGCAGCCAGCCGCGCCCCAGACCACAAAGCCTGCAGCGCCCCCCGCAGCGAAGAAGCCGTGAGGTACGCCGCGCCGCTCGCCTGCGTGTGCGCGCTGGCGTGGAGCGCGCCCGCCGCCGCCCAGGCGGGGCCGGCGGCCCCGGACTGGGCGTTCGGCGCGCCGGGCGGCGAGGCGGCCCTCGCCGCGGCCTGCACCGCGTCGCTCGCGACGTACCTGCTCCCGCAGCGGCGCTCCGGGTGGGGCGCCGCCACCAGCGAGGAGCGCAACGACGCGGTCGGCCTCGCCAGCGATATCACCGGCGCGGCGGCGGGCACGCTGCTCCTCCTCGGCAGCGGGTACGCCCTCGAGGGCAGCTACCTCGCGGGCGCCGGCGTCCCCCGCCCCTACTCGCGGGCGCTCAGGACATCGCTCATCGAGGTCGAGGCGGTGGCGCTGTCGACCGGCCTCTCGAACGTGATCAAGCGCCTGTCGGGCCGGTGCCGTCCGCGCTCGTGGCGGACCGATCGGTGCGGCGAGACCGACCTCGATTTCGACGCCTTCCCCTCGGGTCACACGACCCCGGTGGCCGCCATCGCGGGCGCGCGCCTGAACCTCGCGCTGCGCACGACCGGCGACGCCGCGCCGCGCCTCGGCGCGCTCGCCCTCGCCGAGGCGGCCACGGTGGTGACGATGGCGCTGCGGATCGGCGCCGGCGCGCACTCGTGGCAGGACGTCGGCGCCGGCATGATCCTGGGCCACGTGACGGGCTTCGCGATCGCGGCCGTCCACCCGATCCAGCCGAGCGAGACCAGGTACGCGGCCGGCGTGATGCCCGGCCCGCCCCCCGAGCCCGCCGCGGTCACCTGGTCGTGGGCGTTCTGATGCCACGTCGAGAGGCCGCCGGGGGCTCGGCGGCCGCGGTTGCGCCCCGCTCCCCCGTCGCCCCGCCTCAGAGGCCCATGCAGCTCGCGTAGTACGTCACGGTGGCTGGCCAGTCGGAGAAGACGCCGCGGACGCCCACGTCGCGCGCGAGCACGTCGAGCATCACCATCGTGTCGCCGTCGTTGTCGATGCTGTCCGCGACCGACTGGTAATAGTAGCCGCCGCCGCTCGCCAGCGGGCCCGAGCGCTCGAGCGTCCACGTGATGATGTCGAGGCCGGCGGCCCTGGCGGCCTCGGCGTAGTCCGAGGGCACGATCCCTCCTTTGCCGTCGAGCGTCACGAGCGCGAACATCGGCGGCGCGACGATCTTCACGCCCTGATCCGCGAGGCGCTGCATCCCGGAGACCGCCTCCTCGTACCCCTCGGCCGTGTCGACGCGTTCGTCGAGGTACACGGCCTGCGCGCCGAACTCCGGCTCTCTCTCGAGCCAGTAGAGCACGTCGTCGAGGCGGAACGACTGCGCGAACACCTGCTTCGGATCGATGTCGGCCGCCTTGTACTCGTCGATCATCTGCTGCGCGTAGTCCTGTTGCTCGTACTCGCCCTCGTACGGCATCTCCACCTCCGGGACCTTGAGCTCCGGGGTGAACTTGACGCCCAGGCTCGAGAAGAGCTCGATGCTCTCGGCGTGCGTGAGCAGCGTGCCGCACGTGGCGTAGAGGTCCGTGCGGAACGTGGGCGTCGCGGCCATGTACTCCAGGGCCGTGGCGGCGTCCGGGTTCGCGGAGTCCATCTTGCCGCAGAGCCGCTTGAACTCGGCGAGGGTGATGTCGCTCGTGCAGCACTTCGCCGAGGCGGGCGTTCCGGCCTCGGCGTCGGCCGGCACGAACGGCTCCGAGCACTTCTCGGCGAGCTCCGGGATCGCGAGGATGTTCGTCGTCGTGTGGAGATCGCACTGGGCGTGACGGCACACGAGCTTTCGGTCCCTGGTGAAGGTCACGTCGCACTCCACGATGCCGGCGCCCATGCGGGCGGCCGCCTCGTACGACTCCCTCGTGTGCTCGGGGAACTGCATGCAAGCGCCGCGATGGCCGATGGAGAAATCGGTGCGCTCGAAGGGCCCCTCGGAGCACGAGAGGAGCGCCTCCTTCAGCTCGCCTTCTTCCATGTCCGCGACGAGGTAATACGGCCGCGGGCCGAGCTGCACGCCGTGCTGCGCGGCATCCTCCTCGGCCGGCGGGGCCGGCAGCGGCGCGGGCTGCACCGCCTCGTCGCCGCTGGAGCACGCGCTCAGCGCAGCGACAGGCAGCGCGACAAGCGCCGTGGCCGTGCTCATTCTGGCGCTCTTCCTGATCATGAGACGCTCTCCTCTGGGTGGATTGAAGTTCGGACGGTACTCGCGTGCTCCTGTGAGAATATGTCGTCGGTGAAACAACCAAGCGACATCCCCTCTCCGGCGTGCTGTCGCCAGGAGCGGCGGTGATGCGCGTGCGCTCCTCGAAGAGGGGCGTGATGCGATCCATGCTCGCGCATGCCCACCTTCGAGAAGCGCACGCGCATCGCCGCGCCCCCCGAGCGGGTCTTCGCCTTCCACGAGGAGCCTGACGCCCTCGAGCGCCTCACGCCCCCCTGGGAGCACGCGCGCGTGCTGGAGAAGACTGGAGGCATCCTCGTCGGCGCGCGCGTGGTCGTGGAGACGCGCGTCGGCCCCGTCCTCTTGCGCTGGGTCGCGGAGCACACGCAGTACGAGCGGGGCCGGATGTTCCAGGACACGCAGCGCAGCGGGCCGTTCAAGCGCTGGGTGCACACGCACCGCATGGCCCCCGACGGCTCGGGCGGCTGCTACCTCACGGACCGCGTGGAGTACGAGCTCCCGCTCGGCGCGATCGGCCGGCTCGGCGGCGGCCTGTTCGTGCGGCGCAAGCTGGAGCGGATGTTCGACTACCGCCACGAGGTGACGCGACGGGCCTGCGAAGCCTCGCCGCGGTAGCCCGCTCGCCGACCGCCGCGTCCGCCGCACGGCGCGCACGCCCCCTGGTTGCCAAGGCGTACGCCGGACCCAAGTTGCTCGCAATGCCGCGGCACGCGGCGACGGCAAGGAGAAGGAGCATGGCTATCTACCGTTGCGGCCGTTGCGGCTCGATCAACCGGGTTGCGGACCAGAGGGTCAAGGATCGGCCGGTCTGTGGCCGCTGCAAGGCTCACCTCGACACGACGGGCGCTCCGCAGCCGGTGGACGGGGCCGCGCTCGAGCAGGCGATTGCGAGCTCTCCTGTCCCCGTCCTTGTCGACTACTGGGCCACCTGGTGCGGCCCGTGCCGTGTCGTCGCGCCGGCCCTCGACGAGCTCGGCCGCAGGAATGCGGGCAGGGTGCTGGTCCTCAAGCTCGACACCGACGCCGATCCGGCGGAGGCCGGGCGCCGGCGCATCCAGGGGGTGCCCACCTTCGTGCTCTTCAGCGGAGGGCGAGAGCTCGATCGCCGCAGCGGCGTGAGCTCGCGCGCCGATCTGGAGCGCTGGATCGAGACCAAGGCCGGGCAGCCCTCCACGGGCGCGAGCCACACTTGAGCCCGCGCTGCGGGCCCTGCCTGCAGGAAGCGGAGCTGGGGAGCTGGGAGCCGGGAAGAGCGGGTGACGCGACGCGCCTGGTCGACGTCACCAGCGCGTCTTCAATCAAGCGTTGCGCGTCCGGCGAGGCAGGCGTGGCGTTGAAGAATCACAGCCGAGCTGACGCGCTGGCTCAACGTTCGCTCAGGTCGTCCCAGGGGCGCGCGGCGCGGGGCTCGCCTCCCCTCGCCCGAACGCGGCGGCCGCCGTCCCGCCGCGCGACGCCCGGTAGCGCGCCAGCTCCCCGAACTGCGCGAGCCGCGCGCGCACGATGTTCCTGCTGATGCCGAGCAGCCTGGCCGTCTGGAGCTGGTTGCGATCGCAGTAGCGGTACGCCGTCCGGATGATCGTCTCCTCGATCTGCTCGTGCAGGTTCGGCAGGTTCTGCTCGAACATCGCGAGCAGCGCGCCCTCCAACGCCGTCGCCTGCGGCGTCGGCCTGACCTGGGACACGGCGTCCGTCGCCCCCTGCTCCGGCGGAGGAATGCTGGCCCCGGCCTTCGGCTGGAGCGCCGTGAGGCGCAGGTCCGCCGGGGTGACCTCCTGGCCTTTGCAGACCAGGAGCGCGTGGTGCATCGCGTTCTCGAGCTCCCGGATGTTCCCGGGCCACGGGTGCCCGAGGAGCCGCGCTGTCGCCTCCGCCGTGAGCACGGCCGGCCCCGAGCCGAGCCGGTGCGTGTAGAGCTCGAGGAAGTAGCGCGCCAGCGGGAGGATGTCGCCCGGCCGCTCGCGCAGCGGCGGGAGCGCCAGCGTCGCCACGTTGAGCCGGTAGAAGAGATCCTCGCGGAACTTCCGCGCGATCACCGCCTCCTCCAGGTTCACGTTGGTCGCCGCGACGAGCCGCACGTCGATCGGGATCGGCTGGCGCGAGCCGAGCCGCACCACCTCGCGCTCCTGCAGCACGCGGAGCAGCTTGACCTGGAGCGGCAGCGACAGATCCCCGATCTCGTCGAGGAACAGCGTCCCGCCGTCCGCCGCCTCGAACCACCCGGCCTTCGAGGTCGTCGCCCCCGTGAAGGCGCCCTTCTCGTGGCCGAACAGCTCGCTCTCGACGAGGGACTCCGACCAGGCGCCGCAATTCACCGCCACGAAGGGCCGCCCCCGCCGGTGGCTCAACGTGTGGATGTGACGGGCCACGATCTCCTTGCCCGTGCCGGTCTCCCCCGTCACGAGCAACGTCGCGTCGCTCGGCGAGAGCTGCCGGATCCGCTCGAGGATCGCCTGCGAGCGTGGATCCTCGAAGACAAGCGCCTTGGCGCGCACAGAAAGGGCCAACGAGCTCGTGTTGGGAAGCGTGAGCAAGGGCATCGTCATCGGGCTTCACTCACCATAATAGCGAATAGCGGATGGTTCGTCCATTATAACGGATGTACCTGCCATGCGCCAGAGATCTTTCTCTGGCGCGGCCCCACCGGTTGTCCCAGATGGCTTCGGGCTTCCCGTCACGCTGCGCCTCGATCCGTCACGCTAGGCCTCGAGGAGGTAGCCGCGCACCTCGTCGACGAGGGCCTTGATCTCGTGATCGGTGCGGGACCTCGGTCGCGGCGCGCTGACGGGGACGACGCGCTTGATCCTCCCGGGCCGCGGCTCGAGCACGACGACGCGATCGCCGAGGAACACCGCCTCCTCGACGTCGTGCGTGACGAGGATCATGGTGATCTGCTCCTCCTGCCAGATGCGCTGGAGCTCCTGCTGCAGCTTCGCGCGGGTCAGCGCGTCGAGCGCGCCGAACGGCTCGTCGAGCAGCAGGATGCCCGGCCGGTTGACCAGCCCTCGCGCGATCGCCGCCCGCTGGGCCATCCCGCCGGAGAGCTGGTGCGGGTACGCCCGCTTGAACCCGGACAGGCCCACGAGCTCGAGGTGCTCGTCGACCGCGCGGGTCTTCTCCGCGTGCGTCCACGCCGAGCTCTCGAGCCCGAGCGCGACGTTCTGCTCGATGGTGAGCCAGGGGAAGAGCCGGTGCTCCTGGAAGACGATGCCCCGATCGAGGCTCGTCCCCTCGACGCGCGCGCCGCCGACGAGGATATCGCCCTCGTAGTCGCCGTCCAGCCCGACGAGGAGCCGGAGGAGCGTCGACTTGCCGCAACCGCTCGTGCCCACGACGCTGATGAACTCGCCGGGGTGAATGGTCAGGCCGATCCCCCGGAGGACCTCCAGGGGCTTGTCCTTGACCACGTACTTCTTGCTGACATCGCGAATGTTGATGACTCCAGGCGAGCCCATGAGTTCCTCCTCGAAGCAGACGAAGCAGACGAAGCAGACGGAATCAGACGTTGACGACGTTGACGACGTTGTCGACGCTCACACGCCGCGGACGCGCCACCGCAACAGGCGGTCTTCCGCGGCCTTGGCCAGCGCGTTCAGGCCGAAGCCCACGAGGCCGGACACGATCAGCCCGACCAGCACGAGATCCATGGCGAAGCGCTCGCGCCCGTCCACCATCAGGCTGCCGATCCCGGGGGCGGGCTCGAGCAGGTACTCGGCCCCGAGCGTGCCGAGCCACGCGTAGATGAGCCCCTGGTGCACGCCCGCGAAGAGCGACGGCGCGGCGGACGGCAGGATGACCTTGCGGAGGATCTGCCACCGCGAGAGGCGGAGCACCCGCGCCACCTCGATGTGTTCGACACCGACGCTGCGCACGCCTTCATAGGTGTTCACGACGACCGGGTAGAAGGCGGAGAGCGCGATGAAGGCGATCTTCGCCTGCTCGCCCACGCCGAGCCACACCGACATGAGCGGGATCCACGCGAACAGCGCGACCTGCTTCGCCGCGTTGAAGCTCGGTGAGAACAGCTTGTCGGCAGTGCGCGAGACGGCGAGCAGGCCGCCGACGGCGCCGCCCGCGAGGATCCCGAGCGCGAGCCCAAGGAGATCCCGGACAAGGCTGGCGCGCAGGTGTGCCCAGAGATCGCCGCTCTCGTGCAGCGCGCTCGCGGCCTTCCAGACCGCGAGCGGCGGGACCAGGATGCGGGTGCTGGCGAGCTCGTAGCGGCAGACCACGAGCCACGCGACGAACAGCAGGACGGGCAGGACCAGGCCGCGCCGCAGCCGCGGCTGGATCAGAGCATGGGTGATGGCGCTCATCGTGTGTGATCTTCGGTGAGGTGTACCAGGGCGTCTTCGGTGAGGTGTTACAGGGCGGCGCGCCGCCAGCGGAGGAGGCGGGCCTCGATCGCCTCGAGCCCCTTGTCGAGCACGAGCCCGACGATCCCCACGACGAGGATCGCCGCGAGCACCACGTCGAGCTGGAACAGCTGGCGGCCCCAGACGATCAGGAACCCGACGCCCTCGGACGAGGCCAGGAGCTCGACCGTGACGAGCGACAGCCACGCTTGCGTCAGGCCGTAACGGATGCCGACGGCGATGGACGGCACCGCGGCGGGGAGCACGACCCTCCGGAGCAGCTGAGCATGGCTGAAGCGGAAGACCCGGGCCACCTCGATGTACGATCTCGGCACGTTCTTGATGCCCTCGAACGTGTTGATCGCCACGGGGATGAGGCTCGCCTGCGCGATGAGGATCAGCTTGAGCGACTCGCCGATCCCCGCCACCATCATGACCAGCGGCAGCCACGCGAGCGCGGGGACCTGCGCGAGCGCCTTGAAGAGCGGGTGGACGTGCTCCTCGATCCGCCGCGAGAGCCCCATGGCAATGCCGAGCGCGAGGCCCGCCGCGCCGCCCGCGGCGAAGCCGCCGAGGACGCGACCGAGGCTGATGGCGATGTTCGTGTGCAGATCGCCCGAGCTCGCGAGCTCGGTCAGCGTCTGCACGACGAGCCCTGGCGCGGGCAGGATCTGCGCCGGGATCAGCTCGCGCTGCGAGGCGTAGCTCCACGCGAGGAGGAGCGCCGCCGGGAAGACGAGCCCCACGGCGACGTTGCCCACCTTCCGCGACAGGAGCCGGGAGGCGCCGCCCGCGGGCAGCGCCACGTCGGGCGCCGCGAGCTTGTAGCCGGCCTGGGTCTGGCTTTCTTGAATTCCCTGCTGCGTCATCTTGGTTGCCTTTCTCTCGTGGCGTTCCGCCCTGCGCTAGGCCCCTTCGCCGCGCGCTCTCCTCTCATGACCTCCCGGGGTGCTTGACCTTCCCGTTCACGTCGAACTCGGGCCAGTAGCCCTCGAGGTTCAGCTCCTTCAGCGCCGCGTTCAGGAACCGCAGATCGATCCAGGAGTCGACGTCGAACGTGTTCCTGATCAGGCCGAACCGCTTCGCGTCGGCGACGGCCGCCTTGTAGCGGGAGATCAGGTATTCATCGAACAGGGGGCTCGCCCGCACCTTGAGCGAGTCGCCCGTCTGGTCCGCCTTGAAGTTCGAGTACGGCACCCCCGACTTGGACCAGAGCTGGTAGATCGGCGCCGGGTTGGCCTCGTTCTGCGCGATCCAGTGGGCGGCCTGCACGACGACCTTGACGACGCGCCTCGTGATGTCGGGATATTTGTTCGCGAAGTCCTCGGTGACGATCAGGTGGGCTTGCCGCAGGTAGGCCGGCGAGTCGTTCTTCGTCGAGTAGACGATCTTGGCGACCCCCTGATCCTGGAGCGTGAGCAGGTCGTACCCGCCGAAGGCGGCGTCGATGTCCCTCGTCGCCAGCGCCGCCTTCGCGGTCGCGCTGTCCATGTTGAGGATCCGGAGATCGCGCTCCGACAGCCCGCTGCCCGCGAGGATCTTGTTGACGGCGAGCTGCAGATTCGTGCCCTTGAAGAGGGCGACCTTCTTCCCCTTGAGGTCCGCGAGCGACGCGATCGACGAGTCCGCCGGGACGGCGAGGTACGTATGCTGCCTCGTCGACACCCCCGCGAGGAGCTTCGTCTTGAGCCCCCCCGCCCTGCCGATGCTCGACGGCAGGTCTCCCTGGAGCGCGAAGTCGAGCAGCCGATTCGCGTACGCCTCGTTGACGGCGGGCCCGGCCCCCTTGAAGAAGGACCACTCGATCTTGATATTGTCCTTCTTGAACTCCTCCTCCAGGAGCCCCCGCGCGTGCACCACGCTCAAGCTGCTACCGCCGACGAACGGCCGGTTCCCGATCCCCGCCCCCGCAAATGCCACCCGGATAACGCCAGGCGCCTCCGCCCGCGCCACATGCGCCGTCAACGTCAAAATCGCCGCGACCAGTATCTGCACCAACATCAAAGCTCGTCTCATAAATTTCCTCTCTGAACTCATTGCCACACACCGCCCCCAGAGGGGGGCTCACCCGCACAGGAGACGGGCCCAGATCGGCGTCTTCGGCGCGCAGGCGTACTCCAGTACGCCGAGCACCGAAGACGCCGAGGTGGGCCCGTATCCGAAGCGGGTGAGCCCCCCTCTAGAAGGAGCCTTGGAGCTGGGCTAGGACCTCGTGTTTGGCCCCCTCGGTGCTCGTGCGGTCGTCTCGACGGTTGACGTTGAGCTGGAACTTCGTCGTCTCCGCGAAGAAGACGTTGAAGCCGAGCGTGTAGACGTCGACCCGGTTCTCTTGCACCTCGGTGCTGGGGTCGAAGAGGTCGACGCGGAGGAACGGCTGGTAGGTCTTCGGCCACCAGTCGTCGTAGCGGCCCTGGTTGCGGTAGCCCCTCAGGAACTGCTCGCCCCAGTTGTAGAAGAAGGTCGCCACGTGCGACAGGCTGGTTTGCCTCGTCTTCCGGGGGTCCTCCGCCGTCGTCCCGAGCGTCACGTCGTCCTGGCCGTAGATGAACTCGTAGGTGACGCCGATCGGATAGTGGTTGTAGTAGATGTCGCCGCCGAAGCGACGCTTGACGCCCTTGCCGGACAGCGTCTTCTTCTCGTCCTTGAGAAACGTGTTCTGCCAGCCGATGTACGCGCTCCCGCCGAGCGTGATCTGGCGGAGGATGGAGTTGTAGTCGGACGGCACGGTGAACGCGAGGCGGCCGATGATGTCCTTCTCGCTGTTGTCGTCGGGCGTGTTCGGCCCGCTCCCGTTGATGATGCCGATCGCGTAGGCGAGGAGGGGCGCCCGGTAGTTGTAGCCGTAGTCCACCTGCGGCAGCACGTCGCCGCGGACGATGAGCCCGAGGTCGCGCCGGTTCAGCCCGAGCTTCGTCGTGAACTGCGCGTTGGTGATCACCGGCTTCAGCTCCTCGCTCGCGGGGACCTCCAGCCCGAAGGGCAGGAGCTGCTGGCCCAGGGTGACCTGCAGGACCCAGTCCTCGGGGGCGAGGGTGGGGAGCACGGAGTACGCCAGCTGGGCGTCCAGCAGGTTGAGGAAGCTGTTGTTGCTCGCCTGCTGGGGCGAGGCGCCGAAGCGGACCGAGTAGGTCAGGTTGCGGCCTTCCTCGTAGTCCTTGTAGAGGATGCCATTGAACGTGAGGGTCGCGGCGCCCGTGTCGAACGTCACCTTGCGATCGTTCGAGGTCGCCGTGTTCACCGGCTGCTCCGTCCATCCGATGCGCGCCTGGATGACGCCGCCGACGAGGAGGGAGCGGGTCGAGAGGGCGGTGTGGAGATCGCGCTCTCGCTGCCACTGGAACTTGAAGTTCTCGAGGTCGGTGACGAGCCCTTGCAGGTCGTCCCGCGTGACGGCGTTGGGATCGGGCTCGACGAAGGCCTCCGCGGCTGCGTCGCCCGCGGGCGGGGCGCCGGGGTCCGGCGCGCCGGGGGTGGCGCCGGGAGCAGCCGGGGCGGCGGTCGCGGCGCCCGGCGCGGCGGGGGCTGCGCCAGCAGGCGCCGCAGCCGCACCGGCAGGCGCAGGGGCCGCGCCGGCAGGCGCAGGCGCGGGACGCTCGCCCTGGGCTCTGCCGGGCGGGTTCTGCGCGCTCGCCTGCGTCACGCAAAGGACGAGGCTCGTCGCGAGGATCGATGAAATGGCGGTTCTTGAGCGGTCGAGCAAACGCATGAATGGATCCAGAGGGGTTCGTTGATTCACAGCTACGGTCGGGCGGGGCTGCTTCCGTCGCCCCGCCCGACGCTCCACGTCAGGCCGCCTTGCTCTTCCGCAGCTTCTGCTCGACCGCGGTCCCGGCGAAGAAGCCGGGGTTCTTGCCGGCAAAGAAGTTGTAGGGGTGGGTGAACACGAGATCGCGGAAGTTCGCCTCCGTGAGCGCCCCGCGCTCGACGAGGCTCCAGGTGTCCGCGAGGACCTCGGTCAGATCCGGCACGTCCCAGTGGCCGCTGTCCGACGCCCAGAACGCGTTGAGCTGGACGCCGAGCGGGTTGACCTTCGTGTTGAACGCGTACGCGATCGTGGGGTCGTCCGCCTCGGAGCCGAAGTAGAAGTTCGGCACGTACCGGTCGCGGATGTCCTCGATCCGCTCGATGCCCGCCGCCGCGAAGTCGTCGAGCGCGCCCGGGTCCTGCGGCTGCCTCCGCGAGTTGTTCGAGACGCCGAGCGCCCCGCCGAGGACAGCGTGGATGTCGCCGAGCCGCGCCCCGACCTCCTCGCCGCCGTACTGCTGGTAGAGCGCGTACAGCAGCTTCGCGTCGATCAGATCAGGGTTGTAGTTCTGGACCGCCCTGCCGTTGCGCTTCTCCCAGTGCCCCACCAGATCCGCGAACAGCGTCGCGCCCCACGCCGCCCCTCCCTCGAGGAAGCCGACGCGGAGATCGGGGAACCGTCGGGTCACGCCGCTGAAGAAGAGCGACTTCGCGAGCGCCTCGGAGGCGGAGGCGAAGTGGCCGATGTGGTTGTACATGTAGCTCGAGACCGAGCTGCGGCTGGTCCACCCCATCCCGGCGGAGTGGGTGGTCAGCACCGTCCCGAGCTCGACCGCCTTGGCCCAGAACGGGTCGTAGTTGTGCTCGCTGTCCACGCCGAACGTGTCGAGCCAGTTCGCGTGCCGCGCGACGTCCGGGTGGTGCCGCGACGGGTACTTCTCGGCCACCGACCGGATCGGCCGCCGGAGGTTGCCCGGGATGAGGGCGACCTTGAGGCCGAGCTCGCGCACGGCGAACTCGAGCTCTTCGACGCCCTCCTCCGGCGTGTGCAGCGGGATGGCCGCGACAGGCGTGAGGCGGTCGGCGTACGGCCGGTACACGTCGGCGTGATAGGCATTGACCGCGCGGATGAGCACCCGGCGCAGGTCCTCCTTGCCGACGTGGGTGGCGAACGTCGAGACGTTCGGGAAAAGAACCGCGTAGTCCGTCCCCGACTCGCCGAGCCGCTCGTGCAGCAGCCTGGGCAGCGACACCGTGGCGAGATCGAGGGTGTTCTTCGTCGGCAGCGCCCACCACGGCGGGCGGATCGAGCGCTGCGCCGCGCGCTGCTCGGGCGTGAGCTCGTACCACTCGTTGCTCAGGTAGCCGAAACCCCGGTTGATCGCGTCGCGGAACTCGTCGACGGACTTCGCGCCGCCGTACTTCGCGATGTAATCCTCGAGGATCGGCGCGAACTCGATCGTGTGCAGATCGGTGTCGATCACCGGATAATCGAGCTTGTCGCGCACCACCCGCGAGCGAGAGGTCTTCTTGCCGTCTTTCAGCGAGAGGTGAGAGGATGAGACGCTCATGACGATGACTCCATGGCGCGATCGCGCGGTCGCGCGGCGGCCATCGGCGCCGGGCAGCCACGCCCAGGGCGCACGAGGCCGCGCGCCGACCAGGCGCCCGCTCCTGTGCTGAGAATGTGAGAGGCCTTCGAGCTAGAGCGCCGCGAGCGCGGCGCCCCTACAGCGCGTGGCGGTCCATCGCTCGACGTCAGCGCCGATCCGGCGGGGCGCGAGCCGCCGCGAGCGCCGGGGGAGCGCGGGAGAGCGCCTCTCTGCCGGCGCGCCACAGGCGGCGCGGCTTCGCCCGACAGTCGGCACGCCCGCGCGGGCGTTCGGCATGGTCGAGCTGGCGAGGACAGGTGAGATCGCGCCGCGCGCGATCGCTGGGTTCTTCATAGCTGCCTTCAGGTGAGCTTTCGCCCTGACGCGTTGCATTGCGCGGACCAAACCTTCGCCGTTGCCAGCAAGGCAGGCCGGGCGGAAACTCTGCTGGTGCGCTCCGCGAGCAGCGGCGCCCGCTCTTTCCAGAGCGCCGTCCCGGGGGAGAGACGGAGAGGCCTCGAAGGACCCGGCACCTCCCGGCGACGAAGGAAGATCAACGGATCGCAGCACGCGCCGCGCACCATGTCAGGAGAGCCAATCGGCGAACGTTGCTCCGCCTCCTTTGTGCCTTTATGCATATACATGAGACGTGCCAGACTTATGTCCGCCGTAGAAGACGAAAGTCCGCTATATCGGACACCGCCCTGCTGCTCCAGAAGCAGGGCGTGCTTCGCGGGTGTTGCTGGAGCAACAGTGGGGACCGGCTGGGACCACGTCGATGCTGCGCAGACGTTGCTGCTTCGAAGGGAGCGGGAGCGAGGCGGTGAGCATGACGCCCCGCCCGGTGCGGACCTCGAACGCGAGTTCCGGGGCGGCTCGGTCGGAACGCTCGTTCCTCCACCCCTCGCAGCGCTCGAACACGCAGCGTGGGTGTGGCGCAGCGGTTGTCCGCAGCTTCACCGGATCCCATCACGCCGCGATGAGGACGGAGAATCCCGGCCTGCTCGATGGCGCTCTGCCACGCAGGAGCGCCGCTTCGGAGCGATGTCCCGAGTCCTGACCAGGGCTCGAGGGCACAAAGAACGGAAGCGCTCGATCTTCGCTCGGAGCAATGTTCGCAGAACTTACCTACGGCCTGGACGCCGGCCATGAGTCCCGGCCGCAACGAACGTGTCTTGGTCGGCGAAAACGCTCTGCTCTGGTTGCTCATTTTCTGCGAGGCAGCAACTACACAGGCTCCCAAAGGCACACGGCCTGCTCCACAGTAACCTCAGAGGTCCGCGGCATGGCCGTCATCGGACGTTGAGGGGGGACATATGCTGTCAGTGCACAAACAGGTAGTTTGGCTCGGGATAATTTTCGCGGCGCTCACGACAGGCTGCGTGATCGAGCCGGAGTCGATGAGCGACCTCGATCAGGACGAGGTCGATCTCGAGGAAGCGAACGCCGAGACGATCGGCACCACCTCGGACGAGCTCGAGCAGGTGCAGGGCGGCTCCTCAGATTCGGGCCAGCTCGCGCAGACGGCCAGCAAGGGCTTGCCGTCAAGCTACGCATTCTCGGGTCAGGTCGCGCAGGGCGCCAGCGGGCAGCAAACGCCCGCTGTCCAGCTGTTTCCGAGCGGCGAACAAGGGACGGTAGTGCTACCGACATCAGGAGGTCAGATCAATCTGCCGATCATCGCGTCCGGTTCTAACTATGCGATCATCGTGTACATCATCGACAACAGCGGAGACTACTCCAGCAATGGCGGGAGTCGGGCGCCGCACATCAACCCCTAGCGCGGGCGCCCCGCTCCCCGAGGCCGATGCAGCCCCATTTGCCCCGGCTCGACCCAGACGGTCGCATTCACCGACGCTTTCGGAGCGCGCGTGCGCCGGCGCTGTCATCGGCTGGCGCCAGGACGCGCCCCCCTCACCCCGGTCGTCCTCGGCGTGTCGCTGGGCGCGTCATGCACGATGCACGTTCGAAGAACGCACAACGCCGAGCGGGGACGCAACGTCTTCCCGTCATGGCTGGGACGCCGACGCGGGCGCCAAGCTCATCCCGGTCGCGAACGAGATCGCGCTCTGCAGGTCGCGGCGGGTCACGATGCCGGCAAGATCGATGTCGAGGCTGACGATGGCCTGGGACACCTCCGGCCGGATGCCTGTCAGGACGACCTGCGCCCCGAGCAGCCGGACCGCCCGCGCCACCTGCAGGAGGGCGCTCGCCGAGGCCGTGTCGATGAGCGGCACGCCGGTGACGTCGATGATCGCCACCCGCGCCTGCCGCTCGACCACCTTGCTCAGCAGGTTCTCCATCATCTGCTGCGCCCGCGCCGCGTCTAGCACGCCCACCAGCGGCAGCACGAGGACACCCTGGCTGATGGGCACGATGGGCGTCGACAGCTCCAGGAGCGTCTTCGCCTGCAGCCGGAGCTTATCCTCGAGCCGCTTCCGATCGGTGATCACCTCCGTGAACAGCATGATCCCGCCGATCTCGCCGCTCGACTTGTACCAAGGAAAGATCTTCCAGCGCACCCAGTCGACGCTCCCGTCGGCCCGCGGGAAGGGCTCTTCATCATTCGATTCCGTGGCGCCTGCGATGCAGCGCCGGTGGATCTCCCTCCAGTGCTCGGGGATCTCGGGGAAGAGATCGTAATGGCATCGGCCGATGATGTCCTGCTCCTTCATGCCGAAATCTTCCCGCCAGCGGTGACTGACCAGGATGTAGCGCATGTCCTTATCGAACATGGCCACGGCAGCCGGGCTGTAGGTGACAAAGACGCGCGCATGCTCCTCGCTCTGGCGCAGCGCCGCCTGGAGGCGATCCCGCGCCTCCTCGGCCTCCTCCAGCTCCCGGATGCGCTGCCTCAGCTGCTGGTTCTCCGCAACGACAGCCATGTAATCCGCGTCACAGCTCATCCGTACCCTCGGTTCCGTCCTGGTCTGTATACCAAGAAAGCGCGGAGCATGGCGCTCGACCGGCACACGCGTGCGCTACCGAGGGGCGGGACAAGGCTGCAGGCGGCTCGCGTTCACGCGGGAGGATCGGCAGGCGCCCACAGCGGGGCGCCCTGCGCCGGCGTTCAGCGCGCTTCATGCGCGGCCTTGAGACCGGCGATGTCCAGCTCCCCCATCTCGAGCATCACCTCGGGGAGCCGGGCCGCCACCTCCGCCTCTTTCGCGTACCAGAGGTGCGGCGTGATCTTGTTGACCTTGGTGCTCGCCTAGCGCTCCTCTCCGCTCGAGTCGAAGAGGACAGCGAACCCGCCCGAGATCAAGCGCTTGGGGTCGAACGGCGGGTTCTCTGTCATCTGCATGCGCGGGTCGTCCCTCATCTTCGCGCCCGCCTGGTCGCGCACCTCCCTCGATGGCCACACGATCCAGGAGAACACGATGGTCTCGCCTGCCTCGGCCTTCACCGCGCCCTTGAAGTCGGTGATCTTGCCGTCGGGGACGTCGTCGCCCCAGCACTCGACGACCCGCGTCGCACCATACTCCAGCAAGACCTCGGCGGCCTTCACGCAGACCTCGCGATAAGCTGCCTTCTTGCCCGTGGGCACCGGAGTGACAAAACCGTCGATGTAGCTCATGGGCGCGATTATGCGGACCTGTCGATCACGGCGTCAAGCGCGGCTCTCCACGCGAATGGCGGACTCTGCCGTTCACGCGAAGCCCGTCGGCCCCGGGCAGGCCCAGCAAATCGCGGCAAACAGGCCCTGGCGCGGGCAATGATTCGGAGAGAGAGAAATCGAGATACGTACTCGCAATGCGCCCTGCGCGTCGTCGAGGGCGGCGACCGCCGCGCCTGCCATGCGGGCTTTCGGGCGCACCGGATCACGGCGTGCGCCCCGATCCGTACATCGCTAGCGGTAGGGCCCGCCCCCGGGGCCACGCAGGAGGTTGCGCTCGATCCTTGCGCGCACCTCGTCGAGCGTGTCGATGGCCCACACCATCGTGTCCGGCGCGATCGAGGGGGCGATCGGTCCCACGGTCACGCCGCGATCGTCGATGGTAACGGGGCCAGCGCGCTCGTCGAGGGCGAGGAGGGCCACACGGGCGCCAGGGTCGAGCAGCGCGGGGGCTCGGTCGGTCTGCCGCGGATCCACACGCACGTGGAAGCGGCGATCGAACGCCTCGTCCTCAACGACGATGTCCTGCCCGCCCAGCATCGTGACGAGGCCGTCGAGGAGTCGTTCGCGCCGGACGGCGAGGCCAAGGCCGAGCTCGGTCTCGAAGCTCGCGCGCGCGGTGATCCGGTGGCGTCCGCGCGCCGCGCGCGCCGAGCCGACCTCGATCGGGCCCCCCTCGATCCGGCCCGTGATCGAGAGCGGCACGCTCGCGAAGGCGAGGCCGCGCGCCGAGGCGAGCGCGCGGAGCGCCTCCGCGTGCGCGGCGAGCGACGCGGCGGCGCGGAGGCCAGCGCGCGCATCGTCGAGGAGCTCGACGGTCTGCGCGGCGCTGTGGGCGGCGCGCACGATCCACGCCTCATCGGTGGATCCGTACCGCTCGGAGAGCGTGCAGCCGCCATCATGGACGCGGAGCTCGTAGGACGCGCGGTGCAGCGCCACGAGATGCTCGCGGAGCGCCACGGTGAAGAGATCCCCTGTCCGGGAGGGGTCATCCGCTGCGATCGAGAACTCGCTGTCGAGGTCGTCGCTGCCGGTCAAGACCGCGTTCACGAAGCCCAGGGTCGTCTGCCTGCGCGCCATCTCGAGGCCCAGATCGAGGGGTGGCCGGAGCGAGCCATGGACGAGGACGTGCGGACGATCTTCTGAGTCGCTGAGCTCCACGGAGACGGGACGCCCCGCGACGAGGCCCTTCGCTTCGCCGCCCTGCGCGTCGAGGCCGAGCGTGGCGGCCACGGCCTGGACTTGCTGCTCCCAGCTCCTCATGCACCCACGCTATCCGCGCGATGCACCGGGCGCAATCATCGCAATCCCACGCGCCGCCGCCCGATGGACCTCGCCTCGCTGCGCCCCTGGTCTTGGTGAACGGAGAAGCGTCATTGTTCCTTCGACGCCAGAACGCCTGTGGCGCGCACCTCGAGCTCAGGCCGTTCGAGCCCGCTTCACCCGAGGAGAAGGGGAGGAGTCCCCACAAGGGGACTCCGCGTCTCCCTGGATGTACTGCTGTCGTGCTGCGCAGCCGCCGGGTCGCGGCGCGACTGGCAGCGTCACCGCGGGCCGCGGAGCTCGCTGGGCAGCACCGAGGTGGGCCGCGATCCTTGCCAGGGGTCCGCGCCCCACGCCGTCAGCGTGACGTCATGGCCAGCCGCGCAGGACGTCGAGCGCCCCGGCTTCCTGCCGCATCTCGCGCAGGAGGGCGGCGGCGACGACGCCGGGGTGCGTTCGCTCCGGCGCGGCGCCGAACGCGGCGAGGACCTCCGCGAGCGGGCGAGACGCGTCGTCTTCAGGAGGCGGCCCGCCGAGGCGCGCTGCCCCGAAGAAGAAGCTCGCGGCGTAGAAGGCGAGCGCGATGGCGCGCGCAAGGCCCGCCCGCGCGCGCTCGTCGTCGCTCGCGGGCCTCCCCAGGTACGCCTCGAGCAGCGCCTCGCGCTGCTCGGGCCGCGGATACGCAAAGACACCGAGCTGCGCGAGATCGATGAATGGATCTCCCGCGCCCGCGTGGGTCCAGTCGACGAAGTACACGCGCTCGGCCGCCACGAGCACGTTGTTCGGGTTGAGGTCGCGATGACACGCGGCGGCGTGCGCGTGCGGCGCGCTCACACGCTCGAGCTCGACGACCGTGCGCACGAGCTCGGCTGGCAGGCCTGCTCCTGCGAGCGCCGCGCACTGCGCGTCGAGGGAGCGCAGGAAGGCCATGCGCGACGGGCTGCGCGGGAACGGCGGACCGTCGTGGAGCCGCCGCAACGCCGCCGCGACCCGCTCGATCTGCGCCGGATCGCGCGTCGGGCGGAGCTGTGTCCCCGCGATGCGGTCCATGATCGTCACGCCCGTCCGCGCGTCCGCGTGGTGCAGGCGCGGCGCGACGCCGCGCTCGGACGCGATGCGCATGCACGCGCTCTCGCGCGCGGGGCGCTCCGGATCGCTCGGATCGAGCGCGAAGCGCTTCGCGACGTACGGCGCGCCGTCGACGACGAACGCGATCAGCGCGGCGCCGGAGAACCCGCCGGAGAGCGAGGTCACGTCCTGGACCGGGCGCCCCGGGAAAGCAGCCTCGAGCGCGGCGATGAGGTCCGGGTGCAGCTCCGGGGCGCTCATGCCCACCCCCGCATCGAGGCGAGCCGCTTTGCGTAGAGGCGGCTCCGCGCGGCGAGATCGGCGGGCCGTGCCCAGTCCCACCCGATCGCCTGCCAGTCCGGGTCGTCGGGATCGAGCCCGAGCGACGCGACGAACGCGCGATCGGCGACGAAGAAGTGGTGTTTGTACGCGAGGAGATAGCCGCGCGACGCCTCTGGCAGCGCCTCGACGTGGGCGCGCGCCTCCTCGTAGGTCGCGAACCAGTGGTGCAGCACGCCGCCATCCCGGCCGTAGAGCAGCGCCCCGAGCTCGGGCGCGCCGGGCTCTCCCGCGAGGGCAATGCGCGCGCGCTCCCAGCTCGAGAAGCCGCACTCGCGCGCGACCACCGCGAGGCAGTGCTTCCGGCGGACGCCAGGAGCGGCCGCGGCGAGCGCGGCCTCGTCGGCGCGCCCGAGCTCGGGCAGCGCGCGCAGGCGCAAGAGCGCCTTGGCGTCGTTCGACGCGAGCTGCTTGTGCAGCAGCTCAGCGCGGGTCTTCAGCTCGCGAACGGGATCCATCATGGACGTCTCCTCTCGAATCGGCCGCTACCCGCTCCCTCGGCCCGAGGATGTCGACGTGGTCATGACGGTGCGAGGTGGCTCGCGGTCGTCGCGTCGCAGGGTGAAAGGCTTCTTTCCGGCGGGGAGGGCGCCCCTGCGCACCCTGGCCAGACGCTAGCGCTTCGCGTCGGGGCGCGCCAGGCGGAATCCAGGGGCGTGCGGGCGCTGAACGCGCAAACGGGCGAACGAGCGCCGGTGCTCCACCGTCTCCACCTCTTCCGAGCCCAAGGTGTGAGCGCACCCTCGCGGCCTCACGCGGGCCCGCACCAGGACGCGAGCGCGCTCCTCAGATCGGCGAGGCGCGTCGCCCGTCGCGCAGCGTCGCTCGCCCACGCGACGTGCCCGTCCGGCCTCACCAGGACCGCATCGACGGCGGCGAGATCGCTCTCCGGGGCGGCCGTCGCGCGGACGACGTCGACGCGATCGCCCCACGCCGCGCCTGCCTCCCGGAGATCGACCGCGCCGGAGAGGTCGAGCAGGACGAACCGGGCCGTGTGGAGCAGCTCGTACAGCCGCGAAGCGCCGGAGTCCGTCACGAGCGCGCGATCGGGCGCCCGCCTACCGACCCAGGGGTGCGCCTCCGCTGCCCCGCCGGCCTGATACGCGACGTCGAGCGCGCTGATCATCTCGGAGATCCGCCGATTGACGGGATCCATGGCGAGCAGCTCGCTCATCATCTGGCGGAGCGCCAGCCCCGCTTCCGAGAAGTCGCCGAGCTTGGTCTGAATCTCCGTGTTGCGCCCCAGGGCCACGCCCACGGGGTGACGCTCGGCATGATAGCTGTCCAGGAGGTGGGGCGGCGCCCAACCGTTCACCTCGGCCGCGAGCTTCCAGCCGAGATTCATCGCGTCTTGCAGCCCGACGTTGAGCCCTTGGCCGCCGGCGGGAAAGTGGATGTGCGCCGCGTCGCCCGCGAGGAGGACCCGCCCGCGCCGGTACCGCTCGGCGACCCGCGTCGCATTGCCAAAGCGCGACAGCCAGCGTGGATTGCGCATCCGGAAGTCCCTTCCGACGATCCGCGCGACGCCGCTCTGCAGCTCCTCGAGCGTGACCGGCTCGGACGTGCTCACGTGCGCCCGTTGCGGATCGAACACGACGAAGCGATAGACGCCCTCGTGATCGCCGGGTGGAAGCGGGGCCGCCAGCACGGAGCCGCGCGAGCCCGTGTGCCTGAACGGCCTGGCCGGGGGCTCGTCGAGCTCCACGTCGCCCAGGATGGCCGTCACCGTCGTCTCCGTGCCCGGAAACCCGACGCCGATCGAGCGTCGTACGACGCTCCTCGCCCCGTCGCACCCCACCACGTAATGCGCGCGCTCCTCGGCCTGCCCCGCGGGGCCTTCGACCCGCAGCGCGACCTCGCCTCCCCTCTCCGCGACCTCGACGACCGAGCGACCGCGCTGGATCTCGACGCCCAGCTCGCGGGCCCGCTCCTCCAGGAGCGCCTCTGTCTGCGCCTGGGCCAGCCACAGCGTGTACGGGTGCCGCGTATCGAGGCGCGAGAAATCGAGCGGCGTGTCGAGCCACGCGAAATGCCCTGCCGGCACCGGCACGCCCCGGCGCTGGAAGCGGTCCACGATCCCGCGCTGATCGAGGATTTCCAGCGTCCTCGGGTGCACCGTGAGCGCGCGCGATTGCTCGGTGCGCGTCCGCCGCTGCTCCAGCACACGGACCCGGAGCTTCGCGAGCGCGAGCTCCGAGGCCAGCAACATCCCTACGGGGCCACCCCCAACCACCACAACATCATTTTTCGTCGACACTGAAACCTCCTCGTCCCAAACTCTAACAACGTTAGAGTAAATTGAACGATGTTAGAGTCAAGGCCGTGCTTCGACTTCCGGGCGCGAACGAGGGAAGGGCCGGCGATGCGACTACGACGTGAGCAGGTCGTCGCGACGGCGCTGCGCCTCTTGAACGACGTCGGGCTCGACGCGCTGACGATGCGCCGGCTCGGGCAGGAGCTGGATGTCCAGGCGGCGACGCTCTACTGGCACATCAAGAACAAGGAGGAGCTGCTCGACGCGATGGCGGAGGCCATGCTGGCGGGCTGCGCGGAGAGCGCGCCGGCAGCGCTCTCGGGGATGGAGCTCGCGGCGGACATGGCCGAGCGGCTCCGCAGGGCGCTCCTCGCGCACCGCGATGGGGCGCGGGTGTTCGCGGGGACCTACGTTGCGCAGGACAACACGCTGCGGGTCTCGGAGGTGCTGCTCGGCGCCTTGAGCGGCGCCGGTCTCTCCCCGCGCGCCGCGGCGTGGGGGTGCTGGTCGATCGTGTACTACGTGATCGGCTTCACCCTCGAGGAGCAGGCCCTCGTGGTCCGCCCGGGAGCGGACCCCGGCAAGGCCGATCCTGCGCTCTTCCGCGAGGCGGTGGAGCGAGGAGCTTACCCGCACCTCGCGGCGGCGCTCCCGCACCTCCTGAGCACCGACACGGACGCGCGGTTCCGGTATGGACTGGCGCTGATCCTCAAGGGGCTTGAAGCGGAGCTCGAAGGGGCGCCGCGACCGAGGGAGTCCAGGAGCTCGCACGCCGGAGCCAAGAAGCGGGCGCCCCGCCGGAGCGGCTGACCGCCGCCCGCGCGGATGGCCGAGCCGCTCGGGTCGACGGTCGCTCCCGACCTGGGCCGCGCCGCTGCGGCTCCTGTGCGGCGGCTGCGCCTACCTGGATCGAATCGCTGCGATCACGCGCGCGGAGAACCATCCTCCCGCGGAGCTCACGACGTGCGGAGCGGCTCCGCGAGCCAGCGCACCAGCGCGTCGGCCTCCAGATCGAGCAAGGCATCCTCGACCTCACCCGGACCGATGGCGCGGGCTCGCTCGATGATCGAGCGCTCTTCTTCGGCCGTCGGTCGCCGCCCGAGCCGCCGGGTGAAGAGCCGACCGAGCAGCTCCGCGATCGCCTGCTGCTTGCCTCGCTCCTCACCGCGTCGCTCCCCGCGCTCCTCGCCGCGTCGCTCCCCGCGCTCCTCGCCGCGTCGCTCCCCGCGCTCCTCGCCGCGTCGCTCCCCGCGCTCCTCGCCGCGTCGCTCGGCCTCGATGATCATCTCCCCGATGATCGGCGTGCGCCGGAGCAGCCCCTCTTCCTTGTCCTCCACCATCATGACGAGCTCCTTCAGCAGATTATGCTCCCAGGGATCGATGGTGGCCATCACCAGGAGCGCCGTGTACAGCTCGGCCCGCTCCTCGGCGGTGGCCGCCCCCGTATGGATCTCCGCGACGATCTGCCTCAGCGCCGCCAGGGTCGCGTTCCGGGCGAGAGGCGCGAACACCAGCCAGAGCACGCTGCCACGCGCCCGCAGCTCGGACACCGTGCGCTGGTAGACGGCGTCGATGCGGAAGTGCGCGCCGCTGAACGGCCGCCCCGGCCACGCGATGCAGCGTTTGCCCGTCGTCGGCAGTCGCCGCCTACGGCCCGACAGGACGACGGCGACGCTCTCGATCGGCGGCACCGCCTCCCCGTGGGCATCGAGGCGGAGCGCGGCGAAGAGGAAGCCGAGGTACTCGAAGAGGCGATCCGGAACGTCGTCGCGGAGCGCGAAGCAGAACTCGACGTGCAGCACGCGCGGCTCGCCGTCGATCCGCAAGCGAATGGCCTTGTCGAGGCGACGCTCGATGTTCGTGATCTGGCTGTCGACCCAGCCGAGGACCTCGACGGGACGGCCCTCCGGAACGAGGGCGCGCACAAGGTCCTCAGGGCGCCTCCGGGCGAGGTGGCGAAGCGTGATGTCGGCGTCTCCCATGCGCGGTGTCCATGGCAGCGCGCGTACCAGGGGCGCAGGCGGCCGAAATCAGCGGAATTCAGGGTGTGGCCTGGCGTCAGGCAGGTGGCGGCGCCATGGCGGGTGCGGGTCGCGGCCGCACGAGCCGCGGGGCTCCGCCAAGATAGAGCCGACCGAGCAGCGCCGCGATCGCCTGCTGCTCACCTCGCTCCCGTCCTCGTCGCTCCCTGCGCTCTTGCCCGCGTTACTCTCTCCCGCGCGCGACGTCAGGAGCGATGCCCCGGCGCGAGGCCGGTGACAGAATCATCTCACGCGGCCGGTCGCATGGCCGGCCAGGAGGGGCTCGATGCGAACGTTGATCACGACGATACTCGTGCTCGCCGCGGTCTCGGCGGGCTGCGCGGCGGAGCAGGCGGGAGCGCGGGGCAACACCCCAAGAGGCGCTGGCGCGAGCGAGATCCGCCTGCCCGAGGGCGCGCGGCTCGTCGACCTGACCTATCCCTTCGACGACAAGACCATCTACTGGCCCACGGCAACGACGGGATTCACCCACGGTACGGTGCACCACGGCAAGACCGAGGGCGGCTATTTCTACTCGGCGTACACGCTCTGCGCGCCTGAGCATGGCGGCACGCACCTCGACGCGCCCATCCACTTCGCCGAGGGCAAATCGACCGCGGACGCCGTGCCCCTGTCCCGCCTCGTGGGCTCCGCGGTGGTGGTGGACGTGTCGGCCGCCGCGGCCAGGGACAGCGACTACCTCGTGACCCCGGCGGACATCGAGGCGTTCGAGCGGGCGCACGGCGCCATCGAGCCGCTCACCATCGTGATGATCCGGACGGGCTGGGGCGCGCGCTGGCCTGACAAGAAGCGTTACCTCGGCGACGATCGACCTGGCCACGCCGAAGCGCTGCATTTTCCGGGTATCGGCGAGGACGCCGCCCGGGCGCTCATCGAGCGGAACGTGGGGGCGGTGGGCATCGACACGGCGAGCATCGATCACGGCCCATCGAGGAGCTTCATGGCGCATCGGGCGCTGCTCGGGGCGGATATCCCGGCGTTCGAGAACGTCGCCTCGATGGAGTCGCTGCCCCCGCGAGGCGCGCTCGTCATCGCGCTTCCGATGAAGATTCGCGCCGGCTCCGGCGGGCCGCTGCGCATCGTGGCCGTGCTGCCGCGCTGACCGCCGGAGCCGCGCCGGCGCCCGGCCCGCGAGCGCCCGGACGCTAGAGGTTGATCTTGTAGTTCAGCTTGACCTCGTCGCCATGCATCCCCCGAAACCCCCAGTCGTGGGCGGGCGACTCCGAGATACAGATCTCGATGTCCTGGTGGTCGATCCCGACCTCGTCCCGGATCTTGTCGAACAGGAGCCGCACGAGCTTCTTCTTCGTCTCCACGCTGCGCCCGGTGATCATCGAGATCTCGATGATCGTATAGGCGTCGGTGCGCCCGCCCGGCGCCAGCATGTCCTCGCGCTCCATCGGGAAGAAGCGATGCGCCCGCTTGTCCTGCGGCATCTGCAGCGCCTCCATGACGCAGGCGTGGATCACCCTCGACAGGGCCTCCTTCACCGGATTGAGCTTCTCCTTGATTCCGTAAATCTTCACCTGAGCCATGGGGAGTTCTCCTGGAACCACGTCGATTCGTTTCAGTCGTCCGCGTCCTCGCCCTTCGGCCCGGACTGCCCCGCGGCGGCCTCCTCGCCCTCGTCCTCGGGGAGCCCCGCGTCCGCCGCGCCCGGCGCCTCCGCCGCGAGCGCCATCCGCTCGGCGAGGGGCCGCTCGGGCAGCGTGAGCAGCGGGCCGTCGCCGAGCTCGCCGATCATGTTGAGGTACGCGTTCATCGCGTGGCACACCGAGTCGGTGCGCACATAACGATCCCTGACGCTCCAGAACACCCCGCCGGCGGCCGCCTGCGGGTTCTTCACCACGAAGGAGCTCTCCGGACCGTAAGTGTACTGCAAGAGCAACCGGATCGCGGCGACCACCGCGTCCTTGTACCGATCGCAGCCCTCCATGCCCTTCTTCCGGCAGTGGTGGTACACCTCCGACATCACCTCGGCGAGCCAGCCGCTCCCGCTGCTCGACAGCGACCGCTGCCAGCGGCCGTAGCGGTAGGCGTCCTCGGGCCTGCGCCACTGCCGCTTCACGAGGTCGTCGGCGCAGCGGAAGACGGTCTGCTCGACGCGCTGGTCGCCGCCGGCCTTCGCGAAGTCGAGCAGCGATTGGACCGCCCACGAGCTCGAGATCGGGTTGGGCTTCCTGTAATCGTCGCCGAGGAAACACCCCTTCTCCGCGATCCTGGCGAGCAGGTAGTCCGCGGTCCGGGCCGCGGCGTCGAGGTACTTCTTGTTGTTCGTGGCCCGGTAGGTGCGTGACAGGGCGGAGAGGACCTGCCCCGTGTAGAGCGTCGAGTCCTTGCCCTGGACCTTCCACGCCCCGCCCTCCTGCCCGGTCAGGGCCGAGCGCACGCTGCCGTCCGGCCGCTGCATCGAGATCAGCCACTCGGCCGCGAGCACGGCGGACTCGAGGTACCTCTTGTCCTTCGTGACGCCGTGGAGCTCGAGGAGCGTGAAGATCGACTTCGACGCCGTGCCGACGACCAGCCGGCGCTCGGGCCGCTCGCGCTCCAGGTCGAACGCATAGAAGAAGCCGCCGGCCGTGCGATCGCGCGCCTCGCGGCTCTGCATGCCCATCATGAAGCCGGCGGCCTCCGTCGCCAGCCGCAGCAGGCGCTCGTCGGGCTTGTAGGCGTGCAGCTTCAGCAGCGTCAGCGCCGTGGACGCGGTGTAGATCGTGTGCAGCTCGCGCTCGAACCGGTCCGCGGGGGCGTGGTAGTACTTGTGAACCCCCTTGTGCCGCGGATCGATGACGCGCAGGAGATAGCCTTTGCCATCCTCGATGCGCCGCGCGAGGAGGGGCTTGTCGAGGACGCGCACCGGCACGAGCCCCTCGACGAGCTCGACGCCCTTCCCCGGGCGCTCGACGCTCTCCACCATCGACTCGTGATGATCCGGAAGCTCCACGACCAGCCGCGCGCCCGCGAGCGCCTCGCGCGCGCCGCCCGCCGCGGCCACGGCCCTGCGCGCGGCGTCCTTCAGCGCGACGCAGAGCCCCGCGTCCGACGCCTCCCCGCGGGCGATCTGCTTCCCCTCCTGAAAGCCCATCACGACAGCGCGGAAGGGGCGTTTGGACGAGAGGGCGAGATCGCACGTCACCTTGTCACCGCCCGCTGCCACCTGGCGGACGAAGGCGACGGCGCGATCGCGGAAGGTGCCATTGTCGAGCTCGGCGCCCGCGCTCCCGCCCTCCGGGGCCTGGATCGCCGGATCGGGCACCCGGGGTAGGTTCGCCGCGATCTGGGCCGCGAAGCGGTCGTCGCCGGCGGGCAGGGCGCGCGGTCTACCTTCCGCACCTTCCGCACCTTCCGCACCTTCCGCACCTTCCGCGGCGCTGACCGTCGCGGAAGCCGCGGCGGCGGGCTTCCCGGCCGCAGGGTCCTCGCTCGGCTTGCAGCCGTCACAACCGCTCGTGGCCCCACACGACAGAGCGGCAAAGATCGCCAGGGTTGCGATGGAGAGCGCGCGAGCAGACGGCATGAACAAGGACCCCGGAAGCAGCGATTTCGACGCGTATCAAGAACCCAGAGGCCCCGCAAGGCCGAACGGGGTAGCCGCGCGCCTCGCGATCGCCCGCCCGCGCCCTCGCGATTCGGCCGCATGCGTCCCTCGCTGTTCGCCTGCGCGCGCCCCGCGCTATTCTGCCCGCATGGGACCCGCGCAGATCAAGGGCAAGAACGTGGACATCAAGCTGTGGACCCGGCCGGACGAGGTCGAGGGGATCGCGCTGGAGCAGCTGCGGAACATCAGCGCCCTGCCCTGGGTGTTCCACCACGTCGCCGCCATGCCCGACGTCCACTTCGGCAAGGGCGCGACCGTCGGCTCGGTCATCGCGATGCGGGACGCGGTCGCGCCGGCCGCCGTCGGCGTCGACATCGGCTGCGGGATGGGCGCGCTCCGCACGAACCTCACCGCGGCCGATCTGCCCGACGACCTCCGGCGGATCCGCAGCGACCTCGAGCGGGCGATCCCCGTCGGGTTCGCCGCCCACGACGCCCCGCCGGAGGGGTTCGAGCGCCTCGCGCTCTGGGACGAGTTCGCGAGCCTGAGCCCGAAGGTCCAGGGGCTGTTCACGCGGGCGCGCTGTCAGCTCGGCACGCTGGGGGGCGGCAACCACTTCATCGAGCTCTGCCTCGACACGGACGGCGGCGTGTGGCTGATGCTCCACTCCGGCTCTCGCAACATCGGCAAGGAGCTCGCCGAGATCCACATCGCCACGGCGAAGAAGCTCGCCCACAACCGCGACCTGCCCGATCGCGATCTCGCGGTGTTCCTCGCCGGCACCCCGGAGATGAAGGCCTACCGGCACGACCTCTTCTGGGCGCAGCGGTACGCGCGGACGAACCGGGAGGCCATGTTCCACCTCGCCGAGGGCGTGCTCCGTCGGCACTTCCCCGTGCTCGCGATCCAGGAAGCCATCACTTGCCATCACAACTACGTGGCAGAAGAGTGTCATTTCGGTGAAGACGTGCTGGTGACGCGCAAGGGCGCGATCCGGGCGGGCAAGGGCGAGCTTGGCATCATCCCCGGCTCGATGGGCACGCGCTCGTACATCGTCCGCGGCCTCGGCAACCCCGAGGCGTTCGAGAGCGCCTCGCATGGCGCGGGGCGCAAGATGAGCCGCGGCGAGGCGAAGCGGCGCTTCACGGTCGACGACCTGGCCGCGCAGACGGCCGGGGTCGAGTGCCGCAAGGATGGCGGTGTCCTCGACGAGATCCCCTCCGCCTACAAGCCGATCGAGCGCGTCATGGAAGACCAGCGCGATCTCGTGGAGGTCGTCGCCGAGCTGCGGCAGGTCCTCTGCGTGAAGGGGTGAACGAGCGGCGCGGGTCCGGACAGGGAACTTTTCGCGGCGGCCCCGTTCGTGGCCCCTCCCCGCCCCGCTCTCGGCTACGATGCGCGTCGCTCTCACGACGCGCGCCGCGTACCCACCGCGGCGCGCGCCGCCGCGCGGAGAAGCCATGAAGTCGGACTGGATCGATCTGGGCCCCCTCTCCGAATTTCCGGCGGAGGTGCCCGTGCTGCGCAAGGACGACACGGGGCGGCGCTTCGCCTGCGTCCTCCGTGGCGGCGAGGTCCACGCGCTCGACGATCGCTGCCCGCACCAGGGTTACCCGCTGTCGCAGGGCGCGCTGCGCGGCGGCGTGCTGACCTGCGCGTGGCACAACTGGAAGTTCGAGCTCGCCTCGGGCGCCTGCACGTTCGGCGGCGAGCCCGTGCGGCGCTACGCCACCCGCGTCGACGGCGGGCGCGTCCAGCTCAACCGGGCCGTCGACACAGCGGCCGAGGTGCGGCGCCTCGTCGCCGGCCTGCGCGAGGCGATCCTGCGCGACGAGCCGGCGCGCGCGCTGCGCGAGGGCCTCCGGCTGGGCGCGCTCGGGCTCCACCGGGGGGAGACCGGCCTCGGCAGCCTGCACCTCGCGTTCGAGGTGCTCACCAGGGACGGGGCGGAGCGCGCCGAGTACGGCTTCGACCACGGCCTCGCCCTGCTCGCGGACCTCTGCGCCTGGGTCGAGCGCGGCAGGATCCCGGCCGAGGAGGCGTTCGTGGTCGCCGCCCACGCGATCGGCGAGGCGTCGGCCCGGCTGGGGCCCCGCGGCAAGGGCCCCGGCAAGGTGGGGGCGCGCTCGCCCCTCGCGCGCATCGCCGACTTCGAGCTCGACGAGCCGGCGAAGGTGAGCGAGGCGCTCGCGGCGGAGCGCCGCGACGAGGCCGAGGCGCGGATGCGCGAGCTCGTCGAGATCCGCGGCACGGCCGGCGCGCGCCGCGCGCTCATGCCCTTCGTCGCGCAGCACCTGTACGACTACGGGCACGGCGCCATCTTCCTCTCGAAGGCGCTCGAGCTGGCCGAGCGGTTCTCGTCCGCCGCCGACGAGGTCCTCGCCGCCTCCACGGTGCAGCTCGCCTGGGCGACCGCCGACACCAGCCTGCCCCCCTTCACCGCCACGCGCGCCGCGCTCGCGCGCCTCGCCGATCTGCCCCTGCCTGGCCCCGACAGCGCCGCGGCGGCCACGCGCCCGGACGCCGCGCCGCTCGAGGGCGCGGAGCGCGCCGCCTTCGAGGCCGAGGTGCTCGCCGGAGAGCAGCCGGCCGTCGAGGCGACCGTGCGCTGGCTCGCGCGCGGCGCCGGGCCGCTCGCGCTGCTCGGCGCGATCGGCCACGCCGCCGCCGTCCGCCTCGCGCGCTTCGACTCGGCCTGGGAAGCGCGCCTCGACGCCGAGGTCGGGGTGCTCGACGTCACGCACGCCGTCACCTTCGCGGAGGCGGCGGCGGCGCTCGGGCGCGAGGCCCTCCCGCGCGAGGCCGCGCAGCTTGCGGTGCTCGCGGCCGGCTTCGTCGGCAAGCTCCGCAAGGCGGACGCCGCCGCGCCGCACGCGTCCGCTACGACGGCGGCTACCCGCGCGCGAGGCGGCGGGCTGCTCCAGGCGGTGGAGGCGCGCGACGTCGGCGCGGCGCTCGCGATCGCGCGGGAGCTCGACGCCGCGGGTCGCCGGCGCGCGTTCGCCGAGCTCGCCCCCTTCGCCGCGTTCGACGCCGCGGTGAGGCCCATCTTCACGGCGCACGCGGTGAAGACGCTCGAGGCGCTGGAGCGGCTCGAGTCGTCCGATCCTCAGCCCGACGGCGCGTACCTCGCGGCGCTGCTCACCCACGTCGTCCCCGTCCGGCCGGAGCTCTCCGCGCGCCGGATCGCGGCTGTGGCCAAGAAGTTCATGTCCGATGGGCGACCACCCGATGGACTGTATTGAGCCGGCCGCCCGCCCGATGGACAGAGAGAGAAACGTGCACTGGTGCGAGCATCATTCATACTGACTGTCTATGCGGCTTGAGCCTGGTTCCCACGTAGCGCCGCACCTGACGCTCGACACCCTCCTCCGGATGGGAGGCGTCGGCAGCATCTGGACGGCGCATCACCTCGGGCTCGGCAAGGAGGTCGCCGTCAAGTTCATCTCTGCGTCGCTCGCGACCGATGCGACCGCGGTCGCCCGGTTCCACCGCGAAGGCGCGCTCATGGCGAGGATCAAGAGCCCTCACGTGGCCGAGGTGTACGAGCACGGCGTCGCCGCCAACGGTCTCTCGTACATCGTGATGGAGCTGCTGCGGGGCGAGGAGCTGTCCGACCGGCTAGCGCGCGCCGGGCGACTCCCCCTGGAGGAGACGCTCGCGCTCGTCTCGCAGCTCTGCACGGGGCTCACCGCGGCGCACAAGCTCGGCGTCATTCACCGGGACATCACGCCAGAGCACGTCTTCCTCGCCGACACCGGCGGAGGCACCTGCGTCAAGCTGCTCGATTTCGGGGTGGCCAGGGGGGATGTCGACCCGGATGGGACCACGCTGACGAACACGGGCGCGGTGGTCGGCAGCCTCGTTTATATGAGCCCGGAGCAGTTCTTCAACCCGAAGCTGGTCGACGGCCGCTCGGATCTCTGGTCCGTGGGCATCATGGCGTACCACGCGCTCACCGGCGCGCCGCCGTTCGAGCAGAAGGGGATCGAGGCCCTCCTCGGCGCCATCCGGCTCGGCACCTTCTCGCCTCCGAGCCAGCGTTGCGCCGAGATCACGCCCGCCCTCGACGCGTGGTTCGTCAAGGCGCTTGCCCGTGAGCCGTCCGGCCGCTTCGGATCGGCCGAGGAGATGTCCGAAGCGCTTCACCGGGCCGCCGAAGGGCCGCCGGGCCCAGGGAGCGCGCCTCCCAGGGTAGATTGACCGGCATGGCGCGCACCCGCACCCCGAGCCGTTCCAACCATGAGCTCGTGTTTCGCAGCGCCCGCAAGGGCGAGGAGGGCACCCTCGCGACGGTCGCCTACCGCGCGTTCCAGGCGGGTGATCCAGAGGCGTGGCTGCGGTATTTCACCGAGCACGCGCACCTCGCCCTCGACAACGTGATCGTCGCGGAGACCGACGGCCAGCTCGTCGGGTACGTCGCCTCGCTCGACCTGACGATGAGCTTCGCGGGCGCGGACGTGCCGTTCCAGGGCCTCTCGTCCGTCGCGGTGCTGCCGGAGTTCCGCCGCCGGGGCATCGCGGATCGGCTCGTCCGCGAGAGCCTCCGCCGCATGCGCCGCCGGGGCGAGGCGCTCACCCTGCTCCACCCTTTCCGGCTCTCGTTCTACCGGCGGTTCGGCTTCGGCGTCTGCGAGCTCCGGGACGTCGTGCGCACCTCTCCCGATCGGCTCCCGGACTCGGTGCTGCGCCGCCACGTGCGGGCCTTCTCCCGCCCGCGGGACGAGCCGCTCATCAAGCAGGCCTACGACGTCGCGCGGGCCGAGACGACCGGGCAGCTGAAGCGGAGCGACTACTGGTGGGACGTGCGCGTCTTCAAGCGCTCTCCGAGCGGCGCCGTCTACGTGGATCCGGGCTCCAAGGCGATCGCCGGCTACCTGTTCTTCGACGTCCCGGAGGGCGGCGCCTACGGCGCGCAGCAGCTGCTCGTCCGCGAGCTCCACGCGCCGACGCCGGGCGCTTACCGCGGGCTCATCGGCTTCCTCGGCGCGCTCGGCGATCAGTACGAGGTCGTGGAGCTGGCGCTCCCGCGCGGCCAGGGCGCGCCGCTGCTCGATGAGCCCGGCATCCGCGACGAGCCGATCGTGTACGAGACGGCGGCCCGGCACCCCGGTCTGTGCCCGCCCGCGCACACGGCGCAGCGCCGCAGCGTCCTCGGCCTGACGGCGGCGGGCGCGATGGGGCGCATCGTCGACGTCGCCGCCGCGCTCGCGCTCCACCCGTCGCCGCGGAAGCACGGCGTCCGGGGCGCCATCGGCGTCGACGTCGAGGACCCGGTGTTCACGGACGCGCCGCGCGCCTTCGACGTCACCTTCGCCGCGCGCGGCGTCCAGACGGCGCCCGGCAGCACAGCGGGCGATCGCCTCTCGCTCTCCATCGAGCGCCTCACGCAGATCTATTTCGGCGCCTCCTCGGCGCGCGATCTCCTGAGCCAGGGCTTCGTGGTGGGCAGCGCCAAGGCGGCCGCCCTCCTCGACGCCGCGTTCGCCGGCCCCCCCCTCTTCCTCGGCGCCTTCAACGCGTTCTGAGCGCCCTGCTCTACAACGGTTTCCGCCCCCCTCTGCACCCTCATGCAGAGCGCCGGCTGCGGAGGAAGAGCTTGAGCGAGCGCGACGCCAGCGCCGTCTCTTCGCCGCCTTTCCGCGTCTCGACGGCGGCGTCGTCCTGGGTGTCCACGAGGAGCTGCCACGGCCTGGGCTCATCGGCGAAGGGCAGGAGGAAGCCCAGGTCGCACGGCGACGCGTTGAGCAGCAGGACGAAGTCGTCGTCGATCAGCCGATCGCCCTCCTCGTCCACGTCGTCGAGCCCCTCCCCCGACAGGAACACGCCGAGGCACTGCGTGCACGGGTTCGACCAGTCCTCGTCGGACATGAGCTCTCCGTCCGGGCGATACCACTGGATATCGTAGGTCTTGCCGCCGCGGATCGGGCGCCCCTTGAAGAAGATCGAGCGCCTGAGCGCCGGGTGCTCGTGCCGGATGCGGAGGCATTTGCGCGTGAACTCCAGGAGCGCCCGCGACGGCTCGTCCCAGTCCCACGGCTGCCACGTGAGCGGGCTGTCCTGGCAGTACCCGTTGTTGTTCCCCTGCTGCGTGCGCCCCCGCTCGTCCCCGTGGAGGAGCATCGGAGTCCCCTGCGAGAACAGGAGCGACGCCATGATGTTCCGCGCCTGCCGCGCCCGCAGCTTCAGGATCTCGGGGTCGTCGGTCGGCCCCTCGACGCCGCAGTTCCACGAGCGGTTGTCGTCGGCGCCGTCGCAGCCCCCCTCCCCGTTCGCCTCGTTGTGCTTTTCGTTGTACGAGACGAGATCCGCCAGGGTGAAGCCGTCGTGGGCCGTGACGAAGTTGATGCTCGTGTACGGCTTTCGCCCGCTGTTCTCGTAGAGATCGCTGCTCCCCGTGAGCCGGAACCCGAGATCGGAGGCGATGCCGCCCGAGCCGCGCCAGAAATCGCGCAGCGTGTCCCGATAACGACCGTTCCACTCGGCCCAGCGCACCGGGAAATTGCCCACCTGGTAGCCGCCGGGGCCCACGTCCCAGGGCTCGGCGATGAGCTTCACCTGGCTGAGCACCGGGTCCTGGTGGATGATCGTGAAGAAGCTCGAGAGCTGGTCGACGTCGTGGAGGCCGCGCGCCAGCGCCGCCGCGAGGTCGAAGCGGAACCCGTCCACGTGCATCTCGAGGACCCAGTACCGCAAGGAGTCCATGATCAGCTGGAGCGTCTGCGGGTGACGCACGTTGAGGGTGTTCCCCGTGCCCGTGTAGTCGAAATAGTAGCGCTCGTTGCCAGGGACGAGGCGGTAGTAGGTCGGGTTGTCGATGCCGCGCAGGCTCAGCGTCGGGCCCAGGTGGTTGCCCTCCGCCGTGTGGTTGTAGACGACATCGAGGATGACCTCGATGCCGGCGGCGTGGAGCGCCTTCACCATCTCCTTGAACTGCCGCACCTCCGACGCCACCTCGGCGCCGGCGCGGTACCCGACGTCCGGCGCGAAGAAGCCTATCGAGTGGTATCCCCAGTAGTTCCGTAGCCCCTTGTCGAGCAGGAATTTCTCGTGAACGAAGGCGTGCACGGGCAGGAGCTCGATGGCCGTGATGCCGAGATACCGCAGGTATCCGATGATGGCCGGGTGGGCGATGCCAAGGTAGGTCCCGCGGAGCTCCTCCGGGATCTCCGGGTGCTGCATCGTCATGCCGCGGACGTGCGCCTCGTAGATGACGCTGCGGTGGAACGGCACGTACGGGCGCCGGTCTCCGCCCCAGTCGAAGGACGGGTCGATGACGACGCCGAGCGGGGCGCCGAGCGCCTCCCCCTCGGCCATGACGAGGTCGCCGTCGGGCTCACCGCTCCGGTGGGCGAACGCGCCCGCGTCCCACTGGACCCGCGAGGCGAGCGCCTTCGCGTACGGATCGAGCAGGCGCACCCGCGGGTTGAAGCGCAACCCCCGCTCCGGCGCCCACGGGCCGTGCACGCGATACGCGTATTTCTGCCCCGGCCCGACCTCCGGCACGTAGACGTGCCAGACGAGGGAGGTGCGGTGACGGACCGGCAGGCGTTGCTCGTTCCCCTCGTCGTCGACGAGGCACAGGTCCACCGCCTCGGCGTTCTCCGAGAAGAGGGCGAACTGCGTTCCAGCGCCGTCCCATGTCGCGCCGAGCGGGTACGGATCCCCGGGGCGCATTCCTTTGCGCTTGTAGCTCATGCTGATCTCGGTTTCGGGATCCACAGTCGAGGCGCGGCGCCCCCTCGGGCCCCGTCGCCCCGGCCGGCGTATTTGCGGGCTAGGCGGCGTGAGCGCGCCGGCTGCCCATGACGTCGGTCACGACGTCCGCTACGCTCCGTGCCATTCCCTCCGCGATGCGGAGCGCCTGGGCCTGATCGCCCTCCGGGGTGCACATCCTGAGGCGCTCGATCATGTCCACGAGCCGCCGGGCTAGCTCGCACGCCTCGGTCATCGAAGCTGGTGACTCCAGGGAGGCCCTCCGCGGGAGGGAAACCATCTCTTCGCTCGGCGTCATCGCGGTTGACATCATGCCTGGCTCCTTATCGGTGATGGCTGCGGTCCGCACCCCCCAGAGCAGGCATCGTGCCAGCGCGGCTCCCGTTGGGATGCTCACCGCAGACACAACGGTAGGTGGTCAGCCGACAGGCTGGGCGGCACAAATCGCCACAGGTGGGGCGATTTGTCCCCCTCACAGCCATCCTCGCTCGGCAAAGCGGCGCGGCTCACCGAACAGCCAGGCGACAAAATTGAAGACACGATGCATGCCGCAAGGGTTCGCCGCACGGTGGCTGTTCGGGACGGCCGTTCGGGCTCTGCTGGGGTGTGCTTGAGTTTCCATGGCCTCTGCGCACCCCTTTCCGTGGCGGGCGGGCCGCGTGCGCTCGCTGCTTGCGGGGCCGAGGACGGCGTCGCGCGCCTCGCAGGGGGGCGAACGCGGCGAGCACGATCACGACGCACGCCCCGTCGCGCGCGCCGTCCGGGGGGCAGGTGGGCCGCGCTCCGCGCGACGTCGCCTGAGACCGCGAGGTGATCTTGATCGCTGCGCGGCCCCGAGGCGGCTATGGCTACGCCCGGGGGGGCCAGGTTAGTATCCGTTCCGCCGCGGCGGCCGCCGGTCCAACGCGTCGCGGTCGAGAGAGCTCATGATCGGAACACTCCAGGCGAAGATCCAGTATCTCAAGAACAAGAACCTTCACAACTGGCTCGGCGGCTACGCCCGGCAGAGGATCGAGAACGCCCGTGCTCCGCGTCCGCTCGGCCCGCGGCACCTGCTCTTCGCGGTCTGCGATCACTGGGAGCCAGGGTGGGAGAACCCCACACCGGAGGTCGGCGACGCGCGGGTGGGGGCGTGGTCGAAGGGGTATCCCGAGATGGCCGGCGCGTACCGCGACGCGGACGGCCGGAACCCGCGTCACAGCTTCTTCTTTCCGGGGGAGCAGTACACGCCCGGGTGGCTCGACGCGCTGGCGGACCTCACGCGCCGCGGCTTCGGCGAGGTGGAGCTGCACCTGCACCACCACAACGACACGGAGGAGAACCTGCGCGCGGACATCCTCAGGTACCTGGACATCCTGGGGAAGCACGGGCATTTCTCGCGCGACCCGGACGGGCGCATGCGTTACGGGTTCATCCACGGCAACTGGTGTCTGGCGAACTCCGGGCGGGACTCGCGGAACTGCGGAGTCGACGCGGAGCTCCCGCTCCTCTTCGAGACGGGCTGCTATGCCGACTACACGTTCCCGTCGGCCCCCGACGAGTCGCAGCACTCCATCGTGAACCAGATCTACTGGCCGACGGGCAACCTGGCGCGCCGGAGTGCCCACGCCGTGGGCGCGCGAGCCAAGGTCGGCGAGGTGCTGGAGGACCGGATCCTGATGATCGAGGGCCCGCTCGCGCTCGCGCTGACGCGCCGGGGAAGCCGGGTGCGGATGCGGATGGAGTACGGCGCGCTCCAGGCGATCGACCCGCCGACGCCGGATCGGGTGAAGACGTGGGTCGATCAGAACATCCATATCGAGGGGAGGCCCGAGTGGGTGTTCGTCAAGGTCTACACGCACGGCGCGCCCGAGGAGCAGGCGGCGTCGCTGCTCGGCGCCGGGGGCCACGAGCTGCACCGGGAGCTCACCACCCGTTACAACGATGGCAAGGAGTGGGTGCTCCACTACGTGACCGCGCGGGAGATGTACAATATCGCGATCGCCGCGCTCGAGGGGAAGACGGGCAATCCCGGTGACTACAGGGATCACCGCCTGAAGCCGCCGCCCTGCGCGAGCTGACGCAACCACTCCCCCTCCGACAACACCGCAGGCCCGGCGCATAGGCGTTAACCAATCTTCGCGCCGCGTTCTCCTACCTCCGAACGTTTACGTGGTCCTGGTCGTGAACGTGGTCGTGGTCGTGGTCGTGGTCGTCAACGGTAGGCCGTGAACGACCACGACCACGACCACGTAAACGTTTACGTTTACGTTGGCGTGTCCGTCGCGCGAGCCGGACAGCTCGCCTCAGCCCGGCCCGCGACCGCGCTGCTCGCCGAGGACCTCTTTCAGGAGCGCGTGATAGCGCTCCCCCACGACGTCCCATGACAGCGCCCCCACGCTGCCCCGCAGCGCCTCCGGCTCCCATGCCGTATCCAGCGCTCGCGCCAACGCGGCCCCGAGCGCCCCGGGATCGCCGGGGGGGACGAGGAGGCCATTGCCCCCGTGCCCTTCGCGGACGAGCTCCGGCACGCCGCCGACCCGGGTTCCGACGACGGGGCGGCCCGAGGCGAGCGCCTCCAGGACGACGTTCGGACAGCCCTCGCGGCGGCTCGGCAGACAGAACACGTCGCACGCGGCCATGTAGTCCGGGATCTCCACGGGCAGCGCCCAGCCGAACAGCCGCACGCGATCGCCCAGGCCGAGCGCGCTCACCTTCGCGCGCAGCGGCTCGAGCAGCTCGCCACCGCCCACCATCATCAGGTGAATGTCGCGGCGGCCCGTCCGGTCGAGGTGCGCCATCGCCTCCACGAGGACGTCCACGCCCTTCTCGGGCACGTGATAACCGGCGTACAGCACCACCTTCGCGTCCGCCGGGACGCCGAAGCGCCGCCGCGGCTCGGCCCGATCCCGGATCGCGAACCGCGCGCCGTCGACCGCGTTGAGCTGCACCACGACGCGCTCCCGCGGCACCCCGAGCTCCACCAGGCGCTCCCCGAGCGCCCCGCTCACCGCGACCACACGGGCGCAGCGCTGGAGCGCCGGCGCGATCTGCGCCCGCAGCGCGGGGTTCCTCGGCTGCTCGTTGATGTCGCTGCCGAGCACCGTCGTGACGACCGGCACCCCCGCCTCGCGCGCGAACGCCTCCGCGGCGACGGTATCGGGATAGGCCCACGCGGCCAGGATCGCGTCGTACGGAAACTCGCGCCGCAGCCCCGCCATCGTGCGCCCGAGCGATGCACGGAGCGCCCGCGCGTGCAGGCTCGGCAGCCCCGGGACCGACCAGTACGTGGGGAACAGCGCGTCGATGCCGGTGTGCGCCTCGCGCGTGCCGCCGAAGAGCTCCCGTGACGCCCCGCGCGCGCGCGTCCACCAGGGGATCGGGGCCACGAGCCGGAGCTCGCAGCGGCGCGCGAGCGCCCTGTACGTGTGATAGCTGTACGGCGCCATCGTCGGCAGCCGCGTGGAAGGGTAATGATGGGTGAAGACGAGTACCTTCATCGCGCGCTCGCCTGTCACGTGAGACGGAAATAGAGTTGCTCGTATTTGCGCGTCATCTTCTCGAACGAGAAGTCGTCGCGCACCCGCGCGTGCCCCGCCTCGCCGAGCCGCCGCCTCAGCGCCGGGTCGCTCGCGAGCCGCTCGATCGCGTCCGCGAGCGCGTCGTGCCCGTCCACCGGGACGATCAGGCCGTGCTCCTCGTGCCGCACCACCTCCGGGACCCCGCCGACCGGCGTCACCACGACAGGCAGGCTGCGCGCCATGGCCTCGAGGACGGCGAGCGGCAGCCCCTCGTCGCGCGAGGGCAGCGTGAAGAAATCGGCGGCGACGAGCAGATCGGGCACGTCCTTGCGGAAGCCGAGGAAGCGCGCCTCGGCGCCGTGGACCCCGAGCTCCCTCGCGAGCCCATGGATGCGATCGCGCTCGTCGCCGTCGCCGACGACGAGCACCGCGACCGCGACGCCCCGCTCCCGGAGCCGCGCGAGCGCCCGCAGCAGCACGTCGTGCGCCTTCACCGGGTGGAACGCGGCGGGCATGATGCCAAGGAACACGTCCGGGCCGAGCCCGAGCTCGGCGCGCACCTCGTCGCGCGTCCGCTTGGCCGGGGTGATGTCGATCCCGTTGTGGATGACAGAGATGTTGCTGGCCACGCCGACCGCGCCGCTCTTGTCGGCCGTGTCCTGCGAGCAGCCGACGACAGCGTCCGTTTCACGCCACTCGAAGCGCGACGGAACGCGGATGATCCCGCGCGTCTGGGCGTGATCGGTGAAGACGAGCCGCGCGCGCGTAAGGAGCTTGCCGATCGTGGCGTAATGGAGCGCAGTGGGGTTGTGCGCGTGAACGACGTGCGGGCGGGAGCGCGCGAAGGAGAGGGCCGCGTGCGCGAGCCGCGTGGGGAGGCGCCCGCCCAGCACCGTGGTCGGCAGCGTCCGCTGCCGCGCCAGCTCCGCCAGCGGCCCGCCGCGCAGCGCGAGGATCGAGGCGTCGTGGCCGTGGCGCCGCTGCGCCTCGGCGAGGCGCAGTACGAAATGCTCCATACCTCCGCCATTGAGGCTGCTCACGACATGGACGATCCGCAGCGTCGAATTCCCCATGAAGGCTTGCTACCCGAATCGGGTCCCCTGTTGAAGCGCAAACCGCACCCAGCATCAACACACGCGCTGCCAAACGCCCACCCGGCACGCCGGCGGTCGTGGCCTCTGGCGTTCGTCCGCGTTCGTCGACGTTCGTCCACGCTCGTTGGCGCGCGTCGCCGCCCGCCGACGCGCGCGCCCAAAGATCGATGGATCAGCGTACCACCTCGCCTCGCCGTCACCTCACCTTTTGATTTGCCGAACGGAAGCGGCTACTAGACGGGCATGAACCCTGAGCTTCGGCGCGCCCTTGACGAAGGCATGCGCCGCGTGCCCGGCATGGACGCCGCGACGAGGCTGCTCGCCGTGCGGCTCGAGACGGTCAGAGCGCTCCTTGCGCGCCGGCTCGCAGAGAACCCGCTCCCCGTGCCCGACGCCGTGACCCCGAGCGAGATCCCATCCGTCGCCGAGCTCGGCCCGGGGGACAGGGTGCTCGCGGAGCTCGATCAGGACGGCTTCGCCTTCGCGGTCCACCCGGCCGACGTCGCCTTCTTCAACCGGCGGAGCCAGAAGATGCCGCGCCTGCGCTACCGGCTGCACGTCGTGCTGCGCAACGGCTACGTCTGCGTCCGCAAGCGCTTCGTCGGACAGCCGCAGAACGCGCCGCTCCAGGCGCACCTCTTCGCCCTGCTCGGTCTCTTCTTCTACAACGAAGCAGCCGCGCTCTTCCGCCTGCGCGACCTCCCCAGCGTCCCGAGGATTCGCGATCTCAGCCTCGCCACGCGCACCCTTTACCTCGACTACGTGCGCGGACGGACGCTGCAACATCAGGTCGCCGAGCGCGGGGAGAAGGTGCTCGACATCGACCTCGCGCCGCTCGGGCAGCTGTTCGATCCAGACCGCGACCGGCGAGAGATCGAGGCGTTCGCGAGCGGCGGCGGCGCGGCCTACCGCGGCCGGATCGAGGAGATCGTCCGGGCGATGAACGCGCGCGGCGTCGCGCCGCTCGACGTCAAGCTGGGCAACGTGCTCATCGGGGAGAAGACGGGCGCCCTGTACTGGATCGATTTCGAGCGAGCCGCGCTCGAGGGCACCCCCCGCTACCGCGATCGCCTCGACGAGCACCATGACCTCGTGAACCGGTGGTTCGGGCTCGCGCTCTCCGGCGACGGCGGGGCGTGAGGCGCGCGGCGCGACGCGGCGCGCTGCAATGCGCTGCGGTGGGCTCGATGGACGGCTCCCGCGATCGAGGGTGCGATCGATGACGAGAGATGAAGACGCGGCGCCGCGGAGCGCCATCGAGCGGATCGGCGAGAAGGCGGGGCGATCGTGGCCGAGCATCGAGGCGGCCGCGCGGCTCTCGACGGAGACCCGGACGCGGCTCGCGGCGCTGCTCCGCGAGCAGATCCCCTGCGACACGAGCGTCGTGGTCTTCGGCTCGCTGGCGCGGGGCGAGTACACGACCGGCAGCGATCTCGACTGGACGCTGCTCATCGACGGTCAGGCCGACGAGGGGCATTTCAGCCAGGTCCAGGCCATCACGAGGATCCTGAGGGAAGCGAAGTTCCATGAGCCGGGCCCGACGGGCGTGTTCGGCAACGTGGCCTTCAGCCACCCGATCCTCCACCAGATCGGCGGGCAGGAGGACACGAACAAGAACACGACCCAGCGCATCCTGCTGCTCCTGGAGTCGCTCGCGATCGGCCAGCCGGACGCCCACGAGCGGGTGCTCAGGCTCGTGCTCTCGCGGTACATCGAGGACGACCGCGGGCTGCGCTACGGCAGCAAGCGCGAGATCCTCCCGATGTTCCTCCTGAACGACATCGTCCGGTACTGGCGCACGGTCGCCGTCGATTTCGTCTACAAGCAGCGGGAGCGCAGCTCGGGCTGGGCGCTCCGCAACGCGAAGCTCAGGATGTCGCGGAAGCTCATCTTCGTGAGCGGGCTCCTCACCTGCTTCGGCTTCGAGCTGTTCTGCAAGGATCGGGCGACGTTGACCGACGACGGCGAGCGGCTCTCGACGCCCGCGCTCGTGCGCTTCCTGCGAGAGCGCATCCGGGTGACGCCCCTGGAGAGCCTGGCCGAGGTGCTGCTCCGGCCCTCGATCTCCGCGGAGACGGCGCGCACGCTGTTCGACAGCTACGACGCGTTCCTCGCGCTCCTCTCGAACGAAGAGGAGCGCGGCCGGCTGAAGCAGCTGCCGCTGGACGATCAGCTGGGCAGCGACCCGACCTTCAAGCGGGTGCGGGACATCGCGCGTGAGTTCCAGGGCGGGCTCGACCGGCTCTTCTTCAAGGAAGACGACGAGCTCCGCAAGCTCCTCCAGACCTATGGGGTGTTCTGATGCTCCTCCAGACCTATGGGGTGTTCTGATGCGACCCGTGGGCTACTCGACAGGGGCGCTCGCCCTCAGCGACGTCGAGCGAGCGCTCTCGATGCTCGAAGGGAGCTCGGCGACCGCCGTGGAGCTCTCCGCGCTGCGGATCTCGGAGCTCAAGCCGCTGCTCCGGCTCCTCGGCTCGCTCGACCTGTCGCGGTACGGCTACGTCTCGTTCCACGCTCCGAGCCGCTTCGACGCGGCGGAGGAGCGCGCCGTCGCCGACGCCATGGCGGAGGTGGCCGCGCTCGGATGGCTCATCGTCCTCCACCCCGACACGCTCCGTGATCTCGGCGCCTTCCGGCAGCTCGGCGGCCTCCTCGCCATCGAGAACATGGATAAGAGAAAGCGGACAGGCCGCACCGTGGAGGAGCTCGGGCCCTTCTTCGACGCGCTGCCGGACGCGTCGTTCTGCTTCGATATCGGCCATGCGCACCAGGTCGATCGCACGATGACCGAGGCCCATTTCCTCGTACGGGAGCACAGGACGCGGCTGAAGCAGCTCCACGTGAGCGAGGTGAACGCGGGGAGCCGCCACGGCGCCCTGAGCCAGAGCGCGGCGCACGCGTTCCAGCGGATCGCCGCCCACCTCCCTGACGACGCGGCGCTGATCCTGGAGACCCCGGCGTCGCCCGCGGAGCTCGAGCGGCAGATGGCCATTGCGCGGGCGGCGCTGTCGAACCCGAAGGGCCTGGAAAACACGCACGCCTGAGGCCGCGCGCAGCGCAGCCTCGACGGGCGCCGCGCCGCTCCCGCAGCGCCCGGGCTCGGCCGCCTCCCCGGCGGCTCCGGGAGCTCCGGATTGCCCGGCGGACGGGCCGCGCGCGCTCGAGGCGCTACGCTTCCGCTCGTTCCCGGCGCGACCTGGGCCGGAACCGGGGGACGACGATGAAGCTGAAGACGCTCGCGGCGGCGAGCACCGCATGGCTCGCCGCCCTCGCGCTGCTGACGGCGAGCGGGTTCACGCTCAGCGCCACGTACATGACCCGCGAGGTCACGTGCCTCTTCAACATCGTCCGGGAGGTGCGGTCCATCACGCAGCTGGAGGTCCACCTCCTCTCCCACGAGCGCGAGAGCGCCCGCGTGGCGCTGACCCAGCTCCCCGAGCACGTCGGCGCGCGCGATACCGCCAGGCGCGAGCTCTCCCGGTGGCTCGAGGACGCCCGCGCGCAGCCGGTCACCGCGGAGAGCGCCAGCGTCTTCGAGGAGGCCGAGCGGGAGATCGAGCGCTACCTCGCCACGCACACGCAAACGCAGGAGCGCCGGGAGGCCGGGGTGTCCCACGATGAGGTCGACCGTACGTTCGCCGCGCTCGAGCGGCTGCTCGCCACCAGGCTCGCCGAGGCGCGGATCGCCCGGCAGCGCGTCGATGAGGTGCACAGGCTCTCGGAGATCGTGAGCCTCGGGGCCGCCGGGATGCTGCTGGCCGGCGTCCTGCTCGCGCTCTGGCAGCTGCGCAGGTGCGTCTATCGCCCGCTCCTCTCGATCCGCGCCGCGATCGACCGCTACGGGGCCGGCTCGCACGACGCCCGCGCGCCGCAGGGCGGGCTCGACGAGCTGCGCGAGATCGCCGTCGCGTTCAACGAGATGGCCGCCGCGCTGGCCGAGCAGCGCAAGAGGCAGCTCGGGATCCTCGCGAGCGTCGCGCACGACCTGCGCAACCCGCTCGCCGCGCTGAAGCTCACGGTCGACAGCCTCCGGCCGGATCGGCCCCTCCCCCACGAGGAGCGGCTCCGGTCGATGCTCACCCGCATCGGGAAGGAGGCCGCGCGCTGCGACCGGATGCTCACGGACCTCATGGACATCGCGCGGCTCGAGGGCGGTGAGCTCGAGCTGCGCCGCGAGACCCGGGACGCGCGCGAGCTCGCCCGCGACGTCGTGGAGCTCTACCGCCCGATCGCGACCGCGCACGAGCTCAGGCTGTCGCTCCCCGAGGAGCCCGTCCCGCTGTGCTGCGACCCGATCCGGGTCGAGCAGGTGCTCAACAACCTGGTCGCGAACGCCATCAAGTACTCGCCTGCGGGCGGCGCCGTGCAGGTGACCGTCGCGCGGGTAGGCGCCGAGGTCTCCATCGCGGTCTCGGACCGCGGCGTGGGGATCGCGGCCGACGATCAGCGACGGCTGTTCGAGCGCTACTTCCGCGCCCCGTCGTCGAGCGGCGTGGCCCCGGGCGTCGGCCTCGGCCTGTGGGCCGCGCTCCGCATCGCCGAGGCGCACGGCGGGCGCATCGAGGTGACGAGCACCGCAGGCAGGGGCTCGACCTTCACCCTCCGCCTGCCGTCATGAGCGCATCGTCCCGCAAGGAGCGGCTCGTCCGCTCGTCCGGCTACGGGAACAGGCTCCCGGGCTCGTCGGGATCGAGCTCCCAGCCGAAGAGCCCCGGGGTGCGGGCGCGGTGCCCGCCGAGCGCGTCGCCGGGCAGCCGGGGGCCGTCGGCGGCCCAGCGGGTGGCGAAGGCGTCGCGCAGCACGAGCTCCGCGAGCTTGCCCCTCGGCGAGAAGCCCCACTCGGCCTCCTGCGAGACGTCGTCCGGATCGGCGTAGAGCCGCCAGACGAAGAAGCCGGCGCACGTGCGCGCGTCGAGGAACGGCGCGATCACCGCGGCGTAGGCCTCGGCCTGCGAGCGCTGGTCGACCACCACGCCCTTCATGCGATCGGGCCACTCCCACGGGCGCACGGCGGGATCGCGCCGCGTGGTGTAGCCGATCTCCGTCAGCAGGATCGGCTTGCCCCACGCGCGCGCCACGGCGTCCACCCCGGCCGCCACCTTGCGCCCGCCGCGCAGGAGCTCCTCGAACGACGCGCCCTCGCGCTCCGCCAGCGGGTAGAACGCGTTGATGCCGATGAGGTCGAGCGCGTCGAAGATCAGCGTGTGCTCGACGTCGTCCCAGTTCGCCGAGTAGGTGAGCAGCCCCGGGTACACGCGGCGCACCGCCTCGATGATCGGCAGGAAGCTCGCCGCCCGCGGCGTCGTCACCCAGCTCCGCAGCTCGACGCCCACGCTGAGCATCTCCGCGCCTCCCTCGCGCGCGACCGCGGCCCACGTGAGCAGGAACCGGCGGTACGACTCGGCCCAGCGCGCCCAGCCGGCGTCGTCCCCGGGATCGATCTGGGCCCGCCACTCGCCGCTCTCGACCCAGAGGTGCGGGACGAGCAGCACCTTGAGCCCGCGCGCGTGCGCCTGCGCGATCGCCGCGAGCACGTTGCGCCGGTTCTCCTCGAACGGCGCCTCGAAGACGAGATCGACGCCCGTGCCCTTGCCGTCCCACACGCGGCCGAACGGCGTCAGGCTGACCCACGTCGCGCCCATGGCGACCGCCTCATCCATCGCCCGCCCGCTCGCCGCGGTGCCGTAGCCGCGGCCCGGGTGCCGCAGGTTCTCGATCGGCCCGATCGTCACGCCGCGCACGCCGCCCCAGCCCGACACGGCCCACCCCGCCGCGCCGTACGGCAGGTGCTCCGGCGCGACCCGCGGCGCCTGCTGCGCGGCCTGCGGCGCGGCGCTCGCAGGGCGCACAGGAGCGCCGACCGCCGCCGCCGACACGGCGAGCGCGGCGCCCGCCGCGCGGGCGAGCGCGTAACCTCCTCGACTCATCCCTGGCACGGGCCGCCTTATACCAGGCAGGCGGACCACCGGGCCGCGGACGTCACCCGCCGTCGCTCGCCTGAGGTCGCTGCGCGCCGTCGCTCTCCGCGGGTTGCTGCGGCGCGCGCGCGCCCTCGGCGGGCTGCGCCGGCCCAACCGCGCCCTCCTCGGGCCGCGGCGGCTCGCGCCGGGACGCGTCGCGCTCTTGCCGCGCGCGGGTGGTCGCCTCACGCCACGCCCGCTCGCGCTCGAGCTTCTCGCGCCGCCGCCGCCGCTCGCGCTCGACCTCGTCGTAGATGACCTCGGGGCGCCGCGCGTCGAGACGGGCCCCTCGCGCTTGCGCCACACGCGGCGCCTCGCTCTCGGGACCCGCGGCGCTCGCGGGAACCAGCTCGGCCGCCGGGGGCTCGGCCGCCGGGGGCTCGGCCGCCGGGGGCTCGGGCGAGGGCTCCGGCGCGGCAGGGACGGCCGCGCTCGATCGCCTCGCCACCACCGACGAGCGCGCCTCCTGAGCCGCGCGCTTCGCCAGCCCCTTCGCCGCAGGCAGCGCGCTCCCGCCTCCGTCGAGCGTGCGCATCTGCACGAGCCACACGCCGCCGACCCCCGCGAGCATCCCGAACAGCGCGAACGCGATCGCGAACCGCCGGGGCCACGGCGACGGCCCCCGGCGCACCACCGTGAGGCGCTCCGCATCGGCCTCGGCCAGGACACGCGCCGTGAGCGCCGGCGTGACGCGAGGCGCCGCGCCGTCGCTGACGCGGTGCACGACCTTGCGGCCGAGCGGAACGGGCGTGTCCTCGGCGGTCGGCGGCTGCCCTGGCCCGCCCGCCTGGGGATCGGAGCGGCGCTCCGGCGGGCTCACCGTCAGGACCGGCGGGGGCGGAGTCCGGCTCGCCCGGAGGTGATCGCCGCCGTCCCACGCCGCTCCCGCGTGCGACACCAGCGTGGCGTCGGACAGACGGCCTGCGGGAGATTCCCACTTGGCCGTCGTCTCGAGGTCGCTCATGAGATCGTCGGGCGACATCCTCGGCAGGTCCGCCAGCGTGTCGGCCTCCCACTCGTCCGCGGCGACCGGAGCAGGCGTCGCCATGCGGACGGTCTCGTCCGCCCGGAGCGCCTCCCACACGCGCTCGGCCGCGTCCTCCGCGCCCTCGCCCCCGAAGCGCGCGAGCGCGAACGCGAGCTTCGCGACGTCCGAGGGGCGCGCCTCCGGGTCCTTGGCGAGGCAGCGCAGCAGGAGGGCCCGCAGCTCCGGGGGCTCGACGCCCGCCGGAAAGGGCGCGGGCGGCTCGGTCAGGACCTTGGTGCAGATCTCGAGCTCGGTCGGCGCATCGAACGGGCTCGCCCCGCAGAGGAGCGCGTAGGCGACCGCGCCGATCGACCAGATGTCGGCGCGCTCGTCGATGCCGCCCGCCGACCGCATCTGCTCCGGCGCCATGAAGAGCAGCGACGTCCGCATGGCGCCCGAGGCGGCGTTCGGCCCCTCGCTCTCGACACCGCAGGCGACGGCCGACACCCCGAAGTCGAGGACCTTCACGCTCGGGGCGCCGTCGCCGAAGCTGAGAAAGAGGTTCTCGGGCTTGATATCCCGGTGAAGGATCCCGATGCCGTGCGCCTCGGCGACCGCCTCGCAGATCTGCAGGAGGTACTTCACCGCCTCCCTGACCCGGATCGGCCCGCGGCGCCGCAGGTAGCTCGTGACGTCGGAGCCCTCCAGGTACTCGCTGACCACGAACGGCGCGCCACCTTCGACCCCGACGTCGAGGATCCGCGCGACGTACCTGCCCTTGAGCGCGCGCGCGGCGCGGGCGCCCCGGAGCAGCCGATCGACGGCGTGCCTGTTCTCGACGAGCCTCGGATCGACGCGCTTGAGCGCGACGCGCTGGCCGGACAGGCGATCGGTGGCGAGCTGGACGACGCCCACGCCGCCGGCGCCGATCCGGGTCTCCACCGCGTACCTGCCGGCGACGATCTCTTGCCATCTCGGGCCGCCCTCGGCCGCCCGCGGCGCACGTTCAGCGTCGGTCCGCTCCCGTGCGGCCGCGCGATCCTCTGCTCTGGGCTTCAGCGACGTCAACGCACTGCCTCGGTGTGTGTCCGCGAGCTCCGCGGACAGAGTCAAAGCCTGTCCCCTGAATAACAGATTCAGAGTGCTGCTATCGCGTCCATGACGTGTCGTCTAGTGACACTCGGGCACGAAAATGTCCGTTCTTCACGCATTTTGGCGCAGCTGGCTGGCCGGCCAGCTGGCCGGCCGGCCGGCCGGCAGCCATCTCCATCAGCGGCATCCGCGGCTATCGTCATGGGCCATCGAGCCATCGACACCGCTTCCATGCGTTCCGCGTGCCATCCACGCGGCTCACGGCGGGAGCCCCAATGCGAGCGCGACCAGAGTATCGACGCCGCTCAGGATCAGGACGAGCGCTGCGGCGGACGCCGCGCCGAGCCCGAGCGCCTTCAGCGCGCGGAAGCGCGCTGTTCCGCGTGTTCCACGCGCCCCCGGCCGCCCGTGCTGGACGCCGCGCGTGACCCAGCACCACCCGAGCATGGACAGCGGGCCAAACGCATAGAGGGCCGCGCCCCAGGTCGCTCCGTTCCAGCAAGCGCCGCGCTGCTCGGGCGTGAGCCGCCGTCGGTCCCAGCGCTGCAGCGCGAACGGTAGCGCGATACCGAGGACCATCTGGAGCGCGAGGCGGAGAGTGCTCATTTCGTGCGCCGAGCTCCCGGGCGAGCGCTCCACTCAGGCAGCGCCGGACAAGCGCAAATCGCCAGAGCACGCCGCAGCGCGTCGCGGCAGAGCTCGGGTGAGCGACTCGCTGCCCGGCTTCGCTGACCTCCTGCCTCGAGGAAAGCGCCGCAAAAATCGCGTGCCGGCCTTCTCGATCTCGACGGGGATTGGTACGAACGAGGGATGACAACGACTGAGGCAGGGGACATCAGGAACGTTGCAATCATCGGACACAAGGGGGCTGGGAAGACATCGCTCGCCGAGGCCATGCTGTACGTCGCCAAGGCGACGGCCAAGCTCGGCAAGGTGGACGACAAGTCGAGTGTCCTCGACGAAACCGCCGAGGAAAAAGAGCACGTTTGCTCGTTCGAGGCGAGCGTCGCGCACCTCGCCTGGGCGGGGAAGAAGGTCAACCTCGTCGACACGCCGGGCGAGGGGAGCTTCCTCGCCGAGACGCGGCTCGCCCTCGCGGCGGTCGACGCGGCCATCCTCGTCGTGAGCGGCAAGGACGGCGTGCAGCCGATCACGGAGCGCGTATTCGGCTGGGTGAGGGACGCAAAGCTACCGTGCATGATCGTCGTCACGAAGGTCGACGCCGAGAACGCCCGCCCCGACGAGGTGCTCGCCGAGATCCGCGCGCGCCTCAAGGCGCCGCTCGCGGTGATGGAGGAGCGCGTCGGCGAGGGGCTCCAGCACCGGGGGGTCGTCGCCATCCGGACGAAGAAGGCCTGGCTCGACAAACCCGAGGCGCCCGCCACGGCCGCGGGCTCTCCCGTGCCGGCCGACGCCGCGGGCGCCGTCGAGAAGGCCCGGGGGAAGCTCGTCGACGACGTCGCCGGCAGCGACGACGAGCTCACCGAGCGGTACCTGACCGAGGGCGATCTCACGCAGGAGGAGCTCGATCAGGGGCTCCGCGCCGCGGTCCGCCAGGGGGCGCTGATCCCGGTCTACTTCGCCTCCGGGGTCCGCCCGAGCGGCGTCGCCGCGCTGCTCGACGGCATCGTCGAGCTCGTGCCGCCGCCGACCGAGCACCCGGCCTGGAGCGGCGTCGTCCCGACCGGCAAGCCCGGCGCCGCGCCGCAGGCCGCGGAGCGGCCGTCGGCGGCGGAGGCCCCGGCCGCGGCGTTCGTCTTCAAGACCTCGATCGATCCGCACGCCGGCCGCACCTCGTTCGTGCGCGTGCTCTCCGGCGTGCTCCGGCCCGACGCCACGATGCTCAACGCGAGCACGGGCGGCACGGAGCGGCTCGGGAAGATCCACAGCGTGGTCGGCAAGGACCACAAGCAGGTGGACGAGGCGCGCGCCGGGGACATCGTGGCGCTGCACAAGCTGAAGGCCACGCTGAGCGGGCACACGCTCTCGGACGAGAAGCACGCGTTCTTGCTCTCCGCGCCGGAGCTGCCGCCGGCCCTCTTCTCGCGCGGCGTGCGGTTCGACGCCAAGGGCGGCGAGGACAAGGTCGGCAACGCGCTCTACCGGCTGACCGAGGAGGACCCGGGGCTCAGCGTGCACCAGGACGCGTCGACCCGCGAGCTCGTCGTCTCGGGGCTCGGCGCCCTGCACCTCGAGATCACGGTGGAGCGCATCCGCCGGCGCGTCGGGGTCGACTGTCGGCTCGGCCCGCCGCACATCGCCTACAAGGAGACGATCTCGAAGAAGGCCACGAACATCGAGGGCAAGCACAAGAAGCAGACGGGCGGACATGGCCAGTTCGGCGTCTGCTACATCGACATGGAGCCTTTGCCGCGCGGCGGCGGCTTCGTCTTCGAGGACGCGGTCGTGGGCGGCGCCGTGCCGCGGCAGTTCATCCCCTCGGTCGAGAAGGGCATCGTCAAGTCGATGTCGAAGGGCGTCCTGGCGGGCTACCCGATGATCGACGTCAAGGTCCGGCTCTTCGACGGCAAGTACCACGACGTCGACTCCTCGGACGCGGCGTTCCAGATGGCGGGCAGCAAGGCGTTCAAGGCTGCCGCCGCGCAGTGCGCGCCGGTGCTGCTCGAGCCCATCGTGCGGCTCTCGGTGACGGTGCCGAGCGCCGCGATGGGCGACATCATCGGCGACATCAACAGCCGCCGCGGGAGGATCATCGGCACGGACTCGGTCGAGAGCCAGACGATCGTGAACGCGTTCGTCCCGCTCGCCGAGGTGCTCGAGTACGAGTCGAAGCTGAAGAGCATGACCCAGGGCAAAGGCACGTTCACGATGAACGTCGAGCACCTGGAGGTCTGCCCGCCGATGGTGCAGGACAAGGTGATCAAGGAGAGCGGCTTCAAGGCCGAGGCCGACGAGGACTGACCCCCGCCGCTCCGCTCTAGGGATGGATGTGGACGATGGTCCCTTCCCCCGTGGCCTTCCCCGCGCTGACCCCGTGCCATCCGTCGGGCACGGGGGGATCGGTCCAGAGGAACACCCGGCGCGCGTCGATCGGCGACAGGTTGATGCACCCGTGGCTGCGCGGCTTGCCGTAGTCGTCGTGCCACGGCGCCGCGTGGATCGCGTAGCCGGCCTCGAAGTACTGCACCCACGGCACGTCGCGGAGCTCGAACTTGTTGTCGACCTCGTGCGCGTCCATGGTCGTCGTGACGTGTTTGTCGCGGATCCGGAACGTCCCGCGCACGGTCGAGAAGGTCTTCTTGGGGTCGCCGAGCCCGTCGCGGCCCGTCGCCGCCGCGGTGGCGTAGACGGGCTTCCTGCCCTCGTAGAGGATGAGCGTCTGGCTCAGGATCGAGATGTCGATCCACTTCACGGTCCCCTGCGCGAACGACGGCAGCTCCGAGGGCTTCACCGCGATGGCGACGTCGGAGTCGCGCACCCACGTCCCGTCCTTCGCCTCGACGAGGCGGGCGCCGCCGACCTTCTTCGAGCGCCCCGTGAGCTGCACGGCGGTGTGCCAGGGCAGCTCGCCCGCCTTCTCCATCTCGCCGCCGGAGATGTCGTAGCGCTTCGCGTCCTGCCGGTGCACGAACGCGAGCGGCAGCTCCCACCCCTTGGTCATGTCGACGCCGTGGAACGTGGAGCCGCGGGCGGGCTTGAGCTTCGAGGTGGGCACGAGCCGCGCGTCGGTGGTCAGGGCGAAGCGCCGCCCGCCGTCGCCCATGAAGGTGTCGATGAGGGCGAGCCCTGCCTTGCGCGCGATCCGGTTGGTGATGATCGCGTAGCCCGGGACCTTGAACGACGAGATGTTCGGGAGCTGCCGGCCGCCCTTGAAGAACCAGGGGATCTCGTCGCTGCCGTTGCCGCCGAAGAGCTCGCTGTCGCCGAGGTCGGGCGGCTCCGCGGGCGGGTCGGCGACGGCGTTGCCCGCGGGGTCGAGCGGCACGTCGTTGGCGCCGACCTTGACCTCGTCCCACTTCTTCTTGAGCTTCTTGTAGCTGCGGAGGTGCCGCTCCAGGCTCATCTCGTACTGGAGCTGCTCCTTCGTGGACGGCATCCGGTAGTAGTTCGGCGCGATGGCCCGGACGAAGGCGTACGGGTACGGCATCGGCTTGGACAGGTCGGGCCGCCGCGTGAGCGCCCGGACGATCGGGTGCTGCGTGTCGATCGTGGCGTCACTGTCCGCGCACATGAACCCGGCGGGCAGCACGCGGTAGTAGCCGCCCTGGCAGTCGTCGAACGCGGCGGGCTTCTCCCCGCGGGGCGCCGTCCCGCCCGCGCGGAGGTAGCCGAGCTTGGCCGAGCGCCGGTCCGCCTTCTCGTAGATGGGCGCGACCATCTGCACGGCGCCGATGCGGGGCCCGTCCGGGCGCGGCAGGGTGGCGGGGTCGTTCTCGGCGGCCTTCTGGGCCGCGCCCGCGGAGAGGCTGATGATGCCCTCGGGCGTGGCGTTCTCCCCGCCGGTGCAGGCCGACAGGGCCGGCAGGGCGAGGGCGGCGACGGCCAGGGCGAGCGGGAGGGGTCCGCGCGCCGGGGCCGGGAGCGCGGAGCTTCGCTGTCGGGCATCCATACCCCCGGAATGCCGGACAGACGGGCCGGTGGCCAAATTTTGGCGGATGGGCGCGCGGCCGGCCAGGAGCCCCCCACGGACGCCGCTGCGAGGTCCGCCTTCCGGAGGGTTGCTGCCGGCGGTGCGCGAAGATGCTGGAATGGGGTTGCGCTTGAGCCCAGCCTTGGGTAGGTTCGGGGCCCTCGCGAAACCCCGCGAGAATGCGCCACTAGCTCAGCTGGATAGAGCGTCGGCCTCCGGAGCCGAAGGCCAGTGGTTCGAATCCACTGTGGCGCGCAGGGTTTTCAGATTTCATACGCCGCTGCTGTTCGCCTGGTTCGCGGCGTCGGTGAAGTGTGCATCGCTGGCGCTGTCGCGAGCCGGCTCGACCGTTGCACTGGCTGGTTCGAGGGCAGACGACGCGCTCGTGAGCATGCACTGCGTTCCGAGGTGATGCAGTGGCAGAGGCGTACTCCATCGGCGAGGTCTCTCCTGTCTGGCGGACTGGAGAGGAGCCCATGGGCACCAAGCGCAAGTTCTGGTGTCACGCCGATGACCACCGTCGCTACCTCTTCAAGTACGCCCGCGCCAGTACTGGGGAAGACTGGGCGGAAAAAATCGCCGCCGAGGTCGCGGGCGCCCTCGGCGTTCCACATGCGGAGGTGGATCTCGCCGTCTACGAGGGGCAACCCGGGACGCTTACGCTTGCCATCACCGACGACGAGCATGCTCTAGCGCATGGGAACGAACTGTTGCAGGAGCGCCGTCCGGAGTACCCCGTGCACGCTGCCTACAGCGCGTCCGAGCACACCGTTACCTTTGTGCTCGACGCGCTCAGCCAGAGCTTCATTCGTGCACCCGAAGGTACAGCTTCGGCCGATCTCGCGACGGCAGTGGATTGGTTCCTCGGCTACCTCATGCTCGACGCGTTGATCGGCAACACCGATCGGCACCACGAGAACTGGGCCGTGCTCGTGCGCGTCGGACAGGCAGAGCGCTATGCGGCACTCGCGCCCAGCTATGACCACGCATCGAGCTTGGGCCGGGAGCTCTAAGGACGAAGAGCGGCGCGCACGCCTCGAAGGCCGGGACCGGCGGCGCTCCGTCGATGCGTATTGCAAGAAGGCGCGCTCGGCCCTTTACCGGAACGCCCAGGATCCAGCGCCAATGAGCCCGCTCGATGCCTTCGCGGAGGCGATGCGGCACGCGCAGCTGGCCGGCAGGCACTGGCTCGAGCGACTCGGCGCAACCGATCATGCTACGGTATCCTCCATCGTGGACCGCATCCCTGCCCATCGAATCAGCGAGCCGGCTCGCCAGTTCGCCCTTGCGGTGATGTCGACCAACCGCCGCGCGTTGCTCTCACTGCTGGAAACGCATCCATGACGGCCGGCCGAACCCTCTTCGTCACATGGTACGACTCGAACCATAGCGCGATCATTCCGGTCGCCCGGCTCGTTCATCACGGCGGGACGGACGGCGATCTCTACGAATTCCAGTACATTCAGGGTGCGCTGGAGGCGATGGAGCGGGGCTTCCAGCCGTTCATTGCGTTCCCCGAACTTTACAAGGTCTATCGCAGCCCGTCGCTGTTCCCCTTCTTCTCAAATCGGGTGATGCCTACGACCCGCCCGGATTACCTGGCGTATCTGCAAGTGCTGGGTCTTAACCCCGCGGAGGCGGACTCGGTCGAGATCCTGGCGCGGAGCGGGGGCAGGCGGGAGACGGATCGCATCGAAGTGGTACCTGCGCCGGAGCAGGACGAGACAGGCGGCTACACAACTCGCTTCCTCCTCCGCGGCGTCCGGTACATCCCAGGCGCAGAAGAACGCATTGCACGCCTCGTGTCCGGAGAACGGCTGTTCTGGATGCTCGATGCGCAGAACGAGGCGAACCCCAACGCCGTCGCGCTCCGCAGCGCAGACAAGTGCTTGCTAGGCTACATTCCAGACTACCTCGTGCCGGACATCGCGAAGCTCATCGACTACCGCGTGTCGATGGATGTGTTCGTCGATAGGGTGAACCTGCCGCCCGCGCCGCTGCACCATCGTGTGCTGGGTCGGCTCGAAGCGCGCTGGCCAGACGGGTTCGTCCCGTTTCAAGGCGAGCAGTTCCAACCGCTGAGCTCGCTCACCGCGCCGCCCACCCAGGCAGACCACGCGATCCAGTAATGCCCCCTGCGTCGTGCGGGTGTGCGCCCCCCCCGCGCGACGAGCCACGCTCCCCTCACCCCCTGGCGAAGACCATCTCCGTCGACGTGAACGGCCGCGGCGGCAGCGCCGCGCGGTCACGGAAACCGAACCGCGCGTAGAACGTGTGCGCGTCCTGGGTGCCCAGGTGGACGTGGCTCGCGCCGCGGACCGCGGGGTGCCCGAGCAGCAGCCGCACCACCGCCTCGCCCACGCCGCGGCCCCGCAGCGAGGGCGCGACCATCACGTCGTACATCCACGCGCGCCTGCTCCCATCGCTGATCGCCCGCGCCGTCGCCACGAGCCGGCCCGCCGCGTCGCGCGCGCCCACCCACGCCGACGAGCCGAGCAGCGCCCGCGCGATCGCCTCGCGCGACACGCCCTGGTTCCAGTAGCCGCCCTCCAGCAGATCGACGGCCGCCGCCACGTCGCGCGGGCCCAGCGCGCACGCGAGCACGCAGCCCGCCGGCGCCTGCAGGAACTCGGGCACCGGCGTGTCCAGGCAAGCGCCGCGGAGCAGCTCGATCGCCGCGGCATCGCCCGGCGCCCCCCGCTCCCAGAGCTTCGTGAGGATCCGCGCCCGCTCCTCGGGCGTCCGGTTCTGCGCGAGCTTCGCCTTGCCGTCGAGCCGCGACAGCGGGACCGCGAGCACGAGGATCCCAGCGATCGCCTTGCGGTAGAGCGGGCTCGACGCGTCGAGCGGCGTGTACCCGCCCTCGGGCTGGTACTTCTGCATCAGCGCCTCCAGCACCTCGGCCTTGTGATCCGGATCGTCCACGCGCTCGATCACCCCGTGGACCTGCGCGCTCCGGTAGAGCGTCGTCGCCGGGCACGCCCGCTCCGGATCGGTGAAGTAGCTCGGGATCGACGCGACGACCTGCTCGCACGACACCACCGCGGGCCGGCCGACGGCCTCGGTCTTCTCGCCCACGGGCGCGCCGTGGAACGCGATCGCGCCCCGGACCACGACGCCGTGCACCGTCCTCAGCACCGGCTCGCCCTCGGCCGTCGTCGACGCCAGGTGGATCACGTCCGCGAGCCCGAGGAGCGCCTCGGCCTCCGCCCTCTCCATGCGAAAAATCTCCCTGCGCATGGACCGAGGTTGGCGCGCACCTGGTACTCTCGAAAGATCCGGTTCGCCGATTTCTGCTAGACCAGCTGGCATGCCCTGGGAGCTCGCCCTCGCGGTCGATCCCGCCGCACAGCAGCCGATCTTCCTTCAGATCGCGCGCGCCCTCGCCGACGACATCCGCCGCGGCCGGCTCCGCGCCGGCGCCGAGCTGCCGGGCAGCCGCGCGCTCGCGCGGTCCCTGTCGGTCCATCGCAACACCGTCCTCGCCGCGTACCGTGAGCTCGCCGCCGAGGGCTGGATCGAGGCCAGCGCCGCGCGCGGCACCTTCGTCTCGGCGGAGCTGCCGGCGCCGGCGCCCCGCGGCTTCGCCCGGCGCGCGGCCGCGCGGGCGGAGGTGCCGGCGCGGCTCGGCTTCGATCTCGGCGCGACCTCGCTCCGGCACGTGCCCATCATCCCGCCCGGCACGCTCCGCATGAGCGGCGGCCTCCCCGACATGCGCCTCGTCCCGACCGCGGCGCTCGCGCGCGCCTACCGCCGCGCGCTGCACGCCGGGTCGAAGCAGCTGCTCGACTACGCCGATCCGCGCGGCGACGAGCGCCTCCGCGCCGCCCTCGCCGCGATGCTCTCGGCGGTGCGCGGCCTCGCCGCAGGGCCGGAGTCGGTCCTCGTCACGCGCGGCAGCCAGATGGCGCTCGACCTCGTCGCCCGCGCCCTGATCGCGCCGGGCGACGCGGTCGCCGTCGAGTCCTACGGTTACCGCCCCGCGTGGGAGGCGCTCCGCCTCGCCGGCGCGCGGCTCCTCCCGCTGCCGGTCGACGCCGCGGGCCTCTCCGTCGACGCGCTCTCGGAGCTCGCCGAGCGGGAGCGCCTGCGCGCCGTCTACGTCACCCCGCACCACCAGTACCCCACGACCGCGGTGCTCGCGCCCGGCAGGCGCATCGCGCTCCTCGAGCTCTGCCGGGCCCGCCGGATCGCGCTCCTCGAGGACGACTACGATCACGAGTTCCACTACGACGGCCGCCCGGTGCTGCCGCTCGCCAGCGCGGACACGGCCGGCGTCGTCGTCTACATCGGCACCCTGTCCAAGATCCTCGCCCCCGGGCTCCGGATCGGCTTCGTGGTCGCCCCCGGACCGCTGATCGAGCGCCTCTCCCTCCATCGCACCTTCGTCGACCGGCAGGGCGACCACGCCGTGGAGCGCGCCGTCGCCGAGCTCCTCGAGGACGGCGAGGTGCAGCGCCACGCGCAGCGCGCGCGCCGCGCCTACCGGGCGCGGCGCGATCTGCTCGTCGCGTCGCTGCGCGCGCGGCTCCCCGACGCGCTCGACTTCGCCGTGCCAGCCGGCGGTATGGCCCTGTGGGCCAAGGTGGACTCCGCGATCGACGCGGACGCCTGGGCCGAGCGCGCGCTCGCGCGGAAGGTGGCGTTCTCCGCGGGGCGGCGGTTCGCGTTCGACGGCAAGAAGCGCCCCTTCCTGCGGCTCGGGTTCGCGGCGCTGGACGAGCGGGAGATCAGCGATGCGGTGGAGAGGATGGTCGAGGCGGTGTGAGCGCCCAGGCGGGCGGACCAGCTAAGCGCCGGCATGTACGCGGCGTTCGTCACCGGCGTGGGCCTGTGGCTCGTTTACGGCCTGCTCACGCAGGACGTGCCCATCGTCGTCGCGAACGCGGTCACCCTCGTGCTCTCGGGCGCCGTGTTCCTCCTCAAGCTCCGATACGGCTGAACTCTCCTTCTCCCCCGCAGGCGCTGTCTCCGACAGACCTCGATCGTCCCGCGGCCCCGCCGCCGTCGAAGCGCGCTGCGCCCGCGGTGGATGGATGATGGATCCGACGCGGCGAAAGCCCCGCTGGCTTGACCTCGCTCGCGCCCCCTCTCACGATGCGAAGTAAGGGGGGATACAATGAATGGCGCGGTGCTCTACGACCTCGCGATGCGGCTGCCGCTCGCCGTCCTCATGCTCTATAACGCCCTGTTCGTCGGGCGCGAACTCTATGCTCACCTGTTTCTCTGGAGCGGGCCCAGGGGGCTCACGTACGGGACGACGGTGGCCTCGCTCGCGGCCACCGAGGCCTACCTGCTGCTCGTCGCGGCGTTCACGCTCGTTCGCCTCCGCCCTGTACGCAAGCTGAGCGGCATCGTACCTCGCATCACCGCGCTCGCCGCCGGCCTGCTGCCGGCGAGCATCGCGTGGCTGCCCAAGGCCCCGCCGATGCCCGGCCGTCAGGTGGTTGGCACGCTGTTCATCATCGGTGGAATGGCGCTCGCCGTGGTCAGCATCGGGTGGCTGGGCAAGTCGTTCAGCGTCATGCCCGAGGCGCGACGCCTCATCACCAATGGCCCCTACCGGCTCGTGCGCCACCCGGTCTATCTCGCCACCCTGATCCAGGGGACGGGGATCATCTTGATCTATCCGTCCATCGCCGCTGTCCTGATCTACACGGTCGAGATGATCCTGCAGGTCATCCGCATGGGATACGAGGAGCGCGTGCTGCGCGACACCTTTCCGGAATACGACGACTACGCGCGCCGGACGTCCGCGCGGCTCGTCCCCCGCCTCTATTGAGGAGGGCGCGCGCCCTCCTCAATAGAGGCGGGTACGCGGCGCCATGGGACAGGATGCAACGCCTGTCGCAGGATGCCTCGCTCGTCCGGACCCGGCGCTCTTACCTGGACGGGTCGGCCACGCGGCCGACGAACAGGATCGCGCTCGTCGCGCGATCGCGGATGACGAAGAGGAACGGGCGGTCGAAGCGGATGGTGGCGGGCTCGGGCGCCGACGTCTCGCGGATCACCACCGCCGTCGCCGCCGCCGCCTCGGTGCCCGCCTCGTTCACGGAGACGAACGCTTCGTGGAGCACATCGGTGATGAACAGGCCGCCCTGGCCGTCGATCCCCGAGAAATCCGCGCGATCGGAGAAGGCGGCGGGCATCCCCAGATCCTCGAGCGGCGGGGCGAGATCCAGGGTCGAGGCGATCTTGAACCGCGGCAGCGCCATCGTGACGCTCCGCGACCCGAGGGAGGCGAGGACGCCCTCCAGCCGCTCCCGATCGAGCCCCGCCTCGAAGCCCCCGAGCTCCGACGGCAGCACGAGCACCATCGACAGCTCGCCGCCGTCGTAGGGCAGCTCCAGCGCCTCGTAGCCGTCGCCCTCGCCATAACGGACCTGCGCGTGGTTGGTCATCATCGGAACGGACACCGTGGAGCCGTCCGCCAGCGTGAAGCTCCCCGGAGTCGTCTCCTCCTCCTCGAACGGAAACTGCCAGGCAGCGTTGAAGTAGATGGCGTTCGTCAGCACGAGCCGGGTCGAGGGCCCGAGGGCGCCTTCAGGCAGGATGTCCTTGATGCGGTCCTCGGTGCGCTCGGCCACCCAGCCATTGATGATCTTCCGCGCCTCGTCGGGCGCCTTCACGAAGTCGACGACGTGCAGCCCGGCCCCGTAGCTCTCCGCCAGCACGTCGAGGAACGACGGCACGAACGCGGAGCCGACCTGCCCCCAGATCGCGTTGGCCACGTGGAGCCGGAACCCCTTGCCGTCCTGCCCCTCGGCGCCCTCGCCGCGGCGCGCGAGCGCGAGGTCGAGCGCGTTGAAGGCCGGGTGGAGCCGCGCTTGCGGCAGCGTGAAGCGCAGCGCGCGCGCCATCTGCTCCGCCGTTTCCCCGCGCGCGCCGGCGGTTGTCATCGCCAGCGCGCTCGACACGCTGTACGGCGAACAGAAGAGGTTGCCCGGCGCGGCGCCGATCCGGCGGTAGAGCTCGAGCGCGAACGCCGTGTTGCCGAGGGCGAGCTCCCTGGCGTCGGCCTCCGGCACCCGAGGCGCGCGGGCCCGTTGCCTGTCCGAGGCGACGACGCAGCCCGCGGTGCCCGGATCGGCGCACCCGGACGGCGAGGGCCGCCGCTCCGGCTCGGCGCCGGCAGAGGAGCAACCGGCGCAGAGCAGGGAAAATGGCAACAGGACCACAGGGATCGGAGGCCTACGCATGCGCCCGGCGCAGCAGGGGGCGTGCCGAACCGCCCATGATAGGATGGCTCCCACCATGCGAAGAGCGCGAGATACAGCCCTCGGAGAGGCGCGGCGCCCGTGATCGTGCTCGTGATGGGCGTGAGCGGCGCCGGGAAGACGACCGTCGGGGCGCGCCTTGCGCGCGAGCTCGGATGGGAGCTCGTCGACGCCGACGACTTCCACCCCGCCGCCAACATCGAGAAGATGCGCGCCGGCAAGCCGCTCGACGATCGGGATCGCGCGCCGTGGATCGCGGCGCTCACCGCGCGCATCCGCCAGCTCCTAGGCGAGGGGCGCGGCGCCGTGATCGCCTGCTCGGCGCTCAAGGCGGCGCACCGCGCGCAGCTGCTCGTCGACCCCGCGCGGATGCGCCTCGTGCACCTGACCGGCGATCCAGCGCTGATCGCCGCGCGCCTCTCGGCGCGCAAGGATCACTTCATGCCCCCCGGCCTCCTGTCGACGCAGCTCGCCGCGCTGGAGCCGCCCGAGGACGCGATCCGCGTCGACGTCGGCGGCACCCCCGAGGAGATCGTCGCCGCCGTCCGCCGCGCGCTCGGCGTGTGAGCCGGGCCCGCGCCGCGCCGTCTGCCGGCGCCGGGCGCTTTCCAGGCGATCTCTCCGGGAGAACCCGAGCGCCCCCGCGCTGTCAGCCCGGGTCCGGCAAGCGGGTCAGGAAGAGCGCGCCCTGGTCGCTGGAGAGGCGTTCGCCCCCGAGCGCCATCGTGCCCTGGAAGGACCCGGCCAGCATCGGGCTCTCCCACGGGTCCATCTCCAGCCCGGAGACGTGGACGTCGGCGCCGATGCGCCGGGTCCACTGCTCCTCTCCGCTGGAGCTGAGCCCGGCCGCCCACGCGCTGCACGACGCCGGCTCATCCGCGGACTCGCACAGCGCATCGCCGGCAAGCACCACGCGCTCGCCGCTCGCCGTGATGCGGCGGGGGCTCCGCGCGTCGAAGCGCTTCACCCAGATCACACGGCCATCCGGGCCGATCTTGGCGACGAACGGCCGCGGGCCGCCCGGCAGATCGGGCTCGCCGAAGACGCCGCTGCCGGAGAGCAGCGCGGCGCCTTCTGGATCCACGGCGAGGTCGTACGCCTCCTCGAGCTGATCCGACGAGCCACGGAACCGCTTGTGCCACACGAGCTCTCCGTTCCGGTCCAGCTTGGTCACGAACGTCGCCGTGCCCCGCCCGTCCTGGCTCGCGAGGATCGCGTTCCCGTCGCGATCGACCTCGATGCCGATCTCGTCGCTGTCGGAGCCGCTCGGCGGCAGGCTGACCCACGCGAAGCGACCCGACGCGTCGAGCCGGACGACGAAGGCGCCGATGGCCCGCCGCTCGATCCGCGCGCCGGCGACCTTCGCGGCCCCCTCCAGCCTGCCGAGCACGAGCGCGCCGCCGCGGCCATCGGCGGCGAGCGCCGTACCGCTCAGGATCGCGTCCTCCTCCGCGGAGATCTGCGCCGCCCAGCTCGCCGCGCCGCGCGGGCCGAGCTTCGCGAGGAACAGGTCCGCGCCCGAGGGCGACGCCGCCGTGAGCCGGTGGGCGCCGAAGCGGACCGTGCCGGAGAAATCGCCGAGCACGAGCGACTGACCCCCGCCGCTCGCGGCCACGTCGATGGCGCTCTGCGCCGTGCCGTCGCCGAACTGCTTGCTCCAGAGCGGAGCGCCGCACGCGTCGAGCTCGGCCACGAAGGCGTCCGTCGCGCCCGCGCTCCGCAGCCGGGTGCTGCCGAAGGTCAGCTCCCCTTCGAAGGAGCCGGCGAGCAGCGCGCGGCCGGCGCCGTCGATCGTGAAGCCGCGCAGCGTCGCGCCCTTGCCAGGATACTGCCGGCTGAACGATCTCTGCCGGCACGCCCGCTCGGCCCGCTCGCCGTCGCCGAGCCCGGCCGCGCCGGCCAACCGCCCGCCGGGTGCGACCGCGGCACCCAGACACACGCCTCCGGGACCGACTGCCCCCATCTCGCACATCCCGGGAGGCGAGGCGTGCTCCGCGTTCGCCCGCGCCGCACCGCCGCTGTCGCCTCCCGGTTCGCCCTCCGCCACAATGTCCGCAGCCTCCGAGGACATACACCCGGCGCCACAGCAGATGACGCCGCAGAGGGCGCTCCGTGCTCTCAAGACAGACCACATACTGCATCTCCTCTCCCGCCTCGACGCGGGCACACTGGAAACACTGCAGGATGCGGACCATGGCCGGCGCCTTTCAAGCTTCTCGCGAAGTTGAAAAATCCAAACTTTTCTCGCTGGATGCGGGCTCATCCGGGGCAGGAGGACGCGTTCGTTCAGCGCCGCTTCATGTCCTCTTCACACCATCGCTCCGGGGCGCACCGGCCATTCGACCCCGGTCGCGCGCTCGATCGACTCACGCACTGGCAGGCGCGCGTCGACAGAGATGGATAGGGCATCTCTCGCCCTGGACACCGCCTGTTCCGGATCCAGATCATCGATGGTCGAGATCTGGCCGAGTCGCTCGCCGCTGCCGTCGAGGCGCGGGCGACTGGCATCTTGAACGCCGCCTGGCCCGGCGAGGCGCAGGCGATGGGGCGGGTTGCTCGCGCGCAAGGCCCTGACGCCGGGGCGGGAGCCGGGAGCCGCGAGCCGCGGGCGGGGCGCTCGCGCGGACCCCGAGGCCGCCCTCCCCCGGCTCCCCCGGGTGACCGGCGGCGCGCGCAGACCGGAAAGACGGGCGCCTACCACCGTAGCGCACCCACGCCCACTTAAGGTAGGATGCTGTCACACGACTCCGGCGGACGTATTCCCGCTGGAGGAGCCCGCGACCGCGGGCGCCGGCCGCTCCATGACCCCCTATCCATCTACGATCACGACGGAGCTCCCTGCGAGCGAAGGCGCGACTGCGCGGCCCCCCCGCGCCAGCCCCGCCCTCGCCGCCGGTGCCCCCCGCGATCGCCTCGGAGATGGCGATGAAGTTGCTCTGCAAGCCCGCTGACGAGCGCACCGCGCGTGCGCAGGTGCTGAAGGTCGACATCGACGCCTACGTCGCCCTCCCTGACGCGGAGCGGCGCGCGGTCCACCTGCGCCTCGGGCGCATGGCCGAGGCGCGATCGCAGCGCGAGCGCTCGGACGAGGCGCTCTTCGAGGCCGCGCACCACCTGAACCTCGGCGCGCCCTTGATCGTCGAGCCGCGCGAGCGGGCGGCGCTCGCCGCGATGAACCTCGCCGCGGGCCGCAAGGCGAGGGAGCGGGGCGCGACCCCGGCGGCCGCCGATCTCTTCGAGGCCGGGATCGCGGCGCTGCCAGACGGGAGCTTCAAGCGAGACCACGAGATCGCCTTCTCGCTGCACGCGGAGGCGGCCGAGTGCGCGCACCTCGGCGGCCGGCTCGATCGCGCGGAGGCGCTGGTCGACGTGCTCGCGGCGGAGGCGCGCTCGGATCTCGAGCGGGCCAGGGCGCACGAGCTGCGCATCGCTGTGTACACAACCCAGGGCCGGCTCGACGAGGCGGTGGCGCTCGGAAAGACGGCCCTCGCGATGCTCGGCGTCCCCCTCCCCGAGGACGGGCCGGGGCGGAAGGCGGCGGCAGACGCCGAGCTCGCGGCCGCGCGCGCCGCGCTCGGCACGCGCCGGCTCAAGGATCTGCTCGACGAGCCCGAGGCGTCGGACGCCCGGACCCGCGCGGCGCTCCGGCTCCTCATGGCCCTCATGCTCCCCGCCGCGACGGTGAACCCGCCGCTCTGCACGTTCATCGCGGCCAGGCAGGTCAACCTGTCGCTGGAGCGCGGCCACGGCGGAGTTTCCCCGTACGGCTTCATGGCCTACGCCTGGGTCGCCGCGCGGGTGCTCCGCCGCTACGACGAGGCCTACGAGCTCGGCCAGCTCGCGCTCGAGATGAACGAGCGGTCCAGACAGCCCGAGCTCTCCTGCCGGCTGCGCGTCGTGCTCGGGGCCCACGTCAGCGTCTTCACCGATCACCTGCTTTCCAGCCTCGATCTCTTCCAGGCCGCGCTCGAGGCGGGGCACAGGACGGGCGATCTCACCTACCTGTCCCAGGCGTGCGTCCACACCGCGCTCGTTCGATTCGGGCTCGGCGACGAGTGCGAGGCGGTGCGGGCCGAGGTCGACGGGTTCCTCTCGCTGGTGCGGCGCGCGCGGGAGGAGCTCGCCGCCCTCGCGCTGACCGGGGTGCGCCGCGCGCTCGACGACCTGATGGACGCGACGCGCGCCGGCGCGTCACGCCCGCCCAGCCACGGCGATCTCGACGACGCAGGGGATGAAGCGAAGCTCTCGGCGCCGGCGCACGGCGCCGCCGCGCGCGTCCACTACGCGCTGCGGCAGCAGATCTGCTTCCTCAACGAGGACTACGAGGGGGCGCTGCGGATGGGCTCGCTGGCCGAGGCGAGGGTGCAGGGCGGCGTCGACGATCACCTCGCGACCGAGGTGTTCTTCTACACCTGCCTGACGCTGCTCTCGCCCGCGCTGGCGCGCGGCCGGCAGCTGACCACCGTCTCGGTGGCGAGCTACCGGGATCGGTTCTCGGAGTGGGCCGAGCGGTGCCCGGACAACTACCGTCACAAGCACCTCCTCCTCCGCGCGGAGTCCGCGCGCGCCGCCGGCGAGGAGCTCGCGGCGATGAAGCTTTACGATCAGGCGATCGAATCGGCGAAGGTGAACGGTTTCGTCCGGGACGAGGCGCTCGCCAGCGAGCTCTGCGCGAAGTTCCACCTGGCGAGCGGCAGGGAGAGGATCGCCCACGTCTACATGGCCGACGCCCACGAGGGCTATCTGCGGTGGGGCGCGCAGGCCAAAGCGCGACAGCTGTCGCGAAAGTACCCGCACCTCGTGGCGCGCGCCGCGCTCGTCGGGCAGCAGAGCCGTCCGCCGGAGTCCGCGCTCCCGGCGAGCACGGAGCGCCCCACGTCGCTCGACGCGTTCGCCCTCCTCCGCGTCTCGCGCGCGATCTGCGGGGAGCTCGTCCTGGAGCGCCTCTTCGAGCGGCTCCTCCGGGCCCTGAGCGAGAGCGCGGGGGCGCAGCGCGCGGTGCTGCTCCTCGCGCGCGACGGCGCGCTGACCATCGAGGCCGAGCTCGACGGCGACCGCGGAGGGGTCCGCCTCGGACCTGCGACGCCGCTCGAGTCCACCGCCGATCTCGCCGCGAGCGTCGTCCAGCACGTCGCCCAGACACAGCAGCCGATCGCCCTCACCAGCGCGGCCATGGACGAGCGGTTCGCGGACGACCCTTACCTGCTCGAGGGCGGCCTTCGATCGATCCTGTGCCTCGCCATGACGCATCAGGGCCGCCTCACCGGCGTGCTCTACGCGGAGAACGGCGCGACCGCTGGCGCGTTCCGCGCCGGCCAGGTCGAGCTCTGCGGCCTCCTCGCATCGCAGGCGGCGGTGGCCGTGCACAACGCGTTGCGCCACCGCGACGCGCAGAGCACCTCGCGCGAGCTCCGTCGCTGCAACGAGGCCCTCGTCGACGAGGTCGCTCGCCTCACCGAGGAGCTCCGCGCGTGCAACCGCGACGCTAGCCCCACGAGCGAGCTTCGGCGCTGCAACGAGGCGCGCTAGCCCCGCTACAGCGGGGTGCGTCCGGGGTCCATCCCGCCCGACAGGATTCCCCGCCAGGAAGGGGAGAGCTTCAGCGAGGCTTCGCGGGGCGCCGTGGGCAAAGCTCACATCGCGGAGGGGACATCCCCTCTGGAAAATCCATGACGCCGGCACCAGAGGGGCCGCAAAACATGCATAGCGTGGGCGCGTCCGCGCGCCATGGCTCCGTCCGAGATGCGTGCAAGCGCGAAGGGGAACGCAGTCGTGCGAACAAGATACGCCACAGCGCGAAAGACACGTGGCAGCGCGGTAGAGCGCACGGCAGCAGCGCAGACGCTGTCCTGCACACAGCCCTCGAGGCCGGCGCTGACAGGCACATGTTCTGAAATCAAAATGCTCGGGACACCACGGGACGGAAGGGAAGACACAAAGCACCTGCCGTCTCCCAGCCTGCCCGTGATTCCCGAGCCTACAGCGCGGCGCAACTTCGTGCGCTACGGGCTCATCCGCGTCGTTCGGCTCGCTTCAGCGCACGTTCGCACGCCTAACGCGCTGTCCTGACGGTCGAGCTAGCATCCCACGAACCTGCACATCGCGATAGAGCGCCGAACAAAGCCAACCGAGCCATGCAGCCGCGAAGGCGCATGGGGACGGGAGGTGATGAGTGGCGCTCCACAGCCTATCCCCCGCCCGCCGTACCGCGGGCTCGGCGGGGGATGGCCGCTATCGACGCGCTCGTCTCAGGCGCCGCCCGCGCCGCCCGCGCCACCGGCGCCGCCCGCGCCGCCCGCGCCACCGGTGCCGCCGCCCTCGCCCGCGCCACCCTCGCCACCCGCGCCGCCGGTGCCGCCGCCCTCGCCCGCGCCACCCTCGCCGCCGGTGCCGCCGCCCTCGCCCGCGCCACCCTCGCCGCCGGCGCCGCCTTCGCCGCCTTCGCCGCCCGTGCCCGACGCCGAGCTCGTCGTCGTCGAGGAGGAGGTGGTGTTGGTCTCCCCGTCATCGCCGCATCCGGCGCCGATCATCATCATGGTCGCGCCTAGCAGCAGCGCGCTTGCAAAGATGCTCTTCGAAGCGTTCATGGTTCGTTCTCTCCGTTGGGTTGTCCCCCCCAAAGAATGACTCGGCAGAACCCCGCGCCGATCACCGCTCCACACCGCCAAGCGACTCAATCCACGCAAATTCGCGCAAAATGTGCGCCGTAAAAAGCGCTATGAGCACGCTGCGTTCGATGGGCCGGTGTCAACTCCGTGGTGATTCCGTTATGGTGGACGATAGGCCACCATACTGGATTACGCAAGCTTTTTGTCTCACTGCATCATCGTTGCATGTGGGTGCCCCCCCGTGAGCGCCCACCGGTCAAGCACATTCGCCTACATCGGCGCGGGCGAACATGACGCGTGAAGAGCGACTGTGCCTGACAGCTCATCCGCCATAACGGATTGACCTCCAGAGGTGAGGGCCCCATGAGCCAAAGCCTCCTCGCGTGAGCGACCTGGAGGAGCGGCGCCGGCGCCGCGCAACACGCGAACAGAGCCCGACTGCAGCGCGGACGCGCCTCGTCTGGCCCCCGATGGGTCGGCTCCCGGTCTGGTCATGAGGACACGTTCGCGTCATGAACTGCAAGTCTCAGGCCCAATGCTCATCGGCCATGGTCCTCGTCCCTGCTCATGAGCGCAGGCACGCTGGGGAGAGACCCGATATCGCCGGCGGGTCGGGCAAGGTAGCGGGCGAGCTCAGGTTGGATGTGCGAGCGGCAGAGAACGCGGAGGCGCGCCGCTATGGAGCGCCCGCGGCCCGTCGTCTCCGCACGATCTTCACGGGTTGATCTCCTCGCTCGACCCTCGCTCCCGGGCGCAGGGGAGGTCGCCTGCGCGGGCCCGGGCCGCGAGGCTGGCCACGGCGGCAACGAGGGCGGCGGGCTCGATCGGCTTCGTGGCGTGCATGTGGAAGCCGGCTTCGAGCGCGCGCTTCTGGTCTTCCTTGCGAGCATAGGCCGTCAGGGCCAGCGCGGGCAGATCACCGCCGGCCTGCGGCGGGCGCTGGCGGATGGCGCGGATGAGCTCGTAGCCGTCCTCGCCCGGCATGGCAATATCGCTCACGAGCACGTGCGGGAGATCCGCGCAGAACGCCGCGAGCGCCTCGTGGGCCGAGGCCACGGCCGTCACCTCGGCGTGGTGCTGCGACAGCACCTCCTGAAGGAGCTCCCTGGCGTCCGCGTCGTCCTCGACGAGCAGGACGCGGACCCCGCCGAGGTTGGACGCGGACTCCGAGCAAGCGAGCGAGCGCGACCTCCCCTCCCTCATGAGCGCCGGGAGCGAGCTGCGCTCGACCCCGAGGAGCGGGAGCCGGACCACGAACGTGGACCCCTTGTGCAACCCAGGGCTGTCGGCAACGACCGAGCCGCCGTGGATCTCGACGAGTTGGCGCACAAGGGACAGCCCGATGCCGAGGCCCGCGTGCGTCCTGCGGCTCGTGCTGTCGGCCTGGCGAAAGCGCTCGAAGACGAGCGGGAGGAAATCCGGCGCGATCCCCTCCCCCGTGTCGCGCACCGTGAGCTCCGCCGTCGCGCCGGCCCGCCGGAGGGAGACGAGGATATGGTCCCCGGGACGCGTGAACTTGAGCGCGTTGGACGTGAGGTTCGAGACGACCTGCTGCAGCCGATCCGCGTCGCCGTTCACCTCGATGTCGGGGTCGAGCGAGACGTCGATCGTGAGGCCCTTTGCCTCGGCGGCGGGGCGGATCGCGTCGATGGCGGTCTCCACGACGGGCGCGAGCGCCATCGGCGCGGCGCTGATGCTCAGCTTGCCCGTCGTGACCCGCGAGACGTCGAGGAGATCCTCGATGAGCTTCGTCTGCGCGGCCACGTTGCGCTCGATCACCTCGAGCCCGTGGGACACCCGCTGCTCATCGAACGGCTCGGACCGCAGGAGGTGCGTCCAGCCGAGGATCGCGTTCAGCGGGCTGCGCAGCTCGTGGGAGAGCGTGGCGAGGAACTCGTCCTTCATGCGGTTCGCCTCGCGCGCCTCGGCGTGCACGCAGTTCTGGATGGCGATGGAAGCGAGCTGCGCGAGCTGCACGAGGACGGTCTCGTCGTCGTCGGAGAACTCGCCGTCGTTCCGATCCGAGAGCTGGATGGTCCCGATGTTCTGGCCGTCGGCGGCGGTGAGGGGCGCCGCGAGGTACCCCCGCGGCGGCGGCCTCTGCCCGCCGTTGTCCAGCCACTCCGGGTGCAGCGAGAGCTCTCGCTGGGTCAGCCGGAGAGGCCTGTTCCTGGCGCAGACGAGCGCGCACAGCTTGCCGGCGATGGGGGGAGGCGCCTCCTTCTGGAACGTCGTGTACCGCTCCGAGAGCGACACCGCGGTCCGCGCCCGCTCACCGGGCCGCTCCAGCTTCACGAGGGTCATCGCCTGATGGGCTCCGCCGACGTCGCGGGCCGCCTCCGTGATCGCCGCGACCATGGCGTCGAGCGACAGGGCCGAGTTGATCGTGAGCGCGGCGCGGTTGAGCCGCTGGAGCTGCTCCGCGTGCGCGCGCAGCGACTCCGCCTGGAGCTTGATCTTCTGTGTCTTCTTGAAGAGATCGACGAAGACTGACACCTTGGTGCGGAGGACCTCGGGGGCGAACGGGGTCATGATGTAATCGACCGCCCCGAGCGAATAGCTGCGCTCGACATAGACGCGCTCGGTGTGCGCCGTCAGGAAGATGATCGGCGTGTGCAGCGTGCTCCGCCGCTTGCGGATGAGCGTCGCCGTCTCGAACCCATCTATCTCAGGCATCTTGATGTCGAGGAGGATGACCGCGAACTCCTCCTGAAGGAGATGGCGAAGCGCTTCCCTCCCTGACGCCGCCTTGACGATGTTCTCGCCGAGCGGCGCGAGGACTGCCTCCAGGGAGAGGAGCTGCTCAGGCCTGTCGTCAACGATCAGGATGTTGACTCTGCCTACTTCTGCCCTCATCCCGCGTCTCCTTGCCCCCTTGCTCCGTTGTCAGCGCCGCGGCCAGCCTCGCAGCATCCTCAGGAATGGGGCGGTGTCCACCGCTTTCGGGCGGCGTCTGCCGCGTCCGCTCCAGCCCGCTCCAGCGCTCCGTGCGAGGAGGCTCGGGGAAACCACGTCGCCGCAGGGACGCAGCGCGCGCCCGCGGCGGAGGGTGAGCGCGCCCGCCCGCCTGCCGGAGCGCCCCCCGGGCGCCGGAGGGCCTTCCCGGAGGCGGCCCTGCGCGGGTGCGCCGGCGCGCGGAGCGCACGCCGGCCACGCTCAGCCCCGGAACGCTCGACCCGCCCGGCATGGCCGCTCCGCAGATCCATCCAGCCCCTCCCGTGCGCTGCGCTGCGCCGACGAGCTCGTATCGTAATCGAGGCGCTGTCTTACCTGCGACCCAGGTCTCGCCTGCAGTATCCACAAGGGGGCGCCTGACGCCGGTGCATGATCCCCGCACGCAGACCCTACACCGGAGCACGCCAGGGTGGAAAGAGGAATTCGTGCGCCACCGAGGCTCCCCCTCGAAGAGGCCATGAGAGCAGCGCGAGAATCGGTGAGAACACGAAGAAAACCGACGCAAGTGGCGTGGACAGCGATGCATCGACGCTCTCCTGACCCTCTGTCGATACCCGCTCGACGCGCTCGGTGTGCCTCGTGTTTCGGTGGTGAGGAGCCCGTCGCCTGCGCCGCGCGCTAGACGGCGGAGCGCCGCTCCTGGAGCGAGCGCGAGTGCCGGAGGATCACCTCGAAGACCTCGGCGACGCCGTCGGGGTCGAGGCCGAGCTCGACGGCGCAGCGGCGGCGCGACTCCATCAGCCGCGCCTCGCGCACCGGATCCCGGACCGCCGCCCCGATCGTGGCCTTGGCGCGCCCGGCGCGCTGGACGAGCTCGGCCCTTCGCGCGAGCAGGCCGACGAGCTCCAGATCCAGGTCGTCGATGAGCTCCCGCGTCTCGCGGAGCTCGGGAGAGAGCGCGCCGAGATCGGGGATCGCGAGCGCGGCGAGGACCTCGGGCGCGGCGTCCTTGGTCGGGACGTCGAGGCTCCGATCGACGGCGACGAGCGCGTCGATGAGGCGGCGGCGCGCCTCGCCCGCGAAGGGGTTCTCGCGGTGCAGCGCGGCGAACAGGTGCCCCGCGTCCACGCGCACCGTCTCGATCGTGTGCGCGATGCCCTGAAACGAGGGCGGCGCGTAGGGCGCGCCGGCGGGCACGCCCGCGTCCATCATGCCCTTCGCGATGAAGAACGCGAGCGCGTGCGTGAAGGCCATGACGCGGTCGTGCTCCTCCGGCGCCTGCTCCAGCACCTGACAGCCGATCCGCTCGAACAGCGCGATGACGCGGCGCACCGCGTCCGGGTGCGCAGGGTTCGGGCAGACGACGACGCGCAGCGGGCGCTCTCCGCGAGCGAGGCTCGCCGGGCCGAACAGCGGGTGCGTCGCCACCCAGGGCCGGCCTTCGCCGAGCACCTCGGCCATGGCGCTCGCCGGCACGCTCTTCACGCTGCCCACGTCGGCCACCAGCTGCCCCGGCGCAAGGTGCGGCCGCAGCGACAGGAGGGCCTCGCGCACCGCCGGCACCGGGACGGCGACGATGACGAGATCCGCGCCGTCCACGAGCTCCGGGAGCGAGGCGGCCCGCGCGGCGCCGCGGATCTCCGCGGAAGGGTCGAACGCGCGCACCGAGATCCCCGCATCGTGGAGCAACGACCCGAGCGCCGCACCGAAGCGGCCATACCCGAGGAATGCGACCTTGCCGATGCGCACGGGCGGAGCGAGACCGCCCCCGGAATGCGGGAGAGAATGCGGCATGCGGCGGATACTACGACAGCCGGTCTACGCGGATGTCACGTTTTCTCGGCATAGCCGCGAGGATCTGCGCCCGCGTCCGTGGGAGACAGGACGGCTCTCCGGCTTCTCCACGCCTGCCGCGCTCGCGGCGACGATGCCCCTCCGGCGAGGGCCGGAGGCGGCGCTCCTGCGCCCGCGGCGGCTCGGCCGGCGCCGGCTCACCTGAGCTGCGTCGCGGCCACGCCGAGGATCGCGAGCAGCGACGCGACGGCGGCGATCAGCGCGATGCGCGCCCTGTTGCGCCCCGTGTCCTGCGCGCCGTGCGCGCCGTGCCGCTGGGTCACCGGGCCCGCCTCCGAGCTCGGTCCGGCGCTCTCGGGCGGACGGGGCCTCGCGCTGAGCCCGAGCCCGATCGTCGGGAGCGAGGCGCGGGGGCGCGGCGGGAGCGTCGCGCCGAGGAGCCGCGCGGCCCGCTCCACGTGATCCTGGCCCTCCGCCGACGCGTGAGGGGCGAGCGCGATCGCCAGCTCGGCCACGCTCGTGGGCCGCCGCGCGGGGTCCTTCTCGAGGCAGCAGAGGAGCACGCGGTCGATGGCAGGGGGGATGTCGGACCGCAGCGCGCTCGGGAGCGCCGGCGCCGCGCTCGCGATGCGCGGCGCGAGATCGGCGAGCGAGCTCGCCTCGAACGGCGGCCGCCCGGTCAGGAGCCGGTACAGGATCGCGCCGAGCGACCAGACATCGGCGCGGGCATCGACCGCGACCGAGGATCGCATCCGCTCCGGCGACATGTAGAGCGGCGCGCCGAGCTCCTCCCGCGTCCGCGCCGGCGCGCCGCCGTCGCTCGCGCCGGGCAGCTCCCTGGACGCGCCGAAGCCGAGCACCTTGAGGAGCGTCGCGCCGCCGGGGGTCGTCGCGAGGAACAGGCGCGCCGGCTCGAGGTCGCGGTGCACGATCCCCGCGGCGTGCGCCTCGGCCACAGCCACGCAGGCCTGCAGCACCCAATCGATGGCCTCCGAGAGCTCGATCCGGCCGCGGCCGCGCAGCAGCTCGGAGAGGTCCTGCCCGTCGAGGTGCTCCGTGACGATGTACGCGACCCCCGAGGCGAGCTGGCCGACGTCGAGCACCCGCGCGACGTGCTCCCCCTTGAGCGCCACCGCCGCGCGCGCCTCCCGGAGCGAGCGCTCCACGCGCTCCGGGCTGCCGTCGGCGAGCAGGAGCTCGATCGCGACCCGCTGCGGAAGCACGAGGTGGCTCGCGAAGGCCACCGTCCCCAGCTCGCCGCTGCCCGAGATCCTGTCGACCCGGTACTTCTCGGCGATCACGTCCCCTGCGACGACAGGTGCGTTCATCAAAGCTCCCCGCAGCGCGCACCGGCGCGGGAGCAGCCGCCCGCCCCCCGTACATGCGCTGATTCATCCTAGCACCTTCGCTCGCCGGATTGGCGGTCGCCGGTCGTCGCCGGAGCTCGAGGCCAGCGCCGCGCTGCCCCTTTCACGCCTGCCCGTTTCACCCCTGTCCGCGCGGCCCGACGGCCTGGCAAAAGACCGCTGGAGGGGAATCCTCGCGACGAGGGTGAGGCCGCGCAGCGCGCGCGTCGTCGTGCCGAGAGGGAGGAAGCGGTGGCGTTGCCGCGCGATGGCGCGAAGCGCACAACCCGACGTCTCTCCCAAATCACGAGACCCGGGACTTCCCGGCTCGCACCAGCACACATCCTGCTTTATATTCTCGCGGCAACGCGCGAGGGGGAACGCGTATGACTCGGGCGGAAGCGACTGAGGTCCACCGCTGCAGCCGATTTCTGCTCCGCAGACAGAGGCTTGCCGGGAGGAAGGTCGTGCAGAAAACCGTTCGGGGGCGTCATCCAGCCCCGGGCGCGGCGGCCCTCCTGCTGCGCGAGCACGCCTTCCTGCGCCGGCTCGATGTGCCGGGGGTCGTGCGGCCGCTCGCGCTGGAGGGCCCGGAGAGCATGCCGGCGCTGCTCCTCGAGGACGCAGGCCCCGAGGACCTCGAGCGGCGGCTCGCGCGAGGGCCGCTCGCGCTGGACGCGTTCTTCGACGTCGCCATCGCGCTCGCGGAGACGTGCGCGCGCATCCATGGGAGCGGCGTCGTCCACCGCGCGCTCGCCCCAGGCCGCGTGGTCCTCGGCGAGGACGGGCAGGTCACCCTGGTCCATTTCTCGGACGCGGCCGAGCTGACGAGCATGCCCCGCGCCGTGGAGCTCGAGAAGCTCGACGCGCTCCCCTTCCTGTCCCCCGAGCAGCTCGGGCGCACGTGCTGGTTCATCGACGCGCGATCGGACCTGTACGCGCTGGGAGCGACCTTCTACGCCATGCTCACCGGCGCGCCGCCCTTCAAGGACCTCGATCCGCTCGCGCTGGTGCACGCCCACATGGCGAGGAGCCCCGTGCCCGCGCACGTCGTGATCCCCAATGTCCCGGCGGCCCTCTCGGAGCTCGTGCAGCGGCTGCTCGCGAAGATGCCGGACCTGCGATACCAGAGCGCCGAGTGCCTCGCCCAGGACCTCCACGAGGCGCAGAGGCGATGGCGCGCCGCGGGCACCATCGCGCCATTCGAGCTCGGCCGCATGGACCTCGCGCGGCGCCTCCCGCTGCCCGAGCGCCTGATCGACCGCGAGCGCGAGCTCGCCGCGCTGCGCGGCGCGCTCGCCCGCGTGTCGAACGGCGGGACGGAGCTCGTGCTGGTGACCGGGGAGGCAGGCGTCGGGAAGACCGCCCTCGTCGAGGCGCTGCAGGCCGCCGTCGCCGAGCGGGACGGGCGGTTCATCGAGGGCAAGTTCGACCTGCGCGCGGCGAACGTGCCCTATGCGTCCCTGGCAGAGGCGCTCCGCGCCCTCGCGGCCGCGCTCCGCGCCGAGCCGGAGGAGAGCCGCGCGCAGCTCAGGGAGGCGGTCAGCGAGCGGAGCCGCGCCCTCGGCGAGCTCTGCCCGGAGCTCGTCGAGCTCCTCGGGGACGCGCCCGCGCTGCCGGCTGCGGATCCGATGCGCGCGGAGAACTGCTTCCTGCTCGCGATCCAGGACTTCGTGCGCGCGGTGGCCAGCCAGCGGCCGCCGCTCGCGATCTTCCTCGACGACCTCCAGTGGACGGACGCCGCGTCGCTCCGCGTCCTCCGCGCCCTCGCCGCGGATCCAGGCAGCAAGCACGTGCTCCTGCTCGGCGCGTACCGGTCGAGGGAAGTCGGCGCCGCGCACCCGCTCCACCAGACCATCGAGGAGATCCGGGGCGCGCAGGTCCCCCCGATGACGCACCTCTCGCTCGGCCCGCTCGGCGTCGAGGCGGTCGTCGCGTTTCTCGCCGAGGCGCTCCGCTGCGAGCCGGAGCGGGCGCGCCCTCTCGCAGAGCTCTTCCTCGCCAAGACGGCGGGCAACCCCTTCTTCATCCGCCAGCTCCTCCGATCGCTCCAGGAGAAAGGGCTGCTCCTCTTCGACGCGATCCGCTCGACATGGACGTGGGATCTCGCCCGGATCGAGCGGGTCGGGGTCACCGACAACGTGGTCCAGCTGATGTCGGAGTCCGTCCGCAGGCTGCCCGAGGCGGCGCAGGAGCTCCTGCAGGTCGCCGCGTGCATCGGCAGGCGCGCGGAGCTCAGGCTCATCGCGGCGGTGCTCGGCCGATCCGTCGACGACACGACCGCATCGCTCGTCCAGCCGCTCCGCGAGGGGCTCGTCGTGCCCGATGGCACGTGTGGGCGCGAAGCGGGGCTCGCGATCCGGTTCGTCCACGATCGGGTCCAGCAGACGGCCTACGAGCTCGGGCCGGAGCAGCTGCGGATGCAGCTGCACCTGGAGATCGGCCGCTTCCTCGAGGCCACCTGCACCAACGGGACGGACGCCGCGCTGTTCGACGCCGCGGACCAGCTGAACCTCGGCGCCGCGCTGCTCGACGCAGAGCAGCGGGACCACCTCGCCGAGCTCAACCACCGCGCGGGCGTGAAGGCGCGCCGCGCCGCGGCTTTCGGCCCGGCGCTCGCGTACTTCCGCAGCAGCCTTCGCCTGCTGCCGGAAGGCGCGTTCCGAGCGCGTTACGAGCTCTGGTTCTCCCTCCACCGCGACGCGGCAGAGTGCGCCGCGCTGACCGATCAGCACGCGACGGCCCGCGCGCTCGTGGAGGAGGGGCTCCGCCACGCGGCGTCGATCCCGGAGAAGGTCGACCTGGAGGCGCTCCGGATCATGAGCGCGACGATCACCGGCGATCACGATCTGGCGCTCGGCTGGGGGCGCGACGCGCTGCGCGCGCACTTCGGGGTCGAGCTGTCCTTGGCGGACCTCGACAGCGAGATCGCGGCGCGGCGGGGGGTCATCGCCAGGGACCTCGCGGAGCGCTCGCCCGAGTCGCTCGTCGATCTCCCCCGCGTGACCAGCCCGGAAGAGCGGGCCCGCATGAGGCTCCTCGCCGAGATGGTGGCCCCCGCCTGGTTCGCGGACCGGAAGCAGCTGGTGCTCCTCACCTCCCTCGGCGTCCGCTTCGCGCTGGAGCACGGCAACGCGAGCGAGTCGATCCTCTCCTACGCAGGGCACGCGATGCTCCTCGCGGCCGAGGGCGACCTATCGGGCGCCCAGGGCTTCGGCCAGCTCGCCGTGGAGCTCGCGCGGCGGTTCGAGGATCGCGCCCAGGAGACGATCGCCCGGTACATGTACAACGAGTTCGTCCACCCGTGGGTCGCGCCGCTCGCCTCGGGCGGGGAGCCGTTCCGAGAGATCATCGAGCTGGGCGTGTCGTCCGGCGAGCTCCGCTTCTCCTCGTACGCGCGCACGGGGCTCATGGCGCACTCGTTCGCCGCAGGAGTGGAGCTCGATCGCGTGCTGGTCGATCTGAACGACGGGTTCGCGTTCAGCCAGCAGACCGGCAACAAGTCGACGCTCTTCTACCAGCTCGCCTTCCGGCAGATGATCCGGTGCCTCAAGGGGCTGACGAGGGGCCGGAACGTGGCCGATGACGCCGAGTTCGACGAGCGGGCCTTCCTCGAGGCGGCGCAGCGGGAGCTTCCGGCGAGGTGCGTGTATCACATCGGGCGCCTTCAGGTCTCGTACCTGCTCCGGGATCTGGCCGAGGCCATCGCTCACGCCGACGCGGCGGCCCCGTTCATTCACTTTCTCGGCGGCTACATCCCCGAGTGCCAGTACGCGCTGTTCACCGCGCTCACGCTGCTGTGGCGATGCGATGAGGCCGACGAGCAGGAGAGGGCCGCGCTGCTCGCGCGCGTGGCCGACCTGCAGCGCGCCCTGCGAAGGTGGGAGGCGGGCTGCGCGGAGAACTTCCGCCCGCGGCGCCTCCTCGTCGACGCGGAGTTCGCCCGCGTCGAGCGCAGGTTCGAGCTCGCCGGCGCGCTGTACGACGAGGCGGTCGAGGCGGCGACGCGCGGGGGGTTCGTCCACATCGCGGCGCTCGGCAACGAGCTGGCTGGGCGCTTCTACCACGGGCTCGGACGGGCGCGGATCGCGGCCATGTACCTGCGCGCCGCGCGCCAGGGGTTCGCCCGCTGGGGGGCCTCGGAGAAGGCCCGCGCGCTCGCGGCGGAGTTCAGGCTCGGCGGGTCCGGCGACGAGCCCGAGCTCGCCGAGGAGCGGCTTCCGGCGGTCGCCCTCGACGCCCTCAGCCTGCTCAAGGCCGCCGAGACCCTCTCGGGCGAGATCGTGCTCGATCGGCTGCTCGAGAAGCTCTTGGGCGTCTGCCTGGAGGCAGCCGGCGCGCAGTGCGGCGCGCTCGTGCTCGAGGAAGAGGGGGAGCTCTTCGTGCGGGCCCAGGGGTCCGTCGCCACCCCGGTCTCCATCGAGCGCACGCCGCTCTCCCGGTCGCGCGAGGTCCCCCGGCGGGTCGTCGAGCACGCGCACGGCGCGGGCGAGATCGTCGTGCTCGACGACGCGGATAACGCGCCGGCGCGCGACCGCGATCCTCACTTCGCCGGGGGCGGCGCGCGGTCGGTCCTGGTCCTGCCCATCCAGCGGAACGAGGCGCGGCTCGGGGTGGTTTACCTCGAGAACAACCTCACCACGTACGCCTTCACGCGCGCTCGCGTCCACGTGCTGGAGCTCCTCTCCGACCAGATCGCGATCGCCCTCGAGAACGCCCGCCTCTACCGCGAGGCGCAGCACGCGGTGCGCGTCCGCGACGAGTTCCTCAGCGTCGCGTCGCACGAGCTCAGGACGCCCGTCACCTCCCTGCGCCTCGGCCTCCAGGCGTTGCTCCGCCGGGGAGACCACGCGTCCGACGAGCGCCTCGCGCGCTCCCTGCAAAGGATGGATCGGCAGGTGCACCGGCTCGTCCGGTTGATCGACGACGTGCTGGACGTGTCGCAGCTCCACACCGGCCGGCTGGAGCTGCACGTCGAGCCGGTCGATCTCGCGGAGGTCGTGGACGACGTCCTGGAGCGGCTCACCGAGCGCATCGCGCACTCCGGCTCGTCCGTGAGCGTGCGCGCCGAGCCGTCCGTCGTGGGATCGTGGGACAGGAGCAGGCTGGAGCAGGTGGTCTCGAACCTGCTCGACAACGCCCTCAAGTTCGGCGCGGGCAAGCCGATCGAGGTCTCGGTCGCGCGGAAGGACGGCACGGCAGAGCTCGTGGTGCAGGATCAGGGCATCGGGATCCCGGCGGGGAGGCTCCCGCACGTGTTCGACCGGTTCGAGCGCGCGGTGTCGAGCCGCCATTTCGGCGGGCTCGGGCTCGGGCTCCACGTCGTGAAGAGCATCGTCGAGGCGCTCGGCGGCGCGGTGCGTGTCGTCAGCCGGCCGGACGACGGGGCGCGGTTCACGGTGGAGCTGCCCTGCGAGCGGCCGGCGGCGAGCCACGCGGCGTCGGCGACGCTCGGCGGCCTGCACGCCTGACGCGAGCCGACGCGAGGGAATGACTACGGCCTGCTCTTCGGCTGCTGCGGGACCATGAGGATGTACGGCGTCGAAGGCTCCTCCTCCGGCGGCGCCGCGCGGGGCGTGGGGACGCCCTTCTCACCGAGGCTCCGGATGAAGCGGTACATCGCGACGAGGTCGCCCTCGTGCAGAGTGACGTAGTTGAGCCATGGCATCGGCGGCCGGCCGGCGGCCTCGCGGAACATCCGCACCCAGGCCTCCTCGCTGAGGTTGTGGGCGGAGATCCGGAGGTTCGCCGCATAACTCGTCCCCCACGGACCTCGGTAACCGACGTCGCTGCCCGTCAGCCACTCCGAGGTCGGGAGCCTGCCGCCCGATCGGTCCCAGCCGGGCGTATGGCAGTCGTTGCACCCGCCCACGAGGATCAGGTACCGGCCGGCCTCCTCCGGGCTCCCCGCCGCGACGTGCGGCGAGGCAGGCGCCCGTGACACGGCTGCACAGCCGATCAACGCCAGGAGCGCCGCGCCGGGCAGCCACTGCACAGTCCGGCGCCCCGCGCGCGCCCGGTCCGCGGCGGACGATCTCGATCCGCCGCGCGTCTCGCTCTGCATTCCAACCATTCCATTCCCCGTGCAGCGCGCGTGCCGGGCTGCGGCGCGGCGCGCGGACGAGCGCGCTAGGGGCCGACAGCGCGGGCCTTCCTGCGCGGCGCCCCCATGAGCGGACGGAGTCCGTTCACGCAGGCGAGGACCGCGGAGCCGTTGTTCATGAGCGTCGCCGCGACCGGGTTGAGGAGCCCGGGGATCGACAGCGCGTACGCGACCGCGTTCACGGCGAGGATCATCGAGAAGTTCTGGTGGATGAGGCGCATCGCGGCGCGCGAGATGTCGATCGCCTCGACGAGCTTCGACAGGTCGTCCTCCACGAGGACGACGCCCGCCGTCTCCCGGGCGATCTCGGCGCCCGCGGACACGCTGATGCCGATGTCGGCGTACGACAGCGCCGGGGAGTCGTTGATGCCGTCCCCGACGACCGCGACCGTGCGGCCCTCCTGCGTCAGCCGGCGCGTGATCTCCGCCTTGTCCTCGGGCAGCATCTCCGCGAAGTACCGGGTGATGCCGAGCTCGAGCGCGACCTGCCTGGCCACCTCGCGGCTGTCGCCCGTCAGCATGACGATATCCTCGATCCCCCGCGCGCGCAGGCTGCGGATCGTGGCGCGGCTCTCGGCCCGGATGGCGTCGCGGCAGGCGAGCGTGGCGACGTGCCGGCCGTCGACGGCGAGGAAGAGGAGCGATTTCGCCGCCGCCTCGAGCGCCTTCCTGGCGCCGGGCTCGGCGCGGCAGGCGACGCCGAGCTCGTCGAGGAAGCGGGGGCTGCCGAGCTGCACGACCTTGCCGAAGACCCTGGCCTGCACGCCCCGGCCGACGAGGTAGCGGGACTCCTCCCGGTCCGGGATCGTCAGGCACCACGCCTCGGCGAGCCGGAGCACGGCCTGCGATACGGGGTGGGTCTGCCGCGCGGACACCGCGGCGGCGAGGGTCGCCGCCTCGCGCGCGGACAGGGCGTCGTGGACGAGGAGGTCCGTCACCTCGGGGATGCCGGAGGTCAGCGTGCCCGTCTTGTCGAACACCACGGTCGACACCTTCGCGAGCTTCTCGATGTAGGCGCCGCCCTTGATGAGGATCCCACGCCGCGCCGCGGCGTTCATCGACGCGAGCACCGTCGTCGGGGCCGAGACCCGCGGGCCGGTGCCGAAGTCGATCGTCAGGATCGCGGACACGCGGCCGAGGTCCCTGGTCGCGGCGAGCACGACCGCCGAGCAGGCGAGGGCCGGCGGGACGAGCCGGTTCGCCACGAGCTCGGCGTAGTTCTGCGCGCGCGTCTCCAGCGCGGGCGCGTTCTCGATGAGCCGCGCCGTGCTCGCGGCGGTCGTGTCGCCGCCGACCCGCTCGGCGCGGATGTACAGCTTGCCGTCCTTGATGACGGTCGCCGCGAAGCAGCGGTCGCCGGGGCCCTTGAGCACGGGCATCGACTCGCCGGTCAGCGTCTGCTGGTCGACGAGCCCCTCGCCGTCCGTGACCGTCCCGTCGACCGGGATCACCGAGCCGGTGTAGACGACGAGGACGTCTCCGGCGGCGAGCTCGGCCACCGGGATCTGCACCTTCGCGTCGCCGCGGACCACCCACGCGAGGTCCTGCTGGTACTCGAGCAGGCCGCTGATCGCGCGCCGGGCGCGCGCCTGGGTGAGATCGCGGATGTGGTCGCCGAGCGTGACCAGCCAGATGATGCCGGCCGCGTTGATGGCGTTTCCGGTCGCCACGGCCGACGCGATCGCCAGGCTGTCGAGCAGGTCGACGTTGAGCTTGCGGTCCCGCACCACCGAGTCCCAGGCCCTCTTGAGGATGGGCGCGGACGTCGCGGCGATGAACGGGTACGCGAGCAGCGGCGAGACGAAGCTGCCGAGCGAGAGGACCATGCCGACGCTCGACAGGTAGAGCGGGCGCTTCGCGAGGGCGGCCGCGCGGCGCGCCTCTCGGGCGGCGCGCGCGGCGCGCAGCGCCCCCCGCGGGGCCGGCGCGGCGGAGGCCGAGGCGGCGGCGCGCACGATGGCGTCGAGGTCGACGTGCCGCGGGTCGTGCTCGACGACGGCGCTCGACGCGCCCTCGGCGATGCGCACGGACAGGACCCCGGGCACGGCGGTGAGCCCCGCCTCGAGCAGCGGGCCGAAGGCCGCGTCCTTCCCGAGGCGCGGGAGCAGCAGGCGGACCCTGCCCGGGATCGCATGGACCACCGAGACCGGCTCGGTCGCGGTCGACAGGAGCGCGGCCATCGTCACCCCGCCTCGCCGCCGGTGGGTGCGCCCGCGCCCGCGCTCACGCCCGCGAAGAAGCTCTGGATACGGCCGTGGTTCAGCACCACGAAGAAGTCGACCCCGTACTTCACCAGGGTGATCCAGTGGGGCATGGCCGGGGAGCGCCGCAGCAGCACCTGGAGCATCCCGGACCCGACGAGGAGCGCCGGGACCAGGAGCTTGAGGTCGACCTGCGGCGGCGGGACGACCTGCGACGCCGCGTTCAGCCTGTCCGCGGCCTGGACGACGAGGCGCGCCGTCCGGCCCGGGCTCGGCGGCTCGGCGGGCGCCGCGCAGGGCGAGGGCGTGAGCCCATCGATCGGGCGACAGCTACAACCCGAGAGCTCGGGGATGTGCGCGAGCTCGGAGAAGACGTCCTCCAGCGGGACATCGGGCTCGTGCTCGACCGTGAGGCTCCCCGCCCACGCGCTCGCCCGCGCATCGACGACGCTGGGGCAGGCGCGCGCCAGCTCCGCGATCTCCTCCGCCCTCGCCGGGTCCCTGCGCAGCGCGGGGACGGCGAGGCGCACGCGCCCTGGAACCCAGTGGATGATGACGACCCCTCGATCGCTCGGCATGGCTCACCTCCCGGCCCGCGAGGCCGGGTCACCGGAACATTCCACTCGTCAGCTCCCGGGCGGCTCCATCTCCGCGCGCGACCACCCCTGCGCGCCGCCCGAGCCGGCGCGCTGCTCCTGGCGCGCCATCTCCTCCCTCACCTCGGCGACGAGGTCGGCGAGCCTTTCCCTGCCCTCGCCGAGCGCGCCCCTGATCGCGTCCACGGCGACGAAGCCTAGCTTCATGGCCCTCTTGACGGTCGGACGGGTGATCCTCGTCAAGCTGGTGAGACCTATCCCGATGATGATGCCGAGCCCGAGGCGTTCCATCCCGACTCCTCTCCTCGAAATCCACGACCCATGGCGCGCCTTGGCGCGCCGAATGCCGACGACGCGCGGACGCGCGCGATGCCGACGACGCGCGAAGGCGCGCCGGATGCTGACGACGCGCAGACGCGCGCCGAAAGGCAGAGAATCTGGATCACATAGGCACGGGGCACACGGAGAGATAGAGACAGGCGATGTCCGCTGTCCCGCCGTGTTCCCACTGCCCGTTTCACTCGGTCCCGAGCCGTTCGGGGCGCTGGCGCCGCGCGGCGCCGCGCGGCCACGACCAGGACGGGCGTCGACGCGGGGGCGTCGGCGCCTGTTCCGGGAGTGCGAGAGGGAAGACTCGAACGAAAGCCCTTATGTCTTCGGCTTCCGTGGGAGCACCCACATGTGATTTGTAACACTGCAGTCGCGCCATCGCCATGGGCTTTTCATGTCCGGTCGACACCTGACTCGCGTGCTGAGGGAGCGTTCCGCGCGGGCGTCCGAGGCGCGCCGAGCGGGCGTTTCTCCTGTGGCAGCGCCGCGCCATGCCGCCCCGGGCCCGGGCGGGGCGGGGCGCGCGGGCGCCGGCGTGTCCGTCGCTTCCAGCCGGCGAGCGACCGTGGTAAATTTCCGGACATGCAAGCGGGGCAGCACGAAGAGCCGGTGATGGGGAGCAATGGCTCTCTCCTTGCGGAGCTCCTGGCGGAGACGAGGGTCGCCCCCACGAGCGGCGCCTACCACGATGTGAAGCGGGGCGTGGAGGCGGTGGTCGGCAAGGTCGCGGGCCGCCCGGAGGCCGGCGCGGCGCTGGACAGCGCCCTCATCGACCTGTGGATCGCGGAGATCGACCAGCGGCTGTCGCGGCAGATCGACGAGATCCTGCATCACCCGGTGTTCCAGCGCCTCGAGGCCGCGTGGCGCGGCCTGAAGTTCGCCATCGATCACATCGACTTCCGGGAGAACATCCGCGTCGAGATCCTCAACTGCTCGAAGGACGATCTGCTCGCGGATTTCGAGGACTCGTCCGAGGTCGTGAGGAGCGGCCTCTACAAGATCGTCTATTCGTCGGAGTTCGGCAATTTCGGTGGCAAGCCGTTCGGCGCCGTCATCTCGAACTACGAGTTCGGCCCCGTGCCCCAGGACATCGCGCTCCTCCAGAAATGCGCGGCGGTGGCGACGATGGCGCACGCGCCCTTCCTGGCCGTCGCGGGCCCGCAGTTCTTCGGGCTCAAGGACTACCGGAAGGTGCCGCACCTAGGCGACATCAAGGCGCTCTTCGAGGGGCCGCAGTACGTGAAGTACACCGCGTTCCGCGAGTCCGAGGACGCGCGCTACGTCGGCCTGCTCCTCCCCCGCTTCCTCCTGCGCCTGCCCTACGGGGCGAGCACCGCCCCCATCCGGGCGTTCTCCTACGAGGAAGACGTCGTCGGCAACCACGCGGCGTACTGCTGGGGGGCGCCCACCTACGCGATGGCGACCCGGCTCGCCGAGAGCTTCGCGCGCCACCGCTGGTGCCTGCACATCATCGGGCCGCAATCCGGCGGCACCGTCGAGGGGCTCACGCTCCACGAGTACGAGGCGCTCGGCGCCATCCAGACGAAGATCCCGACCGAGATCATGCTGACCGAGCGCCGCGAGTTCGAGCTCAGCGAGGAGGGCTTCATCGGGCTCACGTTCCGCAAGGACACGGACAACGCCTGCTTCTTCTCCGCGAACTCGGCGCAAAAGCCCAAGTACTTCGGCCAGAGCGAGGAGGGGCGCGCCGCCGAGGTCAACTACCGGCTCGGCACACAGCTGCCTTACGTCTTCCTCGTCAGCCGGCTCGCCCACTACCTCAAGGTCATGCAGCGCGAGCAGATCGGCACCTGGAAGGAGCGCGGCGACCTCGAGCGCGAGCTGAACAGCTGGCTCAGCCAGTATGTCGCGGACATGGATGTCGTGTCGCCCGCCGTGCGCTCGCGCAGGCCGCTCCGCAAGGGGCGGACGTCGGTGACCGAGGTCGAGGGGAGCGCGGGCTGGTACCGGGTCCACCTCGAGGTGCGCCCACACCTCAAGTACATGGGGGCCTATTTCACGCTGAGCCTGATGGGCAAGCTCGACCGGGAGTGAGGCCGGCCCGCTCCGGGCGGATGCGGGCGCGAGCGCGCGATCCCGCGGCGGGCGGCCATCGCGGGCCCGCGCAACGGCCGGCCTGTGGTAGAGCGCTGTATGCGCACGCTCCGACAGCCTGCCGCTCCCCTCGCGCTCACCGTGGCCCTCTCCGCGCTGGCGGCCTGCGGCCCCGCCGCGAGCCCGCCACCGGCGCTCCCGCCCCCCGCCGTGAAGGCGCTGATGCCGCCGGCGCCGCAGGGCCTCCCTGTCGTCGAGACGAAGCTCGAGAGCGTCGGGCTCGACGAGGCCGCGCTCGATCGATCGGCGAACCCCTGCGAGGACTTCTATCAGTTCGCGTGCGGCGGATGGCTGGCGAAGACCGAGATCCCGGGGGACGAGTCCGCCTGGATGCGGAGCTTCAACGAGATCGAGAAGCGCAACGAGGCGGAGCTCCGGCGCATCCTCGAGGACGCCGCGAGCGCCGGCGACCGGGATCCGGTGACCAAGAAGATCGGCGCCTACTACGGCGCGTGCATGGACGAGCCCGCGGTCGAGGCCGCCGGCGCGAAGCCCATCGCGGACCTCCTCGCGAAGGCGCGGCGGGTGCGCGACCCGAAGGGCCTCGGGGCGCTCGTCACCGAGCTCCACCGCCGCCGGATCTGGGCGCTGTTCGACATCGAATCCGCGCAGGACATGAAGGACGCGACGCGCGTCATCGCGCAGCTCGACCAGAGCGGGCTCGGCCTGCCAGACCGCGACTACTACCTCAACGAGGACGACAAATCGAAGGCGCTCCGGAAGACCTACGAGGAGCACGTCGCGCGGATGATGCGGCTCGCCGGGGCGCAGGAGGCGGCGGCGAAGGCGGCGGCGCTCGACGTCGTGCAGATCGAGACCGAGCTCGCGAAGATCTCGAAGACGCGGGTCGAGCGGCGGGATCCGGCGGGCCTCTACAACAAGCTCGACCGGGCGGCGCTCGCGAAGGCAGCGCCGGCGTTCCCGTGGGACGCGTATTTCCAGGGGCTCGGCCTCCAGGACGCCAAGGAGGTCAACGTGACCTCCGTCCGGTTCTTCGAGGGGCTCTCCCGGCTGCTCACGTCGGTGAAGCCCGCCGCGTGGCAGAGCTACCTCTCGTGGCACGTGGTGCGCTCCATGACGCCCGCGCTGCCCAAGGCGTTCGTCGACGAGAGCTTCACGCTGCAGGCCGCGCTCACCGGGCAGAAGGAGGTGCGGCCACGCTGGAAGCGCTGCGTGGACGCGACCGATGACGCGCTCGGCGAGCTGCTCGCGCAGCCGTTCGTCAAGACGAGCTTCCCCGGCGCGAGCAAGCCTGCGGCCGAGGCGATGGTGCACCAGATCAGCGACGCGTTCGCGCGCAACGCCCGGGCGCTCGACTGGATGGATGAGGGCACGCGGCAGCGCGCGCTCGCCAAGCTCGCCGCGATGGCGTACCTCATCGGATATCCCGACAAGTGGAGGACCTACGATTTCGAGGTCGATCCGCGATCGTACGCGAAGAACGCGCTCGCCGCGCGCGCCTTCCACACGCAGTGGGACCTCGGGAAGATCGACAAGCCGCTCGATCGCGACGAGTGGCAGATGAGCCCGCCCACCGTGAACGCCTATTACGACCCGCAGCGCAACCACATGGTCTTCCCGGCCGGCATCCTGCAGCCGCCGTTCTACAGCGTGAGCTCGGCCGCGGCGGTGAACCTCGGCGGCATCGGCATGGTGGTCGGGCACGAGCTCACGCATGGGTTCGACGACGAGGGCTCCCAGTTCGACCAGAAGGGCAACCTGGAGGACTGGTGGTCGAAGGAGGTCGGGGTGGCGTTCAGGGAGAAGACCGCGTGCGTCGAGGCGCAGTACTCGGCCTTCGAGGCGCTGCCGGGGCTGAAGCTGAACGGCAAGCTGACGCTGGGCGAGAACATCGCGGATCTCGGGGGCGTGAAGCTCGCCTTCATGGCGTACCGCGCGATGCGCAAGGGCGCGGCGGAGCAGACGGTCGCGAGCGGTTTCACGGAAGATCAGCAGTTCTTCCTCGCGCACGGGCAGTCCTGGTGCGGCAAGCTGCGCGACGAGGCGCTCCGGCTGATGGTCCAGGTGAACCCGCACTCCCCGCCGCGGTTCCGCGTCAACGGCCCGCTCGCGAACCTCCCGGAGTTCGGCGAGGCCTTCAAGTGCGCGCCGGGCACGCCGATGCGGCCGACCAGGACGTGCGCTGTCTGGTAGCCGCGCGCGGCAGGCTCGGTTAAACGAGCCGCCATGATCCTGATTGGCCAGTACGACTCTCCCTTCGTGCGCCGCGTCGCCGTGGCGCTCCAGCATTACGGGCTCGCGTACGAGCACCGCCCGTGGTCGGTGTGGGCCGACGCGGAGTCCATCGCGAAGTACAACCCGCTCCGGCGGGTCCCCGTGCTCGTGACGGACGCCGGGGAGCCGCTCGTGGAGAGCGCGGCGATCCTCGACGCCCTCGACGACCAGGTGGGGCCCGATCGCGCGCTCCTGCCGCGCTCGGGCGAGGCGCGCCGCGCCGGGCTGCGGGTCTCCGCGCTCGCCACGGGGCTCGCGGACAAGGCGGTGAGCCTGCTCTACGAGCACGTGCTGCGCACGGGCGAGCGCCGGAGCCCTGTCTGGGTGGAGCGCTGCACCGCGCAGATCGGCGAGACGCTCGACCTGCTGGAGCGGGAGCGCGCCGCCCGGCGCGGCGACACCTGGTGGCTGGGCGCCTTCAGCCACGCCGACATCGCGGTCGCCTGCGCGCTGCGCTTCGCCTCCGAGGCGCACCCGGCCCTCACCGACGCCGCGAGGCGGCCGGCGCTGGCCGCGCACGCGGCGCGCTGCGAGGCGCTCCCGGTGTTCGCGGCGGTGGTGCAGCCCCTCCACGTGGCCGTGTAACCCCGCGTGCCAGGAATCACCTGGCCATCGACCGCCTGTGAACTGCATTGGATCGGGCTGCTTCCGACTGACCAACGTCAAGAGCGGCAAGGTGCTGGACGTCCCCGACGAGTCGACCACCGACGGGATCGCGCTGAAGCGATGGACCAACCACGGCGGCGACAACCAGGCGTGGCTGCCATCGTCGATGGCCGAGCTGGTCCTGTGCACGAGCACCGCCCAGGTCCCCCGGAAAACACGAGCTCGCGCGAGCCGGGCTCGCGGGACAGCTAACGCGGGCGCCTCGGCCGGCCGCCGCTGCGCACCGCTCCGGATCGAGGACATCCGCGCGCCGGTTCATTTCGATTGACGCCAGCCGTGTGAACGTTCACATTTTACGCCAGGTATCCTTTGGCGTTGCCCTGGATAGGTGCGTCATGCGCACCGGGCCTTTCTCATTGTGCGCGTTCGCCGTGCCGGTCGGGCTGCTGGCTCCAGGTGAGGCGCATGCAGGGGGAGGAGCGTGCCGGCGCCCGTGCTCGGTCGGCATCTCTGCTTCGCGACGTACCGCTGCTTCGCGAGGCTCTGGCAGGGCTCGCGGCAGCGTCGCTGCGGGTCGGTTCCTCACTGAGTTGACGTGTTCTGGAAGCGGCGCGGTGCTCCGCGTGGGCGGCTGGCTCACCTTCCCTTCGAGGCAAACATCATGCGTGAGAGTCACGATTCCACCGTTCGTCACCTCAAGCTGCTGGTCGCCGCATCCCTGACGGCGTTCGCTGGGTTGGCTGCCTGTTCATCGGACGGGACGAGCCCCAACCTGGCCGGCGGCGGCAGCTCGGCTGGCGGCAGCGCAACCGGCGGAGCCGACGCCACTGCAGGAGCCGGAGGAGCGGCAGCGGACGGGGGCGGCGGCGGCGCCGGCGCGATGGCCGGTGGCGGAACGGGCGGCGGCGGCGGCGGCGAGGTTCCAGACGAGACCGGGACGCGGCAGGCGGCGTACTACGTGTCGCCTTCCGGTAGCGACGACAATCCAGGCACGGCCAGCGCGCCGTTCGAGACGGTCACCAAGGCGCGCGACGCCGTCCGCACCCTCAACGCCAACATGACCGGCGACATCTACGTTTACCTCCGAGGTGGCACGTACAGCCTCACCGACGCCATCGCCTTCGCGCCGTCGGACTCGGGCACGAATGGCCATCGCATCTACTATCAGGCTTACCCCGGGGAAAAGCCCGTTTTGAACGGCGCGACGAAGGTGACCGGATGGACGCCGGACGCAGGCAATATCTACAAGGCCAAGCTGGACCGAACGACGAAGCTGCGCAACCTGTACGTGAACGATGCTCGTGCCCTGATGACGAGCAAGCGGGTCACGTCGCGCGGAGGGGTCGGGACGTACAGCGTGACGGCCGGGCAGCACAGCTGGGCTTGGGCGACCGGCAGCGGCAGTGACGGCGCCAAGTACGACCTCAACGCGGTACCTGCCATCGCCAGCAACAAAGACGACCTCGAGATCGTGAACGGCACCACCTGGAACGAGAATATCGTTTGCGTTCGTGATGTCATCACCACGCCAGACAACCTCCGCGCGCTGCTCTTTCAACAGCCCTACGGCGCCATCGCGCAGACCCCCGGCTGGAATTCGGGCTTCAGCGTTTCTGGTTCCCACACGATTTACAACGCGCGCGAGTTCTTGGACTCACCCGGTCAGTTCTATTTCGACAAGACGACCGGGACCCTCTACTACTACCCGCGGCAGGGCGAAGACATGGCTCAGGCCGACGTGCAGGCGCCGATCGCAGAGAAGCTGATCGACATCGTCGGCGCCTCCAGCGCTAGCCGCGTCAAAAACCTCACCTTCCAGGGCATCACCTTCGCCAACACCGACTACAACCTATACAGCGTGGACGGGTCGCGCGGCAAAGCGACGGTACAGGGCGCCACCATCTACGTCGCTTACGGCGACGGCAACTGGCACAACAGCAAGTACGAAATCATCGACACGCTGCCCGGGATGATCACGGTCAACAACGCCGACTCGATCAACTTCATCGGCAACGTGGTGAAGCACAGCGGCAACGAGGGCATTTCCTTCATCAACGACGTCGTGAATTCCAGCATCGTCGGCAACCACATCACCGACATCGCCGGCAGCGGCATCACGGTCGGCCACCCGCAGCACCTGTACGCGGGCGACTCCGGCCCGCACCACAGGTTCGGCCCGGGTGTCGAAGGCGTCTGTAAGAACGACACCATCAGCAACAACCTGCTGTACGACGTGAGCTCACTGCCGGGTTTCGGTGGCCATTCGGGCATCACCGCGTTCTTCGTGGATGGCCTGAAGATAACCTACAACCACATCCAGAAGACGGCCTATAACGGCATCAACCTGGGCTGGGGCTGGCGGAACTTCCCCGACTCGACCACCTGCAAAGACAATGCGATCAACAACAATCGCTTCATCGACACCTTGAGCAGGCTACACGACAGCGGCGCGGTCTACACGCTAGGTCAGATGCCGGGCACGACCATCAACGAGAACTACGTCAAGGGCATTCCGCCCGCGACGAGCGGCCCCACGTACGGCCTGCACAACGACGAGGGCAGCGCGCACATCACGCAGAACGACAACGTGCTCGACATCGACCCCGGCGTAAAATACACGATCAACTGCGAGGATTTCGGGGCCAAGCACCACCTCACCATCCTGAGGACGTACGCCACCGTGAACAAGATGGGCATCAACCCACCCGATAGCAGGATCGACCCGCCGGTCGCGGTTCCGGACAACATGTGGCCTGCAGCGCAATACGAAATTTGCCTGAGCTCCGGCATCCAGGAAGAGCACCGGGGCATCATCCCCAGCAGGCTGCTCGCGGTTCAAGACTACGTGTTCCCGGCGAGCGCCTCGGTGGCATCCGGCACCAAGACAATCAAGATCAGGAGCACCGGCGCGGCGGCCAACGCCGTCTGGCTCGCGCCGGCCGGCACCGGCACGTTCACGGAGGGCGCGACGATGACGAAGGCGGCGGGGGACGCGACGTCCATCGCCGTGCCGGCCAGCGCCGGAACGTACAACCTGCATGTGGTCGATGCGCAGGGCGAGAAGCTCGGTGAATCGGCGGCGCAACTGCGGGTGCGCTGACGTGCCGCGGTGGGCGCTACAGCAGTGGCGCCCACCTTGCTTCCCCGACCGGCCGTAGCAGCGGGCGCCGGCGAGCGAGGCGACCTCGAGCGTACGCTGAGCTCGGACGCGCCGCGCCAATCTCCGCAGGTTTCGCCGCCACCGAGACCTCCCGTCGACGAGCCACCCTCTGCGTCCTCGCCGCTACCACTCTCCCCTCGGTGGTCCCGGTTCAGGTTCACCCCACCGCCGTCCTCCGACGACGACGGATCAAGGTCGAAAGTGCAACTGCCAGAGCAACCAGGGAGGTCCCGACGGACTCCCCCGAATCGACCCTGCCGACCGCGCACGATCCAGAATCAGCGCTACCGGCCGGGCCACCAGCCGTGACGGCGCCACCCGTTCCACTGCTCCCGCCGCTTCCGCCTGCGGTGCCGCTTCCGCCTGCGGTGCCGCTTCCGCCTGCGGTGCCGCTCGACCCCGTGCTCCCGGCGGTCCCGCCGCTCATGCCGCCCTGCCCCTGTCCGCCACCCCCACCCTCTCCACCGGTTCCGCCTGCGCCGCCGCTTCCGCCCGCCCCACCGCTGCACTGCTCTATCTCGGGATCGACCGGCCCGGTCTTGTCGAGACCGAGAAAGGGGATGACGTACTCAGCCGGGAATAACGCGTCGGAAGGGCCGTGATCGCCGCCAATCGAGGTGAACGCATCGAGGACCACGTAGCCGCACTCATTCTCCCAGCGCTGCCGCGTCGCATCGTGATTGCCGAGCCGGACTCCCGTATCGGTCGACGTCGGGCTCGCGCCCACGCCCAGGACGTTGGTCCATTGCTTGATGGCCTCCGTGTGGTTCGGGTACCTGATGATGGTGTCCGCGTCGCCGTGGAAAAGCTGCAGCCGCGGGCGATGTCCCGCATACCCCGGGGCCAGCGTACGGGCGATGTCCCCCCACTCTTGCGCTGTGTGGGTCACCGAGCCGCCCGCGCACGCTCCGCTATATCCGCCGTTGTTGCCTGATTCGTTGGCTGCGCGGCACCCGGCCGGCATGCCCGCGAACGCGGCGCCTGCCTTGAAGACGTCCGGGTAGAGGGCAAGCAGGAGCTCGGTCATCATGCCGCCGGACGAATCTCCCGTCGCATAGACGCGATCCGCGTTGCCTCCGTACGTGTCGAGCGCGTACTTCACCATCTGCCTGATGGCGTGACTGTCGCCACCGCCTTCGCGCGTGCGAGTCTTGTCCGAGACGACGTCCCAGCATCTTCCGCTGCTGGGGACGACCATGATGAAGCCATGGTCGTCCGCCGCGTCGACGATGCCCCCGCCCCGCGCCTGACCAAACACTGCACTGGCGGTCCCGCCGCAGTAGTGCACCAGCGTCAGAATCGGAGGATTCTGCGCCACGCGGTCCGGGACATAGACGTACATGCTCACGTCACCAGGCAGACCGCTCACCTTCCAGTCGTTGATCTGCTGCAACGTCGCCGCTCCCGCGGAGGGTACCGGCCCCAGCATGGCTGCCAGCAAGGCGCCCCAAGCAGTCCAATTTCGGCTCATGATGGAGTCCTCTCCTGTGTATAAATTTGCTCTCTCGAACCAAGCAAGGCTGCGACGACATGACGCCGGCGATGTCAATGGCGAATCGCAGCGCTCACCTCAGGTGACAGAAGGTTCCGTACGCGATCCGCCTTCCTCTTGCCGACGATGGCGAAGCAGACCATCCGGACGGAGTCGGCGCCGAGATCCATCGGATGACGAAGATCTCCGTGTTCACGACGACCCATCCATGGCGAAGCAAAAGGATACCGATCGGGTCGATTGTGAGCGTTCACATAGACAACGTCAATTCCAATCGACCGGCCCGCGGTGTCCTCCAGCCCGAGGGAGAAGAGGGTACCTCGGCGGGGGAACACGTGTGGATGGCCGCGCGAGCAGCTCTACAGGCGTCACGATGCGATGCGTCGCTCCCCCGGGCCGGGTACTTCATCCGCTAGGCCACCTCGCCGCTCCTCGGCACCGCTGACGAGGGCGATGCCCACGTCCGCGCCGGCGAGCGCGGGCGCGTCGTTGATGCCGTCGCCGACCATCCCCCCCATGCAGCTCTACCGAGCGCCAGATACGGCCGCCCGGCGCGTCGTGCCTGGCCACTTCGCGAGCAGGCTCGAGACCACCTGGGCGAGCCGCGTCGGACCTGCGTCGAGGTGGATGGGCTCCAGGGGCACGGCGGCCGTGAGCCCGTCGCCGGGCTATTTCGGTTGACGCCGCTGATGTGAGCGCTCACAATTGCTCACGAACCCCCTTTTGCTTTGTCCAGGACAGGCCGTCGTGCGCGCGGGGCGCTCGTCCTCGGATCGATCCCGGCACGGCTCCGCTCGCTCGGTCATCGCGGACAAGCAACTACGCTCGAAACCGAGGAGCGAGATGGCACGTCTGGGAAGCAGATCGAGAGCACGATTCCTGGTGGCGCTCTTCTGGACCTCCGGGTGCAGCGACCCCGTGACGACGACGGGCGGAGACGCAGGACCCGATGCCGAGCCCCCCGCGTGCTCCGAGGGCACCTGGGATCACGATGGCGATAGCGCGACGAGCTGCGTCGCATGGACAGGCTGCACCGCAGGCACCTTCGCGAGCGCCGAGGGCTCGCCTACGGCGGACCGGCGGTGCGCGGCGTGCCCGGAGGACACCTTCAGCGACACGACGAACGCGCCGAGCTGCAGGATGCACACGCCCTGCGCGCCGGGGACGAGGCAGACCGCGCCGGGGACGAGCGCCACGCCCGCGCAGTGTGACGGCTGCTCGCCGGGCACGTACTGCGCGGGCGGGACCGCCGCGCCTGTGGATTGCGCGGACGGCACCTGGGACGACGACGCCGATCCCGCAACAACATGCGTCGCGTGGACCGACTGCGTGCCAGGGGAGCTCGTCGGCACGGAGGGGAGCAGCACCACGGACCGCAGCTGCCTCACGTGCACGAACGGCGAGCACACGGCCACGATGAACGCAACCAGCTGCTCCCCGGGTGCCTGGGTGCTGAGCTACTTCGGGCCGCATCAGGACGTGGCGAGCGATTCGCTGCATCTCGCCTACAGCACCGACGGGCTTCAGTGGTCGACCCTCGCCAATGGACAGCCTGCGTACCAGCTCACCGGGATGGGCACGAATCACATCCGAGATCCGTTCCTGTTCCGCAAGAACGATGGAACGTACATCTATATCGCCACGGACTGGACGCTCTCGGAGAACGACTCGAACTACTGGAACCATCCGAGCTCCAAGGTCTTCGTGGCGGACTCGACCGATCTCATCACCTTCACGAATCCCCGGTTGATCACGCTCACGAACCTTCCGGGCCCCGAGGCCGCCCCGATGCACGCCTGGGCCCCGGAGGCTTATTACGACCCCGATCGCAAGCTCTATGCGATCATCTGGTCCGGGAACGACACCACGGGCGCGAACCGCATCTACGTCAGCTACACCGAGGACTTCGTCACCATCGTCAACCCGACACCCGACGTGCTCTTCGACCCGGGCTACAGCGTCATCGACGCGACGATCACGCAATGGAATGACCGCAACTACCTCTTCTTCAAGGACGAGACGGACAGCAGCGGGAGCGCGCTCACCGGATCGGGCAAGGACATCCAGATCGCGCGCTCCTCGACGCTCGCGCTCGATCCGGCGACGTTCACGCGATGGAGTCCGGACTACATCACGCGCGGGTCGACCCAGAGCAGGAGACGAGCGACGGAGGGACCGTTTGTCATCAAGGATCCGCGGCAGAATCGATGGTACCTGTTCGCCGACTACTACCTGAACGGCGGTGTGTTCGGGTGCTGGAGCACGACGGATCTCGACGCGGATCCGGGCTCTTGGACGGAGCTCCCGAGCGCGCAGTACCGCTTTCCGTCCGGCGTGCGCCACGCGAACGCGGTCCGGGTCACGCAGGCGGAGCTCGACGCGATCATCGCCCACTACTGAACATCCTACCGGACCCACGGATGGGTAGAGTTTCCCCTTATCATGCGCGCACCGAGATCTTGCCATCCAGAGTGCACTTCCCTCTCTGCGCCACGCGTTGCGCTCACGGCGGCAGCTTGCGCCTTCGCCGCACTGCTCGTGGTGGTCGGGTGCTCGGATGGGCCCTCGACCGATGCGCCGGTCGCGTCGACCAATTCATTGCGGATCATGACGGCGGGCGCAGCGCTCAGCACCTCGGAGTCCGGCGGGCGGGTGACCGTGAGCGTGGCGCTCGACGGCGCGCCGAGCGCGCCGATCATGGTGCCGGTCTCGAGCTCGGATGCGACCGAAGGCTCCGTGTCACCGGCGACCATCTCCTTCACGGTGGAGGATTGGAGCGTCCCTCGAGAGATCACGGTCACGGGGGTGGACGATGCGGAGAGCGACGCGGATCAGTTCTTCCGCGTCCGCTTCGGGCCCTCGGTCTCTGCAGACCCAGCGTGCGACGGCCTCGTCGCGGCGTCCGCTGACATCACGAACACGGACGACGACGGCCCAGGGACGGCAGCGATCGTCGTCAGCGACCCGTCGGGGCCCCTCGCCGAACGCGGCGCGCCCGTGACATTCACCGTGCTCCTCGCATCGCAGCCGAGCGCGCCCGTGACGATCGCCCTCAGCGTCAGCGACACGACCGAGTCGACGCTGAGCCATGCGGGCCTGACGTTCACGGAGGCGAACTGGAACGCGGCGCAGACCGTGACCTTGAGCAGCGTCGATGACTGGGTGGCCGACGGAGCTCAGCCCGTACGCGTCGTCTTCGACGCACCTGTCAGCGAGGACCCCGCGTATGCGGCCCTCGCCGCCCCCGCTGTTCTCGAGCTCTCCAATCTCGACGACGACGTCGGAGGGGGTTACCAGCTTCGCACGACGCACAAGGAGGACGCCCCGCTCTACGTCGCGCACTCCTATTATCACGCGATGATCACCCACCTCGACGATAGGGCAAACAACCAGCTTCCTGGCGACTTCCAGTGGGCGGGTCTTCATCAGCTACTCAGCGAGCGCGACGGACGACCGCTACTGCCTCGGCCTGCTCACGGCGAGCGCGACGGACGACCTGCTGAGCGCCAGCTCGTGGACGAAGAACGAGAATCCAGTGTTCGTCAGCGCAAACGGGCTGTATGGCCCGGGCCACAACTCGTTCACGACCTCGGCGGATGGATCGATCGACGTGCTCGTGTACCACGCGCGGAACTACGAGAAGATCACGGGGGACCCGCTCTACGACCCGAACCGTCACACGCGCGTCCAGCGGCTCGAATGGAACGCAGACGGAACGCCGAACTTCGGCGTACCGCTCCTGAACGGCGCGAATACGATCGGCGACTGACTGTTTCGCGGAGGAATCGAGCACGAGCAGCGAGGTGGGGAGCTCAGCGCGAGGCGGTGAATTTCACGATCGCATTCCCGCTCGATCGTGAACGAAGCGTCGTTGTTCTGCATCGTACCGCCGTCGACCGTCGCCGCGCGACGCACCGCGCCGCAAGCTCGGGCGGGGACAGGCGGTCTTCGTGCAGCATCAGCGGCCTGGCCATGGTGGTTCCTCGCGACACGCATCCTTGCTGCGTCGCGCAGACTTGCCGCGCCGAACGACACGGGTTACCGTCGATGACATGAGCTTGGCAGCCTCCCTGTTGCAGATCGATCCCCGAGATGATGTGGCCGTCGCCGTGCGCGGCATAACCGCAGGTGATTCGGTGGCCGACGCGATCACCGCCCGCGTCGACATCCCGGCCGGGCACAAGGTGGCGCTGCGCGCGATGGCCGCTGGCGAGCTGGTGCGGAAGTACGGCTGGCCAATCGGGCGGGCGACGGTGGACATCCAGCCGGGCGACCACGTGCACACGCACAACCTGGCCACCGCGCTCTCCGGCCTCGACACCTACGCCTACGAGCCCACGAACCCTGAGCCCCTTCCCGCCACCGAGAACCGCACCTTCATGGGCTACCGGCGGAAGAACGGGCGGGTGGGCACCCGCAACGAAATCTGGATCCTGTCGACGGTGGGCTGCGTCTCGCGCACCGCCCAGAAGGTGGCCGCCGAGGCGGACAAACGCTTCAAGGGCCGGGTGGACGGGGTCTACGCCCTTACCCACCCCTTCGGCTGCTCCCAGCTGGGGGGCGACCTCGAGGCCACCCGCCGGATGACCGTGGCCCTGGCCGGCCACCCGAACGCGGGCGGAGTGCTGATCATCGGCCTGGGCTGCGAGAACAACCAGCTCGGCCCGCTCCTCGAGAGCGCCGCGCACATCGATCCCGATCGCCTGCGGTCCTTCACCGCCCAGACGGCCGAGGACGAGCTCGAGGCGGGCCTCGAGGCCGTCGAAGAACTGGTGAGGATCGTCGAGCAGGACCGCCGCGAGCCCTGCCCCGCCTCGGACCTGGTGATCGGCCTCAAGTGCGGCGGCTCGGACGGCTTCTCGGGGCTGACCGCCAACCCGCTGGTGGGCCGCATCTCTGACAAGGTCTGCGCCGCCGGCGGCTCGGCCATCCTGACCGAGATCCCGGAGATCTTCGGCGCCGAGCGCCTGCTCATGACCCGCGCCGAGAGCGAGGCGGTCTATGAGGAGATCGTCGGCGTGGTGAACAGCTTCAAGAGCTACTTCATCGCCCACGGCGAGCCGGTTTCGGAGAACCCCTCGCCCGGCAACATCGCCGGCGGCATCACAACGCTGGAGGAGAAGTCCCTGGGCGCGGTGCAGAAGGCCGGCCGCGCCCCGGTGACCGAGGTGGTCCACTACGGCGGGCAGATCCGCGGCACGCCGGGCGTGGCTCTGCTGGAGGCCCCCGGCAACGATGCGGTCTCGTCCACAGCGCTCACAGCCGCCGGCGCGACGGTCATCCTCTTCACCACCGGCCGGGGCACGCCCCTCGGTTTCCCCGCGCCGACCCTCAAGCTCGCCACCAACTCCAGCCTAGCCCAGCGCAAGCAGCGCTGGATCGACTTCGACGCCGGCCGCATCGCTTCGGGCGAATCCATGGACGCGGCCGCCGACGCCCTGATGGACCTGGTGTTGGCCACCGCCTCGGGCCGTCCAACCCGCGCCGAGGAGAACGGCGAGCGCGAGATCGCACTCTGGAAGCGGGGCGTCACCCTGTGAGCCGAAAGCGCCTGTCGGAGGCCAGGCTCGGCCTCCTCGGTCAAACTCCGGGCTGGGGTACCTCGCGGCGATCGGTGCCGACCTGGAGCGGCTCGATCTTGCCGACGATGACGAGATAGCTGAACGCGCCGAGCAGGCAGAAGCCGCCCGCCACGACGAGCGGGATCGTGAACGATCCCTTGGTCAGCGAGAGCATCACGCCGGTGAACGTCGTGATGACGATGCCGGCCAGATTCGACGCGAAGTTCTGGATGCCGCTGATCGAAGCCACATGGCGCGGCGTGGGCGCGACGTCGCCGGGGAGGGACCAGATGCTGGCGCCGGCGAACGCAAGGCTCGCGTAGGAGATGCCGAAGAAGGCGAGCATCAGATGGATGTTGGAGGTCAATGCCGACAACGTGATCGCCGACGACACCAGCATGCCGCCGACCATGCAGGTCTTGCGTGCGGCGGTGAGGCTCCAGCCACGGCGATAGAGCGCGTCGGAGACGAAGCCGCCGATCCAGCCGCCCGGAATCGCCATCAGCGCGGGGATCATGCCGAGCGTGCCGAGCGACTTGAGCGAGAAGCCGCGCGTTTGCACGAGGTAGCTCGGGAACCACGTGATGAAGAAGTAGTTGGTGAAGTTGAGGCAGAAGAAGCCGAGCATCATGCCCCAGAGCGTGCGATGGCGGAAAAGCGACGCCCACGTCACGTTGTTTTGCGCGTCCTCGGCGGGCGCTGCGTGGACGACGTCCTGCTCGCCCGTCATGTCGCCATGCGCGGGGCTGCGGTAGATGACGACCCAGCCGAGGATCCACACCGCGCCGAACAGGCCCGTGATGATGAAGGCCGCCTTCCATCCGAGCGTGTCGATGATGAGCGCGACGAGGGGAATCGACAGCGCCGAGCCGACGCGCGCACCGCTGTCGAAGATGCCCGTCGCGAGCGCGCGCTCGCGCGGCTTGAACCACTGGCTCACGAGCTTGGCGCAGGCCGGGTAGGCGCCGGCCTCGCCCACGCCGAGCAGCAATCGGTAGCCGAACATGGCCGCGACGCTCGACGCCCCGGCGGTCGCCGCGGTGAAGAGCGACCACCAGCCGACGGCGATCGGCAGCGCGATGCGTGCACCCACACGGTCGACGAACCAGCCGAACGGCATCTGCATGAGCGCGTAGGTCCAGAAGAAGCCGCTCATGATAAACCCCATCTGGGCGGGGCCGATGCCGAGCTCCTTCTCGATCTGGGGCGCCGCGACCGCGAGATTGGCGCGATCGATGTAGTTGATGGCGACGGCGAGAAAGCACAGGAAAAGCACGACCCAACGCATCTTCCTCATCTGCATGTCTCCTTGGATACGGTGTCTGTTCGTGCAATCGGCAGCTCTCGCGCGCTGCCCATCGAGCGGCGCTGCCTTGCGGTACGTTGCGCGGGCGGTGCAACGGCGACTGCATCGGGTTGTCGTGGTTATCGGCGCGGCGATCGCGGCGGCTCGCGCGGCCCGTCGATTGCGCGAAGCCGCCCGTGGCAGCCTCACCTGCTCATGCGGGCGCGGCCGTGCAAAGCGCCGCGTGCAGCCGGGGCTGATCGAGGTTCAGGCCGAGCTCGCGCGCGAGCTCGATCACGGGCCCGAACCGGCGTCGCTTCTTCTCGCCATGGTTGCGCGCGATATCGGAGAGCCGGTGATCGAGGAATGGGTTCTGGAAGCGCTGGCGCACCTCGTCGAGGTAGGCGCGCGCGGCAGCACCCTTGCCGAGCGCATCGAAGACGGGCACCACCTCGTCGCGCCAGAGCGCTTCGAGATCGGCGCGCAACGCCGGATCGCGCATCGCGTGCAGCGTGTTCTCGTCCGCGGGGCGCCCGTCCAGCTGCCAGCGCTCGGCGAGGTAGGTGTGCCCGAGGTTCAGCAACAGCAGCTTCAAGCGTTCGTAATGGATCAGGTCGTCCGTCACGATCATCGCTTCATGCTGGCACGGCAGCACCATCCCCTCGCGCCGCTCGATCGCCCAGAGCGCGTAGGGCTCGGCAACCGCGCCGACGGGACGGATCGGCTCCGAGACGATCCGGTCGACGAGCGAGTTCACCCAGATGCACGTGTGCTCGATGTAGCTCAGGAACGCGGCATCGGCGCCCCATTGGCGCGCGACGCCGGCGACGAGCGCACGCAGCGTGTCACCGTTGTTCGAGACGAGCTCGCAAGGCAGCAGCGTGAGCGGCGCGGCGCCCGCCTCGAAGCGCGCGCGCAGCAGGATGACGAGCTTCGCGGCGAACCCGCGCGGCACGCCCGCGCCGGGCGCAAGCAATGTCGCCGTGTCCTCGGGCAAGCAGACGTATCCGCTGTCGCTCGTGTTCGAGATCACGACGCGCGCATCCTTCGCGAAGCGCTCGCGCACGAGCGGCCAATCGGTGTTCGCATCGAGCGCTTCCGTGATCGAGCTGCATTCGATCGTCGTATCGACGACCTCTTCGCGGCGCAGCCCCCGGATCCGCACGGGGTGACGCCCCTGCGCGCGCAGCGCGTCGATGCGCGCGCGGCTTTCGGGGTTCGACGTGGTCTGCACCACGGTGATGGTCCCGAGCGCGCAGCCGGCGAGAAGCGCCTCCGAGATGAAAAGGTCCGCGTGAGCCTGCAGGAATCGGCTCGTGCCGAACTGAAGAATCGGATTGCCCATGTCAGTGCTCCGGCGGCTCAGCGGGCGCGTACCCACGCGAGGCTCGTGTGGGCGAGGCTCCCGGTCGCGCTCGGCGACACGGTCGACTCGGGATCGTTCTTCGAGAGCAGGTTCTTCATCCGCAGAAACTGGTGGATCGTCTTCATCCGAAATCCCTTCAGTGAAGGCGCCGAATCGCGCACGCTCACGACATACCCACCATGATCTTGGAGGTTTGACCGGGGTGGGCAGCCCAGTCAGCGAGCGCCTCGGGCACGCCTTCGATGGGGATCGATTTCGAGATCAAAATGTTCGGGTCGAACGTGCGTCGCTCGAAGAAGGCGATCACGTCCGAGAACTCGTTCAGGCAGTTGCGCGAGCCGAGGATGTCGAGCTCCTTCATCACGAACAGCCTGGTCTCGTAGCTCACCGGCTCTTTGCCGTACCCGATGTACACGACTCGGCCGCAAAATTTCACCCAATCCACCGCGTTGCGGTAAGTCGCGGTCGCGCCCACGGCTTCGATCACGACATCCGGCCCGTCGCCGTTCGTCAGGTCCATCACGCGCTGGCGTGCATCGGCGTTCCCGAGCACCGCCTCTCGCGCGCCGAGCGCCTTGGCGAGCGCGAACTTTTCGTCCTGCGTGTCGAGCGCGATCACGCGCGCGCCGCGGCTCACCGCGCCGGCGACGGCCCCGAGCCCCACGCCGCCGCAGCCCATCACCAGCACGGTCTCATCGGCCTCGACGCGCCCCCGCGCCGCGGCGTGAAAGCCTACCGAGAACGGCTCGACGAGCGCGAGCTCCGTGAGGCTCAACTTCCGTGACGTGAAGAGCTTCTGGTACGGCACGGCCACGAGCTCGGTCAGCGCGCCGTCGCGCTGTACGCCCATGGTCTTGTTGTCGCGGCAGGCGTTGCGCCGCCCCGCGCGGCACGAGGGACACCCGCCGCACGCCGTGTACGGCGTGAACGTGACGTCGGTACCGACGCGCCAGTCCGCCTCGACGCCCGAGCCGAGCTCCACGATCGTGCCGGCCACCTCGTGCCCCAGCACCCGAGGGTACGTCACCATCGGGTTCTTGCCCAAGAACGTGTTCAAGTCGGAACCGCACAAACCGACCCGTTGCACGCGGATCAACACCTCATCGTGCGCCGGTTTGGGCTCGCGGATCTGGCTCACCTGTGCAACCGACGGACCGGTGATCGTCAGGGCTTTCATGCTGTCATTGCCTCACTGAGCGACTTCGTTCACTCGCGGCTTTCACGGCGCGCTCCGCAGCCGGGGCCGCTTCGTTCTGCCAGAGAACAGAGCGCCATGTCGAATGGCCGAAGCCGAAGCGACGTGGCGTTGCTCTACGATCCGTGAGCGGGGCGGCAGGCGCCGCCTTCGCCGTGGCGCTCGGGACGCCGCTGTTCAGGGGTGACGCGCGTAGAACTTTTGCGCATTCTTGTACATGACCTTGTCACGTGCTTCCTGACCAAACTCCTTGAGGTAGAGCTCGGCGATCTCGATTTCCGAAGCGAGGCTGCCACCCATGTCGACCACGGGCCAGTTGCTGCCCCAGATCAGCCGGTCTTCGCCGAAGGCCTTCATCAGCACGTCGAAGTGCGCCTTGTACGCCGCGAGGTCGGTCGGCGCCTTCCAGGGATCGTCCTCGGTGGCGGCCGGGTTGTACATGTCGAAGAACGACGAGAACTTGATGTAGATGTTCGGGTGCCTGGCCAGCCGCTGCATCGCGTCGACCCAAGCCGGATCCGGCGTCGGCCCCTTCGCGCCCGCCAGGTGATCGATGATGATACGGAGCTTGGGCACCGCGGTTGCGAGCGCCTCGACCTTGTCCTTCGGGTTCAGGGTGCCGCGGCTGATGATGTCGAGGGTCATGCCCTTGGCCGCGAGCTCCTCCAGCGAGGCGAGTTGCTTGGCGTCGAGCGCCAGCTTCGGGCTCCAGAGGAAGCCGCGAATGCCGACCACGCGCGGGTCCGCGACGAGGCGCGCCAGATCGGCGCTGAAGCTCGGCGAGCCGATCTCGAGCTGCGCGACGAGGAACTTGAAGAAGTCGTTGCCCTTCGTCGTCTCGAGGACCTTGAAGTTGTCGTCGACGACGGGGCTGGCTTCGACGATGCCGGTGCCGATGATGCCATTCTGCTTCGCGATGGCTTCATACTCCGGGGGCAACACGTCGCGGTAAATCGGCTTCTGCTTGGCTTCCGGCCAAACGACGCCGCCCGGACGCGTGACCTGGTAGAGATGGATGTGCGTGTCGAGGATCGGACCACGCTGCTTCGCCGGCACGGCCAGCGGGGCCGCCGCTTTGCTCGTGTCGCCCGCCGTCTCGGGTGGCGTCGCGGTGGTCGCGGAAGACGACGCACACGCCGCGAGCGGCGAGAGCGTCATCATCAGGCACAACTTGGCGAAAGTCGTCGGAATACTCGTGAGTATTTTCATGGCGGAGTTTTTTTTGAGTCGGTGCCGAACTCGATCCCGAGTGCGAAGGAGTCGCTGCCCATGACGACCCCCTCAGGGCAAAGTCGAAGAATGAGGCCTCAATGTGAACGTTCACATAATCGGTGTCAACACCAATCCGTCCCTCCGGCCAAGCTCGGACTCGGGTGGCGGGCAAGTCTCCTCCGGAGCGGCGCGACAAGAGAGGCGGGCACCGGGCCGCGGTCATGTTCGATGTGGATTGCAATTTCCAATCAGATCGCCCCCCGGCCAAGGGCCTATCCCAGGAGGGAGCATCTGGGATCTGGGGAGACTCGGAGCGCCGAACAAACCGGACCGAGCCGGGCGCCCGAGGGTGGGTGCAGCGCTGGGCGCGACGAGTATTTTGGTTGACACCTGTAATGTGAACGCTCACAATTCGTCTTGGGGCTTCCTTTCGCTCTCCCCTGAGCAAGCCGTCATGCGCGGCGGCCCTTCGTCCCTGGGACCGGGATCGATCTCTGCACCGACTCCGTTCGCCCGGTTGTCGTGGGCGCGAGCAATGGTGAGGTCGCGAGGGCATCGCCCCGGGCTGGGCTCGAGGTCTCACCTGCGACCCGCGCGCGTACCGGTTCACTGGGAATCTCAGCCGCGGGGGGAACGGGAAAGCGCTGGTCGTCGACGGCGGCTGGATGAGCCGTCGAGGAGAAGAAGATGCAGATTCGCAGTGCAAAAGGTTGCCAGTGGGACCAGGTGAGCCTCGGCGAGGTGATGCTGCGCCTCGACCCGGGTGAGCGCCGCGTCCACACGGCGCGGACGTTCGACGTCGGGGAGGGCGGGGGAGAGTACAACGTGGCGCGGGGGCTCCGGCGCTGCTTCGGGCTCCGCACCGCCATCGTCACGGCGCTCGCGGACAACGCCGTCGGGCGCCTCATCGAGGACCTGATGCTCCAGGGCGGGGTCGACACGTCCTTCCTGCGCTGGGTCGACTACGACGGCGTGGGCCGGGACGTGCGCAACGGCCTCAACTTCACCGAGCGCGGCTTCGGGCCCCGCGCCGCCGCCGGCTGCTCGGACCGCGGCCACAGCGCGGCGTCCAAGCTCAGGCCCGGCGACGTGCCGTGGAAGACCCTCTTCGGCGAGCGCGGCGCGCGCTGGTTCCACACCGGCGGCATCTTCTGCGCTCTATCGGAGACCACGGCCGGCGTGGCGCACGAGGCCATGGAGGTCGCGCGCGCGCACGACGTGCGGATCTCCTACGACCTCAACTACCGGCCCTCGCTGTGGAAGAACTTCGGCGGCCAGCGGCAGGCGCGCGAGGTCAATCGCGCCCTCATGCCGTACGTCGACTGCGTGTTCGGCAACGAGGAGGACTTCGTCGCGGGCCTCGGCTTCGAGGTGTCCGGCGTGGACAGCAGCTACAGCCAGCTCGACACGAGCGGCTTCCGCCGGATGATCTCCGAGGTCGTCGCGGCGTACCCCAACATCGCGGTCGTCGCCACGAGCCTCCGGACGGCCAAGACCGCCAGCGTGAACGGCTGGGGTGGCATCCTGTACTACAACGGCGAGTTCCACGAGGTCCCGCAGCGAGACATCGAGATCCTGGACCGCGTGGGCGGCGGCGACTCGTTCGCTTCGGGGATCATCTATGGCCTCTTGACCGAGCAGAGCCCGCAGTGGGCAATCGAGTGCGGCGTCGCGCACGGCGCGCTGGCGATGTCGACCCCGGGGGACACCTCGATGGCGTCGCTCGCCGAGGTGCGGAGGGCCATGAGCGGAGCCGGCGCGAGGATCGAGCGATGAACAGGGAGCAAGTCGTCCGCCGCATCGAGGAGATCGGCATCGTCCCCGTCGTGCGCGCGCCGAGCGGAGAGCTGGCCGTGCGGGCCGCTCGCGCGCTGTGCGCGGGCGGCATCGAGGTCATCGAGATCACGATGACCGTCCCCGACGCCCTGTCCGTCATGCGCGAGATCGCCTCGCGGATGGGGGACCACGTCCTCGTCGGCGCGGGCACCGTGCTCACCGCGGACGCGGCCCGCAGGTGCATCGAGGCCGGCGCCGAGTTCATCGTGAGCCCGGGGCTCAACCTGGAGGTCATCCGCGCGGCGCACGATCTCGGGAAGGCGGTCTTCCCGGGGGCGCTCACGCCGACCGAGGTGATCACCGCGTGGAACGCCGGCGCCGACACGGTGAAGCTGTTCCCGTGCTCCGCGATGGGGGGCGCGAAGTACCTGCGCGCCCTGCGCGCGCCGCTCCCGGAGGTGAAGATGATGCCGACCGGCGGGGTCAACCTGACGACAGCCAGGGATTTCATCGAGGCCGGCGCCGTGGCGCTCGGGGTCGGCGGCGAGCTCGTGGACGCCGCGGCGCTCGCGGCGGGCAAGGACGAGGTCCTCACGGAGCGCGCGCGCGAGTTCATGTCCGTGGTCAGCGCCGCGCGTGCAGAGCTCGAGAACAGCGCGCGGGCGTAGAGAGGAGAGCGCCAGTCCATGGAGCGCACACGCGCGGCGCGCCGCTCATTCCACCGATGGCCAGGGGGCCCTCGCGATCCTGGTCGTGACGCAGGCGGGCTGCTCGGGCGCGGCGCCCGTGACCGCGCCTCCGCCGCCGGCCGCTGCATCCCAGGGAGCCCAGCCGCCGGCGCCGCCGGCGGCCGCGCCGGCGGCTTCTGCGGCGCAGGGCGCGCCGCCCCCGAGGGCGTGAGGTCGCCGCACGCTGCAATGCGATACGGAGAGACGCTGCTCCTCACCGAGTTCGACGACGCTGGCGCAGCTGGGGAGGCGGACGGCCGCCTGCTCATCCTGCGATCTTCGCCTCGCTGACGCCGAGCCATGCCCCAGCTCGGTCGGCGGGCAGCGTCCCGGGAGCGAGCGCGCGGCGGCGCGCGCATGGCCAGCACGGTCCAGCGCGAAGGCGCGATCATTCTTCCGGCGGCTTCACGCCGGGGGTCGGCCGCCCGACGACGTAGCCGTCCGCGGCCCATTGGTAGGCTAGGCTCACGCCGGGTACCTGAGCTTCGAGCACGAGGCCGCCATCGCTCACGCCGCCGCGTGCCGTCAGCACGAGCTCGCCGCCGCTCGGATCGAGCGCAAAGCTCGTGTGGAGCTCGCCCTGGTCCGTGTCGCCGTCGGCAAACAGGACGAGCACCTCGTGACGCGGAAGGGTGACGGCGGGCAGCGGCCACTTGCCGCGCTCGGCGAAGTCGTCGGACAGCGTCCAGCCCGTCAGATCGACGTCCTCCGCCGACGGATTGAACAGCTCGATCCACGGCTCGTACTCGCCGGATTCATCCGCCAGCGTGGTCGTGTTGTTGAGCATGACCTCCGAGATCGACACGGCCAGCGGCGCAGGACACCCCCAACAGAACGCCGGGCTGCCGGTCGAGATCATCGGGACGGCGTCGACGAGCACGGAGCCGTCGGCGGCGAAGGCGCTGAACGTGAACGGAGCGCCGAGATCGAACTTGAGCTCGTAGCGAGCCGTGCCCGCATCGGCTCGCGCGACGTCCGTCCAGTTATGATGACTGTTGACGTACTCGAGGCGGCTCGGTTCGGTGACGCACACCGTCGTTCCGTCGAGCGATACGCTGAAACCGTCCAATCGATACAAGGAGGATTCGCCGACACCGAAGTCCTCCCAGGTCCGCCTGAGCTGGACCACCGCACGCCCGTCAGAGGCCTCGAAGCGCAGCACGTGGGTCGCTCCGAGACGGCCGCCGGGACGTTCGCCGCACAGCGCGTCGCTCGAGTCCGGCGGTGCTCCGCCGGCTCCGCCCGCGCTCGCTCCGTTCCCCGGCTCGGAGCTGGAACAGCCGGCGCACGCCAGCGAGAACCCGAGGCCGTACAGGATCGTTTTCAAGGTCATGTCTGGCTCCATCATGGCGTGTAGGGTCTGGCTTGCTTGATCACGGTGCGCCCGTCCATCGTGACGTCCACTTCCACGTCGAGCGACAGCGGGGCGAGGCTTGGGTACACGCTGGCCGCGAAATGGTCCTGCACCACGAACAACAGCCCCGCGAGCTCGTTCAACGCTGCATCGGACCAGAGCCGAGCGCCGCCCGCCGCCAGCGAGGACGGTGACACCAGCGTGACCTCGCTCGGCGATCCGCCGGAAGAGCGCCGGAACGTCAGGATCTCAGGGCTGGCGGTGGGATCCAGCGGCTCGGCGACGCCCACCTCTCCCACCTGGCTGACCACACGATACAAAGGCTCCGGCGCGCCGGGTTCGAGCCCCGTGAGCGCGACGGCTTCCAGGCTTTCACCGACGAACGTGGGGTGGACCGCGACGCCCATGAACACCTTGGTGTGATCGATGCCATAGTACTCGCGATCGTCGAACGCGCGTTCGTTCCACAAGCTGGCCCAGACCCGGCGCACCGCGAGCAGGGCGCTCTTTTCCTCGGTCAAGTCCTGCTCCAGGTCCTCGATGATCGGCAGCAGATGGCTCCGGTCGGGGTGCTCGGCGAGCTCGAGCTCTCGCCGCTCGAGCTCGGCGCGCAGGTAGGCCTCGTGCTCCGGGCTCAAGCAGGCCGACGGCCCGAGCGTGTCCGGATCGAGGTCGTCGGCCAGGCAGCCGCTCCGGGAGTCGTAAAGACCTGCTCCCGACAGACCCGGCAGGTCCTCGGCGTTGGTGCTGCTGCGAAAGCGCAGCCGGGTGACCAGCCCCGCGGCGCCGTAGGCCTGGCGAACGGCCGCTTCGAGCGCCGCGCCGAATTCGGGCAAGTGCTCGGCGGCGCGCATGCGGCCCCGGAGCTCCGACAGGCGGCGCTGCTTGGTATCGGCGTCCGTGAACACCCGGGGATCGGCCAGCAGCGCCGCGACATCGGCATTGAACCCGCGCCGCTCCATGAAGTCTGCATAGGCGCGGAACGGAATCGCAAAGCCGTCCACGCGGTTCTGTTCGGGCAGGATCCGGGACAGCTCTCCGAGGTTCGCGGCCTTGGTGCCGAACGCCGCGACATCCGCCGAGCCGAGCGAGGCCAGGGCTGCCGGCGTGGCGACCTCCAGGTCCGCGACGGGCTCTCCGAGCGGCGGCCGGCGGGTGCTCCAGAACGCCTCGGCGTCTTCCAGGCGCGCGGGCTCGATCTCCACGTGGGTGCCCCGGGCCGTGAGGTGGACCAGCCCATGGGCGAGCGCGCGGAGCACGCTGTTGTCGAACACGCCCGGCACCGCGGCGCTCGGGATCCCCTTCTCGCGCAAGCGCAGGTTCACGTGGCTGGCCAGGCTCTGCGGCTGCCGCGTGACGAGGCCGGCGACCAGCCCCAGATCGCTCGGCGCCGCGTCGATCACCAGCACGTCGCGCGGTCCGGCACGGCCTGCGGCGGCGCCATCCACGATCTTCAGGTAACCGTACGCCTCGCCCTCGCTGTACGTCTCGGCGGACAGCCCGCTCAACAGCGTATCCGGATCGACCAGCGCGACGCCTGCTGCCACGAGCTCGCCGGCGATGGCTTGCACCGCCGCGGTCTGGGCAGATCCATCCGGTGAGAACACCAGGAAGTCCTCAGCGAACGGACTACACCCCTTGAGCCGCCGGTCGGCTTGCACGATGTCGTCGACCGTCAGGAGCTCATCGGGCGCAGCTTCGCTGTAGACCGTGTACGCCAGCACGCCCGCCGCTCCGGTCAGCGGATGAGGCGTGGCCGGGTAGAGCTTCAGGCCGCCGCCCCACATCACGCGGCTGGCGCGGCGCAGCACCATGTCCGCATAACGTTCCGGCGCGAGCGCCGCGTACTCCGGGAAGGTACGAAGGAACTGCAAATGGTACGGGTGGTCGTCGGTATTCTGAAACAGGCACGCTGCGCCGGCGAACATCGCCGGAGGCTCGCGGCCGTCGACGATCGTCAGGTACTTCACCTCCGCGCCCTCGCCTGCCAGGGAAGTGTAGTCGTCGCGCGTGACGAGCTCCGTGAGATACTCCGTGTCAGCCCCCGGCGCTCCCCCCGCGCCGGCGGCGCTCACGGCCGAGGAATCGCCACATGCGGTCAACGCGACTGCCAAAAGCAAGGCCGATGCTGGCGCCAAAGTCCAAGGTTGCATCGATTGGGTTTCCCTCCCCGACGTGGCCGGAGTCGAGCAAGCGTGATGCCAGGCCGGCGGCCGTGCTGGTCGCCACCGGAAGCGGCGCTCGAAGGGCCGCAGCCGTGACATCCGCGTCGCGGAGTGTGCCGCGGCCGTGATGGCACAGAGCCCCTTCGCGCCACCGGCGAGAACCAGCCGTTCTCATCGGGATCCCGGGACTTCGCCACGAACACGCCGGACTCGGCCGGCTCGCCGCGTGCCGTGCCAGGTGGAAGAGCGCATGCGGCCTCCCCGCGCTACGAGGACCTTGACGCTCGGAGATGGCCCTAATGAGAGATATTGACGAAGACGTTCACGCTCCCGTCCTGCTGGACCGGGGCGGAGACGACGAGCACGTCCGGCCTCTGGTCGGCGTTCACGTCTCCGATCGCGAGCGCCCTGGTGAAGACGCTTTGATACAGGAGCGCTGCGTCGAACGTGCCGTCGCCCTTGCCGCGAAGCACACCCACCGTCCCACCGCCGCCGAGCGCAAGGAAGATATCGGGCCGCGTATCCGAGTCGAAATCCGCCGTGCTGAGCGCTGCCTCGATGGGGAAGTAGACCGGCATGGTGATGGGCGCGCCGAACATCCCCCGTGGCTGGCCGGGGAGCACGCCGACGACGCTCGCGCTGCCCACCGTCGCGAAAGCCATGTCGAGCACGCCGTCGCCCGTGAAATCGGCGGGCGCGACGGTCCACGCGGAGCTGCCGACGGGGAGGCTCGTGGCCGCCTCGAACGTGCCGTCTCCGTCGCCGATGAGGAGCCGGATATCATCGCTGTCGTAGTTCGCCGTCGCCAGATCCGCCTTCCCATCGCCATTGAAATCGCGCGCCGTCACATCCAGGATGTTCATCCCCGCGGGATACGCGATCGGCGGCAGGAACCCGCCAGCCTTGTCATTGAGGAGCACTCGCACGTCCTCGAAGGTGATCGCGGCGATATCGGCGGCGCCGTCTCCGTTCATGTCGGCGAGCGCGATCCTCCTCCCGCCCTCGTGGAGCGTCACGGGGCCGAACGAGCCTGCGCCGTCACCGAGGAGCACACCGACCTTTCCCGCCACGATGGTGCCGAACACGACATCGAGATGCCCGTCGCCGTTCACGTCCCACGCGACGACCTGCTCCGGATCCACACCGTCGGCAGGCATGGTCACGGGCATATCGAACGCGCCGCTCCCTTTTCCGACAAAGAGCGAGAGCGACTGGCCATCGGCATACGCAACGACCACGTCGGCCTCGCCGTCTTCATTCCAATCGCCGAGCGCCGCGCCTCTCGCGCCCTTGCCCCCGAGGAGCGCCGGAGCTGCGTGGAACGTCCCATCTCCGCGACCTCGCGCGACCACGAGGCCGCTCATCGACATGACGAGATCCGCTTTGCCGTCCCCGTCGAGATCTCCCGACCGGACGCGCGAGCCACGGTGTCCAGTGAAATACGTCACCCGCGACTCGAGCCCTCCGAGCCCGTCACCCCGAAAAACGCTCAGGATCGAGTCGTCCATGCTCTCCACCGCGATGTCTTGTCTTCCGTCGCTGTCCCAGTCGCCGATGACGACGCCGCTCGGCGCGAGGCCGGCCGGGACGCGCTTGGTCGCCGAGAGCGCGCCCGACGGGCTACCCATCAAGAGGGTCATTCCCTTCGTATCCACGGCAGCGATATCGGGGTTGCCGTCGGCGTCGAGGTCGCCGACCGCCAGATCAGCCGCGCTGCCGACCGGCACGCCATCTTGCGCGGAGATCGTGGTCCTTGTCACGGGGCCGAACGCGCCGCCGGCCTGACCGAAGCGCACGCTGACGACCGGCGCGGAGATCTCCGTGTCATAGCCAACGATGTCGCGCACGCCGTCGCTATCGAGGTCGGCCAGCGTGATGAAGCGACAGCTCGTGGTCCCGGTGAGCGTGCTCGACGTCGTGAACGCGCCCGCGCCATCCCCCGCCAGGATCGTGATGCTATTGCCATTGCGGCTCGCCACGATGTCGAGCTTCGCATCTCCGTTCACGTCGGCGAGGACGGGCGAGACGTAGTCCGCTCCCGGGCTCGAGATCGGGGCCTGGAACGTGCCGTCGCCGTTGCCGAGCAGGACGCGGACGCCAGCGTCGGCGCTCAGGAGCGTGACGACCAGATCCTGGTTCCTGTCGCCGTTCACGTCGCCCACGGCGACGTCGTGCGCGCCATTCACGACGTGCTCTGTCCGAGGAAGAAACCCACCCTTGCCATCGGCGAGGAGCACCGAGACCCTATTCGCGCTGCGTAGCGCCATCGCACCGTCGGCCAGTCCATCGCCATTGAGGTCCGTGAGCGCGAATGGGGTGCCGCCATAGCTCGATCCGGTCGCATAGAACCTGACGACATCAAAATCGATCGTCTCCGCGGCCTGAGGCGCCCCCCCACCTGCTCCGCCTGCGCCATCTTGGCCGCCGCTCCCGCCCGTGCCGCCTGTGCCGCCGCTCCCGCCCGTGCCGCCGCTGCCGCTGCCGCCTGCGCCGCCGCTCCCGCCCGTGCTGCCGGCGCCGCCTGCACCGCCGCTCCCGCCCGTGCTGCCGGCGCCGCCTGCACCGCCGCTCCCGCCTGTGCCGCCAACGCCGCCCGCGCCACCTTGACCGCCGAGCCCCCCGGCGCCGCCCTGACCAACGGGCTGATCGGACGGAACGTCCCCGCACGCATAGCTGCAGAAGATGACGAACGCCGATGCCACAACTCCGCCATGTGTACGCATTTGGATATCACCTTGCAATGAGCCGCGATTGGGAAGATAGTCCGCGCAAATCCATTTCTATTTGTCAAGAACTTTGCGCCAGCGCGTGCAGCGTGGCTGTACGGTGGGACGGCCGCCACGAGGAGATTGACTTCCGGATCGCGTTTGGATTTCCTGGCCCCTGTGCCGCCGCGATCAGAGAGGAATTCATCATGAATGCGCGTTATGCGATTGGACTCATCGTCGTTGGTTGTGGTTGCGCGGGATCGACGCCGAGCGCCTCGAGCCCGCCGCCGAGCGAACCGCTTGCGAGCGCGGAAGCTCCCGCGCCCGTCGCGCCCGCGCCGTCGGCACCGGCGCCTTTGCAAACGGCGCCCGCGGCCGAACCCGCGGCGACTGCGAGCGTCCCCAAGCTAGCGCCCCCCGAAACACCCGATGCCATCAAGGCGCCGAGCACGGCCAATCTCGTATTGAAGGCGAACGCCAAGGGCGCGCAGATCTACGTGTGCGGCAAGAAGAAGGAGCCCAAGGCGAAATTCGAATGGACGCTCAAAGCCCCGGACGCGACGCTCTCGGACGAGGCAGGTAAGACGCTGGGCAAGCATTACGGCGGCCCGACCTGGGAAGCGGCAGACGGCAGCAAAATCGTTGGTGCCATGAAGGCCAAGGTCGATGCTCCCGACACCACCGCGATCCCCTGGCTGCTCCTGGAGATCAAGTCGACCGAGGGGCAAGGCGTGCTCAGCCACGTCGCGTGGATTCAGCGCGTTCAGACCGTGGGCGGCAAAGCTCCGGCGGACGGCTGCGACAAAGCGCACGATGGCGCCGAAGCGCGCATCGACTACAGCGCGACCTACTACTTCTACGCGAACCCGTGAGCTCGCTCGCTCTCTGAGCCCGCTCGGACAGCCGCGTTGGCGCTGGCCGCCGCCCTGCGCGCCGAGCGGGGCGCTCTTACCAAGGATCCGCCGACTCAGCGCGCAGCGGTCAGCTGCTTGGCAGACGGGGTTGTCGCCCTCGCATAGAGGCTATCGAGGAGCAGGGTCATCGAGAGGTACAGCTGCGCACCAGGGCTGTGGAGCAGGGAACGGTGCTGTCCGTCCTCCCCCAGGCCGGGCGCGGTGCTGTCGTAGCCGAGCTCGAACCACGCGATGTCCTCGGCCGGGTAGCTCAGCGACACCTCGAACGTGGTGTCGACCGTTGCCGACGAGCCGCGCGACGCCACGGGCGCGCACGTCGGCACGGTCTGCACACAGCCTCCATCGCTCGGCACATCACGGACTCTGCTTGCCCGCTGGCGCCGGCCTCTCGTCGAGCTTCCTCTCGAGCGGCCCCGCTTCCGCGCTCTTCTTCTTTTCGATCCACGCGATCACCGGATCTCGCCACGACACCCCCGTCCCCACGGGCTTCGGATCTCGCGCCGCGAAGACGGCGCCGTCACCGCCCCCGTACATGAAATCGGTGATGATGACCGTGTAGCGCTTCTTCGGATCCATCGGCTTGCCGCCCACCGACCAATCTCCGTTCGGCGCTCTCTTCGCGCCGGAGATGATGAACGACTTCGCCTCGAGGTCCTTCGCGAGCGACGCGCCGTCGATAGACACCTTCACCAGGCGGTTGTCGAACGGGAGCACGCTCCAGATCGTCGCGTGGGTGATCGGCCCCCGTGGGATGGTTTGTCGCACGCCGCCTCGGTTCATGATCGCCACGTCGCCGCCCACCTCGTGGAGCCAGGCGTCGCTCACGATCTTGCCGACAGCCTCCTCCGGGCCGATCCCGTCCTCCGAATGGCCGATGACCTTCCCGAGCGCGCCGTCGACCTTCGTTCTCGACGCCGTGACGAGCCGCGCGAGCGGAGGATCCGCTGGCACTTGCGGATCGGTCGCCACGTCGACGATGGAATGGCTGATCGTGACGACGCGGGCCCGCGGGGGATTGTCGGGGTTGATGGTGATGGCGACGCGGGCGTACTGGTGCAGGCGCCAGCCGGGGGTGATGACGGGCGTGTCGCCTGCGCGCGCGTCGATCTTCCTGTGGCAATGGCCCCCTCCGACGAACGCGAGCTGCCACTCCGGGTGTCTCTTCACGATGGGCACGAGATCGTCGGGGCATTCGTGCGCGGTCACGACGACGACGTCGGCGGCTCCCGTCTCCCGCGCTTCATGGATCGCTCTGTCGAGCGAGGCCTCGGTGGGCTCGAACGTGATCCCTCGAAAGCGCTCGGCCATCGCGGCCTTCAGCGTATCTGCTGCGGCGAGCCCCACGACGCCGATCTTCACGCCCTTGCGCTCGAAGACCTCGTAACGCCGGATGGCGAGCTCGTCCGCGAGCTTCGCGTCGTCGATCTTCACGTTCGCCGCGAGGTAACGCAGTCGCGCGAGGTCACGGAGCTTCGAGAACTGAGGCACGCCGAAATCGAACTCGTGATTGCCGAACGCCGATGCGGCATAACCCATACGCCCCATCGCGCTCGCCATGGACACGCCGTTGAAATACGTCGAGATGGCGGGGCCGGTGAAATTGTCGCCGCCCGAGAGGAGGAGCGTGCGCGGCGAGGTGCAATCCTCGGGCGCGGCGGGCGTGAGCGCCCCTGCCGCGTCGATGCCCGCGGGAACAGGCCCTGGGCAGTGCCCTTCGTACTTCACGAGCCTCCCGAGCAGCTCGGCCGCGCCTCCGCGGCTCACGCCTTCCTCCGACAAACTCTCGAGCCAGCCGTGTTCGTCCGTCGTGTAGAGCAGCGTGACGGTGACGTCGCCTCGCGGCTTCACGGCGAGCGGAGGCGTCTCGCTCGCGAGGTTCGCTGCGCCCGCCTCCGCCGAGGCACCCGGGGGTTTCAGCGGGGCGCCCGGGCCCCCCTGAGGCTGGGCAGGGCCGCAAGCAAGAGAAAACAGGACGGTGCACGAGCCGAAGAGCAGGGCCAACGGGCGCATGGTCGAGCACGATAGTCCAGGCCAGGTGTCGTCGGCACGAAAAACCAGATGAAGGCGATGCGTGCAACCCTGGAGGCGGGTTCGGACTCTGCCACGTCACAGGGTCATGGGGCGGCCTGCCCGAGCTCGGGCCGCCGAACCATGGTCGCGGCGGCGCGACGGCGGGCGCGTCGCTCCGATTCAGAACCAGCGCGCGAGCGCGTCGTCGAGCGACGTCGACGACGCGTCTGTCCACGCGATGCAGCCGTCGGGTCGGACGAGCATCGACGGGCCGTCTTTGGTGCGTGCATGGTGCACGTCTTGCGGGAGTGACCGTTCCGAAGGCGAGATGAAGAGGCCGCCGCCCTTCTCCATCAGCACATAGAGCCGCTCTTCGCTGCCGCCTTCGAGCGTGAGGAGCTCGTCCTTCGCGAGGGTGCCGACGAGCGGGTCGTCGTCACCGAGGTCGTAACGAACGCCGACGCCTGTGAGCATCTCGCCGAAGTAGCGGTTGCCTTCGGGGAGCATCATCAGGTCGCTCACGATGGCGCGGAGCGCGCTCGTGAGCGGGTCAGGACGCATGAGGGCGACTTGCGCGCGGGTATTCTCGAGGACGCGCGCGGCGACGGGGTGGCGCTCGGCGGTGTACGAGTCGAGGAGATGCTCGCGTCCCTTCACCGCCGCGGCGAGCTTGAAGCCAAGGTTCGCAGCGTCGACGAGGCCGAGATTCAAGCCCTGACCGCCGAAGGGCGAGTGGACGTGCGCGGCGTCACCGGCGAGAAGGACGCGGCCCATCCTGTAGGTCGTTGCTTGCCGGGCGTTGTCGGTCCAGCGCGTCGCCATCGTCATCGACAGGATCTTGACGTCGGTGCCGCTCACGCGCTGGATCGCCGCTTCGACCTCGGCTTGCGTGATCGGCGCATCCCGATTGGGCGGCGGCCCGTTGAACTCCGCCGTGAAGACGCGCCCCGGCATCGGTCCGGACGCGACGAGGCCGCGCGGCGTTCGGTGCCAGCCCGTCGCGAGCTTCTCGGGCATATCGAGCTCGACGACGGCTTGATAGCCGGTGATGGTCGGATCCGTGCCGGGGAACTCGAAGCCGGCGAGCTTGCGGACGCGGCTCCGGCCGCCGTCGCAGCCGACGAGGTACTTCGCGCTCAGCGGGCCCGCGCTCGTCTGCACGGTCACGCCGTCGCTGTCCCGCTCGAAACCTTCCACCGTGACGCCGCGACGGATCTCGATCCCGAGCTCCGTCGCGCGCGCGATCAGGATCTTCTCGAGCGCCTCCTGCGGCACGAGACGCATGTGGCGCTCCGGGTCGCGCTGGAGGCTCGGGTCGATCAAGAACAGTCCAGAAAAATGGCCTCCCGGCCTCTTCATCGGTCCAGGTCCGAGGCGCGCCTTCAGCGCCGGCATCATCAGCGCCATGGTGGCGCGGCGCTCGTCATCGAGCGCACGCGCGAGCCCGCGTCGTTCCAGCGCCTCGGCCGCCACCGCGCCGACCCCGCCGGCCTTGATCGTGCGGTCGGGCTCCGCGAGCCGCTCCAGCACGAGCGGCTTCACGCCCGCGGTCGCGAGCTCGATCGAGAGGAAAAGCCCGACCGGGCCGGCGCCTACGATGACCACATCGTGCATCATGACGTGAAGTTTATACTAGGTAAAACTTTGATCAAGACAAAATTTTTATCTTGGTCTACTATTTGATCCATGGGCGAGCTCCGCGAAAGCAAGAAGCGCGAGACGAGGCAGCGGATCTCCGACATCGCGACGGCGATGTTCTTCGCGCGCGGCTTCGACGCGGTGACGATCGAAGAGATCGCCGCCGCCGCAAACGTCTCCAAGATGACGGTGTTCAACTACTTCGCGCGCAAGGAGGACCTCCTCCTGGATCGCGAGGACGAGGTGAAGCTGCTCTTGCGCGAGGCAATCCGCGGGAGGTCGCAAGGGCAGCCGCCGATCGACGCGCTCCGCCGCCTCGTCGACAGGCTCTGCGAGCAGAAGCATCCGTTCGCTCGCATCGACGGCCAGACGGTCGGCTGGTGGCGCGTCGTTGCGGCGAGCCCGTCGCTCAAGGCGCGCCTCCACGAGATCGGGGACGAGGTGATCGAGGGGCTCGCGGTCGAGCTCGGTGGTCCAAAACCCGATGGCCTCGCGCGGCTCGTCGCCGGCATGGTCGTGCTGACGTGGCGCACGGCGTACGGCGAAGCGATCCGCGTGTTCGAGCGCGGAGGCTCTGCGAAGAAGGCGAACGCTGCGTTCATCGCGTTGATCGATCGCGGCTTTGCGGCCCTCCACGGAATGGCGGCGGGCTCGAGCTGGCAGACGACCGGATGACCCATCCCGACCCAGGGAGCCCGCTGCCCCACCACTCCGGTCCTCGCGGCGCTCGCCTCCCCCGCTTCGGCGAGCTCGAGATCCCGTAAACCTTCCGCCGAGCATCAGCTTCATGCCCTTGGCGCTGGGCGCTCGAGCCCTCCGCGGCTCGTCGCCGCCGCAGCCCACCGCTGCGCCGGCGCCGGCGAGACTGCATAAGTGCCAGAGGAGCAGAAGTCGACGCATCGCCGCACGCTCCTGCTGCAAGGAGTTGCCATCTCCGGACTCGGAGCTCGGGGCGAAATGCATTAGAGTCGATCGGCAGGTCGAGGCGTGGAAGGGCGCCGCGCTCCGGCGCCGAGTGGGAGCAGCGCGATGAACGAGATCAATTTCTACAAGCTTCCGCGTACCATCCAGGACGGCGTGATCGAGGCGTTCCGCGGGCGGTTCGCGCCGGCGCCGATCGTCAGCCGGTTCGGGACTCGGCGCACCATCGTGGCTTGGCTCACGGTCAGCGCCGCCTCGGGCCTCCTGCTGGCGGCGCTCTGTGCGGCCGGCCTGGGCGACGTCAACAGCGTTCTCGCGCTCCACCCGACGTCGGCGGCCGCCGCGTACGTGCTGCTCGCCGCGATCACCGTCATCGGCGTGCTCCGGGCGCTCGCCTACAACGCCGACCTCATCACGCTGCCGTTCGCGCCCGGCCTGTTCGTCTTCCCCGCGAACCTGGTCGACGCGCGCGACCACAGGCTCCGGGTCTTCTCGCTCGCGGAGCTCTCGCGCGTCTCGGCGGGCCCTCGGGGCGCCGTGGTCCTCACGTTCGGCGGCACGCAGCACGCCTTTCCCCTCGAGGACCCGTCGCGCTCGGACGACGTGATCCGGGAGGTCGAAGCGGCGTGCAGCCGCATGAAGGCGAAGCCCGACGCCGCGGAGCTGCGCCGGCTCGATCCCTTCGAGCCGCCTGCCATCGAGAGCCCGTTCGCGTCGCCGATCCCGCTCTCGCGCGAGGTCCCGGGGTGGCAGAGCTATGCATGGCTCCTCGCGGCCGCGGTCGGCGTGGCCCTCGGCCTTGGGCTCTTCTTCCTCCGCAACCGGATGAGCGACGCTCGGATGTACGCCGCGGCGCGGGAGCGCGACGACGTGGCCGCGTACCAGAGCTACGTCGCGCGCGGCCGCGGCCACGCGGAGGTCGTCTCGCAGGTGCTGCTGCCGCGGGCCGAGCTGCGCCTCGCGGTGGCGAAAGGCTCGGTCGAGGCCATCGACGACTTCCTCCGCGCCTACCCCAGGACGGGCATCCAGGCCGAGGTCGCCGCGGCCCGCCGCGCCGCGCTCGCCGCGGAGCTCGAGCGGGCGCGGGAGGTGGGTACGCTCGCGGCGCTGCTGGCGTTCGCGGAGCGCTACCCGAAGCACGGCCTGGACAAGGCGTTCAACGACGCCAGGCACGCGCTCTATGCGCGCGCGCTCGACCGGTACAAGAGCGAGATGCCCGAAGGGAGCGAGCAGGACGCGGGCTTCGTGCGGCGGCTCCTCGCCTACGCGGAGCGCGTGGGGCCCAGGAGCACGCCGCAGGGCCTCCGCGGCCCGGCCGTCCAGGTCCGCTTCCGGCGGCTTCCGTCGCAGGACCTGGAGCGCGCCGACGAGATCGTCAGGAAGATCCCGATGTTCAGCGGCGCCGCGTCCCTGCCGAGCCGCTACGTGGATGCGACCCGCCTCGATCCCCAGGAGAAGCGGACCGCGGCGGCCCTGGTGGAGGGGCTCGCGCGGGGGTTCGAGCCGGAGTTCGTCACCTTCGAGCCGGGCCCGCCGCTCGAGGGCGCCGCCGAGGAGCAGCTCACCGTGACCTCCCCCTCCCTCGTGGTGAGCTATCGCGTCGAGTCGTCCGGGATCGCCCACGCCAGCAAGAAGCCGCAGCTCATCATCATGGGGCTCAAGTTCTTCTTCAAGACGGAGTTCATCTTGCCCGGAGACGCGGAGCCGCTGCTCACGAGCTACAAGATCTCGCGGAAGGTCCCGGCCGGGCTCATTCAAAAGCAGGCCCCCGCCCCGCGCCCTGGGGTCCTCGAGGCCATCGTCTACGAGGCCATGATGCGCGAAGCCTTCATCGACCTCGAAGAGCGCTACCTCTCCAAGTGGTTCAGGAAGCGCGACGCGCCCCGGTGAGGGTGGACGCGGCGGGCGCGCGCCGGCCCGTCGACCGCAGCTGCGCTCCTCATCGCAGCGCCGGGCTGCGACTGGCTCGGCCGGGACGACATCCGCTGCTTCGAGTGGCCCGAGGAGCTCGGGACGTGCCTGGACCGCGAGCAAGCGGTGGAGGAGCTCAACCTGATCGATGGACGTTTCACCGACCGGAGATGGTTGACTGCGGAGCCTCACGACACGAGCGTCTAATTTCGGCAAATCTCAGAGACACATGACAGCGCTTCGACGGCAGGCGCACATCTTAGCCGCTCGACCGCGCCTCCCCGCCCGACAGCAATGCGATGAGGCCGTGCGGGGCGGTTTCGCCGAAGCAAAGCTCGAAGGTCGCCGCGGCTTCGGGGGCGGCCTTCGCTCCACGAACGAACATCGCTTCTTCGTACTCGGCGAGCGCGGCTTCGAGGTCATTCGGGTGCGCGGCGATGGCCTTGCCGAGCTCCGCGCCGTCGACCATCGCGAGGTTTGCGCCTTCCCCGTCGGGCGGGCTCAGGTGCGCGGCGTCGCCGAGGAGCGTCACGCCGGGCACGCGATCCCAGCGATGCCCGGCGGGGAGCTTGTGGATCATGCGCGGGACCGGATCGGTCTCGCCGTCGGTGATGAGCGCGGTCAGGGCCGGGGCCCAGCCGTCGAACTCCGCGGCGACGCGCGCCCGCGCCGTCTCCGGGTCGGTGAAGTCGATGTCCTCGATCCACGCCTTTGGCCTCGTGAGCGCGACGTAGGTGTGGAGGACGCCGTTCGTTTCGCGGTGCGTGATGATGCCTTTGCCGGGCGTGAGCGCGTAGAACGCGCCCCCGCCGACGAGCTTGGCGCTGGCGGAATGCCGCGCGTCGGCGTCGAGCAGGTACGTCTCGATGTAGGTGGTGCCGACGTATTCGGGCTTCGCGTCGGAGAGGAGCGGCCGAATCCTCGACCACGCGCCGTCGGCGCCGACGACGAGGCCGGTGGTCACGGTCGACCCGTCCGCGAAGGTGAGCTCGTGCTTTCCGTCGCCGAGCGCGCGCAGGCCCGTGAGCTTGCGGCCCCATCGCACGGTGTCAGGCGGGAGTGAGTCGAGGAGGATGCGCCGGAGGTCGCCGCGGAGCACCTCGGGGCGAACGCCGGAGCCGTCGTCCGGCTGGTCGAGGAGGACCGTGCCCCGCGGATCGACCAGGCGCATCGCCTCACCGCCTTCGTGGACGATGCCGCGGAACTCGTCGGAGAGGCCGGCGGCCTCGAGCGCGAGCTGGCCGTTGTAGTCGTGGATGTCGAGCATCCCGCCCTGGGTGCGCGCCTCGGCGGAGGCGTCCGCCTCGTACACGGTCGCCCGGATCCCGTGGACGTGGAGGACGCGCGCGAGGGTGAGCCCGCCCGGTCCGGCGCCGATGATGGTGATGGAAGTCATCTTGATTCCTCTCGGTCTTCAGCCTGGAACATCGTTCCACTAATTACCTGGAACGCCGCTCCAGAACTGTCAAGATGGAGCCGTGGCGAAGAAGGCGGCGCGAGGGCCGGAGCGCGAGAAACGCCGCGAGGATGCGCTCTCGCGCGAGCGGATCGTCGAAGCGGCGATCGCGCTGCTGGACGCGGACGGTGAGGATGGGCTGACGTTCCGCGCGCTCGCGACGAGCCTTTCGACGGGCCCGGGCGCAATCTACTGGCACGTCACGAACAGGAGCGAGCTCCTCGCCGCCGCGACCGACGCCGTGGTCGCGCGCACGATGGGCGAAGTGCGCGGCTCGACCCGGCCGCGCGAGGCGATCCATCGCGTCGCGCTCGGCGTGTTCGACGCGATCGAGGCGCACCCGTGGGTGGGTGCGCAGCTCTCACGCGCTCCGAGGGAGACGGCGATGCTGCGGATCTACGAGCGCCTCGGCCGCCAGGTCGAGGCGCTGGGCGTCCGCGGGAGCGCCCAGTTCACCGCGGCGTCGACGCTGCTCAGCTACGTCATCGGGGTGAGCGTCCAGAACGCCACGGCGAGCCAGTTCGCGCGCCGCGAGCTCGCGCCGTCGACGAACCGCGTCGACTTCCTCGAGGCGGCGGCGGCGCGCTGGCGCGAGCTCGACGCCCGTGAGTACCCGTTCACCCGAAACGTCGCCGCCCACCTCGCCGACCACGACGACCGCAAAGAGTTCCTCGCCGGGATCGACCTGATCCTCGCCGGAGTCGCGGCCTCGAAGTAAGCCGCGGACGTCGCGATGCAAGCGCCGGTCGGTGAAACCTCCGAGGGCGCGAGGACGCGCATCGTCGCCGACGACGATGCGGACATGCGCGGCTACCTGGAGCGCTTACTCCGCCCGCTCCGCGTCATCGAGCTCGCTTTCAGGAGGGATGCGGTTCTCTACGTCAACCAGCGCGTACAGCGTGGCTGTATGGTGGGATGGCCACGACGAGGAGATTGACATTCGGATCGCGTTTGGATTTCCTGGCTCCTGTGGCGCTCAATGGTAAATCGACCGACGCTGCACCTGCGGCGCATCGCGCATTGGAGCAGCGACGCGGAGGAAGCGTCACAGGACGGCGAACCCACGATTCGTCGGATTCGTCGTTCATACGTGAGCGGCAATCCCTGGAGGAAATAAGACGACCATGAATTTGAGAGAGCTGAGCATTGCAACCTTCAATCTCTTCAACCTCAACGAACCCGGATTACCGATGTACTCGGACCCGGAGGGCTGGACCCAGGATCAATACAATCTCAAGCTCAAATGGGTCGCCCGGCAGCTAAAAATACTGAAACCCGACGTTTGCGGGTTCCAGGAATTATGGCACCGCGATTCCTTGAACAAATGCTTGCAGACCGCGGGCATGACGGAAAATTACGATGTGCTGACGCCGGCAGAGGCTACGGGAACGAAGATCGTCTGTGCCGCCATCGTACGCAAGGGACTCCTGGAAGGCCAGCCGAGCTGGATAGAGCATTTCCCCAGAAAATTCGTTCTGCAATCCAGCGGCGACGATCCGCAAACGCCGGACATCAACGTGGGCATCAGCGGCTTCTCCAGACCGGTCCTCCACTTCACGATAAAACCACGCGAAAACGACCCTGCGATTCATGCCTACGTATGCCACTTCAAATCCAAGGCGCCGACGAAAGTATTCAACGAAGCCTGGTTCAAGGCAGACAGGACTGCATATTCAAAGCACTCGGCCGGGCTCGGGTCGGCGCTTTCGACGATCCGTCGAACGGCGGAGGCGGCAGCGCTTCGCTTCCTTTTGACAGAACAGATGAAGGGCAACAATACACCCGTCATCGTGATCGGCGATATCAACGATGGGCAGCAGAGCAACACTGCCAACGTGTTGACCGGCCAACCGAAGTACCTGGTAGGCGATTCGGCTGGAGGTGGGGACACCGCACTCTATACCGCGCAGACCTTGCAGGAGTATCGCGACACAAGGGACGTCTACTACACGCATGTCCATCAGGACATACGCGAATCGCTCGATCACATCCTGGTGAGCCAGGAGTTTTACGACAACAGCCGCAAACGTTTATGGATGTTCGACGGCATGACGGTGAATAATGATCATTTGAACTTCGAGGATCACAAGGCCGACGGCACCAACGATCACGGCATCATTCGCGCGATCTTCAAGTACAAGCCGATGAAGAAGGAAGCGCAGGACGTGATCGAAGAGGAGGCTTGAGCCCGCTCGCGGGTTCTGCGGCTTTGCGCGCTGTAACGCCCGCAGGCTGCGGAGTGAACGCGGCCTCCTCGATGCATCGATAAGCTCCTGATACAGCGTCACTTTTTCGAGGAGCAGAGCGGCGGTCTCCCGCGCAGGAGACGGGCCCAGATCGGCGTTTTCGGCGCGCAAGCGTACGAAGGTGCGCTGAGCACCGAGAACGTCGAGGTGGGCCCGTATCCGAAGCGGGCGACCGTCGCTCTAGAACGGGACGAAGTCCTGATCGCCTGCGGCGCGCGGCGCGCGCCCGTTGCTCGATGCGCCGCCGCTCGGGGGGCCCTTCTGCGGCGGCCTCCACAGCGCCTTGCCGCCGCGGCGGTCCGGTAAACGCCCCGGCGCCGCTGGCCTCTGGCCCGGGTCGCCGTCGCTCTCCTGCGCGAGGCGGAACGACGCCATCACGTTCTGGAGCTGCTCTGCCTGCGCCGAGAGCTCGGCCGCCGTGCTGGCGAGCTCCTCGGAGATCGCCGCGTTGCGCTGCGTGGCCTGCTCTATCAGCTCCACCGCCCCGCTGATCTGGGCCACGCCGTTCGACTGCTCCTTGGACGCCACGGCGACGCCCTGCACCAGCTCCGCGGTCTCCCGGATCGACGGGACGAGCTCCGCGATGAGCTGTCCCGAGCGCTCCGCGACGACGATGCTCGACGCGGCGAACGAGCCGATCTCCTTCGCCGAATCCCGGCTTCGCTCGGCCAGCCGCCGCACCTCCGTGGCGACCACGGCGAAGCCCTTGCCGTGCTCGCCCGCGCGAGCCGCCTCGATCGCGGCGTTCAAGGCGAGCAGGTTCGTCTGGTACGCGATCTCCTCGATGATCACGATCCGCTGGGTGATCGCCTTCATCGCCTCGACCGTCTCCCGGACCGCCTGACCGCTCTGCTCCGCGTCCCTCGTCCTCCGGTGCGCCGTCTCCTCGACCTGCTTGCAGTTGGCGGCGTTCTTCGCGATCGTGCCGCTCAGCTGCTGCAGGCTGGTCATCGTCTCCTCCACGGACGCCGCCTGCTCGCTGGTGCCCTGCGACAGGCTCTGCGCCGTCGCCGAGAGCTGCACCGAGACCGAGGAGACCGAGACCGCGCCGCTCCGGACCTCGCCGATGAGGCCCGCCAGGCGCTCCGACATGGCCTTCACGGCGCCGAGCATCTGGCCGAACTCGTCGGAGCTCTTCACCGTGACGTGGCCCGTGAAGTCGCCCCCGGCGATGCGCTGGTGGATCGACACCGCCTGGGTGAGCGGCAAGAGGATCATCCTGCTGAAGACGACGGCGAGCACGGCGGCGACGACGATCGCGAGCAGACCTCCTATCTGCAGCGTCACGTACATCGTCTTGACGAGCGCGTTCGTCGCCGCCTGCCGCTGGGCGAGGAGGGCGACCTCCTCGTCGTCGATCTCCTTGAGCGCCGCGCGCATCTGGTCCATGAGGCCCTTCCCGCGCCCCTGCTTGATCTCCTCGACGGCGCGATCCGCCGGCCCCCTCGCCTCGTCCGCGCTGCGGCGCTGCTGGATGATCGGCTCCAGCACGGAGGAGAGCCACTCGTCGTGGAGCTTGTCGATCTTCTCGAGGCGCGTCTGCTGGCGCGGGTTGTCCCTGGTGAGCTCCCGGGCACGGCTCAGGCTTTGCTCGAACCGGTCTCGCCCGCTGCGGTACGGCTCCAGGAACGATTCCACCCCGGTGATGACGAAGCCGCGCTCTCCTGTCTCGGTGTCGAGCAGCGACGCCATGATCTCTCTCGTCGTGAGCATCACCTCGTAGGTGTGCTGGTCCCACGAGCGGGCCTCGTCGAGCTCCGCGAACCTCATGTAGGACGTGCCCGCCAGTCCGAGGACGATGACGACCATGGCGGCGAAGCCGAGGTAGAGCTTCCGGCCTACTCCGATATGCGCAAGCATGATGCATGCTCCGGGCTAGATGTGGTGCGGCTTCCTGCGAGCCCCGCCGGGGGCGGGAGCCGATAAACGGATGGCGCGACGCACCGCACGCGGTGGTCCGTCCCGTGGAGGCCCTCGGCGTGTCCGAGGAACAGGTACCCTGAAGGCGCGAGGCTGGCGATGAGCCTCGCCACGATCGACGCCTTCGTCGCGGCGTCGAAGTAGATGAGGACGTTCCGGCAGAAGATCAGATCGAACAGGCCGAATCGCCTGGGTGCCGCGTCGAGCAGGTTGAAGCGCCGGAAGGTGATGAGCCTGCGCAGCTCCGGCCGGGCCTTCATGAGGCCCGCGCTCGCGCCCGTCCCGCGGAGCATGTAGCTGCGCAGGCGCTCCTCCGGGATCTCCGAGGCCCGCTCGATCGGCCACACCGCGCGTTGCGCCTGGTCGAGCGCGCGGACGGACAGGTCCGTCGCGAGGATGCAGATCCCCGGAGCGCCGGTCGACGCGGCGGCGGCCCGTGGCGGCGCCTGTCCCGCCGCGTCGCTGCGATCCCGGGAGGGCAGGGTGTCGAGCAACGACATCGCTATCGAGTAGGGCTCTTCCCCGGTCGAGCAGGCCGCGCTCCAGGCGCGCAGCGGGCGGCGGCCGCGCGCGAAGGACGCTCCGTGGCCTGCGCTGTCGTGCCACGCCGGGAGGATCTCGCGCTCGAGGAGCTCGAACTGATCGCGCTCCCGGAAGAAATGGGTCTCGTTCGTGCAGATGCAGTCGAGCATGTGCACGAGCTCGCCCTCGCCGCCCGGCGCGGTCACGCGGCGGTAGTACTCGCCGAAGCTGCGGAGCCCGAGCGCGCGGAGCCGGGGCCCGAGGCGGCAGATCAGGAGCGGCTTCTTCTGCGGGCCGAGCGCGATGCCCGAGGCGCTCTTGACGAGCCTCTGGAACAGCGCGAACTCCTCGTCGCTGAGGGCGCGCGGGCCCAGCTCGGCGAGCGAGATCATGGCCTGTCCCCTTCGCCGGCCGGCGCACCGTGGCCGCCCGGGAGCGCCGGCGGGGCCCCGGGGGCCGAGGGGCCGGGCGTCGTCGAGGCCATGAGCTCCGCCGGCGAGAGGATGCGGTCGATGTTGAGCAGCAGCACGAGCTTCTGGCCCACCTTCGCCATCCCGAGCAGCTGATCCACGCGCACCTGCGCGCCAAAGGCCGGCGCGTGCTCGATCTCGCCCTCGGAGAGCGTGAGCACATCGCCCACACCGTCGATGAGCAGGCCGAGGCGGGTGTTCTCGCCGTCGAGCTCGGTCTCGACGATGAGGACGCACGTCCACCGGCTCACCCTCGTCGGCGGCAGCCCGAGCTTGACCGCGAGATCGATGACCGGCACGACGCGGCCCCGGAGGTTCATGGCGCCGACGATGCACGCTGGCATCATCGGGACCCGCGATGTGACGCTGTGCTCGACGATCTCCCGCGCCCGGAGGATGTTCACCGCGTACTCGTCCCCCGCGATGATGAAGGAGATATATTGCGACACGGGGCTCGACGCGTCGGAGATCATGACGCCTCCATGGAGAGAGATGGCAAACGGGCGCCCTGCGCGCCGGGGCGCCGGCTCATCCTGGGCTGCCTCCGGCGGCCGCTGGCGCTGCCCTGCGCTCGTCGGGGGCCTCGACCGGGCCGAGGTCCCCGAGGACGCCGCCGAGCAACGCGTCGACGTCGAGGATCATCGCCACGCTGCCGTCGCCGAGGATGGTCGAGCCGGAGATGCCCCGGACGCGGCGAAACAGCTGGCCGAGCGGCTTGACCACCGTGCGCCCCTCGCCGTCGAGGAGGTCGACCACGAGGCCGGCCTCGGAGCCGTCGTGCGCGACGATGACGACGCGCTCGTCCGGCGGGGGAGATCCGCCGAGCCCGAAGAGCGCCCGGAGGCGGACGCACGGCAGCGCGCGTCCGCGCCGGATCATGAGCCCCTGGGCGCCGCCGTGCGCGAGCGCGCCGCGGGGCAGATCGCAGCAGGCGAGCACCGCGCGGAGCGGGATCACGTACCGCTCGCCGCCGATCCCGACGGAGAGCCCCTCGATGGTGGCCAGGGTGAGCGGGAGCTGGATCGACAGCGACGTGCCGTGCCCTTCGCGGCTCTCGATCCGGATCGTGCCCTGGATCGACTCCACGCTGCGCCGCACGACATCCATGCCCATGCCGCGCCCCGCCAGGTGGGACGACTCCGCCGCCGTGGAGAACCCGGGCTCGAACACGAGGCTGAAGAGCTCATGATCGGGGAGCGCCTCGGGCTCCGGGTGCCTCCCCAGCGCGCAGACGCGGGCGGCGATGCGCTCGCGGCTCATCCCGGCGCCGTCGTCGGAGATCCGGAGCGCGATGCCGCCCCGCTCGTGCGCGGCGTGAAGGGTGATCGTGCCGCAGGGGTCCTTGCCCGCGGCGCGCCGCGCCTCGGGCGGCTCGATGCCGTGACAGATCGCGTTGCGCAGGATGTGCGTCAGGGCGTCCCGGAACCGCTCGACCACGGCCGTGTCCACCTCGACGTCGCCGTGCACGACGAGAAGGCGCGCCTGCCTGCCGTGCGCGTGGGCGAGATCGCGCACCGTGCGCTCGTAGTGCCGGAACCAGGGGCCGACCGGCACCATGCGCGCGGCGCGCACCGCCTCCTCCAGCTCCTTGCAGAGCCGATCTTGCTCCTCCATCTCGTCGCGCAGCGCAGCGCCGGCGTCGCCGCGCACCGCGCGGAGCGTCCGGGCGATCCTGTTCCGGCCGAGGGTGAGCTCTCCGATGAGATCCGCCATGCAATCCAGCTTCTCGACGGCGACACGGATGCTCTTGATGCCGGTCGCTCCCTCCGCGTCGTCCTCGGTCGCGCGGCGCGCGCTCGTCGCCCCCGCGTCCTCCTCCGCCTTCAGCCCTCCGCGCCGCGCTTCCTCCAGGCGCGCGACGACCCCTCTGTACGAGGTGCTGCGCTCGGCCTGCCCCCGCTCGACCTCGGCAACGAGCCGGCGGGCTGCGTCCACCGTCTCGAGCAGCAGCGAGACCACGGGCGTCGAGAGCGGGAGCTCGCCGCGGCAGAGCGACTCGATGATGTCCTCGGCGGCGTGCCCGAGATCGCTCAAGCCGCCGAGGCCTATCGAGCCGGCGCTCCCCTTGAGCGTATGGGTGGCGCGGAAGACGCGCTGGAGGACCTCGTGAGCGTCGCGGCCGGTCTCGAGTTGCAGCAGCGCGCGCTCGATCTCGTCGAGGAGCTCGTGCGCCTCTGGCGTGAACGTCTGGAGCAGCTCGTCGCGATCGCTGTCCATGCGGCTCACAGAGGCCGGATCGAGATGGCGCCGTCGCTCGTCCGGAAGACGATCTCTAGTGCTTGCTCAGCGCCATCTGCTCGATACGCAGGAGGGTCTGAAAATCGTCGACCAGCAGGATTTTCTTCCGCGGCATCGTTGCCCCCCTCGATCCGATTCAGCGGACATGGCGCGGCTGTGCCATCGCGCATGAGCACGACTCCCCCTCTTCCACCTGCCAGCCACCTGCCAGCCACCTGCCAGCAGGGCGTCTCCCCCGAGCAGGATCACCCTACCACGAGAGCAGGCGGAACCTCCAATAGAAATTTGCAACAGGCACGCATCTGGTCCCTGTCGGTCGCGATGATTTACCGGCTCGCCCGGATCCTCTCCATGAGGTTCGCGACCACGGCACTGGCGGCATGCGGGCGGGCAGGCGCTGGTAGGCCTGCAGCCAGAGCACGCGGCCTCGAGTGGAGGCGCCATCCCCGCAGCGACAGCGATCGCGCGCGGACCAGGCGCGCGAGCTCCGCGACCGGGAGCTCATGGAGGTCGAAGGCAGCTGGAAGGGAGGCGGTAGGGAGACAGGTAGCAGGGAAGCAAAGGATGTGCGCCGCAACAACGCACAGCAAGCCTGAAGGAGCGACGCGCGGGTGCGTTCGGATGTCGAGCCACAAGGACGCCTGGAGGGCGTGAGCGCCGCCCGCGACCCATGGACGGTGCGGTCCGGCGAGATCCGTTGTCGGACCGCACCCTCGAATCCATCGCTCGGCGCTCCGCGAGGGTGCCTGAGGGTCGAGGGCGGCGCCCTCGGGAAGGCAGAACAGGCCGAGCTCGACCGCGGGAGCGTGGTAGCTCGACTGGCACAGCTGCCAGAGCAGCCGATCATCGATTGCGCGTGGACGGCATCAACGCTGGCGCTCGCTCGCGGGTCACGATGCCGTTGCTGCTGAAGCATCACGGTTACTTACCGACTGCTGCCCCACCAACACCAGGATCGCGCCACGGGCCTCGCCCGACCGGATCGCGCGGAGGTGGCACCTCGAGGGCTGGTTCACCGCGCTGGCGCAGCGCCTGGCTTCCGGCGCCCTGAGCGCCCCGCCTCCGGGGTGCTCGGGGCAGCCGTCGGGTCCGGGCCCCGAGGGGCGCGCGCGCCGCGCTCACCGCTCCTGCTCGACCATCGCGCTCCCGCCGTGGCGCCGGACCGGCTCGGCGACCGCGGTCACGGTCCCATCGCCGTCGAAGCGCAGGGCGGTGGCCGCGCCGATCTCGCCTCCCATCGTGCCCGCGTCGGAGAGGACGTGGCCCAGGGACGCGAGCCCCTCGGCCTCCGGGGCGCTCAGGAACGCCGTCTCCGCGTCGGTGGCGCCGTCGCCCGAGTTGCGCTGCGACAGGCGCGGCGCCGCGAGCGCCCTGTCGATGGGGAGGGCCAGATCGAACTGGCCGACGAGGATCTGCAGCACCGTGGTGATGATGGTGGACCCGCCTGGCGAGCCGAGCGCGAGCACGGGCTTGCCGTCCTTGAGGACGATCGTGGGGCTCATGCTGCTGCGCGGCCGCTTGCCCGGCTCGACGGCGTTGGGTGCGGCGAGCTCGGGTCGGGCGGGATGTTGAAGTCCGTGAGCTCGTTGTTCAGCAGGAAGCCGTACCCCGGTACGACGATGCCATTGCCGCCCTCGAACTCGATGGTGCAGGTATAGGACACGATGTTCCCGGCGGCGTTCCCCCCTCGCTTCAGGATCTCGATGGCGGCCAGCGTCCCGCGGAGATCGACCGTCGCCGCCGCCCCCCGCCGCCCGGTGGCCGTCGGCGCGATCTCCGGGAGCCGGGCGAACAGGTCGTCCCCGGCGCCGCCCTCGGTGGCGTCCGGCTCGGCGCCTGCGTGGCCCGGCGCGGAGCCGCCGTGGCCCACCGGAGCGAGCCTCTCGTCCGGTCTGCAGGCGCTGCAGGAGGCGCAAAGGAGGAAGAGAGCGAGAAGGAGTCCGGGTGTCTTCATGGGTCCTCTCGGGGTGCGCTGGAGGACGGACGGCTCACGGTCGCACCCCGCCTCTGCGGCAGAGTCGGCCGTGAGGGCCCTGTCCAGGAGCCGCCATGTGCGGCATCGCATTGCCCCGGAGATTCACAATGCAACCGCCGTACCGGCGTTCGCAGCCGAGCGGGCGGCTGTGAGGTCGAGCCGGTCCTTGCCACAAGGCAACCATCGCGGTAATGGGTTCGGCAGGTCATGAGCGCCAGCGCGTAGCCCCGGCTCGCTGGCCGACAACCCTCCGATCCGCGGTGGGGTGTCCCGGGTGACGACCTGGCCGGCCGCATGTGCGGCGGGCAAGCGCGGACTCTGGTCGCCCGGAGTCCCCTGGACTCGTGAGGTGGTATGTCGATCACGAGGCGATCGCGCGGGCCGACGGCGCGCTGCGCGGCGTGCTCTCACGCCATCGGCTGCTCGCCGTGACGGGGGCGAGCAACGTCACGGGCGAGCTGTGGCCGCTCCCGGAGCTCGCCGCGGTCGCCCATCGCCACGGCGCGCGGCTCGCCGTGGACGCGGCCCAGCTCGCTCCACACCGGCGAGCTTCGGCGTCGGCACCAGCGGGCCGGACATCGACCGGTTCCTCCTCGCGATCGCCGAGCTCGTCGCCCGGGGTCCCCGCTGGCGTTATCGCCTCGACGGAGGGCGGCATGTCCCCGATCCGGATCCTCGCCCGCGCCCTGCGCTGGCGGGCCTCCTCGCCGGGGGCGCGGCCAGCGCGGCGCTCGGGTCCCTGGCGAGCCAGCTCGCGCCCTGCCAGGCGCCCCTCTGAGGCGGATCAGCCCCCGGGCGCGCGGCCGAGGGCGAGCGCGCGCCGCGCGAGCGCGCGCAGGTCGGCGAGGGTCGCCCCCTCCAGCGGCGAGGCCTCGGCGTCGACGTCCTCGCCGCGCGCCGGCGCATCCCCCCGGCCGAGCGCGTCGAGGAGCCAGCGCGCCGTGAGCACGTCGCCGCCGAGCCACGCGCGCGCCGGCGAAACGAGCGGGACGTGCGGGACGTGCGGAATGTCGGCGAGCGCCGCGGCCTCGATCCAGCCGATGGGCACGCGCGCCAGCACCGCGGCGGAGGCGCCCGGCGGCACCGGATCGTCGGGCGCGGTCACGGGCTGGAAGCGCTCGGCCGCGAGCTCGGGCGCCTCGCCGCCGTCGATCAGTGGGAGCGCGGCGCGGAGGGCGACCCCCTCGACGACGGCGCGCGCGAGCGCCTCGAGCGACAGGCGCGCCGGGAGGACCTCGGAGAGCGCGGCCGGGACCTTGCCCAGCCAGCGGTCGATGACGCGCTCGTCCGGCGCCGCGAGCTCCGGGGGGATCGCGGGCGCCGCGTCGAGGCCCGCGAAGACCTCGATGAGGACCGCGCCGTCCGGCGTGGCGTCGAGGCCGAGCAGCGCGGCGGGGCGGTGCTGCAGCGAGATCCACTCGCGCCCGAAGTAATGCGCGGGCGCGCCGGCGCGGGAGAAGCCCTTGAGAAAGCCGCGCACGTTGCGGTTGAGGAGCGTCCGGGCCGTGGCGTCGGGCGCGAGCGCGGCGGCGTGCGGCAGCGCGAGGGTCCACACGACGCCGCGCCCGCCGAGGAACGCGGCGGTGCCCGTCGTGGCGCGCCGCAGGACCTTCGCGCCGCGCGCGGCGCAGGCCGAGAGGTCGACCACGCGCGCTGCGCGCTGGGCCGCGCCCAGCACCACGGCAGGCCCCTCGACGAGGCTGGCGGCGAGCCAGGGCGCCTCCCCTGCGGAGCGGGCGCGCGCGAGCAGCGCGGGGCCGAGCGCGAGCGCGTCCTCGAGAGGGCGATGAACCGGCGGGAGCGAGTGCATGGCGGGCATCGAGGGAGTCTCCTTGGCGTGAAGCTCGGCGCGCGGCGATGCGGCGATCTGCCGGCCTGCGGAAGCCATCGACCCGTTGACGGCAGCCCGGGGTGGGGTGTGCCATGGTGCCATGTTCAACGCCCGCCCCGATCGACCATGGCTCCCCGCCGAGCCCGCGGAGCGACTGCTCCGGGTGGAGATCACGGTACCCCGGCCCGAGGGGAGCCAGGCCCGCAAGCCTGTCCACCTCTCGCTGGTGATCGACCGCTCCGGCTCCATGTCCGGCGAGAAGCTCCGGCTCGCGCTGGAAGCTGCTCGCCAGGCCATCCGCACCCTCCAGCCCGGCGACCGCTTCAGCGTGGTCACCTTCGACCACCACGTCGAGGTGCCCATCCCCTCCACCGAGGCCACGCCCGGGGCGCGGCTCCGCGCCGAGGCCGCGCTCGACACGGTGACCGCGCGAGGCAACACCGACCTGGGCGGCGGCTGGCTCCGCGGCTGCGCCGAGGTGGGCGCGCACCTGCCCGAGGATGCCATCGGCCGCGTCCTCCTGCTCACCGACGGCCAGGCCAACCACGGGATCACCTCGCCCGACGAGCTGACCTCCCATGCCCGCTCCCAGCGGCTGCGCCGGGTGACCACCAGCACCATTGGCCTGGGCGAGGGCTTCAATGAATTCCTCCTGGGCCGCCTCTCCGAGGAGGGCGGCGGCAACTTCTATTTCGCTGCGCGCGCCGACGAGCTCCCCGGCTTCGTCGGCCGGGAGATCGGCGAGGTGCTCTCCGTGGTCGCCCGCGACGCCGCGCTCCTGATCCGCGCGCCCGAGGGCGTCGAGGTGGAGTCGCTCAATGACTACCCCTGCGCCCGCGACGGCGGGACTTGCTCTTTCTCGCTCGGCTCGCTCCCGGGCGGGATGGTGCTGGCCCCGATGTTCCGGCTGCGCTTCCCCGCCGGCGCGATCGGCGAGACGCACCTGGTCGACGTCGCGCTCACGGACCGGGACGGCGCGCTGTCGAAGGAGCCCTGGACGCTGGCATGGCCTCGGGTCGCGGAGGAGCAGGTCCGCGCCCAGCCGGCGGATCCGGAGGTGCTCCGGGCCGCGGCTGCGCTCGACGCCGCCCGCGCTCGCCGGGTGGCCCTGGGGCTCAACGACGATCGCCGGTGGCAGGAAGCCGCGTCCACGCTGGCCGACGCGGCCAACCGGCTCCGAGGCTACGCCGACGGGGATCCCGAGATCCGGGCCGAGGCGGACCGGCTCGACGCCGAGCGAGATGCCTATTCCAGGCCGATGTCCTCCCTGAGCAAGAAGAGCCATTATTACGACGCGATGATGGCCATGAAGATGGGCGGCCGCGGCCGTGCCCGGCCGGGCCCTCGGGTCCTCGGGGTCCCCACGGCTGCCCGGCTGGACCCGCTGCTCCGGACGGCATCCCAGGCGCTCGGCGGTGTGAAGGGCGCGCCGGCCTTCGACGTGGACGTGTCGTTCCAGGGGGCCTCGATCCCTGCCGGTCCGCTCTCGCAGCGCGGCGAGGACGAGCTGGCCACCTACGCGGACTCGCTGGATCCCGGCGCCCTCAAGGTGGTCTTCGTGGAGCAGCCCCTGCTGGACCGCTGGTTCTCGCACTGGCATCCGGGACACCGGACGGCGGTGATCTCGCTGGCCGGCCTGGATCAGCTCATCTCCTTGCCAGCCGCGTCCTTCGTGGCCTACGAGCTGCTCCTCTACGGGCTGCACGCCCTCTCCGCCGATTATGAGCCCGCGAAGCTGTTGCACACCGAGACCCTCGCCTGCCTCTTCGACCTCTGCCAGCAGAAGGCCGACGTGGCTATCAAGCTCCAGGCCGGTCACATCTGCGCCGGGTGCCTCGGGAAGCTCTCTACCGTCGGCCTGGATCCCGACGTGGTGACCCAGCTATGGCGAGCGGTCCAGGCGCTGCCAGGACCCTCCCGGGAGAAGTGAAATTCAAGCTGGCGCGGGACGAGGCCCGGCGGGCAGCCGCCGGTGGTAGCATCTCCCCATGGTGACCGAAGAGGAGCTGGCAGAGCAGCGCGTCGGCACGCGGATCGGCCCCTGGGCGGTGGAGAGCGTCCTCGGGGTCGGCGGCATGGCGAGCGTCTTCTTTTGCCGCCGGGCGGACGGGTGCGTGGCGGCGCTCAAGGTCCTGCACGCCGAGCTCGCCGAGATCGAGGCGGTGCGGAAGCGGTTCTTGCGCGAGGGGCCGATCGGGAGCGCGCTGGCCGCCGTGGCGCCGCTCTGCGACGGGCTCCCCCAGGTGCTGGAGTCCGGGGCCACCGACGACGGCCTTGTCTACATGGCCATGGAGGTGCTCGAGGGAGAGACCGTGTTCGACCGCATGGCGCGGCACGGGACGCTCCCTGTCGGGCAGGTGCTCGCGCTCGGCGAGCGGGTCCTCGACGTGCTGATCGTGGCGCACGAGCACGGCGTCGTTCACCGCGATCTCAAGCCCGAGAACCTCCACATCGGGAGCGACGGGCGCGTGCGGGTGCTGGATTTCGGCCTCGCGCGCGTCCTCGACCCGCTGCTCGAGGACGTCGCCGGGGTGCCGGAGATGACGAAGACCAAGACGGGCGTGTCGATCGGCACCGACGATTACATGGCGCCCGAGCAGGCCCTGGGCCTCATCCACGAGATCGACGGCCGGACGGACCTCTTCGGCCTTGGAGCGACGATGTTCCGGCTGCTCGCGGGCCGCACGATCCACGGCAACCTGGACGACGCGCGCCTGCTCATCGCGGTCGCCACCGAGAAGGCGCCGCCCCTCGCGATGCACGCCCCCACGGCGCCGCCCGGCCTGTGCGCCGTGGTCGACCGCGCCCTCGCCTTCCTCAAGCAGGAGCGATATCCCGACGCGAGGACGATGCGCGCCGATCTCGCCGCCGTGCGCGCCGGCCGCGAGCCGCCTTATGCGACGGCCGCGGCGCGGCAGCCGCGCGGGGCGACGGGGGCGTAGGGACCGGGGGCAGACCGCGCTCCAGGTGGATCCAGAAGGCGGGAAGGCCGGAAGAAAGATCGATGATCTTCGTGCCTTCATGGAACTCTCTCCGGGTCGATGGGCGCTGACGGGCCGGCAGGCAGGTCATCTCTTGCTCAGCGGCCGCGCGATCTGGACGATCTTCTCCCGCGCGAACTTGCACGCCTCGTCGTCGTCCGTGGCGGCGGGCCACAGCAGCTCCATGTACCCGGGCTGGACCTCGAACGGCAGGGGCTTGGTCCGGAGGTGCGGCCTGACGGCGCGGATGTCGTCGGCGACGATCTCGGGCACGGTCGCCAGCATCGCCGTGCCGTCGATCAGCGCGCCCAGGTTGGAGAAGCTCGCGACGGAGCACCGGATCCTCCGCGTCTTGCCGAGCAGGTCCTCCACGAAGCCGCGCAGGTCCCCGTTGTACGAGACGATGACGTGATCGTGCGCGAAGTACTGGGCCTCCGTCAGCTTGCGCAGGCGCGCGTGGCGCGGGTCGTACAGGCAGGTGAAGCCGGTCTTCAAGAGCGGCCGCCGGCGGACGTTCGAAGGCAGATCGTCGGCGACCGTGATCGCCGCGTCGACGCCGCCGGCGAGCGCCGCGCCCACGGTGCGGAACTGCACGGGCACGGCGACGACGCGCATGCGCGGCGCCTCGCGCTCGAGCGCGCGCAAGAGCGGCGGGAGCAGCCACACCTCGGCCGTGTCGGAGAGCCCGAGGCGGAGGGTGCGCTCGCACGTCTTCGCGTCGAAGGTCGGCGGCGCCAGCGCGGCGTCGATCAGGGCGCCGAGGTGCGGCTTCAGCGACGCGCGCAGCCGTTCGCCGCGGCTCGTCAGCGCGACCCCGCGCCCGCTCCGCACGAAGAGCGGCGCGCCGATCGTCGCGGTCAGGCGCCGGAGCGCGGCGCTCACGGCCGGCTGCGTCAGGTACAGCCGGCTCGCCGCCTCCGTGACGCTGCCCGCCTCGGCGACGACGGCGAAGACGCGGAGCAGGTTCAGGTCGAGGTTTCTCCCATAAACATCAGGCATGTCGAGAATACATACTATTCATTGGAGCAATGAAACGCGAGCGCCTAGGGTGACGGCATGACGACGACGAACACCACCAAGCTCGGCAAAGCTGGCCCCTCCGTCTTCCCCCTCGCCCTCGGCTGCATGAGCATGGGCGGGGGCAGCTGGTACGGCGAGAGCGACGAGGCGGAGAGCATCGCGACCATCCACGCGGCGCTCGATCGGGGCGTGAGCCTCCTCGACACCGGCGACTTCTACGGCATGGGCAAGAACGAGATGCTCGTCGGCCGGGCCATCAAGGACCGGCGCGACAAGGCCGTGCTCAGCGTGAAGTACGGCGGCCTGCGCGCGCCCGACGGCGCCTTCCTCGGGTTCGACGCCCGTCCGATGGCGACGAAGAGCTTCCTCGCCCATAGCCTGTCGCGCCTCGGCGTCGACTACATCGACATCTACCGGCCCGCGCGCCTGGACCCGGCGGTCCCGATCGAGGACACGATCGGCGCCATCGCCGACATGGTGAAGGCGGGCTATGTCCGCCACATCGCCCTCTCCGAGGTGGGCGTGGAGACGATCCGCCGCGCCGCGAAGGTGCACCCGATCGTGGACCTCCAGATCGAGTATGCGCTCGTGAGCCGCGGCCCCGAGGCGACGATCTTCCCCGCGCTCGCCGAGCTCGGCGTCGCGGTCACCGCGTACGGCGTGCTCTCGCGCGGCCTGCTGGCCGGGAGCAAGCCGGCCGGCGCGGGCGACATGCGGGCCCACCTGCCGCGCTTCTCGGGCGACAACGCCCGGAAGAACCAGGCCCTCGTCGACGCCTTCGTTCGCCTCGCAGAGAGGCGCGGCGTCACCCCCGTGCAGCTCGCGATCGCCTGGGTCCGCGCCAAGGGCGCCGCGCAGGGCGTCACGGTGATCCCGACGATGGGCGCGCGCACGCGGAAGCAGCTCGAGGATGCCCTCGCCGGCCTCGAGATCGCGCTTTCGCCCTCCGACCTCGCCGAGCTCGAGGCCGCCGTCCCCGCGGAGGAGATCGCCGGCGCCCGCTACCCCGCGCCCATGATGGCGATGCTCGACAGCGAGAGGTGACCTCAGGGCCGCCTCATCGTCGATGCATGGATGAATCGATCGGGTTGGGCGGAGAGGAAGAAGGAAAGATTCACAGGGAGGCGAGGATGCGGGGAGACGAGAGATGGGGATCCTATCTCTCGCTTCCCCGTCTCCCTGTGTACGCTCTTGCTCTGCCTCCCGTGCTGTCGAGTGAAGGCCGTCCGCATCGAAGGGGCCGCCTTCACTTCATAGCCTGCTGGGCCGCTGAATGGACGCGCGTCGTCCCGCATCGAACGGGCGGGAGACGAACCCCATGATGACGCGAGGGATGTGGCGGAGCGTTGTACGGCTGTCGATCGTGACGGCGCTGTCGTCCGTGGCACTGGCGTGCGATGACGCGCCGAGCGGCGACGGATCAGGGCGAGCCGGTACCGGGGGCGCTGGCGCTGGTGTGGCTGAGAGCGCGGCAAGCTCCAGCGGCGAAGGCGGCGGCGGCGCTGACGGTAGCGGCGGAGTCGGCGGCGAAGGCGGCGACGCTGGCGGTAGCGGCGGAGTTGGCGGCGACGCTGGCGGTAGCGGCGGAGTTGGCGGCGACGCTGGCGGTAGCGGCGGCGGTGGCGCTGGCGGTAGCGGCGGCGCTGGCGGTAGCGGCGGAGCCGGCGGCGCCGGCGGTAGCGGCGGAGCCGGCGGTAGCGGCGGAGCCGGCGGTAGCGGCGGAGCCGGCGGCAGTCAGGCGTGCGTTCCCTTCAGCACGATCGCCTGCTACACAGGCCCTGGCGGGACCGCCGGGGTCGGCCAATGCGCAGAGGGGGTCGCCACCTGCGCGGCCGACGGCGCAGGATTCGGCCCGTGCACGGGCGAGGTTACCCCGGCGACGGAGGCCTGCACAACACCGGTCGACGAGAACTGCGACGGCGCGGCCCCGCCCTGCGCCGGAGGGGAGCACGTCTGGAGCAGGCACTTCGGCTTCCAGCCGCAGAGCCGGGCCGTGGACGTCGTCATGCACCCGTCGGGGTACACCCTGTTCGTCGGTTCGCTGCATCGCGGCGTCAGAAACATCGGAACCGGAAGCTCGACAGCGCGGGGGCTCCGCTCTGGAGCAGGCGCCTCGGCGGCGAGGGGGACCAGCGCGCGACGAGCGTCGCGTGCAACGCGGCCGGCGACGTGCTCCTGGCAGGGCGCTTCGAGGGGGAAATGGAGCTCGACGGCGTCTCGGTGGTGAGCGCCGGCGGCGCGGACGCCTTCGTGGCGAGCCTCGGCGCGGCGGGCGAGCCGATCTGGATCGAAGGGTTCGGCGACACCGGGCACGACGAGGCCAGCGACGTGACCGTCGACAGCGCGCAGCGGACGGTCGTGACCGGCTCCTTCGAAGGCACGGTGGACTTCGGCGGCGGTCCGCTGGTGAGCGCCGGCGGCGCGGATGCCTTCGTGGCGCAGCTCGACGCGGCCGGGCTTCACCGCTACAGCTTCCGGCTCGGCGACGAGGGCGAGCAGGCCGGCCGCAGCCTCTCGGCGGGTCCGTCCGGCACCGTGGCGCTCGGTGGTGTCTTTCAAGGATCGATCGCGCTCGGTGCTCGGGTGCTGACGAGCGCCGGTGGTACGGAACTCTTCTGGGCGAAGCTCGACGCCGACGGCAATCCGCTCCTCGGCGGGCGCGCAGGCGACGGAGGCGACCAGCACCACGTGGCGGTCGCCAGCGCGGCGTCCGGGGCCATCACCCTGGCGGGATCCTACCAGGGCGAGATCGCGTTCGGCAGCGAGGTCCTCATGGGCGCCGGGGAAACCGCGTATACCGCCGAGCTGGGGGACTCCGGATCGTTCGAGTCCACCTGGCATTACGACGCGATGGGCGCGCAGCACGGCCACGACATCACCGTCGATCGGAGCGGCAACGTGTTCGCGCTCGGCGCCTTCGAAAAGAAAGCGCAGATCGGCGGCGACGTGCCGATCGTGAAATCGAGCGGGGGCAGCAACAGGCTCCTGGTCAAGCTCGATCCTTCGGGCGAGCCCGTGTGGCACAAGGTGCTCGCGGACCATGGCATCTACCTCGGGTCGAACGCTGCCATCGCGGTGGACGCGCTCGGGAACGTGTTCCTGACCGGGAACCGGAGCGAGGACAACATGGTCCTGGTGAAGCTCGATGCCGCGGGCACTTGGCGCTGGGAGCTGTCCTTCGCGAGTCCCCACGACATCACGGCGCTCGACGTGCTGGCGGATCCCGCCGGGGACATCGTCCTCCTGGGCAGCACGGAGGCGACGGAGCTCGACTTCGGAGGCGGTCCTTTCTGGGTCGGCGGTACGGTGGGCTCCGCGTCGCATTTCGTGCTCAAGATGACGGGCGACCACGAGCTGCTCTGGGCCAGGGGGGTCGACGACGACACCCCTTCCCGCGATGCCAGGGTCGGGGTCGACGCGGCCGGCAACGTGGTCGTGACGTGGATCGAGGTCATTCGGGAGCCAGTTCTCATCGAGCCGGACTTTGACTATGGCGACAGCGATCTCGTCGTGACGAAGCTCGACCCGGCGGGCAACGAGCTCTGGAACTGGAGCGTCGGCGCCGGCCCCGAAGATTACGGCTATATCCGCCCCCAGCTCGCCGCCGTGGATGATGTGGGCAACGTGTTCATCCACGCGGGGGTGATCGGCCGGTGCGATTTCGGCGGAGGTCCGGTCTCTGACACCCACGTGCTGGTCAAGCTCGACGCCGACGGCCAGCTCCTCTGGGACACCTCGCTCCCGTCAGAATGGCTGACCGCGATGGCGCCGGTCGGAGACGGCGGGCTGCTCCTCGCCGGCTGGGAATGGGGCATGGGCGATGTCCTCAGGGTGGTCGAGCTCGACGGCGCGGGCTCGGAACGCTGGAGCAAGGGCGACATGGAGTACGTCGTAGGCGAGTTCGAGCGGCCGATGATCAACGCCATGGCCTGGGACGGCGCGGGGAGCATCGTGATGACGGGCGAATTCGCGCACAAGCTCGATCTCGGTGGCAGCGCTCTGTACGGGACAGGGGAAGAGACGATGTTCGTCGCGAAGCTCGCGCGATAGCGGCAGCGGCTTACGAGCGGCGCGACATCGATGGCGAAATAACCGCCATGAGGCCGGTCGGGCGCGGGCGTGTTGTCGCGGGCCGGACGTCGAGCCCGCCGCTCGCGTGGACTCGCTGCCGGAGCCTTGCCGCTTGCCAGCGCCCGCGGGCTGTGCGGAGATCGCCCGCGCGCGGCGATGCGATGGGCATCGCCGCCTCCCCGCAACGAAACAGACAGGAGATCAGGATGAAAATCCGCGTGCTCGTACTCCCCCTCCTCATGTTCACGAGCGCCGCTTCGGCCGGCGCCCCGCCGCCGAACTTCTCGCAGCAGGTCTATCTGTGCAACAGCCATCTGCAAGCGAAGGTCGATATCACCTTCGGCCAGACGACCAGCACCGCGACCGTCCAGTCCCAGTCCGGGCAGGTCAAGGACAATCCGTTCGTGCCAGGCGTCGAGAGCGGCATGGAGTACTCCGTGTTCGTCGCCTCCTCGATCAAGCCCAGCTCGACCGCGTCCTGGTCGGCGGTGAGCGCGCAGCAGGACGGCCTGGTCGGCACGCCGCAGGCCCCTGTCGCCATCGGCAACAGCACGTTCGTGAGTTCGTCATCGTGCCAGATCAAGGGCACGGTGATCCTTTCGACCGGTTGCCCCAGTGCCAGCGGAATGACCCAGGACTACAAGACCATCGAGCGTACCTGGGTCGGCTGCGGCCTGTGATCGCAGGGCCTTGGAGAGGAAGATCCATGAAACTGTACTTCAGCCGAAACTTGAATCCACGAGTCGCCGTCGCCGTGGCGCGCCACCTCGATGCACCTGTGGAATACGTCCACGCGGCTCCTCTCGACCCGTCACAGCGGGAGAAGTTTCGAGCGCTGAACCCGAACCTGCGCGTGCCCATCCTGGTCGAGGGGGACCAGTCGCTCTGGGAGACAGACGCGATCGCGTGCCGCCTTTCGCAGCTCACGGGCTCGGATTTCTGGCGCACGGGCACCGCGCAACCGGAGATGATCCGCTGGTTGAGCTGGGGCACGCACAACTTCGTCGCCGCGTGCGACAAGGTCCATTTCGAGCGGGTGACGAAGCAGCGCTACGGGCTCGGTCCCATCCGCGACGACCTCGTGGCGGAGGGGCTTTCGGGGTTTGCCGAGGCGGCGACGCTGCTCGAGCAGGTCCTGAGCGGCAGGGACTGGCTCGTCGGGAGCGCGGCTTCGTATGCAGACTTTCGCGTGGCGTCGGTGCTTCCGTTCGCGGATCTCGCCGGCCTGCCGCTTTCGGACTACCCGCGCGTCGCGGCCTGGCACGCGCGCCTGTGGCAGCTCGACGCCTGGCGCGATCCGTTCGCGGGGCTCGATGCCCCGGAGCTCCCGGAGGTTCCGCGCTTCGATGCCGCCGGTCGGCGCGGGTGAGCAGGTCAGCCGTAGGCGACCAGCCATCGCCATGGGCGCGACCCCTCGCCGCTCTCGCCGGGGTCGACGCCGTCGCTGGATGATGTCTCGAGCGCCGAACGAGCTCCCCGACACGAGCTCATCGTGTCTTCGCGACCACGGCGAGGAGGGTGTCGAGATCGATCGGCTTCTTGAGCAGCGCACACACGTCCAGGGTGGCTGCTCTGGCTTCCAGTGAGTCGACGCCCGACAGGATCGCCACCGGGATGTCCGCCAGCGCGGGCTCCCGTCGCTTGAGCGCGAGAAACTCCCAGCCGTTGATCTCCGGCATCATGAGATCGAGCAGGATGATGCTCGGGCGGAGGCCGCGGCGGAGCAGATCCAGCGCCACCGCGCCGTTCTCCGCGCAGACGACCTCGTAGCCGCATGCCTGCAAGAGCTCTTCCACGACGGAGCGAAACCCGCCGTCGTCATCGACGATCATGACACCGTCGTGATGATCATCCTGCGGGCTCATCGGGACCTCCAGCCGGCAGAGACACCTCGGTCGGCAGAGCGTGGCAGCGCCGGCGCAGGGGGAGCTCCACGATGAAGGCAGCCCCCGCGCCGAGCTCGCTCTCGACCCGGATCGAGCCATCATGGGCGTTCACGATCCGGCGGCTGATGTACAGCCCCAGGCCGAGGCCGCCGTAGTGCTGCGCCGAGACGCCTCGCTCGAAGCGTTCGAAGATGTACGGCGCGCAGCTCGCATCGATCCCGATGCCGCGATCGGCGACGACCAGCCTGGCCACCTCGCCCTCGGCCGCGACGCTGATCTCGATCGGCTTGCCCCTCCCATACTTGATGGCGTTCAGCACCAGGTTCGTCACCACCTGCTCCAGACGGGCCCTGTCCCACATGCCCACCACGGGGGCGTCCGCCCGCCAACTCACCGCACTTCCTGCCTGCTTCAGCTCCACGTCGAAGTGCTCCACGACCTCCTGCGAAAGCGCCCGGAGATCGACGTCTCCCAGCTTCAGATCGAGCTTGTCTGCCTGGATCCGAGCCACGTCGAGCAGATCCTCGATGAGCCTGACGAGCCGCTGGCACTGCCGCTCGGCCATCCTGGCCAGCTTCGTCGCGCCGGCGGGGAGCGTCGTCGCCTCGCGCATCAAGCCTTGCACGGCGAGCTTCAGGCCCGCGATGGGGGTATAGAGCTCATGTGAGGCGATCGACAGGAAGTCGTCGCGCATCCGCACCGCTGCTTCGGCGGCGGTCCGAGCCCTCTGCTCGTGCTCCAGGACCAGGGCGCGCTCCGCCTCGATCTTCTTCCGCTCCGTGATGTCCGTGGAGATGCCGCCCACCGCGTACGGGACGCCGGCGACGTCGCGCAGAGGGAACTTGATGGTGAGATAGGTGTGCACGCCGTCGTCCTCGGGCATCACCTCTTCGTCTTTCAGCGCCGTCCCGGCGAGGAGCGCCCGCCGGTCGAAAGCGCGAAGCGCCTCGGCGTGCTCCCGAGAGAACACGTCATCGTCGCTCTTGCCCACGATGGCCTCGCGAGCGACGCCGAACAGCTCCTCGAAGCGGCGGTTGACGAGGAGGTAGCGCCCCTCGATGTCCTTGACGGCGACGATGGCCGTCGAGCTGTCGATGATGGCGCGCAGGAGCTCCTGGCTCGTGCGCAACGCCTCCTCCGCGCACCTGCACTCCTCCGCGACCTTCCGCAGCGCCGCCTCCGTCCGCTCGTGCTCGGCGATCTTCTGCCTGAGCTGGGCGTTGGCATGGCGCAGGTCGGCGGTGCGCTCGGCGACCTGCTGCTCCAGCCGCTCTTTTGCCCGGGCCTCTTCTGTCAGGCGAGCATCGAGGGCGAAGATGGATTTCAAGTCCATCTCGATCACGTCGCGACACTGCTGCATGAGCGCCTGGTAGGCCTTGCTGTAATGGTTCGCGCGGTCATCCAGCACGCAGATGGTTCCGAAGATATCCCCCGTGGGCCAGGTGATCGGGAAGCCGAGATAGGATATCAACCCGAGCTCGATGTCCGGATTCGACTTCCACTGCTCGTCTTTCAGGGCGTCAGGGATCAGCAGCGGCGTTCGGGTCTTCATCACGCTCTCGCAGTAGAGCCCGGAGCCGAGGCGCGCTCGTTCGTTGGGCGCGAAGGGGTTCCCCTTCGACTCGCTGGAGACGCAGACGACCATCTCCGGCGGCTCGATCCTCATGATCAGAGCGGCCGGGACGCGCAGGATCTCCGCGAGGAGATCGGCCATCTCCTGCCACTTGCGAGCGATGTCCGTCGGGATGTCGGTCGCGACCGTGCTCGACTGGGCTCTTCGGCCGCTCCCCGGCGGAGGGCTCTTCGTCCCGAGATCGTCCGTACGTTGCTCCGGCGCGCAGCCCGAGGCGGCCTTATGCGGCCCGAGGCCCGCGCGCTCAGCGCGCTCCGCGGGCTCGCCCGGCCCCGGGTGGCGGGCGTGCTCGACAACGAGCGCGCCTGGCTCCGTTTGATCGTCGGGTCCGGTACGCATGCTCCCCCACGATGAGGAATCGTGCGAAGGGCCATCAGGTTGTCAAGCAATCCACAATGACGCTCACCGACCCCCCAGCGATCCGGCAACGTACGCGCCCCGGACCTGGTGACGTCACGCTGGCCGGCCCGTCGCCGCTCGGGCGAGCGCGGCGGCTCCCGGGTGTCCGGACGGTGAAAATGGGGCGAAGCCGGCGGATCGCCTCCTGGGCCTCGGCGAACAGCCGGGCGCTGTCGAGCGCGACAAGGAGCATCGTCGGGTGCTGGGCGCACCACGATTCTACGTGTAGCACAACAGCTCATGCCGGCTCCCAGGCTGTCCCGCTTGACGCCTGTAAGAGGCCACGCAGATCCGTGGAGCGCAGCGCGAACTCGGGTCGCCCTGCGCTGCGCCGCCCTCCCAGGTGCGCAGATTGCGCCTTCCACTGGCCGCAGATCCATGTAGAACTATGCATGTGCGCGCAGTTCGGGGGCATGGCCGCAGTGGACGGGCACGCTGGGATCTGGGCAGACCAGCTACGACGGTAGTAGCCGGGCTGCCCTTCGGTGGGCTCGACAACAGAGAGGTTCACTCCGCTTGCAAACTCTGCGTTCGAAGGATGTGTAACGAACCCAACAACAAGGGATGAGCGTGATGTCTGCGAGAGTGCTGCATGGACCTCCCCCCTCGGCGTCACGCCGATGGGGTCGAGTCTTTCTGATGGCAAATGCCGTTTCTTTTTCGTTCCTTGGTTGCGTCTACGACAGCGAACAGCCCTGTGGACCTGGCCAGACCGTAAGGGCCGTGTCGGAGTACTTGGAGGTCTGCGTCTGCGCCGAGGGTCATGCTGCAACGAAGGCGGGCTGCGTGCGCTGTGGCGAGAACGAAGAGGTCGGGCCAAGCGGCTGTGTCTGCGAAGCCGGATACGGCCGCGCTGACGCCACGGCGTCCTGCACGGCATGTGGCGAGAATGAGGTGACCGGTGCGACAGGGGCGTGCGAATGCGCGACCGGGTTCAGCAGGGCGTCCGCCGAGGCGCCATGCACGGCGACCCCGGCCGGCCTGGCTGCGGCATGCGACACCGCAACGATGCCTTGCCCCGAAGCCCGGTACAACACCTGTCACGCCGTCTCGGGGACCAGCGGCTACTGCACCAGCCAGGGATGCGAGGGCTCTGCCGACTGCGCGGATGGATACATGTGCGACCTCACGGTCACCCCATCCTACTGTCGCCGACCGCCGATCGGCGCGGGGAAACCCTGCACCAGCGACGCAGATTGCGCAGGGACCGAGGCCACGTACTGCAATATCCATCTGACGCAGAAGTGTCAGGTCCAAGGCTGCACGCTCTCGCCGAACAATTGCTTCACCGGCACCGTGTGCTGCGACTTGACCGCCTATGGAGTCGAGCAATATCAGTGCGTCGCGGAAGGGAGCTGCGCCAATTGAGAACGCGATCCGTTGCACTCCGCGGCGTGCCCATTCACGTTGCCTTCGCCGTATCCTCCGCGCTGTCGCTCGGGTCGTCGTTCGCGGCGGCACAAGCAGCTCCGACGCCTGCGGAGGCCACGGGCCCAGCGGCCCCCTCCGGACCAGCTCCGGCACCGGACGCCTCGGGCGCCGTTGAATCTCCGGAGCCAGCGTCTCCGGCTCAACCTGCCGCGAGCGCGCGGCCGGGTGCGGCAAACGCACCTTTGCCGGCGGCCAGCCCGGCCTCGGGTGCCGTGGCACCTCGACCAGAGGCAGAGGCTACCGGCACGGTCGACGCCGGCGCTGCGCCGGAAGCCGGCGGAGAAGCAGTCGCTCAAGCGTTGGCCGGCGAAGCGCTCGCGGAGGAGCTTACCTCCGAAGAAACCAAGATCAGCGTCTACGGTTTCGCTGATTTCACCTTCGCCACGTTGCTCAGCGACGAGAAGACATCCGGGGCCTCGACCGGAGTGGGCCCGAACCCGACCTTCTACGTCGGCAATCTGAACGTCTATCTCGACTCGCACCTGGGCAAGAAGTTCCGCTCCTTGATCGAGCTCCGGTTCACTTACCTGCCCGACGGGGCGATCGTGACCGACCCGACGACGTTCCAGAGCACCCGTATCAGCGCTGCCTTTCCAGATTACACCGAGTTCTCTCGGGCGAAGAAGGTGGGCGGGGTGATCATCGAGCGCGCGTGGCTTGAATACGCTGCCCATCCTCTCTTCAACGTCCGGATCGGACAGTGGCTCACCCCGTATGGGATCTGGAACGTGGACCACGGGACACCTGTCATCCTGGGCATCAGGCGCCCCTATATTGTTGGTTCGGAGTGGCTGCCGCAACGACAAACCGGCATCGAAGCGCATGGAAGTCATGGCATCAACGACACACAGGTGGGTTACCACCTCACGCTGTCAAATGGCCGTGGCCCAGTCGATAGCTACAGGGATCTGGACAAGAACAAGGCCGTTGGCTGGCGTCTCTGGCTACAGCAAGACACTCCGTTCGGCAACTTCGCTGTCGGCACATCGGGCTACAAGGGCCGCTACACCGACGCCGGGCAGGTCCTGACGCTGGAGAACGGCAAGGCTGTCAACAGTTTCCCGGTCACCTCGAGCTACGACGAGCTCGGCCTGGCTGCAGATCTCAAGTACACCTGGGGCGGATTCTCGTTCCAGACCGAGTACATCATGCATGATGTACGCTACGACGGCAACCATCGTCCTGCCGGCTTTGCCCCAGGGACATGGACTCCTGACAACCGTGCTTGGGGCGTTTACTTTCAAACGGGTTATCGATTGCCCTGGTACGGCATCATGCCCTGGTTCGGCTTCGAATACGACCACCTGGGCAAATCCAGCTTCTTGTACGAGGCGTGCGACATCGTCGGCGGCTTGAACATACGCCCCACGGACAACGTCGTGCTGAAGCTCGTCGGTTTGCACGTATGGATGCCCTACCTGAAAGAGAAGAGCTACGACATGGATCAGTTCCTCACGCAGGTCGCGTGGAGTTTCTAGCATGATCGCTCGAAGAACCCTCTTGACATCGTGCGCATTGGTGTTCGCGGCGGTGGTCACGGTCGTGCCGGGCGAGACGTACGGCGCGGGAGACGTGGGACCTCTGGCGATCGTCGTTTCGAAGAGCTTCCCCGCGGACGGGATCTCGTTTGGAGATCTGAAGCGCGCGTACATGGGCAGCCTGGTCATGGTGAACGGGAAGCTGCTGGTGCCCGTTACCTATTCCAAGGTCGCTGCAGAACGCATCGCTTTCGACGAGGCGGTCCTCGGCATGTCACCCGAGGAGGTTGGTCTCTACTGGATCGATCGCAAGATTCGTGGCCATTCCGGTCCGCCGAAAGGCGTGCTGAACGCGGCTACGGTCGTCTGGATCGTGAGCAGGGTGGACGGAGCAATCGGGTTCGTTCGCGCGTCTGCAGCGGGGAATGACGTCAAGGTGCTTCGCGTCGACGGCAAGCTGCCACGCGATCCGGGGTATCGTCTCTAGTGCATCGATTTCATCGATCCAGCGCGATGAAGCCGCCGACGAGGAAGCGCGGCGTGATCGGCTCCTCCAGCCACGCCCATGCGAGCACCAGGCCGGCCAACGGCTGGACCTGAACCCGCCTCCCGCGTCAGCCCGCGCGAGCGTCCCGCCCCGGAAGCCCGACCTCGACAATCTGGCTCTCGGGCTCCTCCGCGTCGCCTCCCAGCTCCGCGGCCGCTGCCTCCCTGGCCCCGCTCTCGGCCTCGCCCATGTGCCCCGCCTCCTCGGGCGGCTCTTCCCACGGCCGCGTGACCTGCGCGGGCCGCACCAGCGGCACCCACGGCCTCGGCCCCGCCGCCGCCATGCGCCCCTCCTCGGCCGCGATCTCCATCAGGCTCTCGCGGCTGATGCTCACCAGCTCGAGGCGCACCGCCTCCGGCATCGATCCCACCCGCGCGGGCTCCGGCATCTCCGCCCCGATCGCCGCCGCGGCCCCCTCCCCCGCCGACGCCGCGTCGAGCCGGATCTCGGGCGCCGACGGCCACGCCCCGCCGAGCTCTCGCCCGATGGCGTCGAGGCTCTCGCGCCCGAGCGTCGCCTCGCCGATGCGGATGTCCGGCAGCGACCCGGCCGGCCGCGCCGGCGCCCCGGGCGACGCCGGCGCCTCGCGCAGCGCCACCGGGCGCGCCAGCGACCGCGGCGGTCCCCCGTTGGCGAGGAGGGCCAGCCCCGCGACCGCGCTCCGCTTGCGGGCCGGCGGCGACGGCGGCGGCGGGCGCCGCGAGGCCGGGGCCGGCGCCTCGCACACGACCGCGGCCCCGCAGATGGCCGGCGGCACCTCGCGCACCTCGGCGACCGGCCGGCGCGTTGAGGCAGGCACCGCCTCCCCCCGCGGCCGCGACCGGGTGCGCCGCGGCGCGCTCCGGATCGGCTGCGGCGCCGCCAGGGTCCCCTCGTCGATGGCACGCAGGCCGCGCTCGATCGCGGGCACCACGTCCCGCCGGTCCGCCCACGTGGGCATCACCACGCAGAGGATCGCCTCGGCGGCCACGCCGAAGTACACGTCGACGGGCGCCGCGCCCCCGTACGGCACCAGATCCTCGCGCCGCAGCTCGACGCACCCGAGCCGCCCTCGCTCCCCGAGGCCCAGCGCCGCGTCGACGATCTGGGTGCGGCCCTCCCTGGGCATGTCGCGCGGCACGCGTTTGGTGATGACCCGCCCCCGCCGGGTGATCACGAACGCGAAGTCCGCCCCCGCAGCCACGTAGGTTCGGTCCGAGATCACATCGAGATCCACCACGCTCCCATCCTACCCGATCCAGCGCGTTCCCGTCTCGGGATCATGCCTTTCCGCGCCCCGCAGCCCCCTCCCGCCGCGGCGGAGGTGATGTGTTGTGCGAGATACCGACAGAGCCCCTGTTTTTCTACAGCCCTGTTATCAACCCAGCCCGCGCACCGCTCGCCCCCCGCGTCCCGCTCCGCGCGCTTCGCCGCCTTCCCCCGCCGCCGCCTCTCACCGCGCTCACCGCGCTCACCGCACGACTTGCAGCATCCCCATCATGCCCGCGTCGGCGTGATCGAGGATGTGGCAGTGGAACATCCACATGCCAGGCCGGTTGTCGTAACGCACCGCGAAGCGCGCCGCGCCGTCCACAGGCACGTTCACCGTGTCCTTCCACGCGAGCGGCCTCACCGGCTGGCCATCGGCGCCGAGCACCTGGAAGAAGAAGCCGTGCAGGTGGAACGGGTGATCGAACTCCATCGTGTTCTCGATGGTCCACACCGCGGTCTCGCCCACCGCCGCCACGAGCGGCTCCGCCTCCCAGGAGGGCACGCCGTTGATGCCCATCACGAGGTCGCCCGGGCCCTCCTCCCGCGTCAGCTGCAGATCGACGCGCCTCGCCGCCGCCGTGTCGAGCGCCTCGATGCCCCGCGCGATCGCGGGGAGCGGATCGTCCTCGGCCAGGGGCTCGTCCGCGAGGCGCAGCCGGAACGCCTCGACCTCGGGCCTCCCGAAGGTCGTGCCGTAGCCCCGATCGTAGGGCACCCAGCGCACCGAGAGCGTCGCGCCCGGCGCCCCGCCACCGTGGCACGCAGCAGCGGGCCGGGGAGCCCGCCGTTGTAGGTCCACGTCGGCGTCTTCTTGCCGGCCACGATCTCCACGTCCTCGACGCGCGCCGTCAGATCGACCTCGAGCACCCCCGGCCTCGCGTCGAGATCGCGCGCCGGTCGCAGCGCCACCGCGCTGTCCCACCCCTCGGGCTGCGACGGAGGCTCGCCCGCACACCCGATCGAGGAGACGACGAGCCAGAGGCTCGCGAAAGGACCAGCCGAACGCCCGCACAACATATTGCGGGGACGGATCCTACCGATCGGCGAAGAACCCGCGTGGTTTCGCGGGCTTCGCGGGCCCGCCGCACGTCAGCTCCAGGTCAGCTCACCCGAGGCGCGGCCTCCGGCGGGTCGTCGATGGCGGGCGCCGGCGCCTCTTCGCGGCGCAGGTGGCTCTCGCCGCGGCGCGCGGCGAACGCCGCGGCGAACACCTCGTCGATCTCCGGGCGCTCGGGCGCATCGTACAGGAACCACGCGCCCTGCACGCGCTCCGGCGTCACGTCGAGGATCGCGTACCCGCGGCGCCACAGGTCGGCGTACTTGACGTGCGGGTTCGCGAGGACCAGCGGCTCGGCCGCCCGGGCCTGCTCCTCGGTGAGCCACGGGGAGGTGATCCCCGGCACCGCGATCTCGACCGCCAGCGCGCCCCGGCCCGTCGCGGCGTCGTAGCGCGCCGGATCGAGCGGCGCCGGCGCGAGATCGATCGCCCACGACGCGTGGGTGTCGCCGCTGAGCACGACGACGTCGCGCACGCGCTCCTCGTCGAGGAGCTCGAAGAAGCGCTGGCGCGCCGCCGGATACCCGTCCCACGCGTCCGTGTTCAGGTCCTGCGGGATCTGGCCCATCAGCACCTGTTGGCCGATGACCTTCCACGCCGCCGTCGAGCCCGCGAGCTCCGCGCGCAGCCACGCCTCCTGATCGCGCCCGAGGATCGTCCGCGCCGGCGCCTCGATCGCCCCGCGGTCGCTCGGGTCGGCCTGCCGGTCGCGCCCCCAGGAGCGCGTGTCGAGCAGGAAGAGGTCGACGAGATCGCCGTAGCGCAGCGCGCGCCAGATCCGGCCGGCGCCGCGCCGCTCCTCGCCGCGCTCGCGGATCGGCATCCACTCCGCGTAGACGCGCTGCGCGACCGCCCTGCGCTCCTCCCACGAGCCCTCGGCAGGCCACGCGTGGTTCCCCGCGCCGCCCTTCCAGGTGTTGTTCGCCAGCTCATGGTCGTCCCAGACCGTGATGAACGGGTGCTGCTGGTGCGCCGCCTGGAGGTCCCTGTCGCGCCGGTACTGGGCATAACGCGCGCGGTAGTCGGCGAGCGTCACGATCTCGTGCGCGGGCTCGTAATGCCGCGCGCTCCCGTACTGGCCGGCACCGAATTCGTAGATGTAATCGCCGAGGTGGATCACCGCGTCGAGGTCGAGGCGCGCGGCGATGTGCCGGTACCCGTGGAACAGCCCGTGCGCATAGCTCGAGCACGACGCGACGGCGAAGCGCAGCCGCCCGGCGCCGCCGCGCTGCGCCGTCCTCGTGCGCCCGACGGGCGACGATCCGCCGAGGGCGATGAACCGGTAATAATAGGTCTTCCCTGGGTCGAGCCCGCCGGCGTCGACCTTGACCGTGTGATCGCGCTCCTCGTCCGTCAGGAGGGCCCCCGAGCCCACGATCCGCGTGAAGCCAGCGTCGAGCGCGATCTGCCATGTCACCGCCACCGCGCCCGCCTTCCCCGGCGTCACGCGCGTCCAGAGGATGACGGCATCGGGCAGCGGATCCCCGCTCGCCACGCCGTGCTGGAATACCGTCTTCGACAGCTCGCTGGCCGGCGACGGAGCGTCCCCCGACGCCGGCAAAGGCGCGTCGCCGTCCGGCGCGGCGCCCCAGCCGCCCGACAATCCGGGGAGCGCAGCGAGGCTGAACATGGATACGCTGCAAAGGATGCTTCGCCGGGCCATCGACATGATCTCTCCCCTTGTCGACCGCGTGCGGTGAGCTGCGTATGACGCACGCACCGCCGCCCCGGCAAGCGGAAACGAGCGCTGTAACGCGCCCGTCGCGCCGCGCTCTCAGCGATGTTTGTTTCGGGCGTCCCGGCGCCGACTCAGGTGTTGCGACCGACCACGTCGAGCAACGCGACGAGATCGACAGGCTTCTTCAGGATGTCGACCGATCCGAGCTCCGTGGCCCGCGGCGCCGCCCCCGCCGTCAGCACGACCACGGGGACGTCGGAGATCGCGGGCGTGCGCAGCTGCTCTGCGCGGAACGCGTATCCGTCCATCCCCGGCATCATCAGATCGAGCACGATGAGCGCCGGCGTCGGCGCCTCGCGGAGCCTGGCCAGCGCGTCCTCGCCGTCCCCGGCCGTCATCACATCGTATCCCTCATCGCGCAGGACGGTCACGAGCGCATCGCAGACGCCTGGGTCGTCCTCGATGATGAAGATCGTCTTCCGTCGAGAGGGGCCCTGCTCGGCGAGCCTCCGCCCCATCGCGCCCGGAGGGCACGGCGGCGCGGCCGGCGGATCGCCCCGCTCCGCGCCGCCCCCCCTTCCGGGGGCGCACGGGACATCGACGCCGCCGCCCCTGCGCAATCCGCTCCGGACCATCAAGGGACCCATAAGGCGTGGAGCCGCGACGCGCAATTTGAATCGCGCCGCGCGCCGCGCGCCCTGCGCCATGCGTCATCCACGGCTGCAGGGCCTGCCAGCGGGCCGCTCATGCCGTTCTCGACGATGCCATGACGGGGCGCGCGGCGAGCTCATCGGGGTTGGCATGAAGCGCTCCGGCCATGTGATCACGGCGGTATGAGGGCTGCATGCGCGCTCGGCATGAACGTGGCCGTGATCTTCTATTCCCGCTATGGCGGCACGGCCGCGCTCGCGGCCGCCGTCGCGCAGGGCGCCAGGCAGGCCGGAGCGACCGTGCGGCTCCGGCGCGTCGCCGATCTGACGGCGATCGAGGACCGGTGGCGCGCGGCGAATGAGCGGATCCGTGCCGCGCAGGAACACCTCGCCTCCGTCCCGCTGGCGCGGCAAGACGACCTCTTCTGGGCGGACGGCATCGCCATCGGCTCGCCTGCGCGCTATGGCGCGATGTGCGCGGAGATCCGGCGCTTCCTCGACGGATCGAGGCAGCCCTCGGGAGATCTCGCCGGCAAGGTAGCCTCGGTGTTCTGCTCGCCGTCCGCGGTCGAGGGAGCGCAGCGCGCGACGCTCCAGGCGACGCTCGCCTCCCTCGCCGGCCATGGAGTCCTGCTCCAGGCCCCCGCCCGCGCGGAGATGGATCCGACGAGCAGGACCGCGCAGCGCGACGGCCCGCCTCAGGCGAGCGCGGATCACGCGCCGGCAGAGCTCGACCTCGCGCCGGCGCGCGCCCTCGGCCAGAGGCTCGCGCTGCTCGAGAGCCGGACTCGCGGGTAGGCGCGGAGAGCCGGCCGCGCCGTCGGCCTGTGCCGTTGGCCGCGCCGGCGTCGCCAGCCCTGGAGTCCCGGACAACCGCGCAGCAAATCAGCGAGCGCCGACCTCTTCTCCGGCACTCACGTAGAGCGCGTCCGCGTCGGGCTGTTACACCAGCGGCGATACCTCACTACCGGTCGTAACCGATGGATCGTCAGGCCGGGCCCGAGATGGGCCGCCGACGACCACCTCAGCCGTAGACAGGAGAGAGCTCAGCGAACCATGAGCGCACCGGCTCACCGCAAGCATTATCATCCTTCGCCTCGGCGCGAAGGCAGGGTCAGGTTTTCGAGGCATTCTCCGCGGACGACCGCGCAGCTGACGGCCGCGCGCGCCGCGCCCAGCCAGCCGGCCGGCGCGGAGCGGGTCCGCTTCTTCGTCCGGGTGGGCGCCTATTTCAAGGGCGAGTGGGCGCGCCTCGGGGCGCTCGCCGTGCTGGTCTGCGTCTCGATCGCGATCAGCCTGCTCCAGGTGTGGCCCGTCGCCGTGATCGTGGATCTCATCTCGACCGGCCCGCGCGCGGGGGACTTCGTCCATCGCATCCTGCTCGCCCCGCTCCCGGACAGCCTGCTCGGCCGCGTCCTCGGGCTCGCGGCGATCACGCTCGTCCTCCGCGTGGCGCAGGAGTTCGTGGGCATGGGCCGCGCCTTGCTCACGTTCCGCATCGGCTATGGCGGGCTCACGCGCGTGCGGCGCGACGTGTACCGGAAGCTCCAGGCGCTCCATATGGGCTATCACCGGGCGCAGCCGCAGGGGGACGCCCTCTACCGGCTCAACCAGGACGCCTCCGGGTTCCACGGCATCCTCAACGTGGCGGTCGCGGTGATGGGGAGCGCGCTGACGCTCGCCGTGATGATCTGCATCATGGCCTCGCGCAGCCTGGAGCTCACGCTGCTCGCGCTCGCGGTCGTCCCGCCGCTCCTCCTCACGAACGTCAGGTTCGGGCGCGTGCTGCACAAGAAATGCACCGAGGCGAAGGAGGTCGAGAGCGAGTTCGCGACGTCCGTCCAGCGCTCGATGGCGTCGATCGGCCTCGTCCAGGCGTTCGGCCGCGAGGCGGACGAGGAGGCGCGCTTCCACACGACGCTGCGCAACAGCGTGAAGGCGTGGCTCCGGCTCCACCACGACGAGCTCCGCCACACGCTCGCCATGGGCTCGATCCTCGGGCTCGGCGGCGCGCTGGTGCTCGGCTACGGCGGCTACCTCATCGTCCAGGCCCGGGCGGGCGGGAGCGAGGCCGGCATGACGCTCGGCGCGCTGACGGCGTTCCTCGGGTACCTGGGCATGCTCTACGACCCGCTCTGCAAGCTGACCGGCGCCGGCGCCGCGGTGCAGGGCGGCGTCGCGGGCGCGCAGCGCGTCTTCGAGGTGCTGGACCGCGACCAGGCGGTCGTCGACAGGCACGACGCGGCCACCCTCCCGCCCCAGCCGCGCGCGCTCTCGCTCGATGGCGTCGGGTTCGAGTACCGCCCGGGCCACCCGGTGCTGCGCGGGCTCGACGCGACGATCCGGCCGGGCGAGATGGTCGCGTTCGTGGGCTCGGTCGGCGCCGGCAAGACGACGCTGCTCGGCCTGCTGCCGCGCTTCCACAACCCGACCTGCGGCGCGCTGCGGCTCGACGGCATCGACACGCGCGCGGTCCGCGTGGCGGACCTGCGCCGGCACATCGCGCTCGTCCTCCAGGACAGCATCCTCCTGCCGGCGACGATCGCGGAGAACATCGCCTACGGCCGCCCCTCCGCGACCGACCCGGAGATCCGGAGGGCGGCCGAGATGGCGGGGGCGGCCGGCTTCATCGAGGCGCTGCCGGACGGCTACGGGACGGCGATCGCCGATGGCGGGCTCAACCTGTCGACCGGCCAGCGGCAGCGCATCGCGATCGCGCGCGCGCTGCTGACGGACGCGCCCATCCTGGTGATCGACGAGCCGACCGACGGGCTCGACGCCGAGCACGAGCGGACCATCGCCGAGGCGCTGCGGGCCCTGAAGGGGAAGCGGACGATCGTCCTGATGAGCCACCGCCTGAGCACGGTCGTCGACTGCGACCAGATCTTCGTGATGGAGCGCGGCCGCATCGTCGAGAACGGCGGGCACGGAGAGCTCCTGCGGCGGGGCGGCGTCTACACCAAGATGGCGCGCTGGCAGCACCTCCACACCGGCCACGCCGCCGCGGCGAAGAGCAGCCCGCGCCGCGTCCAGCCGGCGCCATCGTCCGAAGCGTACCGCGGCGAGGACGGCAGCTGGGCCGATGGGCTGATGGGCTGAGCGAGACGTCGGGCGCCGTCCGTCGCCCCGAGGCGGCGAGGACGTGATAGAGCAGATGGGGCGCGCGCCGGCCGCGCCTTCGCCGGATCGCCATCGATGCTGCGGGCCACGAACATCGACAGCTTGAGCCGCGACACGTTCGACGTCCTCGTCCTCGGCGCCGGGATCAACGGCGCCGTCGCGGCCGCGGCCCTCGCCGCGCGGGGGGCGAAGGTCGCGCTGATCGATCGGGGCGACTTCGCCGGATTCACCAGCCAGGAGTCGTCGAACCTCGCCTGGGGCGGCATCAAGTACATGGAGAGCTTCGAGTTTCCGCTCGTGCGGAAGCTCTGCACGTCGAGGAACCTCCTCCTCAGGAGCTACCCGTCGTCGGTGCAGGAGATCCGGTTCTACGCCGCGCACGAGCGGGGCTTCCGCCACGGGCTCTTCAAGCTCTTCCTCGGCACCTGGCTCTACTGGATCATCGGCAGCTTCTTCACGCGCATCCCCCGCCTGCTCTCCCGCCGGGCGATCGCGCGGGAGGAGCCGATCGTCAACCTGGACGGCTGCGACGGAGGATTCGAGTACTCCGACGCGTACCTGGTCGACAACGACGCGCGGTTCGTCTGGGGCTTCGTGCGCGCGGCGCTCGATCACGGCGCGCGGGCGGCCAACTACGTCGAGTCGCTCGGCGCGCGGCGCGAGGGGGGCGCGTGGGTCACGCGCGCCCGCGACGTCCTGTCGGGCAGGGAGCTCGCCGTCCGGTCGCGCGTGCTCGTCAACGCCTGCGGGCCGTTCGTGGACGCGCACAACGAGCTGACGGGCCAGCGGACGAGGCACCGCCACATCTTCTCGAAGGGCATCCACCTCATCGTGGATCGGCTCACCTCGAGCCGGCGGGTGCTCACGTTCTTCGCGGACGACGGCCGGCTGTTCTTCGTGATCCCGATGGGCTCGAGGACGTGCATCGGCACGACCGACACCCGCGTCGAGGGCCCGCGCGCGGCGGTGACGCCCGAAGATCGGCGCTTCGTGCTCTCCAACATCAACAAGCGCCTCAACCTGCCCCGCCCGCTGACCGAGGCCGACGTCATCGCGGAGCGCTGCGGGGTGCGCCCCCTGGCCGTCGAGGGCGGCGGGGACGGCGAGGACTGGCTGCAGCTCTCGCGCAAGCACGCCCTCGAGGTGGACGGGGCGCAGGCCCACGTGAGCATCTTCGGCGGCAAGCTCACCGATTGCATCAACGTGGGCGACGAGGTCTGCGCGGCCGTGCAGGGGCTCGGCGTCGCGCTGCCCCGCCCTGCGCAGCGCTGGTATGGCGAGCCGGGCGAGGCGCTTCGTAAAGAGTTCTTTCACAAGGCGCGCGCCCTCGATCTCGACGCGCTGACGCCGCGGCGCGCCTCGGAGACGCTCAGCACGCGGCTATGGCGCCGCTATGGCGCGCAGGCGCTCGGGCTGCTCGAGGACATCCGGAGCGATCCGCGGATGGCCGATCCGCTGTTCGAAGGGGCGGACGACCTGCGCTGCGAGGTCGCCCACGCCGCGAAGCACGAGATGATCGCGAAGCTCGATGATTTCCTGCGGCGGCGCACGAAGATCTCGCTCTTGCTGCGCCGCGAGGCGCTCGCGAGGTCGCCCGGCCTCCGCGAGGCGTGCAAGCTCCTCTTCGGGGACGAGGCCGACAGGCGGCTTTCGGAGTACTTCCACGAGCACGGCGCCGGCCGCCTCGCGGAGGGGAAGGCGCCCGCCGCGGGCGCTGCCGGTCAGGTAGCGCCGCGCCCCGGAGCCTGATCAGGGCCCCCGAGCCGCCCCAGCGCCGCCCTGGCGCGCGATCTCGATGGGCGCGCGCGCGCGCCCCGCCCGGCTCATCACGCCGGCGCGCCGCAGATGCGGTGGACGAGCTCGAGCAGCGGCTCGATCTGGAGCGGCTTCTTCAGCAGGCCCGCGACGCGCAGCCGCGACGCCTCCTGCTCGACCCGCACGTCGGCGGACACGATCACCACCGGGATCGACGCCAGCGCCGGGTCGCGCTGGAGCTCGGCGCGGAGCTGCCATCCATCCATGACCGGCATCATCAGATCGAGCAGGATCAGCGCGGGCGGCGCGTCCCGCCGCAGCAGCGCGAGCGCCTCGGCGCCGTCCGCCGCCTCCTCGACGTCGTACCCCTCGAACACGAGGAGCTGCGTCAGAATGCTCCTGATATCCAGATCGTCCTCGACGACCAGGATGCGGCCAGTTTTCTCGATCATGACCGAACCTCACGACCGGACTGCGCCGCGCGGCGCGCTTCCTCTGCCGCCCCGCCGAGCAGCCCAGCTGCGGCCCTGACCGATCGAGTGTTCATGGGGCCGGTGACGCAACTTGAGCGAACGCCGCGGCCCTGGCAAGCGGTCGGTCCCGCGGAGCGGCCCCGCGGCGCGCCGGAGCACGGACGGCGCGCCGCCTGTCGGAGCCCGTCCGCCAAGGACGGCGGAGCGCCTACTGAGCGGCCTCCTCGGGAAGCTCATCGGAGGCCCCGCCCGAGGCGGCGTTGCGCTCCTCTCCTGCCCCCGCGCGATGGTCATGGACAGGCAAGAGCACGCGGAAACACGCGCCCTTGCCGACCTCGCTCTCCACGCCGATCTCGCCCCGGAAGCTCGTCACGATGCCGTGGCAGATCGCGAGCCCGAGCCCCGTCCCTTCCCCGATGGGCTTCGTCGTGAAGAACGGGTCGAAGATGCGGCTCCGCAGCTCCGGCGCGATCCCAGGCCCGGTGTCGCACACCTCGATGCACACGCGTCCGGGCGGCGCGGGGGCGGTGGAGATCCGGATCTCGTTCTCCGACACCTTCCCCTCCGGCAGCGCCTGGGCGGCGTTCACGAGCAGGTTCAGGAGCACCTGGCCGAGCTGCGCCTCGTTCGCGTGGACGGCCGGCACCGGGCGGAGCTCCAGGACGAGCCGCGCCTTGCTCTGTATCTGCTGCTGCGCCATCCGCAGGACCAGCTGGATCACCGGGTCGACGTCGACCGGGCCGAGCTCGCCGTCGTCGGCCCGCGAGAACGTCTTCAGGCCGCCCACGATGTGCCGCACCCGCGAGCCGCCCTCCGCGGCCTCGTCGAGCGCCGAGAGGAGCGCGTCGAGGCGCGCGCCGGCCCCCTTCGCGCGGAGCTCCTTGCGCGCGAAATCGACGTTCGCGACCATGTACGCGAGGGGGTTGTTGATCTCGTGCGCCACCCCGGCCGCGAGCGTGCCGAGCGAGGCCATGCGATCGGCGAGCTGGAGCCGCGTCTCCATCTGCCGGCGCTCCGTGACGTCGGACACGGCCCCGAGCATCCGGTACGCCCTGCCGGTCGCGTCGCGCAGCACGATGCCCCGATCGTGGACGTCGGCGTAGCTGCCGTCCGCGAGCAGGCACCGGTACCAGAGCTCGAACGTCCCCCCGTCCCCCTCCATCGCGCGCCGCAGCCCGTTCATCACGCGATCGCGATCCTCGGGGTGGACCCGCTCGAACCACCACACCGCGTCCTCCTCGATGTCGGCGCCGCCCGTGCCATAGAAGCTCCGCATGCGCTCGCTGCCGGTGACGCGCCCGGACGAGAGATCCCAGTCCCAGAAGGCGTCGCTCGTGGCGCGCACGACGAGCCGCATGCGCTCCTCGCTCGTCCGGAGCGCGTCCTCTGCGGCCTTGCGCGCCTTCATGTCGAAGGCGAAGCAGACGCCGCGATCGCGCGCCCCCTCGACCAGGGCAGGCGCGATGAGGACGGGCACGCGCCGCCCGTCGCGGGCCAGGAACTCCTTCTCGAACGGCGGACAGACGCCGTTCTTCAGGACCTCCGAGAGGGCGCGCTGGTCCGCGGCGCGGTGCTCTGGCGGCGTGATCGCCATCCAGTTGAGGCGCCCCGCCTCGACGTCCTCGCGCGTGTAGCCCACCATGCCGAGGAACGCGTCGTTCGCGTCGAGCACGCCCCCCGCCGCGTCCCACACGAGGAGGCCCATCACCTCCGCGGACGCGTCGCGGAAGGAGCGCGCGGCGCGCTCGAGCAGCGCGCGCTCCGCGGGCGCCCGGTCGGCCACGTGCGCCGACGGCCGCCGCACCCACCACACCGCCGCGTCGAGCTGGATGGCGATCGACGGCTCGAGCGCCGCCGCCACGACCGTCGCGCCCGCCTCGAGCAGCGCCGCGGTCGCGCCCGCGCTCCCGGTGACGGCGACCACGGCCACGCGATCGCCCCCGGGCGCCGCGCGCAGCCGCCGGCAGAGCGCGAGCGTGTCCTCGAGCGGCCCCTCGTCCGCCAGCACGGCCGCGTCGAACGGCTGAGTCGCCAGGAGATCCAGCCCGGCCTCGACGTCCCGCGCCGGGACCGCGACATAGCCGCGCGCCGCGGCGAGCGCCTGCGCAGCGCCCGAGGGGCCGCCTGGGAAGATCAGGATCCTGGGTGCCTGTGGTCCCGCCACGCGCGCAACATCCCGCGCGCGGCGCGCAGACGCAATACCGGCGCAGCGGTCATCCACGTTCTCGCACGTTCCCGCGCGCTCCGCGCCTACCCCCGCCTCACCCGACCCCGGCCCTCCGGTCGTCGAACCATTGCCACGCGTTCGCGAACCCCACGCGCTGGGATGATTTCTTGTAGCAGAGGAAGTAGAGCCTTCCGCCCTGAACACCGCACTCCGTACGGTCTTTCCAGCAGGTGAGGAGATCCGGGTCCACGGCCGGATTGCTCGAAAACACCGTCCCTTCGTCGAGCTCCTGTGTCCCGGCGGCGTCCAGGCAGGCCGCCGGGCCGGGGGTCACCGGAAGGCCCACCGCGCTCGATTCCACGCCCGTGTTGAAGAGCGCCTCGGCCACCCGGCGCACGGCGGCTGCGCGGTCTGGACCGCAGAGAGAGAGGATATCGAGGCTCGCGCGATCGACCTGGACGAGAATGAAGTTGCGCCCCTCGATGACGGTGAACCCGAGCCCGCCCGCGGCGTACTCGTGGCGGAGCAGGTCGGGCGTATCGTCCGTGGCGGCATGGAACGCGTGGCGCGCGTTCACGGCCTCGCCGTGCGGGTTGAGCTCGTCCCGGAAGATGGAGTCGCACCAGTAGAACGACTCCGCGCGCGCCTGGGCCGGCACGTCGTCGAACCGCTCGACGGGCGTGAAGCCCTCCGGGGCGACGCGCGCCACGGCCGCGAGCCACCCCGCGATCTTCGCGTCGACGTCCTGCTTCTGAAATGCGTGCGCGCTCATCCCCAGCCTCCGTTTCTGTAGGTCGCCACGATCTGCTCGACGCGGAACCCTTCGTCCGGCGCCGAGCTGAACCAGATGAGCCCCCAGAAGACGCCCAGGATCGGCTCCACGGAATCGAACACGCCGGCGCCGCCCGCGTAATACCTGGTCACGCCGCCGTGGGAGAACTCGAGGCACGCCTCGTACCGGTTGAGCCCCGGGCTGACCGTCCCGTCGGGGAGGCGCGTATGGGACGCCGGATAGGTCCTCCCCACCTCCACCGGCCCGTCGACGAGCGCGGCGCGCCACACGCGGCCGCCCTCGACCTTCGTGACGTCGAGCCCCGCCCACGGATTCTGCTCGACATCGGCCGACAGCGTCTTGCGCCCGCCGCCCACGTTGGGGTCGCCCCAGACCACGATCATGCGCGTCCGCCCCGGGATCCCGAGCTGGCGCAGCATGCCGCGGAGGAGGCGGACGATCGCCTGGCACTCCCCGCTCTCCTCCACGTGATCGGTCATCGGCCAGGCGCCGCCCTCGCCGTTCACGTACGTCGGGTGATGGTACCGCCGGGGCACCCTGGGGCTCGGCAGGAGCGTGTACGTCGGGAACCTGGCCATGACCCCCTCCACGATCTCGTGGGGATCGACCGTATCCATCGGCGCGATCCAGGAAACCGCCCTGTCCATCCGCTTCAAGGTCACCCCATCTTCCTGCCAGACATCCTGTCTGTCGGTCTGGGGCCTGCCCATCGTGACATAGACGACGTTCGAGGTCCGGGCGGGAGACACCGCAGCTCCCGCGCCTGCAGACCAGCTCAGGGCGAGGTTGAACTTCTGGATCTTCCTCCCGATCTGCCGCGAGGAGAAGAGATCGAGCGGCGCGCCGACGGCCCCGCTACCGCGGCTCTCGAGGACGATGCCCCCCGGCCCCACGGCGCGGATCTCGGCCGCCGCCGCGCTGTAGGCGTCGCGCTGCGAGAGCCCGAGCCGGACGACGATGTGCCGGCCCATCGAGATCGAGAGGGGGACGGCGCCCCCCGGCGTCCACTCCGGCCGTGGGCACAGGGCCCCCTCGTTCCTCCAGCCGCTCTCCCCCTTGCAGTCCTTCAGGAGACCGTGATCGGACCTGAACTCGATGGAATGCAGCGCGATGGACCGCGCCGCATCGGGCTCCGGGCTCTCCATGGTCGGATCCGCCATATCGACCTTCCTCGCTCGCGGCGCTCATGCACTCGACGCTTGCCGAGCCGCACGCCGGGTCACGACGATCGTAGTGCGCGAGCCGGCCGGGCCAAGTCGGGAGTCCACGCAGGGGGCGACGGCGCTCTGCCGGCCGCGCCGCCACCCGCGCGCCCGCCCTGCCACCCGCCGCCGCGCCCCGCCCGGAGGCAGCGCGCTCGGCCGAGCCGGCGCGGCCCGCGCGCTCTCCCGGAAGGCCGGCCACGGCGCGAGCCGGGTTCCTGCGGCAGCGCGCCCGAGCTAGATTGCGCGCATGTCCAACAGCCTGTTCGTCGTACATGTGCATGTACGTGTCAGACCCGAGCTCGTCGACGCGTTCCGGAGCGCGACGATCGAGAACGCACGCGAGAGCGTCAAGGAGCCGGGGATCGCCCGGTTCGACGTCGTCCAGGACACCGAGGATCCCGCGCGGTTCGTGCTCGTCGAGGTCTACAGGACCAAGGAGGCGCCGGCCGCACACAAGGAAACGGCGCATTACCAGCGGTGGCGGGACACCGTCGCGGAGATGATGGCCGAGCCGCGGACCAGCCGGAAATACGTCAATGTCTTCCCTGACGACGCGGGGTATTGACATGACGCCTCCCGGCCATGAACCCGCCTTCGAGTTCGCCACCTCGACGCGCATCGCCTTCGGCGCTGGCAAGGTCGCCGAGGTGCCCGCGGCTGTGCGGGGCCTCGGCGGGACGCGGGCGCTCGTCGTCACCGGGCAGGATCCCGGCCGCGCCGCGCCGCTCCTCGCCGCGCTCGCCACGGCGGGCGTCGCCGCGGTGCGCTTCGCCGTCGCGGGCGAGCCCACGGTGGACGTCGCCCGCGAGGGGACGTCGCGGGCCGCGGCCGAGCGGTGCGACGTCGTGGTGGCGCTCGGCGGCGGCAGCGCGATCGACGCCGGCAAGGCGATCGCCGCGCTCGTCGCGAACGGCGGCGACCCGCTCGATTACCTGGAGGTCATCGGCAAGGGGGGAGCGCTCTCCAGGCCGTCCGTGCCGTTCGTGGCGATCCCCACGACCGCCGGCACCGGTGCGGAGGTGACGCGCAACGCGGTGCTCGCGTCGCGGGAGGCCGGCGTGAAGGCGAGCCTGCGCAGCCCGCACATGCTGCCGCGCCTCGCGGTGGTCGACCCCGACCTGCTCGCGGGCGCCCCGCCCGGGGTGCTCGCGTCGAGCGGGCTCGACGCGCTCTCGCAGCTCATCGAGCCGTTCCTGTCGAGCCGCAGCAACCCGCTCACGGACGGCCTCGCGCGCGAGGGCATCCGACGCTCGGTGCGCTCGCTGCGCCGCGCGGTCCTGGAGGGCGCCGACGCGCCGGCCCGGGACGACCTCGCGATCGCCAGCCTGCTCGGCGGCCTCTGCCTCGCGAACGCCGGCCTCGGGGCGGTCCACGGCTTCGCCGGGCCCGCGGGGGGCATGTTCGACGCGCCGCACGGCGCGGTGTGCGCGGCGCTCTTACCCGCCGTCCTGGAGGTCAACCTGCGGGCGCTGCGCGCGCGCGACCCGGCTCACCGCGCGCTGCCGCGCTTCGACGAGCTGGCCGCGCTCGTCACGGGGCGCGCCGGAGCCAGCGCCGAGGAAGGGATCGCCTGGGTCCGCGAGCTCTGCCGTGATCTCGCGATCCCGGGGCTCCGGCGCTACGGCATGGATGAGGCGGACCTCCCGGCGCTGGTCGCGAAGGCCAGGGCGGCGAGCAGCATGAAGGCGAACCCGCTGCCGCTCACCGACGAGGAGCTGTTCGACATCGCGGCGGCGTCCTTGTGATCGCGGCGCTGGTGGTATCATCAGGGGGTGGCAAGCCCGTACCGCACGAGACCGCCCACTCCGCCGCGCGTCCGGTCGATCGACCAGCGGCGGCGGATCAGCGTGGCGAGCCTCGTGTTCGGCATGCTCTGCGGCGTGACGGGGATCTCGCTCGCCGACGAGGGTCGGGCAGAGTGCGCGCTGCTGTTCACGGGCGTCTGCGGCTTCGTCTTGCTCCTCCAGCGCTAGGGTGCACGCTAGCCTTGACCCCACCCCCGACGACCGGAGCTCGATGAAGAACGATCCCGCCCCGAATCCCACCCTCGACGCCATGCTCGCCGCCCAGCGCATCGCGTTTGCGCCCGTCATGTTCCAGGTGGCGCGGGTGATGCGAAACCGCGGCGTCCTCAAAGCGCTCCAGCGCGCTGGTAAGGGCGGCAGGACACCGGCGGAGGTGGCCCAGGACACCGGCCTCTCCGCCTATGCCGCCAAGACCTTGCTGGAGGCGAGCCTGAGCTTCGGCCTGGTGGAGCGCGCAGGCGTCGCAGGCGGCGCAAACGCCCACGCAGAGCCGCGAGAGCGTGGCGAGCGCTACACGATCACGCGGGTCGGGCTCATCGTCGAGAATGACAGGATGACCCGCATCAACATGGATTTCATCCATGACGTCTGTTACGAGGGCATGCGCTTTCTCGACGAGGCCATCGAGGGCGGCAAGCCGGCTGGCCTGAAGGTCTTTGGCGAGTGGCCGACGGTCTATGAGGCGCTCCCGGCGCTCCCGCCGAAGGTGAGGGAGAGCTGGTTTGCGTTCGATCACCTCTACTCCGACTCCGCGTTCCCCGAGGCGCTGCCCGTCGTGTTCGAGCGGAGGCCGAGGACGCTCCTCGACATCGGCGGCAACACGGGGCGGTGGGCGATCCAGTGCTGCACGCACGACCCCGACGTGCGCGTCACGCTGCTCGACCTGCCGGGCCAGCTGGAGGACGCGCGCGTCAACGTCGAGCAGCACGGCTTGCTCGGCCGGATCGTGGGCACCCCCATCGACTTCCTGGATCACGGCCAGGCGTTCCCGACGGGCTTCGACGCCATCTGGATGAGCCAGTTCCTCGTGTGCTTCTCCGAGGCGGACATCCTCCAGATCCTCCGGCGGGCCGCGTCGGCGATGGGGGACGAGACGGTGCTCTGGATCCTCGACACGTTCTGGGATCGGCAGACGAACGAGGTGGCGGTCCACTGTCTTCACGGCTCTTCCCTGTATTTCACGTGCCTCGCGAACGGGAACAGCCGCATGTACAGCGCCGCCGATATCCGGCGTTGCGTCGACGAGGCGGGCCTCGTCGTCGAGGCGGAGATCGACCACCTCGGCCTCGCCCACACGCTGCTCCGGTGCCGCCGGCGCGACGCGCCCGCGGGCAAGCGCGCGTGAGCGTCCAGGTGAAGCAACGCGCGTGGCAGCCTGGACGATCCCGGCCCCGGAGCGAGCGGCGACACCACGGATGAGGCGGCTCGGGGCGGCGCGCCCCGTCCGCCGCCGACGCGGCGTGGCCTGCGTTGCGCCGCGGCGATGACCGGGCGGGGCGCGCTCGAACGGCTTTCGCTCGTGGCCCTCGCGTAGCATAGTGGGGCGACGCCGCCACGGCGCCGCGCTGCGCCATGGGCCCACAAGGAGAAACCGTCGTGTCCCACCCCCCGCTCACCCAGCTCTCCGACGAGGAGCGCCTCTTCCGCGACTCGGTGCTTGATTTCGCCCGGAAGCGCGTCGCGCCGCGCGCGGCGGCGATGGACGAAGAGGGCGCGCTCGACCACGATCTGCTCCCTCCGCTGTTCGAGCTCGGCCTCATGGGGATCGAGATCCCGGAGGCGTACGGGGGCTCTGGAGCGGGCTTCTTCAGCGCGATCCTCGCGATCGAGGCGCTCGCCGTGGTCGACCCGAGCGTGAGCGTGCTCGTCGACGTGCAGAACACCCTGGTGGCCAATGCGTTCCTCCGCTGGGGCACCGAGGCGCAGAAGGAGAGGTATCTCCCGCGGCTCTCCCGCGACTGGATCGGCTCGTATGCGCTGAGCGAGGCGGGCTCCGGCTCGGACGCGTTCGCGCTCGCGGCCCGCGCCGAGCGCCGGGGCGACCGCTGGATCCTGAACGGCCGCAAGCTCTGGATCACGAACGCGAACGAGAGCTCGGTGTTCCTGGTGTTCGCCAACGTCGATCCGACGAAGGGCTACAAGGGCATCACGGCCTTCGTGGTCGAGCGTTCCTTCCCCGGCTTCTCGGTGGGCAAGAAGGAGAACAAGCTCGGCATCCGCGCCTCCAGCACGTGTGAGCTCGTCCTCGAGGACTGCGAGGTGCCGGAGGGCAACGTGATCGGCGAGGTCGGCAAGGGCTACAAGATCGCCATCGAGACGCTGAACGAGGGCCGTATCGGCATCGGCGCGCAGATGCTCGGCCTGGCCGCGGGGGCGTTCGACCACGCGATGCGCTACATGGGCGAGCGGAAGCAGTTCGGGCAGCCGATCGCGAGCTTCCAGGGCGTGCAGTTCCAGTACGCGCGCGTCGCCATGGAGATCGAGGCCGCGCGCCTCCTCGTCTACAACGCCGCGCGGCTCAAGGACGCGGGCCAGCCGTTCGTGAAGGAGGCGGCGATGGCCAAGCTGTTCGCGTCCGAGGTGGCCGAGCGGACGGCGTCGCTCTGTATCGAGTTCATGGGCGGCGTCGGCTTCACCAAGGACTATCCTGTCGAGAAGCTCTACCGCGACGCGAAGATCGGGAAGATCTACGAGGGGACGTCGAACATGCAGCTCTCCACGATCGCGAAGCTGCTCCAGGCGGGATACGACGCGAAGGGCTGAGCGGGGGAGTTCACCCCCGTCCCAACACCGATGTTGCCCTCACCGTGACCGAGCGCGTGCCTGGGCGACAACCTCATCCCAGGTGAGCCCGACCGGCCCCTCGGCCTCGAGCTCATCAAGGCGCCGATCGAGCTCGACCCGCTGGGCGTCGCTGAGAGGCAGCGCGTCAGGGTCTCGCCCGAGGCTCGCCCACAACTCGTCGAGCAGGTCGAGCTGCTCGTCGCGGCTCAGTCGGGTAATGTCCAGCGCAGCCCTGCCCATACGGCCGAAAGTATCGCACGGGGGGCCCGCCCGAACAATCCGCCGACGAACTCCCGCGTCACGGCAGCTGCCGCTTGAGATCCGCGAGCGAGCGGCGCGTCGACACCTGCTGCGGCAAGATCACGTCCCGCACCAGGGCGTGCGACTCGGTGTCGAGCTCCTCAATGTCGTTCCGGTAGTCCTTCAGGCCGTGCTCCTCCCCCTCGGCCAGCGCCGAGAGCGCCGTCTTGTGGCCAAGCGCCAGCGCGGTCCCCTCGACGGCCTTGGCGAACGCGCCCCATGGCCCGGAGCTCGCCGGGGGGTCGCCTCCGAGCTCCTCGATCCGCCGGCGCAGCACCTTCACCCGCGCCTCGTGCGACGCGAGGTTCAGCCGGAGGTGGTGAGCAACCCAGCCCTGGCGCGCCGCGGCGATGGCCTGACGGTAGGTCTCGACCGCGGACATCTCGCCACGGCAGAACGATTTGAGCTGCTCGATCGAGTCATCGTCGATGAGTCCGTCCAGGCCCACGCTCTCGTCTGCGAATGCGACCGGTTCCATGGGGTACTCTCCTGAGATGTCTGGTGAACGCCCGATTCCTCTCCTCCTTACCTCCCAAGGTGGGCCACCACGCCATACGTCCACGCAGGAGCCGCGATCGCCAGGGATCGTCGCCGCTGCGGGAAGGCGCGCGCCCCCTGTTGCCTCAGGGGTACAGGTTCGCCTTGTACTGCATCAGTCTCGGCTGAACCCTTTCATTCCCTTCAAGTCCCGTTCCAATGTCCGGGACTTCGCTGTCATGAAGCGAGCTCATCGATCCAGCGGCGGCTCCCTCCAGCGGCGACGCGGAGCGGTGAGCGCCGGCGGCTCACAGCGCGGCGAACACGCGGGCTCCCTTGCCCGTGCCGCAGAAATCGCCGTTGCCCGCGTCTCGCAGGATCGCGCGAAGCGCCGCGGCGTCCTTCTCGTCGCGCGCGAGGGCGCCGAGGAGCATCGCGCCTTCCTTGAGGCGCCTCTCGATCTCCGGCGCGCTCTGCTCGGGGATCCCGGCGTCGACGAGCACGCTGCTCAGGCTGGCCGTCTCGCTCGCCGAGCTCGCGTCCGCGAGCCTCACCGCGATGGGGCCGGCCACCGCGAGCCGCAGCCCCGGGACCACGAGCCCCGCGCTCGCCGCGGCGAGGACGGAGGTCAGCGCGCTCCCGTGCGAGGCCGCACCGTATGCGCGTGAGCGCAAGATGTGCTGGCGACGCGTCGCTTCGCTCACGATGGCGCAGACGTCCCGTCGCGTGTGCCCGCTGTCCAGGATGCGCCGGACGACGTCTTCGGCCTCCCCACGTGCTCGCACCATCCCGGTGATCAACCTCTGGCTCGCCATGCAGACCTCCTTGGCTGAGGGTTCGCGCCGCGCGCGCTGGTTTCCAAGGAGCTACGCACAACACGAACCGTACCGCGCGCGTATCCGGCGCGAGATCGCGGGCCGCTCGCGACCCCAGCAACAGCCCCCGTCGCGTCCGCGGCACGATGCCACAGCGGGGCGATCACGCTGTGACGCAACGACACGGCAGACTCGTCGGGAACAGCGGGGCGAAGCGCATCCCCGCGCGGCCGCTGCGGCGCTCGCCGCGGCGCGGCTCAGGCCGCGGCGCGTCGTTCCCCGGGGGGACGCTTCGCGCTCTTGCCGGCTCGCCGCGCGTTCACCGCGCGCGCCGAGCGCACGCTCTCGCGGAGGCGGGTGACGAGCGGCACCGCCTCTCGCTCGCCGAAGCCGCGGACGATCCGGAGCATCTTCGCCTCTTCGGGCCGGAGCGCCGCGAGCGCCCCGTCCGCGACGGCCTCCTCCGCGTCGATCAGGGACTGCAGGGCGCCCTCCGTGTAGGCGCGGATCACGGCGGGGTGGACATAACAACGCTGACAGACCGCGCGTGTGTTGCCCAGGCGGGCGGACACCCTGTCGATCACCTGCGCCACGCGCTTCTTCACCTGGCGGACCGAGCTCGCGATCTCCATCTCGCAGAAGAACGACGCGCACAGCACGGTGCCGGTCCAGGTGCGGAAGTCCTTCGCCGTGAAGTCGTGGCCCGCGACCGAGCGCAGGTACTCGTTCACGTCGTCCGAATGGATCCTTTGCCGCCGGCCCTCGCCGTCGATGTACTGGAACAGCTCGTGGCCGGGCACGTCCTGACAGCGCTTCACGATGCGGGCGAGCCGCCGATCCCGCACCGTCATCGCGTGCTCCTTGCCGCCCTTGCCCCTGAAGTGGAACCTGATGAGGCTCCCCTCTATCTCGACGTGCTCGTCGTGGAGCGTGGTGAGTCCATACGAGTCGTTGTCGCGCGCGTACTCGTCGTTCCCTATGCGGATCGACGTCTCGTCGAGCAGGCGCACCACGGCCGCCAGCACCTTCTCGCGCGGCAGGCCAGGCAGCGCGAGATCCCGCTCGGTCGCCGCGCGGATCGCCGGGAGCGCCGCGCCGAACGCGAGCATGCGGTCGTACTTCGTCTCGTCGCGGACCTCGCGCCAGCGCGGGTGATACCGGTACTGCTTTCGGCTGCGCGCGTCCCGCCCTGTCGCCTGGATGTGCCCGCGCTCGCTCCGGCAGATCCATACCTCGGTCCACGCGGGCGGGATCGCGAGGCGGCGGATGCGCGCGAGCGTCGCCTCGTCCTTGACGGGGCGGCCGTCGGCGTCGACGTAACGGAAGCCCTTGCCCGCCCCTCGCCTGGAGATCCCCGGCTCACCGTCGTTCACGTACCGGAGCCCGGCCGACTCGGCGGACTCGACCGGTGACGGGGTGAGCTGCCCTGTCCCCGCGAGCTCGCCGTTCGCGCGGGCGAGCTCGACCGTCTCGACGGACGCGACCGACACGCTGACGCGGCGCCGGCGGAGGACGACGCCGCTCGCGGCGGAGCGGCGCGGGGCGCTCCGCGGGCGGCGCCTTTCATGGGTGGTCGTGGCGCTTCCGCTCTTCATTGCGCGGACCGCTCAGAGCGCCTCCTGCGCGACCGCGCTCGGAGCGCGCCGCCGCGCGCGATCGCGGTGCGCGTCATCGATGCACCGCCTCACCTCGGCGTCGATCGCCGCGATCGCCATCCGGTTGAACATGCGCAGCGGCAGCGGCATGTCGATCGCGAAGTCGACGGCCCTGGGCCGGAGCTCGAGCCGCCCGGAGAGCGTGAAGCCCTTGAAGGAGAGGCCGACATCCGCGCGCCGCTCGTCGCTCCAGAAAATGGAGGGAGCGTACTCCGCGTATCGATCACAATACTTCGCCATCGCCCGCAGGACGGCGCTCTTCGCTTCTTCGTCGTTCAGGTCGTGATGGACAGTGTGGTTCATGATGACCTCGGGTGATGGCTGGAAGCCGGAAGATCGACTCCAGCGGACCTCCAGCGGCGTCGACGCGACAGGCTCGCCAGCGCCGGCGTTCGCGGGGTTAGCAAGCCGGGTGCCTGTCGGGTCCGACGGGGGCCGAGCGCTCGCGGCAGGGCCATTTCCGGGCGCGTCCGCGCGAGAGCGGGCCCCCCCCGCGGTCCGCGCATGTCGACCTTCGCCACGAGCGGGGCAGATCGCCACGGCCAGGCTTGAGCCTGCCCCCTCGCGCCGCGGCTCAGCTCGCGGCATGGCCCGTGCGATCGGATGGGCTCATGCACGCGCTCCTGCACGAAGCTGCCGCGCTGAAGTCCCCACCTGCGCTCAGCGGGCGGCTAGGGCCACGGGCCAGGAGGGCGCTGAAAACGCTGTTGATCCTGCCTCTCGCGCTCTGGCTCGGCTACGTCGTCGTCGTGAACGTCATGCTGAGCACGGGGCTCATCGCGAGGCTCGTCAGCTACAACCCCGTCGACGCCTCGCTCTATTACGGGTCGGCGTGGAGCCTCTGGCCGGGCGTCGTTCACGTGAAAGAGCTCCGGCTCAGCGGCTCCGACAGCGTGCTTCAGTGGGCGGTGGAGCTCGACGAAGCGGACGTCGATATCCACCTGACCGATCTCCTCCGGAAGAAGTTCTATGCGGAGGACATCCGCGCCACGGGCTTCGTGTTCCGGATGCGGATGCTCGTGGATCCGACGAGCGAGCGCGATCTGGAGGCGCCGCACATCGAGGCGCTGCCGCCCATCCCGGAGTTCGCGAACCCTCCGCTCAAGCCGGAGCTGCCGCCGAAGCACGATCTCGAGAACTCGGACGAGGGCTACAACCTGTGGACGGTGCACCTGGAAGGCATCGACACGACGCTCAAGGAGGTCTGGATCCAGCAAGTCCGGTATGCCGGCGGCGGTCGCGTGCGGGGAGGGTTCTATTACAAGCCGCTCCGCGCCGCTCGCGTCGGGCCCGTCGCCCTGGAGCTCCGCTCGGGCGAGGTCCACGTCGCGGATCGCGTCGTCGCGCGGCTCGACGCCGACGCCGACGTGACGATGAGCACGTTCGATCCGCGGGACGTCGACGGGCTCGACGTCCTCGAAACCGCCTGGGCGCGCGTCCGCCTCGACGCGCAGCTGCCGGGGCTCGATTTCATCCCCCTTCCCGCGGGCGAGGGCGCCGGACCCCGGCTCGAGGACGGGAGCGGAGAGCTCCGGACGCACCTCGTCGTGAACCGGGGGAGCGTCGAGCCGGGCAGCACCGCGTCCTACGAGACGAGCCACCTCGTGGCCTCCATCGCGTCGCTCCGCGCGACCGCCGAGGCGCGCGCGGCGCTGCGCGTCGACGAGCGCGGAGCGGCGCGCCTCGCCGTGACGCTGCCCCGCGCGACGCTCGAGCGCCCGGGAAGCGGGCTGCCGCCCATCGTCGTGGAGAGGGCGAGCGCCACCTTCGACGCGCCGGAGCTCCACCTCCTGCGGCTGCAGCCGGGGTTCGCGTCGAAGGTGGATGTCGTCGCCGCGGCGATCCCGGACCTGCGCTGGCTGAACGTCGAGGGCGCCGCGCCGGACGCGCCGCGGTTCACCGGCGGCGCAGCCTTCATGCGGAGCAGCCTGGAGGTCGACCCGCTGGGCCGGGGGACGGGCTCGCTGAACCTGCTGTTGAAGCACGGCGCCCTGCAGTGGAAACAGACGAAGGTGAAGGGCGACGTGGCGGCGCGCATGACGCTCGACGCGGCGGACGTCTTGAATCAGGCAGCCAAGCTGCGGAAGGGCCGCATCGACATCGAGGACCTCGCGATCGAGCACGAGGGCGAGGCGCTCCCTGGCTGGTGGGCGCACATCGACATCGAGGACGCCGAGGTGAGGCGGGGGCTCATGGAGGCGGCGATCCGGGTGGAATGCAAGGACGCGCGGCCGGCCGTGATGCTGCTCGACGCCGAGGATGCCATTCCCGGCTGGGCCGCGGGGCTCCTCACGATGGAGGGGCTCAAGGCATCCGCGAAGGTGAGGCGCGCGGACGCCGGCGTCGATTTCAGGCTGCTGGAGGCGAAGGGGGGCGATCTCGCGATCCGCGGGCGGCTCACGAAGTCCGACGGGCAGACCCCCAGGGGAGCGTTCCTCGTGAAGAGTGGGCTGCTCTCGGTGGGCCTCGCGCTCGATCGGGACGGGGCCGGCGTGCACCCCCTCGCCGGCGACGACTGGGTAAACGAGAGGATGATTGCGCTGGGCAGGTGATCTCGCAAGACGACGGCGGCGGGCCGTGGGACGACCACCGCGCGGCTCGGCCCCGCGCGCGTATCGGGGCCGCGTGCGCCGCGACCGCATCATCACACTCGAGACCCCTCTGTAGTCATCACAGGGAGATTCGCTGTGTACTACGGCATCTCGGGTGGAATTCTCCATCCGGCCTTCCAGCTCGATGCCGTGCGACCGTGCAACCGTGCAAACGTACAACCGTGCAACCGTACAAGGCGCACGACCTCGGCGCTGCATCGCATCCCACGAGGCTCGACGCTGGCTTCCGCACCGGGTTAATCTTTGCTTTGCTCAGCCCACCAGAACGCAGTGGTCGGTGTCTCGGGAGGCGGGGGCACGACAGAAGGACGCGTGAACTGAGCAGGAGGAACTTGGTATGTGCCAGAAGCTCTGTGGAAACGACTCGAACCATGACGGAGAGCCAGGCGAGGCGGGCTCGTCTCGTCGCCGGTTTCTCGCGGTGGGAGCTTCAGCGCTCGGTGCTGCGGCGGCCTTCTCGACTCCCGCGGCGGCGATGGGGAGGGCGGAGCACGATGATGACATGCCGCACGGGACCGGCGCCTCGCACCGGCGTTACATCCTGAGAGGCGGCGCCGTGCTCAGCATGGATCCGAACGTGGGGGACTTCGCCCGGGGCGACGTGCTCGTGCAGGGCAAGAAGATCATCGCGGTCGGGCCGCACCTGCACGCGCCAGGCGCGGAGATCATCGACGCGACGGGCACGATCGTGATGCCGGGGTTCGTCGACACCCATCACCACCAGTACCAGACCGCGCTGCGGAGCTTCCTCTCGGACGGCCTCCTGGCCAACGACGGGCTGCCGCACGGCGAGAAGAACTACCTCGACTACATCCACTTCACCATCACGCCGGTCTTCCGACCGCGGGACGCCTTCCTCGCCATACTCGCCTCCTCGCTCAGCCAGCTGGATGCCGGGGTGACGACGGTCGTCGACACGTCCCAGGTGGGCCACACGCCGGAGCACACCGATGCCGTCATCCATGGGCTGCAGGAATCGGGCCGCCGAGCGCTCTTCGTGTACTCGCCGGGCGCGGGCCCCGGCAACATCTTCCCGAACGATCTCGATCGGATCCAGAGCCAGTACTTCTCCTCGACCGACCAGCTCCTGACCCTGGCCATGGGCGGGGAGGTGTTCGACCCCGCGTGGCGCGATACCTGGGCGATCGGGCGCCAGCACGGCCTGCCCATCGTGACGCACCTCGTCGGCAGCATCGGCCAGGGGACGCTCATCGAGCAGATCGAGAGCGAGGGTCTGATGGGGCCTGATCTCGAGTTCATCCACGCCAGCGCCATCTCGGAGGCCTCCTGGCAGGCGATCGCCGATTCGGGCGCGAACGTCTCGATCGCGGCCCCGATCGAGATGACCATGCGGCACGGCATGCCGCCTATCCAGGCCGCGCTCGATCATGGCGTCCAGCCCGCGCTCAGCACCGACGTCGAGTGCACGATGACCGCGGACTTCTTCACCCAGATGCGGACCGTCTTCACGCTTCAGCGGGCGCTCATCAACGAACGCGCGCTGGCCGGAGAGACGGATCTGCCCGAGCTCCTCACGTGCCGCGATGTCATCCGCCTGGCCACGGTCGAGGGGGCCCGGGTGGCCGGGCTCTCCCACAAGATCGGCACGCTGACTCCGGGCAAGGAGGCCGACATCATCCTGCTGCGAGCGGATGCCATCAATGTGGCGCCGCTCAACAACGTACCGGGGGCCGTGGTGACGTTGATGGACCGCAGCAACGTGGACACGGTCATCGTCGCGGGGAGCATCCGCAAATGGCGAGGCAAGCTCGTCGGCGTGAACTTTGGCCGGCTCCGCGCCGGCCTCGAGGCGTCCAGGGACTACCTCCTCGACGCTGCGGGCGTCGAGCGCGTGCTCTTCTGAGGCTGTAACTGCCGCGTTCGGGGGAGGGAGAGTTCAACGCAAAGGCGCAAAGGCGCAAAGGCGCAAAGGCGCAAGAGAGAGAGAGAGAGAGAGAGAAAGAATTTTCATGCATTTTTGCGTCTTTGCGCCTTTGCGTTGAACTCTCCCTTCGGACTCCTGGCGGCCGAAACTAGCCGCGAGCCTTCTCCCGAACGGCGATCTGGCGGATCGCCTCCTCGATCGCCCCCGCGACGCCGCGGATCCGCGGAACGCGCCGCAGATCCCGGTGGACCACGAGGTACACGCTCACCGTCGGGAGCGGCGTCGCGCAGGCGAGCCGCCGCAGCCCGGGCACGTCACGCGCGAGCGCGTCCGCGAAGATGCAGATGCCCTGGGACTCGCTCGCGGCCGTGAGCATCGCGTCGTCCGAGCTCGAACGGAACGGGAACCGACGCGCGCCGCGGGCGACGAGCCACCGCTCCTGCTCGGACTCCCGCCCCGGCCCGTCGTAGCCGACGAAGTCGTGCCGCGGGAAGTCCGCCTCGCGCAGGTGGCCGTCGCGCAGGTGTCGCTCCACATACTCGTTCGAGGCCCAGAGGCCGTACGAGAACGTGCCGAGGCGCTTCTCGACGAGCGCCTTCGACGACGAGCGCACCGTCCGGACGCCGAGGTCGGCCTCACGCTTCGCCACGTCCGCGAGGCGCGCCTCCGAGGCGAGCTCGATCAGCGTCTCGGGGTGGATACGCCGCCACGCGGAGAGGACCTTCGCCATCGGGCGCGCGAGGCTCTCCTTGATCGAGACGCGCACCACGCCCTCGAGCGACTCGGCGCCGCGCGCGTCCCTCCCTTCGACGCGGAGCTCCCTCTCCATGCCCTCGGCGAGCGCGACGAGCGCGCGCGCCGCCGGATCGATCGAGGTCCCGGCGGTCGTCCGGTGCACGAGCTTCCGGCCGAGCGCGAGCTCGAGCGCGTCGATGCGCCGCCCGACCGTCGAGGTGGAGAGCCCGAGCGCCTTGCCCGCGCCGAGGAAGCTGCGACGTCGATCGACCTCGAGCAGCACGCGCAGGTCGTCCCAGGAGAAGGCGTCGTTTTTCATCCGTGGAACTCCGATGCCCGAAGATGTCCGTTCTCGCGAACCCACACAGAGCTTACACATGGAGGCATGACGCGACACCCCTTCGAGAACCGGAACGCCCTGGTCACTGGAGCCTCCACCGGCATCGGCGCCGAATTCGCCCGCCAGCTCGCCGCGCAGCGATGCCACCTGATCCTCGTCGCCCGCTCGCGCGACAAGCTCGAGGCGCTCGCCGCCGAGCTGCGCGCCGCGCACGGCGTCCGCGTCGAGGTGATCGCCGACGACCTCACGAGCGCGGGGGCGATCGGGCGCGTGCACGCCGAGGTCGCGCGCCGCGGCGTGTCCGTCAATCTGCTCATCAACAACGCCGGATTCGCGACCCACGGCCGCTTCGAGGAGACGCCGATCGAAAGGCAGCTCGAGGAGATCGCGCTCAACGTGAGCGCGCTCGTCGCGATGACCCACGCGTTCCTGCCCGATCTCGTGAGGGCGCGCGGCGCGGTCCTCAACGTCGCGTCCACGGCGGCGTTCTACCCGATCGCCTCGATGGCGGTGTACGGGGCGACCAAGGCCTTCGTGCTCTCGTTCAGCGAGGCGCTCTGGGCCGAGCTCGGCGAGCGGGGCGTGAAGGTGGTCGCGCTCTGCCCCGGCGCGACCGAGACGCCGTTCTTCGAGATCGCCGGGGAAGCCGCGGCCGTGGGCGCCAAGGCGAAGGCGGGCGACGTCGTGCGGCTCGGCCTGAGCGCCCTCTCGACGGGGCGAACCCACGCCATCCACGGCCTCGGCAACTACATCCTCTCGAACCTCGCGCGCTTCGTGCCGCGCGCCATGGCGGCTCGCCTGACGGCGGAGGTCATGCGGAAGAACCAGGTGCGCGCCCTGCCTGCCAGGACGGCGGGCGCACGTCCCTGAGCTGCGCTCGGCCGGGCGCTGCGCCCCCCGGCAGCGCGTCACTGCGATACGGGCGCCTTGAGCGCGAGCTCGCGCCGCAGCAGGATCTGCTGGAGCCCGAGCTGGCCGAGCGTGGTGCCGACCGATACGAGCCAGATGGTGTGCATGCGGAAGCCGGGGCGCGCGCTCAGGACGAGCACGGGGAGGATGAACGCGACCGCGCGCGCCCCCGAGGCGGCGAGCGAAGGCCAGGTGTTGCCGAGGCCTTGAAAGACGCCGGCGCAGACGAACACGATGCCGCTCGCGAAGTAACCCCAGGAGGTCACCTGGAGGTAGTCGACGCCGGCCGCGATGACGTCCGGCGCGGGCGAGAAGAGCGCGACGAGCTGCGCGGGGAAGACCTGGCAGACCAGGGTGAAGAAGAGCATGAACCCGAGCACGAGCTTCACGCTCTCGAGCGCGGTCTCGCGGACGCGAGCGTAGGCGCGGGAGCCGTAGTTCTGGCCGACGACCGCCGCAGCGGAGAAGCTGATCGCCACGGCAGGCATGAAGCCGGCCTGCATCAGCCGCAGCCCGATGCCGAACCCGGCCTGCGCCTCCGAGCCGAAGGGGCGCGTGACCACGTAGATCACGCCCATGGTGACGGCCAGCAACAAGAACTCCGCGCCCGAGGGCAAGCCGATGGCCACCAGCTTTCGCCATGTGGCGAGGTCTGGCTGCCAGTCGGCGAGGCGGAGGCGAAGGAAGGTCTTGCCGCGCAGCAGATAGACGGCGAGCCCCACGACGGCGGCCGCGGTCGCGAGGAGCGTGGCGAGGCCCGCGCCGAATACGCCGAGCGGGCGCCCCGATACCCACCCGAAGACGAGGAAGGGCGCGAGGACCATGTTGAGCAGCACGCTCGCGGTCTGGGCCACGAGGCCCGGCTTCATGTCGCCGATGCCGCGCAGGGCCGAGCCGAGCCCCACCATCGTGAACTGCAGCGCGAGCGCCGGAATGAACGCGAGCAGAAAGCTGCTCGCGAGCTCGGCGGTCATGGCGTCTCCCGAGAGCCGCTCGGCGTACGTGCGGTGAAGCGCGAGGCCGAGCACGAGAAAGAGGGCGCCCGCCCACGTGGCGAGGCTCTGCACCTGGTTGAACAGGCGCTGCACCTCGCCGTGCTCCTTTCTCCCGGCCGCCTGCGAGACGAGCGCCACGCAGCCGACCGAGAGCATCTGCGTCGCGGCCAGGGAGACGAACATCAGGTTGCTGGAGACCGCCACGGCGGCGACGGCCTCCTTCCCGAGGCGCCCCACCCAGTAGATGTCGATCAGGCCATAGAGGGTCTGGATCGCCATGCCGGCCAGGATGAACAGCATGACGCGCACGACGTGCGCGCGCGGCTTGCCCTGCGTCATGTCGTGCACGCCGCGCGGCGCGGACGGCGCTTCGACTTCGATGTTGGTGTCCATATATTTTTACCGGGTAGTATCTGACCGTCTCGCGGATGGCGGCTCGGCGGCTGCGGCTACCTCGTTCGCCGCGGTTTGCCCTCGCGCGCTGCAGGGAAGGCCCCGCCCTCGCGCAAGAGCTCGTTCAGGTGCTCTCGCACGTCCGCGGGCCAGGAGCGCGTGAGCTCCGTGAAGCGCCGCTTGTCCGACGCGAAGAGCGCGCGCGACGCCTCCTCGAACAGGGGCAGGTCGCCGGCCATGACCCACATGAAGCGGCTGGCGGCGGCGCGCGCCTCCCGGGCGCGATCCTCGTCCGGGGCGCGCTTGCTGGCCTCCTCCACCAGCCTGCGGAGCGCGGCCGAGATCCCCTGCGGCTGACGCTCGAGCCACTCCCAGTGCCGGGGCAGGAGCGACACCTCGCGCGAGACGACCCCGAGCTTCGGGCGACCGGGGCCCGCCCTGGCCGGGCGCTCCGGCCTGGCGCGCGCGAGGACCTGCTCGAGGGAGCCGCGGAGGTCGAAGTCGACCTGCTTCCCCGAGGCGTCCTCGAAGATCAAGAGCCGGAGCTCCGGATCCGCGTCGAGCCGCTTCTTGGCCTCGCGCAGCATCTCCTCCAGCGTGCCGCGGACGACGCGCTCGGCGCCGGCGAAGGCGGTGAAGGTCGGCAACGTCGGCGGGTCGCTCATGATGGCGACAATATTACCCGGGTATATTATTTTGGCAAGGGCCAGGCGCGACGAGCGTGGCTCGGAGGCTCCGCTCTTGCGGTTTTCCGTGCAAAAGCACAGAGTGGCGGGATGATGAAGCCCTCGTGCCTTGTGGCGATCGCCACCTTGCTCGCAGCGCCGCTGCTCACCTCTTCTTCAGCGCGGGCGGACGTCCCGCCGCCCGAGAGCTGCGACACGCCGGGGTCGAGCTGTAACAACGCAGGGCCCGCTTACAACGAGCCTGGCACGTGCACGCAGCAGAAGTGCCAGCGAACGCTGCCAGGCGAGGACGGCGGCTTCACCACGATGGAATACGACTGCAATCTGTGCATTTCCTCGGGCGGGAGCGCGACGTCCGCCGGCAGCGCGGGCGCGGACAAGGCGTCATCGGACGACGGCGGCTGCGCCATGAGCGGCGCCGCCTCGGGCGGCGCGATGGCGGGGCTGATGCTGCTCTGCGGCGCCGCGGCGCTCGTGACCGCCCGCCGGCGCCGCTGAACCGGGCGTCGACCGTGCGCGCGCCCGGTCCTCCGCCTGCGAGCGTGGCCCGCCTGCTCGAGCGCGGCGTCGCGCCGCTCGACGGCGCGCGTCGGCGCCTCTTCGGCCTGCTCCGCCGGAGCGAGCTCGCGATCGCCGTCGTGGCGCGCCCCGATCGCAGGATAGCCACCCTCGCCGCGGCCAACGCGCTCGGCGCCTTCACCATGGCGGTCTTTGCGCCGAGCGCGCTGCTCGTGCTCGGGCCCGTCCTGCTCGGCGTCCTGCACGTCGCGGCCGACGTGCGCTACCTCGTGCTGCGGCGCGGGCTGCCGTCGTGGTGGCGCGGCGTCGTCTGGGCGGCCTGCGCCGCGCTTTTGGGGCTGCGGGGCGCCCAGGAGCTCTTCGGCTCGGCCGCGGCGCTGCTCCGCGCCGAGCACGCATTGCTCGCCGCCTGGCTCGGCGCCGCGGTCGTCGCCGGCGCGCTCGCGTCGCGCGCGTGGCGGCGCGTCGCGCTGGCCGCCGCCGCCGCCGTGGCGCTGTCGGCGGCGGCGCTCGCCGCGCCGCGCGGCTTCCGGCTCGTCCTCGCGCACGCGCACAACCTGGTCGCGCTCGCGCTGTGGCTCGCGCTCTTCCGCCGCCGGGTGCGCGCGGTCGCCTGGCCGCTCGGCCTCGTGCTGGCCGGGACCGCGCTCCTCGCGAGCGGGGCGATGACCTCGCTCACCCTGCGCGCCGGGTGGCTGGACGCCTTCGGGCTGCACCTCTTCCTGGCGAGCGACTGGCTCGCTCCCGGGCTGCCGATCCGCTCCGCGGTCGCGCTCACCGCATGTTATGCGTTCCTGCAGTCCGTCCATTACGCGGTCTGGCTGCTGCTCATTCCCCAGGAAGATCACCCGGGCCAGCGGACGACCACCTTCCGCATGTCCGCGCGCTCGCTCCGGCGCGACTTCGGGGACGCAGGGCTCGCCGCCGTGGCTCTCATCGCTGGCCTGGTGCTGCTCGGCGCCCTGCGCGGCGCGCTCGGCGCGCGCAACCTTGTGCTCTCGCTCGCCTCCTTCCACGGGTACCTGGAGCTCGCGCTGCTCGCGTACTTCTATGTCCGCGGCGACGTCGGCCGGCGCGCCGAGGAGGCGCGCCAGGAGCGGTCCGGGTGCGCGCGCGGGGTGGACGGCGGCGGGCCGGAGATCGCCGCGCAGCCGGCCGCGCCATGAGCCGCGTCTTCGCCGATCCGCTGGTGGCCGCCTGGGCGCGCGCGTTCGCGTTCACGCTGCTCATCGAGCTCGCCGTCGCCTCACCGCTGCTCGGCGCGGCGGAGCGGTCACGAGGCCGCCGCGCCGCGCTCGTCGTCGTCGCCAACCTCGCGAGTCACCCGGCGGTGTGGTTCATCTTCCCCGCGCTCGCGATCGGCGCCACGGCGCGACTGGCCTTCTCGGAGCTCTGGGCGGTGCTGCTCGAGCTCGGCGTCTACCGGCTCGCGCTGCGCGAGCTGCCTGCCACGCACGCCATCGCGGCCTCGGCGCTCGCGAACGGCGCGTCGCTCGGGCTCGGGCTGCTCCTGCGCGCCACGACCGGCTGGGTGTGAGCGGGCCGCGGGGCGCCGCTCCGCCGGCTCCGGAGCAACACCACCGCGGACAGCGCCCCTGCGGGCGGGCTCGTCCGGCGCGACATCGCTCGTTCGCCGACAGCGTGGGTGTTCGTCTCACGCAGCGCGGACGGCTCCGCTGCGCTATGACTGCGAGATGTTTGGTCCAGGGCGCCCTCAGTACCCTCCGCAGCAGCCGCCTCAGTACCCTCCGCAACCGCCGCCTTACTACCCTCCGCAGCCGCCGCCTTACTACCCTCCGCAGCCGCCGCAGCGTCCGAAGTCAGGCCTGTCGCCGCTCGTGATCGTGCTCATCGTCCTCGGCGGGTTGTTCGCGCTGGGCGTGGGCGCCATCCTCGTGATCGGCGGCGCGGTGTACCTGGTGGCGAGCGCATCGCCGGAGCAAACCGTCGTCGAGACCACGCCCTCCGGCGTGTCGACCGCCGGCGGCCTCTCGCCGGTGGTGCCCACGTCGACGAGCACCCCGCTTCGCCCCGACCAGGAGGCCGACGAGGCGGCGGGCGAAGACCCGTCCACCGGCGACCGCGCCGCGGGCGAGGCGCCGTCGCCTGCTGCCGACGACGAGACGGGCGAGGCGCCGGCGCCTCTGTCGACAGCAGCGCGGACGCCCACCTCACCGAGCGAGGGCTCCTCGAATGGAAGCCCGAGCAACGGAGGCGCGGCGGGCGGGACGTCCTGGTGGTGTACGGCGAGCGCGTCCGTGCGCGTCTGCGGCTTCGCGGGCGCGTGCAACTATCAGATGGTGTTCGGCAATGGCTCGGCGAAGGACCGCTTCCTGGCGTCGCAGCAAGCGAAGCGGTCGTGCGAGGCGAGCGCCCGCGCCAAGGGCGCCACGGCCTTCTGCGTCGTGCAGTGCAGCCCTCGCTGACGGGCGATAACGTCGCTCGCTCCGCTCCGCTCAGCTCCTCGCGCCAGCGCTAGTAGCCGCCGCTGCCGCCGACCCCCGCCGCGCTGTAGCCAGAGCTGTAGTCGCCGCCGCCCGCACCCCCGACTCCGACCGAAGTTCCGTATCCACCCTCGCCACCGTAGTAGTCGTCCGGATCTTCGTAGACGTTGATGTCGAGGTTCACCTTGCCGTTGAGCCACAGCTCGCTGCTCCCGATACCGAACGCATACTGAACCCAGCTCGTCGAATGCGGCGAGACGTTAACGTAGACATTCTGCGACGACAGCAGCGTGGCCTCCACGTTTGGATCCGTCACCGTGCCGTCCTCGACCTTCTCGAAGTGCCAGCCCGGAAGGAGCCTGACGCCGTAGTTGCCCTGCTCCAGATCGACGAGGATGGAGCTCGCGTCCGGATCCTCGTCCTCGCTGCTGACCGTCACCACAGTTCCGTAGCCACCACCGACAGCCATGGCCGAGGTATTCTCATCTTCGTAGTAGTAATAACCGTTCGAGATCTCGAACGTGGCGTCGCGGAGCCGATATCGCGCTCCAGACGCTGCATCGGCCGCGAGCGGCAAGCTGATCGAGCCGACGTCCGGCCCGCGCTCAGCACCCTGCGAGCCGCAACCGCTGAGCAAGGCCGCGAACACCACGCCAGCCGCCGCCACCGACCCAAACCCTCTGATCGTCTTGGTCATTCTATCCTCCAGATAAGCTGCCCCTCCCGGACCGGCGGCGGCGTGTGCCGTGACCTGCCATCGGTCCAGAGTGGGCCACCACCTGAGAGCAACCCGCGGGCCAACCTGAATTTCCCATAACTCAGCGTATGCCCATGGGCACACGTTCAGCACATGGCCCACAGTGAGCCAATAGATGGGCCATAGTTGGCCTGTACAATGCCTATCTGTGCCACCGCGAGCGCACGCAAGCCGAGGCCGGGAGCGTCATGGCGCCGGCGACCGTCGATCGGCTGAGCCGGACCGGCTCGTCATCAGGCCGACCGCTCGTCGGCAGCTACCCCTCGCCCGAGAGCACCGCGGCGATCGCGACGCGCTGCCCTCGCGGCTGCCCCGCCGCGTCGGCGTGGGCCATGTCGAGGGCGGCCAGCACCGTCGACAGCGTCGTCTGGTCCAGGACCGACGACGCCTCGACGGCGTGGAGGTCTTCTCCCACGAAGTTCTTCGGGCAGGCGTCGATGACCGGCAGCGCGCGCTCGCTGGCCGGCGCGAACCGGATGGGCAGGCCGTGCGTGCGGCAGATGAGCGGCCGCGCCGCGTAGATCGCGCACCTCCCCTCCCCGTCGAGCGCCGGGCACACGCCCGGATCGCCCGCCCGCGCGCGCTCGGCCAGCACCGCGCGGTCGGCCTCCGGGAGCGCCGCGAGCGCCTCGCGGATCGCGTCGGCCTCGATCGACGTCACCGAGAACCGCCGCCGGCAGCAGTCGCTGCACCCGGTGCGGCAGGCCATCCGCCCGCCGTGGCGGGCGCTCGCGCTCGCGAAGAACGCGTCGACCTTGGTGAAGAGCTCGTGGAGGCGCTCGCGCGGCGTGCGGTGCATTCGCCGGCGTCTATAGCGGGGCGGATCCTCGCGCGCCAAGGGCGCCTCCGCGCCGCTCGGCTCGCCCCGGCGTGCTTTCCACGTTATCCGGCGGCCACGGCGCGGCCGCTTTCGTACTCCGGCGAGGGCGCGTGCCGGGCCACGAGCTGGGCGACCTCGCCGCGGCAGGAGCCGCACCCCGTGCCGGCCTTGGTCGCGGCGCACGCCGCCTCGAGCGAGCAAGCGCCGCCCTCGATGGCCTCCCGGAGGGTCGCCTCGCTGACCTTGTGACAGTTGCAGACGATGCGCTCGGCCTGCGCCGCCGGCCCCGCGCCGCCGCCGGCGCAGAGCGCCTCCAGAGGATCGGCGGGCAGCGGATCGTTGCGATCGAAGAGCTGCACGAGCGTGGCCGCGGCCGCGGTGTTGCCGACGAACTGGGCGCCTAACAGTCGCCCGTCGCGGAGGATCAGCTTCCGGTACGTGCTCTTCCGCGTCTCCACGACCTGGAGCACGTCGTCGCTCTCGAGCTCCGGCTCGGTGCTGCCCATGGAGGTGACGTCGACGCCCGCCACCTTCAGCCGGGTATACATCTTCGTGCCTCGGTAGCGCGCCTGCGGGTTCGCGCCCGTCAGGACGTCGGCGAGGACGGCGGCCTGCTCCCAGATGGGCGTCACGATGCCATAGAGCCTGCCCCGGTGCTCCGCGCACTCGCCGATCGCGTAGATGCCGGGTACCTGGGTGGCCATCGTGTCGTTGACGACGATGCCCTTGTTGATGGGCAGGTTGGAGGCGCGCGCGGCGTCGACGCGAGGCCGGACGCCGCACGCGAGGACGACCATGTCCGCCGGCAGGACGCTGCCGTCGTCGAGGCGACAGCCCTCGACCGCCTCCTCCCCGCAGATGGCCTCGACGGTGCGCCCGGTGCGGACGAAGATGCCGCAGCGCTCGATATGCTGCTCGAGCATGTCGCCGCCCATCGGATCGAGCTGCGCGTTCATGAGGCTCTTCGCGACGTGGATGACGGTCACGTGGAGGCCCATGTCGCTCAGCACCTTGGCCGCCTCCAGGCCGAGGAGCCCGCCGCCGACCACGATGGCGTTGTCGCCCGCCCGCGCGCAGCCGCGCATCCGGACGCAATCGTCCATCGTCCTGTACACGAACACGCCCTGGCGCAGATCGCCCTCCGAGGTCGTCATGCCCTCGAGCGGCGGGACGAGCGGCTGGCTGCCGGTCGCGAGCACGGCGACGTCGTAACGATGGCGCGCGCCGTCCGCCGACACGACCGCCCTCGACCCGGTGTCGATCCGCGCCACGGAGGTCCCGCTGACGAGCCGCACCCCGTTCCGCTCGTACCAGGCGGGGGGCTTCGTGACGATGGAGTCGGGCGCCTCCCCTGCGAGCACCTTGCTGAGCAGGACGCGGTTGTAGGCGCCGCCCCGCTCCTCGCCGAAGACGGTGATGTCGTAGCGGTCCCTGGCGCCGCGCGACATCAGCTCGTCCAGCAGGCGGCACGCCGCCATGCCGTTGCCAACGATGACAAGGTCCTTCCTTCGCATCAGTTCGACTCCGAGACCCGGCGCGCCCTGACGGCGCACACCTTGAACTCCGGCATCCGGCTGGTCGGGTCCAGCGCCGGCACGGTGAGGACATTGGCGGCCTTCCTGCCGCCCCAGTGAAACGGAGCAAAGAGCGTGTCCGGCCGGATCGAAGGCACGACCGCTACCCGGAAGGTGACCGCCCCTCGCCGGCTCTCGACGAGCAGGGAGTCGCCGTCGACGACGCCGAGGCGCGCCGCCAGCCTGGGGTGGACCTCGACCTTCGGCTCGGGCTTGGCCTCCTCGAGCTTGGAGACCCGGCGCGTCTGGGCGCCGGAGTTGTAGTGTTCCTTGTAGCGGCCCGTCGTGAAGTAGAGCGGATAGGCGTCGTCGGGGAGCTCGGCGGCGGGGCGGTGGTGGACGGCGTGGAACCGCGCACGGCCGTTCGGGTGATGGAACCGCTCGGCGAAGAGGCGCGGAGTCCCCGGGTGCTCGACCGACGGGCACGGCCAGAAGACGCCTCGGTGCCGGCGTATCTTGTCGTAGGTGATGCCGCTGTAGTCCGCCTTGGCGCCCGCGGTCGCCCGGCGCAGCTCGTCGAACACCTGCTCCGCGGACGTGTACTGGAAGTGCCTGCCCGCGCCGAGGCGGCGCGCGAGCTCGCAGAAGATCTCGATATCGGTCTTCACCTCGGGGGGCGCGGGGCGGACCTTCTGCCGCAGGATCACCCGCCCTTCGAGGTTCGTCATCGTCCCCTCCTCCTCGGCGAACTGGGCGACCGGAAGGAGGACGTGGGCGTCCCGGGCCGTCTCGTTGACGAAGGCGTCACAGACCACGAGCAGATCGAGCGAGGCGAGCCGCCGCTCGATGTTGAGCGCGTTGGGCGACGCGACAGCCACGTTGGATCCGAACACGAGCAGCGCGCGGATCCCCCCCTCGGGGCCGAGCGCGTCGAGCAGCTCGTAGGCGCTCTTCCCCTTGGCCGGCAGCTCGGCAGGGTCGATGCCCCAGACGCGGGCGATGGCCGCCCGGTGCTCCGCGTCCTCGATATGCCGGTAGCCGGGGAGCTGATCGGCCTTCTGGCCGTGCTCGCGGCCCCCCTGGCCGTTGCCCTGTCCGGTGAGGCAGCCATAGCCGCTGTACGGCTTGCCGACCTTGCCGAGCGCGAGCATCAGGTTGATGAAGGAGAGCACGGTGTCTGCCCCCTTCGACTGCTGCTCCGGCCCGCGGCCGGAGAGCAGCATGCTGCTCGGCGCCTCGGCGAGCAGCCGCACGGCCTTGAGCTGATCCTGCGTGGAGACCCCGGTCAGCCGCTCGACGTGCGCCGGGTGGTACGAGAGGACGACGCGCCGGAGATCGTCGAACCCGTCCGTGCGCGCGGCGATGTACGCCGTGTCGATGAGCTTCTCCTCGAGGGCGAGGTAGAGCAGGCCGTTCGCGAGCGCCAGGTCGGACCCGGGCGTGGGCTGGAGGTGGAGCGCCGCGGCGCGCGCCGTGTCGGTGCGCCGCGGGTCGACGACGATCAGCGCGCCGCCGTTGTCGCGCTGCGCGAAGATCCATTGCATGATCGGCGGCAGGGTCTCCGCGCAGTTCGCGCCCCAGAGGAGGAGCGCCTTGGTCTGGGCGATATCGGACACGGGGAACGGCAGGCCGCGGTCGATGCCAAACGCCTTGTTGTGCCCCGCGGCCGCCGAGGACATGCAATAACGGCCGTTGTAATCGACGTTCGGCGACTGGAGTGCGAGGCGGGCGAATTTGCCGAGGAGGTAGGTCTTCTCGTTCGTCAGGGCGCCGCTGCCGAACGCGGCCAGCGCCGCGGGGCCGTGGAGCTCGCGCAGCCGGAGGAGCCGCTCGGCGACGAAATCGAGCGCCGTGTCCCAGCGCGCCGGCAGGAGGCGGCCGGCGCGCCCGCGGATCTTCGGCACCGTCAGCCGCTCGGGGTGATCGAGCAGCGCCGCGGAGGTGAACCCCTTGATGCACATCTGCCCGCGGTTGACGGGGAAATCGTCGTCCGGTCGGACGTCGATCGCCCCCGCGTGGTCCGCGCGATCCGTCATGACCACGCCGCACTGGAAGGCGCAGTAAGGACAGTGGGTGTGCGTGGTCGTCTCGGAGGTGACGATCTTGAGCCGGAGGGAAGAGCGCGGTGCCATGGAGTCGCGTCGGCCACCCTCACCGAGCGCGTCGAGGAGGCTCTCCCTGGTGTAGCAATCGCTCTGTTTCGAACGTATTTCTGAGGAATGTGCGGGCAGTTAATCTGTCGACGCCCGATGTCGCCGGCGCAGCAGGACGTTCTCCCCCAGCGCCCACACCTCGGCCCCGTCCCCGCGCACCTCGAACAGGGTGCCCCAGGTGCCGGACGCCTCGCCTCGCCAGGTGTGGCCGCCATCGATGGAGCGCAGGAGCACGCCGCGCGCGCCGCAGGCCCACAGCGTGCCAGCGTCGTCTCCCCAGAGGCTCCTGAGGCTGCCGGAGACCTGGGCCACCACCGCCCAGGTCGCGCCGCCGTCTCGAGAGCGCAGCACGTCGAAGACGCCCAGTCCACCAGCCACGAAGAGCTCGTCGCCCCTGCCCCAGATCGCGGACAGATCGCGGGAGCTGCCGCTCTCCGCGGCTTCCCACGTGGCGCCGTCGTCGATCGTGCGGACGATGGTCCCGCCGGAGCCGACCGCCACGGCGCGCTGCTCCGGCCCCGCCCAGACGGCGCGGAGGCGCGGCTCGCGCGGGACCTCCAGCTCCAGCCATCGTGAACCGCCCGCGCCGAGGCGGCAGACCCGGCCATCGAGGACGGCGAACGCCCTTGTCTCGTTCTGCCCGTGGACCGAGGCGCCGCCGGGTTTGCCTGTCACGTCGATCCAGGAGCGCCCGCCGTCCTCGGTCCGGATCTGCGAGATGCCCTCGCCGACAGCCAGGATCGTCTCGCCGCTGCCCCACACGGAGATCAGCGCGCCGGCGTCCTCCACGGCGCTCCTCTCCCAGGTCTGGCCGCCGTCGTGGGTTCGCGCGACGGTGCCTCCGTCGCCCACCAGCACGACCCCCTGGACTTGCACCCAGAGACCCCGGAACTTCCCCCGGACAGGCACCTTTTCCCAGGGCCCGTCGAGCGGCGCGTCCCCTGCCTGGACTGGCACCTTGGCGAAGCTCTTCCCGCCATCGAGGGATCGGGCGGCGGGGCCGTCTCCCACGCACCAGATCGCGCCCTCGTCATCGCCCCACGCCGCGCAGCGGTGCTGATCGGACCGGAGCGCGGTGCGCCTCCAGGTGCGGCCCTCGTCCTCGCTGATCGCCAGGATGCCGCTTTCGCCGGACGCGATCACGACGCCCGCGGCGCCGAGCCACAGCGCCTTGATCGAGCGCCCTGTCCCGGTGGAATGCGACTCCCAGGAGGCGCCCCCGTCCCGGCTCGCGTGGGCATGGCCGTCGCCGTCGCCCACGATCACGAGCCCGCCTCGCGCGCAGAGCGCCCTCGGACTCCGGCCCGGGACCTTGTGGCGCGTCCATGTCGCCCCTTGCAGGGTGGCGAGCTGTCCTTCGAGCGCCAGCGCGAGGAAGCGGCCCTCGGCGTCGACCGCGGCGGCCTCCAGGCAGAGGTCTCCGGGGCTCGGCCCGGCTCCCCAGGTCTGGCCGTGATCGCCGGAGCGGAGGACCGTCCCGCCGAGCCCCACCGCGATGGCCTCGCCGTCGTCCCGCAGGGCGACCCCGCGCAGGTCCGCCGTCGCGCCGCAGCCCACGTCGGACCAGCGCTGCCCGTCATCGCGCGAGGACAGCAGGGTCCCGCAGTGTCCGGCGGCGATCAGCGCCGCGCCGGTGCCTGCGAGCGCGCTGAGGTCCTGGCGGGTGGACGTCTGCGCCCTCTTCCAGCGCTGGCCGCCGTCCTCCGAGCGGAGCACGTGCCCCTCGGATCCCGCGATCACAATCAGGTGACCTCGCCCCCAGACGGCGCTGTGCCGGATGCTCATTCCGGGCACGATACCAGGCCGGTGCACCGGGGGCGCTCGCGATCGTGTCAGGCCCCCGTGCGCTGCCGGCGAAGGCTCGCGATGGTCGACATCGTCGGTTGGCAACGTCGGTGGCCGTCCGACGTCTCATGCCCTCACCACAAGGAAGATCGGCGTGAGGACGGCGGCGTGTACCGGCTGCCCGACATCCGACAGGAGCGGGGTCAGACATCACCGGGCTCCTTCCGGAAGAAGTGACCGTGGAGGAACTGCCCGTCCGCCGGATCTCGGTGAACGTTGTACTTGAAGCAGCGGCTCGGGCAGCTCACATCAAACAGGTTTGGCGAATCGTGGACGCTCAGCACCGCCGAACACAAGGGGCAAACGGCCTCCACGCCCTCGTGCCTCGCGATGCAGCCGCAGAGGTGCTGGAGCTGTCGACCTTCCGCCTTGTATCGATCGCGGCGGGCGGGAGTCCAGAGGTAGAGCGGTTTGTTCCTTCTTGCGGAGAACGCCCTGGCCTGCGCACGGAACACCAGCTCGACCTCGATCGTGTCATCGCCCGACGAACGATGGAACGCGAACTCAAATTTATAGATGTCGCGGACGGCGCTGTTCGGACCGCAGTACCGTTCTGCATCGTAGGCCGCCACCAGGGCTCCGCTCGTCGACTCGAAAGGCTGTTCGACCTGCGGCAGCAATTCCTTCTCCAGAAATGCGCCGAGCGCCTCCTTGAACTCCGGGGTCATCGCTGCCGCGTGGTAGGCGCTCGCAAAGGGACCGAATTGAATGACGGCGAAGGCGGGATGCATCTTCGATCCCCAATACCGTCGTTCAGCAGCGGGCGCCAGAGCGACAGCGAGGCCCGCAGGCCATGGCGCGAGAGCGGCCCTTCGACAGATGGATAAGTTGTCGATACAGCGTCACTTTTCAAGGAGGGAGGCGGATCGCGTGAGGTGCTCGATGTCAACCAGCGCGTACAGCGTGGCTGTACGGTGGAACCGGTGATGCCGCGGGCCCTTCATCGCGGGCGACGCGGCGGCGGAGGGCGCCCCGGCCCGCTGGAGACGCGTCGACTGCCGCCGGTGCTCGACGGACCTGCCCCATGGCGCTGGACAGCATCGGGGCCTTGCGGCGCAGAGCCGATTCATGAGACCTTTCGTGGGGGAGGCGCGACATCGCCAGTCGGTCCACCTTCGTGAAAGTCACACTCGAGTAGCCTTCTGCCCCGCCATCCCGGCCGACGGCCTCCCGCCGCGGCTGAATGTCACAGGACCTGGTGTTGCAGGATCGCGGGGAGGTCGTGGCGGTCCTCACACGAATCGACCTTCCCGGGAGCTCGGAGCCCTTCGCGCGCTCGTGGGACGTGCCCAGGAGAGCGCTCCTCAACATGATCCAGGCGGCCCACTCCATCATCAGCATGCTGGAGGCCAGCCACACGGAACGGGCGCTTGCCCTGATCTCACAACATCAGCGCGCAAGGAGCTCGAAGCCGTAATCGGACTGGAGAGCGAAGCCTCCAGCTGCGCTGCTGCAGGGCTTCACCGGTTACCTGCGGGGCGATGGCCACGCAGGGTACGGCGCGATGCTGCGCGGAGGCGGCGCCCTGCGCTCGATAGCACTGTTTCATTTCTCGAACGCCGCCGTTCCAGCCCGCCGTCTGGCGTCGCCCGCCGTGTCGCCGCATACTCTGAACGTGATCCCGGCGCGGATGCGGGGCGGGTCGGATGCGCCTGCCTCCGCACCTCGGGCTGCAGCGGGCTCATCATGTGGCTCGGCCGGTGCAGAGGACATCACGGCGGATGGAACCTGGCCTCGATGATCCGCCGCGGTGCTCCGGGCGCGTCCTTCGAGCGCGAGGGTCGCGCGGGGCCGCTGCGGCTCTTCGAGACTGGCGATTGCCGTGAAGGGAGACGACGTCGCGAGCGGCACGCGCCTCGCCGAGCTCTGGGACCCACGAGCGAATTGCAGAGCCCGACTGAAGGCAAGGCCCGTTCTACTGACCGGGTGACTAGGATCAGATTGCCATTTCCATTCCAATCATAGATATCCATGAAAACGATACGCCCGTTTAGACATTGACAGCGTTTCCGCTTCTGAGAATGATGCCTCCGCGCTGGCCGATGAAGCACGGAGCGGGCTCTCCACTGCGGAGCCCACGGGGCGTCTTGCGACGTGACCAGGATGCACCAAGGAACGCCTGCGCACGACCACGCGCTTGGCTTGGAAACATAACCCATCATAACAACACATTGGCGAACAAATGAAACACTTCTGTCACACGATGCCCATGGGCGCCCTGATCTGCGGCCTTGTCGCCGGAGGCATCTCGCTGAGCGCACCGGCTCAAGCTCAGGCGCTGGAGTTCGGAGTATACGAAGGAGAATCTTGCCCCGTAGGGTACACACCGTTGACCCCACTCGACGCCTTCTGGACGTTTCTCGCCCGCTGCGATGAGCTCCCCTATTCAGGGGTCTTTCGTATCGCAGACGGGTCCTCGATAGATGGCCCGTGGAACAACTGCCAGCAGCACGCCGACGATACCCGCGAGCTGGACTACATCCTCTGCAAGCCCAACTACCAGCTCTTTGAGATTGACGGGACCACCTTCGCGGTAGTGAGAGGCGGAGATCAGTGCCTGGAAGGCTTCGAGCACGTGGATTTCGCTACCGCCTCCGCGTACTCGGATGAGATATGCACTCACGTCGGGTACTGGGGGATTGCGAGGATCGGTGGAGGGGGCTCCATCGACGGTCCAGGTTACGGCTGCGGCGTCCGCGCGACCGACTCTCGCGAGCTCGGTGATGCCATCTGCGTGGAAATCGAGTGAACATCCCGAACCAGAAGCAAGGAGCTTGACTTTCGAGTCGCGTCTCGATTTCCTGGCCCCAAGTTCGGCAAAGGAGTGGACACTTGGAAGGCGCGACAGCGACCGGCTTGCACAATGCGCACATCGAATGCCCGTTTACCGCGGGAAGCGTCCAGCTGGCAGGCACTACCCTGTGCGACAATTGTTTCTCGCGGCTTCCGTTCGGCGCGCGCAAGGGTGTTCCCGGTTGGCGACCTCCCACGGCGTGCGACGCCTGTGGCCTGCCGCTCGCATCGCTCATCGGCAAGCCGGTGCGGTTGGACGATGGGCGGTGGACGATCCGCTGCGACTGTGGGGACCTCCTGCGAGGCTCACACCGTCGCGGCGCATTGTTCGGCACCTGGGCTTTCGTGGGAGTGCTGCCATCGGTGGAGCTCAACGTTGGTGACGGGCTCATTCCCGAGGCCGTCAGGAGCTCGAGTGACCTGGGAGCAACCTGGCGCTCGACGGTGATGAACGGGCTCGACGTGGCTGACCTGGTCACGTGGCGCTCAGGCACCATCAACAGTCTGGAATTCTCTGACGGATCGGCTCACAGGTTTCTGCTCCAGTTCCGGCGGGAGAATCCCGCCAGCTGGGTCGCATACGGTGGCGCAGGTGTCGGCGGCGCAGGCATGCTCCTCTGGGCGCCGCTCATGAGGGATCCCGAGCTTGAGCGGAGGATTGCAGCCATGCTCGACAGAGCGATTCGCTGGAGGCAATCGGCTCTGGCGGGCGGCAAGCAGGAAGTGGTCGAGCCGCTTCGCGCCCTCGGGAACTTCTACGCGTATCTCTGCTGACAGGTCCTGGAGCGACGGTCACCCGCTTCGGATACGGGCCCACCTCGACGTTTTCGGTGCTCAGCGCACCGGAGTGCGCTTGCGCGCCGAAAACGCCGATCTGGGCCCGTCTCCTGTGCGGGTGACCGCCGCTCTGCTCTGCATGGTGCAGAGGTGGGCGGAAACCGCTGTAGTCTCGAGGTGGGCACAGCTGCCCGGTGTCAGGCAGCTGTGTCCACCTCGAGACTAGCAGTCGAAGACCCCGGCGCCCCGCTCGATCTCGCCGAACGGATCCATGAGCGCGCGCAGGATCAGGCGCGCCGGCGCGCTCTCGATGCCCCCTGCCGCGCGCCAGGTCGCGTACCGGAGCTCGCCCAGGAGGACCCCGGCGAGCGGCGTGTAGACAAGATCGAGCGCCGAGGGCCGGACGCCGTTGGCCTCGTAGCCGTACTCCCAGAGGTGGGTGCCGGCGATGGCGAACGCGAGCGCGGCCGGGGCGCCGAAGCGGCATATCCGCGCCCTGAGGTACATCTCGCTCCCGAGCAGGCCGTGGCCGACCACGTTGATCGGCCACGGGTCGTGATCCCACCGGAAGGCGGGCTGAGCGGCGTCGAAGAGCGGCGGCTTCGTGAGCGCCTCGCCATAGTGGTATCCCCATCGCTCCGCGCGAAGGTCGGCGAAGGGCTCGGGCCACAGCACCGCCTCGACGCTGCGGGTCACCGTGAGCACGGCCAGCGTGTGCACGATCGGCGGCGCCCAGGCGGGCTCCACGGCCTCGGCCGCGGCAGCACGTGGTGACGCCTGGGGCTCCCCCGCGGCAGGCGCGCGCTCCGGCAAGGGGGCCGGGAGGCCAGGCGGAAAGGCCGACTCGGCCGGAGGAACCGCCGTGGTCCGGCCGGCGCACGCGGCGACGAGGACGGCGAGCAAAGCGGCAGCGCACAGGCGGATCGGGGCCATCGGGGAGCGGCCGCGGCGCGCGGTGGGTGCGGCGACCAGACTCGAGTCTAGAGCGACCAGCGGGTCGAAGCCGCATGCAAACAGCAAGAAGTTGAACCGCCAGGTCGCCAGGGACGCCAAGATTTTGGTGTCTTCCTGGCGACCTGGCGGCTCATCTTCTTGTCTTCCTGACGACTCGGCGGCTCATCTTCATGTCTTCTTGGCGTGCTTGGCGTCCTTGGCGTGCTTGGCGTTTTGGCGGCTCATTTCTCTGGTTTCCAAGCTGCTCAACGCTCCAGCGCGACCGCGAGCCTCACAGCACCCCGCCTCGCCGCGGGCTCGCGTAGGCTCCCGCGCCATGGCCGACATCATGCTCATCACGGGCGGCAGCCGCGGGATCGGCGCCGCCACCGCGCTGCTCGCCGCGAGCCGAGGCTACGCGGTCGCCGTGAGCTACCTGCGCGACGAGGGCGCCGCGGCGAGGGTGGTCGACGAGATCCGCGCGCACGGCGGCGTCGCCCTCGCGATCGCGGCCGACGTGAGCCGCGAAGAGGACGTCGTGCGCCTGTTCCAGACCGTCGACCGCGACCTCGGCCCGATCGCGGCGCTCGTCAACAACGCGGGCGTGCTCGATCGGCAGGCGCGCCTCGAGGACATGACCGCGGCGCGGGTGGAGCGCATCGTCTCGACCAACGTCGTCGGCAGCTTCCTGTGCGCGCGCGAGGCGGTCCGGCGCATGTCGACGCTCCGCGGCGGCAAGGGCGGCGCCATCGTGAACGTCTCCTCGCGGGCGTCGCAGCTCGGCTCCCCGGGCGAGTACATCGACTACGCCGCCTCGAAGGCCGCCGTCGACACGCTCACGATCGGCCTCGCGAAGGAGGTCGCCGCCGAGGGGATCCGGGTCAACGCCGTCAGGCCCGGCATCATCGACACCGACATCCACGCGAGCGGCGGCGATCCAGGGCGGGTCGAGCGGCTCCAGGCCAGCCTGCCGCTGGGCCGCGCCGGCAGCCCCGAGGAGGTCGCGCACGCCATCCTGTGGCTCGCCTCCAGCGAGTCCTCCTACTGCACCGGCTCCCTCCTGGACGTCGCCGGCGGCCGCTAGCTCCGCCCGCCAGCCGTTCGGCCAGGGACTGGCGACGTCGCTGCATCGCCCTGCCAGGGGCGAAGCCGGGCCGCTCGCGCGCTCGGCCTCAGAGGTCCATGAGGCAGTCGCAGCCGCACTGGACGGTGGCCTCCTGCTGGTTGTATTGCCGCGAGCCGATGGCACAGCCGGATTCTTCCCACGTGTCCGTGTCCGTCACCTCGTACGAGCACATCCCCGTGCCGGTCGTCTCGTCGTACCCGTTGAACTCGCAGATCTCCCGACAGAGGATGTCCCAGACCTCCGGGTTATCGTCCCGGATCGCCTCACACTCGTTCTCCGCGTGGGCCTCGAGCGCGTCGATCGCGCGGCTCTCGGCGTTCTTCTTCCGCCCGATGAGGGCACAGGACGAGCCGACGCCGTACGCCTCCATCTCGAACATCGACATGGCCACGGGAACGCACCCGAACCCTTGATATTCGTTTTCGATCGGGCTGGCGAACGCCTCGACCTCCTCCACGTCGGTCCCCTTCGAGCCTTCGAGCCCGCCACAGGCTCCAGCCGAGCCGACCGACAGCATGAGCACGGACATCCCCACGATCTTCTTGAGCAGCATGAGCGTCTCCTCCGTCTACGAGGTCACGGGTCTCGCGGATTGCGACTTCGATGCCAGCCCGTCCTCGCGGCGAGGACCCGCGCGATCTCCGCGTGCGCGCGGTCCGCTCCTGCTTTTGGCGCGCGCGCGACCGTCCTGCGACGCCGGGGAGCCTGCCACACCGACCGGGTGTGACAGGTGTCAGGTGTGGCAGGCGGTGACACGGCGATGGCCTGCATCGGCGTGCTCTCCGGAACGCGCCCGGACCAGCGGGCCGGATCGCGGAGCGCGGACGAGCCCTCTGCTCGTACGGCGCGGCGGTGGGCGCGGCGCTCGCTCACGACGGGCGGTACCGCGTCCCTGGGGGACAAGCACTATCGCGGCGGCGACCCCGGCCATGCGCCGGCCTCGCCCGCGCCGATCGCCTCGCTCACCACGGCCGCCAGCGTCCGCGCCGCATCCCGGAGCGCGCCCTCCGAGTGCGCGCCGAACCCCAGGATGAGCCCGGGCGCGCGCGGCGCGCGGGCCGAAGCGCGCGCCGCCGTGCTGCGCGAGAGCGGCTGCGCGTCCACGCCCCGCGCCGCGAGCGCCTGGACGATGGCCACGTCGTCCACGCCCGCGGGCAGGTCGAGCGTCAGCACCGAGCCCCCCGCGGGCGCCCGCGCCCGGACGGCGCTCGGCAAGAGCAGCCCGAGCTCCGCGAGCAAGAGGTCGCGCCGGCGCCGCGTCGCCTGCTTCAGCTTCCGGAGGTGGCGCGCGAAGTGGCCCTCGTCGATGAAATCGGCGAGCGCGGCCTGCAGCAGGTAGGGCGGCGAGCGCGTCGACGCCGCGCGCACCATGGCCACGGCGCGCACCAGCGCGGGCGGCACGATCATGAAGCCGAGCCGCAGGCCCGGGAACAGCGAGCGGCTGAAGGTCCCCACGTGGATCACGCGATCCTTCACGCCCTCGAGGTCGAGGCTGAGGAGCGAGGGCAGCGGGGTGCCGTCGAACCGCAGCTCGCCCTCGTAGTCGATCTCGACGACGGCGGCGCCCGCCCTGGCGGCCCAGGACAGGAGCTCGATGCGCCGCGGCAGCGTGAGCCGCGCCCCCGAGGGGAACGCGTAGGCCGGCGACACGAAGGCGACCCGCGCGCGCGGAGCGCCCCGACGTCGATGCGCGCCGGCGTGCACCCGGAGCCCGTCCTCGTCGACCGGGATCGGGATCGGCCGCGCGCCCGCCATGCGCACCGCCGCGCGGAGGGCCAGCGGCCCCGGGTCCTCCACCCAGGCGGCGTCGCCCGGATCGAGCAGCGCGCGGCAGCACAGGTCCACCGCGGCCTGGGATCCCTCCGTGATGAACACCTGGTCGACCGTCGCGCGCACGCCGCGGGCCACCGCGATGTGGTGGAGCACCGCGCGCCGGAGCAGCGGCGCGCCCCGCGGATCGTGATCGAGCGCGTCGGCCGCCGACATCGAGCGGACGCGGCGCGCGAGGCACCGCTCGAAGATGCGCCACGGGAGCAGCTCGAGGTCCGGCAGGCCGACGCCGAACGGGCGCGACCGCGCGCGGCTGCCGAGGAGCGCGTCGAGCTTGTCGGGGGGCACCACCGCCGAGAGCCGCCGCGCGCTCTTCGACGTGCGCGGCGCGGCCGCCGCCGGCTGGACGCGGGCGGCGCTCTGCCACCCCGCGCGCGCCGGCACGTGCGCGACGACCGGCGCCCGCCGAGGGCGCACCACGATGGTGCCATCCGCGGCCAGCGCCTCGTACGCCGCCACAGTGGTGTTGCGCGACACGCCGAGCTCCCGCGCGAGCTCGCGGGACGACGGGAGCAGGTGATCGGGCTGGAGGACGCCGTCCAGCACGGCGCGGCGCAGCTGCTCGACCAGCTGGGCGGCCAGCGTCGCCGGCGCGCCGCGCTGCAGGTGGAGGAAGGCGTGGGCGGCGTGAGAGGCGGAGCGCGCTGGCACCATCGAAACCGGCGGATCTGGACCTTTCCAGGGTGCCAGATCCCGGGCACCGTGTCGACGAGGAGCCAGCCATGCCCACCGCCGATGACCTCACGACGCTGTTGACCGCCCGCGAGCGGCCCACCGCCCGCGAGCGGCCCACCGCTCCCCCGCGGCGGCCGCTCGAAGACGGCAAGACGGGCGAGCTCTCGTCGCGCATCGCCCGCCGGGCGGCCGAGGCGCACGCCGGTCAGCCGCTCGATCGGCTCCTCGCCGACGACCTCCCGGGCAACGAGCTGACCACGCTCCTGCTCCATTGCCTGCGCCGCCGCGCGCTGCGGCGGAGCTTCGCCGACGTCCTCGATCACGCGGAGCGCGCGCCCATGACGCACGCCTCGACGGCGGACGCCCGGCGGCTGCACGCCCTCGACGCGGCGGCGTACGCGGCGGCGGCGGGCTTCGAGGCGGTGGATCTCGCCCCGATCGGGCCGCTCGGCGCCACGGCGTGCGCGGGCGTCGAGCCGAACAACGTGCTCGCGACGGTCCGCTTCGCCGAGGTCGCCGCGGATCCCACGACGGGGCTCGCGCTGCACGCCGCGCGGCGCCGGCGCGGGAGCCGGGGCGGAGAGCCGCTGCGGTTCTGCGCGAGCCAGCGCGTCCTGCGCATGCAGCCCACGACCCAGCCGGGTTTCACGCCGCACTTCCGCCTGTTCGCCCTCGTGACGGCGGCCCGCTCGCCGGCCCGCGGCGAGGACGACGCGTGCGAGCGGCGCGCCCTGCTCGAGCACCTCGTCGTCTGGGCGGACCTCGTCCGCGCGCTGCCTCACGCGGGCTTCCGCGCCGCGGGGCTGCGCGTCGTGCTCTCCGACACGTCGCTGGTCCGCGCGAGCCTCGGCGCGCGCGGCGTCGACGCGGACGCGATGGCGCGGCGCGCGAAGGCGCACGAGCCCGGGTCGTCCGAGGCGGCCCTGCGCGAGGCCGGCGTCGATCTGCCGCGGCGCGCGGCGGATCTCGTGGGGGCCGCGCGGTCCCTCGGCCTCGGCCCCGAGCTCCTCGCGCGCGCCGAGCGCTGGGTCGCCGAGGTCAGCGAGCCGCTCACCCGCGCGCGCCCGGAGGTCGAGGTCGTGCACGATCTCGGGCGGCTGCAGGGGCTCGGCTACTACGCCGGGCCGTTCATCCAGCTCGTCGTCCGCCGGGACGACGGCCTCGAGCTCCCGCTCGGGGACGGCGGCGCCTTGCCGTGGCTCGGCGCCCTGCTCTCGAACCGCCGCGAGCGGATGGTCGCGACCGGCATCGGGAGCGAGATCCTCGTGAAGCTCTTCGATCGATCGGAGGCTCGGGCCGGCGAGGCTCGACCGGAGGGAGCGACGCCATGATCCTCGAGATGCCCGCGTTCACCCTGCGTCCCTGGGCGGCGGTCGACGTCGACGCGCTCGTGAAGAACGCGAACGACCGCCGCGTCTGGGCGAACCTCCGCGATCGCTTTCCGCACCCGTACAGGCGCGACGACGCCGAGGGCTGGATCGCGCACTGCGCGGCGCGCGCGCGGCCCGGCGAGGCCCTGGCGATCGTGGTCGCCGGCGAGGCGGCCGGCGGCATCGGCCTCGAGCGCCTCGACGACGTGCACCGGCACACCGCGGAGCTCGGCTACTGGCTCGGCGCGGCCTACTGGGGCCGCGGGCTGGCGACCGAGGCGGTGATCGCGCTGACGCGGTACGGCTTCGAGCAGCTGGGCCTCGAGCGCATCCAGGCCGGCGTCTTCGACTGGAACGGGGCGTCCGCCCGCGTGCTCGAGAAGGCGGGTTACGCGCTCGAGGCGCGGATGCGCCGCCACGTCGTGAAGGACGGGCGGCTCGGCGACGTGCTGCTCTACGCGCGCGTCCGGGAGGACGCGCTGGCCGGCGGGCAGCCGTGAAGCGCCGGGCGGCACGGGCGCCGCCGCGCGCCGCGCGCCGCGTGGATCGACGCCTCACCCGCGCGGGCGGCCCTCGCCTCCCGCCGAGGGCGCGGGCGCCTCTGCCGCCGCGGGCGCCTCGTGCCCCGCCGCCTCGGCGATCGGGAGCGTGAAGTAGAACCGGGCCCCCTGCCCGACCTCGCTCTCCACCCAGATGCGGCCGCCGTGCGCGTCGACGATCCCCTTGGCGATGTAGAGCCCGAGGCCGGTGCCCTTCTTCCCGGGCGTCTCGTCCTTCCAGAACCGCTCGAAGATGCTCGTGAGGTTCTGGGGTGGGATCCCCGGCCCCGAGTCGAGGACGGCGAAGCGGGCCATCGCCCCGTCCCGGTCCACCGAGAGGGTCACCTGGCCGCTCTTGGGCGTGAATTTCAGCGCGTTCCCGAGGAGGTTCGACAGCACCTGGAGCACGCGCTCCCACTCCGCGCGGATCACGAGCCCGGGCTCCTTCAGGGATTGCTCGAACCGGACCTGCTTCGACTCGGAGAGCGGCCCGAACATCTCCATGGTCTCGTGCAGGAGATCCTCCACCGCGCACGGCTTCGGCGTCACCGAGAACCTGGAGGCTTGCATCGTCGTCACGTCGAGCATCGTCCTGATGAGGTGCTCCATCCGCAGCGAGACGTGCTCGATCGACTCCGCTTGCTGCCGTGTTCGCTCGGAGTCGGCGCCCCGCCGCAGCCACGCGGCCTTCAGCGCGATGGCGCCGAGCGGGTTGCGCAGATCGTGGGCCACGATGCCCATGAGCTCGTCGCGGGCCGCCAGCGCCAGGCGCGCGGCGTCGCGCGCCTCCCGCGCCTTGTGGTACGGGCCGCCGAGGAGCTTCGTGAAGTACCAGGCGATCCCCAGGCCGGCCAGCACCAGCAAGCCCAGCAGGCCCTCGAGCCACAGCTCCAGCCGGGCTCGCTCCGCCTTCGCGTCATCGTAGAGCTGCTTGAGGAGGTCTTGCTTATGGTCGACGAGGCGGGCGAGGGAGCCCTCGAGATCGCGGTGACGCGGCCTCAGCTCCTCATCGAATCGACGCACGAGCTCGCTCGCGTCGCCGGTCCGCTGCCGGGCGGCGAGCAGCTCTTCCTGAATCCGGACGAAGTGCCTGGCCGCCTGCTCGACCTCGGCCACCCGCTGGAGACCGGTCGGGCTGAGCGTCCGGTCTCGAAGCGCGCTGACGTGCTCTTCGAAGCGCGCCCTGGCGCTCTTCGCCTGCTCGAGGAGCTCGCGATCGCCGGAGATGAGGTAGCCCCTGCCGTCAGACACGATGAGCTCGCTGCTCCACCGGAGCCGCTCAGCGAGCGTGATCTCGTGCTCCTTGGCGCGTAGCCGATCGATCTGAGCCTCGGCCACGGACGAGAAGCGCCGCACCGAGAACGCCATGCCGAGCGCCAGGAGCAGGGTGAGGATGGCGTAACCCATCCTCGCCGTGGCCTCGAAGCGCGTCCGCGTCGGCATGACCGAAGTTCCGTCCTCTCGGCGGGCGTCGGCGGATCCGTGGGGCTGAGCCACTCCGCGAAGGCTAGGCCGCGTTGCGCGAAGAGCAAGGCGCCCCGGCGCCGCACAGCATGGCGAGACGCGCTCCGGCGGCGAGCGGGAGCGTGGCAGGACAATGCGCGACGAGCGGGGCGACTCGACCTGTCGAGGGGGCGAGGGGCATCTCGAGGCGGCCAACGGATGACAAGAAAGCGTTCCTCGGTGTAAAGAGTGTGCGTCATGACGGACCGAGCGGCGAACCGGGTTCGCGCGCGGCGCGAGGCGCGCGGGCTGTCCCAGGTGGCGCTCGCCGAGCGCGCCCGCCTCACGAGGCAGAGCGTGGGCGCCATCGAGGCGGGCCGCGCGACCCCGGCGGTCGACGTCGCGCTGCGCCTCGCGAGCGCCCTCGACTGCTCGGTCGAGGTCCTCTTCGGGGGGTCGAGCGCGGCGGCGGACCTCGCGACCGAGACCGACGCTCCGGCGGCGCTGGGCCGCGCCGCGGTCGCGCGCATCGCGGACCGCTGGGTCTCCTACCCCCTCGAGCAGGACGCGGTGCGGGTGGCCGCGGACGGCATCGTGACCGGCGAGCGGCGCGGGAGGGCTGTCGTCGAGCCCCTCCGGGCGCTCGCCGAGGTCGAGGAGAACGTCGTCGTGATGGGCTGCGCGGCCGGCCTCGGGTTGCTCGCCGACCGGCTCAACACGAGGCCGGGGCCGGGGCGGTTCCTCTGGTTCCCCCGCTCGAGCACCGCGGCCCTCCAGGCGCTGGCCCGGCAGCGGACCCACGTCGCGGGCGTCCACCTCGTCGACGCGCGCACCGGCGAGGCGAACGTCGCCGACGTCCGCCGGCTCGGGCACGCCGAGCCGATCGTCCTCATCACGCTGGCGCGCTGGGAGGCGGGCCTCCTCGTTCGCCGCGAGGACGCCGGCCGCATCCGCGGCGTGGCCGACCTCGATCTCCCCGGCCTGCGCCTCGCCGGCCGCGAGGCGGGCGCCGGCGCCCAGCGGCTCCTCGAGCGCGAGGTCCGCGGCCACGGGCTGCCGCTCGAGCTCGCGCGCAAGCCGCACCTGCGGGTCGCCGGCCACCTCGACGTCGCGCGCGCCGTGGCGATGGGCGCGGCGGACACCGGCGTCGCGACGCGCGACGCGGCGATGGCGTTCGGGCTCGGCTTCGTGCCCCTGGCCGAGGAGCGCTACGACCTCGCTGTCCCGCGCGAGGGGCTCGATGACGGCAGGGTGCAGCGCCTGCTCGACGTCCTCGTCTCAGGGGAGTTCCGCCGTGAGCTCTCGGCGCTCGCCTACGACGCTCGGCAGGCGGGCGAGCGGGTCGCCGAGGTGCGAGCGGCATGACGGCGCGGACCGAGCCAGAGAACGACGGAACAGAGGAGTCTCCCGGATGAATTGCCCCCGACGACAGCTGGCGCGCGCCCTCCCCCTCCTGATCCTCGCGGCGTGCCTCGCCGTCCTCGGCGGCTGCGAGCGCCCTTCGCCGGCGTCCGCCCAGCGGGAGGACAGGCTCGTCGTCTTCGCCGCCGCCTCCCTCCGGGACGTGTTCACCGCGCTGGGGGAGGACTTCAAGCGCTCTTATCCGGGCGTCGAGGTCACGTTCAATTTCGCCGGCACGCAGGAGCTCCGCACGCAGCTCGAGCACGGCGCCGCGGTCGACGTGTTCGCCTCGGCGGATCAGCGCCACATGGACGAGCTCGTGAAATCCCAGCGCGCCGCGGGCCCCGTCGTCTTCGCGCGCAACGAGCCCGTCCTCGTCGTCGCGAGCGAGAGCGCCGCGACCGTCCGGGGGCTCGCCGACCTCCCCGCCGCGACCCGCATCGTCATCGGCACCCCCGAGGTCCCGATCGGCCGCTACACGCTGCAGATCCTCGATCGCGCGTCGGCCTCCCTGGGCGCGGATTTCCGCGCGCGCGTGGAGTCCAGGGTCGCCTCGCGCGAGCCCAACGTGCGGCAGGTGCTCGCCAAGGTGCGCCTCGGGGAAGCGCAGGCGGGCGTTGTCTACCGGACGGACGCGCAGGCCGCGCAGGACGGCGTGGTCGTCGTCGCGATCCCGCCCGAGGTCAACGTCCTCGCCGAGTACCCGATCGCCGTCGTGTCCGGCGCCGCGCACCCCGGGCTCGCGCGCGCGTGGATCGATCTCGTGACGTCGGAGGCCGGCCGGACGGCGCTGTGGCGCGCCGGGTTCCTGGTGCCTTCCGGCGGGGGCGCGCCTCGGTGAGCGGGCGCCTCCGCGCGGAGCGGGTCGCCCTGGCCGCGGTCGGCGCGGTCCTCGTGGCCTTCCTGGCCGTCCCGATCCTGGCCTTGTTCGCGACGGCCACGGCGGGGGACGTCGAGCAGGGGCTCCGCCACCCCCTCGTGTGGCCCGCGCTGCGCCTGAGCCTCCTGACGACCTCCGCGAGCCTCGCCGTCGTGGTCGTCCTGGGGACGCCGCTCGCCTGGACGCTGGCGCGCTCGCGCGGGCGGCTCTCGCGCGCGGTCGAGACGGTGGTGCAGCTGCCCATCGTCGTCCCGCCCGCGGTCGCCGGCGTCGCGATGCTGCTCGCGTTCGGCCGCCGCGGGCTCCTCGCCGGGTGGCTCTACCCCGTGGGGTGGTCCGTCTCGTTCACGACGACGGCGGTCGTTGTCGCCGAGGTGTTCGTCTCGGCGCCGTTCTTCGTGCAGGCGGCGACCAGCGCGTTCCGGAGGGTCGACGCGAGGCTCCTCGTGGTGGCGCGGACCTTCGGCGCGTCGCCGCTCCGGGTGTTCTTCCGCGTGGCGCTGCCGCTCTCGGCCCCTGGGCTCGCCGCGGGGGCCGCGATGAGCTGGGCCCGCTCCCTCGGCGAGTTCGGCGCGACGCTCATGTTCGCCGGCAACCTGGAGGGGCGGACGCAGACGCTGCCGCTCGCCATCTACACGGCGCTCGAGTCGGAGCTGCGCGCCGCGCAGGCGCTGTCGATGGTCCTTGTCGTCGTGGCGTTCACGCTGCTCCTGTTCGTGCGGGCCGTGCTGGGGCGCTCCACCGAGGCCGAGCGCCCCGAGGCGGCGCCGTGATGGCGGCGGAGCGCCTCCGCGCCCGCGTGACCGCGCGCATCGGGCGCCTGCGCATCGAGGCCGATCTCGACACCGGCGGCGGGTCGCTCGTCCTGGTGGGGCCGAACGGCGCCGGGAAGACGACCTTGCTCTCGCTCCTCCTGGGCATCTTGCCCGTGGAGCGAGGGCGCGTGGAGGTCGGCGAGGCGGTGCTCCTCGACACGGCGGCCGGGATCGACGTGCCCGTCGAGCAGCGCGGGATCGGCTATGTGCCCCAGGACTACGCGCTGTTCCCGCACCTCAGCGTCCGTGAGAACGTCGCGTTCGCGGTGCGGAGCGATCCGGCGCGGCGGGGGCGCGCGGCCGACGCCGAGGTCGTCGACGCCATGCTCGACGACCTCGGCATCGCCGCGCACGCGCACCGGCGGACGCAGGCGCTCTCCGGGGGCGAGAAGCAGCGCGTGGCGCTCGCGCGCGCGCTCTCCGTGAGCCCGCGGGCGCTGCTCCTCGACGAGCCGCTCGCCGCACTCGACGTCCACTCGCGCCGCGAGGTCCGGGCGTTCCTCTCGGACTACCTGCGGACGCTCGCCCTCCCCACCGTCGTCGTCACGCACGACGCCACGGACGCGCGGCTCCTGGGAGATCGCATCGCCGTCCTCGAGGCAGGGCGCGTGACGCAGGCAGGCACCTGGGAGGAGCTCTCCGCCCGACCGGCGTCGCCCTTCGTGGAGGAGTTCGTCGCCTCGGCGCGCAGCGCCGGCGACGCGCCGCCCTCCCGTAGCGCGGATTCGGCCTGAAAATTCAGCAAGGAGCAGCGAAGACCCTCTGTCACGGCCGGATCTCCGGGCGCGAGGCCATCCGTCGGTCAGTCGCCACCCAGTCACAGTCGCCCCCCAGTCACAGTCGCCCCCCAGCGCGATCATGTTGAAAATGATAATCATTCGCGTTACCGTCTCGCTCGGGAGGTCGACTTGTCAAACTCGAAGGACTGTCGTCACGAAACCCTCGCGTACAACGGCGTCGCGCACGTCCAGCGGTGCTTGGACTGCGGGGGTATCTCGATTCACCTCGGCCCCGTCTCCGTCCGGCTCGACGATTCCAGCCTGGAGGCGCTGTGGGCCGTGCTCGGAGAGGCCTCCGCGGAGCTCCACGCGCGGAGGACGACCGAGGTGATGAGCGTCGTGAGGCGAGGTGTCGCGTGAGGGCCCGGGCGCTCGCGCGCGCGGCCTCGACGGCGCTTCCGCTGGACGGGCCCAGGGGGACGTTCGGCGTGCGGGTCCGGGGGCTCGCGTGCGCGGCCATGGGGCGCCTTGGCCGGTGGGTCGCCGTGGCCGGCTGCGCGGCGATGTTCGGCTTCGTCGGCGCGTTCGTCGCCCTGAGCGCCGGCTGGGTCGAGTGGCCTGGCTACCTGACGGCGGTGTCCGGGTCGCTGCTCATGTACGCCGCCTGCCTCGCGGTCGGGCACGCCGGTGATCCGGTCGCGCTGCGGCGCCGGCAGGGCGCCTCTCGCGCGTCAGCCCTCGACGCCGGCAGCGCTGCAGTCCTTGCAGACCCCGAGCAGCTCGTGGACGTGGCCCGTCAAGCGGAAGCCGAATCTCTCCGCGACATCGCGCTGAAGAACCTCGATCGCCTCGAACTCGAACTCCACGACCTTGCCGCAGCGTGTGCAGATCAGATGGTCGTGATGTTCACGCTCGAACGCTCGCTCGTACCGCGCGCCGTCGCCCTTCGACACGAGCGTCATCTGGAGGAGCCCCGCTTCCACCAGGAGGGGTAGGACCCGGTAGACCGTGGCGGGGTGGGCATCGACGACGCCGCTCTCGCGGAGCTCCTTCAGCAGGTCGTCGACCGAGAAGTGGCCTCGCCTGAGGAGCGCCGCGCGCGCGATGGAGTCGCGGACCGACGACCCCTTCAGGCCGCGCTGCCGCACCGTGCGCCGCAGCCGCTCCAGCGCCCGCTCGAGGCCGGCCTCGTCGAGCGCGGGCGGCTGGGTCACATGGCGCACGCGGGGAACTATACGAACCGTTCGCAAGATGGTCAACGCCAAGCCCGTCGATCCCTTGGAGCGCATGAGCAGGAGGCGATCGCAGCTCGATCCAGTCCAGGGTGGTCACGTCGGGCAGATCTCTGCCCAGGCGAAGCCCTACGTTGAGCTCTGCGACGACGGCAGGTGGGACGAGCAAGTGCCGATAGAGCTGTTGCAGAAGCTCGAGGCGCCCGAGTCGGTGAAGGTAGCTCAGCGGCCCCGTATCGCTGATCACCGCGACCGGAAGCGTCATCTCGCTGCCGTCTTGGCAACATCCACATCGGCCGGGTCGAACGCCGCGGTCGGGATGCCGATCTCCGCGAGCCGGGCTGCGAAGCGAAAACGCTCCACGCATGCAATTTCGGCGGCCTTGGCCAGCGACACCCGACCTTCCTCGTAGAGGCGGATCGCGGCGGCGAAGGCGATCTCGGACGCCAGCCGTTCGGCCGGCACCTGCAGCGCTGCGCAGAGGTCGTCGGGTACCGTCAGGGCGACGATGGTCATGCCTCTGAGTATCGCGCGAAGCGCCCCGGTGTCGAGGTCGGCTCGGGGGCCACAGCCGGCGTCGGCGCTGCGATTCTGGGCGGCGCTCGACTGCCGCGCCCGAATGCTTGCGCTGCAAGCCGCCCTCTTATGGCGCTTCCCGTTCACGCGTCGACGACGGAGGCTCCTCGACCATCCGACGCAGCCGCTCGAGCGCGCGATCCCAGCCTGCGGAGATGCCGTCGAGGAACACGCGGGCTTCCTCGATCCGCCGCGGCTCGAGCGCGTAGAGGACCTCGCGCCCGCGCCGCTCGTGCGTCACGAGGCCCGCGCCCTCGAGCACCCGGAGGTGCTTCACGATCGCCTGTCGCGTCACCTTCGCTCCGTCGGAGAGCGCGGTCGCCGACAGCGCCCCTCCGGCGCCGAGCCGGGTCACCACCGACAGCCGCGTCCCGTCGCCGAGGGCGAAGAAGACGTCAGCGACCGCCGGTTCACACGTTTTCGACATACTTCGCGATGTTCTCGGCCTGAGCGGCCCATCCCCCCTCGTTCATGCGGAACGCGCGCTCGCGCCGATGCGCTGGCACACGGTCGAAGCCGGACTCCACGATGGTGAGCAGGGTGCCGTCAGCGACCCCCTCGAGGCGGAACTCGACGAGCGTCGTCGGCTCGTTGTCCGGGTCGGCCTCGGCGTCGATGCCATACGGGATCCAGCGAAAGCTGAAGTACCGCTCCGGCTCGACGCGCTCCACCGTGCAGAACACCGCGCCCTTCTCGGGGAGCTTCACCTTCGAAGGCCGGAGACCGCGGCTCTTCTGGTAGTCCATGATGGCGGCTTCGTTGAGCCCCTCGTCGAAGATGCCCGTGAGCGTCTTGCCCGCGGCGAACTCGCCCTCGAGCTCGATCCCGAACCAGCGCCCGAACTCCCGGGCGTCGGCGATCGCCCGCCACACGCGTGACACGGGCGCGCGCAGCGTGACCCGCTTCTCGATCCTGTCCGTCGATGCCATGTGCAACCTCCTGGATGCACAATACCGAGCCGCGCAACGAAGTGCAACCATTTGATTGCACTTCGTCCGCACAGCGCGACCGCGGCGTCCGGCGCCAGCGAGGCGGGCGAGCTCCAGCCTTGCGCCCGACGACGCCTTCAGGGGGTCTTCCACCTCGAGGATCTCGAGGTGGAAGACCGTCGCTTGACTTCCTGGAGCCTATCCACAACCATACGGTTGTGGATTCGCTGAGCACGACCCTGGCCGCCCTGAGCGACGCCACCCGGCGCGCGATCCTCGTGCGGCTCAAGACGGGGCCTGCGTCGGTGCACGAGCTGGCGCAGCCGTTTCAGATCTCGCAACAGGCCATCTCCAAGCACCTGGCAACCCTGGAACGAGCGGGTCTGATCGAGAAGCGGCGCGACGGGCGGCAGCACGTTTGCCAGCTCAATCCCGCGCCGATGCGGGAGGTGGCGAGCTGGGTCGAGCAGTACCGGCAGCACTGGGACGAGGCGTTCGGCCGCCTGGACGACCTCCTGCACGAGCTGCATCCGCCGAAGAAAGGGTGATCACGTCACGATGCAATTCTCTCAAACCCCTCATGAGCCCACGGTCCTCATCGAGCGCACGTTCGATTTTCCGCGCGACGTGGTGTTCGATGCGTGGACGAATCCCGACCTGCTGGCGCGCTGGTTCGCGCCGCGGGGGTGCACCATCCGCTTCGCGCGGATCGACGTCCGACCGGGAGGGGGCTTCCACTCGTGCATCCACAACCCGCAGTTCGGCGATTGCTGGACCATCGGTGTCTACAGCGAGGTCGTGCGGCCGGAGCGGCTCGCGTTCACCATGCGGATCGCTGACGCGAACGGGAATCCCGTCTCCTCCGAGAGCCAGGGGCACGACCGGGACTGGCCCGAGGAGACGCTCGTGTCGATCACCTTCGTCGAGCGAAACGGGCGGACGCTCGTGAGGCTCGAGCAGAACGTGAGCGAGGCGCTCGCTCGCCGGACCGGCGCGCACCCGAGCTGGCTCCAGATGCTGGACGCGCTCGGCGAGGAGCTGGCGAGGGGCGCGCGGAGGCCTGGCTAGGACATCGATCAGGCTGATTTTGTGAGAACTTCGGGCGCTCCGATGGAACGCTCGACGGTCTCGCCGGACGCTTGCAGACACGAACCGCTCGCAGACACGCGAAGCAGCAAGGCCACCATGACGACACCGATCCTCTACGCCCACCCCTTCTCGTCCTACTCCCAGAAGGCCTTCATCGCCTTCTATGAAAAGGACGTCCCTTTCGAGCTGCGCCTGCTGGAGCCTTCCAACCCGCAGGCCGGCGCCGAGCTGGCGGCGCTCTGGCCGCTCGGCAAGTTCCCGGTGCTCCGGGTCGGCGACCTCGCCCTGTGGGAGGCGACCATCGTTGTCGAGTGGCTCGACCAGGCGCATCCGGATCCTGCCCGCCTGATCCCGCGCGATCCGGCCGCCGCGCTCCAGGTGCGGATGTTCGACCGCATCTTCGACAACTACGTCATGAATACGATGCAGGTGATCGTGAACAACCGCATCCGCGAGATGCAGTCCAACCCGCGCGATGAGTACGGGGAGGTTCAGGCCCGCGCCGCCCTGGACAAGGTCTACGCCTGGCTCGACGGCGAGCTCGCCGGCCGCACCTGGGCGACAGGCGACGCCTTTACCCTCGCCGACTGCGCCGCCGCCCCGTCGCTTTTCTACGCCGACTGGGTCCACCCCTTCGACGACCGCCCCAACCTGCGCGCCTACTACCGCCGCCTGCGCGAGCGCCCGTCCGTCGATCGCGCGGTGGAGGGCGGCCGACCCTACCGCCACTATTTCCCGGGCGGCGCGCCGGCCGATCGCGACTAGCTCCAGTCTACGGGCGGATCGCCAGCAGCTCGGCGGCCTCATTCGGCACCGCGGTCGCCATCATGTCGATGAGCATCCGGGGCTCCGCGGCGCCGAGCGCGCCGAGGTTCCGGAGCTCCTGGGTGCGGCTCATGAGCCACAACAAGCCGGTGGTGAGCATGCGCGGCAGACGGCTGAGCAGCGCCACCACGGTGGGCTCGATGGCGTGGCCCAGGCCGCGCACGATGTGAAACCCCTGGGCGAGCGCGGCGGCGTAGCGGCGCGCCTCACGCCATGTGATGCCGGCGTTCCTGTGCGCCACGACGACGCCGATCGACATGAGGGGGATCACCATGGCGGCGTGCGAGCGCAACCATCCATGCATATCGGCGCTGGTCACGGTCGGGATCCCTGCAGCGCCGAACACCTTCGCCCAGGCCGCATTGCCCACGGTGGTGCCGGGCAGGATGCGCCTCCGCAGCTTGCCGTCGATGAGATGCGCGAGCACGCCGCCGGGGAAGCCGAACGAGAAGCGCTCGGCGCCCACCGCGTCCCGCAGTCGATCCAGCGGCTCGAAGGTGTTGAACATGAACATGATGTGTCTCGCGGCGCTCTGTCGCAGCGCGGGTAAGACGCTGTCGACCTGAGGCGCCAGCACCGTCACGAGCACGAGATCGTACGGGACGCTCGGGTCGAGCGTGCCGGCGACGGCCACAGGGGCGCGCGCGCCATCGCTCAGAACAATGGCGCGGTCTTCCCGCAGGCGCTCCAGCCGCGCGCCGCGCGCGACGGCCGTGACCTCGTGGCCGGCTTTAACCAGCTGGTAAGCGAATGTGCTGCCGATGGCTCCTGTACCGAGCACTGCCATTTTCATGGAGACAGCATAACCTGCGCCGCATCACGGGGGTTTTGCGCTGGTACAAATCCGTTTTGCATGGACGAAGATCCGTCGAGGTGGCAGGGTCGTCCCATGGACTGGGACGATTGTCGTGTGCTGCTCGAGGTCCACCGCCGCGGGAGCTTCCTCGCGGCCGGACAGCGCCTCGGCATGTCGGCCTCCACGGTCATGCGGCGCGTCTCGACGCTCGAGCGCGCGCTCGGGCGCTCCGTCGTCCACCGGACGAGCCACGGGGTGCGGCTGGAACGCGAGGCCCTCGCGCTCGTGAACATCGCCGCCGGGTTCGAGCAAGCGCTCGGGGCGCACGATCGTGAACGAGCCGGCACCGTGCGCCTCTCCGTGCCGGAGGGGTTTGGCGCCGTGGCAGCCCAGGCGGCGCGGCGATGCTGGGAGCAGGACCAGACGACCATCGTCGAGGTGTCGGTCGAGTCGCGGCTCGTCGATCTGGCGGAGCGCGAGGCCGACATCGGGCTCCGCGGGGGTCGTTCGGCCTCGAACGTGCTCATCGAGAAGCGCGTCGGCGAGGTCAAGCCGGCTTTGTACGCGAGCGCCGCTTACCTGGCAGCGCATCTGCCCGGACGCCGGGTCACGCGAGATGACTACACAGGCCAGCGCTTCATCGTCGATGAGCGAGTCACCCAGGGACTCGGCCCCTTCCACTGGCTCGTGGAGCGCGGCGCGCGAAATTTCCCGCTTCGTTCGAACGCCGTGGAGACGCGGATCGAGGCAGCGCGGGCAGGCATGGGCATCGTCGTGCACGCGGCCGGCGTCGATGTTCCGGGTCTGGAGCCCGTGGCGCTCGACGCCGCGGGTCCGTCGGTCCCGTTCTACGTCGTGATGCATCGAGAGCTGCGCCAGGTGCCGCGCATGCGCGCGATGGCGAAAGCGTTGAGCGAGCTGTTCGCGGAGTACACGACCGGGGCCGCCGCTCGTGGATGACAGCGGGCCCTCGCGCCGCTCCAGCGTGTCGACCGGCGCGACGGCGGAATGGTGCTGCAGGCGCCGCCGATCCGCGCCCGTGCCCGCTGGCGCCCCGAGTCGTGGCAGCGCGGACGCAGCGACGCTTGACATCCTAGGACAATCGTCCTACTAGATCGACTCTCCGCGGCTGCGACAGCGGCCGTCCGGCGAGGCGACGCTGTGAGCAACCCGACGACGCGCGCTCAGATCGTTCAAGCGGCTGATGGTCTCTTCTATCGACGGGGCTACGAGCACACATCCTTCGCTGATATCGCGGAGGCCGTCGGTATTTCACGCGGCAACTTCTATTACCACTTCAAGACGAAGGACGAGATCCTGGATGCGGTGATCGACGAGCGCCTCGCGAGCACGCGGCAGATGCTCGATCGGTGGGAGATCGAGGGGAACAGCTCCGCGGACCGCATACGTAGCTTCATCGGTATCCTGATCGCGAACCGCGCCAGCATCAAACGATACGGTTGCCCCGTTGGCACCCTGTGCGCTGAGCTCGCAAAGCTGGACCACCCTTCTCGACCGGGAGCCAACCGGCTGTTCACGCTCTTCCGGACGTGGCTGAGTCGGCAGTTCGTCCTGCTCGGCCGGGCGGACGACGCCGATCAGCTCGCGATGCACCTCCTGGCCCGGAGCCAGGGGGTGGCCACGCTGGCGAGCGCCTTCCACGACGAGACCTTCATCGCGCAGGAAGTGGAGCAGATGCACGCGTGGTTGCTGTCGCTGACGACCCGCGCCGCCCCGCCGGGGCCCGACGCTCGGTCAGAGCGGGGGCTCCAGGCAACGCAACGCAAGACGACACGTGGCCGCCCCCGCGGCAGACGTGAGCCGTAACCCCAGGAGCATGCGCCGTGTTTCTTGTCCTTCTCAAGTTCTCCGACAACAAGGGTCAAGCCAGCCTGCACATGGAGCAACACAACGCCTGGATCCGGCGTGGCTTCGACGAAGGAGTGTTCGTGCTGGTCGGGAGCCTGAAGCCCCACGGCGGCGGCGGGATCCTCGCGCATCGGACCACGATGGAGGAGCTCCGCGACAGGGTGAACGGCGATCCGTTCGTCGCCGCGGGCGTCGTCAGCGCCGAGATCCTCGAGATCGCGCCGTCTCGCGTCGACGAGCGGCTCGGGTTCCTGCGAGGCGACGCGCCATGAGCGCCGCGACGATCGTGGGACCCGACGGTCGAGCGCGTTGCCGCTGGTCCGGCGCGGCGCCGGAGTTCATCGACTATCACGATCGCGAGTGGGGGTTTCCTGTCAGCGACGACCGCCGGCTGTTCGAGAAGCTGAGCCTCGAGGGCTTCCAGTCCGGGTTGAGCTGGCGCACCGTCCTCGCCAAGCGTGAGAGCTTCCGCGAGGTGTTCCACGGCTTCGACGTCGACGAGATCGCCCGCTTCACCGGGCGAGACGTCGAGCGGCTCCTCGGAGATGAGCGGATCATCCGCCACCGCGGCAAGATCGAGGCGGTCATCCACAACGCGCGATGCGCCAGAGAGCTCGTCGAGCGTGAGGGCTCGCTGGCGGCGTTCGTCTGGCGCTACGAGCCCGAAGCGGCGCGGCTCGCGCGCCCGCAGACCGTATCGACGTCACCGGAGTCGATCGCCCTCTCGAAGGACCTGAAGAAGCTCGGCTGGAAGTTCGTCGGCCCCACGACGGTGTACGCGTTCATGCAGGCGATGGGGCTGGTGAACGATCACGTCGAGGGCTGCGTCATCCGAGGAGACGTCGAGCGCTCGCGCGAGCGATTCAAGCGTCCCCGACGCTGACGGCTCGTACCCGTCACGGTCGGGGACACCGCGGCTTTCATCTGCCCATCCGCCCACCGTCATGGCTGCGGTGCGAGCCAGCACGCAGCGCGCTGACGATCCCGGCGCTCAGCGTCAGCGCGGCGCCGATACCGAGGCCGATGCGCGGCGCGGCATCTACTGGCATGAGCGTGAAGAGCAAGGTCATGACGACAGCGCCCGCCGTCTGGCCGGCCAGCCGCGCGGTGCCCTGCATGCCGCCCGCGGCGGCGCTCCGCGCGCGCGGGGCCGCGAGGAACATGTTGCGGTTGTTCGGCACCTGGAACAGGCCAAAGCCCGCGCCGCACAGCGCCACGAACGGCACCAGCGAAAGCGCGCTGCCGTGCGCCGGCGACAGCGCGAGCGCAGCGAGCCCCAGCGCGAGACACCCCGCGCCCGTCGCGCACAGCCAGGCCGTCGAGATGCGGTTGGCGAGGCGGCCCGCGACGGGCGCCAGGAGGGCCACGCTCAGCGGCCAGGGCGTGATCAGCAGCCCGGTGCTCAGAGCCTCTTGGCCAAAGCTGTGCCGCAGATAGAAGGGCAGCGCGACCAGCGCCGAGGCCTGTCCCGCGAAGCACGCGACCGAGGCGATCACGGAGACCCGAAACGAACGGCTGCGCAGCAGGTCGAGCGGCACCAGGGGCGCCTCCTTCGGCAGCTCGCGGCGGAGCAACAGCGTCGCGCTCAGGACGGCCGCGGCGAGCAAGCCGGCCCCGAGCGCCGGCGCCGCCGGCAGCAGCTCCGCGCCTGCGATCAGCGCGCCGAAGGCCGCCGCGTTCAGCGCCATGCTTGTCGCGTCCAGCGCCCGCGCCGTGCCGGGGACCTCGGGGAGGCCGCGCGAGGCGAGCAGCACCGCCACGCCGAGCGGAAGATTGACGGCGAACAGCCAGGGCCAGCTTGCGCTCGAGAGCAGCACGGCGCCGACCGTGGGCGCCGCGGCCGAGGACAGCGCCACGGCGAGCGCGTTCCAGCCGATGGCGGCTGCCAGCTGCGCCTGCGGAACCACGAAGCGCAGCAGCGCCACCCCGAGCGCCATCACGGCGGCGCCCCCGAGCCCCTGCAAAAAGCGCGCGGCGACCAGCCAGTGGAGCGATGGCGCCAGCGCACACAGCGCCGACGCGCCCGTGAACAGCCCGACGCCTGCCGTGAACACGGCGCGATAGCCCAGGCTCTCGCCCAGCGCGGCGCACGGCAACAGAGCCATCACCAGCCCGAGCTGGTAGGCGCTGACGACGCGCACCGACGCGGCGGGCGTCACCTGGAACGCATGCGCCAGCGCAGGCAGCGCCACGTTGGCGATGCCCGCGGAGAGCACCACCAGCACCATGGCCGCGAGCACGCACGCAATCGCCTCCGCGCGCGCCGGGCCCTGCACACCGGAAGCCGCCTGCTCGGGCGCCTCGCTCGGCAGGGGCGCGCCCGCGATCGAGGTGCGCAGCGCCATCATGGTCCCACCGTCCAGACGCCGTTGCGCTCGACATAGCGGGTCACGCGCCGCGCGACCTGATCTTCCTGTCGGAGATCGCGCTCGGTGAAGCGGAACAGCAGCGCCGGGCCGGCGACGCAGCGCGTGTCGTGGATGTCTCCCGGCAAGAACAGCTGCGCCTGTCCGGCGCGCAACAGCGTCTCGTCACGCTTGACCAGCTGGACGCCGGCTCCGGTCTCGACGCGAGCGTAGGTCGACATCGCGATCTCTCCGCGCTGCAGGGCGTAGATCACCCAGCCGCGGCCGTGGTCATGCGGCGGGCGGTAGAGCCCGGCCTGCTCGGTGTGGGCCTGCAGCACGAAGCCGTGCTTCGCATCCCGGTAGAGCTCCCTGGACGCGGGCGCCTCCTCGTGCAGCGCCGCGAGCCAGGGCTCCGCGGCGTGCGCGTTCGCCAGCTGTTCCAGGTGGCTGCGACAGCTGGCGACAAGGTCGCTGCTGAGCGGTCCCCAGCTGGCGCGGGTGCGATGGATGAACAGTTCAAGGGCGTTCTCGGTCATGCGTGGCCTCCGGCTCGGCTCGAATCGAGGTGATCCGACCTTCGACGTCGAAACTAGAGCGCCGGCACGGATTGCGGAACGCGCAACGATTGCAACAACTATGTGCGTCTGACGCCATGGTTCGCCCCGACCTCTGCTAGCCTGGTGGCATGTCGCTGCCTGACCTGAACCTGCTCGTGACGCTCGACGTGCTGCTCACGGAAGGCAGCGTCACCGGTGCGGCCCGACGCCTGAGCCTGAGCCCGTCGGCGATGAGCCGGGCGCTCGCGCGCCTGCGGGAGACCCTGGGCGACCCCCTGCTGGTGCGCGCTGGACGCGGCCTTGTGCCGACTCCACGCGCGCTCGAGCTGCGCGAGCGCGTGAGCCACCTGGTGCAGGGCGCCGAGGCCGTCCTGCGCCCGGCCGAGAAGCTCGACCTGAAGCGCCTGGCGCGCACCTTCACGCTGCGCACCAGCGAGGGCTTCGTCGAGAGCTTCGGTCCAGCCCTGATCGAGCGCACCGGCGCCGAGGCGCCAGGCGTCCGGCTGCGCTTCGTGGCCAAGCCCGACAAGGACAGCGCGCCGCTGCGCACGGGCGCTGTCGACCTCGAGACGGGCGTCGTCGACGAAGACACCAGCCCCGAGCTGCGCACCCAGGCGCTGTTCCGCGACCGCTTCATCGGCGTCGTGCGCAGCGACCACCCCCTCGGCCGCGCGAAGATCACGCCCGCGCGCTACGCCGCCGGACGCCACGTCGTGTTCTCGCGGCGCGGCGTGGCCAAGGGGCGCATCGACGAGAGCCTGGCCGCGCTCGGTCTGGCGCGCGAGGTGGTGACCATCGTCGGCGGGTTCGCCACGGCGATCGCCCTGGCGCGCGCGACCGACCTGATCGCCACCGTTCCGGATCACCACACCAGGAGCCTGCGCGACGGCCTGTTCAGCTTCGCGCTGCCCTTCGCCGCGCCGGAGATCACCGTCTCGTTGCTGTGGCACCCGAGGCTGGACGCGGACCCCGCTCACCGGTGGTTGCGCGACAGCGTGCGGGAGGTCGTGGCAGGCGGGGAAGAGACGGCGGCGCGAAACGGGCGTGCTGGGCAGCGCCGCGAGCCACGGAAGAGGCGAAGGGGCTAGTGACGCCTCTCAGTTCTGACGAGGACTGATGGCCTTACTTCTGTGGCCCGACGGCCAAGCTGGCGGTGTCGATGACGAAGCGATACTTGACGTCGCTCTTGAGCATCCGCTCGTACGCCTGTTCGATCCGCTGGATCGGAATCACCTCGATGTCGGCGACGATCCCCTTCTCCGCGCAGAAATCGAGCATCTCCTGCGTCTCGGCGATGCCGCCGATCGTCGACCCGGCGATCGTCCTGCGCTTGAGCACGAGGTTGAACACGGCGGGCGACGGATGGGCGTCCTTCGGCACGCCCACGAGCACCAGGGCGCCGTCCCGCCTGAGCAGCCTCGTGAAGGCGTCAAGGTCATGGCTCACCGCGACCGTGTTCAAGATCATGTCGAAGCTCTCGGCGTGAGCGTCCATCTCGTTCGCGTTGCGCGACACCACGACCTCGTCCGCGCCGAGGGCCTTGGCGTCTTGCCGCTTCGACTCTGACGTCGTGAACGCGACGGTGTGCGCGCCCATCGCGTGGGCGAGCTTGACGCCCATGTGGCCGAGCCCGCCGATGCCCACCACGCCGATCTTCTTGCCGGGCCCGGCGTTCCAGTGCCGAAGCGGCGAATAGGTCGTGATGCCGGCGCAGAGCAGCGGGGCCACGGCCGCCAGCTGTTCCTCGCGATGACTGATCTTCACCACGTGCTTGTCGTTGACGACGATCCGCTGGGAGTAGCCGCCCAGCGTGTGCCCGGGGGCGTCCGGGGTCGGAGAGTTGTAGGTGAGCGTCATGCCCCTCTCGCAGTACTGCTCGAGGTGCTCGGTGCAGGACGCGCAGCGGCCGCAGCTGTCGACGATGCAACCGACGCCGACCAGCTCGCCCTTCTTGAAGCGAGATACCTGGGCCCCCACAGCGGACACCCGCCCCACGATCTCGTGCCCAGGAACGCACGGATAGAGCGTGCCCGCCCATTCACCTCGGACGGTGTGCAAGTCCGAGTGGCAGACGCCGCAGTAGGCGATGTCGATCTGCACATCGTGGTCGCCTGGGGCGCGACGAAAGATGTCGAGCGCTTCCAGCGGCTTGTCGGCGGCATGGGCACCAAAGGCTTTCACGGTCATCTTGAACTCCTGGAAGAGCCTGAGCTCCTGGAAGAGGGAGGGTAGGCCCGCCTCGCTCGTCGGCTGCCGGGCCACGTGCAGCACTATCATGCGCTCGGCGTCGACGGTGAACCAGAGCGCCGAACGGGAAGAAATCCGAACAAATACGCTAATTTAGCAGGCAGCGCACCGCGCGACCCCCTCCTCGAAGCGTTCGGCCCGTTGTTTCTAGCCGCGTCGCCGTCGCCGCCGGCGCTCGCTCTCCTGTCTGCGCGGTCCCATCTCCCGATCGCGAAGCGCGGCGCCGAATTCACGTACCAGGTCGACGAGCGGCCGGAGCAGGACAGACTGCGCGTCGGGCCGCCACATCGCGATGTTGCGCATCTCCAGACCGAGATCGCTGACCGGCTTCCAGATCGCGGTGCCGACCGCGAGGAAGGGCGCCGCGGGTTCCGCGCCGAAGGTCAATCCGAAGCCGCTCGCCACGAGCGTCAACAGGGCTTCTCCGTCGAGGATCTCCGAAGCCACGTTCAGGGTCACGCCGCGCGCGCGAACGGCGGCGATGATGTCGTCATACAAACGAGGGTTGCTCTTCCGCGGATCCATGAGCATGGGCTCGTTCGCCAGGTCCTTGACTTTGATCATGGATTCGGTCGCCAGAGGGTGCTGCTCCGGCACGATGATCCCCAGGCGATGCCGGGCAAGCACGACGCTCTGGAGCGAGGAGTCATCCGGGACGTAGTTCCCATAGCCGAGCGAGATCTGCCCCGCTCGCAAGGCGTCCCACTGCTGCGCGCTGCTCATGGGCACGAGCTCCACGTTCACTCGTGGCGCCTGCTCCCGAAACCGCGTGAGGATCGTCGACAACGGCCCTACATACGCAGAGCCGCTCTCGAAGCCGATCGTGACCGTCCCGATCTGGCCTTCGGCCGTCTCCCGCGCCTCTTTCGCCGCAGCGTCCACGTCGGAGAGGATCGTCTTCGCTCTGTCCAGGAGCAGCCGCCCGGCGGGCGTGAGCTTCACGCCGCGCCCCGATGGCTCGAAGAGCTCCGCGCCGATCTCCTCCTCGAGCTGCTGCATCTGACGACTCAACGGCGACTGCGACACGTGCAGCTTCTCTGCCGCGCGCCTGAAGTTCTCCTCCTCGGCGATGGCGATGAAGTAGCGCAGGTGACGGAGTTCCATCGGTTTGGTCCTCGATCCCAGGGCTGGCTGGAGCCCCCATCGATGCTCAGCAGGTCTCAAATCGAGCTCAATATCGTCCTGGACGACTCGGTTGTCAAACGTTACCAATCACGCAGGGTCATGAAGGTCGCAAGGAATCGCCTGGTCACCCAGTCAACGACCAAGCGCCGCGCGCATGGCCGTTCATTCAGAAGGAAAGGGATTATAGATATGAATTCGATCAGCGACGGCCAGGTCGCAGAGGTCCTCGAGCGTCTTCATCGGGAAGCGGAGGCGGCCGACGCGCCGCTGGCCGCCAGCGCAGCGAGCGAGGCGGCCACCAGGGAAGAGACGATCACCCAGCTCCTCAAGGACGAAGCCGACGATCTGAAAGGCACGTATCGCGGGTTCGCGGAGAATTTCCTCAATGTCTCCCCGGATCTTGGGCGTTTCCTCTACATGTGTGCCCGCGCATGCAAGGCCAAGTGCATCGTGGAGTTCGGCTCCTCGATGGGGATCTCCACGATCTATCTGGCGACCGCGCTGCGCGATATGGGCGGCGGCCGCTTGATCGGGACCGACCTTGTGCCCAGCAAGGTCGAGCGGGCGCGGGCGAACGTCGCCGCCGCCGGGCTGTCCGGTCTCGTCGAGCTCCGGGTCGGTGATGCTCGAGAGACCCTCAAGTCGGGTGTCGGCGGTGATATCGACATGGTGTTGCTCGACGGCGCCTTCACCCTTTATCTGGACGTTCTCAAGCTGCTCGAGCCGCATCTGAAGCCTGGCGCGATCATCATCGGCGAGAACGCGTTCGAGCAGGCCTCGGGCTATATCGACTACGTGCGCGACCCGCAGAACGGTTACCTCTCCCAGCCGCTCCCGTTCGACGCGGGACGCGGCAACGAGCTCACGATCAAGACGAGCTGAGCACCCTGGCCGAGGCACGTTGCAGGGTCATGGGGGCCACCCGGGTTCCCTCGTAGGATCCACGACGCTCACGAGCAGGAAGGTCCACCCCGCCCCCGGGCGACCCTCGTGGTCACCTTGACGAGGGGGGGCGAGGCGAGCCGAGTGGAGCGAGGGGGCAGCGGCGCGGCCCCGGGCTCGACGTCCTCGCCGGGGCCGCAGCGGTCATCGCCGCTTGTTGCGTGGATGGGTGGCCACCCGTTCCGGGACACCCAGGCGCCATCGGAGCGCAGCGACGGGATCCCTCGTCCGGGGCTCCGGTCCCACATCAGAGCGGCGGGACGCTTGGAGGATCAACCCTTCGAGTGCCGCGCCGTACGAGACGCCGGCGCGAGCGATGGCGAGGTCCTGGAACAGCCGCGGCACCCACACGCGCAGAGCGCGGTAGCCGCGGCGGCGGGCGCAGTGAAGCATCAGCGCTGGCACGGCGGCGCGCTCTCCATGCCGCTCATCGCGGGTTTGCTGCGGACAAGGTCTCCTTCTGAAGTTCGGGGCGCGTGGCATCGGGTCGAATTGCCGCTTTGCCGAAGAAACGGCTACTCGGCGCGCACCGTCCGCGTCGATTGCTGCCGAACCGGAAGCGCTCTCGCCGTAGAATGCGCCGGTGAGCAACGTGCCCAGCGCCGCCGACGAGGTCGAGCGGTACCTCCGCACCGGCGAGACCGACCCATACCACGCGGCGTGGCCCGGCGAGTTCATGGAGCGTGCGAACCACGCCCACGAGGAGCTCCGAGACGCGCTCGTTCGCGAGGTGCGGCGGCGGGCCGAAGGACTCTCGCACGAATCCCTGCCGCACGCCGACGCCGTCGCCATCACGCGCGGCAAGGTCGAGCCCATGGTGCGGGGGCTGTTCCCGCGGATCGAGCAGGACGCAGTGCTCGCGACGCTCGAGAAGTCGGTCGTGTTCGTCACGAGCGAGAACATCGAGCCGCTCTTGCTGAAGCATGGATACGACAGCTCGGCGTGGACGCTCGCCAACCTGTACCTCGCGAGCCTCGGCGCGGATCTGCTCGGCGAGGACGCGCCGTGCCTCGTTGGCTTGAGCGAGGGGACGACCTGCTATGTCTCGGTCGAGTACTTCGCGGACGACGATCCGTTCGCCGACTTCATCGTTCACGAGGTGGCGCACATCTTCCACAACTGCAAGCGCGCGACCGTCGGTCTTCGCGAGACGCGGACGAAGGAGTGGCTCCTCGACATCGAGTACCGCAAGCGCGAGACGTTCGCGTACTCGTGCGAGGCCTACGCGTGCATCCTCGCGCGCGCCAAGGGCCCAGCCGAGCGCCGCGCGCTCGCCGCGGAGTATGGTGCGACGGCGCGGCTCTCCGAAGAGCGGGTGGACCCGAGCGAGGTCGCAGACATCGTCGCGGAGGCGGCGAGCGCACGGAACGGCTGGAAGCGCATCCTCGCGCGGTGCGCTCCGACGAGCCGTCCGCGGTCGGCTATCCAGATGCTACGAGCATCGTGGGCCGCTGAGGATGCCGCCCGGCGTCGGTGATCGAGTCGGGTCCGGTATCCATGCATTTCGGCCCGTCGGCCCGGCACGCCTTCTACGTCATCGTCCCCGCACCGCCGTCAACTTTACGGGGAACCAGCACACGCACGCGCTATCGTGACATCACGACGTTCGAGGCGCAGGGCGCCGACATCGAACTCCCGGAAGATCGGAGGGTCGGGCAGGTTCGCCACGCGGCGCACAGCAGATGGACGCCCCGGTCTGCTGGAGGACCTGCTCCCCTCCCATCGGGCGTCCCACCCGGTCGAGGGGTCGCCCCTCGTCCGAGCTGGGATCGCACCGGGTCGAAGGGGGGCCGCATCGGGTCGGAGGGGGCCTCGGCCCGGACCGATTCTGTGACGGCTGCGAGAAACGCCCCGTAATTCTGAGCATGAGCCCTTCTCGTCCTCCGGCCGACCCGGTCCAGCACGGCGCCTGGACATCCATGCACACAACCGCCGTTCATGTCCTCCCTGGGATGCTCCGGTTCCTCGGCGTCGCCGAGGACGACCTCGACGACCTGTGCCAGGACGTCCTGCTGGGCGCCTACCGCAGCTTCCCCCGGTACGACCCCATGCGCTCCAGCAGCGCGCGCGCCGCGGCCCTGGTGGCCTCGCCAGACACCGTGGGATACGCCGCAGCGCCCGCGCAGGCCGCCGTCGTCGCCGCAGACAGCGCACCGGGTGACACGCCTCCCCGGCCGCACAGCACACCCACGGGCATGCCCGATCCAGCGCGACCGGAGCGCCTCGGCGAGCACTGGAGGGCGGAGGCGTCGTGGCTCTTCGGGATCGCCTGGCGGCAGGTCCGCCATCATCTGGAGCGCGCCTACCGGCGCCGCGAGGTGCCGGTAGGGCTCGCGGACGCCGCCTGCTTCCAGGAGGCAGACATCGCGGCGAGCAGCGAGCATCACATCGCCGTGCAGGAGCGGCTCGCGCTCGCGATCCGTCTCCTGTCGGAGGTCGCGCCCGAGCGCCGCGCCGTCCTCCTCCTGGCCGACGCGTACGATGTCCCGATGCGCGAGATCGCGCGCGCCCTTTCGCTCAACGAGCACACCGCCGCGAGCCGGCTGCGCCTCGCGCGCCGGGACTACCGCGCCGCCGAGAAGCGGCTGCGCCCCGAAGAGAGACGGGCGCTCCGGTCCAGCGTCCTCGTGCTCCCGCTGTTCTCCGCGACCTCGTTGCGTTCGCTCCGCGAGACGATCCTGCCCGCGAGCGACCCGGCCGCACCGAGCGCCGGAGCGCGGGTCGATGGGACACGGTGGCGAGCACGCCTCGCGCGGCTCGCGCGCGCGACCCCCCGGGCCCTTCGCCCGGCGCTCGGGTGGGGTGCGGCAGGCGTCGCCGGCGGCGTGCTCCTGGCCGCCTGGCTCGCTCGAGCACCGGTGGACTGGGCGCGCCACCTCGGCCCGGGTGCGATACCCCTCCTCGTCGCGCGGAGCACACATCCGGCCCCGACGCCGGAGCCGCGACCCCGGAGCGTTCTCGGTGAAGCGCCGCGCGCCGACGACGCCACGCGCCCTGACGACACCCAGGGCCCCCGAGCGCCCGCGGCACGGACGACCGATGGGCCAGGACAGCGCAAGCCGGCCGGATCGAGGCACGCCCCGGCGCCCCCAGACCAAAGCCAGGATCGGCTCGACGAGGAGCTCGCGCTGCTCGATGCGGCCAGACAAGCGCTGTTGCACGGCGAGCGAGCCGCCGCCCTGGAGCAGATTGATGCGCATGCTCAGCGGTTTCCTCACGGCCGGCTGACGTTGCTGCGCGAGCGGCTGCGGTCGAGCGCAGGAGCGCTGCCGGTCACCACGACCGGCGGCACGGCGGGGCACGATCGGCCGTGAGCGCAGAGCCGCCGCGACGCGCGCGCCCCCCGTCGAACGGCCGGCGATGGGGAAAGCAGGCATGGCGCGCAACGCTCGCCTCGCTGGTCGCGGTCGCCATCGCGCAGCTCGCGGCCACGCCGGTCCGGGCCGATCGCGGACCGCGCCGGGCCCGCGTGCGGCTCGATCTCACGCGCGGTCCGGGCACAGAGCACTGCCCCGACGAGCAGTTCCTGCGCGCGGAGATCGCCCGGCGCATGAGCTTCGACCCCTTCGATGCGGAGGCTCCGCTCACGATGGCGGTGTCGATAGTACAAGAGCAGGGCGAGCTCATTGCGTCGATGTACCTTCGCGATCGCGGCGGCAGGTTGCGCTGGACCGACGGCTACAGGACCCGCGGCGACTGCAAGACGCTGGTTTCAATGGTGGCCCTGTCCATCGCCGTGCAGCTCGACGACCCGGGCGAGCGCCCGCCGCCGCAGGCAACGCCGGCCCCGCAGGAAGAGCCCGCGACGCCGGCCGAGGCGCCATGCTCCCCCGAGCGCCCGTGCGCGGGGCAGCCGGCGCTGCCGCCGAGCGAGGCGCCACCCGCGCGCCGGCCGGGCAAGGCGGCGCCGGCGCGCCGGCCGGGCAAGGCGCAGCCCGCGCGCGAGCTGCCATCCGTGCGGTCACCGCCCCCGAGCAGCACGGGGCAAGCTTCGGCAGAGCGCTTCCGGTGGAGCGTTGGAGCCGGCGCCACGATGGCGCTGGGGCTGACGCCCGGCGTTGCGGTTGGACCGACGTTGGCGGTCACGGGACGCTGGCCGGCATGGTCGGTCGCGCTGGAAGCCCGCGGGCTCTCGTCACTGTCGACAAACGTAGATAGCGTGCGCGTGACGGCATCGGCGCTCACCGTGAACGCTGCCTTGTGCCTTCACCGGCATTTTCTCTTCGCGTGCGGCGTCGGAGAGCTCGGCGTGCTCCGTGCGGTGCCCGAGGTTCCAATCACCCCGGAATCCCTGCTGGGTCTTCGTGCCGGAATCGGTGCGCGAGCGGGCGTCACGTGGCCGTTTTCAGAGAGCCTCTCTGGGTACGGGTATACCGAGGCCGTTCAGCGCCTGGTCGACTGGTCACTCCTCCGCCGCGGAGACATCGCCGAATCAGAACGCGCGACCTGGAGCGCTCCCGCGCTCGGTGTGGCGTTCGGGATGGGTCTACAATTGAACCTGTGACGGGGATCCGGCGGCAAGGACATCTGCCGTACCCGAAGATGAGAAAGCATGAGAAAATTTCCTCAATCCGCCGAATGCTCAAACCTTACGAGGCTCGCAGGGCGATACCCGCCTTGCGCCGAAGGCCATCGTTCGAGTAGGGTTCCACGCATGCGCGTGTCATGCGTTGCCCTTACAGGAGCGCTGTTGAGCGTTGGGTGCACCCAAGAGCCAGGTATCCTCTATGGCCCATGTACGGACGAAGAGCGCGCCCACTATCCTGAGTGGTGCGAGAAATACGGCGGTCAAGGCGGCGACGGCGGTCAGGGCGGCGACGGCGGTCAGGGCGGCGACGGCGGTCAGGGCGGCGACGGCGGTCAAGGCGGCGACGGCGGTCAGGGCGGCGCTGGCGGCGAGGAGCACAGCGCGCTGTGCTCCGGCCAGTGCGTCTCCCCCGCCCCGCTCGGCTGGTCCGGCCCGGCGCTCCTCTGGTTCGGCCCGCCGGAGGCCGCCCCCGAATGCCCCGTTGACGCACCGACGATCGGGTACGAGGGCTTCGCTGATCTCCAGCAGGTGCCGAAGGCGTGCCCGACCTGCGCATGCGACCCGACCGAGGTCTCGTGCGCGCTCCCCACTGCGTGGGCCGCATCGTCGTCCTCGTGCGCCGGCGACGAGCCCGACGCCGTCGCGACGCCGTTCGCCGCGCCCGACGCATGGGACGGCGCCTGCACCGCCGATGCCGCGATCCCCGCCGATCAGGACTGCAACGGCGAGCCCTGCGTGCAGTCGCTGACGATCGCGGCGCCCTCGATGACGGCCGGCGCGTGTACGCCGCGCATCGAAGTCCCGCAGCCCATCCCCCAGAACGCGCTCTGGTGGGCGACGCGCGCGAGGGCCTGCGTCGCCGGGGCGCACACCGCGTGCGCCGACGCGACCACGTGCGCGCCGGCAGCGCCGCCCGGGTTCCTGACCTGCGTCTACCACGAGGGCGAAGCCGAGTGTCCGAAGGGCTACGCCCAGAGGCATGTCTTCTATAAAGACGTGCTCGACGGCCGCGACTGCACTCCATGCAGCTGCGGCGAGCCGACCGGCGCCTCGTGCACGATCATGGCGTCCGTGTACCGCGACGCGGCATGCACGGACCTGGTCGCATCGACCCTCGTCGACTCCAGCGTTCCGTTCTGCGGGGTGACACCGCCCGGCGTCGGCCTGGGCAGCAAGTCGGCCGCGGTCGTGGCGGTGGAGTCGGGCGCGTGCGCGCCGCAGGGCGGCGAGCCCGTCGGCGAGCTCCAGCCGGCCGAGCCGTCCACGTTCTGCTGCATCGCCTGAGCTCGCCGGAGCCGCCGCCGCCCGGCGGAGCCGCGGCCCGGCGCAACGACCGGCTACCGGCGCCCCCAAACCGGCGGCGTCGTCTCAGATGGCTGCGAACGGCGATGGGCGATGGTGGATGGGGGCGAACGCGCCGCGGAGCGCAGTTTCCGCGCGGACGGCGAACCGGCTGGGATGACGGCGGCCGAGCGCCGGCCGATACCTAGGAGGTCGCGGGCGCGGGGGTCGCGGGCGCGGGCGCCGCCGCCGGCTTGCCGTTGGCCTGGCCGGACTCGGTGCCCTTGCGGGCCTTCTCGCGCCGCGCCGCCGCGCGCCGGCGCCGCTCGTAGGCGCTCGTCACCTCTCGGGCGATCTCGGGGTGGCGCCGGAAGACGTGGGCCGCGGTCTTCCGGATGGCGCCGACGCGCCCGACCATGAGGTGCAGGAGCTGGTTGCGGATCGTGGTCGCGGCGGCCGAGGCGCCGGCCTCGGGGGCCGCTTCCAGCGCCCGCCGTTGCAGATCCTCCGCGAGCTTCCTGGCCTCGGCGATGAGGCGCACGTCGAACGCCTCGTCCGCCTCGACCAGGCGGTCCTTGAGCGACTCCGCGAGCCCCGCGTAATCGCGGAGCGCCTGGGAGAGGGCGCTCGAGCGCTGGCCGTCCTGCGCGTGGAACTCCTTGATGCGCGCGAGCTGCGCGTCGGCGGGCTCGTCGACGTCGTCGTCGAGCAGGAACTCGAGCGCCGACTCGAGCTCATCGACGACGAACCGGGCGCGCTCGCCGAGATCGGCCACGGCCGGATCGACGATGAGGAGCAGCCGCGTCTGCGCCTCCTGCACCGCGTGCACGATGGAGAGCAGCTCCTCGCCGCTCGATGCGGGCAGGCGGCTCTTGACCCGCTTGAGGCCCGGGCGATCGCCGTCGGGCTCCCAGTACTTCTTCACGAACGCCGCGGCGGCAACCGCCTCGCGCACGGCGATGTCGTAAGGAATGTTCAGCGGGTTGTCGGTCCGCTCCGACCCGGCGGCGACCTTGACCCAGCGATCGAAGTCCTGTCCTTGCTTTGCCATGATGATTGCCTGACCCCTCCTCCTGCGACCCGCGCCCCTCGGGGCACGACGCAAAGCGGCAAGGATGAGCTCGGTCGTGGGGACGTCCAGCGCGGAGCAGGATCTGGACACGGGTGGGGGGAGCCGGGAGGCGAGGCGACGGGGTGGGATGTCCAGATGGGCAGGGAGCGTGTCCAGATGGCCGGGGGGGATGTCCAGATGAGCCCACCCCCTGTCCAGATGGCCGGGGGGACGTCCAGATGAGCCCTCCCCCTGTCCAGATGGGCGGGAGGGATGTCCAGGCGTTCCCCCACCGTCCTCGCGTTCACGGGGAGCCAGTACAGCGGGGCGCTCGGGCGCCTGTCGCTCGCCATCAGCGATTCCCCCTATTCCCCTCGGCGTCCGACGTGACGCCCAGCTCGTTGAATCGCTCGTACAGCGCGAGGAGTACCTCAGCGTCGAGCGCGGCATACTTCAACTGGTCGACGTCGAGCGGGCGGCGGCTCCAGTTGGAGGTCTGCGAGGTCTTGTCGAGGACGATGCCCAGCTCGCGCTCGCACACCACCGCGAGGCTGTGGCCGCCGAGGGCATCGGTGCCGCGCGCACGACGGGATGCCTCCAGTGTGTCGAAGACACCATCGAGTGCGATGCCGATTCTGGCCAGGACACGGCGCTCGAAGCGGGCGTTGTGGATCACCTTCACCGGCACCGAGCCGCTAAGGATATCAACAATCGGCTTCAGGTCGCCGACGGCCAGCGGGTCAATGAGGAAGGTCCGGTTTCGCGTCGCGATCTGCACGAGGCAGAGCGTGCTGAAGTCGAGCGCGGTCTCGACGTCGAGGCCTACAATGTCGGCGGCGCGTAGGTCTTGGCTGACCGCCCGCAGCGCCGCCGGGGTGTCCACCCACTGGACATCGTTCTTCAGCGCGGCGGCAGCGCCAGGGGCGACACGCACCGCGAGCTCGAGCGGCAGCGGGCCAGTCGCTTCGATGTCCGCGAGACGCATGCCGCTCGGGCGAGCAGCGAGGCGCGATCCATTCACCTTCACCGTGGCGAGGAAGCGAAGGGCGCCAGGCTGGTCCAGGAGCCGCTCGGAGCGCAACCGATCCTCGGCCTCCTCGGGGAGGCACGGCTGGAACTTACTGAGCATCCCGCGCGCCATCTCGCGGGCCGCACCTGCGGCGACGCGCTCCCAGTTCAAGTCGGCCAGGGAACGAATCGCGTCCCCCGCCGCCGTGAACGGAATGTCCTTGCAGCGAAGCGAGAGATTCCCCGCGACCCACTTCTTGCCAGTCTTCTGCTCCAGACCCGCCGCGAGGAGCCGGTTCACCGCGCCTCCGGCGAACGTGTGCCACTGCACGCCATCGGGATGGTCCTCGAGGGGCGCCGTGCCTTCCTCAAGCAGGCCGTCGTAGCTCTCGCGCATCGACGCCAGCTCTGTGGAAGCGACGCGGCTGAGCCACGCGCCTTCATGACGCTCGTGGCGCAGCACGTCCATCATGGCTTGGCAGAGCGCGTTCGAGAGAACTCCTGGAAGCCCAAGCCAGCTCGGCACGCGCCCGTGCGCGGCAGGTCGAACGTGGAGGACGCCTTTGCCGAAGTCGACCTGCCCGACCTCCCACGCACGCCCCGAAAGCCGGAAGCAGAGCGGCCCCTTGTTCCGATCATGCATTGTGACGAAGAGCGCCTGGATGTAGCCGACGTCCTCCTTGCCGTGTTGCACGCGCAGGACGGGCGGCGCGGTGAATACGGCATAGAGCTCGAAGAAATTCTTCCGGCCGTAGAGCTTCTCACCGCGTTTTCCGAGCGACATGAGTCCATCGGCCTCGTAGAGGATCTCGCGCTCGAGCATCGTGTCGACGAGCTCGTGCACGCGCTCGGGGCGGATCGACGAGAACGGATAGGCCGCCTCGACCCACGGCATCAGCTTGTATCGGGAGATGCCGCCTTCCTGGAGGATGAGCGCCATCACCTGGTGCGCGAGCACGTGCATCGCGTGGGTGGCGGGCCGCACGTCCTCGACCCAGCCCTCCTCTGCGAGGCGCAAGAGCGCCACCGACTGGAGCAGCGACTCGGGGCTCAGGCAGAAGAATGTGCAGTTGGCACGCGTGTCCGCCCGGCGCCCGGTGCGGCCGAGGCGCTGGAGGAACGAGGCGACCGAAGCCGGCGCGTCGACCTGGATGACCTGATCGAGGTCGCCGACGTCGATGCCGAGCTCCATGGTCGAGGTGCAGACGATGGCGGTGTTCCGGCCCTTGGCGAACTGCTCCTCGGCGAGCGTGCGGTCGGCGCGGCTCACGGAGCTGTGGTGGATGAAGACCTCGACGCCCGTACCCGCGAGCGCGTGCGCGACCTTCTCGGCCTTCGAGCGGCTCTCGACGAAGACGAGGCTCTTCTTGCCGCGCGCGATCTGCCCGATGGCGCTCGCGGCCTCGCCGATGTCGGCGCAGAGATCGACGCGCAGGTCACGCGCGGCCTTCGCCTTCGGCGGGTCGACGAGGCGGAACGGGCGCTTGCTCGACCCCTGCAGCCACTCGCCGATGACGCGCGGATTGCCGACCGTCGCCGAGAGGCCAACACGCTGGACGTCGCGGCCCGTGAGCGCGACGAGGCGTTCAAGCAGGCTCGCGAGGTGCGCTCCACGATCGTCAGCGGCGAAGGCGTGGACCTCATCGATGATGACCACAGAGAGCCCCTCGAAGAGCGCCTTTGCGTCCGTGCGCTCGGAGATCATCATGACCTCGAGCGACTCGGGCGTGGTCATCAGGATGTGCCCGGGCGACTGCCGGAACTTCTGCTTCTTCGAGTCGGCGACGTCGCCGTGCCACTTGAAGACCTCGAGCCCCACCATCCGCGCATAGGACTGGAGCCGCTCCTCCTGGTTGTTGAGGAGCGCGCGGATCGGGCACACGTAGAGCGCGGAGACGGGCCTCAGGTCCTCCGTGAGGATGCGGGAGAGCACCGGGAAGATGGACGCCTCGGTCTTCCCACCCGCCGTCGGAGCGAGCACCACCGCGTTGCAGCCGTCGAGGATCGCGTCGATCGTCAGCTCTTGGACAGGGCGAAGAGACCGCCACCCAAGGTCGTGGATGATCGCGTGCTGCAGGTGCGGATGAAGGCGTGGAAGGCCTGCCATCGCTATCCGTCCAGCCGTTTCCTCTTCGGAGCCGCCGGCTCCGCACCTTCAGAGGGTTCATGCGCTTCGGCACGGTCCTCCGCTGCCTCCGCGACGGGGCGCCCGTGCTTCGCCGCCAGCTCCTCGGCCGTGAGCTTCGCGTCGTCGAGCTCGAGCTTGTAGTGGTCCTTGGGGTCGTAGGCCTCGTGGATGTCCACGCGGTCCATCACGTCGATCAGCTCACGGAGAAACATCCGCGGCGCGAGGGCCACCTTGCCGCCGAAGCCCGCCGTGACCTGCGCGACGAGTCCACGGAGGAACGCGTCGCTCACGCGCTCAGCGATGCGTGCCGGGTTCTTCGCGGGATAGAGGTCGCGGATGCGTATACCGACGGTCGACAGCCGCTCGTCGGTGAACGGCATTAGCCGCACTTGCGGCGCCCTGAGGTTGTCGAAGCGCGCGTCGTCGCTGAAGCTCACCTGCACGCGCTGGTACAGCGGCGCGAGCGCCTTCAGCCCCTTGTAGCCCTCGAAGAAGTCGCGCGTGCCGGTGATGACCAGGTAGAGCCCGGGTAGCTCCTCCTTCGCGAGCATGTCCATCAACTGCCGAAGCGCGTTGAGGGACTTCTCGCGCGTCTGCGCGTTCATGCGCTGCACCGTCTCGACCTCGTCGAGGACGACGACGAGCCCGGCATAGCCCGACTGCCGCAGCAGCTGGAGCAGTCCAGCGAGGAACGTCAGCGACGCTTGGCCGTCGACCTTGCCCTTGGTACCCGCCGCCTTGAGCACGGAGCGCTCGGTGTGCGGCTGGCCCGCGATCCACGCGAGGAGGCCCTGCGCGGTAGCGAAGTCGCCCTCGTGTGTCGCGCGGTGGTACGCTCGGAGCACCTGCGCAAAGGCCGGGTTGCGCTTCGACAGATCGGCGAGCTTGTCTTCGAGCCGCTGCTCCGTCGCGTCGGCAAAGCCAGGGTCGTCTTCGTTGATGCCGCGCAGCCGCGTGACCTCATCGCCGACCTGGTAGAGCCAGCCCTCAATGATGGCCTGGAATGCGTTGGGCCCGTCGGCGGCGGTCTCGAGCTTCTCGATGAGGCGGCGGTACACCATCTCCAGGTGATGGAGCGGTGTGTCGTTGATGGAGATCTGCACCTCGGAGCTGGCGAACTTCCGCTCGCGCGCCTTCGCGCAGAGGTACCGGGCCGCAAAGGTCTTACCGGTGCCGTACTCGCCACGAATCCACTTCGAGAGGCCCTTGCCGCCCGCGACGAAGTCCAGGTCTTCGTTGACCGCGTTGACGAGCGCGTCGAGCCCGGTCGCGAAGTGGTCGAGGCCGACGTTGGGTACGAGGCCGCTGCGGAGCGCGTTCACGATCGCCTGCGATTCCGTGACGACAGCCATCAGCGCGCTCCCTGGTTCTTGGGCTTCGATTGGTAGCGATACATGGTCTCACCACTGGGCAGAACTTCGTCGCTGAAGAGGACGTGGCCCTCGGCGTGAAGGGTCCGGCGCAGCGCGCGCATGAGCCCGTTCAAGCGGCCGGGGTTCTTCTTCAAGCGCTCGGCGAGCTCGCTGGCGCGCGCGGAGCCGGTCTCGCGCAGGAGCACCAGGATCGACTTCTCGTCGACGCTGAGCTTCTCGATCAGCGCCGCTGGAAGCGGAAGCGAGCCCGCCTTGTCGGCCGGGTTGAACAGCGATAGCTGCACCTTCGCCTTCGCCGGCACCTCGTCGGAAGGCAGAGGCGTGACGATGGGTGGCTGCACCGGCGCAGCCGGGACGCTGAGCTCCGCGAGGGTGCCGCGTCCATACCACCACGGGGGCTCGTCGGCGTACAGCCCATCGCGTTCGATCCACGCGAGCGGGACAACGACCTCTTCGAGCCCGCAGCCACCATGGAAGCCCACTTGAGGGCCGCCGAGGTACGCGCCGGAGCGCCACGCGAACGCGCGCCGCTCGGGCGGACCACCGAGCCCGGCGACGTCGATCTCGATGAAGCCTTCGGGCACGGCGTCGTGCTTGCCTAGCGCTGTGTACCTCGGCGTCTTGCCGTTGCCCGAGCGAAGCGACTTGTCGATGTACGGGCTGTGGCCGTGATCCGCCGTGATGAGCACGCGGCGCCGGGACTTGAGGGCAACGCGCAACGCGGGCTTGAACGCGGTGATGTCCTCGGGGGAGATCTTCACCGTCGCGCCCGTGTTCGACGAGCCGATCTGGTCGTCTACCGCGTTGAAGACGACGCCCACGACCGAGTAACTCTCGTCCTCCAGCGCGGAGAGCAGGCCCTGCCCGCCGTCGGCGAGGTCGCCTTTCAGGAAGAGCTTTCGCGACTTGCTGCCGAGCGCGGCGTTCTGGTTGAAGCGCGCCTTGTCGGTCTTCGCTTCGTCCTGGTCGCGGAACACTGTCTCGGCGACGAGCGGATCGTTCGGCAGCTCGCCGAGAAAGATGGCGCCGCGCGCGTGGCTCGTGATGGTCGGCAGCGGCGAGAGCGCCGGGAGCCCGTGCACGCGGCCGGTCGCGTCGGGCTTGATGCCGATCGGGAACGCGCTGTCCTGCGCAAGCGAATAGAGCAGCTCGAGGAACACCGGATAGCTGCAGCCATCGAGCACGACGAGGAACAAGCGCGCATCGGGCTCGCTCTGCCAGAGCGGCGCGACGGTGCGCTTCCAGATGCGATGCAGCGGCGTCAGCCCATCGCGGTGCAGCGCGGCTTCGTAGCCGCGGGCCAACGTCTCGGCGAAATGCCGGTTTTCGCGGTCGCGGCGCTCGCGGCACGCCACGAGCAGCTTGTTCGCCTCAGCGTGGTAGTGAACGCTGCTCGCGAGCGCGCGACGGAGCTGCAGCATGGCGAGGTCCACGAAGGCGCCGCCCCGCTGGTACTCGCGCACCTGTTCCAGCAGGTCGGCCTTGGGGCTGAAGGGTTGGTCGAGATAGCGCGAGATGCGCGCCATCGACTCCAGCACCGCGAGGTCGGCGCGGTTGATCCGAGCGGCCCGGTGACTGGAGAGCCAGCTGATGTCGGCGGCGCTGATGGCCTTGCCGGAGGCGGCCTGCTGCGCGAGCGCGTGGCAGCGGCCGGAGAACGCGAGCGGCAGGACGCGGCTCGTCTGATGCTGCGTCTGCGTCAGGCTACCGCGCCCGACGCGATCGGCTCCCGCGAGGAGCTCGGCACCGCCGTCGCCCAGCAGCGAGAGCGTCTCCTCCGCGAGCCGCGCGACGGTACGCCGGAGGATGCGCCGGTCCATCTCGATCGGCGGCTCGGTGGCGGCCTTCCACAGGGGGCCCCAGGCGGGCTTCGGCAGCTCGGCGGCTTCGACCGTGAGCACCGCTCCATACATGACCAGGTCGCGCAGGCGCGTGTCGGGTTCGGCGAGCGCCCACGCGAGCAGCCGCCCTTCGTCGCCGTGAAGCGACGGCATCGCGTCGCGCACGAGCTGACTGATGTTCGCTGACCAGCGCGGAGGCTCCTGCACCCACGCGGCGAGGAGCTGCGCGGCGCTGCGCGTGCGCACCTGCTCGCCCACGCTCACGTCGACGAGCAGCTCCGTGAGCAGCCGCCGGTCGACGACCGTGGGCAGCGTGCGGTGGCTCATCGCCAAGCCGAGGCGTTCGACGTTCTCGAGCGCGAGCTGCTGCATGTGCGGGGCGTCGGCACCGACCACGCGCACGCCGAGCACCACCTCGAGGACGTCGTTGACCGAGAGCGCGTGGACGCGCTGGTTGCGCGCGCGCCGGAGGAGGTCCGGTGCGCTCTGAATTCGCCGCGCCACGTCCTCGGGCATCACGGCGATCAGCGGCGCTCCCTTCGCCTTCCAGAGCAAGTGTCGAAGGCCGAGCTCGGACGCGACACGATGCACGCCGCAAACGCCCTTCGGCGTCGGCATCTGCGCCGGCAGGTTCTCGAGCCCCTCGCCGTCGATCACGAGCACATAGCCCGTCTCGCTGGCGCCGCCAGCTTGATCGAGCAGACGACGAAGGAGGAGCTGGGCCGCGCTCACTCGTCCTCCTTCGTCCTCACGAGCGCGATGCTGATCGGCTTCGTCCCCTGCTCCGCCAGCGCCTTGCGAACCTTGGCGAGGAACGACGAGATGGCGTCGGCGTCGGTCGGGTTGACGCGCTCCCTCACGAGCACTGAGACCGACGGAGGCGGCGGGGGCGGAGGCGGCGGGGGCGGGGGCGGGGGCGGAGGGGGCGGGGCCGGCTGATGCTCGATGAGCCGCGTGACCAAAGCCTGCGCCTTCTTGTTCCAGGTCGAAATCCAGTCCTTCGTCAGTGGCTTCTCGGCCTGTGCCGCTACGAGGCGACCGTCGAGCGCGCTCAGGTGCCCGCTCACCTCGGTGCCGACGGCGGGGTGGCTCGCGCCCGCCTTGAGGTTCGTGCGCGCGTGCTCGTTGAGCTCCGCGAGCGCGTCGCGCAGGCCCTCGGCCTGCTGCACGATGGTGCGCAGCGCGTCGGAGGCGTCGTCGGGCCACGCGGCGAGCAGCTCGGTCAGGACCTTGTGGGTATCGGTGGTGTTCTGCGCGAGCGGCGCGAGGCGCGCGTTCGCTGTCGACAGCTCCGCGAGCCGCTCGCCCTGCTCGACACCGAGGCGCACGAGGCTCGAGTGCAGTCCCTGGAGCACTGTGCGCTTGGCGGTACCCTTGGCGCGCAGCGCCGTCGTGAAGCGGTCCTGACCCTGGAGGGAGCGATGCGCGGCGGGACGCGGCTCCTCGAAGAGCTGGTTGCCGAGGTCGCGCAGGCGGTGCCAGTCAGCGGCGCTCACCAGCTTGCCGCGCTGGAGCCGGATGCGCGTCGTCTGCGACATGCCGATGCGCACGTCCACGGGCTCGCCATCGACGTCCTGCAAGGCGCGGTGATCGCGCTGGCAGAGGAAGCAGAGGAAGAGATCGACCAGCAGCGGCTGGAACCCGTAGGTCTCGCGCAGGTGATCGGCGATGGGCGTCCATGCGACCGAGTCCTGGTCGGCGCGCTGGAGGACGTCCTTGATGTACCGGGAGTCGAGGCGCAGCGAGGCCTTGGTCTGCCCGAGGTTCACCAGCTCGAGCGGCTGGCCCAGGGTCTTCAGCACCTTGCCGACCTTCTCGTCGTAGGCGACCGACACGCTGCCTTCGCTGGCGTCGACCATCCAGCCGAGCAGCGTTTCGAGGTCCTGCTTCTTCGGCTCGGCGAGGAACGTCGGGTGCTGCGGGTAGCGACGGTCCATCAGCAGCGTCGCGATGTGCTCGAGGTTCTCGGCGAGCGTCTCGCGCGGGCGGCTCGAGTCGACGTCGGAGATGAGCGCGAAGAACTCGCCGTGGCGGACGTAGACCTCGTTCAGCAGGTCTTCGAGCTGCCCTTCGAGCGTCTTCTGTCGGATGCCGGCCTGGTCGAGGACCTTGCTCTTGTCCTGCGGACCGAGCGTCTCGAGCAGATCTTCCTGCCCGGCGTCGGAGAGCAGGTAGCGCACCGCCGCGAGCTCGGTCAGCACGCCGAGCTCGGTAGGGCCCATGTGGCGCGGCAGCCAACACACGGAGTACACCTGCCCCTGCTTCTTGCGCACGTTGGTCGCGCGCAGGCGGTCTTCATCGACCGTGTGCCCGGGCTCGTCCCACGGATAGTCGACGAGGATCTTGAACGCCCCGTCCGGCGGCGCGAAGTCGTCGTAGGACATCTCGCGTACGTTCCCGAGCTTGATGCGGCCGCGCCTCCTTGTGCGCCGCCAGGAGAGATCCCCGTCGCCTTCGTTCGGACCACCGTCCTCGAAACCCTTGGTGTCCGCGACGCCGAGCGCGCTGCGAAGCGCGCCCCAGAACACCTTGAAGCGCTGGGCCGGGTTATCGACCTTCGAGCGCGCGCGCGCGAGGATCTCGCCGAGGCTCACGCGTCCGAGCACGTAGCGGACGAGCGCGGTCTTGCCCTGGCCGGCCACCTGGAGGTCCGGCACCCGCTGCGAGAGCGCCAGCAAGTCCGTCTCGGCGACGCGCACCTGACCACGGAACGTCTCGCCCTCGACGTCGACGGCGTTGAGCTGCACGAGCCGCTCGATGGTGAGGCCGCCTTGCTTCAGGCGCGGCGACACCTCCGCGAGCAGCACCGTCTTCACGAGCTGGCCGAGCGCGCGGCGCCGCTCGTCGTTGAACTCCGCGCCGCCTTCCTCGGCCATCTTCGCCATCGCTGGCGCGAGGCGCGCGTAGTACTGGTGGTGGATGTCCTGCATCAGCTCCACTTTCTTGCTCGCCTCGACGCCCGACTCGGGGAAGATCGCGGAGAAGGCCGAGCCCACCGGCAGGAACTCGCCGAGCGGCAGCTTCGGGTAGTGGACGACGAGCAGCTCGTAGAGCAGGCGCAGCGCCGAGCGCTCGCGCTGCATGAGCGACGTGACGTCGACCAGCATCTCGATGAGCGCCGGGTGGAACGGGTAGACGTCGCGCAGGTAGTCGAGGTCGCCACCGACGAGCAGCGCGGGCAGCACCTTGCTGTGCTTCTCGGCCAGCTGGCCCACGGCCGCCTGCACCGCCTTCGCGTCCTTCGGGCGGAGCACACGGCCGCGCACGATGTGGCGCAGCTCGACGTCCTGCAGCTTCGTGATCTCGAAGCGCTTGGCGTGGTGGTCGAGGTGCTCGTGGATCTTCGACTCGTCGACTAGATCCGGGAAGAACTCCTGGAGGTTTCGCTGCCGCGCGACGAACACGAAGACCGGCGCGGGGCGCTGGCCGGTGTTGTGGTCGACGATGACGTTGAGGTTGTTGATCTCGGCGACGAACTCCTGGCCGCTCTTCTCGGCGAGCCAGAGGAGGAACTCGTCGATCATCAGCACGATGCCGCCGAAGCCCTGGGCCTTTGCGTGCTCGGCCATACGCTTGAGCCCTTCGCTCCAGCGCGGGTCGATGCCGGCGTCCGAGGCGTCGCGCCCCTTGTACTTGAGCCAGGCGCGCGCGAAGCGCTCCCTGGCCTGGATCGAGCCCGCGGCGAGAGACTCGAAGTCTTCGCGCCCGCCGACGATGCCGTCGGTCTCGAGGCGCTTCCACACGACGTCGCCGTAGACCGAGGCCTCGCGGCGGACCTCCTCGAAGATGGAGTCGACGTTGAGGAACTCGAAGGGTGCCTTGCCGCGCCGCTTGAGCGCGGCGTTGAAGCCCTCGTAAACGGCGCGGTCGAAGCTGGTGCTGCGGCCGCGCACCGAGAGCATGTGGATGCGCACGACGAGGAGCCCGGCCTTCGTCAACCACGCTTCGTGGTCGGCGGCCTCGCCGCCCTTGCTCAGCTTCGCGTCGCGGTGCGCGTTCAGCAGCGGGCGGAATTTCTTCCACGCCGGCGCCGCGCCCTCGACGAGCAGCGAGAGCATGGTCATGAAGTGCGACTTGCCGCTGCCGAAGCTGCCGTGGATGAAGCGGCCGTACTCCTCGCCGCGATCGAAGACCTGCTTCATGTCGTCGAGGATGCGGGGCAGCTCCTTCTCGACGGCGGGCGTGATGACGTAATCGCGCGCGAGCTGCGCCACCTCGTCGGAGTTCGGGTCGAGCTCGCGCAGCTTGACGACGAACCCCATCGCCCGGATGTCCTCGGGGCGCGGGAGCTCGAAGGCCTCGGTGATGCTGGTCATGATTGCTGTTCTCCCAATGCCTCGAGCGACGCGACCCACGCACCGAAGCGCGGGCACCGCTGCTTGAGCCCCTCGATGCCCACCTTCTCGGTGATCTGTGGGCCGTGGGCCTTCTTGTTGTACCCGGGGACGCGCGCGAGCAGGCGCTTGGATGGCGCGGTCTCGGGCCCGTCGTTCACGTCTTCCGGCGGCGTGTCGCCCAGCTCGGTGCGGAGTGCTTCGAGCCCCGCGCGCGCATCCGCGTCGATGAGCTGTTCACCGAGGTGCTCCAGCCCCGACAGCACGAGCGCCTCGAACTCGTGGCGCTGCACGTAGGGGATGAAGCGGTGATCCTCGATGTCGTCACGCATCGCCGTCTCGAGCAGCCCCGCGCGGACGACCGTGTCGCGCTCGGCCGTGCAGTCATCGAGCTTCGGGAAGTCCTCGGGCAGACCGTAGAGGTCGAACAGCGACGTCACTCGGAGGTCCGTGGCGTTCGAGCGCAGCACCTTGCGGATGTCCTTCTGCCAGTGCTTCCAGTGCCCACCACCTCGCCCGAGCTTCTGTCCCGTCTTGCGATCGCGCTTGGTGGTGACCTCGATGGGCGTGGTCCACACCTGCCGCCCATTGAGATGCGGCGCCAAGCAGCGCTTGACGAACTCCTGCTCGGTGTCGCCTTCGACGATGACGTAGAGGCGAATCACGGCCGGCCTCCGAGCACGTTCTTGTCGTAGAGCTGCGAGAGGCTGTAGTCCTCGAGCCACGCCTCCAGCTCTTTCGGATCAAGGCGCGTGAACGTGGTCTCGCCTCCTCGGCGCTCCGCGACGACGACCTCGTCGGGCGCGAACTCGTCGAGGAGCGCGGGCGACTGCGTCGCGACGAGGATCTGCGAGTGCGCCGATGCCGACCGCACGAGACCCGCGAACATCGAGATGGCGGCGGGGTGCAGCCCGAGCTCGGGCTCGTCGATGGTGATGAACTTCGGTCGCGTGCCCGGCGGCTGGGTGAGCGCCGCGAACAGCGCAATCGCGCGAAGCGTTCCGTCCGAGAGATCGTGAACATCGAACCGGTACTCCCGCTCGTCGTGCCAGTAGAGGCGCACCGCCGACGCGTCGCCTTGGGCAGGCTCGACGAGGTCCGGTTCGAGCGTCTTGACGAACGGGGCGACCCGACGCACGAGCCCCTCGAGCAGCGTCCACGCCGCACGTGCGTCCTCGCTCTCGCTGTGCTTCAAGCGGTAGAGGTACGCCGCGAGGTTGGAGCCGTCGGAGCGCACGTACTTGCTGTCGGCCTGGCGCGCGTTCTGGCGAAGCGGCGACTGGAACGACGTGTCGTGGAAGTGGAAGAAGCCCATGCGCGCGACGAGCTGCTCCACCTTGGAGAGCGTGTGCGGCCGGCGCTGCGCCGAGGACATCTGCGACTCGACATGCCCTGCGCCGATGTCGAGCCACGCTCCTTGCCGGATGTCGGACTCGAGGGAGAGCTGCTCCTGGGCGAACACGAGCGAGTCGCCTGCAGCGTAGCCGAGCCGCGCGGTGTAGCCCCATTGCTCCGAGGCTTCCGTGAACCGGAGAGCGATCGCGAGCTCGCGTGTCTTCTGCGGGCCGTAGTGGAGCAGCCTGGACGCGCCGCCCTCCTGGCCGACGAAGTAGCGGAGGTTCTGCGTGCGCATGAGCGGCACGAGGCGAAGCACCGAGAGCAGGTTCGACTTGCCCGCGCCGTTGGGTCCGATGAGCACGTTGATGGGCTGAAAGTCGAGGTCCACCTTCTTGAGCGACCGGAAGCCCTCGACGCGAACATTGGTGAGCAGCGTGTGGGGTCGGGTCATGGCTCGGCGTCCTCCTCGGAGCTCGGGTCGAGCTCGCGCAGCTTGACGACGAACCCCATCGCCCGGATGTCCTCGGGGCGCGGGAGCTCGAAGGCCTCGGTGATGGTCGTAGCGGTCATGCGAATTGTCCCTGATTCGTCGTGAGCCACGTTTCTGCAGGCGCCCCGAGCGCGTGGCGCTCAGCGCTCCAGAACCGAGGCAAGGAGCCAGCCCCGTTCGGCTGAAGGCGACGTGCGATGAGAAGGTCAACCTGCTGCTGCTGTTGAGCGGGCGTGAGCTGAGACGACAGGAGCTCCTCCAGCATGAACACGAACCAGCTCCTCACCTGGTCGCCGATGTCTTGTCTGGCCTTGCGGAGTCGCTCGCAGTCGAGGTTCAGGAGCGTGATCGCATCCGCGACGTCGTTGGGCGACACGCCAGCCGTCGCGCAGTTCGTCGTGTTGACCGAGAGCTTCCCGTCCATTCCGACCTCGACGAGCGGATCGAGCAACGGGACGCGGCGCGGGTCACACCCAGGCGGCAGGTCGGCATCCCCCTTGGTCTGCCCACACGACGTGTTGGCCGCCGAGGTGTACTGCCGCGATGAATCCTTGTGATGCTTGTATGTACCGCCCGCGCACCCCAGGGCGAGGTTCGTCCAGTCGAGGGCGCGTCCCACCGCGCCCGACTTCGGCAGGACGTGCTCGACCTGGTAGTCGTTGGGGACGAGCTTCCCGTCCGCGTCGACCAGGCGCTGCTCGCAGTAGATGCAGAGCCCCTGCTGCGCCTCGGCGAGCTTGGTGAGGAGCTCGGCGTAGGCTGCCCGATCGGTCTTGAAGCCCTCCCAGGTGTCCGTGGCCTCGCTATTGGGCCGTTGGGCCTCATCCGGGTAGTCGCTCCGGTACTTCGCGAGAAGCGGTGGCTCGGCGGCGAGCGCTCGAACGTGTTTCATCGAGCTTCCCCCTTGATCTGCCGGAGGAGCGCACGTTTCTGCATCTCCAGATCGGCCTGATGGAGGCGCTCGTCGCCCGGCAGCGCGGTGTCGAGCTCCGCACGCAGCTTCTTCGCGGCGTCGCTCTCGCCCTCGCCGCGGCTCACCATCGCCACGTACTCTGCGAGCCGCTTGGTGTTGTGGCCCCCGGCGACCTGGCCGGCGCGTTCCTTCGCGCCCATGAGATCGATGAGGATTCGCTCGCTGGTCGCCCCCTCGGCGAACGGCACGTTCTCCACGAGCACCTCTCCGTCTCCGGCCACGAGCTTTCGCACCGAGCGCGCGGGCACCGAGCCGATGACCTGCTCCGAGTGCGTGGTCAGCACGAACTGCGCACGAGGGAACGCGTCACGGAGCCCTTGAACCACGCGCGCCTGCCAGGTCGGGTCGAGGTGCAGATCGATCTCGTCGATCAGGATGACCGCCTCGCTGTTCGTCCCTCGGTCGGAGGCGTTCAGGTCGTCACTGGGGTTGAGCTGCACCATCCGCCGCGCGATGTCGACGACGAGCGAGAAGTGCGTGCGATAGCCGTCGGAGAGAGACGCGATATCGAGCGCTTCGAGCGACCCGTCGGCGTGCTCGAAGTCGACGAGCATACGAAGGCTCGGCTTGGTCTCGATGCGCGGGTTCTTGCAACGCAGCCCCGCTCGCTCGACAGCGCCGCGGACCCACTCGAGCGTGGGGTGTCGGTAATCGAAATCCTTGCGGCGCTCGCGCTCGCGACGCTCCTCGTCCTCGGCGACGACGAACCACTCGAAGACCGTCTTGAACCGAGTGCTGGTGCGCAGCGATTCATCGAGCGCGCCGAGGCGATGAAACTCCTCCTTGAAGTCGCGCTTGCGAAGCGGAACCGCCACGACAGAGCGCTCCGTGCCGTACGCTGCGACAAGCGGGAGTGCTCGCTGTGCTCTTGCTGTCTCCTCCCCGCCGTCGAGCGCTTCCTTCACGAGAGGGTCGAGCGCTTCGTGCAGTCGCTTCACCCCGACGGAATGCTCCGGCGGTCGGTCGCCAGCCCACCTGAGCGTGTGGACGTCCCATATGAGCTCGTTCGCCCCTGTGAGCGTGACGCGCGCAAAGGGCCGTTCGGCGCCCCGCTTTTCGGTCACGTCGGGCCTGTCTTTCCACGGGACGCGAATGTCGCCGTGCTTCGTGAAGGAGAGGCCCTTCACCCTCGGAACTCTCGCCACGATGGCGCCCAGTCCGATCGCGAGCGCATCGAGCAGCGTGGTCTTGCCCGCTGCGTTCACCCCGAAGAAGACCGTCACGTCGGTGTCGAGGTCGATGGTCAGATCTCGAACGCCTCGAAAGTTCTCGATGCGGATCGAGCGAACGGGGGTGATGAGGTTCTGGGGCCGGCCCTGCGGGTTCGGGGAGGTCATGACGCGTCGCTCTCCTCGGGCTCGCTGTCCTCGTCGTCGGCCGTGAGGCGCAGCACGCGTTCGGCCTCCTCGCGCTCGCGTTCGAGCTCGGCGCGGAGCTCCTCCTCCGTCGGGAGGTACAGCTGATAGCGCGCCGCGACGATGTGCTCGTCCTCGGGCAGCGTGATGCGCACCATCGCGTCGTTCTTGTCGGAGCACAGCACGATCCCGATGGTCTTGGCCTCGTGCTCGACGCGCTGGAAGCGATCGAAATAGTGGACGTACATCTGCATCTGGCCGAGATCCTGGTGCGTGAGCTTGCCGAGCTTGAGATCGACGAGCACGAAGCACCGCAGCAAGCGGTTGTAAAAGACCAGGTCGACGTAGAAGTGATCGCCGTCCAGCGTCACGCGCTTCTGCCGCGCGACGAAGCAGAAGCCCTTGCCCAGCTCGAGGAGGAAGTCCTCGAGCCGATCGATGATCGCCTGCTCGAGATCGCGCTCCTGCGCGCTCGGGCTCTCACGGAGGTCGACGAACTCCAGCACGAAGGGGTCCTTCAGGACGTCACCCGGCACCGAGACCTGTTGCCCCGCGCGCGACAGCTCGCGCACCTGCTCGGGCCGCTTGTTCCTGGTGAGGCGCTCGAAGACAAGCGCTGCGATCTGGCGCTCCAGCTCGCGCACCGACCAGCTCTCCCGCGCGGCTTCGATCTCGTAGAAGGACCGCGCCTCGGGCCTGGTCACTCGCAGGAGCACGAGGTAGTGCGACCAGCTCAGGCTGGACGGGAACAGCTCCGGCGAGCCTTTCGCATCGCTCCCGGATTCGATCAACGCTGTTGATCGAATCTGATCCCCGAGCCCGGGGAGCGCGGACCCGGCAGGAAACGCCAGGTAGAACGAGCGTGCCCGGCGCAGCGTCGCCACGCCCATGCCTCGCCCGAAGCGCGTGGTGAGCTTCCGGGCGACCGTCTCCAGCAGCCGCTTCCCGTAGTCCGCGCGCACCGCGCCTTGCTGCTCGACCTCGACGATCTCACGACCGATGAGCCAGTACGCGTGCACCATCGCGGAGTTGATGGTGCGCGCGACGCGCGAGCGCGCCGCGTCGAGGATCCCCGCGATGCGTTCGTAGAGCTGCGCCTCGTGGCCTCGGTCTGCCGTGGTCGCGAGGGGCTGCGATGGCTTCCTTTTCGGCCTCCCTGCCATTAGCCCTCGTCCTCTTCGCTCTCCGGAGCAGGCCTCTTGGCTCCTTCGCGCTTCCCTCCCTTCGGCGGCGGGAAACGCTTCTTCCAGTCCTCGACGAGCTCGCGGCTCGGGCCCTCGGGGCCGACGAGCGCTTGCAGCTCGGCCTTCAGCCGTGTGGCGGCAGCCGCGTCTTCGCGGGCGACGTCGGGCAGAAGGCGCCATGCGCTGTCGAGCAGGCCGATGCGGTCGGCGAGGGGCACGGAGGCGTCCTCGAGCTCCTCGTCGATGGCGAGGATGGCCTTCACGCGCGGCTGCGCGGTCCAGCCCGCCCAGCTGTGGAGCGTCTCGACGCCGGAGCGACCGGGGACCTCGGTGAAGGCGATGAAGCGCTCCTTCGGGACGTCGAGCTTGCCGCGCAGACGCCAGTAGTCCGGCTTGAGGAAGTCGCCGGAGCCGTAGGGGGGCGGCACCTCGGGGGTCACCTTCTCGCCTGCGTCCTCGCGCCGCTGGTCGATCCAGGTGCGCTCCCAGACGTCGCGCTTCACGAGGCCCGAGGGCTTGTAGAGGTGGAAGCGGTGGCTCGGGACGGCTTCACCCTGGAGGGCGATGGCGACGATCTGCGAGAGGCTGAAGTCCTTGCGGCCCGTCAGTACCTCGCACACGGCGAGCACGCGCGAGTTGTCCTGGAGGCTGGCGACGAGCTGCTCGAGGGCGAATGCCGTGGTGCGCGACTTGGCCGACTCTTCGACGCGATCGGCGAGCCACTCCGAGAGTGCGAGCCGCTCCTCTTCGACGTAGTCGGGCTTGTACCAGCGGCGCTTAAAAGTGGCCGTCTCGATGAGGGCGAGCGCGGGTGTGGCGGCGGTGCGTGCGCAGCGGGCAGCGACGCGCTTCTTCAGCGCTGGCGACGCCTCGCTCGGGAGCGCGGGGAGGGGCTCCCACCCGTGACGGTTCCACCAGTCCGACGGTTGCTCGTCCGGCTCTTCACCACGGGCGAGAGCGGCGCGGTTGGCAGCGTCCCTTTCAGCGAAGGCGAGGTTCCACGGGAGATGCGTCGGCAAGCACGGCTCGACCTTGTCGGGCGCTATGACATCGTCTCCCGTATCGAGGCCGTAGAGCGCGTAGCAGAGCCAGTCGAGTTCCTCTTGAAGCGCGATCATCTTCGTGAGGTTGCGAAAATCTGAGGCGTGGCGATCGTCAAGGGCACAACGAAGGGCGCTGCCATCGCCCCACTTGCCTGCATCAACGATGCTGCGAACGGAGGTAGTCGCACGAGTGTTCGCGAGCGCGTCGAGCTTGGAGGCATAGGGAATCGTGTTAGCGTTGGTCGCCACGACCGGGAAGAGCTGCATCTTCGTCGCGTCGTGCTCGTAGCGCTCCATCCACGCCTCGGGCTGGATCCCTCGCCCTATTCCACTACCCGCTTTGGGCTGGAACACCTGCTTCATCCAGAAGCAGGCGGTGGACGAGTTCAAGAGGCCGAGCAGCGCGAGGTGGTCGTCCTCGGTGGCGCCCGCCGGGAGCTTGATGACCGGAGCCTTGCTGTTCACGACAACGCGCTCGCGAAGAAGCGCGAATTGGCCGTGCGTGGCGACGTTCGCGAAGACGATCAGGAGCGGCCCACGAAAGCGGTCCGCAAAGAGCATCGAGTACTCGAACCAGCGCAAGCCGTGCTCGGTCTGGGTCTTGCCAAAGGCAACGCGCCTGCTCAGCAACGTGCGAAACGGCCAGAGGCGATGAAGAACTGACGGGTGTTCCTTCACCGTCGCTTCGCGAACGTCGTAGGGAAAGAGGACTCGAGACGAAGGCTTGGCATGCCAGTCGCGCACGTCCTGTCCGACGACGTGCCCGAGAGTGACGTCGGAGGGCAGGCCCCCTTGCAGCGTGCCTTCTGGTAGCTCGTACGCTTCATCCGCTCGGATCACCGACACGGCACCGACGGCCGAAACAAAATCGCCGAGCCGCTGCGTCGAGGCCTCTTCGAACTGGGTCTTCAGTTCGGCGGCACCACCGCCACCGAGACTCCAGGGGTGCTTCGTGAGCGTGTCACGTGGCAGCGCTGCAACGCTGACGTACTCGTCCGGGAAGCCGACTTGATTCCAGCCCTCTGCGATGCTCGTCCACACCTTGCCCTTCGCAGGGTCGTCGGGTGTGCCACTCTCACCGCGCTTTCCCATAACGGCGAGCACGGTGCCGCTCTCGGGGCGCTGATTGCGGCCGAATAGCAGCACCGTCGGCGTGCCGTGGAAGGGTATGTACGCTTGCGACGTGTCGACAACGAGCGTGAGGTCGAGCCCGGCCAGCACCTTCTCGATAAGCGGCTTGCCGAACTCGCGCTTCATGAAGTTGTTGCTCGTGATGAGGCCGACGTAGCCGCCGGTATTTGCAAGTTGGAAGCAGCGCTCGGTGAACGGCGAGCCGAGCGAATACTCGCGGTAGGCCGACACGTACCGCTGCTGCTTGCCCTGCTTCTCGCGGTGGTACTGCTTCCGCGCAGCGTCCTTCTCGGTGATGTACGGCGGGTTCGCGACGACCGCGTGGAATTTCGTCGCAAACACCTTCTTGAGCGCCGCACGAACATCCGAGCGCGTCAGCGTCGCGCGCGGCCTCTCCTCGGTCTTCGTGAACAGGTCGAACTGTACCGAGGACTTCTCCTCCTCGCGCTCGACCTGCTCGAGGCCGTCGGCCCAGTACACGTGCGGGTGGAAGCGCGCCGCGTCGGCGAGCCTGGTCACGCCCGCGAGCTCGGCGGCAGTCATGATGAGACGCGTGCGGGCGAGCGCGCAGGCGTAGTCGTTCAGGTCGATGCCGACGACGCGATCGAGGACGTGCGTAACGACCTTCTCGCGCTCCCAATTGGAGTGCTTCTCGGCCGTCGCAGCGACCAGCCTCTTGAGCCCGTCGATGAGGAAGTGGCCCGAGCCGCACGCCGGATCGAGCAGCCGCACGTTGTCGGCGCCGAAGGTCTCGATGGCCGGCGTCAGCGTGCGGTCGAGGATGAACGCACGTACGAAGTCGGGCGTCTGGCAGAGCGCGAAGCGGTCCTTCACGACCGGATCGAGCTCCTGGTACAGGTCACCCATCAGCTCGCCCTCGAAGCGCTCCTCGGCGAAGCTCCACACCGCGCCCGTGTCGGCGTCGCGGTGGCGCCAGAAGGCGATGAGCGCGCGAGAGAGGTCGTCCGAGGGCAGCGCCACCTCGGCGGGCTGCGGGCTGAACAGCTCGGGCAGGCCGCCCTTTGTGCTGGCGAGGTCCTTGTAGATCCAGCGCAGGAACGCCGTCTCGCCGAGGTTCGGCGCGAGCTTCTCGAAGAGCTGCTGCGCCTCGGGATCGAGCAGGCGCCCGGGCGCGAGCAGCCCCCGATCTTCCAGCACGCGCATGTAGACGGACTTCAGCACCCAGAGCACCGCCGCGCGGCGTGAGAGCAGGTCCGTCCAGACCTCGAAGTCCTCGGCGACGCGCTCGTCCTTGTGGAGCTGTTCTGCGGCCGCGCGCGCAGCCCCGGGCGCGCGCATCTTGGCGCGCAGGTCGGCGGCGATCTTCGCGACATGGTCGCGGAGGGCAGCGGAGAGAAGGGCTCGGTCGTTGGCTTTCATCGATGGTGGCTCAGCCCGTGGGGCCTGGGGTGGAGGGTCCGCCTGCGGAGCCCGAACCCCCAGCGGTGGGAAGAGGGTTCAGAAGAGGAAGCGTCGCGCCTTCGAGGTGCCACATCGCGGGCCCCTCGTTGAAGCGCGGCTGGCGGTTGTGGATGACGCCGGGCACGACGAGGACCCAGAATCCCCTGCTTCCGGAGAGTGTCTCGTCGTAGAGGCGACGCGGAAGATCGAGCGACTCGCACAGGCCGAGCAGCGCGGTGTCGCCCAGGACGATGACGTTGCCGGGCCTGCCGTGCTCCTCGAGGAGGCTCCACAGCGTCTGCTCGGCGGCCTCGGTCAGCGCCTCGCGCTGGGCGACGAAGCGCTCGGCGCGCTCGAGCGCCTGGATGTCGGCCGAGTGCTCCGAGAAGAAGGCGTCGTCGAACGACACCCACTTGCCCGAGAGCGCGGCGGCCACGGAACGCCCGATCTCGGCGTGGCGCTCGGGCGGCGTCACCAGCATGCGGAAGCCGCGCGAACCGGCTGCCTCCTTGAGCATGTCGCGCACGACCAGCTCAGGGCTGCGCTCGGCGCCGAACGAGCTCGGCAAATCGTCGCCCGCGAGGGCCGGCGCGGCGACGATGGATCCCGCGCGACCGGGCAGGACCCGCTGCCCCTGCACGCGACAATCGAGGTCGCGCAGGATCGCGAGGAGATGATCGGAATCGGGATATGGGGTCTCCGGACCGAAGATGCGCCGCACACGCGCGGCGAGCTCGTCGAGCGCGATGGGATCGCGGGTCTGGTCGATGACGAAGCCGATGCTGTGCCTGGCGTCCAGCGGACCGATGTACAGGTGGCCGGTCTCCGCGACCCTGACGTCCTCGCAGATGCGCACGCCGAGCGCGAGCGGATCGCCATCGAAATGCGGGAGGAGCCCCGCGAGCGTGCGCCTCGCCGTGTCGGGCTCGACGGGCGGCCACTGGCCGGCGAGGCGCACTGCCTCGGCGGCAAAGGCCTTGAGTGTCTCGCGGTCGAAGATCGGCCGCGCGACAAGCGGCTGGGCTGCGCCGTCGACCTCGACGATGTGCGCGCGTCCCGACGAGACGCGAACGAGCAGGCGCACGATGCCTTCGCCCGTGACGATACCGGCGGGCCACTCGCTCTCGAAGCGCCGGCCGATCTCGTCGAGGCGCACGATGCCGCCGAAGCCGTCGACCACCGCGTCGAACGAGCCCGTGAGGTCGGCGAGCGCGCTCAGGTCGAGGCGCTCGATGCCCTTCGACAGGTCATGGCTGATCTGCGACTGGGTCTTGCGGAGGTCGTCCGCGATTTGCTCCTGCGTCTCCGGCGCTCCGGTAATGCCAATGGAGCGCTCGACGGCGATGCGCTGGCCACCGCTCAGAGGCCGCGCCGCGAGGTCCCAGATGCGGTCGAGCGTGTGCGCGCCGTCGCCCTGGCTGCCGCCCTTGTCGAGGGTGCGCGCGCGGAACCGGTGCAGCGCCTCGACGACGTCGGCGAGCTTCTTCCGCCCGATGCCGGGGAGCCCGAGCAGCTCGGAGCGCGTGAGCGAGGCGACAGCGCCCACGGTGGGCAGGTCGGCCTGCGCGAGCGCCGAGCGGAGCGCGTCGGTCAGCGGCAGCTTCTGCACAGGCTCGGGCGAGTCCCAGAGGTCGGGCACGAGCGGCGGCTCGATGGCCGCCGTCGACGCCGGCGACGCCGACAGCCCGCGCTCGATCAGCGTCTCCTGGAACGCGATGATGTCGTTCGCGGTCTTGGTGCCGATGGCGTGAATGGCGCGCACCTGCGCGGCGGGCAACGCGAGCAGCTCGCCGACGGTGTGAATCTGGCTGCGGGCGAGCGCGTTGATGGCGCGGCGCGAGAGGCCGGTGATGCGAAGCGGCGTTGTCGCGTCGAGTTGCTTCGGCGGCGGCACCGACGACGACGTGGTGACGTCCTCGCCGAGCGCGACGAGCAGCGCCTCCCGCATGGCGCGCGCCGACGGAAAGCGCTTCTCCGGCACCGGGTCGAGCGCCTTGCGGAAGAACTCGACGAGGCCCGTGGGCTGGATGTCGTCGCCTTCGATGCTCGGTCCATCGCCCGGCTCGGGCACGCGGCCCTCGAAGGCGTGGCGGCCGGCGTAGAGCTCGAAGAGGCAGAGCGCGGCGGCGAAGCGGTCGGTGGCGTGCGTCCAGCGCGCGCTCGCCGGATCGCGGTAGAGGGCCGTGCCGCCGTAGGGCGCGTCCTCCGGCACGGCCGCCAGGCTGAAGTCGATAAGGGTGAGCCGCCCGTCCGAGACGAGCAGGTTGTCGGGCTTGAGGTCCTTGTGCGTGACCGACTTCTGCTCGAGGTAGTCGAGGCCCGCGATGAGGTCCTCGGCGAGGCGGCGCTGCGCCGTCGGCTCGGGCGCGGGGTGCTGCGCGAGCCACTGGCGCAGGGTCACGCCGCTGACGCGCTCCATCACGAGCGTGAGGCGCCCTTCAACCATCTTGGTCAGGTCGATGACGCGGACGATGTTCGGGTGATCGAGCCTGGTGAGGACGTCGTACTCGCCGCGCAGCGCCTCCTCGGCGGCGTCCTCGGTGCGGGCGATCTTCAGCGCGCGCGTGCGCCCGCTGACGAGGTGACGCGCCGCGTAGACGACGGCCATGCCGCCCTGGCCGAGGCGCGTGATGACCTCGTAGTCGGCGCCGATGCGCGTGCCCGGCTGCAGGTTGTCGGCGTCGAGCGGAGCGCGCCCGACGTTCGGCAGCGCCGCCTGAACGCGGGGAGAGGTATCGCGGCCGACGCGCACCGCCTGGATGGCCTCGGCGAGCGACGGGTAACGGTCGGTCGCGCGCAGCTCGACCATCCTCGTGACCGCCTCGTCGAGGCTGAGCGGGATGCGCTGCGAGATGTCGCGGACGCGGCGCATGAGCCGGCGCGCGGCCATGAGCTGGCGCGTGTTCTCGAAGAGCGGCTTGCCCGTGAGCATGAGCGCGAGGATCGCGCCGAGGCTGAACTGGTCGGACGCGGGCTCGGCGCTCGAGAACGCCGTCACGACCTCGGGCGCCGCGTTCACGAGACGGTCGTCGTGGACGGTGGTGAGCGAGATGGTCGCGTCACTCGTCATCTGCTTGGCGAGGTCGAACCCCGTCACGCGGACCTCGGTCGGCTCCTGCTTGTCCTCGACGAGGATGACGTCGGGGCGCAGCAGGCGATGGACGACGCCCTGGCGATGCACCTCGTCGAGGGTCTGCGCGATGCGCATCCAGAGGTCGGTGCGCACGCGCAGGTCGGCCCTCTCCTTGCCGCGCGCGTCGGGGCCGTACCGCTCGACCCAGGTGGTGAGCGTGATGCCCTTGAAGTGCTCGAGCGGAAGCACGATGCCCGCCTCGTCGGAGAAGGGCGGATCGGCGGAGAGGACGCCCTCGCTGCGCCCGAGCCGGCCGAGCACCTGCGCTTCCCAGCGGGCGCGCTCGGCGATCCGGTCACGCTGCTCCTGCGTCGCGAGCGGCGGGGTGCTGTAGATGCGGAGCACGCGCTCGGTGCCCGAGAGCGAGTTCCGCCCGAGCAGCTCGGTGAACGTGTCGTGGTGGTCGAGCGTCTCGACGACCTCGTACTCGCGAACGCGGCGGACCGGCCGAGGTCCGGACTGCGCCCCCGTGAAGAGCTCCAGGAGCTCGCGCTCGGCGAGCGATGCCGGCGTCCGCGCGCGCCCCTGGCTCAAGCGATCGATCAGGACCTGGTCCTGCAACGCGGCCAGGATCGTCTTTCGCGTGTGGACACGGTCGTTGCTCGCGGGGCCGCGCACGCCCACGTCCGTCGTCGCCGAGAGAAAGACCAGGCCTTCTGTCCAGACCTGTCCCGCCTGATAGCTCACGTTCTTCAGATGCGACTTGAGCACCTGCGAGGTGATGCGATTGAGCTTCAGAGGGCTGCGGATCTTCTCGGGCAGCCACCAATCGTTGTCAGTACCCTCGATGCGCCCCCGATACGACTTGATCTCGACGACGAAGATCGCGTGCGGGGCGACGACGACGGCATCGAGCTCGTAGACGACGCCGCTGCGCTCCACGAGCCAGGCGTTGGCGTAGACAGTGAAGTCCTCCGGCAGCCCCTCGACGAGGAACCGGAGCGCCTGTCGCTCTGCGTCGTGGGCGGGCTCGCCGATCTGGATGAACTTGGCCGCCATCGTCACACCAGCAGGACCTTCGCGGTCGGAAACCAGATCGCGAGTTGGTCCTCGACATGGAACAGCCCGCCCTTGTCAGGGTGGAGGCCGACGACAAAATCGAAGGAGCGTTGGCGGAGCGGGTGGTCAGCGTTCTTGAGGTCCGCGGCCTCGGCTCGCGCTGCGAAGTCGGAGTGCGGCGCGCCGAGCTCCAGGGCAACGACACCGGCGAGCGTGAGCTCCTGCCAGGAGCCGCATGCCACGACGACGTTGTCCTGGAGCGTGAGGTCCTTCTGACCGCTCACGAGGTGGTGCGCGAGCTGCCCGCCCGTGCCCGGCAGCTCGAGCACCTTCTGGTGTGCCTTGACGACGTGGAGGTCCGAGCGCGCCATGCGCGTCGGCAGCCCGAGCAGGCGCGCCTGCTCAAGGATGTAGTCGGCGCCCGCCGTGTTCAGCGAGAGCGACTCGACGGACTTGAGCCAGCCGTCGGTCACGGCCTCGGGCAGTCGGTCCGGGCGAAGAGAGCCGCCCACGGCCTCGGGATCGAACGGCACACGGTGAAGGACGGCGGCGTCTTCGAAGAGCAGCGAGACGAGATCCACGCTGGAGAGCCGACCGCGAAAGCGAGTCCAGGTGTCGAGCTTCGGTTCGGTGAGAGCCGGGCGCCTTCGTCCAGCCGCTTCGTCGCGCGCGATGGCATGCAGGAGAGACGCTGCCCACACACCCGTGGGGCGCTGCGCGTCGGTCAGACTCGAAACATCAAAACTCGGCATCAATGAGCTCCCCGCGACGAATCTTCGGCTCTGCATGGCCCCTGCGCGCAAGCGCAGGGTACCCAGACCGAGCTATGCCAACAATACCCAACCAAAGTCGAGAAGGACAGAGGTGGGTTCCTGGCCCACCCGCGCCGCGTGGCGGCCGCCCACGCCGCCCGCCATCACGGTAGCCTCGGGGGCTCGGCCGCGGGAGGCGCCATCGCGACGAGCGTCCTCGCCGCCCGCTCGGCTCGCTGCCGTGGCGAAGCGAGCAGCGGGACTGGGGCGGACCAGCGGGAACAGGCGCCCACGGTCGAGGCCGAGCGCGCACAGCCAGCGGCGCGCCGTCGGCCAGCTGTTGGTGTCGAAGCTCGCCGACCAGGGACTGACCCGCCTCCGCACATCGATGAGCGCGACACCGGCGCCGACGAGCAGCAGGGCCAGACCGATCGCGGTCGCGGCGAAGTGCCGTCGGGGTGCGACGCCCCGCGCGCAACCCGCGGCACATGACGACCACGAGCCTCGTCGCGTAGACTGAGGGGCGCGTCTGCGCCGCCCATCGTGATCGGCTCGGGAGCCGGGGACCACCATGACCCGTTGCAGACAGGGAGGACGATGTTCCATCCAGGAAGCGCTACCGACCGGCTGGCTCAAACCTTCGCGAACCACCATGACTACTACCGAGCCGTCGGCGGCGAGACGCTGAACCAGCAGCTCGCGGACGAAGGTGCGATCTCGAATCAGTACGCGGGGCGAGCGGCGTTCGAGCTGCTGCAGAACGCGCTGGACCGCTGCGACAAGGTGTGCGTCGTCGCGCTGGTCCGCGAGAACGGCTCAACCCGCCTTCTGGTGGCCAACGACGGAGCTACCGTGTCGTTCGATCCAGACTTCGATTACCGTTCGCTCTCTCGGCACGCGCGCCTGCGACGATCCGATTTTCACGCGCTCTGCTCCCTGCACACGTCAAACAAGACGCCGGATGAGAGCATCGGCAACAAGGGCGTCGGCTTCCGCTCCGTCTTCGCCCTCGCAGACCGCGTGCAGGTATGGACACGAGCTGACGACGGTTTCTGGGGGCTCGAGCTGCACCGGCTGCTCGACGCCGAGCGCCTCGCAGCCCGGCGAATAGAGGACCGTCGGGTGCGCGATGGCGAGGTGCGCTTTCTCGAGGCGCCGCTCCAGCTCGACGACGGTGCCCGGTGGCCGAGCTTTTACTTCCCGATTCCTCTTTGGTGCGCGTCGGCGCCGGAGGCCGCGCTCGAAGCGCTGCCACCCATCTCGACCGTTGTGGTCGTCCCGATCGAGCCGGGCCTCGTCGACCAGGTTGCGGAATCGCTCAGAGAGCTGGGCGAAGGGCACGTTCACTTCGTCGGGCTTCGCGCGACGAAGAAGGATGTGAGGGTCGTGATCGCCGACGGTGATGACCGCAACGAGCTTCGAACGTCGCTAGGCTCGCAGAACGATCGCCTTCAGGTGATGGGCCACTGGGTGGCGGCGTCGATCGCGACATCTTCGGAATCCCTCGCCGCGCTGGCGAAAGCGGCAGGGCACCCCGTGTCGCAGCCGAGCGTGGCGGTGGGTTGGCGCCGCGCTCCGTCCGCGAGCGGGCGCGACGCTCCGTCCGCGAGCGGGCGCTACTTCTGCTACTTGCCGACACTCGTCGCGCAGCCGGTCGGCGTCGACGTTCACGCTGACTTTCAGTTGAAGCTCGACCGAACGTCGCTTCGCTGCGACGAGAAAAAGCATGACGGACGCTACAACGCGTCTCTGCTACGTGTCACAGCGGAGATTCACCTGCACATGGTGCTTCACCACCTGGGATTCGAGGAGGAATCCGCCTCCGGCTGGGCGGAGTGGCGAGCCGTCCGCCAGAGACCCGCGATCGGTGGCACCATCGAGGATCGGGACGACATCTGGCAGATGCTCCGTCCGCGGGCCGACGACCCATTCAGCAGGGAGCTGCTCCGCCTGCTATTCGGCGACAATCCGCAAGCTTCGGAGATCAGCACCTATCGGCGTTGGGCCGAGCTCGCAGCCCAGTTCTTCCGAGCTGACGTCGTGAGGCCGCGCCGTGCGTTCGACGAGTTCTGGCAGGCGACCGCCGTGTGGATCGATTGGATCTGCGGCTACAGGCGCCACACGAAGTCGTGGAAGACCATGGCGCGCGCTGCGTGCGACGCCCTGCGGGCCAGGCGCGCGCACGTGATCCCCGTCGTCGATCTCGCCGAGGCGAACGACACGATCTACGTCGCTGTCGTCCTGCCTGATCACATCGAGGCCGGCAGCGGCGGTGGCCGTGCAACTCATCGCGTCTTCGTTCGTCGCAGCGCTGACGAGGAGCACGCGGCCACCCTCACGCTGCCCCGCGCGCTGCTCGACCGTGGACGCGCAGTAACGGCGTACCGCGTGCCGCTAGGCATCGATGATGACCACTCACGCCTCACGGGCATGACACCGTTCGAGCGCTGGGATCTGCTGCGAGAGCTCCGTCAGCTGCCTGTGGATGCAGCTCGATGGCAGTGGAGGCCGCTCGCGGAGGAAGATGCGGCGGAGAGGCAGAAGGAGCTCATCGTGTTCGCCGCGCAGCTGTTCGTCGCGCGCTTCGGCACGCAGAAGAGCCTCCAGGATCAGACCTATAAACTCGGCTGGCGCGCGCATCACGCCGCTGGGTCGCCATGGTCGGAAGACGAGCTGCGCGCGGGGCGAGCTGTCGCCACGCTGTTCTTGCCGTGTACGGAAGGGCGATGGGCACCGGCGCGGCAGCTCTCACGCAAGGAGGTGTCGCCCGAGTGGCTGACCGCGTTGCAGGTCGCCGTGCCAGGCCTTGACGTCGATCGGTTCCTTGACTTCCTCGGTGTCTCGCCCTTCGCGCTGCGTCTGGTCGAAGGTGGCGCGACGGGGATCGTGTCGCCCTGCGCGTCGCCACCCGCGCTGGTCGATGCAGAGTCGGTGGGCGCAGCGCCTCTGGACGTCGTGTGGGGACACGGGAGCGGACCGACGCTCGAGGACATTGTCGAGGCGTGGAGCGCACTCGAGCCGTTGATCGCCGCCGAGAAGCAGGCGGCATTCAACGGGACGATCGCCACCACGCTCTCGTCGGCGGCCTGGTTTCCAAAGGACAAGTGCAGGCGACCGGACGTCGTGACATCGACAGAAGGAACGGTGTCCCCGCGTCAGATCACCCTGGCCAGCGATCAGCCCGATCGCAGGTACGCCGTTCTCTGGACATACCGGCGCTCGGCGTCGCATGCGGAGGTGCTCCGCGCCCTCGGCGCGGTTCCAGGTCTCTCGGACGACGATCTGATGACGGACGGCGCCGAGCCCGCCCGGCGTCTCTGGTTGGAACTCCACTCGCTGAACATCGAGCTCGTCGGCCGCGATCCGAAGACGCGACAGGGAGCTCTCGAGCTGTTCCAGTCCGTCCTCGATGCGGTCGCACGAAAGAACGCATTGACTGATGCGCCGCTACCGCTGCTCGCGTACGCTCCAGCCGAACGCGATCGCTCGTTCGGCGAACGTGCGCTCGAGTGGCGCGCGGCCTCGGAAGACGCATGGATTGCGACCGACAACGGCGAGCGCGATCGCGTGCGCGCCTTCTTCCCTTCCGTCCCGCTCGTCGCCGCGACGCTCGGGCCGAAGGTGATTCAGCTGCTGCCGTGGTTGAAGCAACGAGCATTGGTCGTCGAAGAGAACGTCGAGTCAGTTCCACTCGGTGCCGCAGTCGTGCGACGCGAGACGGAGGTGAGGCAGGAGCTCGAGGCGCTCCTTCCCGGACTGCTGGCGCTTGCCGAGGTCTCGCGGCTCCTGCCGTCGCCGGTCAACGCGGTCGACGCTGCGGAGCGCTGGCATGCGACGAAGCTCCAACACGTCGCTTGCGTGTCGCTGCGCCTTTCTCTCGAGATCCCCGGGCGCGCCGCGCAGAGCGCGCGGTGGCTTCACGATACGCGAGATGACGTGCTCGTGGACGACGATGCCATCCTGTTCGACACGGCGCCGGACGCGCCGGGGCCGCCTCCGCTCCGCAATTTCGCGGAGGCATTGTCTGCGCGCGTGCTGGATAACCCCGTGGTCGGTGGCCTGTGGAGCCAGGCGATCGCGGCGTACGAGGACGGAAAACGTCGCGGTGGCGCGGGGCTGGAGCTGTTTCGGGCATTCTTGAAGAAGCGCAACGCCGCAACGCTCGAGGACGCGTACGCGCAGGTGTTCAGACCGCTCGGCCGCGATGGGTTGAAGGCTCTGTGCACGAAGGTCGATCAGTCCCTCGCATCGATCGACACGCGCCTGCACACGCACGAACTCACGATCGACGAACTGCGCGCTCTCGGCGCCGCATCGCTGATAACGCCCAGCGGCGGTTGGAGCGAAACAACCGAAGCCGATGTGCAGCGGGTGATCGACGGCATCGAGTGGTCGGAGGATGAGCGCGCGTACCGGCCGAGTTTCGCGTGTCGGGCGCGAAATGTCGCTCGCTGGGAGGAGTGGGTTGGACGGGCACGGCGAAGGGACCGCATTATCGAGTTGGCGTGTGCGGTGGAGGCCGCCTCAGGGGCGCCGATAGCCACGCCGCGGGAGGAGGGCGTCGCCTTGGACGGCTTCGCTGCGGAGCGTGCGCACCGTGTAGGCTTCGATCCTGTCTCCGTCGCGACCGAGTGGCTCGCGCAACACGCTAGCGATCCGACGTGGGCCCAGAGGATCGTCGACGAGCATGCGCTCGATGCTGCGCTCCCGCGCCCGGCTTCACGGTACCAACCGGTACTCGATCTCGTCGGACCCGAGCGCGCCGTCATCCGCGCCCACGTCGTCGCACGGCGCAGCGCGGGCGAAGTGCACCTCAAGCCCGTGACGCCGGAGCAGATCGCCGCTGAGAACTTCGCCCGCAACGCGCTCGGTGGCGAAGCAGAGGATGCGTTCGCCCCGTACGTCGTCTCTCGAACGCGAGAGGTGCTCGGCGAACATGGCGACGCGGCGTGGACGACGCTCCTCGGAGCGGTTCGCCCCCGGACCGAGGCGCGGCGGCGCCTCGAGCGCGCGCGTGCCGACGACATCAGGCTGCTCGACGCTCTGCATGTCTCGAAGTTCTGGGGTTCGGCGGGGTACGACCTGCTGGGGCTCGACTTCGAACCCACGACGCACGCGCCCACGATTGCGCGATACGAGTGCAAGGCGGTGGCCGCGATCAGCGCGCTGATCCGCGTGTTCCTGTCGCCGAACGAGGTCGCGGTTTACGCGCGCACCCGTCCCGATTACGTCCCACAGGATCAGCGGCTGCTTGGAACGTGGCGCCTCGTCGCCGTGGAGCCCACGGGCTGCGCGCACGACCTGACACACCTGATAGAGCCGCTCGTGTCGTCGGGGAGCCACGTGGACAAGCTCGCCGAGATCGGGCTCTCGGCCGACGGCTGGATGCTCACCGTCGAACGCACGACGTGACGGCAAGATCATCGAGGACCACAAGGGCATTGCGTTTATCCAGTCGAGGCAGACCCTTCTGGTCCGGTAGGCCGACCTGCACGGCAGCGTGCGTTCAACACCGGATCGTTGAGTAAAACGGCCCTCGCGCAGCAAGCCCGATTCTCATGGAGAACGGGCCCACGAGAACGCGCTCGGCACCGGCCGAGACGCCACCCACCGCGTTCTCTCCTCGCGCCCGCTGAAGAGCGCCGCCGCCCCACGCGACCCCGCGCCACGACGCCAAAGAGGCGAACCCCCGAAAAGCTCTCGCCGTTCGGGGGTTCGTTCAACGTTGGGTCGCGCGACGTACCGCGACGTGGGATTGGCTCCAGCTGCTGGACTCGAACCAGCGACCCGGCGGTTAACAGCCGCCTGCTCTACCAACTGAGCTAAGCTGGAATGCGTTGGAGACGGGCGCGAGGATAGTCAGCGAGGCCTCCCCGTCAAGCGAATCCGCACCGCCCCTGAAGTTTACGTGACGCCCCGGTGTGCTCGCCCGCTCCGCGCGAGATTGCCCGCCCGGCGTGCTTCTGCGACAACGCCGCCGTGCAGCGCGCCGCCGTGCCCTTCCCGCCGCAGCCGCCGGACGCTCCGGCCCCCTCCGCCGCCCGCTCCGCCGGCCGCGGCGGCCTCGCCATCGCCGGCGCCAAGGTCTCCTTCATCCTCTTCGGCTTCGTCCAGCAGCTCATCCTCCCGCGGCTGCTCGGCACGGACGGCTACGGCGCGGTCTCCGTCGTCCTCGCGGGCGTCGGCGTCGTCAACAACGTCATCGTCGCGACCGGCATCCAGGGCGTCTCGCGCGCCGTCTCCAGCGTCGCGGAGCAGGACGTCGCCGCCGCCTTCCGCCGCACGCTCGCCCTGCACGCCGTCCTCGCCGTGGTCGTCTCCGCCGGCTTCGCGCTCCTCGCCGGCGCCATCGCCGACTTCTCCGAGGCCCCGCATGTCGCCGGCCCGCTGCGGCTCGCCGCCGCCGTGGTCCTCCTCTACGGCCTCTACGCCCCGCTCGTCGGCGCGCTCAACGGCCAGTGCCGCTTCGTCACGCAGGCCGCCTTCGACGTCGGCTACGGCGCGCTCCGCACCGCGAGCATCGCCGCCTTCGCCCTGCTCTTCCTCCGCGCCGGCCAGAGCGGCGTCCTCGGCGCGATCGCCGGCTTCGTCGCCGCGGCCGCCGTCATCGTTCCCCTCGCGCTCACCAGGACCGGCCTCGGCCGCCGCGGCAGCGCCGGCCCCTCGATCCGCCAGCACGCCGCCTTCCTCCTGCCGCTCGCCGTCTCGCAGACATTCCTGAACCTCCTGCTCCAGACCGACTTCTTCCTCCTCCGCCGCTTCCTCGGGCAGGCCACGAGCGGGCTCGCGCTCGGCGCCAAGGCCGCCGACGACCTCATCGGCGTCTACCGCGGCGCGCAGCTCTTCGCGTTCCTGCCGTACCAGCTGCTCCTCTCGGTCACGTTCATCCTCTTCCCGATGCTCGCCCGCGCGCACGCCGAGCACGACCGCGCCGCGGTCCGCCGCTACGCCATGACGGGCGTCCGCCTCTCGTTCCTGCTCACCGGGCTCCTCTGCGCCCCGATCTCGGGCCTCGCCCCGCACGTCCTGCGCTTCGCCTTCCCTGTCGAGATCTGGAGCCGCGGCGGCGACACGCTCCGCGTGCTCTCCCTCGGCATGGGCGCGTTCGCCGTCCTCGGCGTCGCCTCGGCCGCGCTCACCAGCCTGCACCGGGAGCGCGTGGCCGCCGCCCTCACGGCCGCCACCGTCTTCCTCGTCGCCACTGGGTGCTCGATCGCCGTCCCGCGCGCCGCGTTCGGCCCCGACATGCTTGTGCGCTCCGCCGTCGCCACATCGCTCGCGCTCGCCACCGCCGCGGTCGCCGGCGGCGTCCTGCTCCACCGCGCCGCCGGCGGCTTCGTCCCCGCCCGGACGGCGCTCCGCGTCGGCGCCGCGCTGCTCGCCGGGATCGCCGTGGGCGCGCAGCTCCCGTGGCTCGGCAAGATCGCCGTGCTCGGCGAGGCGATCCTCGTCGCCCTCGTGTACCTCGCCGTCCTCGTCGCCACGCGCGAGGTCGGCCGCGAGGACCTCGCCGCCCTCAAGCAGGCGTTCGGGCGCGGCGCGCGGCGCGCCTAGCTCCGCCCGTCCGTCCCGACGCGCGCCCTGCGCGCCCGCCTACAGCCGCCTCGACGCCCTCTTGACCGTCAGCCGGCGATCTCGCATACGGCCTCTCCCCCCAGCCCGGCCAGCGCCGCGCCCGCTCGAAGGCCGAGCGGGGCCCCACGGCGCGCCGGGCACGCACAGGCAGGCGAAGACGTGGCCCCTCAATTCATCTTCACGATGCAGGATGTCCGGAAGGTGCACCCCCCGAACAAGGAGGTGCTGAAGGGCCTGTGGCTCTCCTTCTACCCGGGCGCGAAGATCGGCGTCCTCGGCTCGAACGGCGCCGGCAAGAGCACCCTGCTGCGCATCATGGCGGGCGTCGACAAGGAGTACCTCGGCGAAGCGAAGCCCGCCGACGGCATCCGCATCGGCTACCTCGCCCAGGAGCCGCAGCTCGAGGCCGGCAAGACCGTGCAGGAGCACGTCGAGATGGCGGTCCACGACGTCCGCTCCCTCGTCCAGCGCTTCGAGGAGATCGGCGCGAAGCTCGGCGAGTCGCCCCCCGACATGGAGGCGCTGCTCGAGGAGTACGCCGCGCTCCAGGACAAGATCGAGGCCGCGAACGGCTGGGAGATCGACCGCGTCGTCGAGCGCGCCATGGACGCCCTCCGGCTGCCGCCGCCCGACGCCGACGTCACCAAGCTCTCCGGCGGCGAGCGCCGCCGCGTCGCCCTCTGCCGGCTCCTCCTCGAGAAGCCGGACATCCTGCTGCTCGACGAGCCGACCAACCACCTCGACGCCGAGAGCGTCGCGTGGCTCGAGCGCTTCCTCCACGACTACCCCGGCACCGTCGTCGCGGTCACCCACGACCGGTACTTCCTCGACAACGTCGCCGGCTGGATCCTCGAGCTCGACCGCGGCGCCGGCATCCCGTACGAGGGCAACTACACCGGCTGGCTCGAGCAGAAGAAGAAGCGCCTCGAGCTGGAGCAGAAGCAGGAGAGCGCGCGCAAGCGCACCCTGGAGCGCGAGCTCGAGTGGGTCCGCATGGCCCCGCGCGCCCGCCAGGCCAAGAGCAAGGCCCGCCTCGCCGCCTACGAGACGCTGCTCGCCGAGGACAGGTCGAAGAAGGTCGAGGAGAACGAGATCCACATCCCCGCCGGCCAGCGGCTCGGGAACGTGGTCGTCGAGGCCGAGCACCTCCGCAAGGGCTTCGGCGACCGCGTCCTCATCGACGACCTCAGCTTCTCGCTCCCGCGCGGCGGCATCGTCGGCATCATCGGGCCGAACGGCGCCGGCAAGACAACGCTCTTCCGCATGATCATGGGCCTCGAGCAGCCCGACGGCGGCGCGCTCCGGCTCGGCGAGACCGTGGAGCTCGCGTACGTCGACCAGTCGCGCGACGCGCTCAACCCGACCAACAACGTCTGGCAGGAGATCTCCGGCGGCGAGGACCGCCTCCTCGTCGGCAAGCGCGAGGTCAACTCGCGCGCGTACGTCGCCAGCTTCAACTTCGCCGGCAGCGACCAGCAGAAGAAGGTCCGCGATCTCTCCGGCGGCGAGCGCAACCGCCTCCACCTCGCCAAGCTGCTCCGCCGCGGCGGCAACGTCCTCCTGCTCGACGAGCCCACCAACGACCTCGACGTCGACACGCTCCGCTCGCTCGAGGACGCGCTGCTCAACTTCGCCGGCTGCGCCGTGGTCATCAGCCACGACCGCTGGTTCCTCGACCGCATCGCGACCCACATCCTCGCCTTCGAGGGCGACAGCAAGGTCGTCTGGTTCGAGGGCAACTACGCCGACTACGAGGCCGACCTGAAGCGCCGCCTCGGCGCCGACGCGGCCGAGCCCCGCAAGCTCCGCTACCGCAAGCTCACCGCGGGCTGACCCGGCCCGGCGCGCCTCGCACGGCGCCCCCGCGGCATTCCACCCTGGAGCACGTTTCCGGTCGGGTGCGACGCGCACGCACCGGCATTTTCCTGGCACAGGATCACCCCGCCCACGTAAGCGTCCGACCGCGCATCAGCTAAGCTGCGCCCCGATGCACGGCACGAGGAGAAAGGGCTCCCCGCCGAGCGCCCGCAGGGACTGGGGGCGCCTCGCCGTGCGCGTTGTGTGCGCCGTGTTCGCGGTGATCGGCGCGATCCCGCTCGCGCTCGGCTTCCTCGTGCGCACCGAGACGGTGCGGGCCTGGGCGGCGCACGAGACGGCGGCGCTGCTCCAGCGCGAGCTCGGCATCACGGCCCGCTACGACGTGCGCGTCCAGGCCTGGCCCCTCATGGTCGGCCTGAACCGGCTCGTCGTCGACTCCTCGGACGGCGGCGCGCCGTTCCTCGAGCTCGAGCGCGTGGCCATCCGCCCGCGCCTGTTCTCGCTGCTCGCGGGGCACATCGACGCCGGGGACGTCGAGATCATCGGCCCCCGCGTCCGCGCAGTGCTGAAGGACGGGGAGCTCCGCAACCTCACCCTCCCGAGCACCGGCAAGGGCGGCGGGGGCGGCCTCGACCGCGCGCCGCTCTCCTCGGTGGCCATCACCGACGCGCGGCTCGACCTGACGATCGACAACGTCCGCGTCCAGGCCACCGAGGTCGACGTCGACGTCTCCGCCGAGCCGTCGGACGCGTTCGAGATCGCGATGCGCTCCGGCCTCGTCTCGGTCGTCCGCACGCACGCCGCGCCCGGCCACGAGGCCGAGGAGGACAGCGTCGACGAGGACGTCGTCTGCCGCTTCGACACGCGCGTCCGCGTCGAGCCGGGCCGCGCGCTCGTCCGCCGGCTGATCCTCGAGGGCGCCGCCGACTTCGACCCGGATCCCGGCACCGCGCCGCCCTGCGCGCTCCAGGACGGCGACTGGCGCCGGGTGGAGCTCGAGCTCGGCGCCCTCCGCGCCGTCGGCCTCGGCGACGGCATGCCCCACCGGATCGAGGGCCGCGTGCGGGCGCGCCTCCCCGTGCCGATCGTGCACCGCTTCGTGAACCTGCCGCCCGCGTCCGGCTCGGTCTCGCTCGACGTCGACGCGGAGTACGACGCGGCGTCCGCGCCGCTCGGCCTGGCGCTCCCCCGCCTCAAGGGCACGCTCCTGCTCGACCGGCCGGGCCTCGACGGCAGGGTCTTCGCCACGCGCCTCGCGGGCAAGGTCTCGACGACCCCTGACGCCGTGCAGCTCTCCGACACCGACGTCGCCTGGGCCGACGGCACGCTGAAGATCTCGAGCGTGGAGATCAAGCCGTTCGAGAAGGGCGTGCCGCTCCAGGCCGGGCCGATCGACCTCGCCAACGTCGAGCTGCCAGGCCTGCTCCGCGACCTCGCGGTCCACCCGCAGGCGCACGTCGCGTGGACGCTGCGCGAGGGGAGGTTCGATCGCTTCGGCGGCACGCTGTCCCCGCTCGCCCTCGAGGGCCCGCTCGCCGTGCAGACGCACGGCTTCGACATCTTCGATCACCCGACGAAGGACCCTGCCCGCAAGCGCCTGATGGGCGTCAAGGAGGCCACGGTCCGCGGCTCGTTCCAGGTGCGGCCGAACGCCGTCGTGCTCTCGGGCTTCTCGGTCGACACGCCGAGCTCGCACCTCAGGACCACCGTCTCGCTCGGCTTCAACGACCAGCTCGGGGTCGAGGTCCACCCGGGCTCGCGCGTGGACCTCGCCGAGATCTCCCCGCTCGCCGCGCTCGAGCTCGCCGGCGTCGCCACGATGAAGGCGGCGATGCACGGCTCCTACGAGCACCCGAAGCTCACCGGCGAGATCGGCGTCGAGAAGTTCGTGTTCGGGGGCTTCCCCATCGGCGACCTCGAGCCCTCGCCGGTCGCGTTCGAGCCGCTCGCCCTGACGCTCGAGAACGCGCGGGTCCGGCACGGGGCGAGCCGCGTCCGGGTCCCGTCGATCAAGATCGATTTCGACCCGGCCGGCAACCTGCCCAAGGGCCGCCCGCTCGACAGCTCGGCGGGGATCGTCGTCGTGGACGCGACCGTCGACACGCGCGAGGCGCCGCACCTCGCCGCGCGCGACCTGCTCGAGGTGCTCCGCCTCGACAAGGATCCGCGGTTCGCCGACTACAAGGCGACCGCGAGCGGGACGGCCCGCGCCCACTTCGCGCTCGGCGGCCCCGAGGACCGCTGCGGCGGCGGCTACCTCGCCGTGAACGCGGGCATGCGGCTCACCGGCGTCGAGCTGCTCGACGAGCGCTTCGACGAGGGCGAGGTCGACCTCGACATGATCTGGGACGACCAGGCCGCCGGCGCCGACGGCATGCGGCTCGACGTCCGCTCGGCGTCGCTGCGCAAGGGCACGGGCTCCGTGCTGGCGAGCGCCTCCGTCGCGCACGGCGGCGCGCTGAAGGGGAGCGTCATCGCGAGCGGCCTCCCGCTCTCGCGGATCGACGGGCTCGGGGCGGCGGCCTCGCAGTTCGACGGCTCGGTGTCGGTCGTCGCCAGCCTGGGCGGCACCGTGAGCAGGCTCGCCGGCTTCGCGGACGTGCACGTCTCGCGCGTCGGCATCCGCCGCACGCACGCGAGCCTGCCGCCCTCGCGGGTCGCGCTCACGATCCTGCCGAACGACAAGCCGCCGAAGGTCATCGGCAGGACGCCGATCTGCGGCAACCCCCAGGGCGCGCCGTTCGATCCGGCGGAGTACGAGCGCGACCTCCCCGACGGCTCCCTCGTCGCGAACGGCTCGCTGTTCGGCGGGCAGGTCGCGCTGAAGGGGCTCCGCGTCACGCGCCAGCGGCGCAAGATCGTGGACGGGGACGTGCGCATGGACGCGCTCGACCTGGGCACGCTCGCGAACCTGATCCCGGGCGCCGCGCTCGCGGCGGCGCCGAAGGGCACGATGACCGGGTCGCTCGACATCGAGCGGCTCCCCCTCACGGATTTCCGGCAGGCGGCGCTCACGCTCACGGTCGACGCGCTCAAGCTCGATCGGGAGGGCCAGGGGGTCCACCTCACGAGCCCGAGCGGCCCGATCCGCCTCGCGGGCAACACGCTGAAGGTGCCGGAGCTCCACCTCGAGGCGCACACCGCCTCGCGCCTGTCCGCCGCGTTCACGGCGTCCGGCGACGTCAAGCGGGTGTTCACGGCGCCGGACCTCGACGTGGCGATCCGGGTAAGCCCGACGAGCCTCTCGCGGCTCAGCGCCGACATCCCGCAGATCCGGCACGCGCGGGGCACGGTGCAGGCCGAGGTCCAGGTGGCCGGGCCGCTCCAGGGGCTGCGCTACACGGGCTCGGCGACGCTCAAGGAGGGAGAGCTCGACGTGGTCGGCCTGCCGGTGTCGCTCGACGACATCGACGTGGAGTTCGCGATCGGCGGCGACCAGGTGCGCCTCACGAAGGCGAGCGCGCGGGTCGGCACGGGCACGGTGACCGCGGTGGGGCACATGCCGGTGCGCGGCCTGACCCTCGGCACGGCGCAGGCATCCATCGTGGCGACCGGCGTGAAGCTGCCGGTCGCCGACGGGGTGAACCTCACCGCGAACGCCAACCTGACGGCGAGCTTCCGGCCCGGCGTCGAGGACGAGGCGTCGGGGGAGAAGAACCTGCCGCGGGTCGAGGGCAAGATCACGCTCACGTCGTTCAGCTACACGCGCCCCATCCTGATGAGCATGGACCTCGGCGATCTCACGGGGCGCCAGCGGACGACGGTGCAGACCTACGACCCCGCCGCCGACGTGGTCCGGTTCGACGTCACCGTCGCCTCGCCGAACCCGCTCCGCTTCTCGAACGATCTGGCCGACATGCGGCTCGAGGTCTCGCAGCCCGGGCTCGCGCTCTCGGGCACGAACCAGCGCTTCGGCGCGCGCGGCACGCTGCGCATCCTGCCCGACTCGAAGCTCATGCTGCGCAGCACCGAGTTCGAGGTCCGGGACGGCTACGTCCGCTTCGACGATCCGTTCCGCATCGCGCCCAAGGTCGACGTGCGCGCCGAGAGCGAGTACCGCCGCTACACGTCGACGAGCACCGCCGCCGCGGCGGACGCGACGTCGGGCGCGGAGCCCACGGCGCCGACGGCCGCGGCCGCGGGCAGCAGCGCGAACTCCAGCGGGCTCTGGCGCATCAAGCTGCACGCCCAGGGCGACGCCGACAACCTCCAGCTCAACCTGACGAGCGATCCGCCGCTCAGCCAGGAGGACATCGTCCTGCTGCTGACGCTCGGCATGACGCGCGCCGAGCTCAACCAGGGCGTCGTGTCGTCGCTCGGCGAGACCATGGGCCTCGAGGCGCTCTCGTCGCTGACGGGCGCCGACAAGGCGGTGAAGACGATGGTCCCCCTCATCGACGAGTTCCGCTTCGGCACCGGCTACTCGTCCAAGAACGGCGCCCCGGAGCCGACGGTGACGATCGGCAAGCGCATCACGGACGCGGTGCGCGCCAACGTGACGACGGGGCTCTCGCAGGGCAGCCAGGTGCGCGCGGGCGTCGAGGTGAAGCTCAGCGACCGGATGAGCCTCCAGGGGTCGTACGACAACTCGAGCGACGCCTCGAGCTCGCCGCTCGGCAACGTGGGCGCCGACCTGAGGTGGCGGCTCGAGTTCGAGTGACGTTCGAGCCGCGGATGGCGCTCGAAGGACGCTCGCGCGGCGCTCGATCCGCGGCCGTCAGGTGGCCGCGGCGAGCGCCGCGTCGAGGGCGCCGTACCGGTCGTCGCGGCCGGAGACCCACTGCTTGTGGCCCATGAGCTCGAAGATGCGCCGGTGCTTCGGGTTCTTCCAGGTCATGCTGAGCAGCGCGCGCTGGAACGCCTCGGCCTTCGCCTCGGGCAGCGCCGGCAGCGCGTCGAACATCGCGAAATCGTAGGCCGGCGTGGTCCAGAGGACGTCGACCCGGCGGAGGTCGATGTGGCCGTTCGCCTGCTCGGCGAGCCACACCGCGTCCCCGACCGCCGCCGCCTGCGCCTTGCCCTCGTGCAGCGCCGCGAGCGCCTGGACCTCGCTCGTCGCGGTGTCCCCGTGCTTGCCGACGTCCACCTCGAACGGCATGAGCTGGATCTTCTCCACGGCCACGCCCGCCTGCCGGAGGAAGTGGAGCGGCAGGATGCGCGCGTGCGCCGAGTCGACGCTCCCGACAGCGAGCGCCTTGCCCTCCAGATCGCTGAGCGCCCCGACGGCGGCGTCGCGGCGGACGAGCAGCTTGCTGTGGAAGTCGCGATCGATCTCGCGCATCGCGAGCGAGCGGGACCGGCCCTCGGTCTGCCGCTTCACCCGCACGTGCGCGACGGCGCTGTTCCAGGCGACGTCGATGTGCCCGCGGATCAGCGACTCGACCTGGCGCTCGTAGGTAGAGAACAGCGCGAAATCAATCAGGATTCCATGTTCGCGGAAGTGCTCGCGCAGGCTCTCCCACAGCGTCACCACCTTGGCGTCATGCGCCACGGCGCCGACGAGCATCGCCAGGTCCTTCATCCGGTGCCTCGCACGGGCGGCGACGCTAGCACGAGCTCTGCCCGCCGAGAGCCCCACGTCTCGCACATCGGGGCCTCGCGGGCGGCCTCTTGCCCATCCAGCGCCCAACCGGGCTACGCTGCGTCCGTCGTGCACGCCGGCGCCGGTTCATTTCCGTTTCGTCCCCCGGCGCTCCGCGCCTGATGGCTCGCTTCCGTTCCACCCTCATTCCCCTTCTGCTCGGCTTTTTGCCGCTCGGCGCGATCGCCATCCCGGCGCACGCCGACCCGACCCCCGCACGTCCGGCTCAGGCCAACCCCAACCCCGGTCAGGCCAGCCTCAACCCCGGTCAGGCCAACCCCAACCCCGGTCAGGCCAGCCCCAACCCCGGTCAGGCCAGCCCCAACCCCGGTCAGGCCAGCCCCAACCCCGGTCAGGCCAGCCCCAACCCCGGTCAGGCCAGCCTCAACCCCGGTCAGGCCAGCCTCGACCCTGTCGACTCTGTCAACCCTGCGGCACGGGCCGTGCCTTCGGGCGAGGCCGGCACCCAGGCCACCGACGTGCCGTCGCTCGGCCAGCCGCTGGCCCTGGGAGAGCTCGTCGGCAAGCCGATCGTCCGCATCGATGTCACCGCGCAGGGCGACCGATGGCAGATCGTGTCGCCGGTCACCAGCGTCGACCTCGGCGAGCCGCTCAGCCCCGACGCCGCGCGCCGCGCCATGCGCGAGCTGCTCGCCTCCGGCAACTTCGCCCGCGCGTCGGCCGAGGCGTACCTCGTGCCGGACGGCGCCGCGCTCCGGATCTTCGTCGTCCCCCGCCGGAGCATCGCCACCGTCCAGATCACCGGCGGCGCGCTCGACCGGCAGGACACCCTCGAGGCCGCCGGCATCGCCGAGGGCGGCGAGATCACCGCGGCCACGCTGGCCGAGGTCAGCCCCCGCATCCGCGCGTTCTACGCGCTGCACGGCTACCCCGCGGCCGCCGTCACGGTCCGCGCCGTCGACACCGACGAGCCCTCCCAGGTCGTCCTCGCCCTCGACATCGAGGCCGGCGCCCCGCGCGTCGTCTCGGAGCGCGTCTTCGTCGTGGCGCCGCGCGCGGACCGGGAGCTCGGCTCGCTCAAGCAGAGCTACGGCCTCGGCGTCGGCGCCCGCGTCGACGAGCCCGCCCTCGCCGAGGCCGACCGCGAGATGGCCGAGCTGCTCCGCCGGAGCGGCTTTCACGACGCCGAGGTCTCCCACCGCGTGCTCGCGGTCGGCCCGCACAACTACCTCTACGTCTACCTCGAGCCCGGCGCGCGCATCGTCCCCGCCTTCGACGGCAACCGCGCCTTCGACGACGACGCCCTCGAGGCCGCGCTCGATCTCGGCGAGACGACCGAGACGAAGACGAACGATCTCACCGATCGGCTCCGCGCGTTCTACGTCGAGCGCGGCTTCCTCGACGCCGAGGTCACCCCCTCGCTGGGCGGCAAGCCCGACGATGCGGTCCGTTACCTGACCTTCACCGTCCGCGAGCACGACCAGGTGCGGGTCACGAAGCGCGTCTTCCCCTGCCTCACGGGCGACCTCAGCCCGGACGACCTCGGCCGCGAGATCGAGAGCTTTCTCGAGGAGGACCTGCCCGGCGCCGACCCCTTCGCGATGCCCGACCCGCGAGGCATCTCGGACCTCTTCGGCCCGACCCGCGGCGCCGGCAGCCGGGCCAGGCCGATCGAGCTCATCCCCTCGATGACGTACGCGCAGGAGACCTACGAGCGCGCCCTCAAGCACCTTCGCGATCTCTACTTCAGCAAGGGCTACCTGAACGCCGTCGTCGGCCCGGTCTCGGTGCTCCGCGCCACCTGCTCGCGCCGCTCCCCGCCGGGCGCCTGCATCCCCGAGCCGGTCGCCGAGCGCGTCACGGCCCAGTGCCTCACCGACGCGCAAGGGCTGCCCCTCCCCGAGCCGCCCGTCCCCGCCGCCCTCACGTGCCGCCCCGACGCCGCCCGGCACATCGCGTGCTCCCCCGAGGTGACGCTCCGCATTCCGGTCCACCCCGGCCCGCAGACCCAGCTCTACGATCTCGCCTTCGAGGGGAACAAGGGCTTCTGCGGCCAGGCCGGCCTGAGCGAGCGCGACCGCGCCCTCTGCGCCGAGGAGCGGCCGTTCAGCGAGCGCTGGCTCAGCGACCTCGTCGATCTGAAGGTCGGACAGCCCCTCTCGACGCTCGCGCTCGACGCCGCGCGGCTGCGCATCATGGATGCTTACCGCGACCTGGGCTACGCGTTCGCCGAGGTCCGCACGGCCATCGAGCCCTCGCCCGACCGCACGCGCGCCCGCGCGCGGTTCATCGTCTCGGAGCGAGATCGGGTGTTCGTCACCGGCATCGTCGTCAAGGGCGCCGTCCGGACCGACGAGCAGCTGATCCTCCGCCGCGTGCTGCTCCGCGAGGGCGCGCCGTTCCGCCAGTCGCAGGCCCGCCTGAGCGAGGAGCGCATCGCCGCGCTCGGCCCGTTCTCCAGCGTGTCGATATCGCTCGAGGATCCCGACGTCCCGCAGAAGAACAAGCGGGTCGTCATCCACGTGGTCGAGCAGCTGCCGCAGTACCTCAACCCGCAGATCGGGTTCTCGACCGGCGAGGGCGCGCGCCTCGCCTTCGAGTACGGACACCGCAACATCGGCGGCCTCGCCATCGGCCTCACGATGGGCGTCCAGCTCAGCTACCTGTTCGAGTTCATGATCGTCGACAAGGCGGCGAGCCGCCACTACGAGGAGCTCCAGATCGACGACCAGCTGGAGCGCCGCATCGCGGTCTCGGTCACGCTCCCGGACATCGGCCTCGGGCCGCTCGTCAGCATGTCGCTCGCGGGCATCAACGTGCGCGACAACCAGCTGGATTTCGGCGTCACGAAGACGGCGATCATCCCCGCGATCACCTACCGCCCGCGGCGCGCCGTCACGACGCAGCTCGCCCTGTCGACAGAGCTGAACAAAGTCGGCTTCTTCCCCGGCGCCGTCGGCGCCGACAAGCGGGATATCCTCGACCAGCTGCGCATGCCCGAGGGCGAGACGATCGCCCTGGCGCAGCGGATCGACGCGTCCTGGGACACGCGGGACACCCCCTTCGCCGCGACCCGGGGCTTCCTCCTCTCCGGCGGCGTCGAGCACGTCGACGCCTTCGACGCCTTCGCCTCGGTCCGGGCCCAATCGAGCTTCCCCGAGAGCCACTTCCTGCGATTCACGGGCCGTGTGTCGGGCTATATCCCCCTCGCGCCGCGGTCGCGGCTCACCCTCGCCCTGAGCCTGTCCGGAGGGTATATTCAGCCGCTCGTGGCCGAGAGCGGGACGTACCCGGATCGCCTGTTCTTCCTCGGCGGCGTCGACTCGCTCCGTTCCCATCTGGCCGAGTCGCTGTATCCTGAGGACGGGCTCGAGGAGGCGAGAAAGGCGCTGGGCGGGGACGCCGAGGTATCGACCGACGATATCCCGCGCGGCGGGACGGTGATGGTGAACCCCCGCGCCGAGCTGCGCATTCCGCTGACGGATCTGCTCCAGCTCGGGCTCTTCCTCGACGCGGGCAACCTCTGGATCAGGGCGAGGAACGTCAACCTCGATCCGCGGCTCTTGCGTTACGGGCTCGGCGCCGGCCTGCGGGTGAACACGCCCATCGGCCCCCTCGCCTTCGACTACGGCTTCAACCTGGATCCGCGCGACGAGCTGGATGAGATCGACGGTGCACTCCACTTCTCCGTGGGGCTCTTTTGACAGGCGGCCTCGCGCGCGACGCGCGCGAGGCGGCTCCCAACGCATGATGATAACGAGGCTCCCCTGATGAACCGTTCACTCCGCATGTGTGCTTTGCTCGCTCTGACATCGACCCTCACGATCGTCGGCTGCGGCGACGACGAGAGCGCCGCGCCGAGCAGCGCGGCGAGCACGTCCGGCGCCGGCGGGTCCGGCGGGCAAGGTGGGGCCGGCGGATCGGCGGGCAGCGGCGGAGAGGGCGGGCAAGGCGGCTCGACGAGCAGCGCCTCGGCTGGCGGCGATGCCACGGGCGGCGGCGGAGAGGGCGGGCAAGGCGGCTCGACGAGCAGCGCCTCGGCGGGCGGCGATGCCACGGGCGGCGGCGGAGCGGGCGGGCAAGGCGGCTCGACGAGCAGCGCCTCGGCTGGCGGCGATGCCACGGGCGGCGGCGGAGCGGGCGGGCAAGGCGGCTCGACGAGCAGCGCCTCGACGAGCAGCGCCTCGACGAGCAGCGCCTCGGCGGGCGGCGGCGGCGGCGGCGACGGGGCCGGCGGCGGCTCGGTGAGCAGCGCCTCGGCGAGCAGCGCTTCGACGGGCGGCGGCGACGCCGCCGGCGGCGGCGGCGAGGGTGGGGCGTCGGCGTGCGGCGATCTGCGGTGTGACACCGGCGAGACGTGCGATTCGTGCGCCGACGACTGCGGCGTGTGCCCGCCGGTCTGCGGTGACGGCGTGTGCGAGCCCGACAGGGAGAACTGCCAGGCGTGCGCCACCGACTGCGGCGTGTGCCCGCCGGCCGAGTGCAGCCACGACCTCTGCGAGGAAGGAGCGCCCCTCCTCATGGCCTGCGACCCGTGCGTGACCGAGCTGTGCGCGGAGGACCCGGCGTGCTGCATGAGCAACTGGGACACCCACTGCGTCGCCGGCCTCACCGCCGCCTGCGGGCGGGCCTGCGGGTGCGCCCACGACCTCTGCGAGGAGGGCGCGCCCCTCGACGCGACCTGCAACAGCTGCGTCGAGACCGTGTGCGGAGAGGACGGAGACAGCTTCTGCTGCACGATCGGGTGGGACGAGGGCTGCATCGCGCTCTCGGAGAGGCTGTGCGACGTCACGTGCCTGTGAGCTCGGCTCGCCGCCCGAAAGGCGAACCACGCAGGGCGCGGTAGCGACGGCGCTCCGCCGCGAACCTGGCCGGCTCGGCGGGTGGAACCCGGCGCGCTCAGCGCGCCGTCGCCGCCTTCATCTCGCGGACGAAGCTCGCGACGGCGCGCGCGGCCGCCTCGGGATCACCGAGGTTCGCCGAGACCCGCTGCACGACCGCGGACCCGCTGACCACGCCGAACGCCCCGGCGGCGAGGGCGTCGCGCACGTGCTCGGGCTTCGAGATGCCGAACCCCAGGATCGCGGGCGGCGCGCCGAACCGGCGCAGCGTCTCGAAGAGCGCCCCGTGGCCCAGGCGCAGCTGCTCGTCCGCCCCCGTCACGCCCTTGCGCGTCACGCAGTACGTGTACGCGCTGCACCGCTCCGCGAGCCGCTGCAGCGTGGCCTCCGAGGCGTTCAGCGGCGCGATCAGCACCGGCGCCACCCCCACGGCGCGCGCCGCCGCCACGTACGGATCCGACTCCCTCACCGGCACGTCGGCGACGAGCACGCTGTCGACCCCGGCCGCGGCCACCGACGCGTAGAAGCCCGCCAGATCGCGGTGCTTCACGAGGTTCGCGTACGTCAGGATGCCGATCGGCACCTCCGGCGCCTCCGCCCGGAACCGCGCCAGGAGCTCGATGCAGTCGCCCGGCCTCACGCCGGCCTCGAGCGCCCGCACGGCCGCGGCCTGGATCGTCGGGCCGTCCGCGATCGGATCCGAGAACGGGATCCCGACCTCGATCGCGTCCGCGCCGCCCTCCACGGCCGCGCGCAGCAGCCGCGCGCTCGTGGCGAGGTCCGGATCCCCCAGCATCAGGAAGGGGATGAACGCCCCCTCGCCGCGCTGCCGCAGCCGCTCGAATGCGCGATCGTAGCGCGTCGTCACCGTCTCCCGACTCATGTCGACCTCCCGGGATCGAGCAGCTTTTGCGCCTGCTCCATGTCCTTGTCTCCGCGGCCCGACAGGTTCACGACGAGCACCGTCTCGCGCCCTGCCTGCGCCGCCTCCGCCACCATCTTCAGCGCGTGCGCGATCGCGTGCGCCGACTCGAACGCCGGGATGATGCCCTCGCTGCGCGCGAGCCGCTGGAACGCGTCGAGCGCCTCGTCGTCGGTCGCCGCGACGTACGTCGCCCGGCCCGACGTCATGAGGTGCGCGTGCTCCGGCCCGACGCCGGGGTAGTCGAGCCCCGCCGAGACCGAGTGCGTCTCGGCGACCTGTCCGTGCTCGTCCTGGAGGATGTAGGTCTCCGACCCGTGCAGCACCCCCGGGCGGCCCTTGAGGAGCGTCGCCCCGTGCATGGCGGTCGACAGGCCGTGGCCGGCGGGCTCCACGCCGACGAGCGCCACGTCCTTGTCCGGGATGAACTCGGAGAAGATCCCCATGGCGTTGCTGCCGCCGCCCACACACGCGACCACCGCATCGGGCAAGCGCCCCTCGGCCTCCAGGATCTGGGCGCGCGCCTCGCGGCCGATCACCCACTGGAAATCGCGCACGATCGTGGGGAACGGGTGAGGCCCGGCGACCGTCCCGATCAGGTAATGCGTGTCCTCGTAGCTCTCGGTCCAGTAGCGAAGCGCCTCGTTGAGGGCGTCCTTCAGCGTCTGCGAGCCCGAGGTCACGGGCACCACCTCGGCCCCCATGAGGCGCATCCGGAAGACGTTGAGCCGCTGCCGCTCGACGTCCTTCGCGCCCATGTAGATGCGCGTGGGCATGCCGAGCAGGGCCCCGATCATGGCGGTCGCGACGCCGTGCTGGCCGGCCCCGGTCTCGGCGATGAGCCGCCGCTTGCCCATGCGCCGCGCGAGCAGCCCCTGGCCGAGCGCCTGGTTCGTCTTGTGCGCGCCGCCGTGGAGCAGGTCCTCGCGCTTGAGGTACAGCTTCACGCGCGGATCGCCGGTCAGGTTGCGGCACAGGGTGAGCGGCGTCGGTCGCCCCGCGTAGGTCGTCAGCAAGGCGTCGAACTCCGCCGCGAACGACGGATCGCCGCGCGCCTCCAGGTACGCGCGCTCGAGCTGCTCGAGCGCGGGCACGAGGATCTCCGGGACATAGGCGCCGCCAAAGGCGCCGAAGCGGCCGCTTTGCTGCATGTGATTGCCTCGATCGTCGGTGGTGCGTTGTGCGTTGTGCGTCGTGAGAGCTGCCGTCAGGGGGAGGCGCGGTCCGCCGGGGCCGCGGGGTCATGGTCGTGGCGCGACGGGCCGCGCGCGCTGTCGAACAGGCGCACGAGCAGGTCGGCGCACTTCTCGCCGGGCGCGCGCTCGACGCCCGACGCGACGTCGAGCCCCCACGTCCCGACCCGGCGCGCCGCGGCGATGTTGTCCGGGTTCAGCCCGCCCGCGAGCAGGCTCCGGGCGCGCGCCGGGTGGCCGTCGATCGCGCTCCAGGCGAACGTCCGCCCCGTGCCTCCGCGCGCCTCCGCCGTGCGCGTGTCGAAGACCAGCCGATCGGCGCTGCGCTCGACCTCCGCGCCCGCGCCCTGCTCCCCGGCCGCGCCCGCGGCGGCCGCCGCGCCGGCGGCCTCCCCGGACGGCGCCATCGGGACCGCCTTCCAGACCTCGCACCCCTCGGGGAGCGTGCGCCGCAGCGCCTCGATGAACGCGGCGTCCTCGTCGCCGTGGAGCTGCACGGCGCGCAGCCCGATCGCCCGCGCCGTATCGGCGACGAAATCCACGGATTGATTGAGGAAAACGCCGACGAAGGGCAGCCCCGCGGCCGTGGCGACCAGGATCTCGGCCTGCTCGCGCGTCACCCGCCGCGGCGAGCTCTCGGCGAAGACGAGGCCGCCGAAGCGGGCCCCGAGCCGCTCCGCCTCGCGCGCGTCCCCGGGCCGGGTCAGGCCGCAGATCTTCACCCTGCCGGTCACCAGCGCGCGCGCGGCGTCCGCGATGTCGGGGCTGCGCATGAGCGACGTGCCGACGAGGAACCCGTCCACCGAGGGCGCGAGCCGCTCCACGTGGGCGCGCGACTCGACGCCCGACTCCGCGATGACGATGCGATCGCGCGGCACGCGCGGGGCGAGCCGCTCCGAGACGGCGAGATCGACCTTGAGCGTCTTGAGATCGCGGTTGTTGATGCCGATCACGGGCGCGGGCAGCGCGAGCGCGCGCTCGAGCTCCGCCTCGTCGTGGACCTCGACGAGGCAGTCCATGCCGAGCGCCTCGGCGGCGCCCAGGCACAGGAGCGCGGTCGCGTCGTCCAGCACCGACAGCATGAGCAGGATCGCGTCCGCGCCGTTCGCCCGCGCCTCGATCACCTGGTAGGGCGTCACGACGAAGTCCTTGCAGAGGATCGGGACGTCCACGACCGCGCGCACGGCCTGGAGGATCTCGAAGCTACCCTGGAAGAAGGGCTCGTCGGTCAGCACGCTCACGGCGTCGGCGACGCCGTAGTATGCGGCGGCGACGGCGTGCGGGTCGAAATCCGGCCGGATGAGGCCCTCGGACGGAGAGGCCTTCTTGCACTCCAGGACGAACCGCGCGCCAGGCGCGGAGAGCGCGCGCCGGAGGCTCCGCGAGGTGGGCGGCGCGTTCGCCCGAAGGCCGGCGAGCGGGGTCCGCCGCTCGCGCTCCGCCACGTCCGCCCGCTTCCGCTCCACGATGCGCGCGAGCACATTGCCCTGCTCAGCCATGTTTCGCCTCCTTCCGCGCTTCCTGGGCCCCGTCCCGGCTCAGCGCCACGAAGCGCGTGAGCCGCTCCGCCGCGCGCCCGGAGCCCAGCGCCTCGAGCGCCAGGGCCGTCCCCTCCCGCAGCCCCTCGGCGCGCCCGGCGATCCAGAGCAGCGCGCCGGCGTTGATCGCGACGGCGTCGCGGTGCGCGGGCGCGCCGCGCCCGGCGAGCAGGTCGCGGAGCCACGCCGCGTTCGCCGCCGGGCCGGCGCCCCGGAGCGCCTCGATCGGCGCCGGCGCGACCCCCGCGTCGGCCGGGTCGATCAAGAGCTCCTCGACGACCCCATCGCGGAGCCGGGCCGCGCGCGTCGGGGCGTGCAGGGCGACCTCGTCGAGCCCCCCGCCGTGGACGACGAGCGCGGCCTGGCACCCGAGCATGCCGAGCGTGCGCGCGGCGTGGGTGACGAGCTCCGGATCGTAGATGCCCATCACCTGGATCGGCGGCGCGCTCGGGTTCACGAGGGGGCCGAGCAGGTTCATGATCGTGCGCACCTTGAGGGCGCGGCGCACGGGCATCGCGTGGCGGAGCCCGGCGTGGTACTGCGGCGCGAAGAGGAAGCAGAAGCCGACCTCATCGAGGGCGCGGCGCGAGACCTCGGCCGGCGGGTCGAGCCGGGCGCCGAGCGCCTCGAGCGCGTCGGCGGAGCCGCACTGGGAGGAGACCGAGCGGTTGCCGTGCTTGGCGACCGGCAGGCCTGCTTCGGCCGCGACGAAGGCGACGGCCGTCGACACGTTCACGGTGGACTGCCCGTCTCCGCCGGTGCCGCAGCAGTCGGCATAGACATAAGCCGGCCGCGCGAACGGCACCGACGTCCCCCGGAGCGCGCGCGCCGCGCCCGCGATCTCGGCGGGGGTCTCGCCCTTCGCCTTGAGCGCCACGAACAGCGCGGAGAGCTCGATCTCCGTCAGCGCCCCGGCGATCAGGTCGCGGAACAGCGCCTCGGTCTGCTCCGCGGAGAGGTCGACGCCGGCGCAGAGCGCATCGATGACTGCATGCATCATGGTTCTCTCCTCATCTTCACGGCTGTTCTGGCAGACACGGATCCTCGGGACTCGGGCGTCGCGCTGCGGCGCCCTGCATAGCGGACAAAAGCGAAAAGGCCCACCGTTGTTCGGCGGGCCCTCTTTCTTCTTTCCTTCAGGTCGTCCTCCCTGCAGGGAGGCGCGTTACCCGGGGTAAGGGCCCGCCTTGGTAGAGCACCAGCGCCACCAGCGCAGCCCTGCCACGCACGAACCCACCTCGGCGGCCGAGCGCGACGCGCCGCCGAGGACGCAGGCCTCGGAGCGGCGGCGAGCGCAGGACGCGGGGAGCGCGCGGGGCATGCGGGGAACATAGCTTGCGGGCGAGACGAGCGTCAAGCGGGTTCCGCGCCCGCCGACGAGCCGCCGCTCAGCCGCGGTGGCCCGAGCTTCCTCGGATCAGCGAACCTCCGAAGCCTCCGCGCTCTCCACCGCCATCCGCCGGCGACGCCTCCGCAGGAGGGTCCTCGTGCCCTCGCAGGCGGCCAGCGCCGGCGTCGCGACGGTGGACAGCGGGCTGAAGGCCGGCGCGGGATACCGGTTCTCGTCGGCGCCTCGGTACGCTCTGAAGACGGAGAGCACGCTATCGAAGATCTCAGCGAGCTCGTGCCGGCGCCGCATCACACCCGTCATGTGGCAGACGCGATAACCGATGTGGAATATCGCATAGAAGACATCGTCTAGCGACAGCTTGCGTCGCGCAAGGAGCGTCGGTCATCGGTCAACTGAGGGTCAACTGAGCGCGCGTGCCAGGTGAGCTCGTCGATCCCGGAGAGCGGAGCCGCCTTGACGACCGCGCCGTCGGCCTCCCCTGCGGCCGGCGCCGAGAACATGACGCGTCACCGAGGACGCAGGCCTCGGAACGGCCCCGCGTGCGGCGCGCGGGGCATGTGGTAGGGAACGCCCGGCAGCGTCGTTGGAAGGGTCGTGGTCGCAGGGAGACCACGAGAGAGCACGGGAAGGTTCATGTTGAGGAGTGCGGTTCTTGGAGGCGGGCTCGCCGGGTTGAGCGCGGCGATCGCCCTCGCCGGACGGGGGTTCGAGGTCGAGGTCTTCGAGCGACACGCTGCGCCGACGGACATCGGCGCGGGGATCGTCTGCTGGCCAAACGCCTCGTTCGTGCTCCAGGAGCTCGGGCTCCTGGAATCGGTCGCCAGGCTGGCGGGGCGCCCGACCCGGATGCGGAGGGTCTCGTGGACCGGCGAGGAGCTCGGCGCGCTGGACATCCGGAAGCTGGACCAGCTCATGGGATCCCCGAGCCTCTCGGTGCTGAGGAGAGAGCTCCAGGCGGCGCTGCTGTCGCGCGTCACCGAGCTGGGTATCCACGTGCGGTATGGGCACGCCGCCGATCGCATCGAGCCCTCGGCCGCCGGCTCGGCGAGCGTTCACTTCGCGAACGGAGCGACCGTCGCGGCGGACGTGATCCTCGGAGCGGACGGGCGGATGAGATCGGTCGCGAGGGCGTTCGTGCACGGCGACAATCGCCCGAGATATCAGGGCTTCGTCAACTGGCTTGGCACGTTCGAGAGCGATCGCGCGGTGTTTTCGGAATCGCAGATCGAGGTGATGGACTGCTGGGGTGTCGGCGTGCGCTTCGGCGTCGTGCCCGTATCTCGGTCGAAGGCGTACTGGGCCGGCGCCGCGGCCTGCCCAGAAGCTCGGGGCAAGGAGCCAGCAGATTACCGGACCGAGCTCCGCGCCCTCTTCCGCGGGTGGCCGAGCCCGATACCGGAATTGATCGAGGAGACGCCCCCCGAGCGCATGAACAAGATCTACGTCCACGATCACGATCCCATCGATACGTGGCATCGAGACAACGTCTTGCTGATCGGCGACGCCGCGCACGCGGCGCTGCCCACGTCGGGCCAAGGCGCCAGTCAGGCCCTCGAGGACGCCTGGCACCTGGCCGACTGCCTGGGCAGCGCGGCCTCCCTCGAGGAGGCGTTCACCGCCTTCACGAAGCGCCGCCACGCCAAGAACGCCGCGATCAACGCGGGCGCCCGCGACCTGGCGCGCTCGCTGTTCGCGACCGATCCTGCGCTCTGCGAGGCAAGGGATCGCAGGAGCAAGGCGACCGACTACGAGGCCATGGTGCAGGGCATGGCGAGGGGCTGGTCCAGCGGACTGCCGATGCGCGGGCGTCCGGGCGCCCCCGCGGCTCGGCCTCAGGCCTGACCAGCCCGGGAGGGGCGCGCCGTCGAGGGCGCTCTGCGCGACCGCGCGCTGCCCCGTCTCGGCGAGACGCCGCTCTACTCCTCGTCCGGATCGTCTCCGAAGAGCGCCCCAACGGACCACGTGATCGCGTCGAACGGCTCTGCGCTGACGCGCTCGCCCCGCTCTGCCGTGAGCACGTTCAGATACCCGTCATCCATCCAGCGATGCACGGTGAGCACCTCGTTCATCGGATCCACGATCCAGTAGTGCGGCACCTTGCACCGGTGGTATGTGCGCATCTTCTTCACGAGATCATTGCGCGTGTTCGAGGGGCTCAGCACCTCGCAAACCCAGTCGGGCCGCACGAGGATCGGCGTCTTCTCGGGCAGCTCGGGGAGGCGCTCACGCCGCCAGCCCGCCACGTCGGGGCGGTAGACCTCGTGCTCCTCCAGCTGCACCTCGACCTCGGTGGCGAACCACCACCCTCCTGGCCAGCGACCGCCAGGCCGCCGGTTGTAGGGGCGGAACACGATCCCGGCGAGCGATGCCTGGGCGCCGCCGTGCTTCGGCGAAGGCATCGCCTTCGGCACGAGCTCGCCGTCGATGATCTCGTGGAAGCGCTGCGCCTCGGGGACGGCCAGCAGATCCGCGATCGTGGCGAGCTTGCGCGCGGGGAGCGACACGGCTCCACCATCGTGCCGTACCCGCGCGGAGCCCGCCAGCGGGCACGTGCCAGGCGCCGCGCAGGCCCCTGGCGCATCCGTGCAGCCGTCTTGCCAGCCTCGCGTGGCGCAGCCTCGACTGCGAGCGCGCCGCTTCCGGGTTGCGGCCGCCGGCGCCCCCGGCTCGTCCGCTCCCGCAGGATACTTTGCGGCCCGGTACACCGATGGTAGGCCCCGTTCTCCAGGGCGCACGACCTCGCGGCCAGGCGCGACAGGCCCTCGCGAGGCGCCCATGCGGCCCTCCCCCCCTGCGTGCCCATGATCACCGCCGAACCAGGTCCCCCGCCGCCGCCGAGCGCCGCCGGCTCTCATGACAGCGTCCCGCCGCGATCGCCGAGCGGCCCGCCCGCCCGGCAGAGCGCGCCGCCGGGGCGGTCCGTCCCCCCGCCGGGGCGGTCGGCCCCTCCCCCGCCGCGCCGCAGCGCCTGGACGACCCGCCTCGGCGAGGCCTGCGTGCTCGGCCTCGGCGTCGCCTCGCTCTCCGCCGTGCCGACCGCGCTCCGCACCGCCCGCGCCGGCGCGTCCTTCCTCGACGGGCTCCTCGTCGGCACCGCCGTCCTGCTCCCGCTCGTCACGCTCGCGCTCATCCTCTCGCGCGCGGCCGGCCGCGGCTTCCGCGGCATCGTCGGCACGGGCGGCGAGCGGCTCGCCGTCCTCCGTGTCGCGCTCTGGATCGGCGTCGCCTTCCCGGTGCTCGCCGCGCTCGCCGCCCTCCTCAAGGCGACGACCCACCACCGAGGCCTCGCCGGCGCGACCTTCGGCGTCCTCGGCCTCGCCGGCGCCGTGGCCGCGGCGCTCGTCACCCAGCGCCTCGTCGCGCTCGGCGATCGCCTCGCCGCCCGCGGCGTGAAGCCGTGGCTCCTCGCCGTCGCCGGCACGGCCATCGGCGTCGTGCCCCTCGTCGCCGCGCTCGCTCCGCTCGCCGCCCACGCGGCCAGCACGACCGGCGACGCCGGGGCCGCCGTGCGCGCCGCCATCGTCGACGGCGCCATCGCGCTCGTGGCGACCGCGCTCGTCTCGAGCGTCGACCTCAGCGCGGCCGTCGGCCGCATCGCCGGCGTCGCGGGCGTCCCGCTCGCCGCCCTGGTCCTCATGACCGCGACCGCCCGGATCGAGTCGTTCCCCCCGCTCGGCCAGGCCGTGCGCGCCGGCGGCGGGCTCGCGGCCACCCTCTTCAGCGCGCTCGAGCAGTGGACCGACCGCGACGGCGACGGGATGGGCTCGCACTTCGGCGGCCTCGACTGCGACGAGGGTGATCCCACCCGGTATCACGGCGCGCCGGAAACGCCGGGCGACGGCATCGATCAGGACTGCAGCGACGGGGCCCACGAGGGCGCCGCCCCCCTGCCCGCCAGGGCCGTCGCGGGCTCGCCTGCCGGCGCGCTGACGACCGCGGCCGCCGGCGCCCCACCTGCCACCGCTGCCGGCGCCACGACGGCCGCTCCTGCCGGCGCCACGACGGCCGCTCCTGCCGGCGCCACGACGGCCGCGCACGTGCGCGCCGCCTCCACGCCCGCCGGGCGCGACGAGGGCGGCGCGGTCATCCCGGCCGTCCTGACCAAGACCATCACTCCCGCCGGGACCACGCCTGCGTCCCCCGCGCCCGCCGCCGCGCCGACGCGCCCCGACGTCCTCCTCGTCACGCTCGACACGGTCCGCGCCGATCACACGTCGGCCTACGGCTACGGCCGCGACACCAGCCCGCGGCTCGCCGAGCTCGCGGCCCGCGGCGTGCTGTTCGAGCGCGCCTACGCCGCCTCGAGCGAGACGCAGCGGGCCATCTCGCCGCTCGTCACCGGCCGCCGCCTCAACCGAGCGGCGCGCGACCGCCGCGAGTGGCCCACGCTGCTGCCCGAGAACGACACCCTCGCGGAGCGCATGAAGCGCGCCGGCTACCTCACCGCCGCGGTCAGCTCGTTCACGTGGATCAGCCAGGAGCGCGGCTTCGATCAAGGGTTCGACCGCTTCGAGACCGTCTACGGCGACGCCCACCCGGAGCGCGAGGCGACAGGCCACCTCGCGGTCGAGAAGGCCATCGAGCTCCTCGAGGGGGTTGCCCAGCGCACCCAGCCGATCTTCCTCTGGCTCCACCTCTTCGACGCCCACGAGCGCTACCTCGCCCACCCCGGCATCCGCTTCGGCGCCGGCAGGACCGCCGCCTACGACGGCGAGATCGCCTACGTCGACCGGCAGCTCGGCGCCCTGCTCGACGCCGTGGCGAGGGGCCCCCGCGCCGGCCGCACGGCGGTCATCGTCCACGGCTCGCAGGGCGAGGGGCTCGGCGAGCACGGCCCCGTGGGGCACGGCGTCGAGCTCTACGAGGAGGCGATCCGCGTCCCCCTCGTCATCGCCCTCCCCGGCGCCGCGCCTGGCCGCTACCCCCATCCGGTGAGCACGGTCGACATCGCGCCCACCGTCCTCGACGTCGGCGGCGCGGAGGCCACGGCCGTCGAAGGCGCCTCTCTGGCCGCGATCGCCGCCGGCACCGAGCGCGCGCCCCGGGGACCGGTGTTCGCGCGCACGGCGCGCCGCGCCGCGGTCGTCGACGGGCAGCTCAAGCTCCTCGTGATCCAGCGGAAGAAGCGGGACCGGCTGCTCCTGTTCGATCTCGGGAGCGATCCCCGGGAGACCCGCGACCTGTCCGGCGAGCGGCGCTTCGAGGCCGACCTCGGGCGGCTCCGCCAAAAGTTGTCTGCCTTCGAGTCTCCCTCGCAGTAGAGTTTACTGCGAGGGATCATGCACCGATTCGCCCCTTCGACGCGGAAGCCCGCGTCCCCCCGCGCGAGGGCGCTGCGCGCCGCCGTCGCCGTCGGCTTCGCGCTGGGCCTCGCCTCGCTCGCGCTGCTCGTCGTGCGGCTCGCGGAGGCGCCGTCGGTGCCGCTGACGCTCGGCGCGGGCGCCATCACGGGCTCGCTGCCGCGGCGCCTCCGGTTCGAGTGGCGCCTCGTGCGCGATCGCCACTGGCAGATCGCCTCGTCGCCTGCCGAGTCGCGCGAGGCCACCGACCAGATCGAGGGCACCCGCGGCACCTGCCCGACGGGCATGGTCGAGGTCTCCGGCCTCATGAAGCTCGACCCTGCCCCGAAGGCCCAGGGCGACCTGCGCTCCATCGACGAGATGCAGCGGACCACCTGCAAGCACTGGATCAGCAGGGATTACCCCGAGCGGTGCGCGGAGTTCGATCGCGAGAAGTGGCTCTCGATGTCGAAGGACCTCGACACGAAGCCGATGCACTTCTGCATGGATCGCTACGAGTACCCCAACCAGAAGGGCGTCTATCCGTTCATCCTCGTCTCGTTCTACGAGGCGAACGAGCTCTGCGCCGAGGAGGGCAAGCGCCTCTGCGACGAGGCCGAGTGGACCTTCGCCTGCGAGGGCGAGGAGGCGCGCCCCTACCCCTACGGTTACGTCCGCGAGCCTGAAGCGTGCGTCGTCGATCAGGCATGGCGCCCGTACATCGAGACCGCGCTGCGCCCGCGGGGCGGCCCCGCGGCCATGGCCGAGATGGACCGGCTCTGGCAAGGCATGGCGGCGGGCGTCCAGCCCCGCTGCCGGAGCCCCTTCGGCGTCTACGACATGACCGGCAACATCGATGAGTGGACCCGTTCCGTCCGCGAGGGCGAGCGCCCCTCCATCCTGAAGGGCGGCTACTGGGGTCCTGTCCGCACGCGCTGCCGCCCCTCGACCCGCTCGCACGACGAGAACCACATGTTTTACCAGCAGGGCTTCCGCTGCTGCGCGGACCGCGGCGCCACGATCGGCGTCCCCGCGGAGCGCGCCGTCTCCGGCGATCCTGCCGCCGCCCCGCTGCCGCGCGAGGTCCGCTGACGCGCTCGCCGGCGCGGCGGGTCGAGCGTCATCGGAGCTCGCGCCGCCGCGCAGCCGACCGCGCGCCGCCGCGCAGTCGACCGCGCTCGCCGCAGCGCGTATCCTCTGCGCTGATGGACCACCCCCCCGCCGGACAGGGCGCCTCGCCTGGCCCCCGCGACGTGCGCACCGAGCACGCCGGCACGCGCCTCGCTGCCCGGGCGGAGCCGCCGGGCGCCGCGCCGGCCCCGCCGCGCGCGCGCCAGCTCGATCGGCTGACCGGGCTCGTGCTCCTCGCCGCCGCCGCCGTCGTGCTGCTCCCGACGGCGCCAGTCGTGTTCCGGGCGGTCGCCGGCGATCGCTCGCCGGCGCAGAGCGCTGGCCGGTTCGCGCACCTCCTCGATGGGCGTTCCCCGGCGGACCGGCGCGCGCAGGTCCACCCTCGTTTCCCGTTCGACGACGATCCTGGCTCCGACGAGCGGCCATCCCCTCACGACGACGGCCCTGCCTTCGACGACGAGGAGGACCCGGGCGCGCCTGCGCGCCTCCAGGCGGGCATCGCCTCGCGCGGCATCACGCTGCTCGACGAGCCGCGGGCGGACGGCACACGGGTCGGCGCCATCGCCGCGGGCGAGATCGTGATGATCGTGCGCGAGTCGGGCGCGTGGGCCCTCGTCATGACGAACGGCGGGGGCGAGCTGCTCATGGGCTGGGCCCGCCGGAGCGAGATCGCCATCCGATGAGCGCGCGGCCGCTGGAGTCGCCGCGCGCCTACCGCGGTCGCCTGCTCACCCCGATCCCCGCGTCGCCGGACGGCGCTCGGGTCCGAACCATCGACGACGCGCTGCTCGTGGTCGGCAGCGACGGTCGGATCGCCCAGGCAGCGCCGTTCGCCCCGGGCGCGTTCCGCGGGCCGGTGCTGGACCTGCGGCCTGCGGTGTTGATGCCGGGCTTCATCGACGCGCACGTCCACTTCCCGCAGACGCGCATCATCGGCAGCGCCAGCGGCCCGCTGCTCGACTGGCTCGAGCGGTCGGTCTTCCCCGAGGAGGCCCGCTTCCGCGACGAGGCCTATGCCGCGCTCGTCGCCGGCGAGTTCACAAGCCGGCTGCTCGCGTCGGGCACGACCACCTGCGTCGTCTTCTCCAGCTCGTGCGCCGGCGCGACCGACCGGCTGTTCCGCGCCCTGCTGGCCGCCGGCTTGCGCGGCATCGCCGGCCTCACGCTCATGGACCAGAGCTGCCCGGAGGCGCTCCGCGTCCCTCGCGACGAGGCCATCGCCGCCGCCCGCGATCTCGCGCAGCGCTGGCACGGAGAGGGCGGCGGCCTCCTCGAGTTCGCGATCACCCCCCGCTTTGCCCCGAGCTGCTCCCGTCCCTTGATGGAGGCGGCCGCGCGGCTCGCCCGCGATCACGGCCTCCTCGTGCAGACGCACGTCGCCGAGAACCCGGCCGAGGGCGAGGCCACGTTGCGCGCGCACCCCTGGGCGCGCGACTACGTCGACGTCTACGACCGCGTCGGCCTGCTCACCGGGCGCGCCCTGCTCGCGCATGCCATTCACCTCTCGCCGCGCGAGTGGGACCGCCTCGCGGAGACGGGCTCCTCGGTCGTCCACTGCCCCGACTCGAACTTCTTCCTGGGCAGCGGCCGCATGCGCCTCTCCGACCCGCGCGCGCGCGGGGTCTCGGTCGGGCTGGGCAGCGACGTCGGCGCTGGCCGCAGCTTCGACATGCGCCGCAGCATGTCGAGCGCCTTCGACAACGCCCTCTGCCTCGGCGACCGCCTGACCCCGGCGGATCTCTTCGTCATGGCCACGCAGGGCACCGCCGACGCCGTTGGCCTCGGCCGCGTCGTCGGCAGCCTCGACGTCGGCAAGGAGGCGGACTTCATCGCCGTGCGTTTCCCCGAGCACGTGCTCGGCGAGGCCGAGACGCTGAACCACCTCGTCTTCGCGTCCGACGCGACCGTCCAGCGCGCGTTCGTGCGCGGCCGGCCAGTCTACCCCTGACCGGTCCCCCTCTCGTCCTCGGCGGCCTCATAGACCTCGAGCTCCCAGACGAGGATCTCGAAATCTCGCCGCAGGATGTACCGTGCGCCGTCGTCCCCGCGCACCTTGAAGTAGAGGTGATCGCCCCCGGGCCACCGGTCGAGGATCTCCGTCACCCGCACGCGGCGCTCCCCCAGGGTGACCGTCTCGGGCTCTTCGCTCCCGCCGTGGCCGGCACGGCACGCCACATCGACCCGCATCTGCCTCTCGCGCAGGGTAGCAGGTGCGGGCGCCTGGCTCCCGCGATCCCTCCACGGAGAGGGCTCGCCCGGCCGGACGCCCCGGAATGGCGGCGCTCCCGGGGTGTCGCGCCCGGGAGCGCCTCCTCGCTCAGTTCGGGTTGACCGAACAGCCGTAGAGCAGCTCCATGCCCGCGGTGTTGTCTTGCGCCGCCATGGCGCACGTGTCCTCGCACAGCTTGATGAGCCCCTCCTCGATGTAGAAGGACGAGGACGCCCCGGCGCACTCCTCGAGGCTCTTCACCTGGGAGAAGGTCTTCTTCTGCCCGCCGTCGCTCGGCGTGAACTCGATCTGCACCGTCTTCAGGTCGATCGAGTGCCCATCCGGCGCCTTGGGCACCTCGATCTCGCACGACAGCTTGGCGCCCGAGATCACGCTGTCTGCGATGGCCTGGAACACCGCATCGTAGGTGGCGTGCTGCTGGATCGGGTATCTCAGCCCGCCGGTCATGACGCTGAGGACCTGATACGTCGTCCCGGGATCGACCGAGTCTGGCCGGCACTGCTCCCAGGTGGCTGGCGCCTCCGGCGGCCAGGGGGCGGTCAGTGGGTCGTTCTCCTTGATACCCACGAAGCTGAAGAACTTGTAGTTGCGCGCGTCCTTCGAGCCGAAGAACTCCGGCGCGGCCGCCGTCAGGGCCGCGTCGAAGAGCTCTGCCGCCTGGGTGCCACCGGCGACGTTCTTGTTCTCATCATCTGCGGTGTCGAGGAGCTCGATGTCAGCCCCCTTCTCGAAGACCGTCTTGTCCGCACCGAGCGACGTCGTCGTGCAGTCGACGCCGTCATCGGTGATCTCCACGAACACCTTCAGCGAGTCCATCCGCAGCCACTGCGACCACCCGGGCGACGTGGTCTCGCCCCGGGGCTGGATCGCCCCCTTCAGCGTGTCGATCGCCATGCAGAGCGAGTCGAGGCTGCCGATATCATGGTTGTACTGGTAGAAGTGCGGCGGGTTGGTGTTCGGGTTCTGTGGAACCGGCGAGCAGCTCCCGCTGCCGAGCGGCGCCTCGATGCAGACCGACTGCTCCAGCGTCGAGCTGCCGTGTCTCGAGAGCATGATGACGCGGTAATCGATCTTGCTCGCCGCGATGATCGAGGCGAAGTTCTGGTTGATGTTCCGCTGGACGCTGTTGATCTCGTCCGTCATGCTCCCCGAGTTGTCGATGATGAAGATGATGTCGGCCGGGCGCTGCTGGTAATCGGCCTGCAATCGGGTCGCGATGCACGCCGTATCGCCATTGAGCGACGCGTCATTGTCCCCGGTCCCTGCGTCGACATCGAACCCACCGCCGTCCCCGATCCCGCTCCCGGACGTCTCGCCGCTGCTGCCGCTGCCGCCGCTGCCGCTGCCGCTTCCAGAGCCGCTATTGCCGGGGTTCGCCTCACCACCCCCGCCGGAGCACCCACCGATGGCTGCCGCCGCCGCAAGCAAACCCAAACCAACCAGCCCAACAAGCGTCTTCGTCGAGAGCTTCAAAATGACCTCCAAATTGGGGAACGCGACAATGCGCAGCGACGGATGTTACCAGACTCACGTCCCAGTGGACGCGATCGGCATGAAATAATCTAGACCGACATGAGGTAGACAACCGACCACCGTTGTCGGTCAAGGTACCTTGTCCACGACCGTTCGACTCGCCCTCTGGGACAAGCTCACCAAAGGAGCGAGGACATGGCCGAGGGCGGGTGAACCGGAGCGCCGCACGACGCAGCGGCCCCGGGGCAGCCCGGCGAGACCACCCTCGGGTACACGCAGCGAGCGCGGCGCACAGCCATCCTGACGGCTCCCCTCGGCCGCTCGGCGACGGGAATCGCAACGATGCGGCGGGGGGAAGCGCTAGACTGCGCTCTTCGAGGCGACGAGTTCGCGCGCCGCCGCGAGCAGGCGCTCGGGCGTGTTCGCCTCGGGCTCTTCGGTGACGAGCTCGACGAGGCGCTCCAGGAGCTCGCCGACGAGCCGGCTCGGCGGAATGCCGAGCTCCTTCATCAATCGATTGCCGTTCACGGCGAGATCCTTGGCGGAGAGCGCCGCGCCCGCGGCGAGCAGCGCGTCCACGCGCTCCCGGAGCCGCCCAATCGTGGCGATGTCCTCGGTCGCCTCACGCCCCTTGCCGAGCGCGTCGGCGAAGCCGATCTCGTAGAGATCCGGCGCCAGCGCCGGGGTCACCCGGCGGAGCCAGCGGCGCACCGCTGCGTCCGTCCAGGTGTCGTCGTAGCAGATCAGGTGGTGTCGGATGAGCGCCACGATCCGCGCGCGCTCGTCGTTCGAGAAGCGGAGCCGCGTGAGGATCGGGTCGGCCATCTCGGCCCCGACCCGCTCGTGCTCGTAGAACGTGTAGTCCTTCGTCTTGTCGGAGAACTCGCGCGTCCTCGGCTTCCCGATGTCGTGCATCAGCGCCGCGACGCGGAGGATCGGCTCGGGCTTGCACGCGTCGAGGCAGGCCATCGCGTGCCCCCACACATCGTAGGCGTGCCATCGGTTCTGCTCGCACCCGACCGACTCGATCATCTCCGGGCAGGTGATCCCGAGCAGCTCCGTCCGGCGCATGATCTCGAACGCCACGCTCGGGCGGCGCGCGCGCATCGCCTTCAGCCACTCGTCGCGCACCCGCTCCGCGCTCACGCAGCGGAACGTCTGGTGCGACCGCGCGGTGCCCATCGCGCGCTCGGTCTCCGGGTCCAGCGTGCCCTCCAGCGTCGCGGCGAAGCGCGCCGCGCGCAGCACCCGCAGCCCGTCCTCGGCGAACCGCTCGCCCGGATCCCCGACCGCGCGGATGATCTTCGCCTCGAGATCGCTCCTCCCGCCGAACGGATCGATGAGGTGCCCGTCCACCGGATCGATCGCGATGGCGTTCATGGTGAAGTCCCGCCGCGCGAGATCGGCGGTGATGTCGTCCACGAACTCGACCCGGTCCGGCCGCCTGCCGTCGCTGTAGGTCCCGTCGCCGCGCAGGGTCGTGACCTCGTACGGCACGCCGCGCACGAGGACGGTCACCGTCCCGTGCTGGATCCCGGTCGGGATCACCTTCCGGAACGCGGCCACGACCTCCTCCGGCCGCGCGTCGGTCGCGACGTCCCAGTCCTTGGCGTCCTGCCCGCGGAGCAGGTCGCGCACGCAGCCGCCCACGATCCAGCCGCGCTTGCCGCGCTCGCGGAGGCGGCGACAGATGCCGAGCACGTCCTCGGGGACGGCCTCGATGAGGTGATCGATCCGGGTCACGCCTGCGGCTTATCACGGGGCACGGCGAGCAGGGCCCCCGCCGAGCGCACGCTCACTTCTTCGGGTGAGCCCAGGGGTCCCGGACATCCGGGTTCTTGGGGGTCCGGGTCGTCGGCGCCGCCGGCGGCCGTCCCGCCCCGGGCCTCGCCTTCGGACCGCTCTTCTCGTCGGCCTCGAGCTTCACGAGCTTGCTCGGCTCGGTGCCGTCGAGCACCACCGTGCTGGTCTGGTACCCCTCGGCCCGGATGTCGATCGTGACCGTCTGCCCGTGCTCCACGTCGATGCTCGCCGGCAGCTTCAGCTCCACGCCGTTGCGGTAGCCGACCGCCGTCTCCGGCACCGCGGCCAGCGCCACCACCGTCTTCTGGACCGGCGGCGGCTCGGGGGGCGCCGGCTTGGCGGGCGCCTCGACCGGCGGCTTCTGCGCCTTCTGGGCGTTGTCCCTGGCCGACCCGCTCGCGCCGATGACGAAGATCGCCGTCACGATCCCCACCGCGGCCGCCGCCCCGGCGACCCACACGTAGCGGGGCCAAGGCGAGCGCGGGGGCGACGGCGGCGTCGCGGGGACGATCACCTTCGAGGTCTTGAAGTAATCGTGCGGCACGTTGAAGCCGCCCGAGCGCGCCATCATCTCCGCGACCGCGCCCGGCACGCCCCCGCACTTCACCTGCTCGAGGTCGGCGTGGAGATCGCTCATGGTCTGGTAGCGCGACTCCGGCTTCTTGGAGAGGCACTTCAGGATCACCGCCTCGAGCCCAGGCGGGCAGTCGGGGCCGCCGACGAGCGCGCGGATGGGGACCGGTGCCTTGTACATGTGCTGCGTCAGGATCCCCATGAAGTTGTCGGCGTTGAACGGGAGCTGGCGGCTCACGAGCTCGTAGAGCATCACGCCGAGCGAGTAGATGTCGGTCCGGTGATCGATGGGCGCCCCCGCGGCCTGCTCCGGGGACATGTAGTGCGGCGTCCCGAACACCGCGCCGGCGCGCGTCAGCTTGGTCGTCGTGCTCGTCGACACCTTCGCGATCCCGAAGTCGAGGATCTTCACGAAGTTCGGATCGCTGCCGCGGGCGACCACGAAGACGTTGTCCGGCTTGAGATCGCGGTGGATGATGCCGGCGTCGTGCGCGGCGGCGAGCCCCGCGGACAGCTGCAGCGCGATGTGACAGATGCGCTCCATCGGCAGCTCGTTCGGCGAGTCGATGAGCTGCGCCAGGCTCACGCCTTCCAGGTACTCCATGACGAAGTACGTGGAGCCGTCCGGCAGGTCGCCGAAATCGGAGATGTCCACGATGTGCGGGTTGCCGATGCTCGACGCGGAGCGGGCCTCCTGCACGAAGCGCTCGAAGATCTCGCGGTCCCTGGCGAGCTCCGCGCGGAGCACCTTCACCGCGACGCGCTTGTCGATCACCTTGTGGCGGGCGAGGTAGACGAACCCCATCCCGCCCTCGCCGAGCAGCCGCTCGATCTTGTACCGGTGATCGAAGGTCGTCCCGATGTAAGGGTCCTTGGCGCCCGGCGGCCGCCGCTCGCGCGGCTCGACCTCGTCCGGCGGCGGGATCTCCAGGGAAGGCTCCCCCTCGCTGATCGGCACCGGGCTCGTTCGCCCGCCGATCTCGCCGGCGTCGGGCTCGCTCTGCCGCCCGAACCGCGGGGCCATCTGGCGCAGCGGCGGCGGCGCCCGGAAGCTCGGCGGCACCTCGCTCGCGGGCCCCTCGACCCACCCTGCCCTGGAGGGCCTCGACGAGGGGCGGAGCTCGACCTCCACCGGCACGTCGTCGTCTGCGCCGCTCGGCTCCATGGAGGAGGGAACGAACGCGGCCGCGACACCGGACGAGCGAGGCCCGCCCGCCGCGCTCTTGGGGCGCGACGGGGGCGGCTCCTCGAGCGCGCCTTCCTCGGCGTTGAAGACCCTGCTGCGCGCGGTGTGGTGCTCGTTTTTGGTGGCGCTCATGAAAGGCTCGCGGGCAGAAGTGCACGCCACATGCCGGCAGCTGCGACAGGGTTGGATTCTAGCAGGCGTTCGGTCCGGGAAGCGAGATCATGCGGACCCCGCGCGCGAAAGGGCGCGGCGAGCGCGCGTCGACGGCATGTCGGCCCGCCGCCGGCGATGGCGGCCCAGCGTGCCGCGCGCGCCGCGTTCTGCTAGGAGGGCACCGCGATGAGCTACCCTATCGAGGTCGCGCTGCGATATCTCGGCTCCAAGAAGCGGGCGTTCATCTCGGTCGGCACCACGTTCGCGATCCTCGGGGTCGCGCTCGGGGTCGCGGCGCTCGCGACCGTGATGAGCGTGACCGGGGGCTTTCAGGCGGAGTTCCGCGAGAAGGTCCTGGGCGTCAACGCGCACGTCCTGGTGATCAAGTACTCGACGGACTTCCGTGAGTACCGCTCGATCATGGAGCAGGTCTCCAAGGTTCCCGGCGTCGTCGGCGTCGCGCCGTTCAGCATCAACCCCATGATGCTGACGCACGGCGACGCGACGGCGACCGGCGTCCTGGTCAAGGGGGTCGACCCGGCCAGGAGCCTCGGCGTGGGGGCCGAGGGCGCCTCCACGGCCGTGCTCGACCTGCCCCGTCACATCCTCCCGGGCGGCGATCTCGCCGGGCTGCGGCGCCCTGGCTCGAAGCCCGCCGAGCGCGCCGTGCCGTCGTTGCCCGATGTCCCCCTCCTGGAGCCGGACGCTGGCGCGCGGGGCGCGCTCGCGCCGGACGCGGGCGCCGAGCTCGATCTGCTGAAGGCCTACGAGGCGCGGATCCTCGAGGACGAGCGCGCCGCGGCCGCGCGCGACGCCGCGCTCACGCCCGCGACGACGCGCGCGGCCGAGGCGGAAGGCGCGCCGGGCGCCGGGGCCGAGGAGGCGGAGGTCGCGCTCGACGAGGGCGCCCCGCGGGGTGCGATCGAGCCGCAGGGCGGCTATGGCAGCGTTCTCCCGGACGACGACGAGCTGCCGCCCGAGGTCGATCCGGACCCCTGCGCCGACAAGGAGCAGATCGCCAGGATGCCGGGCATCGTGATCGGCGCCGCGCTGGCGAAGAACCTGTCGCTCGACCTCGGCCAGTGCGTCACTGTCACCTCGCCCACGATCGGCTTCTCGTTCGCGAACGGCGCCATCAAGCCGCCGGTCGCCAAGCGATTCCGGGTCATCGCGATCTTCGAGGCCGGCTTCGAGCAGTACGACACCAAGCTGGCGTACGCCGATCTCTACGAGACGCAGGCGTTCTACGACCAGGGCGACACGGTGACCGGCGTCGAGATGAAGGTCGACGACATCGACACCGCGAGCAGCATCGCGCGCGAGATCAGCAAGCTCCTCGGCAGCGGGCTCTATTACACGATGGACTGGGAGGAGCTGAACCACGGGCTCTTCACGGCGCTGCGCATCCAGCAGATCGGCATGAGCGCGGTGCTGGCGCTCATCATCGTGGTCGCCGCGTTCACGGTGATCGCGACGCTGATCATGGTGGTGCTCGACAAGAAGAAGGAGATCGCGGTCCTCAAGGCGATGGGCGCGACGGACGGCGCCGTCCTGCGCATCTTCCTCTACCAGGGCGGGATCATCGGCGTCGCGGGCACCACGCTGGGCCTCTTGCTCGGCGTGGCGGTGTGCAAGGGGCTCCTGGTGTACGGCTTCCCGCTCGACCCGAAGGTCTATTTCATCTCCCGCCTCCCCGTCCAGGCGCGCCCGCAGGAGTTCCTCATCACGGGCTGCATCGCCATCCTCATCTGCCTCGCCGCCACGATCGTCCCCAGCCTCTACGCCGCGCGCCTCCGCCCCGCCGAGGGCTTCCGCGCGCAGTGAGCCCCCGTCTCTCCCCGCGCCCCCGGTAGGCGCGAGGCGGCCCTGCTCGCCGCGCCGACTACCGCCGAGAGGCGGCGTAGAGCTTCTGCTGCCCGTTTTTGTCGGACGCCAGGTAGAGCGTGCACTCGTCCGGGGACAGCGACGGCGTCATGACGGCGACGCTCGGGTCCAGGTTCGGCAGCAGCATCCTCGCCGGCTGATCGTCCACGGGCAGCCCGTCGTCCCCGAGCGCCACGTAGAAGCTCCGCAGCACCGACGCCTCCTCGCACTCGCCGCGCGCGCTGTAGGGCGCCTGGAAGAAGAGCAGGCGGCCGTCGGGCGTCACCCACGGGGCGAGATCGTCTCCCTGCGCCGGGCAGTCGCCTGGCAGGTGGATGTCGAGCACCTGCACCTCCGCGTCCTCTGCGCGCCTCGTGACGAGCCGGCTCGTGGTCCCGCCGGCGTCCTGGAGCCCGTTCATGAACCAGTACCGGTAGGAGGGCCGCTGCCCGTGGGCGACCGCCACCGAGCGGCTCCCCCCGTCCGGGTTGAGCGCGGGGAGCGCGTCCGCCTGGGTCGCGTCCAGCCCATCCGCGACGAGCAGCAGCGGGAGGCTGCCCGGCGCGGTGGAAAGGCGATCGAAGAGCAGCGAGCCCGCGGGGAAGCCGCCCTGCGGCGAGGGCGCGTCCAGGGGCAGGAGGAGCGGGCCCGACTCCTGCCCTTCGGCGTCGACGATGAAGCTGGAGACGACCTCGCCAGCCGTCCAGGGCCGCCCGGTGGCCGTGGCGATCTTCGTGTCGTCCGATCCGAACTTCGCCGTGTAAACGAGCCGGAGCGTCGCCTCACCCTCTCCGGTCTCCGCGCGCACGCGCGGGAACGCGGGCATCGCCCCCGCGACCTCGACCTCCGAGAGCGCGCCGAACGACAGCACGCCGCCGCGGGCCGCGCAGGAGACGCACGTCTCGCTGGCCGTGCAGAACTCCCCCTCCTTGCACGCGCCGCACCCGCCCTCGCCGCCCCCGCCCGACGCGGCGGACGACGAGGCCGAGCCCCCGCCTCCCCCGCCTCCCCCGCTGCCCCCGCCCCCGTCGCCGCCGGCGCCGCCCTCGCCGCCGCTCGACGACGTGGACGTGGCGCTCGCGCCGGCCGCCGTGAACCGCTCGCCGCAGCCGGCGAGCGCCGCGAGCGCCAGCTGCGCGGCGAGCGAGAAGGTTCCGTAGAAGCGAAGCGTGCGCACCCGAGCTGCCTCCTGTCGTGGTCCCGCCGCGCGGAGCCGGCGTGCGCGGTCAAGACGCCTTGTTGTAGTCCGTGTCCTCGAGAAGGATGACGTTCGTCTTCGAGCGGGTCTCGCCGACGCTGGTCACGTAGACCGCGGGCTTGTCCTGCACCGGACACACCTTCTCGCACGCGCCGCAGCCGATGCACAGCGACGGATCGACGTGCGGACGCTGCACGTGGACCATCTTCATCGGCGGCTCCTTGCCGTGCTCGGCCGCCACCGGCTCGCGCTTCGGGATGTCGACCTCCTCGACCCAGATCGCCTTGGGCGACGTCGGGCAGAACTCCTCGCAGACGATGCACGGCACGCTCATCGACCACGGCAGGCAGCGCCCCTGATCGTAGAACGCGGTGCCGATCGAGATCGGCTTCTGGCCGATGCCCATCTTCTGCTCCTCGGTGATCTTCTGGATCGCTCCGGTCGGGCAGACGTCGCCGCAGAGGACGCAGGAGTGCTCGCAGTACCCGATGCGCGGGATGACGATCGGCGTCCAGAGCCCCTCGATGCCCGCCTCGAAGAACGCGGGGTGGATCGCGTTGTTGGGGCAGACCTTCATGCACTCCGCGCACCGGATGCAGCGCTCCAGGAACTCGCGCTCCTCGACCGAGCCCGGCGGCCGGATCACGCGGTGGTCATAGTTCGCGTCGAGCACGTCGGCGATGCGCGCCGTCGGGATGATCACCGCGCCGGCCGCGGCGGTCGCGAGGGCGGTGCGGCGGCCCGTGTCGGGGGTCACGAGGGCGCTCTTCCGGTTCGGCAGGAAGCGGAACTTGATGACGTCCTCGGGGCAGGCGCTCTCGCAGTTGAGGCACATGTGGCACTCGTCCTGCCGCCACTTCACCCCGCCCTGGGGCGAGTCGGCGCCCTGGCAGTGCACGAGGCACAGGTTGCAGTCGGTGCACTTCGCGTGATCCTTCTGCATCCCGAAGAGCGCGAAGCGCGCGAACACGCCGAGGAACGCGCCGAGCGGGCAGAGCACGCGGCACCAGAACCGCGGGATGAACCGGTTCATGAAGAGGATCGCGACGAACAGGATCCCGACGAACCACGTGTGGTGGAAGTAGAACTGCTTCGTCTGCCACACGCTCGCGGCCAGGAAATCCTGCGCGTGATCCGCGGCGAGCTGCACCGGCCGGCTCCCGGTCGTGGCCGCGGAGCCGGTCACCACGGCGGCGACGTACTGCGCGGCCGGGATGACGGCGAGGCCGATGGCCCGGACCGCCACGCAGATCGGATCGAACAGCCCGCCGATCACGCTGCCGGTCGCGCTCGCCGCGAGGAAGGCGTACATCAGGTAGTACTTCACCCGCTGCCGCGTGTACGTCTTGTTCGCCTCGACGCGCTTGCCGCCCTTGCCGTAGCGCGACGGGAAGATCCACCCGAAGAAATGGTGGAGGGTGCCGAAGGGGCAGATCCAGCCGCAGAACACGCGCCCGAAGACGAGCGTCAGCGCGAGGATCCCGAGCGACCAGAGCAGGCCGCGGTAGACGGTGTGCGTCGAGAGCAGGGTCATCGCGCCGACGAACGGGTCGGCGAGGAGGAAACCCTCGACGGGGAGCGGCAGGCGCACGCGCGCCTCGGCGGAGGCGAACGAGCCGCGGAAGCCCGTCTGGAACAGGAAGTAGAGGAACAGCCCGAGGCAGCCGGCCTGCACGGCGCGGCGCGCCCAGACGAGCACCTGGATCACCTTGCGCGCCGGCAGCCCCGAGCCGGCCCGGCGCTTCGGTGCGGGCCGGACGATGGCGCCGGCCTTGCGCAGCAGCGCCCCCCAGCGGGCCTCCTTCGCGGGCGCGGCGGGCGGCGCCGCGCTCGGCGCGGCGGGCGGCCGCGCGCTCGCCTTCGCGGGCGCCACGGCCGCTCCTGCCGCCGGTTCACGGTGCGCCGGCGCGGCCGGTGTCGGATCGAGGTTTGCCATGACTACTACACCTCGGCGAGCCGCAGGTTCTGCCAGTGCATCGTGCCCAGGCCCCGGTCGTGGCCCATCTTCAGGTACGGGATCTCCTCCGGCTTGCGGCCGATGAGCTGGCAGCCGTACGCGTCGGCGGCGACCTGATCGGTCGTCGCGATCACGGTGTGCATGTCCTTCGCGTCGGCGACGTTCCCGCCCTGCGGCCCGTTGCGCATGAGGACGCGGACGGCGTCCACGATCGTGAGCGTCGGCTGGATGAACGTCGCGAGATCGGCGATCGACACGTCGATGTTCTGGTGGAGGCGGTTGCGCCGGCCGCCGAGCGCCCCGTACCAGTTCTTCATCGCGCCGGTGTACCTGGACAGGTTGTGGTGCTTCGCGATGGGGACGTTGATGACCTTGTCCGCGTTGACCAGCGGCGTGTAGACGGGCCAGTCGTCGAGCACCTCGCCCTTCAGGCGCATGCCGCGGAAGCGGTGCGCCGCGGGGATGACGACCTCCCCGCCGACGTCGTAGGCGGCCTTCCAGATGCCGGAGCGCTGGAAACAGCGGTTCGGCTCGTTGCACGAGGCGTCCGTCACGATGACGGTCTTGGCGCCGGCGTCGTAAGCGAGGCGCACCACCTCGGCCACGACCTTGGGGTTCGTGTTGGCCGCGTGGATCGGCGTGCGATCCCAGCCGATGTTCGGCTTCACGACCACGACGTCGCCGCGCGAGATGAAGCGGCGCATCCCGCCGAGCGCGTCGACCGCCTTCCGGACCAGGGCGGCCGGGTCCGGGGCGCCCGCGGCGAGCGCCTCGGCGCCGGCGCGGGCGACGACGAGCTCCGGCACCCCTGCGGGCGCGTCGCGGAGCCGGTAGTCCCGCGTCTGCTGGCGCTCGGCGGCGACGGCGGCGCTGCCGCCGCGGTCCCACCGGGCCGCCGCGAGCCCCCCCGCGCCCCCGAGGACGAGGCCCGCCGCACTCAGCCGACGCAGCATTTCACGTCGAGAAATGTCACCCATGGCCCTCGCCTTCCCTGGATCTACGGATAGCCTCCCCGGGCGGTCGCCACAAGCAGAGGTGGCCTGGCGGCAGCGATGTGCGCCGCCTCCCGGCGCTTCCAGCAACGGCGATCAAGGAGGAGCCGCGGCGGACGTCGCCGGGGCCGCCGGGGCCCCCGGCGTCGCCGGAGCGCCTGCGGCGGGGGAAGCGCCCGTGCTCGCCGGCTGCGGCGCCTGCGGCGCTTGCGGCGGCGCGCCGCTCGCGGCGGGCGGCGCGTGCGCAGGCGGCGAGGGCGGCGGGGCGGCGGGCTCGTCCGGCTCGTACGGGTCGGCCTTCAGGCGATCGCGCTCTGCAAAACAGCTGGCGCGCTCCGCGTCGCACGCGGCCCGCAGCTGCGCCGCGTTGGCGAGCTCCGCCGAGCGCTGGTCGGCGAGCGCCCTGGCCTCGTCGCGCTCGGCGGTGACGGCGGCGCGCGCCTTCTCGACCTCGGCGAGCCGCTCGCGCTCGTCCATGACCGCCTTCTGCGCGGCCGCCGCGCTGTCCTCGCAGGTCTTGAGGCGCGCCGCCTGGGTGGCGTGCAGCACCTGGATCTCGCGGGCGTGCTCCGCCTCCGACGTGGAGCCGCTCTTCTGGAGGGTGGCCAGCGTCGCGTTGAACTCCGCGCGATCCTGATCGCGGGCGCCGCGGCACGCGATCGCCTCGGACTGGGCGATCTGGTGGCTGGCGACGCAGGTGTCGAGCTTGTCGAACGACTCGGCGCCCCGCTGGCGGGCCTGCTCGAGCTCGTTCGCGAGCCGCAGGGTCTCGCGCTTCGAGAAGCCGAGCAGCACGACCGCGCAGCCCACGAGGGTCATCGCGCCGGCCGCGATCCGCGCGCGCAGGTAGGACGTCTTCTGCCTGATCCGCAGCCGCTCCGCCTCGCGATCCGCCTCGCGCTCCGGCTCGAGCAGCACGTCGAGCTCCTCGGCGAGCTGGGTCATCGACGGGCGCTCGTTCGGATCGATCGCGAGCCATCGCCTGAGCGCGGCCTGGAACATCTCGCGCGGGCGCCCGGTGAGGTCTGGCAGCGCGTTGTCGGCGAGCGGCTTGTCGGCGCGGACGTCGTGCGCCTCGGCGAGCTCGGTGCGGCTCTGCGCGGACTCGCCCGGGAAGTCCCTGGGGTTCACGAGCGAGTAGAGCAGCGTCGTGGCGAGCCCGTACGTGTCCATCTTCTCGGAGAGCGGCACGGCGCCGGGGAACCCGTTCAGCGCCCGGAGCTGCTCGGGTGAGGCGTAGAGCGCGGTGCCGGCGCAGAAGGAGGCCTCTCGCTCCGCGGCCACGCCCAGGTCGAGCAGGATGGGGTGGACGCGGCCGGCGAACCTGGCGAGGAAGATGTTGTCGGGCTTGACGTCCTGGTGCCGGAGCCCGGCGGCGTGGAGCGCCTCGAGCCCGCGCGCGACGGCGAGGAAGATGTCGTGCGCCTCGCGCTGGGCGAGGGGGCTGCGCTCGAGGCGCTGGGCGAGGGTCTCGCCCTCGTAGACCGGCATGGTGAGCCACACGTAGTCGGCGTTCATGCCGTGGTCCTTCAGCTGGACGACGTGCGGGTGCCCGACGGTCGCGAGCATGACGAGCTCTCGCTCGACGTTCCGCATCGCGTACAGCGAGCGGGGCATGAGCTTGAGGGCGACCTGGTGCTCGGGGACGTCGATCCGCTGGGCGACGTACACCTTGCCGAACATGCCCTGCCCAAGGAGGCGCCCCAGGCGGTAGAGCCCGCCAACGATCTGGCCGACCTCGGGGAGGATCGAGGGGCCGCGGCTGCTGCTCCTCGCGGGGTCGTCGCTCCCGCCGCGCGACGTGGTGCGCACCAGGCTGGACGGATCCGCCACCGTGACGGCGAACGCGTGGACGATCGTGGTGCGGAGGTTGGGGTCGACGGGCGGCACAGCGATTGCCAGAGTAGCGGAAGCAGCGAGCGCTGAGAAAGAAGCCGGCGGACGGAAGACGGCCGGCGCGGGGCGTTTATTCGAGGGGACTGGCGGAGGCGCCGGGGGGCTCACCCGTTCGCGCCGTTGCGCCGCCGGTGTGTGGACTGTGCCCCGGCCTCGCGCTCTGGATCGCTTGCCGCGGCGAGGCGAGCCCCTCGCCTGCCGCTCAGCCCTCCAGCGGCATCTCCGGCGCCGCTGGCGAAGGCGCCGCCGGCGCTGGTGTTGCCGGCGAGGGGGCCGCCGTCGCCTTGGCCCGCCGGGCCGCCGCGCGCTTGCGGCGCTCGTACGCGCTCGTCACCTCGCGCACGATCTCGGGCTGGCCACGGAACACGAAGCGCGCCGCGTTCCGCACGAGGCCCATGCGCTCGACGAGCAGCGCCGCCAGCTTGTTGCGGAGCAGCAGCGCGTCCTGCGCCTGCCTGGAGATCGCCTCCGCCTGCGCCGGCCGGCTCCGCAGCTCGGCCGCCACGGCGCGCGCCTCGTCGAGGTGGGCCGCGTCGAAGCCGCCGAGCCCGTCGAGCGCGTCGCGGTGCTTCTCCCCGAGCAGCGCGTAGTCGTCGAGCGCGCTCGCCAGGGCGTCGGCCGTGTCGGGATCCTCCGCGTGCGCCGCGTCGATGCGGGCCAGCATCTCGTCCTTCGCGTCGTCCACGCCGTCGTCGAAGTAGAAGCGCAGCGTCGCCGAGATCTCCCCCAGCAAGAACTTCCCGCGCTCGCGGGGGCTCTCGTTCTTCTCGACGGTCAGGAGATACCGCGTCTGCGCCTCCTGCGTGGCGCGCTGCAGCGAGAGGATCTCTTCTGCCGTCCTCGGCCCGAGGCGCGCGGCGTCCCCCTTCTTGCCGTCCTTCGGGACCGCCGACTCGAGGCCCAGGCGGGTCACCCGCTTCTGGGCATCGACCTGTGTCTTCCAGTACTTGTCGCAGAACCTCGCCACGTCGACCGCCTCCCCGAAGAGCACGTGCAAGGGCACCGTGATCGCCGGGAGATTGCCGGCGCTCATCTGCTGGACGACGTCCGACCACCGCTCGATATCGCTCGTCTTCTTCGCCATCTCGACCTCCCCTGGGTTGCGGCGCCGGACACCCCGTCCGGAGCGGCAATCCCGGGTATCCATTCCGGAGAGCCCTGGCTCGGACTCCCCTCCACAAGGACCTGAGCCCGAGACTCCCGCCCTCTCGCACCACGAGCCGCCGAGAGCGGGTCATGAAGCGCGCGAGATGCGGGAGCTTCGCGGCAGGGCGACAGGGATCCACGTCCCGTGCCTGGACGACACGGCGCCAGGGACACGCGAAGACGCTCCGGGGTGTCCCTGGCGCTTCACGACGTGTCCCTGGCGACGATCTCCGTGTCCCTGGCGACGATCTCCGTGTCCCTGGCGACGATCTCCGTGTCCCTGGCGAGAACACCGCCGGTCGAGGTCGACGCTGCCGCTTGTCCTTGTCGGCCGGTTCCCTGTCCCTGCCCCTCATTTCCATGTCCCTGGCGCCGCTCGACGAACAGCGGCATGACCATCGCTGCCGATTCGCTCGGATGGTCCTTGTGGATCATTGCAACGAGGGCTGTCGATTCCGGGGCGTCGCTCGCGACAAGAGGTCACACGCGGGGGGCTCAGGCGCCGTCATCGGATGCGCAACAGCGCAATCCATTGCGCAATGGGCAGAGGCGACAGGAGAGGTCGTCGCAGCGGTCGCGTGCCCCGGAAGAGCAAGAAGCCGGCGATGCTCCGGCGGCGCCGCCGCCGGCGACTCCGGGCTCCTCCTCGAGGGACGGCACCAGCGACCACGTGTCGCTCCCCGGCTCGTGGAGCTGAACGGCAGAGGCATCGCGCCGAGGATCGAACCAGCAGCGGACGACCAGGACCCTGCCATCGGCGAGGAGCACGGCGCCCGGGGCCATGGGCCAGATCAGCCCGGCTCGTCCGCGGCAGCGAGCAGCTCGCGCGCACGGATCGCGCCGGCCAGGCTGGCCTGCCCGATGCACAGCGCGAGCCCAGGCGCGCCGCCGGGAGCGACGGTGCCACCGGCGCCGCGAGATCGGGAATCCACGCAAATGCTCGCCAGAACCGCGCTCGTGATCGCCTGTCTGGAGCTCGCCGGGTGCGCCGCGTTCAGGCCGCCGGCGTCGCCGCCCGAGCTCGCCCGCTCCCGGGCGGCGATCCGCGCGGCCGAGCGGGAGGGCGCGAGCGCCGACCGGCGCGCGGCCATGCACCTCGCGCTGGCGAGGAGCGAGCTCGCGCGGGCGCGGCGGCGGATCTCGGTGGGCGACGTGGAGGGCGCGCGCTGGCTGCTGCGGCGGGCCGAGGTCGACGCGGAGCTCGCGGCGCTCCTCGTGAGGGAAGCGGGGCTGCGCGACGCCGCGGGCCGCACGCTGGACCAGGCGAGCACGCTCGCCGAGGGGAAGGAGTAGGGCCCGCGTGCGCGCCGGAGCCCCGCTCGCCATGGCGCTCGCGCTCGCGGGCTGCGCGACGCGCGCGGCCGCGCCGCCGCCCGAGCTGCTGACGGCGCGCGCCGCCGTCGTGCAGGCGCAGGACAACCCGCTCTCGCCGCTCGCGATCGCCGAGCTGAGGCGGGCGGAGGAGGCGCTGGCGATCGCCGAGCGCGTGGAGCGCGAGCGCCCGCGCTCGACGGTCGCGCGCGACGCGGCCTACGTCGCGCGGCGGAGGGCGCAGTGCTCGCTGCTGTCCTCGCTCGTGCGCGCGAACCAGAGCGCGCTCGTGCGCGCGCGGCAGAGCCAGCGCGCCGCGACGCAGCGCGCGCGCCCCGGCGGCGAGCCTGAGCCCGCGGCGCCCGACCCTGCCGTCGATGTCGGTCGCGGCGTCGCGCTCGACGGCGCGCGCACGCGGCCCCAGCAGTCCGCCAGGTGATCGCGGCCGCGCTCCTGCGCTGCCGCGCCGTCGCGCTCATCGCTGCGCGCCCGCGCGACGCCTGATTTGCCGCCGGGATCCGGGCGGATCGGCCCGAGCGCCCCCGCGCGCCGCGTACCGCCCAGGGCGTCGGCGCGGCTTCCATCGAACAGTTTCTCCTGGGAGTGGCCGATTTTTGGATCCAAGATGCGCGCGACGCGCCTCCGACGGCATCGAAAGCGTCCCGGAGGTCAGCGTCGGTCGAAGTTCGAAGTTCGACGGGACACCCGGTCCCGCGTGCGAGGAGAGCGCGATGAAGGAAGGCGCGAACGTGATACTGGTGCCCGTCGACTTCGAGGCGGCCTCGATGAAGGCGATCGAGCTCGCGAAGGATCTCGGCGCGAGGCTCGGGCACCGGGTCGTGCTGCTGCACGTCTACCAGCTCCCGGTCTACACGTACCCCGGGCTCGAGCCGGCGCTGATGCCCGGGTTCCACGCCGAGGTGAGCGCCGCCGCGTCGCGCGCGGTCCAGCAGCTCTCGGCGCAGACAGGGGGACTCTCGACGGCGCTGCGCGAGGGCGACCCTGCGACCGAGATCCTCGCCGCCGCCGACGAGCAGGCGGCGGCGATGATCGTCATGGGCACGCACGGCCGCCGGGGGATCTCGCACCTCTTCCTCGGGAGCGTCGCCGAGCAGGTGATCCGGAAGAGCAACGTCCCCGTGCTCACGGTGCGCGTGGCCAGCTGATCGTCCGCGGCGCCTCGCGGTGGGCGGGCCGGCGCGGCTGCCGGCCGGGGCGCGGCGGGCAGGGCCGCGCTCGACTGGGTTAGGGCGGGCTCGGCCGCGCTCGACGTGGGTCAGGGCCCCGGCTTCTGCGTCGCATGCGGCGCGTGGAGTTCCTCGCATGTCGCCCCTGTGTCCGCGCGATCTCGCGCTTCCGCCGAACCTCGTGAGCCTGGCCCGGCTGCCGCTGGCGGCCCTGTTCCCGATCGTGGCCACGCGGCCTGCGCTCGCCCTCGCCGTCCTCTGCTGCGCAGGCCTGACGGACGTGCTCGACGGCTGGCTGGCCCGCCGCTCCGGTCAGGTGACGCCCACCGGGGCGATCGTCGACCCGATCGCGGACAAGGTGTTCGCGCTCGCGGTGGTGGGCACGCTCCTCGAGAGCGGCGCGCTCCCCCTCTGGGGCATCCCGGCGCTGCTGGCCCGCGAGCTCCTCGAGCTGCCGCTCGCGCTCTGGATCGCGGTGAGCCGCCGCTTCCAGGGCGCGCGCCTGTCGGCGGCGAGCGCCAACATCCCTGGCAAGCTCGCGACGGTGGTGCAGTTCGCGGCGGTCTTCACCGCCATCGCGCTCCCGTCGGCGCTGCCCGCGATGCTCGCCGCGTCGGCGATCGCAGGCGCGGCCGCGGGCGTCTCGTACTGGGCGCGCCAGCTCCGCCGCGTGCCCGGGGCGGCGTAGGTGCCGCCTGGAGGCGCTCCTGGTGTAAGGTCGGCCCAGGCGGCGCGTTGAGCGTCTGCCACCGGCTCCATGCTCCGAGGAACCATGCGAAGAACGCTGCCCGTCTGGGCTCTCCTTGCCTCGCTCGCCGGCCCTGCCGCCTGCAGCTCCGCCCCTTCGGCGGCGCGCGACGCCTCCAGCTCGCCGGCGTACGGAGCGGCGCCTGCCCCGATGGCAGGGATGCCTCCTGGAGTCCTGCAGACGACCGGCGAGTCGACGCGCTCGGGGTCGGTGCGCGAGGAGTCGTACGATGCCGAGGTGTCGGTGGCGGCGGATTTCGCCAAGGCTGCGCCGCCGCCGGCCCCCGGCGGCGGCGCTCAGCCCCCGATGGCGAGGCCGGCGCCGACCGCCACCACGCCGCAGCCGGCGCCGACCTCGTCCGGCGCCGCACCGCAGGCCGCGCCCCAGGCCGCCGGCGAGGTGAGCGCGGCGCGCGCGCCCCTCCTCGTCTACACGGCGGAGATCGGGATGGCGGTGTTCGAGGTGGGCGCGTCGCTCGGCAAGGTCGAGGCGCTCGCGCGGGATCTCGGCGGCTTCCTCGCCCGCCGCGACGACCGGACGATCACGATCCGCGTCCCCGCCGCCCGGTTCGACGAGGCGCTGAAGCGCCTGGAGGGGCTCGGCGACATCCTCCAGCGCAACGTGGTCGCCGAGGACGTGACCGAGGAGTTCTTCGATCTCGCCATTCGCATCCGGAACGCGCGGGCCGTGCGCGATCGCCTGGAGAAGCTCCTCGAGAAGGCCGCCAAGGTCGAGGAGTCGATCCAGCTGGAGCGCGAGCTCGCGCGCGTCTCCAGCGAGCTCGAGCGCCTCGAGGGGCGGCTCAAGTTCCTGCGCGATCGGGTCGCGTTCTCGACCCTCACCGTGACCTTCCAGCCGCGCTCGACGGAGACCCTCGCCCCGTCGGGACCGCGGCTCCCCATCGACTGGCTCAACGAGCTCGGCCTCTCGCGGCTCCTCAACCTGTGAACCGGGCGCCTCCGATGAACCACTCCCTTCGCCACGCCTTCGCCCTCGTCGCCACGCTCACCGGCGCGGCGGCGCTGCTCGCCTGCGGCCGGCCCTTCGTCCCCGCGACCCCGCCGGGGTTCGTCGATCTCGACGATCGCTACGGCGACGACGAGTACCGCGCGACCACCGCCGAAGGGCTGGTGATCGGGATCCGTGCGTTCGAGAACGATCCGAAGGGCGACCTCGCCTTCTGGTCCCGCGTGATCGAGAAGCGGCTGCGCGAGGGCGGCGGCTACGCGCTGCTCGGCAAGACCGACGTGAAGGCCCGGAACGGCCTGCCGGGCGTCCAGCTGCGCTTCGGGCACGACGAGGGGAAGGAAGCGCACCTTTATTACCTCACCGTCTTCGTCAACGACGATCGCGTCTTCCTCCACGAGGCAGGCGGAGCGAAGGCGCTGGTCGAGCGGCATCAGCAGCAGATCGACTGGGCCATCCGCAACTTCCTGCCGGAGTGACGCGCGCTGCCCGCGTCGGCCGCGCGCGCGTCACTGCAGCCCCTGCGCCGCTGCGCTTGCTCGCGGAAGCCCTGTTTGCTACCTGGCGGACGTGCGTTCCCGCCCCATTCCCTGTGACGCGCGGCAGCGCCGGTGGAGCCAGGCGCTGCTCCTCGCCCTCGCGGCCACGCTCGGCAGCGCCGACGCCCTGGCGCACGGCGGAGGAGAGAAGCCGCTCGCCACGGTGCCCGCGCCGCCCCCCGGCGACGGCGCCAAGGCGGCGCAGATCCTCCGCGAGATCGAGGGCCGCGTCGCGCCCCCGCCCGCAGCCGTCGCCGGCGAGAAGGCCGCCGGCGGCGAGGAGACCGCTGTCGGGGCGCCGAGCGCGGCGAGCGGGCCTTCGCCGAGCGCCGCGAAGGTCGTGGCCGAGCCGATGGCGCACGCGAAGCGCGCGCTCCAGCGCGCGCACGGCGCGCGCGCGGCGGGCGACGCGGCGAACGCGCGGCGGCTCGACGCGGTGGCCCTCGAGTGGGCGGAGGCGGCGAGGACGCTGCTGCGCGCCGCCGCGGCGGAGGCGGCGGCCGTGGAGGCCGCGAAGCGCGCGCGCGAGGTCGAGACGAAGCTCGAGCGGGCGCGCGCGCTGCTCGAAGAGACGCAGGCGCGGCGAGGCCGCGCCGCGGCGGAGCTCGAGCGGATCGAGGCCGAGGCGCGCGAGGCGACCAGGACAGCGGCGAACGTCGAAGCGCAGCGGATCGAAGCTGGCAAGAGAGGGGAGAGAGGGGAGAGAGGGGCGGCGCCCAAGGAGGCGACGCCCGCGACGCGGGGGGCCGAGCGGGCGCCCACCTCGGCGCCAGGCGCCGGGCCCAAGGGCGGCGCCGGCAAGGCGACGGCTCCGGTGGGCCAGGAGGGCACGCCTTGAGCGCGCGTCGCCTCGCAGGGATCGCCGTCGCGGGGGTGCTCCTCGGCGCGTGCGCGCCGATCCCGCGGCCAGCGGTGCTCGATGAGCTCGATCACGTCCGCGCGGGGGCGGCCGCCGCCGAGTCGAAGCGGCACGCGCCGGGCGCGTTCGCGCGGGCGGAGAAGCTGCGCGGCGACGCGCTCGCCGCGCTCGAGAGCGAGGATCGATCCGGGGCGCAGATCCTGGGCGAGCAGGCCATCGCGGCGCACGCGCACGCGCACGCGCTCTCGCGGGTAGCTCGGGCCGAGGCGGCCGAGACCGAGGCGAAGGCGCAGCGCTCCGCGGGCGAGGCGTCGCTCGCGGGCCTCGAGGCCGAGCAGTCGCGCGTCGCGGCCGAGGTCGACGCGCTCGACATGCGGACCAAGGTCGCCCGGGACGCGCAGCCCGTGGTCCCGTCGGGCAAGGCCGATGCGGATCGCGAGAAGGCGCGCCTCGCCGCCGCGCGCTCGCTCGCGCTCCAGGCCCGCTTGCTGTGCGGCGCGGCGCGCCTCCTGATCGCACCGGCGCCGCAGGACAGCTCGCAGCCCGCAAGCGCAAGCCCCGCCGGACCCCAGCCCGCAGGCGCTACCCCCGCCGGCGCGCAGCCCGCAGGCGCGAGCCCCGCCGGACCCCAGCCCGCAGGCGCTACCCCCGCCGGCGCGCAGCCCACGGCCGCAAGCCCCGCCGGACCCCAGCCCGGCAGCGCCCAGCCTGGCAGCGCCGAGCTCGCGACGCAGCTCGAGGGGGCGACCGCCGCGATCAAGAAGCTCGACGCGGAGCTCGCCGAGGCGAGCAGCTCCACCCGCGCCCTCCCGGCGCCCATCGACCAGGCTTCCCGCGCCAGGGCGGGCTGCCTCGCCGCGCTGACGGCCGCGCGCCGCGCCGCCACGCCGGTGACCCGCGCGCCTGGCGCTGGTGACGCGCTCCTCGCAGAGCTCTCGGCCGCAGGCACCTGGTCGCCCGTCCGCGACGATCGCGGCATCGTTGTCACGCTTCGCGGGCTGTTCGCCGGCAACGCCCTCACGAAGGCCGGCGAGGCGCGCCTCCGCGACCTCGCGCTGGTCGCCACGGCGCACCCCTCCTTTCCCGTGGCCGTGGTCGTGCACACGGACCGGGAGATCCGCGCCAGGGAAGAGCCCGCGTGGGCGGCGCGGGCCGATGCCGTCGTCCGCGCCCTCGGTCCGGCGCAAGGTGCGACCGCCGCGGGGGCGCCCGCGGGCCCGTCCATCGCGCCGTTCCTCGCGGGATCCGCGTCCCCGGTCGTCGATCCGGGGGGCAGCGAGCGCGCCCGCAACGCCCGGGTCGAGATCATCTTTGTAACCCCGGAAACCCTGTGAGGCGTGATGGTCCCGGCCGCCGGAACTCCGCTCGCCTCGGAGAGTCGTTCTCGATGATGCGCTCTTCCACCTTCGCCCGAAGCGAAAGCAAGCCTGCCGTGCTCGCCTGTGCGCTGGCCGCCGCCCTCGGGAGCGCGTGTCAGGAGGACGGCAAGACCTCCCAGAAGCACGCCGCGGAGCTCTGCGCCAAGCTCGCGCCGGTCGTCGCGGAGGACGTCGGCCAGGTGCGGACGGGCCTCCCCGCGGGCTCGCAGAAGCTCGCTGCGCTGGTGGACACCGACCCGGGCGCGAACCTGCTCGGGCTCCAGAAGGCGATCGCGGGAGCGCGCGCCTCGGTGAAGGACCTCGAGTTCGCGAAGAGCACCTTCTTCTCTTTCGCCGATCCGAGCGGCACGGTGCTGCGCAGCGAGGCCGATCCGGACATGCTCGCCAACAGGTCCGTCCTGGCCTCGTTCCCCGAGCTCAGGAAGGTGCTGGCCCCGGGCAGCGGCGTCGTCGAGGCGTTCGGGGAGATGCAGGAGATGCGCGGGGTCAGGAACGGCCCCGATCTCCAGTGGGTCGCCGTGCACCCGGTCACACGGAGCGGCGGCGAGCTCCAGGGCCTCTTCGTCACGGGCTGGTCGTTCCGCGCCTACGCGTACCGGCTGCAGGAGGCGGCCAAGCGCGACATCGCCGAGATCGCCAAGCGGGACGGGCTGAAGTCGACGCCGCTGCTCTACGTCTTCGCGTGGAAGGGCGCGAAGGCGTACGGCGGACCGGTGACGCCCGACGTCAACACCGAGGCGCTCGAGAAGCTGGACTTGCCGGTGAAGACGGCCTCGGGCCCCTGGAGCGGCACGGTGGAGATCGCCGGCCGCACCTTCGGCGCTGCGGCGCAGCGCGTTCCGGAGCTCGCCGCGGACGCCGGCGTCGCCGCGCTCGTCTCGACGCTCTGAGCGCGCCCTCCGGGGCGGTCCCCCTGGCTACGGCCCGGGTGCTGTCACGGCCGGCGGCGGGCCTGAGATCTCCTTATCGAGCGCTACCGTGCTAGGCTGTGGCGACTGGCTCGCGCTGCCGAGCTCACCCCCATGCCGGCTTCCATCGATCAGCTTCTCAAGGTTTGCCGCGAGGTGATCGCGCCGCTCGTCCGAGCCGACGGCGGTGAGCTCTACATCGTGGCCGTCGAGCCCGATCACCTGACGCTCCACCTGGCCGGCGCGTGCTCGGGCTGCCCCGGGGCCATGCTCACCGCGCGCGCGGTGATCGAGCCAGCGGTGCTCGCCGTCGCGCCGTCCGCGCGGGTCATCGTGACGAACGGCATGCGTGTCCCCGACGGCGCCTCCCTGGCCTGAGGCGGGCACCCGCTGCGGAGACGGGCCCATCTCGACGTTTTCGGTGCTCAGCGCACTGGAGTGCGCTTGCGCGCCGAAAACGCCGATCTGGACCCGTCTCCTGTGCGGGTGACCGCCTCAGGCGGGCTACTGGGACGGAGGGGGAGAGAAGAAAAAAGGGTGCGATGAGCTAACACGAGGGCCGGACGGGGGCGCGGCGGGTCGTGGGGCTACTTCTTTTTGCCGGGCTTGTCGGCGGAGGGAGGCGGGGCGGGAGGGGGCTCTTCCTTGCGGACGGCGGAGGCGACGGCGGGGTCGATGGCGTTCGCGTCGACCGGCTTGTTGGGGCGGAGCGAATCGAGGCTGCCCAGCGTGACCAGGTCCTCGTAGGCGAACGCGATCTCGGAGTCGCTCCGCTCGATCGCACGGAAGTGCGTGGCCGCGTCCTTCCAGTCGACCTCGTTGACGTAGCGGCCCTTGTCCGGAGCAGGCGGCGTCAGGCGACCAGGAACCCCGAACGCCGTCACGAGCTTGACCACGGCGGACGTATAGTCCTTCCCGCGGGCGGCCTTCTCGCCCAGCGGGTGCTCGTCGATGATCTTCCAGAGCTTGTCCTGGATGAAGAAGAAGTACCGCTTCCCGCTCTCGCGGGTCAGCGTCATCATCGATTCCTTGTTGAGGTAGGTGTACTCGCCCTTGAGCGGCGTCGCGTCGATGCCGGTCGGCAACCCGCCGAAGTCGATGCGGCTGCGGCGGAACGCGCTCTTCTCCTCGGCGAGCTCCGCGTCGAGCGCCCTCATCTTCACGCCGGGCGAGATCGCCTTGTAACGCGGCACGTACGCCTCATCGAGCATCTTGTCGATCACCGCCGCCACCTGCTTGGTGGTCATCCCCCAGGCGATGCCCGGCGGCGTCAGCGCGATCGTCTTCTTCGTCGCAGGCGTATCGGCAGGCTTGGCAGGAGCCGCGGCAGGCGCCCCGCTCGTCCCCCGCTTCTGCTGGGCAGCCGCCACGGTCGCACTCGTGATCGCCGCAAGGCCCAGCCCCAGAGCCAGCGCCGCTCCCAGGAGCCTCTTCGCTTTCATGTTCCTCCTCCAGCCGGCGCAGGCCCTGTCCCTGCGCTCTGTGCAATCGCAAAAGCCAGGAAACCCAGCCCGGCAAGCCGGAGAACGCTAGCACCTGCGGTAGGACAGGAGAATAGGTTCTCCGCACCGAGCGGGGTCGACCGCCGTTGGACGATCGCTCGGCCGGATCGATGGAGAGCGAGCGCGAGGCGGATCGCGACGAGGGCAAAACAGCCTCGACAGCGCTTGTGGCCGGTGTGTGCCGGGTCCTGACAGGGACCGGCCGACGTGCTACGAGCTCTGGCCCCAAGGATGATCCCTGCCGCCGGTGCTGCACCTTTACGCCTTGCGCTCGCCGCGCTGGCGACCGTTGGCCCCGCCGGCGGCTGCGTCGCCGACCACGAGCGCCCCGCGGCGTCCGTCGATCCACAGGCCGGCCTGCCCCCATGGGAGGGGGGCGCGCGCGAGGTCTTCGACGACAACATCGAGCCTGCCGCCGTGGGCTTCTCGCTGGACGGCCCCTCGCCCAGATCCGACCTGTTCCTCCGCGAGAGGTCGCAGACGGGAGACGTGGTCGCGCGGGTCCGCGTCAACACGGTGACCGTCGACTCGATCGGCGAACAGAGCACCTACCACCTCGGGATCCAGGTCGGCTACCCTCCGCTGGCCACACCCCGGGCGCCGGACCGGGCGTTCGAGCTCCACATCCGGCCGCAGAGCCGCGCGTTCGGCGTCGCGAAGGCGATCGACGCGCGGCTCCGCGGGCTCACCTTCATCGCCTTCATCCGGCGCTTCGCCGGCGAGGCCGGCGAGCCGGAGATCCACTGGCACCTTTCACCTGATACAGCGGAGGTCGCCGCGGCCGTCAAAGAGGCCGTCGTCCTCGGGGAGCTGTCTGCGCCGTGAGCAACGTGAGCATCAAGACGGTCAAAGAAGTCGACGCCCTCCGCACGGCCTCACAGATGGCTGCGGAGACGCTCCTCGGCGTCGGCGAGATGATCCGCGCCGGCATCACCACCGAGGACATCAACACCTTCGTCCACGAGGACACGATCCGCCGCGGCGGCTACCCCGCGCCGCTCAACTACCACGGGTTCCCGAAGAGCGTCTGCACCTCGATCAACGAGGTGGTCTGCCACGGCATCCCGTGCGATCGCGTCCTCGTTCCGGGCGACATCATCAACGTGGACGTCACCACGATCTACAACGGCTTCTACGGCGACACGTCCGCGACCTTCTACATCGGCAAGCCCTCGGCCGAGGCGAAGCACGTGACCGAGGTGTCCCGGCGCAGCCTGCAGCTCGGCATCGCCCAGGTCCGGGACGGGGCGCGCCTTGGCGACATCGGGGCCGCCATCCAAGAATTCGCCGAGGGCGAGGGCTGCTCGGTGGTGCGGGCCTTCGTCGGGCACGGCATCGGGCGGCGCTTCCACGAGGCGCCGCAGGTCTCGCACGTCGGCAAGTACGGCAGCGGCGCCCGCCTCCGCGCCGGCATGTGCTTCACGATCGAGCCGATGATCAACCTCGGCACCTACGAGGTCGAGATCCAGGAAGACAAGTGGACCGCGCTGACGGCCGATCGCTCGCTGTCGGCGCAGTTCGAGCACACCATCGTCGTGACGAGGAACGGCTGCGAGGTGCTGACCCGTCGCAGCCGGCCGCTCGCGAACAGCGAGATCTTCCCCGATCCGTTCGCCGTCTCCGCGGCGCGAGCGCTCTGACGCAGAGCGCGCTCGACGGCGCGCACAACGCCGAACGCGCGCCGCGCCCGGACCGCGCGCGCCGGCCAGCCCCGGCCACGAGGGCCTGCGCGGCGGTGCGTCGACGTGGCCCGGATCTGTCGATCGGAAACCCAGTTTTGTCGACCGTCCGGCCTGCGATTGGGAGTAGAAGCAGGTGCATGGCCTTGGACGAAGCGTCGCGTGCCCGAATCGCGCCGTATGTGTCGAGCCCGACGGCCGACGTCTTCTCGCTGTCGGGTCTGCCGGAAGAAGTCATCGCCGTCCTGTTCGCGTACTACTCGCGCAGCCGGGACGATCTGCGCACCAACCTGGCGCGCCTGCTCGGCGACGAGGAGCTCGACGTCGCCCCGGAGGCCGACGGCCGGCCGCGCCGGGGCCTCGCGTTCGCGTCGGACAAGGCGCGGAGCTTCCACGAGAAATGGGTCGTGGGCTACGGCCACGCGTCGGTCGCCGAGCACGCCGTGGTGCACCTCGCGATCGAGAACGTCAGCATCGTCGCCTCCAAGGTGATCGAGGACCTGCGGCTCGGCTCGTACACGGAGAAGAGCACGCGCTACGTGGTCTTCGATCAGCACTCGTTCATCGACCTGCCGGAGCTCGACGCCGAGCACGCCGCGAAATACAAGGCCTCGAGCGAGCGGCTCTTCGCGACCTACCTCGACCTCGTCCCCAGGGTGACCGAGCGGCTCGGCGCGCGCTCGCCGAAGCCCGAGAAGATGTCGGACGCCGCCTACAAGGGGGCGCTGCGCGCGCAGGCGTGCGATCTCCTGCGCGGCCTCCTGCCGGCGGGGACGCGGACGAACATCGGCCTCACCGCGAACGCGAGGGCGCTCGAGGTCCTGCTCACGAAGATGCTGTCGCACCCGCTCGAGGAGGTGCGCAGGGTCGCCCGCGACATGCACACGGCGGCGCTCGCCGTGACCCCGACGCTCGTGAAGTACGCCGCGCCGAACGAGCTCCGGCAGACGCTGCAGGCCAGCGTCGCCGCGGCGATGAAGCGGGTCTACACGCCGCCGGACGAGGGCGTGAGCGCGACGATGGTGATCAACCAGCCTGTCCGGCTGGTGCGCTACGACAAGGACGCGCTGGAGCGCGTCGCGCTCGCGCTCGCGTACGACGGGAGCGATCCGGGCGTGCACGCCTACAACCTGGGCGACGCGCTCCACCGCGCGACGCTGCCGGAGCTCATCGGGATCGCGAAGGCCGCGTGCGAGAAGCGCGGCCCGTACGACGCGCCGCCGCGCGCGTTCGAGGCGTCGACGATGACCTTCGAGCTGATGCTCGACTACGGCGCGTACCGCGACCTGCAGCGCCACAGGATGCTGACGCCGGCGACGCAGCGGCTCACCTGCCGGCTCGGCTTCGAGACGCCGCAGGCCCTCTCGGATCTCGGCCACGCCGAGGCCTACCAGGACGCGATGCTCGCCGCGCGCGACGCGTGGAACGCGATGGAGGAGCGCTACCCCCTCGAGTCGCAGTACGCGGTGCCGCTCGGCTTCCGCGTGAGGACCCTCTGGACGCTGAACCTGCGCGAGCTCTTCCACGTCATCGAGCTCCGCTCGGCGAAGCAGGGGCACACGAGCTACCGGCGCATGGCCCAGGGGCTCTACCGCACCGCGATCACGGTGCACCCCTGGCTCAAGGACCTGATCCGCGTCGATCTGAACGACTACGCGCTCGCGCGGAGCTGATCCGCCCCACGCACCCCGCCTCGGGTACGCCGTCGCAGAGCGGCGGTCACCCGCACAGGAGACGGGTCCAGATCGGCGTTTTCGGCGCGCAAGCGCACTCCAGTGCGCTGAGCACCGAAAACGTCGAGATGGGCCCGTATCCGAAGCGGGTGACCGCCGCTCAAAGGCGCGCTGCTTCGATGAGCTCCGTCGCGGCCCTGAGCGACGCGCCGGTGACCTTCGCCCCCGACAGCATCCGCGCCACCTCGGCGATGCGGTCCTTCTTGTCGACGCGCGTGACCGAGCTCTTGGCGATGCCGCCCGCGTTCTCCTTGGCGACGACGAAGTGAGCGCCGGCGAACGCCGCGATGGGCGCGAGGTGGGTGATGCAGAGCACCTGGTGGTGGCGCGCCACGTCGCCGATCGCGCGCCCGATCTTGTCGGCGACGGCGCCGCCGACGCCGCTGTCGACCTCGTCGAAGACGTAGAGCCCGGCGGGCCCGCACTCCGCGAGCACCCGCTTCAGGGCGAGCAGGGCGCGCGAGAGCTCGCCGCCCGAGGCGATGCGGCGCAGGGGGCGAGGCTCGATCCCCTTGTTGGGCGAGATGAGGAACTCGACGCGGTCGATCCCGTCCTGGCCGAGGCGGGCGCCGTCGACGACCAGCTCGGCGCGGTCGCCGCCGTGCGGCTCGATGTCCACGACGACCCGCGCCCCGCCCATGCCGAGATCGGCGAGCTCCGAGGAGATCGCGGCGCCGAGCTTCTCGCCGGCCTTCCGCCGCTTCGCCGAGAGCTTGCGGGCGCGCTCGGCGGCGACGGCGAGCAAGACGTCGCGCCGCCGCTCGAGCTCCGCGACGTGGCTCTCGACCCCCGAGAGGCGCTCCAGCTCGGCCGCGAGGCGCGCCCGCGCGGCGAGCACGTCGTCGAGCGTGGGGCCGTGCTGCCGCAGCAGGCCCTCGAGGCGGTACATGCGATCCTCGATCTCGGAGAGGCGATCCGGGTCGGCCTCCGCGCGCTCGGCGTAACGGGCGATCTGGCGGGCCGCCTCGCTGAGCTCCGTCCAGCAGCCGTCGACCGCGCGGGCGACATCGTCGAGCGCTGGATCGATCTCCGCCGCCGCCCGGAGCTCCGAGGCGAGGCGCGCGAGCTCGTCGCACATCGCGTCGTCCCCTTGATCGAGGCGGGACGCGGCGCGCCGCGTGATGTCGTGCAGGCGGCCCGCGTGGCGGAGCCGGTTGCGCTCGGCCGCGAGATCGGCGAGCTCGCCGGGGCGCGGCGACAGCGCGTCGATGGCTTGGAGCTGGAAGGAGAGGAACGCCTCGCGCTCGCCGCGGCCGCGCTCGAGCTCGCGGGCGGCCCTGAGCTCGGCGGTGAGCGCCTCGAGCGCGCTGACGTCCGCCGCGAGCTCGCTGCGCGCAGGCACGAGGCGGCCGAAGCGATCGAGGTAGCCGAGGTGCGTCGACGGATCGGTCAGCGCGACGCTCTCGTGCTGCGAGGCGACGTCGGCGAGCTCCGGGGCGAGCGCCTGGAGCTCGCCCGCGGTGCAGAGACGGCCGTTCAGATAGGCGCGCGAGCGGCCGGTCGCCTGGACCACGCGGCGGACCACGAGCTCGCCCTCGCTCGCGATGCCGGCGGCGTCGAGCATCGCCATCGCGCGATCGGAGCCGCGCACGTCGAAGAGCGCCTCGATCTCGGCCTCGTCCGCGCCGGGGCGGACCTGCTCGGCGCTCGCGCGGCCGCCGAGGACCAGCGAGAGCGCGCCCACGACGATGGACTTGCCCGCGCCCGTCTCGCCGGTGAGCACGTTGAACCCGGGCTCGAGCCGGAGCTCGAGGGCGTCCATCAGGATGAAGTTCTTGACCCGAAGCGCGACCAGCACAGCGGCGGGAGGATAGAAAGCTTTCGACCCGTCGTCAGCGGATCTTCACTTGCTTCATGACGGTGACCGGAATTCCTTCGAAAGGCGGCACCGCGACGTCGCGGAATGCAGCGGCGATGCACCCGGCGGTGGCGGTCCCGACCAGGTCGCCCCCCTCCACGCGCGCCGACATGGCCTTCCCCGTGGGCGCGAAGGTGACGGCCACGCGGGCCGTGCCGGTGAGGCCCTCGCCGGTGCACCCGGCGGCGGCCGCCGCCGCGGACGCGAGGACGCTGGACGCCGCGCTCTGATCGAAGCGCGCTGGCTCGTCCTTCGCCGGAAGGAGCGGCGCCGGCGGCGGCTGCTTGCCCGCCGGCTTGGCGCGCTCGGGCTCGCTCGGCGCCGCGGCCCGGGCAGGGCGCTCGGGTACATCAGGCTTCTCGCTGGCCTGCGGCGCGGTGGTCGCCGCCGGCGCAGCGGTCGCCGCTGGCGCAGCGGTCGCCGCTGGCGCGGGGTTCACCGCCGGCGCGGCGGTCGCTGCTGGCGCGGCGCTCGCCGCCGGCGCGGCGGTCGGCTCGGGTACCGCCCCGGGAGCAGCCCCTGCCTGCACGGGCTGCGGCGGTGCAGCTGGCTCGCCGGCAGGGCCGGCGGAGGCGGCCAGCGCCTGCTCCGCAGGGCCGGGAGCGGCGGACGGCGACTCCGCGACCGGCTCGTCGTCCAGGGACGGCTCCCGGTCGGCGATCTGGCCAGCGGGAGCCGCCGCGGCGGACGACGGAGGCGGCACCTCGGGCGGCGCCGCAACGAGCGCGCCGCTGCCCGCGGGCGCGCCCTGGGTCGCCACGGCGCTGGACGAGCGGCCGTGAGCCTGCGCGAGGTAGAGCGCAGCGCCGAACACGATGAAGACGACGGTCACCCAGCCGGCGAGCGCCATGTTCTGGCGCGATGCCGGCGTCGAGAAGGAGCGCAGCTTCTCGGACACGAGGGAGCCGGCCGTGATCGAGGTGCGCACCGGCGTCTCTTCCCCGGAGGACGTGTGTCCCTCGACGGCCAGGAGCTCGGGCTCGACGGGCTGCGAGGGGAACGAGGAGTCCGAGCTCCGCCCAGCGGCGGCGTCATCGAACAGCCCGCTGTTGATGCTCAGGATCTCGTGATCGGCCCGGTCCTCGTTGCGGCGCGCCTCGCCCTCCTCGCCGGGCGGCGGCGCCATGCTGCGCAGGTCGATCAGGCCCGAGGTCTCCTTGCGCTCGGCGCGCCCGCGAGGCTCGTTCTGGCTGGGCCAGTCGCCCGCCGCGTGGGCGGTCGACCGCGGGGAGAGGTTCGTGAGCGCGATCGGCTCGTGCGACGGCCGCTCGTCGCTCCCCTGATCCCGCGGCCCTCCCGCGGCGCCCTGCGCCTCGGCCGCCTTGGACCTGGCGCGATCTCGCCGCTGCTCCTCGGCGGCGCGCGGCGGGCCCGCGGCCGGCGACGGGGCGAGCGAACCCAGCAAGGCGAGGTCCGCCGGAGAGGCGTCGGCGGGCTGCGCGGCGCTCGGACCGGACCGGGCGCGCCGCGCGGACGGCATGGGCTGAGGGGCGAGCGCCGCCATCGCCTGCACGTCCTGGAGCCGGAGCTCGGGCGACGAGCGGTGCGACGACGGCCGGCCCTCGTCGATGGACAGCGGCGCCGACGGTATCTCGGAGAGCGGCGCCGGCGGCATCTCCGACGGCGGCGCGATAGGCCGCGCGGAGCCGCCGGCGCGCGGGACAGCAGCGGTCCGCGGCCGCGCCACCGGCGACGTTGTGCGCTGCTCGCGCCGCGCCGGCGGTCGCGCCGGGACCGGCGTGCGCGGGGTCGCGCGGGGCACGGCAGCGGGTTCGGGCGCGGGCGCGGGCTGGCTCGCGCGCTCCTCCTCGAGGGCGTGCGAGCCGAACGAGAGCGAGGGCGGCTCGACGCCCGGGGAGAGCATCTGCGCGAGGTCCTGGATCGAGACGGGATCCGAGTCGGCGGGAGGGAGCGCGGACGGGCTCCTGCCGGTCGGCGCCGCGCCGCCGCGGGGCGTGTCGTCCCAGGAGAGGCCGGCGAACGTGCGATGCCGCGCCGGGACCTCACGCCGCCCCAGCCCGCCGTCCGGCGTCACGACGGCGTGCTCGAGCGAGGCCTCGGCCGCCGCGTAGAACGCATCCAGCGCCCTCGGGCTGGACTCAGGCGCGACGTCCAGCTCCTGCTGCGCGATCCGCTCCGCGAGCGTGAGCCCTCGCCTGCGCCCGGCCGCCTCCGGCGCCGCGCGCCGCTCCGTCTCGCCCGCGGGCTCCAGCCGGTGCTGGATGCCAGCGCCCGGGAGCGTCGTCTCGGCGTCCAGCACATCGCTCGAGAGCCCGGCCCCCCTCTCCGAGCGGCGCCCGGAGGACGGCTTCGCGCGCTCCGGCTCGCTCGACGGCTCTCGCCGGTCGCGTCCGCTCGCGGAGCTCGGAACGCCCGAGGGGGAAGACCGTGGCTCACCCCTCTCGGACGCGGACTGCTTGCTCTTCATGCGACACGTCTTGCAGACAAACGGCAAGGATGGACGCATCTCGCGTCCTACACCGATCTCCACGTAGGTCCTGCAGAGAGAGCAGGCGAGTTGCACCTTGAGAAGAGAATCGCGCAGCTCGCCAGCACGCGCAATCTTCTTCACAGGTGACCAGGGCGGTCGTCCTCGGGCTCGCCCGCTCCGCCCGGCTCCGGGCCGCGGGATTCCGCCGGATCCCGCTGGATTCGTCTAGGCGGAGGGCTCACCGGCGGGCGCCGGCAGGGGCGCGGGCGGGCGCACCCAGCGTTGCTCCAACCAGTCCAGCGACACCGGCGCGCTCCGCAGCGCCGTGTCGACGGCGCGCGCGACCGGATCGGGGGCGGGGGCTGACCCGGAAGCGCGGGTCGACAGGATCCAGTTCGACAGCTCGTAGTGGTGGAGGAGCGGCGCGAACCGGTGGGCGTCGAAGCCGGCGAGGATCTCCGCGGCGCGGCTCAGGCGATCGCAGCGCACGAGCGCCGTCGTGACGTCGAAGAGCAGGGCGCGGAGGTCCTCGAAGGCGCGCTCCGGGTTCCCGGCCACGCTCTCCAGGAGCGCCTCGAACCCGGCGTCGGAGAGGCCGGCCGCCTCGGCCGCCTCGGCCATCGCGGGCACCTGCGTGGCCAGGAAGTCGGAGCCGGGGGCGTGCCCAAGGAGGCGCCCGACGAGGTACAGATCGAACGCGCTGGCGATGGCCTCGGCGAGCAGGAGCGACTCAGCGCTGGGCGGAGCGCCGGCGCCCGCGGCCGTGAGCGCGCGGTGGGCGAGGTGGTGCCACGCGACGTGCGCGACGACGTCGGCGGCGAGGTGGTCGCCGGCGATCAGGTCGCCTTGCTCGCTCTGGCTCCAGAACGTCAGGTTCAAGAAGACGACGCGATCCCAGCTCGCCTCGCCCTCGGGCACGCGAAAGCGGTACCCGTCGCGCCGGAGTGCCTGCTTCAGATCGTCGTAGAGCGCGACGTGCCGGAAGGAGCGCTCGTCGTCGATGGTCAGCTCGTCCAGGGTCAAGGTTCGCAGCTTCACGCGGCGGACATTAGACCCGGAACGTTTCGTCAGCCACAGCGGAGGCCGGGGGAGGATAGCCCCGGCGGAGGCCTGGAAGAACCGAGCGGCGTCGCGTGTTTTGGGCCGCGGGCGGGGTTTTCCCGACCAGGGCCGCAAGTTCTCGCCCCTGGCCGGGTGTTGCAAGCGCCGCCGGCTTAGGCATGATGCGCCCGTTCCTGCGCCAGCCGAGGAGGCACACCGAATGATTTCCGTCAGGTCTCTCTGTTCTATCGCGCTCGTGCTCGTCGCCAGCGGTGCCGCCGGCTGCAAGGAGGACCCGCCCCCTCCCCAGCCGGAGCCGGCAAGCTCCGCGGCGGCGAACACGAACAAGGGAAAGGCGAGCCTGCGGACGCCCGTGTCGCCGATGGCGAAGGTCGACCCGCAGTCGATGAAGGAGTACCGCGTCGACGTCTGCTACTTCGGGACGCTCTCGCTGAAGCAGGCCCGCGACGCGTACCTCGCGAGCCTCGGCAAGGATGAGCCCAGCGAGAAGAAGATCCCGAGCTTCGGCAACGACGATCAGGCGAAGGCCGGAGACGCCGCGAAGGGCGCGCTCCCCGCGAAGCCGCCCGCGCCCGGCGCCGCCGCCGCGCCGAAGACGACCGGCCTGCCCGGCGCCGCCGCCGCGCCGGGCGGCACCAGCGCCCCCGCCGCCAAGGGCGCGCCGACCCCGCCTGGCAAGCCGGACGAGCGCCGGCCGATCAACTTCAGCGCGCGCGCGCCGCACGAGCGCAACGCGCGCGCCTGCACCGTCGCCCTCAGCCTCAAGGAGCCGGCCATGGCGGACGTCGACGCCGCGCTCGCCGAGTACGCGCCGTTCGCGACCGAGCTGGCGAAGAACATCGCCGCGGCGGCCAACTACTACCAGCGCGAGGAGTACAAGAAGGACAGCTTCGCGAAGGGCAAGGAGCTCCACGCGAAGCTCCTCGCCGACTTCCAGAAGCTCGACGCGCACTCCGACAAGCTCGGCCTCGCGGTGTCCGCGTGGCACGCGTCGCACCTGCCCGACCTCGCGAAGGCGGACGAGGGTCAGAAGGAGGCGATCACGGCCCTCGAGGACGCGCGGGCGCTCATGCTGATCCTCGCCAGCAAGAACGTCGATCCGGCGGCGGAGAAGACCGCGCTCCAGAAGCTGGAGACGTCCGCGGCCGCGCTCAAGGTGTACGGCTCGACCCACCAGACCGACCCGTGGGCCAAGATCATGGAGCCCGCGCTCGCCGGCTTCATCCGCGACGTGAAGGCGGCCGAGCCCAAGCTGACGGACAAGGGGATCACCTCCCCTGCCCTGTTCCTGCCGGTCGTCACGAGCTTCGTGTCGGTGATCGAGGGGAAGCACCGCGCGCTCTCCCGCTCGCTCATGGCGAAGAGCCAGGCGGCGACGCGCGAGGCCGCCGGGACCGCGCAGCCGGCCGCGCCGGCCGCGCCGGCCGCCCCCGAGAAGGAGTGACCCGCCCGAGCGCGCTCCCCGCGAGGGAGGCGCGCCCGCCCACGCGAGGGAGGCACGCGCCGATCGCGCCGCGCCTCCGCCGGGGGCGCGGTCAGAACGGGCGGCCGGTGCGGCGGGCGATCGCGAGGCGGTAGAGGGCCTCGTACTGCCGCGCGGCTTGCGCCCAGCCGAAGTTCTTCTTCATCGCCCGCAGCTGCATCGACCGGAAGTAGGCCGGGTCGGCGCGGTAGAGGTGCACCGCCCACGCGACGGTGTTCCCGAGCGCGCTCGACGACATCTCCTCGAACTTGAAGCCCGTGACGTTGTTCTCGACCGTGTCGTCGAGGCCGCCGACGGCGCGCACGACCGGCAGCGTCCCGTAGCGCTGGCTGTACATCTGGTTCAGCCCGCAGGGCTCGTAGCGCGACGGCATCAGGAAGAGATCGGCGCCCGCCTCGATGCGGTGGGCGAGCCCCTCGTTCATGCCGACGTAGACGCGGAAGCGGTCGCTCGCGCCGGAGATCCGCGAGAAGAGGTCCTCGGCCCAGCGCTCGCCGGAGCCCAGGACGATGAGCTGGACGTCGAGCGAGAGGATGTGGTCGAGCGCGCCCGCGAGGATGTCGATCCCCTTCTGGGTCGCCAGGCGGCTGATGAGCCCGAGGAGCGGGACGTCGGGGCGCTCCTCGAGCCCCATCTCTCGCTGGAGCGCCGCCTTGCAGAGGCGCTTGCCGCCGAGATCCTCGGCGGAGAACGGCGCCGCGATGTGGGGATCGGTCGCGGGGTTCCAGATGGAATCGTCGATGCCGTTGAGGATCCCGATCACGTCGGTGCCGCGATCCCGCAGAACGCCGTCGAGCCCCTCGCCGCCCTCCCACGTCTGGATCTCCTGCGCGTACCTGGGGGAGACCGTGGAGACGAGCGTGGCGTTGTAGATGCCGCCCTTGAGCAGGTTGATGCTGTCGTACGCCTCCAGGCAGAACCTGTGGAACTGATCCCACCCGAGCCCGGTCGTGGGGAGCTGTCCCTTGTTGAACCAGCCCTGGTAGCCGAGGTTGTGGATCGTCAGCACGGACGCGGCGCGGGCGAGCGGCGACCGGTGCTCGAGAACGTTGAGGTAGAGCGGGACGAGCGCCGACTGCCAGTCGTGGACGTGGACGATGTCCGGCCAGAACTCGAGCGCGTGGCAGAGCTGCAGCGCGCCGCGAGACAGGAGCGCGTAGCGGGCGAGGTTGTCGCCGAACTCGCCGTGCGCGTCGCCGTAGATGCCGTCGCGATCGTAGAGGACGTCGTGCTCGAGCAGGTACACGCGGGGCGCAGGTGTGCCGGGCGCCCCGGGATCGAGGCGCGTCTCCCAGACGGCGGTCCACGCCTCGCCGCCGCCAAGGGGCACGCCGAGCGAGATCGGCAGCCGGTGCGGCACGAAGCGCTCCGCCGGAGGCTCGCCGTCTCCGCCTTGGGTCGCGTCTGCCGCCGGGGCGGCGTCGGCCGCCGGGGCCGCGCCAGTCGCCGGGGCCGCGCCAGCCGCCGGGGCCGCGTCGGCCGCTGAGGCGGCGAGCCCGTTGCCCGCGGCCGCGGCGGCGGCGACGGCCGGCGCGGCGACGGCCTCGCTGCCCGCGGGCCGCTGCTCGGCGAGCGCGATCTGGCGGGCAAGGTAACGCTTGGCGGCACGGTACGCCGGCATCACGACGCGCACGTCGTGACCGGCCGCGGCGAGCGCGATCGGCAGCGCGCCCGCCACGTCGGCTAGACCACCCGTCTTGCTGAAGGGGACGCACTCGGACACCACGAAGAGAATTTTGAGGCGCGGCATGGACATGGGGAGGAGGGGGAGCGCGCCCCCGACTCAAGGCGAGCGCGTCGCGTTCCTTCTACCAGCTTCACGCGCGATCTTGACCACGCGATCGACAGAGCGCGCGAGACCGAGCGCCGACGTGTCCACCGCGAAGTCGGCCTGCTCATAGAGCGCGCGCCGCGCCTGGAAGAGCGCCCTGAGCTCCTTCATGGCGTCGGCCCGGTTGGCCATGGGGCGCGCGTCCCCCTGCTCGACCACGCGGCGCCAGTGGTCCTCGGGCGTCGCCCGCAGCCACACCGTCACCGCGCAGCGCCTCAGTCGCTCGAAGGTCGCCGGATCGGTCACCAGGCCGCCCCCCGTGGCCACGATCCCGTGGGCGCGCGCGCCCTCGAGCCGCGCGAGCTCCTCGCGCTCCAGCCGCCGGTAGTAGGCGTTCCCATGGATCTCGAACAGGGCGGCGAGGCTCATCCCCGCGCGCGCGGCCACGAGGGCGTCGAGCTCGAGGAAGGGCACGCCGAGCCGCGCCGCGGCGCGGCCGCCGATCGTGGTCTTGCCGGCCCCGCGCAGGCCGAGCAGCGCGACGAGGGGCTCGCCCGCCCCTTCCCCGTCCTCGCCGGCCGACCGGCCGCGCGGCGGCGCCTCCTCGCCGAGCTCGCCCGCCGAGAGCAGCGCGGCGGCCGAGGTGCCCAGCGCGCGGCCGATGTCCTCGAGCCGCACCACGGAGACGTTCGCCCGCCCGCTCTCGATCAGCACCAGGAAGCGCTCGCTCACGCCGGCGAGCTCGGCGAGCTCGCGCAAGGTGAGCGCGAGCTCCGTCCGCCGCTGCCGGAGCCGACCGCCGAGGTACGCGAGGATCGGCGGCGCGCCGTCCGCGACGCCCCCCGCGCCGGCCTCCGGCCCCTGGCCTGCCCGCGCCCTGCGCGATGTCTGACGGGACGCCATCTCGTCGATGCACTATATTTCATGAAAGCCTGTCCAACAAGAACTATACTGCTTGACTGAACCCCGGCGCGGTGGTGGGCTCGTCGGGTATGGAAGCGACCACCTCTCCTCCTTCCGCGGCGCCGGCGCCGCAGACCAGGGCCCGGGAAGACGGCGCGTCCGGCGAGGACGCGCCCCTCCGCTTCGAGACGGAGCCAGGCCGCTACAGGCACTGGAAGCTCTCGTTCGAGGGGGCGATCGCGCGCGTGGCGATGGACGTCGACGAGGACGCGGCGGCGCGGCCCGGCTACCAGCTGAAGCTCAACAGCTACGACATCGCGGTCGACATCGAGCTCGCCGACATCGTGCAGCGGCTGCGCTTCGAGCACCCCGAGGTGAAGGCGGTCGTCGTGACGAGCGCGCAGCCGCGGATCTTCTGCGCCGGCGCGAACATCTACATGCTCGGGTCGTCGACGCACGCGTTCAAGGTCAACTTCTGCAAGTTCACGAACGAGACGCGCCTCGCGATCGAGGAGGCGTGCTCCGAGAGCGGGCAGCGCTACCTCGCGGCGCTGAACGGCGTCGCCTCGGGCGGCGGCTACGAGCTCGCGCTCGCGTGCGAGGAGATCCTCCTCGCCGACGACGGGAGCAGCGCCGTCTCGTTCCCGGAGACGCCGCTGCTCGCCGTGCTCCCGGGGACCGGGGGGCTCACGCGGCTCGTGGACAAGCGCAAGGTGCGGCGCGATCTCGCGGACGTGTTCTCGACGCTGGCCGAGGGGGTGCGCGGCAAGCGCGCGGAGCAGTGGGGCCTCGTCGATCGATCGATCCCGAAGAGCCGCTTCGAGCAGGTGGTGGCCCAGCGCGCCGCCGAGCTCGCGGCGGCGACGCCGGACAGGGCGGGGCCCGGGGTGAGGCTCTCGCCGCTCGAGGCGCGGCGCGCCACGGCGGGCGACGTGTCCACCTGCGACTACCGCCACGTGTCGATGAAGGTGGACCGCGCCGCGAGGACCGCGGAGATCCGCGTGCTCGGGCCGGACGGCGAAGGGCGCGAGACGCGCGAGACGCGCGAGACGCGCGAGACGCCGACCGACGCCGCCGGGATGCGCCGGGCGGGCGCGGACCTGTGGGCGCTCCGCGCGTTCCGCGAGCTCGACGACGCGCTGCTCGACCTCCGCTTCAACCACCCGACGGTGGGCCTCGTGCTCCTGCGGACGTCCGGCTCTCCCGCCGCGGTGCGGGCCGCGGACGAGGCGCTGTGGGCGAGCCGCGACGACTGGTTCGTGAAGGAGGTGCTGCTCCACATGCGGCGCGTGCTCAAGCGGCTCGACCTCACGGCGCGCAGCGTGTTCGCGCTGATCGAGCCGGGCTCCTGCTTCGCGGGGAGCCTGTTCGAGCTCGCCCTCGCGGCGGACCGCTCCTACATGCTGGACGGCGGAGGGGACGAGGGGCAGGCAGGGGCGCCCGCGTCGCCCGCGTCCATTGCGCTGAGCTCGCTGAACTTCGGTCCGCTCGTCATGTCGAACGGCCTGACGCGGCTCGCGTCGCGCTTCCTCGGCGCCCCGGAGCGCGTGGCCGCGCTGAAGGAGAAGACGGGCCTCCTGTCCGCCGAGGAGGCGCTGGAGGAGGGCCTCTGCACCTTCGCGCCGGACGCGATGGACTGGGACGACGAGGTGCGGCTCGCGATCGAGGAGCGGGTGAGCCTGTCGCCCGACGCGCTCACCGGGATGGAGGCGAGCCTGCGCTTCTGCGGGCCCGAGACGATGGAGACGAAGATCTTTTCGCGGCTGTCAGCCTGGCAGAACTGGATCTTCCAGCGCCCCAATGCGGTGGGCCAGCGGGGCGCGCTGACGGTGTACGGGCGGCCGGAGCGCCCCGAATTCGACTGGAGGCGGACATGAGCGCGGTCGTCAACTCGGAGAGGATCCCGAACAACGTCGACCTCGCGTCGGACAGGAAGCTGCAGCGCGCCCTCGAGGCGTGGCAGCCGAAGTTCCTGGACTGGTGGCGGGAGACGGGGCCCGAGGGCTTCCAGGCGGACGACATCTACCTGCGCACGGCGATCAGCGTCGATCACGAGGGGTGGGCGCATTTCGACTACGTGAAGATGCCGGAGTACCGCTGGGGCATCTTCCTCGCGGATCGGGTGGCGGACCGGACGATCGGCTTCGGCGACCACCTGGGCGAGCCGGCGTGGCAAGAGGTGCCGGGGGAGCTCCGGAACATGCTGCGGCGGCTGGTGGTGACGCAGGGAGACACGGAGCCCGCGAGCGTGGAGCAGCAGCGGCTGCTCGGCCAGAGCTGCCCGAGCGTCTACGACCTGCGGAACCTGCTCCAGGTGAACGTCGAGGAGGGGCGGCACCTCTGGGCGATGGTGTACCTCCTGCACAGCCACTTCGGCCGCGACGGCCGGGAGGAGGCGGAGGCGCTCCTGGAGCGGCGCAGCGGCGACCCGGACAAGCCGCGGATCCTGGGCGCCTTCAACGAGCCGTGCACGAACTGGCTCTCGTTCTTCATGTTCACCTACTTCACGGATCGCGACGGCAAGTACCAGCTGCTCGCGCTCGCGGAGAGCGGCTTCGATCCGCTGTCGCGCACGACGCGGTTCATGCTGACCGAGGAGGCGCACCACATGTTCGTCGGCGAGACGGGCCTGCTCCGCATCGTCGAGCGCACGTGCGAGCTGATGAAGCGCAACGCGAACGAGGACGCGCGCGCCGAGGGCGGCATCGATCTGCCGACGATGCAGAAGTACCTGAACCTCTGGTACTCGCTGTCGCTGGACCTCTTCGGCGGGGAGATCTCGTCGAACGCGGCGTCGTTCTTCGCCTCGAGCGTGAAGGGCCGCGCGAAGGAGGCGTCGTACGACGACCACCGGGCGCTCGACGGCGTGTACGTAATTGACGTGCCGCACGTGCCGCACGTGCCCGCCGCCGGGGGCGGCGCGGTGACCGGCTGGCGGCGCGAGGAGGTGCCGCTCAGGAACGCGATGAACGAGGTGCTGCGCGACGAGTACGTGGCCGACTCGCAGCGCGGGATCGACAAGATGAACCGGGTGATCGAGGCGTCCGGCGTGTCGTTCAAGCTGAGCCTGCCGAGCCGGCGCTTCCACCGGAGCTCGGGGATCTACGCGGGGCTCCACTTCGACGTCGACGGCAACCCGCTCTCGAAGGAGGCGTGGGAGCGCCGGCGCGACGCGTGGCTGCCGACCGCGAGCGACGAGGCCTACGTGCGGAGCCTGATGGAGAAGCCGGTGTTCGATCCGAAGCAGATGGCGAACTGGATCGCTGCGCCGACCAAGGGGCTCAAGGGCAAGCCCGTCGACTTCGAGTACGTGCGGCGCGGCTAGGGCGCGCCCGCGTCGGGCGAAGGCGCGCCCGCGTCAGGGGGAGGTGCGCCCCCGCCCGCGCCTGCGGGCGTCTTCTTCGGCGGGTCGCCGTGCTCGTCGGCGAGCTTCTTCACGAGCCCGTCGAGGAGCACCTGCTCGTGGTACTGCGGCATCGCCGGGAGCTGCACGGCGACGTGCACCCCGGCGCGGCCGTCCACGACCTCGATCGCCCCCTGCGTCACCCTGCCGCCGCTCTCCGGGCTCCGGTACTCGAAGAGCAGGTAGCCATTGGAGACGTCCTTCTCGACGATCTTGAAGCCGAGATCGACGCGCACGAGGCGCAGCGCCGTGCCGAAGGTCTGCTCGAAGGTGTAAGGCGACTCATAGGCGACGCTGGCGCTGGCGTGCCGCTCGCCGAGGCCGCTCGCCACGGGGACGGCGAGCGCGATGAGGGCGACGAGCGCGATCGACGGGAGGCGACGCATGACCGCGGCGTAGAGGGGCTGGCGAGGACGGGCCAAGTTCCTTGCTGCCGAGCGAGCGGCTATGCTGGGGTCGATCTCGATGGACCGACCCTACGTCGAGCAGCTCCGCATCCAGGGCTACGGCTGCGTTCAGGACGCGACCCTGGAGCTGACGCCGCTGCATGCGCTCATCGGGCCCAACGACAGCGGCAAGAGCACGGTGCTGCGGGCGCTCCGCACGCTCTCCTCCGTCCTCGAGCGGGCGCTCGGGGCGCCGTCGCCGGACACGCTCGGGCGCGCCGGCCCCGCGAGCAAGGCCCCGGACGGCGCCGTGTTCGAGGTGTCGGCGGCGAGCACGACGTGGCGCGTGGAGCTCGACGCCGGGGGCCGGGTCCGGTCCATGTCGTTCCCCAGGGATCTCGAGCCCCCTTCCCTGCTCGACGACGCAGACGGGGACGACGCGGGCGGCGCGCCCAGCCCGGAGCGCCCTGCCCTGGACATCGTCCAGGCGCTGCGCGGGGCGCAGATGCTCCGCCTCGATCCCGACGCGCTGAGGGCCCCGCACCCGCTCATCCCCGACGGGCACCCGCTCTGCTTCGCCGACGAGCGCGGCACGGGCCTGCCGGCCGTCTACGACGCCGTCATCAGCCGCGACCTGTCGGCGTACGTCGATCTGAACGAGGAGCTCACCCGCCTGTTCCCCAGCGTGAAGAGCCTCCACCTCGCCAACCCGAGCTCCACGACGAAGGCCATCGGCGTGAAGCTCGAGGGCGGCGCCGTCGTGCCGGCGTCGCTGATGAGCGAGGGCATGCTCTACTACCTCGCCTTCGCGGCGCTGCCGCACCTCGATCCGACGCCCCTGCTCCTCGTCGAGGAGCCCGAGCACGGGCTGCACCCCGCGCGCATCGCCGACGTGATGCGCGCGCTGCGCCTCGTCTCCGAGAAGACCCAGGTCCTCCTCGCGACGCACAGCCCGCTCGTGGTCAACGAGCTGCAGCCGGAGGAGGTCACGGTCGTCACCCGCGCTGGCGAGCGGGGGATGAGGGCCACGCGCATCCTGGACACGCCGGGCTTCGAGGATCGGGCGAGGGTGTACGCGCTGGGGGAGCTCTGGCTGAGCTACGCCAACGGCGGTGACGAGGCGCCGCTCCTCGGGGGAGGGCCGCGGCCGTGATGAAGGCGCCCGAGCGGATCCGGGTCTTCCTTGTCGGCGAGGGCGAGAGCGAGCTGGGCAGCCGCGCCGGGGCGCCCGCCTACCAGTCGGACAAGCACCCCGGCGTGCTCTTCACGCTGCTCTCCCGCGTCCAGCCGAGCGGGTGGGTCGTCGGAGGCGCCCGCGAGTGGAAGAGCATCCGGAAGTACCAGGCGCGCGGCGCGGCCCACGAGGACACGCACCACGTGCTCGGCGCGGCGCTCGACGCGCAGGAGGCGGGGTGCGAGATCCTCGCGTTCGCCCGCGACATCGACCGCGATCCGGCGCGCCGCGAGGCGATCGCGGAGGGCATCCGGCGCGTCTCGTCGGCCCTGTCCTCGCCACCCGACGTGATCGGCGGCGTGGCCGCGCCGGCGCTCGGAGCCTGGATCCTCGCGCTGCTCGGCGAGAAGACGACCGAGGAGATGTCGCCCCTCAGGGCGCAGGCGATGCTCGCTGCAAAGGGCATGATGCCCGGCGACGGCGCCGCCATGGTGCGCGTGGCGGAGGACGCCGACCTCGACGCGGTCCCCCCGGACGCCACGTCGCTCGGCGAATGGCTCGCACGCGCGCGCGCGGTGCTGCCGCGGCGGGCAGGACGCGTCGTGAGGTGAGCGCTGACGCCCTCACGATGGAACAGCCATGGTCGGAAGGGGCTATCCCAGAAGTCGAAGCGTGCGAGCTGCTTCGGCGGCGACCCTCGCGCGTTTGTCCTTCACGAACGTCTCGATGAGAGGTCGATCCTGTTCGCGGCCGAACTCTGACAGTACCGCGAGGGCGCCGATGAGTTGCGCGGTTTGGCCGGCGGAGCTCGTGAGAATCGAGAGCGCGCGGTCGCGGTGGTCGACGCTCCTATGGAGCTTGCGGAGGTAGCGCCGAGCGTAGAAGCGCACATTGGCGTTGCCGTCGAGGCATTCGACCTCGACGCGATCGGCGTCCGCGCGCCGACGATACTCACGCAATGCCAGGAGTCGGAGCGACGGGCTGCGATTGTCTGCGAGCAGCCGAAGAAGAGGTTCCAGCTCATGTTGTGGAACGACGGAGAGCGCGTCCGGTTTGCGACGCCAGCCAGCGAGATGGCTTCCACTCGGACGGCGAGCGCGGAGACGGCACGCTGACGCAGGTAGCCGTCGCGCTGCATGGCGAGACAAACCAGGAGCAGGGTGGACAGGCTGGAGATATCGAAGGGGAGCAGCGAAGAGAACTCGGTGAGGTCGAGACCGACCCTGGCGTAGGCTTCACGACTGCGCAGGATCCGGTCGAAGTAGCGAAAGGCGCGCGCCCCGTCCCGCTCGAGGCGAGCTCGCAGGGTCGGGGAGTGCGTGGCGTCGTCCAGAAGCGCGTCCCGAACCAGCTTGTGAAGGTTGAGCACGCGTTTCGTTGGCCGATGAAGGAGAGTGGAGAGCGAGGGGCATCGCTGGCGGCCTGCCGCCCCCCTGCCGGCCTTCAATTCTCAGTCAGCGGCGGCCGCACTGCGGCGCCGCGGAGAGCGCTGCCCTCGCCGCTTCGCGCAGGCCGTGCGGCGTATCCTTGTCGAGGAGCGGCTTGAGGCGCGCGGGCAGATCCGCCGGGTGCACCGACCCGAGCGCCGCGAGCGCCGCCGAGCCGAGCCGCTGATCGTGCTCGCCGATCGGCGCCTTCGCCCGGTGCGCGAGCCGCGTCCACAGGTCGACCGAGCTCGCGTCGCACATCGCCCCGAGCGCGAGGATCGCCCGCGCGCGCACCTCGAGGTCCTCCTCCTTGTCCTCCGCCCGGTCGCGCACGGCCTCGATGTGCGCTGTCGCGCGGTGCGCGCCGAGGCCGTCGAGCGCGTGCCGGCGCACCTCGGGCGAGCTGTCGGCGAGCGCCCCGACGAGCGCCCGGTCGCCCGCCGGCGTCGCCTGCATCGCGCCGATCGCGAGCGCAGCGCCGCCCCGGATGAACGTCCACGGGTCCGAGGTGAGCCGCGCCGCGAGCGCCTCGGCCGCGCCGGCGGGCAGCTTCGCGCCGGCAGAGGCCGCGCGCGCGAGCGCCACGATCGCCGCCTCGCGCACGCGCGCGTCCGGATCGGAGGCCGCCGCGAGCAGGTCCTGCGCGAGCGACGGCACGTCCGCCGCGACCTCGGCCGCGCGGAGGCGCACGTGCGCGTCCGCGTCCTTCCGGAGCGACGCCCGGAGGTACGCCTCCGCCGGCCCCTCGCCCGCGCGCGCGAGCGCCGCGGCCGGCGCTTGCAGCAGGTAACGCCGCTCGAAGGGCGCGCTACCCGCCGAAGCGAGCGCCTGGAACGCCGCCCCGCCGCCCTTCACCCGCCCGAGCGCCGGCCCGAGCGCGCGCAGCAGATCGAGCTGCGCGTCCTCTGGCCGGGCGCGGAGCCGCTCGATCTGCACCTCTTCCTCGACCACGGAAGCGGCCCGCTCGCTCCGCGCCGCCAGCGCGAGCGCGGCCCGGAGCTCCCTCCGCGCCGCGCCGCGCGCCCCGGCGAGGGCGTCGAGCAGCGCCGGGATCGCCTCGGCCGGCGCGACGAGCGCGAGCTCCCGGGCCGCCGCCACCCTGGCCGCGGCCGCGCCCGCCTTCACGATCTCCGCGAGCGCCGGCGCGGCCGCGCGCCCGCAGCGGCGGATGCGATCGCGCGCGTGGTGGAGCTCCGGATCGGGCTCGGGCGGCGCGGCGCGAGGGGCGCGCCCCGGCGCGGCCGATGCCACCCCGGACGCGCGCCCCGCGGATGCCGCGCCGGGCGCGAGCGGCGCCGCCGACGACGCGCCGGACGCCAGCCGCGCGGTGAGGAACGGGATCTGCGCCGCGCAGGGCGCCGTGTCGATCACGCCCCGTGCGAGCTGCCTGCCCGCGGGATCGAGCCTGTCATAGCCGGCGATCGCCGCATCGACCGCCTCCGGTCCGCCGCGCGCGAGCAGCGCCGCCGCCGCCCTGGCTCGCTCGCCGCCGCCCGCGAGCGCGCCCACGAGCGCCTCCGGGCCCTGCCCGTCGAACGCCGTGCGCGCCGTGACCTCGGCGATCGTGACCCGCGCCTCCGGCGCCGCGGGCGCGCCGCGACCCCCGGCCCCCGCCGGCGCGTACGCGTCGTCGAGCACGACGGCGATGCACGAGGCCTTGATCTCCTCGGGGAGCTTCACCTCGTAGCCGGCGGACTCCTTGAGCCACGCGTCCTCGGGCAGGCTCACCTGGAAGAGCCGGTCGGGCGTCGCCACGAAGAGCGTGCGCGGCGCGGCGCCGCCCTCGACGCCGTCGGGCGGCTTGATGCGCAGACCCAGGCCCGTGATCCCGACCTCGTCCGCCGACGAGAACGACACGAACTCGCCCCGGCCCGCGCCCGCCTTGCCCTCGGACCACGCGGTCTTCGGATCGCCGTCGGCGATCTCCGCGAAGCGCTTGCCGACCGCGCTCGACGCGGCGGTCGGGCGCAGCAGCCGGAAGGCAGCCGCCGCCGCGTCGGCGTCACGGCGCTCGGCGACCACCTTGCCTGCACCGCGCCGCTCCTCCGCCGAGAGGTTCTGGAAGCTGGCCCCCTTCAGGAGCGTCATGGTCCGGGGATCGACCTCGCTTGCGCCGACCAGCGCCGGCCGCCCGCAGAGGGTCACGTCGTCTCGCAGCTGCCCGACGAGCACACGGCTTCCGCTGCCGCCGAGCGGCTCCACGACCACGGCGTCGCTCCGCCCCTCGCCGTGCTCCCCGGTCGCGACGCCGGTCCAGCCGCTCCAGAGCACGAGCGGCTCCGTCCCCTTCCCCGCGAGCGGCGCCGCGAGCAGCATCACCCAGCTGCCGCTCGCGCCTTCCGGCGCGCCGGCGCCCGCCGGCTTTCCCCCGGCCGGCGCCTCGATCTTGGCGAGGCGCTTGCCGTCCGCCAGGGTGACCGGCACGACGCGCGCGCCGCCGAGCAGCGGCGCCACCTCGGACGGCACGGCGAGGACCTTGCCGCCGTCGGGCGCGCACGCCGCCGCGGCGGGACAGGCGCGGGCAGTGACCCCGCCCGGATCGATGCGGACAGCGAGCGCCTGCTGGCCCGCCGCGTGAGGGAGCACCACGGGCGCGGCCTGCGCGGCGGCGCTGCCACCCACGGCCGCGGAGGCTGCGATCACCCCGGCCGCGGCGCCAAGGCGAGGCCGCCGGAAACGAAACGGCGATCTGGACATGCGCGCCATCCTAATCGCCCGGCGCGGCGAGACCCCTCGAGAGTTGACGCCTCGAGCACAGCGCCGCTCCCACCCGGACCGGCGCTGCGGCGCGTCGTCCGGGCGGGCCCGCCGCGCACGGCGAGCCCGCGCGCCCTCGCTACTTCGGCGTCTCCGAGGCGGGGATCCAGAAGCCGCCCTCGTCCGGCGGCGTCATCCCGAGCGCCTTCGGGAGCACGTTGGTCCAGCCCGCCACCGTCTCGAGCAGGTAGATCTCCGCGCCGGCCTCGATCTCGCCGATCGGCTTCTCCTTCTCGTCGCGCCGCGCGCGGACCGGGATCGCCCTCGTCGCCTTCACGATCGGCGGCGCCTTGTCGAGCGCCAGCTGCGCGCCGGCCACCGCGGTCGTCGGCGGGATGTACTGGTCCATCATCTCGCCCTTCTTCAGCGGCTCGAGATCCTTGAGGCGACCCCAGGCGTCGATCGTGAGGTCGCCCCGCGACATCAGGTGAACGAAGCCGGACTTCGCCTCGGTGCTCCAGAAGAGCTGGGCCGTCCCCTCCAGCATCCTCAGCGTGAAGATCACGTCGCCGTCCGGGCGATCGAAGAGCTCGATCGTCGACGTCTTCATCAGGTACCCGCGGGCGCTGCCGGGGATCTCCATCTTCGTGGAGACGCCGCGCTGCAACGCGAAGGCGTCGCAGGGGGCCGAGGCCTTCGCCGTCTGCCTTTCAGACCCGGAGATCGAGAGCTCCGCGCGCAGCGAGTCGCCCGTGGCCGCGACGAGCTTCACCTTCTGCGCGCTCGAGATCCACACGTGCCCGGCGATGACCGGGATGTCGCGCGTCGTGAACACCGCGACGTCCGAGGGCGCGATGTAGCCGTCGATCCGCAGCGCAGGCGAGCTGTCCGACGTGCTCAGCCGCGCGCGGCCCGCCGCCGGATCCGCCGGGATCGCGCTCAGCGTCATCGGGACCAGCGCGCCGGTGAAGCTCGCGACCGTCCTGCCGCCGCTCGGCGCGTCATGCAGCCGGGCGCCCTTGGGCACCGGCGCCGTCCCCTTCAGCTTGCACGCCGGCCCCGACACCGCCTGGCCGACCGCCGCGGTCGCCTGCGCGACCGCCCCCGTCACCTGCGCGGCCGACACCACCACCTGGGCGGGCTCTGCCTTCGCCTCGGAGACGGCCGGCGTGCCCGGGAGCCCCGCGCAGAGCACTCCCCCAAGAGCCAGAAGACCGAGTCCCAGAACGTCGCTTCTCATCCACTTCCTCCGACACAGGCCAGCAGCCCCGCTCGCGCGGCGAGCCCGAGCGCGGTCCCCACCTGTCGAGTCTCCCTGGAACCGCCGGCCTGCTCTGCGCGGCGGCGCACTCGCTGCGGGGCCGCCCGGCACGCCGAGCCGCCACTGCCGTTGGTCGGATCATCCTAGCGGATCATTCAGGCCTCGCCCGAGAAAGGTCCTCCACCGCAGCGCTTCGACCGTTTCGGGTGTATGGAGCAGGGCGCCCGACGCGGCACGCGCCGGGTCGCCCGGCTGGACGGTACCTACCTCCCCGGGAAGCCACGCCATGCACGGATTCGATCTCGCCTTCGCCTCCCCCCGCAAGCTCCCCCGCGCCCGCGATCTGCGCGGCAACGTCGCCGTTCTCGACATCGCCTTCGCCTCGGAGGCGGGGGGCAAGAGCTTCGAGACGGTCACGCTGCCCTTCATCCAGGACCTCGGGCCGCGGCTCGCCGCCTGGGTCGACCACCACGACAGCGCCCACCACGCGCGCTTCGCCGGCGATCCGCGCTTCGTCCTGTCGACCAAGGCCGAGCACGGCGCCTGCCCCGAGATGATCACGCCGGAGCTCGTCGCCCGCGCCGGGCGCGTCGACACCCTCGTCTGCCACGTCGACTTCGACGGCCTCGCCAGCGGCGCGAAGTGGATGCGCGGCGGCGTCGAGCCCTACCCCGGCTGCGACGACGACGCCCGCGCCATCGACACCCGCATCGGCGTCCCGGGCCCGGCCGCCACCCGCATGGACCGCGCGCTCCGCGCCCGCCCCCGCGATCAGGCCCTCTTCGGCCTCATCGTCCGGCACCTCGCGTCAGGCCTCTCCGACCCGTCGCTCTGGACTCCCATCGACCAGGCCGGCGCCGAGCTCGCCACCATGGAAGCCGAGACCCGCCGGATCGCGCTCCGCTACGAGCGCGTCGAGCCGGGCCTCGTCCTCGTCGACGCCTCCCAGCGGGGCGGGGCCTACGACAAGACCCTGCTCCTCCTCATCGGGCAGGAGCGCGCGCCCATCTCCGTCGTCGTCGACAACGACAGCATCACCTTCGCCGCCCGGTTCGACAGCGGGGTGAACTTCCTCGAGACGTTCAAGATCTCCGGAGGGATGCCGACCCGCATCTCCCTCCAGCGCTCCCGGCTCCAGGAGGCGCTCGTGGCCCTCGGGGTCAAGGCGACCGACGCGAGCCGGCTCGCCGCGACCCCCTGAGCCCCTCCTCACCGCGATCCCGCCGACATCGTTGACGCTGTGGGCCTCGACTGCTAGGGGGGCATTGCAGATCTGCAATTTGCAATTCTGCAATGAACATCTGATCCGAGGCGTCACGTCTGCGCCGAGCACGAGGGGGTATGGCAGCGACAAACTTGTCTTCGACGGCGAGCAGCGGTGTCGACGAGCTCCTGTTCCGGAACGACTCCGTCTCGCTCTGTCTGCTGGTCAATCGACGGCACCGGACGCTCCGCATCGTCGACTTCCGAGCGGGACCCACGCCGTCCAAGCGGAGCTTCGTCCTGTCGACCGCCAAGCGCGAGGGGGTCGAGAAGATCTTCACGCTGGTCGAGCGCGACGAGGTGCCGACGTGGACCCGCCTCGGGTTCACGCGGGAGGGGTCGATCCCCGGCTTTTACAAGCGCAGCGACGCCTGGATCCTCGGGGCGGTCGTGTCCGAGATGACGTCGCGGCTGCGCACGAGCGGCGACGGCGAGGAGGGCGGCGAGGGAGACGACGTCGCGGCCTCTCCGGCGGTCCTGCTCGCGGAGCGCACGATCGCCCGCGCGAGGCGGCTGCTCCGGGAGGCCGAGGGGCGGCCGCTGCCCGCGATCAAGATCGCGCCCGCGAGCGGCGTCGAGCTGCGGCGCGCGGTCGCGGCCGCGCAGCGGGCGGGGCGGGCGCTGACGGGCTTCGAGCCGTTCGGGCGCGACGCGGTGCGGACGGGCTACGTGCTGTCCGCGCGGGGCGGCTTCACGCTGCACGCCGCGTGGGAGATGCAGTCGTGCTTCGGCAACTCGTTCCTGGAGATCCTGTGCCCGCCGCGCCACGAGGCGGAGCGGCTCGCCACGACGGCCGCCATCGGCGCGCTCTGCGACCGCCTCGTCGAGGAGAAGGCCGTGAGCACGTTCACCTTCGCCCCCGCGGACGACCAGGAGCTGTGCGCCGCCCTCCTCGCGAACGGCTTCCGCCGCTCGGCCGTGCTGGCGCGGCACCTCGTCGTCGGCCGCGCCCGCAAGGACGCCATCCTCTGGGCGAAGAAGCTCGTCGCGCCCGAGGCCTGAGCCGCCGGCCCCGCGGGCCGGGGCGAGGGCTACGGCGCGATCGTGACCTCGTAGTCCTCGATGACGGTGTTGGCGAGCATCTCGTCCGCCATCTTCTTCAGCCGCTGCTCGAGGTCGGGCGCGCTGCCGAGCGAGGGGTCGAGCTCTATCTCGATGAGCTTGCCCACGCGCACGCCCTTCACGCCGGGGAACCCGAGCGAGGTGAGGGCGCGCTTCACGGCGTCGCCCTGCGGATCGAGGACCTCTTTCTTCAGTCGGACGTTGACGACGGCTTTCACTGGCTTTGCTCCACGCGCTCTTCGCGCGACGCGATGGCGGTGCGCACCTGCGCCCCGCGACGATTCATGGGCGCGGCCGCGCCCGCCTCACACCCCCAGGTTGCGCGGGATGCGCACCGCCGGGTCCTCGAGGTCGGGGACGAACGCCGCCCCGGTGATCCGCTCGAACGCCTCGATGTAGCGGCGGGACGCCTCGATCCGGACCTCGTCCGGGATCGAGGGGATCGGCCCGTCGCCCTGGAAGCCGCGCGCGGCGAGCCAGCGGCGCACGTACTCCTTGTCGAACGACTCCGGGTCCTCGCCGGCCGCGAAGCGCTCGCCGTAGGACGAGGCGAACCAGAAGCGGGACGAGTCGGGGGTGTGGATCTCGTCGATGACGACGATGTTCCCGTCCCGGTCCTTGCCGAACTCGTACTTGGTGTCGACGAGGATGAGCCCCTGCTCCGCGCATGCGCGGGCGCCGTGCTCGAAGAGCGCGAGGGCCATCTCGGCGGCGGCGTCGAAGTCGCGCGGCGCGATCGTGCCGAGGGCGAGGATCTCCTCGCGCGAGGCGGAGAGATCGTGCCCGCCCTTCGGCGCCTTGGTGCTCGGCGTCAGGATGGGCCGCGGCAGGCGCTCGTTCTTGCGGAGGCCCTCGGGGAGCCGGTGGCCGCAGAAGACGCGCTCGCCGCGCGCGTAGTGCGTCCAGATGCTGGTCGAGGTCACGCCCGTCACGTAGGCGCGCACCACCATCTCGACCGGCAGGGGCACACACTCGATCGCCTCGAGGACGTTCGGGTCGGGCTGGGAGATCATGTGGTTCGGCGCGACGCTCCGCGTGCGCTCGAACCAGAAGGCGGACAGCCGGTTCAGCACCTGGCCCTTGAGCGGCAGCGTGCCGAGCACGCGATCGAAGGCGCTGATGCGGTCGGTGACGACGAGCAGGCGGCGGCCGTCCGGCGTCGTGTAGCAGTCCCGCACCTTGCCCTCGTAGCGGGCGAAGGGGCCCGCGAGCGAGGTGCGTTCGAGCACCCTGCCGAGCGCGGTGCGCAGATCGTCCTCGGTGACCATGGGGCGCGGCTTACCCGGGCTCGCGGGCCGAGTCGACAGGTTTCGAAGACGCCGGCCGAGTTCCCTCCTCCGTGCCCGCCCTGGAGCCCCGTTGGTCTCCGGCCGGGGGGGTGGTAATAGGGCCGCCCATGGCAAACCGAAGAAAGATCGCCCTTATCGGCGCCGGCAACATCGGCGGGGAGCTCGCGGCCCTCATCGCGCGCAAGGAGCTCGGGGACGTCGTTCTGTTCGACATCCCGCAGAAGACGGACTTCGCGAAAGGCAAGGCGCTCGACCTCGAGCAGAACGGCGCCGTGCTGGGCTACGACGCCTCGATCAAGGGCACCTCGAGCTGGGCGGACTGTGCAGGGGCCGACGTCCTCATCGTCACGGCCGGCATCCCGCGCAAGCCGGGCCAGAGCCGTGACGACCTGGTCGCGACGAACCTGCCGATCATCCGCAGCGTGGCGGACGGCGCGAAGGAGCACTGCCCGAACGCGCTGGTGATCGTCATCTCGAACCCGATCGACGCGATGGTCTACGAGTTCAAGCGCCGCACCGGCTTCCCGCGCGAGCGCGTGCTCGGCATGGCGGGCGTGCTCGACAGCGCGCGCTTCCAGCTGTTCCTGGCGCGCGAGGCGAACGTGTCCGTGAAGGACGTGCGCGCGATGGTCCTCGGCGGCCACGGCGACGACATGGTGCCCATCCCGTCGGCGTGCACGATCAACGGCGTGCGCGCGACCGAGCTCATCAGCAAGGAGAAGCTCGACGCGCTCATCGCGAGGACCCGCAAGGGCGGCGGCGAGATCGTCCAGCTCATGGGGACGAGCGCCTACTACGCGCCCGCCTCGAGCGCCGTCGCGATGGCCGAGAGCTACCTGCTCGACCAGAAGCGGCTGCTCCCCGTCGCGGCCTACCTGGACGGCGAGTACGGCTACAAGGACATCTTCATGGGCGTGCCGGTCATCCTCGGCGGCAAGGGCATCGAGAAGATCGTCGAGCTGCCGCTGACCGCAGAAGAGAAGGAGATGCTCGCGAAGAGCGCGAAGAGCGTGCAGGGCATCACCGACGTGGTGAAGGCCTCGAGCTAGCGCCGGTCGCGCCGCCTGCGCTGGCGCGCCGCGCGTCACGAAGAGCACGGGCGGCAGGAGCGAAACGCGCGCCAGGAGCGGGAGGGAGAGGAGAGGGCGAAGGGCTCTCCCTCTCCCTCGGCGCTTCAGCGGTTCACATCACACCGCCGTAGAGGCCATCCAGCACGGCCGTCAGCTCGCGCCGAGGATCGCGGGCGAGCTCGCCGGGGCTCGCGCCGCCCGCCGGCATCTCGGCGGCCGCGTCGCCGTCCCCTGCAGCGATGTCGCTGATGCGCTGGCAGATCAGGTTCATCATCTGCCAGCCCTCGGTGAGCGCGCCCCGCAGCGGGCCGAGGTCCAGGCCGGGGAAGCCCTTCAGAAGGCTGTACCCGAGCTTGAAGTGCTCGGCGTCCACCTCGGCGTGCGTCGCGAAGTAGTCCGAGTCGGGGAAGATCTGCTGGGCCGCCGTGAGGAGGATGTCGGCGCAGCGCTCGATGACGAAGTGGACGAGGACCGTCCGCTCCTCGGTGGACGCCGAGCCCATCCGCTCGATGAACCAGGACGACGCCGCGGCGATGCCGCGGTCCCAGGACGGCGAGCTCCGCGGGTCGTGCATCCTGGAGAGCCTCCGGTTGTGCCCGACCTCGTCGGCCAGGTGGCGCTCGGCGATCGCGATGGCCCCGGGGTGCGACTCGAAGACGACCCTGGCGCACAGGACCTTCTGGAACGCGTTCGACCAGATCTGGAGCGCGCCGAGCATCCGCCGCTTCACGTCGTCCCGGAGGGCGCGCTCGGACCGGATGAGCTGCATCAAGGGGCTGCCCGCGAACTCCCGCGCGTGGACCTCGTTCTCCTCGACGAGGAGATCCACGGGGGACACGGCGCGATCCGGGGACGCCTCGTCCGCGCTGTCCTCCCGCCCGAGCGCCGCGCACAGACACGGCGTGTCCCACCGAGGCTCGCTTTCGTCGAGCTCCTCGAGATGGATGGATATCGCGGAGAGCCCGTCCGGCGCGCCGCCCACGAGCCCCTGCAGCCCGCCGGGAGGGACCATCACGACGTCTCCCGCCCGGACGCTGCTGGGCGAGTCCCCGATGACCTCGCCCGAGCCTTCGGTGACGACGATCATGCCTTTGCCGAGGAGCGCGCGAGGCCTGAGCGGCTGACCTTCGAGGAGGCGTACCCATCGCAAGGACAGGTGGCAGACTTCGGGCAGGTAAGCCGAGAGCTCCGAATGTTTCCGGAGCTCCTTGAACAGCCCCAGCAGGGTGCGCTCATCCGCCTTGAGAGACTCGATCGCGAGGATGTCGGCTGTGTTGACTACGCGCATCTACACGGTCCTCCGGGTCGACATGATGGTGCGTCGACTCTGCACGGCTTGATCGCCTGTGTCTAGATCACACTCGGGCATGAAGGCGAATCGCACGGGCCTAAAAAGGAAGAACTCCCGCGGTTCTTTTCATTCACGCTTCCCGCTCCCTGCGCCGCTGCTTCTCAGCATCTCTATTTTTCTGCTCGTCTGTTTCTCTGCTCCTCTGCTCCCCTGCCCCGCTCCTGCCGTGATTCCGTGATTCTGCGATTCCGTGCGGGACCGCCATGTGTTGTGGCAGGATGCGTGCATGAGCCAGCCGCAGCTCGTACCCGCCATCCGCCGCGCCGCCGAGGCAGACCTGCCGGCGATCGTCCATCTCTTCTCGATCCCGGACGAGGGCAACGCGAAGACGGACCACCCCGGCCCGCCGCTCGATCCGCGCTACCGCGAGGCGCTCGCCGCCATCGCGGAAGATCCGAACAACGCGCTGCTCGTCGCGGAGGTCGAGGGGCGCGTCGCCGGCGCGTTCCACCTGACCATCATCCAGTACGTGGCGAACCGCGGAGCACGGGTGGCGCAGATCGAGAACGTCATCGTGGACCCGAGCCTGCGGGGCCGCGGGATCGGCGAGGCGATGATGCGATGGGCCATCGACGAGGCGCGGCGGCGGGGGTGCTTCCGGGTGCAGCTCACCTCGAACAAGGCGCGGCTGCGCGCGCACCGCTTCTACGAGCGGCTCGGCTTCGTGGCGAGCCACGAGGGGATGAAGCTGAAGCTGTAGACACGAGCAGCCGCGCGGCCAGCACGACCGCCACGGCACGAGGGGAGCCGCCTCAGCGGCCGCTCACGAGGAGCGGCTCCCCCTCGGCCCCGAGCAGCGACAGCGGGAAGACCTGCGCTCCGGCGAGCACGTCGCCGCAATAGAGCTCCACGTCGGGGCCGCGCAGCGGCAAGGCCGCGAGCTCCTCCAGCGTGACCCAGCGCGCCTCGAGCGAGTGCTCGTCCGGCTGGCTCTTCGGGGGCGTGGCGTCCCGAGGCCGCGCGAGGAAGATCACCCGGAAGCGCGCCTGCCAGGGGCCCGGGCTGTGCTCGATGCGCAGGATGCCCTCCAGCTCCACCGGGACGCCGGTCTCCTCCAGCGCCTCGCGCCGCGCCGCGTCCGCGAACGTCTCCCCGGGCTCGACGCGGCCCGCCGGCAGATACCAGAGCTGGTCGTGCTTGCGCTCGTGCACGAGGAGGAACCGGTTCCGGTGCCTCACCAGCACCACGGCGAAGCACCAGGTCGGGATGGCCGTGCGCGACATGATCGAACCTGCGACAGCTTATCCGGGGGCGCCGTTCGCCAGAAGGGGGGACGCGAGGATCACCCCGGCGCCGCGCCAGCCGGAGCCGCAGGCCCGGGGGGCTCGCTCGGCACCGCGAACGCGGCGATGGTGAGCACCGCCATGAGGGCGCCGAACACGAGGAGCCCCATGAACAAGGCGATCCCGGCGTGCAGCGCCACGGTGGCGACGACCCAGGGCAGCCGCGTGCGGCGCGGCCAGATCAGGAAGCCATAGCCGATCTCCACGAGCAGCACCGTCCACCCGGCGACCGCCGCGAGCCAGGGGGCGCCGGCGAGCCACGAGAGGTCGAACTGCCGGTATTCCGGCAACATGACCGAACGCCAGATCGCCTCGCCGTCCCACCACGCCTCGCCCGCTGCTTTTCCCAGCCCGCTGACGAGGTAAGCGAACGAGAGGTGCAGCTGCACCACGCGCAACCCGAGCCGGGCTGCCGGCGTGGGCCCTCCCCGCACGCGCCCGAGCCGGCGATCCATGGAGAAGGCGGCCTCCGAGGGCATCCAGAGGAGATAGAAGAGAAAGATGCTGGCGAAGCTGTCCACGCCATAGACGGTGGAGCTCGCCGTCGTCACCAGCATCAGGTGGGTGAGCCACGCCAGGAAGGCCGCGGCCCTGGTGCACCAACCGGCCAGGAGCGCGGCGAGGGCAACCACGTAGATCACCCCCGTGCCCACGATGACCGGATCCTCCCCGATCCCGAGCGGGGCAAGGAGCTCCACCGCCCAGCCGATGCGTGGCAGATCGGTCCTCGCGAACACGTCGCGCAGAGGCCCCTGGAGGATCCCGGACCGGCCGTAGAGCTCGAAGAGCGCGGGCGCGACGAGCGCCGCTTGAAGCAAGAGCACGGCCGCGAGCCCGATGCGGAGGGCCGCGAGCGGCGCCGCCGAGGCCGGCGCCAGCGCGAAGCGCTCGATCGCGCGGAGGACGCGCGCGGGCTCGCCGCCTGCGGCCGCCCCGCGGAGGCCGATCGAAGGATCCTTCACCGCGCACCCCCGCTCGCCTCTCGAGAGGCCCGGAGCTTCGCGCGGATCATGAACTTCGCCTCGTACTGCAGGTTCCAGCTGGACCGCTTCCCCTCCCGGTACTCCCGCATCGACGGCAGATCGCACGTCTCCAGTCGGACGAGGATGCTCTCGGCCGCGGGGTGTCTCGCCAGCACCTTGCCCGCCCACGAGGCGGCGATCGAGCGCTGGATCGTCGGGTCCTCCACGCTCAAGAAAGGCGTGATGAGGTTCAGGATCCGGATCTCCGTCTCGCGGCTGGCGCCCGACTCGAGGGCGTCGGTGAGGGTCGCACCGCCGGCATCCGAGACGTGAAAGCTGGCCCTGGGCAGCGGGGTGATGCTGTCCGCGAAGAAGGCATAGCCGCTCTCGGCCCCGGAGAGCGCGCCGTAAACCGCGAGCGCCCGCGCAAGCCAGCCGTCTCCCTCGGGATGGATCTGGAGAGCGCCCATGACGACGAGGCCTAGATGGCCCACGACGGCGACCAGGGCTGCGGCGTGGCTCCGGCTGTTTCGCTTTCCCTCCATGCAGCTCCCTCCGGGTGTGCCCGCCTGCGAGCGCCCGCGAACCTGACCGACAAGAGCGAGACGGGGAGAGGGCCGCCCGTCCCGCTCTCCTGCCGCGGCGCCGGCGCCCTCGACGATCCGTCCTGCCCCCCATCGGGCGTCCGCCGGCCGAGGGGGCGAGGCCCCCCCATCGGACCGCCGCCGGTCATGTCACCGCCAGTGCCCGTACCAGAGACCATGCCAATGACCGTGCCAGTGACCATGCCAGTGACCATGCCAGTGACCATGACCGTGCCAGTGACCGTGCCAATGACCGTGCCAGTACCCATGCCAGGGCCTGTACCAGTGACCATACCAGGACGCGTACCAGTGACCGTACCAGGGCCGCTGGCGTGCAGGACGAGCGTCGGCTGCATCCGCGGCGACGGGAGCTCGTGTTTCCGCGATGAGGACGAGCTCCTCGACGGGCGTCGTGGGTGAGGCCGAGGCGAGCTGCGCTGCCCCGAGGCATGCGAGCGGCGCGGCCAGCAGGCCGATGATGTTGATGCGCTTCATGTTCATCCCCCCGTGTGACCGCTGCTCATGACGAGCGCCGAACATGGGCGAGTGTCCTCAACACCCATGCAAGCCGCACGCCCCGGCTGCATCCGGCGGATGGTCGTCGCTTCCCCGATCTCGGGGTGACAATCACGATAAAGCGGAGCTCACGCACCTCGCCCGGCACGCGGCTCGACGCCGACCGGCGACGGCAGATCCTGCGCTATTCCTGCGCTATTCCTGCGCTATTCCTGCGCTATTCCTGCGCTATTCCTGCCAAAGAACGCCGAGCTCGATCTCCACGGCGTCGAACGGCGCCGCGCGCACGGTGACGTCACCCTCCCACGCGCCCACGCGCGCGAACCGCCCACCGTCGATGCGGTAGACCTCCAGGAGCCGGAGCCGCGGGTCGATGAGCCAGTAGTGCGCCACGAGCTCGCGCGCGTAGATCTCCATCTTGTCGCGGCGATCGAGCGCCTCGGTGGACGGCGAGATCACCTCGCACACCCAGTCGGGCGCGAGGAAGATCGCCGCGTTCCGCATCGGGATCTGCGGCATCCGGTCGCGGCGCCACGCGGCGATGTCAGGGATCACGATGTCCGGATCGGTGCCGAGGTGCAGCTCGGGCTCGACCAGCAGCGCCCACCGGCCAGGCCCCTTGATGCCCCGACGAAATGGCAGGTAAAGCTCGCCCGCGAGCACCGACGTCACGTTGCGGGAGGACACGGAGGGCCGCGGCGTCGCGTGGAGGACGCCGTTCAGGACCTCCGCCACCTGATTCGGCGGCGTGTCAAGCACATCCTGGTACGTGGCGCGACGGGCGCAATCGGACATGGTCGGATGTTAGCATGCACGCCGCGCGCGGCGGCTCGCCAGGCGAAAATCCGTGAGCAGCCCCCCTCCGATCGCCGCGGGTTCGTTGTAGATTCCGCCGCCATGAGCGAAGCAGCCCCCTCCCCCACGCAACGCCCCCGTCCGCTCGTCCTCTGCATCCTCGATGGATTCGGCGAGCGCGAAGAAAAGGACCAGAACGCGATCGCCCTCGCGGCGATGCCGAACCTCGACGCGATCAAGCGCGACTCCGAGAAGACGCTGATCGGGACGAGCGGCCCGGACGTCGGGCTCCCGGTGGGGCAGATGGGCAACAGCGAGGTCGGCCACCTGAACTTCGGCGCGGGGAGGATCGCGCTGATGGACATCTCGCGCATCGACGTCGCGATCGCCGAGAACAAGCTCGGCTCGAACGAGATCATCGACCGGACGTTCCGGATCGCGCAGGACCGCAAGTGCCGGGTGCACCTCTTCGGGCTCGTCTCCGACGGCGGCGTCCACTCGTCGCTCGACCACTTCCTCGCGCTGATCAAGCTCGCGAAGTTCCACGAGGTGCCCCTCGTCCTGCACGCGTTCCTCGACGGCCGCGACACGCCGCCGAAGAGCGCGTGGGGCTACGTCGAGAAGATCGAGGAGGCGCTCCAGGGCATCGGCGTCATCGGCACCATCTCGGGCCGGTACTACGCCATGGACCGCGACAAGCGCTGGGACCGCGTCATGAAGGCCTACACCGCGATCGTGCGCGGCGACGCGCCGCGGGCCGACACGGCGTTCGACGCGATCCAGCAGTCGTACGCGGCCGGGAAGACGGACGAGTTCGTCGAGCCCGTCCGCATCGGCGACTATAACGGCATCAAGGGCGACTTCGTGGCCGACTTCGCCTCGAAGGAGCCCCGCTGGGAGTGGCAGGGAGAGGAGGTCGGCCTCTCCGTCAACTTCAGGCCCGACCGCATGCGCGAGATCTCGGCGATGCTCACGCGGCGGAACCTGCCGGCCGAGGTGCTGGAGCTCCTCTCGGACCGGGGCAAGCCGGTCTTCGCCTTCCAGGAGAACTGTTACAGCGGCATGACCGAGTACGACGCGGCGCTGAAGCTGCCGGTCGCGTTCCCGAAGGACGAGGTGACCGAGTCGTTCCCCGAGGTGATCGCCCGCGCCGGGCTCACGCAGCTCCGGTGCGCGGAGACCGAGAAGTACGCGCACGTCACGTACTTCTTCAACGGCGGCCGCGAGGAGACGTTCCCGGGCGAGGACAGGAAGCTCGTGCCTTCGCCGCGCGACGTCGCCACCTACGACAAGAAGCCGGAGATGAGCGCGGCGGGCGTCGCGAGCGAGGTCGTGGCCGCGATCAAGAGCGGCAAGTACGACTTCATCCTGGTGAACTTCGCGAACCCGGACATGGTCGGGCACACCGGCATCCTCGAGGCCGCCATCCACGCCAACGAGGCGGTCGACAAGGGGCTCGGCGCCATCGGGGACGCCGTGCGCGAGGCCGGCGGCGCGCTGATCATCACCGCGGACCACGGCAACTGCGAGCAGATGAAGGACGAGCACGGCAACCCGCACACCGCCCACACGCTCAACCCGGTGCCGCTCTACTACCTGAACAAGAACGACCCCGGCATCGTGCTCCGGTCCGGCGGCCGCATCTGCGACGTGGCGCCGACGATGCTCGAGATCCTCGGCCTCCCGCAGCCCGCGGCGATGACGGGGCGCACGCTCCGCGTCCGACAGCGGTAAGTGGGCGCCGACCAGAGGCAGCTCGGCCCGTACATCCTGCGCGAGGCCGTCTCGTCGCGGGCGCTCACCGTGACGTACCGGGCCGAGCACGCCGGGCTCGGCCGGGCGGCGCTGATCAAGACGCTCAAGCCCACGGTGTCGGCCGCGAGCGCGTTCGCGGCCGGCCTCGAGCGCGAGGCGAAGATCCTCGCGCGCATCCGGCACCCCAACATCATCGACATCCACGACTTCCAGCGCGACGAGGACCGGATATGGCTCGTGCTGGAGCCGCTCTCGGGGCCGACGCTCGCGGCCCTGTGCGCCCGCGCTGGCCGCCTCGAGGAGGGCGCCGCGGCGGCCATCGCGCTGGAGATCGCGCGCGGCCTCGGGCACGCGCACGAGCGGGGCGTCGTGCACCGCGAGCTGCGCCCCGAGCGCGTCATCGTCACGCCCGCGGGCGGCGTGAAGATCCTGGAGTTCGCGGCGGCGTCCGACGGCCGGCAACCCTCGCTGCCAGAGCCGTTCGAGGGCAGCGACACGTTCGCGCGGCCCGACTACATGGCGCCGGAGCAGATCCTCGGGGCAGAGCCCGGGCCTCAGGCGGACGTCTTCACGCTCGGCGTGGTGCTGTTCGAGATGCTCACCGGCGTGCGCCCGTTCGACGAGCCGAAGGCGGGGCCGGAGGATGCCAATCATACGTCGAGCCACGCGTCGAACCACCCGTCGAACCGCGCGCCGGGCGCGCCCGGCGCGCCGCGCGAGCGCGGCGAGGACCGGTGGGCCGAGGGCAGGGCCATCGCCCACCGGATCCGCAACGCGCCGCCGCAGCCGCTGCGGGGGCTCGTGCCCGACGTGTCGCGCGGCCTGGAGCGCGTGGTGCTCCGGTGCCTCGAGAAAGAGCCGGAGCAGCGCTACGAGAGCGGCCGCGCCGTCGCGGACGCCCTGGCCGAGGAGCTCGCGGAGCGCGGCCATCCGCAGCCGCGCGCGCTCATCGCGAGGGCCCTCGCGGCGGCCAAGCTCGGCGGCGACGAGCTGCCGCCCGCTCAGGCGCCCTCCGCGCGCCCCGCCGTCGAGCAGCGCAGCGCGCCGTCGCTCGCGCCCGACGTGGGGCGGCTCGTCGGCATCTTCGCGCTGGTCGTCGCGGGCGGCGCGCTCATCGAGCTCAGCCTCCGCCAGCACGACGCCGCGGAGCCGCCCAGCGCCGAGGTCAGGCAGCCCGGCGCGCGCTCGGAGGAGCGCGGCTACCTGAAGGTCCTCGCCAGGCCGTGGGCGGAGGTCGTCATCGATGGGGAGCTCATCGACGTGACGCCGATGGCGCGGGCGATCCCGCTCCAGGCCGGACGGCACTACGTCACGTTCCGGCACCCGAACGCGCCCGAGGAGAAGCGCACGATCAGCGTCTCCGAGGGGCAGACGGTCACGCTCGACGTGAGCATGCGGATCGATCGCGGCGCGATCGACGCAGGCGCGCCGCCGGTGGAGGACAGGGACGCGTCGCCCTGACGGCGGCGCCGGCCGCACCTACACGGCGCCGCCCGCCGCCCCCGCGCCGTTTGCGCCCCCCTCGTCTCCCTCGCCGCTCGCGCCGCCCGCGCGGCGGCGGAGCGCCTCGAGCGCGAGGAGCGGCCGCTCCCGCTTCTCGTGCAGGTCGCCGAGGCACGCGCCGCTGCCGCGCTCGAGCGCGCGGCAGCAGTCGGGCCGCACCTCGTAGATCGAGCACAGGAAGCGGCCGCGCTCCGCGTCCAGCGTGAGCGCGGCGCAGCGGCCGTCCTCGATGCGCATGTAGCAGCGGTTGCCGATGAAGCGCGTAAGCCCCCGCGCGCGATCGTCCATGCGATCGTAGTCGCAGCCGAAGACCCGGACGTACTCCGGCAGGGTCGAGAAGCAGCAGGTGCCGCACGCGGTGCACTCGGGGACGACCGCATCCCCCTCGCCGCGCGCGCCGCCCGCGCGCGCCGCGCCCCGCTCGCCCTTGCGCGTCAGAGCCGGACCTCCACGTGCGTCCCGCGCTTCAGGTCGTCGAGCCACTTCTGCTTGGCCTTCGTCATGATCTCCGCCTGCAGCCGCTGCAAGACCTCCGGGCGAGCCGCATCGAGCGTCGTGAAGCGGGACGGCTGGCGGCTCAGGAGCTTCATGACCACGAACGCGTCGCCCGCGCGCATCGGCCCTGTGACGCCGCCCGGCTCGATCGCCATCAGCGCGGCCTCGAGCTCCGGAGCCATCACCTCGCGCTGGCCGGTCGCCGCGGCCTGCGTCCCCTGCGGCGCGCGGACGCCGAGGTCGCCGCCCTCCTCGCGGGTCGCGGTGTCGTCCGAGAACTGCCGCGCGAGCGCCGCGAAATCCTCCCCGCCGCGCGCGCGCTCCGCGAGCGCGGCGGCGAGCGCGCGGCGCTCCTCGACCGCCTCGGCGCTCGAGCCGGGCAGGACGCGCAGGACGATCCACGCCGGGTGGTAGTCGCGCCGCCGGCGCTCCTCGCGCACCAGCCGATCGAAGGCGGACCGCACGTCCTGCTCGGTGATGCGCACGCGGCCCTTCACCCGGAGCTGCAGCATCTTGCCCTCGAGGATCTGCCGGCGGATCTCGTCGCGGTACTCCTGCTCGGTGAGCCCCGAGCTCGCCCGCGCCGTCCGGAACAGCTCCTCGACCGTCATCTGCTCCGCGGCCGCGATGTTCCGGAAGGCGTTCTCGATCTCCTCGGAGGTCACGCGGATATTGGCCTTCTCGGCGGCCTGGCCCTCGAGCTCCTCGTCCACCATCTTCTGGAGGAGATCGCGGAAGACCTGCGACTCGGCCGCCGCCTGCTGCGCGCCCGGCGGAACGCGGGCCTGGATCTGCAGCAGGAAGGGGCGAGCCCGCTGCCGCAGATCCGAGAGCAGGATGGCGCGATCGCCTACGACGGCGACGATCCGCTCGCTCACGACCGCGTGGGCGAGCGGCGAGGCGAAGGCGGCGGCGGCGACGAGCCCGGCGAGGGCGAGGCGGAGCGGAACACGCATCGCGCGCCTCTACCACTGGGCCCCAGGCGGTTCCACGCGTTTCCGGCCCCGCGCGGCCCGGGTTGCCCCGGACTCAGCCGGAGCCGGGGTACACCGTCCGACGGGAGGCGCGCTCGCGGACGGCCTCGCGCGCGAGCGCGTCGGCGCGCTCGTTGAGCAGCACGCCGGCGTGCCCCGGCACATACACGAGGCGCGCGCGCGGCCGCGCGGCGAGCGCGCCTCGCAGCGAGGCGATGAGCTCGGCGTTCGCCTTCGCCTTCCACCCCTTCTGGAGCACGCCGATCGAGTACTGGCTGTCCGTGTGGATCACGATGGGCCGCCCCGGCTCGTCCACCTCCTCGAGCGAGCGGAGGATGGCCGTCAGCTCGGCGATGTTGTTGGTCGCGGTGCCGAGGAACTCGCTGCGCTCGATCCGCCGGCTGCCGTCGATGATCACCACGCCGAGCCCCGCGGGCCCCGGGTTCCCCGAGCACGCGCCGTCCGCGTAGACGATGACAGCGCCTTCCGGGACGGGCGCCGCGCCGGCCTCCCCCCGCGCCGGCGCCTTGCGCTGCGCGCGCCCGGCAGGCGCCGGGGCGGCCGCGCCCCCCTCGGGCTGCTCGCCGGCGCGCGCCTTCACGACCGCCTCCGCAGGCCCACAGGTGTCGTCGGGCAACACCTTCGGGTCGACCACGGTCAGGTTGTCGGCGCGCGCCTTGTATCTGCGGCCGTCGTGCGGCTTGTAGCGGATCTCGACGCCGCCGCCCTCCTCCGCGACCAGGGCGCCGGCGGCGTCGGCGCGAGCATAGACGGATTGACCTCGAAGCGATGCGCGGACCCAGGGCACGAGCGCACCCTGGCATGGATCGAAGGCCGCCGGTACGGGAGACCACGCCAGGCGAGCCCGGCCGATCGGGCCGGCCGGGCGCGGCCGCGACTGCCCTCGTCACAGCCCTCGCGCCGCGCTCGGCGGACAGCGTGGCTGGCGGCGCGCGCGCGGCCGCGCCGCCCTGCAATCACGGGTCGATGCAGAGCGCGAGGGACCACGCGGTCAGCGTACCGGAGTCGGACCCGGCGTCGTCCCCGACCCGGAGCGTCCACGCGCCGTTCGCCGGCCCCGAGAGGAAGGCCGCGAACGACGACTCCGGGCGGAAGCAGCCGCGGAACGGCGCCATCGCTCCCGTGACAGCGGTCGCGCAGCCCATGTCGAAGACGGTCCTCCGGTAGTTGTCGCCGGAGCCGCCGTTGTCGCTCGACACATCGACCGTCGCGCCAGCCGGCGAGGTGAGCGAGATATCGAGATCTCCGTCGAACGAATGCGCGATGTCGAGCTCGAGCGTCACGCGCCGGATCGCGCCCCTCGAGACGACAGGGAGGACGCTGGCAGCGACGGCGCGATCCGTGACGGTCTTCGGGATGTCCGTGGACGACTGCACCCACAGCACCTGCCCGGGCGAGCACGCGCCGACGGCATCGTCGCAGCCGAGCGCGCAGTCCGGGTCGGCGCAGTCCGTCTCGCCGTCGAGGTCATCGTCCGCCGCGTCGCCGCAGTTGCGCTCCTTGGAGTACGTGCACACGCTCGGCGTGCCCCGGCAGGTGTACCGCGCTTCCACGACGCAGCTCGCGCTGCAGCCGTCGCCGCTCGACGTGTTGGCATCGTCGCAGCCCTCGACGCCGTCCCGCACGAAGCCGTCGCCGCACCTCGCGGCGCGACAGGTGATCGGGCAGCCGTCGGCGCTGTCGGCGTCGCCGTCGTCGCACTCCTCGCCGGCCTGGATCGCGCCGTCGCCGCAGCCGTCGAGGAGGCACCCTGGGCTGCACCCGTCGCCCGCGTTCCGGTTCCCGTCGTCACACGCCTCGACGCCGGCACGGACGAACCCATCCCCGCACACCGCGCGCGCGCAGCTCGTCGGGCAGGCGTCGGTGTTGCTCGCGTTTCCGTCGTCGCACGCCTCGACGCCGGCGCGGACGAACCCGTCCCCGCACGAGGCGGCGACGCACGTGGTGAGGCACGCGTCCGTGGTGCTCGTATTGCCGTCATCACACGCCTCGGCGGCGGCGTTCACCACGCCGTCGCCGCAGACCGGCGCGGCGCAGGTGCCTGCCGCGCTGCACACGTGGCTCAGGCAATCGCGCCCGACGGCGCAGCGCATTCCGGCGGCGCACCCGACGCACGCGGGGCCGCCGCAGTCGATATCGGTCTCCGCCCCGTTCCGGGCGATGTCGGTGCACGACGGGAGGCACGTCGTCCCTGAACAGCGGCCGCCCAGGCAGTCGCCGTCCGCGGCGCACGCCTTGCCGGTGGCGCAAGGCGAGCACGCCGGTCCGCCGCAGTCGACGTCGGTCTCCGCCCCGTTCGTCGCGCCGTCGGTGCACGACGACGCGCGGCACCTGCCGTCCGCGCAGATCCCGCTCCGGCAGTCCGCGCCGGTGAGGCAGGCCTCGAGATCCGCGCACCGCACGCAATCCGAGCCGCCGCAGTCGACGCCGGTCTCGGCGCCGTTCACCGCGCCATCGCCGCAATCGGGCGCGACGCAGCTGTTCTCGACGCAGATGTTGCTCAGGCAATCGCCTGCGACGAGACACTCGACACAAGCGCCGTTCCCATCACAATAGCGCGCTCCGGTCGCGTCGGATCCGCCGCACTCCGTGGTCGCCGGCGCCGGAAGGTTCTTCGGCGCCCCTGCGACGCACACGTCGGCCGAGCACGGGTCTCCGTCGGAGAAGGCGTCTTGGTCGTCGTCGAGCTCGATCACGGCGCCATGCCCATCGCAAACGCGCGCCTTGCAGTCGCCCAGCACCTGCTCGCCCACGGGCTTTCCCCGCGGCGCGGCGTCGAGGGCGCACCGGCCGCCTTCGCAGGTGCGCAGCTGACACGCGCCGTCGACCCCGGGGCAGTCCGCGGCCGTGACGCAAGGCGCTCCGCCCCCTCCGCCCCCGCCGTCCTCGCCGCCTCCGCCGTCCTCGCCGCCTCCGCCGTTCCCGTCGTTCCCGCCGTTCCCGCCATCGCCGGCCTCCGGCCCCGGCGCCTGCCGGGGACGATCGCAGTCGACCGCGGTCAAAGCAGCAGCGATGACGAGCGGCGACAGAACCTTCGTGAACGGAGCGCTTCTGAAGAGGTCCGCTCGCACTGACACCTCGATTCCTCTGCTTCTGGCGGGAACGGCGACGTCCCTTCAAGGCTCGATCCGAGCCTGACGGACGCGCAGGCGGTCGATCATCGGCGCACTAGACTGATATGGAATCGAGAGGACGCCAGCAGCCAAACGGATCGGGAGAGCCCCTATTGCGACGCGCGGCGCTCGCAGCGCGCCGGGCCCTCGGCCACGCCATGGCGGCGGCCAGCTCGCCGCCGCGTACACCTCCCGGCCGCCGCGTGAGCGCACGCGTCCACCGGGAACCGGGAACCGGGAACCGGGAACCGTGAGAGGAGCCGCCCGCGAGCGCGGCCGGGCGCGCCGCATGCCGATGTGAGGCAGCCCTCGCACTGCCGAGCAACGCGCCCGGCTGATGCTTGACATCTCCAGGCCGTTCTGGGTTTCATTCCCTCTTCTGCGCTCGTTCGGGATACCACCTTGCTCCTCCGAACCGCTTTGGATTTGATTCTCCCCCGAGCTGTTCCCGCTGGCGGAGACCCTGTGCGCTCTTCTGCCCACCACCGGACTCGATCCATGCAGGCGTAGGCGATGCAACCACTGTTGAGCACCTCGCTCCGCCCTGTATGGAGCAATCTACGCGCGACCCGGGCCTCGGTGCGCAATGCCCTCGCGCAGTACCCGAGCGCGCTCGTGGACGCGGCAGAGATGACGGCCTGCGAGCTGCTGGAGAACGCCATCAAGTACGGCGAGGAGGTCCCCGCAGCGCGCGCCATTCGCTTCACGCTCAGCCTGACCGAGGACAGGATCGAACTCGTCACGATCAACGGCTGCACCGATCGAGGGTCGGTCAATCGACTGCTCTGCCGGATAGAGTCCCTGCGCAGCGCCCCGAACAAGACGGCGCTCTACATCGAACAGCTGGAGGAGCTGCTCGTCAGCCCGCGCGAGGGCGCCAACGTGGGCATCTACAGGATCGCGATGGAAGGCGGCTTTGCGCTCGACGCAACGTACGCAGACGATACGGTCACCGTGACAGCCACCAGGAGAATCCATGACCGAGTCGACATTTGAGCGCGACGGGCTGAAAGTACGCATCTCCGTGGCCGGCGATTCGTCGCGAATCGAGTGGTCGGGCGTCAGCGACATCCGCAGCCCCGCCATGTTCCTCAATCCCCTCTTCGAGGACTGGACCGGGAAGACCAGGAACACGGTCGTCACGGTGGATCTGACGAAGCTCGAGTACATGAACTCGGCCACGGTGAAGCCCCTGGTGGACCTGATAAAATTGCTGGATCAGACGAGCCTCGGCGTGGTCGTCGTCTTCCGCGACAACGACTGGCAGCGAGCGCACCGCAACTGCATGTCGGCCCTGGCGCGCACCCTGAAGAAGACAAAGGTGCAATGATCTGGAGCGACAAGGCCATCGGCGCGCTCACCGCTCAGATCTTGGAACGAAACCGATCCTCATGAATCCACCATGATCACCTTGTCCGACCGCTACACCCTGAACGCGAAGGTGCGCGAGACCCAGAGCTCCGAGGTGTACCGCGGCTATCGCGCCGTCGACGGGGCATCGGTGCTGGTGAAGCTGCTCAGGAGCGAGCGCCCGACCGCGCTCGAGGTGGGACGCCTCCGCCATGAATATGAAGTGTTGACGTGCCTCGACATGCCCGAGGTCGTCAAGGCCATCGGGCTGGAGCGGCATGGGCACGGCCTGGCCCTGGTCATGGAGGACGCGGGAGACGTGTCCGTCGACAAGCTGATTCGATCGGGTCGCCTGGATCTGCTGCGCTCGCTCGAGCTTTCGCTGGCCATGGCGCGAACGCTCGCGGCGGTCCACCGCAGGCACGTCATCCACAAGGACATCAAACCCCATCACTTCTTCGTCACCGACGGCCCGAGCTCGATCGTGCTCGTCGACTTCGGGATCGCGACGCGCCTCTCCCAGAAAGTCGACGCGCTCTCGGGGGTCACGCAGCTGGAAGGCACGCTGGCGTACATCGCGCCCGAGCAGACGGGGCGGATGAACCGGAGCGTGGACTTTCGAGCCGACCTGTATTCGCTCGGGGTCACCCTGTACGAGCTCTTCACCGGCGCGCTGCCCTTCGACGCCAGCGATCCGCTGGAGCTGGTGCACGGCCACATCGCTCGCAGCCCCAGGGCGCCCCTGGCATCCAGGCCGGACTTGCCGCCGGTCCTGTCGGACGTGATCCTCAAGCTGCTCAGCAAGTCCGTGGAGCAGCGATACCAGACCGCAGCTGGGTTGCAGCACGATCTGAAGCAAATTCTGGATCAGGTCAAGGGGTCTGGCGCGGCGGAGGTCTTCGGTCTGGGCCAGCGCGACAGATCCGATGAGCTCTCGATCCCCGAGAAGCTCTATGGCCGCGAGCGCGACCTCGAAGCGCTCCTGGAGAGCTTCGGCCGCGCCAGGCAGGGCAGGAGCGAGCTCGTCCTCCTGTCCGGACAGGCGGGCGTCGGGAAATCCGCGCTCGTCGAGGAGCTGCACCAGCACATCCTCGGCCGGGCGTACTTCGGCGCGGGAAAGTTCGACTCCCTGGCGCGGAGCGTCCCCTACGGCCCGATCGCCCTCGCTTGCCGTGCTCTCGTCCGGTCCGTGCTCGCGGAGCCCCCGGGCGTGCTCGAGCAGCGGCGACGTGAAATCCTCGAAGCGGTCGGCCCGAACGCGGCTCTCCTCACCGATCTGATCCCCGAGCTGAAGCACGTCGTCGGCGAACCCCCCCCGTGCCAGCGCTCGGTCCGACCGAGTCGCAGCGCCGCTTCGAACATGTCTTCTTGAGCTTTCTCCGCGCGCTGGCGGCTGAAGCGCACCCGCTGGTGCTCTTCCTGGATGATCTGCAGTGGGCGGACGCCAGCTCGACCCGGCTCTTGCAGCACGTGCTGACGGCCGCCGGCGCGCGCCACGTGCTCGTGATCGGAGCTTACCGAGAGCTCGAGATCGACGCCGCGCACCCGCTGTCTCTGATGCTCCAGGAGCTGCGCCAGGCCGGCGTCAGAGGGCATGAGATCACGCTCGGCCCGCTCGGCCAGCCGCACATCGCGGACCTCCTCGGCGACACGCTCGGGTGCAGCTCCGAGGCGGTGAGCGGGCTCAGCGCCGCCTTGTTCGAGAAGACCCGCGGAAACCCCTTCTTCCTCGCGCAGTTCTTGATCGCGCTGCACCGGGACGGCCTGCTGCGCTTCGACCACGGGGACCTCGCCTGGAGGTGGGACACGGCGCGGGTGTGGGAACGGCTGGCGACGGACAACGTGATCGATTTCATGGTGTCCGAGCTGCGGCGATTGCCGCAGTCGAGCCAGGACGTGCTGCGCTTCGCCGCCTGCGTGGGGCATAGCTTCGACATGGCCACGCTGGCCGCCGTGTCTCAGCGCTCTCACAGCGACGTGGCGGACCACCTCTGGGAAGCGCTGCGCCAGGGGTTCATCGCCTCGCTGGACGGCAAATACCGCTACAGGGCCGACGCTCATCACGACGCGACAGGGATCGTCGACGGCGCGCTCGACGCCGCGTTCCGCTTCTCGCACGATCGCGTCCAGCAGGCGGCCTACTCGCTGTTCGGCCCGGAGGAGCGGGACGCCATCCACCTGCGCATCGGTCGGCTGCTGCGGGAGCGCGGCGGTACAGATCCGGGCGATCGTGAGCTGTTCGCGATCGTGGATCACCTGAACCGTGGCGCGAGCCTGATCGTGGAGCCGGCCGAGAGGCGCGGGCTCGCGCGCTCGAATCTGAACGCTGGCCGCAAGGCGCGCGCTCGAGCGGCGCCCGACGCGGCGGTGCATTACCTGAGGGCGGCGCTCGACGTGCTCGGGGAGACGGGGTGGATTGAAGAGTACGAGGTCGTCTGCGCCGCTCACCTGACCATGGCGGAGTGCGAGTACCTCACCGGGAACCTGGATTCCGCGTTCGGGCTGCTCCAGGTCGTCGAGCGGAACGCGCGGTCGGTGGTGGATCGGATCATGGGGCGCAACCTCGAGGTGCTCCTGCTCACCAACACGGGCAGGCTCGGTGCTGCGTGTGCGAAGGGCATCGACGCGCTGCGCCTCCTGGACGTGGAGCTGCCTCCCCTGGCAGACAAGGCGGCCCTCGGCGCCGCGATCGGCGCCGAGTTCGGAGCGTATCAATCTGCGATAGCGGGGTCGGACATCGAGTCTCTGGGGACGGTGTCGGGGATGAGCGACGCCCACGGGCTCGCGGTGCTCGACACCCTGGCCACCAGCATCCCGGCGGCGTTCCAGGCCGTTCCAGAGCTTCACGTCCTGCTCGTGCTCAAGGGAGTCCAGCTGCTCCGTCGGGGCACGGCGCCGCTCGCGGGCTTCTTCTATGCGCAGTACGCGATCGTCCACCTCGCCATCACGGGGAACCGGGAGCACGCGTTTCGCTTCGGCCGGCTGGGCCTGGAGCTCGCTACCCGTGGCGGCAGCCCCGCCAGCAGGGGCCAGGTTCATTTCCTCTTCGGGGGCTTCATCGCCCACTGGTGTCAGCACATCTCGCACAACCTCGAGGTGCTGCGGTCAGGGCTGAGGCTCAGCCTCGAGATGGGAGACCAGATCTACGCGTCTTACTGCGCTGCGTTCGTGGTCTACTATCGGATGTATGCCGGCGAGAGCCTGCAGGACCTGGAGAACAGCCTCCTGGCCGCCCGCGACCTCGCGAACAGGACGGGAGACGTCGTCAACCAGGGCTTCTGCAGCATCGCCCAGCAGGCCATCCGGGCGCTGACCGGGCGGACTCGGCATCCCGCGAGCCTGGAGAGCGCTGATTTCGAGGAGAGCACGTTCATCGCCTCTGCGCCGCCGCCGACGCTGGCGATGTACGGAGTCGTGAAGGCGACCGCCGAGTTTTTCGCTGGCCACTTCCGCGATGCCCTGGCCACCGGCGACGGCTGCAAGCTCGTCCCTGGTTTCTTCTATCACGCTGAGCACGTCTTCTATCGGGCGCTGACCCTGGCTGAGCTGACGCGCACCGCCGCTCCTGAGGAGCGAGCCGGGCTCCTGGCTCGCCTGCGTGAAGACACCGCCACGCTCGAAGCCTGGGCCCTGTCGTCGCCTGCCAACTTCGCGCACCGCGCCGCGCTGGCGCAGGCCGAGATCGCGCGGATCGAGCGGCGCACCGAAGGCGCGCTGGATCTCTACGATCGCGCGATAGCCCTCGCGCAGGAGCACGGCTTCGTGCACGCCGAGGCCATCGGCAACGAGCTGGCTGGCCGATTTCACCTGGACGAGCGCAGGAACAGGGTGGCAAGCGCCTACCTCGCCGAGGCGATCTACGCGTACCAGCGCTGGGGGGCGACGTGCAAGACAGAGGAGCTGAAGTCGAGATACGCTCACGTGCTCCGGAGCAACGCGGCGCTCTCATCCCCCCTCAATCCAGCAGACGAAACGGCAACGAGCCAGCAAAGAACATCCAGCCAGACCTCCAGCCAGACCTCCAGCACGCTTCGATCGGGCGAGAGCCTCGACCTCACGGCGGTCATCCGCGCGACCGAGGCGATCTCCGCGGAGCTCGTCATCGATCGGCTGCTCGAGCGGCTGATGCGGACGCTGCTCGAGAACGCGGGAGCTCAACGGGGATGCTTGATCCTCGATCGCGCCGGGGTGCTCACCCTGGAGGCGAGCATGACCATCGATCCCGATACGATAACGCTGGACGCCCGCGCGCTGCAGGGCGGCTCGGAGGTCCCGGAGTCGCTCGTGCGCTACGTGGCGCGCACGCGCGAGCTGACGGTGCTCACGGACGCGCACCGTGACATGCGCTTCGCCTCCGACCAATACTTCACCCAGGCTCGGCCCAGATCGGTGATGTGCGCTCCGATGCTCCAGGGCGGAAAGGTCACGGGCGTCGTGTACCTGGAGAACAGCATCACCGCGGAGGCGTTCAGCCCTGCGCGGTGCGGGCTCTTGCAATTTCTCGCGACGCAGGCCGCCGTATCCCTCGAGAACGCGATGCTCTACGGGCGGCTGGAGGCCGCATCGCAGGAGCTCCGGCGCGCGAACGAGAACCTCGAGGCGCTCGTCGCCGAGCGCACCGCCGAGCTCAGGCGCCTGGTCGCGGAGCTGTGGAGCGAGATGGATCTCGCGCGCAAGATACAGACGGTGCTCCTGCCGCAGCAAAGCCGTCTGAAGGATTACGACATGGCCGCCCTGATGACGCCGGCCGAGAGCGTCGGCGGCGACTACTACGACGTGGTCCAGACGGGCGGGAGCAGCTGGGTCCTCATCGGCGATGTGTCCGGCCATGGGGTCACCGCCGGCCTGACGATGATGATGGTTCAGACCGCCGTTCGGACCATCCTTACGACGTCGCCGCGCGACGGCGAGCCCCTCACCCCTGCAGTCGTGCTGAGCCGGGCGAACCGCGCGGTTCGGGAGAACCTGCTCCGCGTCAGCCCCGATCAGTACATGACGATCGTCGCGCTGGAGCTCGGCTCCGGCACGGTCCGCTACGCGGGCCTTCACCTGGACATCTTGATCCACAGGGCGCTGTCCAACACGGTGGAGCTCGTCGAGACCAGCGGGATGTGGATCGGGATCGAAGACGATATCACGGCGCTGCTCCGGGACGATGTGATCGAGATCGGCGCCGGGGACACGATGCTGCTGTACACCGATGGGCTCACGGAGTCTGTCACCTCCGCGGGCGGAATGCTGGAGACCCACGGGCTGGCAGAGCGATTCCACGCGCTCGCGGCGCAAGGGATGTCACCGGGCGCCGTCCTGAAGGGCCTCGTGGGCCCCATGGCAGGGCAGCAGCTCCGTGACGACGTCACCGTGATGGTGTTCCGCTACTCTCCGGCCGAGCGGCCGCCGGATGCAAACTAGGTGTTCCGGAGGCCACGCAATCCCTTGATGAGCGCGCCGCTCGGGGTTAACAACCATGCACACGATCACGATGAAAATGCTCCGCGCTTCGGTCTCTGCGGTCGCTTCGGGCCTGCTTCTCTCCGCGCTGCCTGCCGCCCTGGGAGGGTGCAGCGCCCCGGCGCCGGCCGCGGCGCCCGCGCCGGCGCCACCCGCCGTGTCCGCCGCGGCTCGCCGTGACCACGGTGACGAGCCGCTCCGCCGCCGGCTCGATGCGGTCGTCGAGGCGGCCATCGCGGAGGGGCGGATCGTCGGCACCGTCGTCGTCGTCGCGCGCGACGGCGAGGTCGTCTACCGGCGCGCCGCCGGCTTCGCCGACCGGGAGGCGGGGCGGCCGATGCGCGAAGATACGGTGTTCCGTCTCGCGTCGTTGACCAAGCCGATCGTGTCCGCGGCCGCGCTCGCGCTCGTGGACGCGAGCGCGCTGGGGCTCGACGATCCGGTGACGAAGTGGCTCCCCGCGTTCGCGCCGCGGCTCGCGGACGGCCGGGCCGCGACGATCACGGTGCGGCAGCTGCTCACCCATACCGCGGGGCTCGGCTACACCTTCGCGGAGCCCCCGGACGGGCCTTACCACCGCGCGCGCGTGTCGGACGGCCTCGATCAGCCCGGCCTCTCCCTCGACGAGAACCTCGCGCGGATCGCCCAGGCGCCGCTGCTCTTCGAGCCTGGCACGGCGTGGGGCTACTCGCTGGCGACCGACGTGCTCGGGGGCGTCGTGGCCAAGGCGGGCGGCGCGCCGCTGCCGGACGTGGTCCGCCGGCTCGTGACCGGGCCGCTCGGGCTCGACGCCTCGTTCACGGTCGGCGATCCAGGCCGGCTGGCCGTCCCCTACGGCGACGCGAGCCCGCGCCCGGCGCGCATGGCCGATCCGCAGCCCGTCTCGCTCGGGCCGGCCACGGTCACGTTCTCGCCGTCCCGCGCGCTCGATCCGCGCTCGTATCCGTCGGGCGGCGCCGGCATGGTCGGCACCGCCGACGACTACGTCCGGTTCCTCGAGGTGCTGCGCACCGGCGGCGGGAAGATCTTGCGACCCGAGACGGCCGCCGCCATGACCTCGAACCAGACTGGCCAGCTGAAGGTGCAGCAGGCCGGCGGGACGTGGGGATTCGGGTTTGGCGCCGCGGTCCTCACGGCGCCGGACCCGAGCACGATGCCCTCCGCCGCGGGCACATGGCAGTGGATGGGCGCCTACGGCAATCACTTCTGGGTCGATCCGAGCGCGAAGCTCACGGTCGTCGTCCTGACCAACACCGCCTTCGCTGGCATGGTGGGCGAGTTTCCCGACGCCGTACGGCGCGCGGTCTACGGCCCCGCTCAGCCGTGATGCGGGCGCTGGCGACGGCGGCGCCGCTGCCGCTGGACCGCCCGCTTGTCTGTGCACACGCCGAGCGCGCTCCGTCGCCTTGGATGGATTGCGTCCGGCGTTGACCTCTACGTAACGTGCCCGGATCCGTGCGCGCACCCGGGAGGCCGGTCGCCCTCGACCGCGGTGAGTCGCGCGATTGACGCCCGGTTCCCTGTGCCATATCCCCGTCCGCGCTGGTCCGAAACGCTCCCTCGGAGGGCTTCATCATGTCGAGGAAAAGCCGGCTACGCAGCGTACGCCCTCAGCGGACTTACCGAATCCCAGATCGTCGATCCTGAAACCATCGACGAAGAAACGCTGCTGCGGCTCATCGAGGAGAACGCGCCGCTCGCCTGGGAGATGGCGGAGCACTGGATCGCCTCGCTGGATCCGACGACGCTCTCGTACGGGTACCCGATCAACGTTGAATGCATGAATCGGCCGTTCTCGTGTCAATCCAGCGTCGAATGCGACTTCGCCAAAATTTGCGTCCTCGACGACTGCGGGACGGCAAGTGCAAGCCATGCCCGGACACGTGGGGCCTCGGGAACCTCATCACCAGCGGATGGTGCACGTACACGTGTTACCTGGGAAATGACGGCGACATCGTCGGCGCGGCAATCACGTTTCGACCCAGGATCGGCAGCCACATCGTCCCATGGGTCAAGCTCTGCAGCCCGAATTAGCAAGTGGAGGGCACGACGATGGACGAGTCGACCAGAGCACAGACGCAGTCCAGAGAATGGGCCCAGTGCATGGTGCAGATCGTGAACTACGCGGGCGCGCTCGCGGCGCCGCGGGTAGCGCAAAGCCTCGGTGCCGCGCCGAGCCGGGAGGAGCTCCTCACGCTCCTGGATCGCTTCATCGCGCTGAACGGTGAAGGGTCGCGGGTGACGATCGGCGACGGGAGGCCGATCCACGAGGTCACGGCGCACGTGCGGACGCTTCGCGCCCTGTGCGAGACGTGGACGCCGTCGCCCGCGGTCCCGGCCGAGATCCAGCAAGCCGCGCGGAGCCTGCTCGCCGCGTTCGGCTTCCCCGAGCCGCCCGAGGGCTGGGACGCGCTGGAGGCCCCGCCGGAGGTGCCGCCGGAGCCCGAGGACCCGGACCTCCGCCCGCCGCCGACCGAAGCGGAGCTGGCGGCGCGACCGCACCCGTTTGCCTTCGGCGTGGCCATCGGGTGGTGCCACTACCTGGCGTCGCCCAGGATGGTCGCGAAGATCCCGCCCGCGGATCTCCGGTTCCCGGCGCTCGGTCACCTCGACAACATGCTGGCTTTGTTCCGGACCGCCCGCAGCAAGAACGCTGAAGGGCGCGCCTATTTTGCCACGCTGATCCAACGTCTTGAGATCTTGCGCGCTCTCTGCGCGGCGTGGGACGGTGCCGAGGCGCCGCCCGCGCGCCTGCAAGAGGTAGCGCGCGCGGTACACATGCAGATGCAACACAAGAGCGATCCACGCGAGTACGACGAGTTCGAGGAAGACGTCGACCCGGTCTACTTGACGATCCCCAAGGTGCGGAACGCCTGAACGCATTGCGCTCTCGCATGAAAATTTCGCTCCATATTCGCATGGCGTAGCCCGTGTGCGGGGGCCCGAGCCGCTCCGGCCGCTCGCGTGCGCCGGCCTCCTGCCCGGCGCGCATCCTTTGCTGCGAAGCGCCTTCCGGCGGCTGAGCAAATTTCCGCCGCGCCGCGCGGGTTGCCTCCGGCTACGACGTCCACGTAGCTTCCCGAGATCCGCGCGCGCCGCACTCGGCGGGCGCCCAACCAAGGAGGTCGGTTCATGCCCAAGCAACCTGTGCAAGACCCCACGGACGTCGATCAGCTCTCGGCCGCCCAGATCGAGGAATCGAGGAGCGCGTCGAGAAGACGCTCCAGCACATCGAGGCCATCCAGGCGCTCTGGCCTGGTCTCGAGCGGCTCGAGGAGGGCCGGCGCACGCGCAGCGTCGGCCGCAGCCTCGGCGTGCTGGGGCCTCCGCTCGCCAAGCTGTTCGCGCTCCTGCGCCCCAAGGACGGCAAGGACAGCCCGCTCGCGAGATCGTTCCACGTGCTCGGCGACCAGGACGACGGCGATGACCCCGAGCGGTTCGAGGTGGAGCTGCTCGAGCGGCGCCTGAAGCGCGCCCTGGCCCAGCAGAAGGTCGCCGACGCGCTCGAGGACCTGGCGCGCCACCTCGACGACGACGTCCTCGCCACCGCCGAGATCGTCATCGGCCCCGGCCTCGCCGCGCTCGACCTGGCGCGCACGATCGCCCGCCAGAACGCGACCTTCCGCGCCATTCTGGCGCCGGTCCTCGACGACTTCCGGGCGATGACCAAGCAGGCGCGCAAGGGGAAGAAGCCCGAGGCGCCGAAGCCTGAGCAACCGGCGCCCGAGCCGATCTGACGGCGGCGCGGGATTGCCCAAACCGTCCCCGCCGTCCCAATCTAGCACCTGGTACTGGTCCGGCGGGTGAGGCGTCCTCCCATGCCGGCGCCGCCGTCCGTTGACCCCAGACCGACGTTCCTGCATTGCCCCGCGAGGTATCCGGCGATACCTCGGCAGGTATACGGCGATATCCCGCGAGGTATCGCCGGATACCTCGCCAGGCATCCGCCGGTACCTCGCCAGGCATCCGCCGGTACCTCGCCAGGCATCTGCCGGTACCTCGCCAGGCATCCGCCGGAGCCGCCGTCTCGTCAGTACTCGACGTCCTGCTTGAAGATGAGCTCCGAGGACGGCGACTCGGGGTTGGCGGTCTTCTCGAGGCTGATGACGAGCTCGAACCGGGTGAGCGGCACGCTCACGTCCTTGAGCTTGCCGGTGCGGGCATCGGGGTCGAAGTTGAGCGCGCCGATCCGCTGCCAGGGCGAGTCGCTGTCCGGACGCGCCCAGACGACGTAGGCGGTGCCGCTCGAGTCGAGGCGATCGGGCGGCGGGAGGTCCTTCGCGTTGATGTCGAGGCGGGTCATGGCCGCGTCGAAGTTGACGTCGGCGATGATCACGGCGTCCGCGCCCGGCGCCTTCCCCATGCCCTGCGGCGTGTAGCGCAGCGGGCCGCCGCAGCCCGCCATCAGCGCGCACGCAAACGCCACGACAGCGAGCCGCAGCACCCTGGAAACATGTCCTCTCATCTCGGTAGCTCCTCCTTCGTCCCTCTGCTGCGGGCGAAGACGCCTCGCGAGCCGCCAGCACCGGCCGGCGGCCGAAACAGCCACGGCATCATAGCCGCTTTCGGCCGCGCCGACGGCGCTCGACGCAGCAGGAGACGGCCTGGCCCGCCGGACGTGCTCGACGCGCCGGAAACCCCGCCGCCTCGCGCGCCCGGCCGGCGAGGCGCCGTCCGCGAGCGCAGCTCACGCCCCCGGCGTCGGGGAACGGAGCGGATCGGACGGATCGCGTGGCGGAGCGCCGCCCATAGACTAAAGTCTCGAAATCGAGATGGATTTGGCACACACACGGCTCGGAGCTCGGGGCGATCGCTGGTCGACCGGGCGGGGAGTCCTCGATGTTCGAACGCCGGCGTCCGACGTCGTGACGAGGCGCCTCGAGGGGTACGCGTCGCTCGATCTCATCGAGCCGGCGATCAGGCACCTGGAGACCCTCGTCGAGGCGGGCGTGCACCCGGTCGTGTTCGACGATTTCGAGCTCGGCACCGGCTATGACAGCGACGTCCGGGCCAGGCTCACGGCGTGGCACCTGCGGAACCCCGGCAAGCTGAAGGAGGTCCATATCCTCGTGCGGCCGGGGCTCGTCGCCATGGGCGTCACGGTCGCCAACCTCGCCACGGGCGGCCGCTTCAACGTGTACACCGACCGCTCCGCGTTCGAATGGGCGCTCGCGGGCGTGCTGACGACGAGGATCACGGCGGGGCCCGCCTCGTCGGTTCGCGCGCCGTCCCTGCGCTGACGAGCGCACCCGGCGGCGCGCACGCGGCTCGCGCACGCGGCTCGCGCGCTGCCGACCCGAGCTCAGGGGTGCTGCACGGCCCCGTTCGCCGGAGCACCCCTGGCGCCGAGCGTGATCTCGCTCATCCGCTCCGGGTGCTTTCCTTCGATACCCTCGTAGAGACGGCGGATCGCCGCCATGTCGGCCTCGATGTCGCCCGTCGGGTGGAACACGTGGAGGATCCCGCCCCGCTTGCGGGGGAAGTCGAGGTATCCGAGGAGGATCGGGACGCCGGCGCCGAGCGCGACGTAGTAGAAGCCCGTCTTCCAGCGCTTCGTGCGCGAGCGCGTGCCCTCGGGCGCGATGATCAGGATGAGCTCGTCGCGCTCCTTCAGCACGTCGACCACGGCCGCGACGAGGTTGTTCCGGTCGCGGCGGTCGACGGGGACGCCGCCGAGCCACTTGAAGAAGAAGCCGAACGGCGGCTCGAAGAGCGTGTGCTTGCCGAGCCAGGAGAACTCGAGGTCGAGCACGTAGCTGACCGCGAGCGTGAACGGGAAATCCCAGTTCGAGGTGTGGGGCGCCGCGATGATCACCGCCTTCGACGGGAGCTCCGCCATGCCCTCCACGCGCCAGCCGAACACGGACAACCAGGTGCGGCCGACGAACCGGCGAACGGCGCGGCGCGCGGCGGAAAAACGTGGAGCGGGTGCGTTCGGCATGGAGGACCTCGACGGTAAGCAGCCGGAGGTTCGTCGCTGCCCGGGTGGAAGTCACGTCACCTTTCCGTCATCCCGCGCCGCGGCTCGCGCGCATGGGAAGCATGGCGCGATGAGCGCGTCGCGCGACGTCAACGCCGCGCGATCAACGCCGCGCGATCAACGCCGCTCGATCAACGCCGCTCGATTCCGTGCGGCTTGCCCTCGCCGTAGCCCGCCAGCGTCTGCACCCCGATGACGGCCTTGTCGTGGAGCTCGTCGAGGTTCGCCGCGCCGGCGTAGGTGCACGCCGACTGCACGCCGGTGATCATCTCGATCAGGATGGCGCCGACGCTCTCGCGCCCCTCGTGGATGTAGATGCGCGACGTCGAGATGCCCTCGCGGAAGAAGGCCTTCTTGGCGCGCTCGAACGCGTCGAGGTCCGCGGTGCGCTCGCTGACCGCGCGGGCGCTCGCCATGCCGTAGTTCTCCTTGTAGAGCAGCCCGTCGCGGTCCTCCATGACGTCGCCCGGGCTCTCGTACGTGCCGGCGAGCGTCGTCCCGACCATGACGCGCGAGGCGCCGGCGGCGAGGTAGAGCGCCACGTCGCGCGGGTGACGGACGCCGCCGTCGGCCCAGACGCGCTTGCCGTGGCGGCGCGCCTCGCGGGCGCACGCGAGCACCGAGGAGAACGTCGGGCGGCCGGCGCCGGTCTGCATGCGCGTCGTGCACATCGCGCCGGGGCCGACGTTCACCTTCACGATGCCGGCGCCCGCCTCGATGAGGGCCCGCGTGCCCTCCGCCGTGCAGACGTTGCCGGCCACGAGCGGGACGGCGTCGCCGACGGCGCCCCGCACGGCGCGGATCGCCTCGATCATCCGGCGCTGGTGGCCGTGCGCGGTGTCGAGCACGATCGCGGACACGCCGATCTCGAGCAGGCGCGCGGCGCTCTGGGCCGCCTGCGCGGAGATCCCGATCGCCGCCGCGACCATGAGCTCGCCGCCGCCGTCGAGCGTCGGCTTGAGCAGCTCGAGCCGCACGGCGTCGTCGCGCGTCAGCACGCCGTGGAGCCGCCCGTCCCCGTCGAGCACGGGGACCGCCTTCACGCGGGCGTCCTCCATCAGCAGGAAGGCCGTCCGGTTCGGCGTGCCGGCCGGGATGGTGATGAGGCGCGGCGACATGAGCGCGGACGCGGGCGTGTACTGATCCCGGTCGCGCAGGTCGGCGTGGGTGACGATGCCGATCGGCCGCCGCTCGTCGTCGACCACGACCACCATGTCGTGCGATCGCTTGCGGATGATGCCGTGCACGTCGCGGAGCGTCGCCCGCGGGGAGACCGAGAGGGGCGTGTCGTAGCGCGGGTCGGCGCGCTTGATGTGGCGGACGATGCGCTCGACCGTGTCGAGATCCATGTCCTGCGGGAGCACGCCGAGGCCGCCGAAGCGGGCCATCGTCTCCGCCATCCGCTTGCCGGTGACCGCGTTCATGTTCGCCGAGACGATCGGGTGCGAGCCGCCAGGGAAGTCCGCCGGGCGCAGGTCGGTCTCGAGGCGGGAGCCACCGGCGAAGTACCCGGGGGTCAGGAACACGTCTTCGAGCGCGAGCTCCAGGCTCTCGTCATGCTCGGGGTGGAGAAAGCGCATGCACAGCTCCGAGGAAGGGGGATGGCGCCGTGAAGGCGGCGCGGCGCGCGCCAGTCTAGTGCCTGACGGCAGGGCGGGGTCGGCGCTGGTTGCGCGACGGCCCCCTCCCCGCCGGGCTACCATGTTCAAGCAGGCTGGCGGGCGCTACGCGCGGTCGCGTCGGTGATGACGCGGTCCAGGATCGCGGCGACGCTGGCCGCGGCCGCCTCGGACGACAGCTCCGCGGGCGGAGGCGCCGGGACCGGCAGCGCGCCCGTCTCCCGGAAGCGCGCGAGGTGACGCGCGAGCGCGGCGGCGATGCCGTCCGCGTCGTCCGGCGCGACGCGCGCGTTGTCGCTCCGGTACGAGAGGAGCTCTTCGATCTCGCGGTTCGCGGTCACGCTGACGACGGGCATCCCCGACGCGGCGTAGTCGTAGGTCTTGGCCGAGACGCGCAGCACGACGTGGGGGCTGAGCATCGCGAGCAGCACGTGCGCCCGCCTGAGCTCGCCGAGCACGTCGCGCTGCGGGACCGGGGGGAGCGCCTCGATGTACGGCGTGAGCCCCATGCGCTCGAAGCAGGCGCGATCGTGGTCGGACATCCGGCCGATCTGCCGGAGGACGACGTCCTCGGGCGCGAGCCGCTCGCGGTCGATGAACCGCCGCAGCGCGGCGCCTATCTGGTCCGCCGAGGCCTCCTCGCGGATCGTGCCGAGGTGGAGCACGACGAAGCGGCGGGGCGGCTCCGGCACGGGCGGCGGCGCGTACAGCGCGAGATCGAAGTGGTTGCGCACGAACGAGGACTTCGACGAGAGCTCGGGGAAGCGCGCGCGGTAGGCCTCGAGCGCGGCCCGCGTGTTGAAGATCACGTGGTCGGCGCCCTCGAGCCAGCGACGCTCCAGGCGCGGGACGATGGCGCGCCGGGCCCGCTCGGCCAGGCCGGACGGCGGCCCGCTCCCCGTCTCGTGCAGCGAGTACGGGTCGCGCATGTCGAGGACGAGCGGCACGCCGAGCGTCCGCTTCACGTGGAGGCCGACCGGGCAGGCCGAGTACGGCCCGGCGCTCACCACGACGGCCCGCGCGCCGGTGCGGCGGGCCAGGGCCACGGCCGCGCGCGCCCCGCGCGGCGCGTGCGCGATCCAGCGGTCGGTGATCGCCTGGAACGGGCGGAGCCCGACGAGCGGCCCCGCGCGCCCCGCGGGGAGCGGCGCCCGCGCGCGGAGGGCGCGCAGCGCGGCGCCCGCGGCGAGGACGGTCGGATCGAGGTACTCGTCGAAGACCTCGACCTCGGGCGGCAGCGCGGCGAGCAACCCGTCGTCGCGCGGATCCTCTGGAAAGGTCCCCGACAGGACGGCGACGCGGAAGCCGTGGCGCGGCAGGTGCCGCGCGAGCTTCACCCAGCGGAAGGCGCCGACGCTCGTCTGGGGCGCGAAGGCGGGGGAGATCAGCAGGAAGGGGCGCACGATCGATCCTCTCGCGTCCTCTCGCGTCCTCTCGCGGGCAAGCTGGCGTCCACGACGTCAGCCCTCGCCGCGCTCGCCGCGCTCGAGCAGGTCCGCGTAGAGCGCGAACAGCGCTTCGAAGTGCTCGTCGCTCGTGGGCAGCCGCTCCCCCGCGGCCCGCGCCGCCGCGACGCGCTCCTCCCGCGGGCGCGCGAGCACCCGCTCGATCGCGGCGGCCACCTCGCCCGGCGAGGCGCGCGGCGCGTACACCTCGGCGGCGCCGGGCTGCACGAAATCCAGCGCGGCGCCGGCGGCCGGGACGACGAGCGGCAGGCCCGAGCACAGCGCCTCGCCCAGCACGAAGCCGAACGTCTCGGCGGCGCCCCCGTGGACGAAGACGTCGGCGCTGGCGTGCAGCGCGGCGTAGGTGGCGCGGTCCTTGGCGAAGCCGAGGAAGGTCACCTGCGGAAGGGCGGCCGCGCGGCGCTCGAGCCGCGCCCGCTCGGGCCCGTCGCCCAGCACCGCGAGGGCGACCGGGCGCCGCGCCGCGAGCTCCCGCGCGGCGTCGATCACGAGCGCGACCCGCTTCTCGACGGCCAGCCGGCACGCGACGAGGAGCAGCGCAGCCGAGGGCTCGTCCGCGAACCGGCCGAGCAGGCCGCGGCGCAGCGCCGCGTCCGCGCGGGAGGGGTCGAAGTCGCCGCGCTTCACGCCGAAGGTGACGCGGTGGACGCGCTCGCAGCCGTGGCTGCGGAGCTGCTCCGCGATGAACGTCCCGGGGGCGATCGTGGCGTCGAACCGCCGCGACAGCGCGCGCGGCCAGGCGAACAGCGCGCCCTCGAGCGCCCGGGCGACCGCGCGCGGGCGCACCCGGTCGAGCAGCGGCGCCGCGTAGGTGCTGATCTGATCCGAGTGGTACACGAGCGTGCGGAGCGGGACCTCGCGGGCGCTCGCCGCGACGAGCGCGGCCGTGTACGGCGCGCTCGCCTGCACCACGTCCGGCGCCTCGCGGCGGATGATCGCCCGCGCCGCGCCGAGCCGGAGGAGCGCGTGGTAGGTCGGGTCGTACGGCATCGGCGGGCCGGCCACCCGCACGATGCGGCCCCCCTCGAGCGGCACCACCTCGTCGCGCGGCCCGGGCGCCACGACGACGATCTCGTGGCCGCGCCGGCTCCCCTGGCGCACGAGCTCCTCCAGGTACGACCGCACGCCGCCCCCGCGGGACGAGAAGAACTCCGCGACGTCGAGGATCTTCACGAATGGTTGCTCCCGCGCAGGAGGAGGCCGCCCTTCCACGAGCGCCGCATCCGCGCCGAGCGGTTCATGACGTGGAGCAGCGCCGGGAGGAACAGGAGCGCGCACACGACGCACGCCACCTCGCCGCTGACCGCGACCCAGCCGAACGAGTTCAGCGCCTGGTTGTCGGCGAAGATGAGCGACCCGTAGCCCAGCACGGTCGTGTAGCTGCAGAGGGCCACGGGGCCGGCCGAGCGCTTGACCGCGAGCGACACATCGCCGCCGAGCAGCCGCGCGCGATCGAAGACGTTGAAGGGGTACTCGCAGCCGATGCCGAACGTGATCGGGAGCGCGATGAAGTTCAGGAAGTTGATCTTGACGTCGAGCGCCGCCATGGCGGTGGCCGTCGCGAGCACGCCGAGCACGAGGGACAGGAGGACCGCGAGCGCGCCCGCCATGCTGCCCGTCGCGAGCACCACGACGGCCGTGACCGCGAGGAGCGAGGCGGCCGTCGCCAGCGGGCCGTCGCGCTCCATCGACCGGATCATCTCGGCGAAGACCGTCGGCCTGCTCGCCGTGACGACGTGGGTCCCGTCAGGGAGGACCACGTTGCCGGTCGTGTCGGCCATCCGCAGGAGGTTCCTGCCGTTCGAGAACGAGACGTTGTTCTTGTACTTCACGTAGAACACCGTCCCCACGACGCCGTTGTTCTCCTCGAACCTGCGGCGGATGAGGTCGGGCAGGTCCTTCGGGCCGATGACGCGAAGCGTCTCCGGCGGCTTCATGCTGAGGACGCGCTCCCGCTCCTCGGGGCGCAGGGCCTTCAGCACCCGCGGGGTCAGCCGGTCCCGGATGCGCTCCAGGATCTCGATCTTCCGCCGCTGCTCCTCGGCCGTGCCGGGGAGGGCGTCGGCGACCGTCGCGACGTCGGCCACGAGCTGGCCCTGCGGATCCTTCGCGTCGTTCGCCAGGATCTGCGCCTTGATGGCCGGCACCTGCTCGGGGGTGTCCGCGAGCATCATCGCGCCGGCGACGTTCATCTTCCCGCCGAAGACCTCGGACGCCTTGAGCGACCAGCTCCCCGCGCCCTTCTCCCGCGAGCTCTTCGAGCCGAGGCGCGCGAAGTTGTACTCCCAGGGATCCCGGATGTACGCGGGGAGCTTCCACGCGGCGAGCGCGACGATGACCGGGGCGACCGCGAGGAACGCGAGCGGCCACCGCGACGTCACGCGCGCGAGCGCCCGCGCGCCGGGCCCGGAGGCGCCCTCGTCCGAGACGCGCGGCGCCGGATCGCGCATCCAGCGCGGGAGCCTCGCCTGGATGCGCTCGATCGCGACGAGCGTCGCGGGCACGAGCGGCACGATGGACGCCCACACCATGAACATCCCGACGAAGCCGATCGTGCCGAACTGGCTGAACCCGCGGAAGTGCGTGATCGTGAGCGATCCGTAGGCGATCGCCGCCACGCTCGCCCCGACGAGCTCGGCGCGGAACGCGTTGATGACCGCCTCGCGCCGCGCCTCGTCCGCGGGCATGCCGCGCGCGCGGAAGTCGCGGTACCTCGACAGGAGCACGATCGGGTAATTGACCCCGTTGCCGACGATGATCGCCCCGAGGAAGGCGCCGACCGTGTTGACGTAGCCGTAGGTCAGGGTCGCGAACGCGTACCCCGCGCTGGCGCCGAGGGCCGTGGGGAGCAGGATCACCACGAGCGACCAGGGCGAGCGGTAGTAGATCATCACGCCGCCGACGATCAGCACGAGCGCGATGGCGGTGGCCCACACCGCCTCGCTGACGAGCGACTTCTGCTCGGCGATGGCGTTCGGGATGTCGCCCGCGTACCCGACCTGCATGGCCGGGTGGAACGCCGCGGGATCGAGGCGCGAGACGAGCGCGGTCACCTGGTCGAGGAGCTCCGCCGCGCGGCGATCGCCCATCCCGGCGCTGCGCGAGACGATGCGGAGCGCGACCATGCGCCCGTCGGGCGTGGCGAAGTAGCCGCTCGGGAACTCGTCGATCTTCTTCAGGCGCCGCTGGAGCTCCTGCCAGGTCTCATCGAGCGACAGCCCCTTCTGGGCCGGCGCCGGCGTCGCCGCCGCGCCCGCGTCACCGCCGGGCGCCCCGGAAGCCTCCAGATCCTCGATGAGGCCGCTCCGCAGCGCGAGCTCCAGCTCGATCGCCTCGTCCGCCGCCTCGAGCTCGCGGACGCTCGCGTAGAGCCACTTGTTCGCGTCGAAGAAGCTGCGGACCTCCTTCGTGCCGGACTCCACGTAGCGGATGAGCGCCGGCGGCCCGCACGCCGCCCGGCAGGCGTCGTCGCCGCACGCCGCGGCGCAGGCCGCGCGCTTCCGGAGAGGCTCGTTCAGCTGCTCCGCGAGCGCGTCGATGAACCGCTCGTTCGCGCCGCGATCCGGCGACTCGGCGATGACGATGAGCTGCGCTCCACCGTCCACGCGCCGGGCCTGACGCTCGTAGGCCTGGAACGCCGGGCTGTCGCTCGGCAGGAGCTCGCGGAGCTCCGTGCGCAGCTCGAGCCGCGACGCGTACCCCCATAGCCCTGCCATGGAGAGGAGGGCGAGCGCGATGACGAGCCAGGGACGGCGCCCGCTGATATCGACGAGCGCACCGATCATCCTGAGGAGCATTCGAAGGACACCTCGAAACCGGGAACACCTCGAAGCGGCCGCGTGCGGGCCGTCTTCGGGCCGGTCTTACCACGCGCGCTAGGCGCAGAACGACGGCTGGATCCCCTTGGGCCGCGGCGCCGCCGCGGGGCGCAGGTGGCCGAACGCGAAGAGGCCGCCGGTGAAGCCCATCCAGGTGCGGAAGTGCCGGAAAGTCTCCAGCCACTGGAGCGCCTTCGGCCCGTCGACGAGCGGGCGCAGGTTGGATTGCCTCGCGTGCTCGCGCGCGTGCGCGAACGCGTTCGCGAGCATGCGCTGCACGACGAGGGGCGAGGACCGCTCGCGCGCCCGCTGCGCGGCCGCGTTTCCGAGCCGCGCGGCGGCGAGCGGGTCGCGCGTGAGCGCGAGCACGGCCTTGCCGTACGCGGCGTTCGCGCTCTCCTCGGCGATCGGCCCGCGGCCCGGGTCGATCAGCAGGCCGTTGTGGCCGCTCTGGATCTGCGAGCTCACGCCCATGCCGTCGGCGAACGCGACCGTCGGGGAGCCGCACCAGAGCGCCTCGCTGAGCACGTTTCCGAACGTCTCGCTCAGCGAGGCGTGCAGGAAGAGGTTCGCGTGCCGGTAGTAGTCCGAGATCTGGCTGTACGGCACCTCGCCCGTGAAGATGACCCGGCGCGCGACGCCCAGCTCACGCGCGAGCGCCGCGTACGCCACGCTGTCCGGCCCGTCGCCGACGAGCGTGAGCGTCGCCTGCGGCTCGTGCGGGGCGATGTGCTCGGCGAAGATGCGGATCAGCCGGTGCTGCGACTTCTCCCGGGTGTGGCGGCCCGCGCAGACGAGGCGGGGGCCGCGCGGGTCGAGCCCGCGCTCCTCGAGCAGCTGCACGTAGGGGTCGGGGCCGAGCGGGCGCTCGAACACGTCCTCGGGGACCATCCGCGGGATGACGTGGATGGGCACCGTCACGCCCCGTTCGCGCCAGTAATCGCGAAGGCCCTCGCTCAGCACGACGAGGCCGTCTCCCTGGTTGTACAGGTCCACGAAGAGCCGCTCCATCGGCGCGCGCAGCGTCTTGTGGAGCACCGTGTGGACCGCGCCGATCCGGGAGACCCGCTCCGGCAGGAGCACGTCGTACGCGGCCGCGAGGTGCGTCGTGTTCACGCAGAGCAGCGGGATGCCGCGCATCTTGCGCAGCCAGATGCCGAACTCGACGAGCAGGGTCGTGGTCTGCGCAAAGCAGATGTCAAAATCCCACCGCATCGGATCGAGCACCGAGGATCCCACGGGGATGGGCAGGTGCACCCCCGGGTAGGTGCGCAGCGGCAGGCTGGGCAAGGCGACGGTGCCGGGAGGGACCTCGTCGGCCGAGGCATCCGGATCCCGAGGTCCGATCAGTGTTGCCTGGTGACCACAGGTGTTGAGCGCGCGATACAGGGCCCGCGTCTGGAAGACCGCGCCATTCGCGTAAGGAATGCGCGTGAAATCGCTGAGGATGGCGACCTTGAGCGGCCGCCCGTTGGCGCCGGAGAGGGCAGCGAAGGGATTCTCTGGAATGGCCGCTTGCACCCTGACGGAGGAGAGCCCTCCCCGCGCGGGTCCCGTCGACGGCGTGGGACGCGCCGGCGCGATCGCCTCGTGCGGCGCGCGATCGCTCCGGTGGTCGCTGAGCGGCAGAATTGCATCCATCGTCATCTTCGTTGCTCCTGGAGAAGCGGCGCGAACCGTGGTCGATGGCCGACCGAGGCGCGCAGCGTGACGGGCGGTAGGGCGCTCGTGTCGCGCCCGCGACAGCCGTGTCACGCTGCGGCCGCGAGCGCTGCCTGCTGCTCGGCACAGCAGCCATTCCTCGTCGGCCAATCGGCCTGTCGGCAGTGGGCGTAATTAGCAAAGCTCATGCCGCTTGCGTCGACTTCGGCCACGGTGCGAGGTGCGAACGTCGCGATGCACCTCGTCACGAGGCGCCCGCGCACGCCTCCTCCAGCAGGGTGAGCACGGCGGAAGGCGCGCTCGGCAGCGCGCGCTCCAGGTCGATGCGAGCGAAGTCGGCGGCGCGGCAGCGATCGAAGAAGCGCGCCACGACGTCCGGCGAGAGCGCCGCGAGCGAGCTCGCGACGGCGACGCCGGCCCGCTCGGCGAGGAGCGCGTTGAGCGTCTGCTCGTTGTGGCGGTCGTCGTAGAGCGCGAGCACGGGCTTGCCGGCGAGCACGCACTCGGCGAGGACGTTGCTGCCGGCGGTGGTCACGACCGCCGACGCGCCCTCGAGGTGACCGAGGAACGCGCCCGGATCGAAGGGGCGCGCCTCGACGCCGGGCACGTCGAGGCCCGGGTCGCCGAACGCGATGACGCGCCGGCCGTCGCGCGCGACGAGATCGAGCACGCGGCGCGCGTCGCACTCGCTGAAGTAGCAGACGACGGCCCCGGGCTCGCCGGCGCGCGCGGGGGCGAGCCGGCGCTCGGGCCGCGCGACGAGGGTGCCCGGCGTCTCCGGCTCGATCGGCAGGAAGTGGACGGCGACCGCGCGGCGCGCCCGGCTGGAGGCCCAGGTCGTGCGCCGGCACGCGAGCACCCGCAGCCTCGGCAGCCCCTCGGGCAGGCGGCAGCGCGAGAAGACGAGATCGTGGCCGAGCGCGACGGCGGGGATCCCGAGCGCGCGCGCGGCGAGCAGCGACGGGACGTCGCCGTCGCTCACGATGGCGTCGGGCCGGAAGCCCGCCTGCTCGACGATCTCCTTCGCCAGGCGGCGCGGGAGCTCGATCACGCCCGCGAGCCCGCGGTGGATCGGCCGCACGAGGCGGTGCTCCGGGAGCGCGCCGAGCAGGTCCGCCGCCTGGCCGCCGCCGTAGATCCGGAGCTCGTGGCCGCGCTCGCGGAGGGCTCCCACGATCGGGAGCGCGCGGCTCGCGTGCCCGCGCCCGCGCCCGTGGACGTAGTAGCCGATCTTCGCCACGGGCCGTCAGCGCACCGGCGCGCCGCAGCAGCCGCGCGCGCGAGAGAGGGCCCGTCCCAGGATCGCGCGCGGGCCCATGGCCGCCCGCGCGGGGGCCGCGCCGGCGAGCACGCCATTGCGGACCGCGATGATCACGAGCGCACGTCTCTGCTTCATCCCATTTCCCCGCGGATCGCCGCCGAGATCGCCGCCATGGCGGCGGTCTCGGAGCGAGCGCGGAGCGCCTCTACAACGAACGCCCCGCCGGCGGAACCCCGGAGGCGCGCTCGCCGCGCCGCGCCCGGGCGGCGCCCGCGTGGTGCGTACGACGTGGGCAACGCGTACGACGTGTGTGATGCGCGCGATGCGCGCCACACGTACGTTGCGTGCGACACGTGCGATGCGTCATTTCTCGCTCCTCCCGACGGGCGACGTGCGCTTTGACTCCGCGCCAGCGCAGGGCTCCAATGGCCTGCGATACGGCCCGCGCCGCACCATGACCGCCTCGAGCAGCTTCCATTCGACGGGATCCCAGGGACCTCGAGGCGTCAGCTCGGCGGACGAGCGCCGCGCGATGGCGCGGGGCCTCCCCACGGCGCTCGTGACCTGGCCCACGTTCGCGGCGCTCGACGTGTTCGTGGTGCTCGCCGTGTTTCCGAGCGCCTCGGTCACCCGGCTGCTGCTCTACCGGCTGCTCGGCGAGGTCATCCTGCTCTGGCTGTACCTCCTCGCCCGGCGCGAGCAGACCTCGGCCGAGCTCCTCGACGCGGCGCACGTCTTCGCGGTGTGGAGCACGGGGGGGCTCATCTCCGTGATGGCGCTGGAGTTCGGGGATCTGACCTGGAACTACATGCACGGGCTGTCGATCGTGATGCTCGTCGACGCGACGATCCTGCCCACGCACTTCTCGCGATCGCTCCGGATGACGATCCCGGTGGCGCTCAGCTTCCCCATCATCATGGGCGCGGGGGCGTCCCTCGACCCGGCGCTGGCTGCGCAGTGGACGTCGCCGCGGTCGCTCGTGATCTTCGCCTGCAATTACATCTTCGTGCTCGCCACCGCGATCCTGGTGTCGGCGGCGAGCCACGGCCTCTGGTCGGCGCGCCAGCAGGTCTACGAGGCCCGCAAGCTCGGCCGCTACCGGCTCGTGGCGCCGGTCGGTCGGGGCGGGCAGAACGAGGTGTGGCTCGCCTGGGACGAGTCGCTCCGCCGCGACGTGGCGCTGAAGCTGCTCCGCAGCGAGAGCAAGTCCGAGGGCGACGTGCGCAGCTTCGAGCGCGAGGCGCGCGCGACGAGCCGGCTCACGTCGCCGCACACGATCCGGATCTTCGATTTCGGCGCGAGCAGCGACGGCATCTTCTACATCGCGATGGAGCACCTGGCCGGCGCCGACCTGGCCACCCTGGTGCGCGATCACGGCCCGATGCCGCCCTCCCGGGTCGTCCACTTCGCGCGGCAGGCCTGCCTCTCGCTGGCGGAGGCGCACGACGCGGGCGTCATCCACCGCGACATCAAGCCCCACAACCTCTACATCACGCGCGTGGGGGACGAGCACGACGTGCTCAAGGTGCTCGACTTCGGGATCGCGAAGCAGGTGAGCCTGGAGGGAGACGCGAGCATGACGGACGTCGGCGTGATCAAGGGAACGCCGACGTACATGTCCCCGGAGATGATCTCGGCCGGCGCCGTGGACGCCCGGAGCGACATCTACTCGCTCGGGGTCACGCTCTATTACCTGCTGACGGGCGTGGCCCCCTTCGACGGCCGGAGCTTCGGCAAGCTCGTCTACTCACACCTGACGATGCCGCCGATCCCGCCGTCGCTGCGCGCGCCCTGGCCGCTGTCGTCGGAGCTGGAAGAGGTGGTGATGCGGTGCCTCGCCAAGCGGCCAGGCGACCGTTACCAGAGCGCGCGCGAGCTGCTCGCCGCGCTCGACGCATGCGAGCCGGCGCCAGCGTGGACGCCGGACGACGCAAGGAGCTTCTGGACGGCGCGCGCCGCGATGCCGCGCGCCGAGCCGCCGCCCCCGGATCCCGGCCCCACCGTTCGCCTGCGGCCAGAAAAGGCCGTGCCCGTGGCCTGAGGCGGGGCCAGGGCGAGCGCGCCGCCCTTCAGGCCTGGCCGACCCCGAGCTGCGCGCCGTCGGGGAACCGCCGCGAGGGGGGCGGCGCCCGTCGCACGGACGCAGGGGGTTGCGCATCCGCCTGGAGCGCGGGGCCCTCGTCGATCACGGGCATGCGCAGCGGCGCGGGCGCGGGCGCGGGCGCTGGCGAGCGCCGCTCGCTCCGCGCCAGGACGAGCGTGTCGTGGAGCGCGCGAGCGCTCTCGTCCCACCCCTTGCACCCGGCGAGCGCCGAGATCCGCTCGGGATCGTAGGGCGCGTGCGCCGCGCGCGCCATGGCGCCGGCCAGGGCGGGGAGATCGCCGGGCGAGACGAGCTCGCCGAGCTCGGGGCCAGTGATCACGTCGGGGATGCCCCCGACCCGCGTCGCGACCACCCGGCGGCCCGACGCGAGCGACTCGATCACGACGTTGGGCGTGCCCTCGTGATGGCTCGGCAGGACGAGCGCATCGCAGGCGGCGACCCAGCGCGCCACCTCGTGGTGCGGCAGGCGACCGGTCATCAGGACGCGCCCGCCGAGCCGCGCCGCCGCCGACCTGCAGGCCTGCTCGTCCGCGCCGCTCCCGACCAGCGCGAGGTCGATGTCGGGGTGCGCGGCGGCGATGCGCTCGAACGCGGCGATCGCGTCGAGCGCGCCCTTGTCGCGGAGCAGGTGGCCGACGTAGAGCAGCAGCCGGCGCTCCGCGGGGCGGCCCAGGGCGGCGCGGGCCTCGCCCCGGTCGCGCGGGTAGAACAGGCCGCGATCGACGCCGTTCATGACGACATCGATGCGGTCGCGCCGGACGCCGAGCGCGTGCACCCCCTCGGCCAGCTGCTTGCTCACGGCGACAACGCGGGTCGCGCGCTGGAGACCCCACTCGAGCGAGGGCCTGACCGCCGGTTGCTGCGAGAGCACGTCGACGTCCGAGCCGTGCACCTTGACGACCGCCGGGACGCCGAGCAGCTCCGCGAGGCACACCGCGGCGAATCCGTCCGGATAGGCGAACGAGCCGACGATGACGTCCGGCGCCGGGCGGTGGCGCGCCAGCTCGAAGAGCATGGACGCCGCATAGAGCGGGCCATTGAGATACGGCGCCACCTTGGGCACGTAGAGGAATCGCGGGTGGCGCACCGGCAACCCCTCGATCACGTCCTCGCGAGGCGCGTCGCTCGACATGGACCACCGGGAGAACCTGGAAGCCCCCGGAAACCAGGGGATCGTCGCGAAGACGTCGATGTCGCAATACCTCGAGAGCGCGGAGAACTGCCGCCGGTTGAACGGCGCATGTCCCGGGTTCGTCGCGTTCGGGAAGATCTTGGTGATAAGCAGGACGCGCATACCTCTGCTCCTTCGGACTCGCCCGCTCGGCTCGACGGAAATCCTCCGATCAGCGGAGCATCTCGCCGCGCGGTCGAGCGGTGTCGAGCAGAGAACATGCCACTGCGAGAAAGCTGGAAACGAGGCAAGGAATGGGAGCAACGTGCCCAGACGAGCGATGAATGATCAGCCATGCCGCCCCAGCGAGACAAATTGCCACGCGCCGGGGTGACCTCGGCAGACGAGGTGGGCAAACAGCGCGCAGCGCCGCCGAGCGCGGCATTTGCAACGAGAACGGTATTTATAAAGAGAGCTTCGCGACGAACGCGTCGCCCTGGCCTGCGCTCGAGAGCACCCCTTGACCGAAGTTGATGGCGCCGTAGAAACGGCCGGCGATCAGCACGCTCGCGCCTGAGCCCGCCGCCACGTCGAGTCCGACCTGCGTCTGGACGTCGCCGAACAGCTTGCTGAACACGTGTTCGCCCGAGGCGCCGAGCTTGGCCAGGTACACATCGGTCTTGCCTCGGCTCGTCAGCGGCCCTCCGCCGAAGTCCGCCGAGCCGAACAGCGGCCCCGCGAGCAGGAGATTGCCGGCGGAGTCCACCGCGACGCTCGCGCGCGCCCCGGTCTCGAAATCGGTGAGCAGCTGGTCCTCGTCGTCGCCGAAGCGCCGGCTCATGAGGTGCGCGCCGGCGCCGGAGAGCCTGGCGACGAACAGATCCCGCCCGCCGGCGCTCACCATCGGCTCGCCGCCGAGGTCGATGGTCGACGCGAACGTGCCCGTGAGCGCCACGTCGCCCGTCGCCTGGTGGACCGCGACGTCGTGGGCCTCGTCCGCCTCGGCGCCGCCGAACCGGGCGCTCCAGACGTGGTCGCCGGAAGGACGGAGCTTGGCGAGGAAGATGTCGGAGAGGCCGGCGCTCACGAGCTGCGCGCCGCCGAGATCGATGGATCCATCGAAATACCCCGCGACGACCAGGTTGCCGTCGGCGTCGACCGCGATCCCGTGGGCGTAGTCGTCGCCTTCGCCGCCGGCGCGCAGGGCGAGGAGCGTCCGGCCGTCGTCCGAGGCGAGGCGCAGCACGAAGGCGTCGCGCATGCCCGCGCTCGTGAGCTCGCCGGCGCCGAAGTCGACGGCGCCGTGGTAGCCGCCCGCCACGAGGACGTTGCCCGCCGCGTCGACGGCGATGCGGTCGCAGCGATCCGCGCCGGATCCGCCGAAGATCCTGCTCCAGATGTGCTCGCCGCCGCCGCCCAGCTTGACGACGAAGACGTCGTCGCTCCCGTGCGACGCGAGCTCGCCGCCGCCGAGATCGACGCGGCCGAAGGCGCGGCCCGCCACGAGGACGCTGCCCGCCGCGTCGACCGCGAGCGCCATCGCGAACTGGTTGCCGTCGCCCGGGAACAGCTTGCTCCAGACGTGCGCGCCGAACCTGTCGAACTTCGCCACGAAGGCGTCCGTGCCGGTGGCCGTGAGCGGGCCGCCGCCGAGATCGACGGTCCCCTCCAGCTGGCCGGCCACGATCACGTTGCCGTCCGCGTCGAACGCGACGGATCGGGCGTACTGGCCGGTCGCGTCGCCGAAGCCGCGGCTCCACACGTCCTCGCAGGCGGGCGTCGCGCCGTCGCAGTCCTCGTCGTCGGGCGTGTCGCACGCGTCGAACGCCGGCAGGACCTCCCCCATGCACGGGCCCCACGACGTGCCCTCCGCGTTGCAGACGCGCGTGCCGGCCGCGCAGCGCCCGACGCCGTCCGTCCCCCCCGGGCCCGTGTAACACGCCTCCTGCGCGCTGGGCGTGCACACGCAGCCGGGACAGCCGCAGTCGAGGCCGCTGCACGCGGCCGGCGTGAGCTCCGCGATCCAGGCGGCGACACACGCGATCTCCTCGGACGAGTACGGGGCCCCCCCGAGCGGCATGCGCGCGCCGCACGAAGGCGCGTCGGTGAGCCGCACGTAGAGCGCGCTCTCCTCCGGCCGATCGGGGTCGGCGAGCACGCCGGCGCAGCTCGTGGCCGGGCGGCCGGCGACGCGATCGCCGACGCCGAGCGTGACGAGGTCGAGGCCGGCCGCGGGCTCGCCCGGCCCGTGGCAGCTCGCGCCGCCGCACCGCTCGGCGAACACCGCGGGCACGTCGGCGCACGCGGCCTGCGGGCCGCCGCCGCCGCCGTGCCGCCGGTCGAACCGCTCCTGATCATCGATCGTCCCCGGACACCCCGCGAGCAGCGACAAGGCCGGAGCGACGAGCGCCGCCGCCGTCGCCGCCGTCGCCGCCGTGAAGCGCCCGCCGCGACGGGCAGACCCGGCGCGCGCCGCGCGCGCTGAGCGCACCTCACTCCCCATGATAAGCCACCCCCAGATGAACGCTGAAGAGCTGGTCGAGCGCCCCGCCAGCGATGTACGTGTCCTCTGGCTCGGAGTCGAAGTCGTAGAAGAACCGCGCGTACGACGCGCCGGCGCGCGCCTCGAGCCCCGGCGCGAACGGGGCGGCGACCGCGACGCGGAGATCGACGCCTCCGGCGCTCGGCGCGCGGAAATGAGACGCGAGGGCTCCCATCGAGAGAGGCGCCTGGACCCCTCCCCCGGCCTCCAGCGCGACCGGGCCGACCGGCAATCGCCCGTCCACCCCCACGCGCAAGGCGACGTAAGACACCGACGCGGCGTCGCGCGACGGGTCGCCCGTCGACTCGATATCGAAGTCGGTCCAGCGGAGTCCGCCGCCCGCGAACAGGACCGGCCCGTCCTGCCCGGCGAGGCGGTAACGGCCCCGGAGGCCGGCGTGGAGCCGGCTCCACGAGGTCGATACGCTCGCTCCGCCGGCGCCCTCCGAGTCGAGGCCGAGGGCGCGAGCGTACGAGAGCTCGACACCGAGGTCGCGGAGCACCGGGACGGCGCTTCGCGCGAACGGGTACAGCTCGCCCCGGAGGGACGGCATGGGCACGCCCAGCACCTCGTAGGTGCGGAGGTTGTCGGAGAGCAGATCGCTATAGGACAGCGTACGACCCGCGATCTCGAGATCGACACCCGCGCTGAAGAGCGCGGTCCCCGCGGCGGGCGGGCGGGCGCCTTCATCGCGCTCGGCGCGATCGGCGCTGGACGCCGCGCTGGGATCGGCGAGCGCCGAGCCTGGCGAAAGGAGCGCCAGGAGCATCGACAGCATCGACAGCGCCGAGAGCGCCGCGCCGAGCGGCGCGGCCGCAGGAGAGCGGCGCGCGCGGCGCCGCGGCGCCCGAGGAGAGAGACGAGAGACAGGACAGGCGAGCGTTCGCCTTTGCATTGGGCGCGAGCATAGTCGCTCCGTACACCGCAGGTCGAGCCGCCTTCGAAGGCCGGAGTCCGCGGCAACGCCGTAAGACACGCGCACACGGGATGATCACATCGGCCCCGTGCTCCCACTTGATTCGGCCGCTCCGAGCGCGGCTGCTATCCGGGAGCGACGGTTTGCCATACGCTCCTTGAAGATGGCGAGATGGCGCGCCACGCACACGGCCGCGCCGCGCGCGCTGCACGGAGGGGAACGCGCCGTGCCCTGCTCGCGCTCGCCGACGAGGCACCATGGCTGAACCAAGAGCTCTCCGCTGGCCCATCGGCCTGCTCCTCCTCGCCTCCTGCTCAGGGCAGTTCGGCGATCTCCCCGCGAACGACGACGACGACGACGGCGAGGCGACGGCACCGCTCTGCGCCTCCATCGAGCCAGGCGAGTCGCCGCTCCGCCGCATGACACGGGTGGAGTACGACAATACGATACTCGATCTCCTCGGCGACGACAGCCGCCCTGCGAGGGGCTTCGTGCCCGAGGAGGAGTCGCTCGGCTTCAACAACCAGGCGGCGGCGCTCGTGGTGAGCCCGCTGCTCGCGGAGCAGTACATGACCGCCGCCGAGGGCATCGCGGCGCGCGCGGCGGGCAAGCTGCTCGGCGAGGCGCCCTCGTGCCGCGGGGCCGCGGCGGGCGCCGCGTGCCGCGGCGAGATCACGGCGCTCATCGCGTCGCTCGGCAAGCGGGCGTTCCGCCGGCCCCTCGCCGAGGACGAGGTCGCCGAGCTCGCGGCGCTCTTCGACCGCGGGCTCGGCCTCGGGGACACGCCCGACGACGCGTCGACCGGCCTCTCGCTCGTCGTCCAGGCGATGCTCCAGTCGCCGCACTTCCTCTACCGCGTCGAGCTCGGCATGCCGGATCCGGTGGAGGGCGACGTCGTGCCGCTCACCTCGTACGAGATCGCCTCGCGGCTCTCGTACCTGCTCTGGGGCACGATGCCCGACGACGCGCTCTTCGCGGCCGCCGAGGAGGGGGCGCTCGGCACCGCCGCGGAGATCGCGGCGCAGGCGCGGCGCATGCTGGACGATCCGCGGGCGCGCGAGGCCGCGAAGAACTTCCACCGCCAGTGGCTCGGGCTCTCGAAGATCGACGAGATCGCCGCGGGCGGGAGGGATCCGGAGCTCTACCCCGAGTACCGGGACGAGCTCCTGCCGCTGTTCCAGGCCGAGACCGAGGCGTTCCTGGATCACGCGATCTTCGAGGAGGACGCGAGCGTGAGCACGCTGTTCACGGCGTCCTATTCGATGATGAACCGGGAGCTCGCCGACCTCTACGGCGTCGAGGGAGGCCCGAAGGGCGAGGCGTTCGAGCGGGTGGAGCTCGATCCGTCGCAGCGCGCCGGCTTCCTGACGCACGCCGGGCTGCTCTCGCTCTACGCGAAGCCGAACCGGTCCTCGCCGGTGCACCGCGGCCGGTTCGTGCGCCAGAGCCTGCTCTGCCAGATCCCGCCGCCGCCGCCGGACGTGGTCCCGGAGCCGCCGATGGTCGACCGGACGAAGACGACGCGCGAGCAGTTCTCGCAGCACGTGTCCGACCCGGGCTGCAGGAGCTGCCACACGCTGCTCGACCCGATCGGGTTCGGCTTCGAGCACTACGACGCGCTCGGCCGCTGGCGGGACGCCGAGAACGGCATCCCGGTCGACGCCAGCGGCGAGCTCACGCAGACCGACATCGACGGGCCGTTCGACGGGGCGGTCGAGCTCGCGCGGCGGCTCGCGGAGAGCGAGCAGGTGCGCGCGTGCGTCGTGAAGCAGTGGTTCCGCTTCGGTTATGGCCGCGCCGAGCAGCGCGAGGACGCCTGCAGCCTCTCGCAGGCGACGGAGGCGTTCGAGGCGTCCCGGTACAACATCAGGGCGCTGCTCGTGGCGCTCACCCAGACCGACGCGTTCCGCTACCGGCGCGCGATCAACGTCGGAGGCAACGTGGGAGACGACGCAGGGGGCGCCTCGGAGAGCGCCCCGGGAGGAGAGCCGTGATGAAGCCGTACCGACTCAGCCGCCGCGCCGTGCTCAGGGGCCTCGGCGGCGCGGCGCTCGCGCTGCCGTTCCTCGAGGCAATGGGCTGCTCGAAGCGGCTCGCGCCGGCGTCGGAGCAGACGGGGCGGGCCGCGTTCGGGCTCGAGTTCCCGAAGCGGTTCATCGTGCTCTACACGCCGAACGGGACCGTCCCGCCGGACTTCTGGCCGTCGTCCTCGACGTTCCAGGACGGCGAGGAGCTGTCGCCCATCCTGGCGCCGCTCAAGGACCACAACAGGGATCTGCTGGTCCTCGGCAACGTGAGCGCGCTGTCGGCGCTGACGGGGCCGGGCGACGCGCACCAGAAGGGCACGGGGCAGTGCCTGACCGCGCGCGCGATGCAGGAGGGCGACTTCCCCGGCGACGCCGGGCTGTCGTGCGGCTGGGCCGACGGCATCTCGCTCGACCAGGAGATCGCGAACCACATCGGCACGAAGACCAAGTTCCTCTCGCTCGAGCTCGGCGTGCTCGTCTACGGGGCGACCGTGGGCGCGCGCCTCGCGTACCGCGGGCCGGCGCAGCCGCTGCCGCCGGAGAACAGCCCGTACGCCGCGTTCGACCGGCTCTTCTCCGACCTGTCGGTCGCGCCCGCCGACGCGACGCGGAAGACCGAGCAGCGCAGGGCGGTGCTCGGCAAGGTGGCCTCGGACTACGACCGGCTGCGCAAGCGGCTGGGCGCCGCGGATCGGCTGAAGCTCGACGGGCACCTCGCGTCGGTGGAGGACATCGCGTCGCGCCTCGATCGCGGCTCGGCGCCGACCTCGCCGGCGTGCGCCGCGCCGGCGCTGACGCCGGATCTCGACGTCGACAAGGTCGCCAGCATGCCGGAGCTCTGCCGGCTCCAGCTGGATCTCATCGCGATGTCCCTCGCCTGCGATCTGACGCGGGTCGCGAGCCTGCACTTCACGAACTCCGCGACGACCAAGGTGCTGAGCTTCCTCGGGCCGGACATCACCGAGGGCCACCACCCGATGGCGCACAACGGCTACGCCGATCAGGTGAACCGCGAGCGGCTCACCAGGATCAGCCGCTTCTACGCCGAGCAGCTCGCGTACCTGATCGCCAGGCTGAAGAGCATGCCGGAGGGCGACGGCACGGTCTTCGACAACACGGTGATCTTCTGGACCAACGAGCACGCGGACGGCAATCACCTGCGCAAGAACATCCCTTATGTCGTCGCCGGGAGCGCAGGAGGTCATTTCAAGACGGGCCGATACGTCGTCCAGCAGAAGGAGGTCGCGCACAACGACCTGCTCCTGTCGCTGCTCCACGCGATGGGCATCGAGGCCGACACGTTCGGCGACCCGGACTTCTGCACAGGACCGCTGGTAGGGATGATCTGACGGCGGCCTGCCGGCCGCGCTCGCCAGCGCGAGGCGCAGGTTCGTGGGCGAGCGCCGCCGTGGACCGCGGCGGCCCCCTCAAAACCGGCCACCGAATCCGGTCGGGCGGCCCTCGCTGGGGGCTCCCTGGCCCGCCCCCACCTGCTCGGGATGGGGGTCGTGCGCGAGGAGGAGGCCGGCCGACAAGGCCGCGGCGACGACCGCCCCGGCGCCGGCGATCCATACCCACGACGGCGTCCCGCCGCGCTTCTCGGCCGGCACCAGGCCGACGCGGACGCTGCTCAGCGCCTCGTCCTGAATCCGTATCTGAGCCTGGTAGGGCACCTTCCCCGGCGCCGACACCCTCACCACGTGACGGCCGCTCGGCACGATGCCCTCCCACTGCCCTTCACCCAGGAACTCGCCGTCGAGCGCGAGGCGATCGCCCGGAGAGGCAAGGATGGAGAGCCTGCCGCCGTTCATCGGCCGCGCCAGCCGGACGTCGAGCGCCAGCTGCGCGCCAGGGGACACGCTCTCCACGCGGAGGTGCTCCTTGAACCCCGGCTTGAAGACACGGATTCTCCTGGTGCCGGCGTCGACGATCACCTTGCCCGGGAGCGGCGTCTTCCCGATCAGCTCGCCGTCGATCGTCACCTCCGCGTCCCGCTCGCTCGCGGCGATGTCCAGGTGACCGACGAGGGCCCTGGCGTTCCGCTCGACCTCGGCGATCGTCGCCCAGTCCTCCGGGAGCAGGACGCCGCGGTCCTCCTGCTTCAACCTCTCCACCAGCGCAAGGAGCTGGCTGTACCGGTGCATCTTGGAGGTGCAGGCGATCATGTTCCAGAGGAGGCGCGCGTCCTTCGAGCTCTCGTAGGCGCTCTGGAACTTGAGGAAGGCGCTGGCGAAGTCGCCGTTGCGAAAGAGCGCCTTGCCGGACTCGTAATCGGCCCTGGCCTCACCGCTCAGCCGCTCGCGGGCGGGCGCAGAAGCAGCCTCGCCCGGCGCGGAAGGGGCCGGCGGGGGAGCGGCCGGTGCAGGAGCCGCCGCCGGCGCGGGAGCGGCCTTCGCAAGAGCCGCCGGCGCGGGAGCGGCCGGCGCAGGAGCCGCCGCAGGGGCGGGCTGGGGTTGCTGCGCGGCCGCGCCGCCGGCCGTGGTCAACACCACGATGGCGACCGCTGGCGCGAGCCCCGTCGACGGGCGGCGCGAACGCACCGGCGCCTCGCCTGTATCCGGCTGGAATGCGGGGTGCCGCCGGTCGGAGGCCGGAGGTTCCTGTCTCATTTGATCGGTAGTTCCAAGGGATTCGTCCCTCCGGGCGCCGACGGCGCCTTCAGCGTCGCCGACGCGCTCGTCGCCGGGGGCACGCGCCGGCCCTCGAGCGCCGCCCCGGAGGGCGCCGCGTCGTTGGCCGGCGCGACGACCGGGGAGACCGACGGCGGCTGTGGCGGCAAGGCGTCACGGACCGCCGGCGGCGGCTCCGGCGCGATCAGCGGGTCCGCGCCGCGCGCCGCGGTGTCCTGCCGCGCGCGCCGCGGCGCCGTGTCGTCCCGCGAGGCCGCCGCGGCCTGCAGCGCCGCCGCCTCCGGCGCTCTGCCTGGCAACGCGACCGCGCCCCAGAGGGCGAGCGCGAGCACGGCGAGCGCGACCGCCCCGAGCGCCGCCCCGAGGATCCTGCGCGACCCGGGCCGCGCGGACGTCCGCGTGAGCCCCCGCGTCGTGGGCAGGAGGCTCGCCATCGCGCCGGACGGGGCGCTCGGAGGGCCGCTGGCCGTCACGAGCCGCGGCGGCGGCACCGAACCGGTCGGCGGCGGCGTCGCCTGCGCCCCCGCCCCGAGGATCCGCGCGGCGCGCTCCGCGCGCTCCTGCCCGCCCGCCGTCGCGAAGGGCACCAGCGCGCGCGCCAGGTCGGCCACGGTCTGCGGCCGCCGGGCCGGATCCTTCTGGAGGCAATGGAGGATCGCGGCCTCGAGCCCCGGTGGGATGTCGCTCCTGAGCGCGGTGGGCGGGATCGGCTCGGCGCTCGCGACCTGCAGCACGAGCTCGGCGAGCGCCGGGGCCTCGAACGGCGGCTGCCCTACCAGGAGGCGGTAGAGCAGCGCGCCGAGCGCCCACACGTCCGAGCGGGCGTCGACCGAGCGCGACGACCGCATCTGCTCCGGGGACATGTAGATGGGCGAGCCGAGCATCTCCCGCGTCTGCGTCAACGATACGCCGACGCCCTCGGTGCTGCCCGGCACCTCCTTCGAGATCCCGAAGTCGAGGACCTTGATGAGCGTCGCCCCGCCGGGCGTCGTCGTGAGGAAGAGGTTCGCCGGCTTGAGATCGCGGTGCACGATGCCCGCGGCGTGCGCCTCGGCCATCGCCAGGCAGGCCTGCAGGACGTAGTCGGCCGCGTCCACGACGCTGAGCGTGCCGCGGGCGCGGAGCACATCGGAGAGATCTTCGCCCTCCAGGTACTCCATCACGATGTACGGGATGCCGGAGCCGAGCTCGCCGACGTCGAACACCCGCACGACGTGCTCGCCCTTGAGGCGGACCACCGCGCGCGCCTCGCGGAGAAACCGCTGCACGAGCGCCGGGCTCTCCGTGCTGAGAAGGAGCTTGATCGCGACACGCTGCGGAAGGAACAGGTGGCTCGCCGCGACCACGATGCCCATGCCGCCTCGGCCCACGACGCGATCGACCCGGTACTTGCCGGCGATGACGTCTCCTTCGACGACAGGTGGCTTCATGAGAGCTCCGTGCTTCACGCCCGGCCACGGGGCGCGCCGCCATCCGAGCCTGCTGTGGTCGACGGTAGCACAGGTGCCCCCCGGCCGGTCCATCGACGGAGGCGTGCCCTCGTCTGCGATCGCGGGCCGGAGGGCGATACGATCGCGACGATGAAGCGCTCACCTCGATGCATCTCAATGGCGGTAGGCTCGCTCGCGCTGCTCGTCCAAAGCGCGTGCGGCGGCGCGGTGATCATGGACGGCGGAGGAGGCGGGGCCGGCGGCGCGGGCAGCACGACCGGCCAGGGCAGCACGAGCGGCCAGGGCAGCCCGGATGGCCCGGATGGCCCGATCTCGACGACGAGCTCGGTCGCGCCGTCGCCGACGACCTCGGGCGGCGGTGGGCGCCGGGTGAGCGCGATCGTCTTCGGCGACTCGTCGAGCGTGACGCTCCGTGTCGCCACCCTGGCCCTGTCCTGCAGCGATCCCGACGCGAACCCCACGTACGAGCCCTGCAGCGACTGGTGGGACCTGGAGCTGCGCATGCCCGAGTCGATGCTCGCCGTGGGCGAGGTGGACACGGCGAGCGGAGATCTCACGATCTTCGGGACGTCCTCTCGCGCGGACTGCAGCAGCACGGGGGCCGTCAGCGGCGGCGGCGACGCGGGATTCGGCAGGCTCACCATCACGGCGATCGACGCAAGATCGGTCAGCTTCGAGCTCTCCGACGTGGGTCCCGTGTTCGTCGACGACGACCCGAACGGCCGCTACGTCGCGGTACGGTGCGCCGCGCGGTAGCACCGCGCCGCCGGAGAAAGAATTCACGGCGATTGGACGGGCTGCGCGGGCTGCCGGTGCCGCCGGAGGGGTGTGCGAGCAAGCTTGAACGCTCCGTCTCGAAAGGCCGCCCCCGCGGCCCGCGCTCGTGAAACGTCAGAACGGACGTCGCGACAGAGAATCCGGCGTAATTTTGCAGGAGCGCCCAGGTCCTGACCTGGACCTCGCCTCCCAAGCAGGATCCTGGAGAGATCGCGACCTGGGCGCTGGTCAAAAACGACGGCTTGGACAGGTCGCGACCTCCGCGCCGCCTCCAAAACGGCCCTTCCGCCAGGTCGCGACCTCCGCGCCGCCTCCAAAACGACCCTCCCGCCAGGTCGCCACCTCCACGCCGCCTCCAAAACGGCCCTTCCGCCAGGTCGCCACCTCCACGCCGCCTCCCAAACGACCCTCCCGCCAGGTCGCCACCTCCACGCCGCCTCCCAAACGACCCTCCCGCCAGGTCGCCACCTCCACGCCGCGTCCAAAACGACCCTTGGCAGGGTGCTTCACTCCAGCGCGACGCTCACGCTCTTCGTGCCCTCGTATCCGTCGCCGCGCACGGTCACCGTGAGCCCCAGCTTCTGACCTTCGAGCGTCTTGCGGTCCCATGCGAACGGGTGGTAGAACGCGCCGTCCGAGACCAGGAAAGAACCGGTCTTGATGAACTGGACGTTGAACTGCGCGGCGGCGAGCCCGCGGGGATCGTCGGCGAGCGGACCCTCGAACTCGTTCGCGAGGCGCACCACATGGCACGTCTCCTCCGCGTCGCCGGGCAGGGCCTCCACCTGGACCCAGGGCGTGATCATCATCGAGCCCTGGTTGCCGAGGATCAGTTGCACGCTGGCGCCGTCGGCGTAGGGCACGAACGTCCCGGACGACGCGTCGCCGATGGCGACGGCGCGGGTCTCGGTGAAGTCCTCTCCGAACAGCGCGGGACAATCGCTGGCTTCCGCGGGGATCGACGGCTCACGGTCGACAGGGCCACAGCCGGAGAGCGACGCGAGAAAAGAGAAGGCGGACGGTAAAAGGCAGGATCGCATTGCGCGCGCAGAGCTCCGAAAACCGCCGGGACGAGCCGGACAGGAGAGACGCCGGCTCGCAGAGGCGCGAGGGCGAGGGCGAGCTGTAGCACGCCGGGTCCGGAGCAACCTCGGCGAGCAAAGCGCGTCCGAGTGGCACGCGCGCTGCTATCGGCTCGCGGCGATGCTGAACTCATCACGGCGAAACGCCGGCGGCCCCGCAGATGCTCTGACGTTGGTGTCGCGGTCACGACAATCTGTGTCGCCTCGATTCGCGGTCCTCCGCCACCCCCTCTTCCTTGGCGCCCTGGCGCTCCTGGTGGTCAACGACCACCTCCTGAAAGGCGCCGGGCTCTTGCCAGGCGCGCTCACCGGCAAGCTCAGCGACCTCGCCGGCCTCGTGGTCGCCCCCGTCCTCGCAGCGGCGCTCGTGGACGCGCGCACCTCGCGCGGGCGAGCGGTGGCGTTCGCGGCGGTGGTCGCGCCGTTCGCGGCGATCAAGCTCTCGGCCGCTGCCGCGCAGCTCCTCGTGGGGCTCGTGGGGCTCGCGGGGATCACGTGGCGTATCTGGCAAGATCCGACGGACCTGGCCGCGCTCGTGGTCCTCGTCCCGGCATGGCGCCTCTCGGCGCGCGCTGCTTCCAGCCGGGAGCTCTCGGCCCGGAGCGCCGAGGAAGGCTCGCGCACCGCCTGGGTGCTCGAGCGCACGATCCTGGGGGCGTCCGCCGTCGCCTGCGTCGCGACCGGCACCCCCGCACCCGAGGGCTATTCCACGGACGCCTATCTCATCAATGCCACGTCCGGGATCGTGGACGTTCGCGTGCGCTGGGTGGACGCGTCGCTCGATTGCTCTGACGTCACCTCCGGCGATCCGACACGCATGTTCGGGCCGAGCGCGTTCAACCTCGGGATCACGTATCGGCTGGACCCGCAGGACACGCTCCCGCTCAACCGGGTCGTGGCCCACCTCGCCGCAGGCAACTTCGAGGAGACGGTGCCGGCCTCGGAAGAGCCTTGCGAGGTGGTGCTGCTCGAGACGGATGGAATGCGGCCTGTGATGGCATGGTGGTCCGACCTGCAATTCGTCCTGATTCCGCAGAACGTGAACGACAACAGGGATTTCTGGGAGGACACGGAGATGTTGGCGGGGCGCGTCGCGCTGAAGCCGCTCACGGTGGTGGCGCCCGGACAGGTGAAGACGGGCGCGCTGCAGACGAACGTCGTGCCCTCGGTGTGCGCTGGCGCGCCTCAATCGTCCTTCCAGTGGGCGGGCCCCTGGTCGAAGCAGGTGGTCGGCGAGATCGCGAACATCGATGCACTGTCGGATGGCTGCATCGAATTGACCATGAACTACCCGCGGCTCGGCCCCGGCAATGGCTCGGGCGGCGCTGGCGGCGCGGGCACAGGCGGCGCCGGTGCCGGCGGAGCCGACGTTGGAGGCGCTGGCGGCGCGGGTGCCGGCGGCGCCGGCGGCAGCGGCGCTGGCGGCGCGGGTGCCGGCGGCGCCGGCGGCAGCGGCGCTGGCGGCGCGGGTGCCGGCGGCGCCGGCGGCAGCGGCGCTGGCGGCGCGGGTGCCGGCGGAGCCGACGTTGGCGGCGCGGGTGCCGGCGGAGCCGGCGGTGATGATGGAATGGGCACCGGCGGCGAGGGCAGCGGCGAGCCGGACCCGAGCTTCACCCGTCAGACTCACTACCTGTGCATTCCGATCGAAGACTTCCCGTTCTCGGCGGGCGAAACGGTAGAATGGTTCGACAAGGGCGACCACCTCGAGGTCTCGGCCGTCGACTCGACGAAGCGGCTCGAGGTCTATCTCAACGTTGTCGAGCTCCAGCGCGCGGACCTCGCTGCCTCGCTCGAGGCAACCGAGTGCGAGGGCGACCGGCTGAGCTGCGGCGCCTACGTCACCGACGCGGTGGTGGCGGTGCAGAGCGGCGGCGAGAAGACCCTGCTGGGCCCTGGAGACGCCCTCGAAGGGCCGGATTTCCGCGTGCGGGTCGGCCGCGCCGAGCGCGTGCTCGCCGGGCGTGACGAGTGCGACGCGGGGTACCAGACGCCCAGCGCGTCCGCGGACCTGTTGATTGTTCACGAATGAGGAGAGGTCATATGTCGTCGAAGATGAAGCTGGTCTCACTCGGCCTCTGCGCCGCCGCCGTCGGTTGCGGCACCGACAGCAGCGACGGCGCGGGCAGCGACGTCCCCACAGGCTCGGTCAACGTGGCCCAGGGCGGGGCGCAGGACATTTCCCAGTTCCGCGCGATCGTGAAGGCGGGGAAGGTGCCCGCGCTCGAGACGCTGGATCCGATCGGGTTCTTCGCCGAGCACGCGATCGACCTGCCCCAGGCCGACTGCGGCAAGGACGTCTGCATTCACCCGTTCCTCGCGGTGGCGCCGCGCTTCAACGAGGGGAACTGGACAATGGCCTTCGTCGCGATGAACACCGCGGTCGACCCTTCGATGCTGGACAGGCCGCCGGTTCACCTGGCGATCGCCGTCGAGAACAGCCGCTTCGCCGGCATCGATGAGAACGCGCTGGACGCGGGAATGAGAGGGCTGCTCGAAAGCCTCCGTCCCGAGGACCGCGTCAGCGTCATCCGCTATGGCGAGAGGGTCGAGCGCCGCGCCTTCCTCGAAGCGCCGGAGTCGGCGGAGCTCACGCGCCTCATCGCCGACGAGCGCCTCGGCGACGGCGCCGGCGAGCTCGTCGGCCTCTACGAGGGGATCGCCGCCGCCGAGAACGCGTTCGAGGAGGGCGACGCGGCCGGCTTCGAGGGCGCGCACCGCGTGCTCCTGCTCACGAGCGGGCACGCGACAAGCGGTATCACCGATCCCGACCGCATCCTCGGTCTGGGCGAGGCGCTGGTGGAGAAGGGCACGGCGTTCGGCGTGATCGGCGTGGGCGAGAGCTTCCTGGTGAAGATCCCATCGGCGCTGGGCTCGATGGGCGCGGGCACGTACGCCTACGCGCTGAGCTCGGGCGACCTCGGCGGCCTGCTCTCGGAGGAGGGGAAGACCACGCTCTTCCCGCTGGCAACGGACTTCAACCTGGAGGTGACCCCGTCGGCCGGCTACAAGGTGGGGCGCATCTACGGGACGAAGCGGGCGACCGCCAGCGCCGCGGGGGCGGCCCTGGAGATGCCGGCGCTGTTCATCGGCCAGCGCGACGGCGCGACCGACGTGGGCGGCAGCCGCCGCGGCGGCGGTGGCGGTCTGTTCGTGGAGCTCCTCGCCGACGCGTCCCTCGGCGACGACATCGGGCCGGACAAGGCGGCCTTCCAGGTGACGGCAGGCTGGACCTCGGCGAAGGACGGAGCCACGCAGAACGTCGACACCACGCTGCTCAACGCGCTGCCTCCCGGGCAGAACCCCGACTCGATGTGGTGGAACATCTCCGACGGCGGCTCGGGCAAGCCGTACATGATGCTGAACATGTACCTGGCGCTGCGCGGCGCGCTCGACTTCTACCAGGCGGGCGACTGCCGGCGCTCGCTCGGGGTCATCGAGATGATGAAGCCGTCGGTCGGGGGGTGGCTCGGGGAGTACCCGGACACGGACATCCAGGACGACAACAACCTGATGTTGATGTTGCGACAGAACATCGAGGATGCCTGTCGTGAATCGCAGTCGTCCACGGAGCCCACGCCCCCCTTCGACTTCGACGGCGGCTGCGGCTGGCTGTGACCGCCACCTTCCCCCTCTGAACGCCGCTCGGCGGCGGTGGGGGCGGGGGTCGCGCTCCCTTCATCCCGCGAGAGTAAATCGACAGGCGGTCACGGAGAGCCGATGTGCATCATGGGTGTCCGATACCCGCGATCGCCCGGAGCGCCTGGACCGTGTTGTCGAGGTGCCCCCTGGCCTGGACGAGGTGGCTGATCGTCCTTCGGATCTCGCGCACCGCCGGGCGGAAGATATAGAGCCCTTCGAGAAAGAGGACCCCCAGGGTCACACACAGCAGGATCAGCTCGACGAGCCGGAGCCGCTCGATCCGCGCCGTCGCCTCGTGGGCAACCTGAGAGACGACCCGGTCCATCCCGCTCAGGAAGCCCGGCTCCGCGGCGAGGATCGCGGCGACGATCGGCTGGATGGCGGCCACCTCCACCGGCTTTTCGCCGCCGGCGCCGACCGCGGCGAGGAGATCCTTCCCGTCCCGGAGCATGCTCTGGTGCAGCGGCTCGATCGCCTGGAACATGCGGGTCACCTCCGGCGTGTTCTTCCCCGGCAATCCCATCGCCGGATCGCCGTGCTGGAGCGCGCGATGCGACCGCTCCCAGAGCGCCATCGCCTGCGCCAGCTCGTCGGCGCGGCCCTTGCGCTCGGCGGGGTCGGTGGTCACCTGGAACGTGAGCGCGGCCTTGCTGAGCCGCTGGCTGAGCATTCGCTGACGCCCGGCCACGTTGACGACGTGGGCGTCGCTCGTCTGCTGGTTCAACGCGTGCTGCACGAGGAGCTGCGCCACGACCGACAAGAGCGCCACGGCGCCGAGCGCGCTGACGTACAGGCGCGTCAACCGGCGGGTCGGTGCCAGGAGCTCAGAGGATACCTGCGCCATTGTTCTCTCTCCATGGGCGAGGAGGGAGACATTACCCGCGCATCGGAACGAACATGTATCGCTCATGTTTCCGCAGATTGCTTTGCGCGCGCTGCCCGCGCTCCGCCATTTCAGGCGGACGCATTCAAAAAAAATCTGACATCTCATGACCGCTCCATGGTAAGACCCGCCTGAGAGCGCTCTTCGCGAGGCCCCTTTGCGCTGGCCTTGCAGTAGCGTCCACTGGAACCAGGAGAATGTCTCATGCAAGAGCGTACCGCGTTGGCCGCGGGCGGCGCGCCGCCGAGCACGGCCGGAAACGCACCTGAGCTCTTGCCGAAACAGTTCGGCAAATACACGCTCCTGTCGAAGCTCTCGGCGGGGGGCATGGCGGAGATCTTCCTCGCGCTGCATCGCTCGTCCTTCGGCTTCGAGAAGCTCGTGGTGATCAAGCGCATCCTGCCCTCGATGAACCAGGATCCGTCGCTCATCGACATGCTGCTCCACGAGGCGCGCATCGCGGCGACGCTCTCGCATCCCAACATCGTCCAGACGTTCGACGCCGGGCAGGTGGACAGGACGTATTTCATCGCGATGGAGCACATCCACGGCGAGGACGTCGGCTCGATCGTGCGCGAGGCGGCGGAGCGCGACCCGGGAGGGATCCCGCTCGAGCACGCGCTCAGCATCATCCTCGGCGTCTGCGCGGGGCTCGCGTACATCCACGACAAGCGCGGCCTCGACGGTGCGCCGCTCGGCATCGTCCACAGGGACATCTCGCCGCGCAACGTGGTCGTGAGCTACACGGGGGACGTGAAGATCGTCGACTTCGGCATCGCGCGGAGCGAGCTCGGCGACGTCGAAGAGCAGAGAGAGAACGTGCTGATGGGCAAGTTCGCCTACATGGCCCCGGAGCACGTGGCGGGGGATCGCATCGACCATCGCGCGGACATCTTCGCCGCCGGCGTGGTCCTGTTCGAGATGACGACGGGCAGACGTCTGTTCAAGGGCGGTACCCAGATGCGGACGCTCCTCCAGATTCACGGCTCGGAGTACCCCCTCCCGAGCGCGATCAAGCCCGGCTACCCGAAGGGGCTGGAGAAGATCGTCCTGCGCGCGCTCGAGAAGCGGCGCGAGGATCGCTACCAGTCTGCCCGGGAGATGCACGCCGCGCTCGAGGAGCTCATCCGCGACGAGCGCATCCCCGCCTCGCCCATGGGCCTCACGGCATGGATGGAGTCGCTCTTCCGGGACAAGCTCGCTCGCCACAAGGAGGCGCTCCTCGGCGTCAGGCAGCTCATCGACGTGATCGCGGCGCAGCAGCAGCGCTGGTCGCTGGAGATGAGCGGCGGCGCGACCGTCTCCCAGAGCGGCGTCCCGACGAGCACGAGCCCGACGACCTTGAGCAGCCCGCCGCCGCTCGCGGGCAAGGGAGGTGTTGCGGCGTTCATCCCGGCCGCCAGCGCACTCGCGCTCGTGCCTGGGTTCCTCTACATGCAGGGGCAGCTCTCGGAGCGGCACGCCGAGTTCATGACGATGGTCCACGACGCCCAGGCGAGCCGCCAGGAGCCGCCCGCGCAGGTCGAGGCGAAGGGCTCGCTGGAGATCACGAGCAAGCCGGAGGGCTGCACGTTATGGGTGAACGGCGAGCGTCACCCCGTCGCCACGCCGGCCAAGCTCCACGGGCTTCCGCTCGGGCGTGAGCTCCACATCAAGCTCACAAGAGACGGATACAAGCCGTACCGCACGGCCGTGAAGCTGAGCGACGAGGCGCGCTTCAAAGAGATCGTGGCCGATCTGGAGAGGCTCACGGCGACGGTGGTGCTCTGGGTCGATCCGCCGGCCAACGTCGTCGTCGACGGGAAGCTCTGGAAGGGCAATCGCACGAGGATCGAGGGGCTCACGGTGGGCGAGGGACACCGCTTCGTGCTGTCCGCCCCTGGGCATGCGTCCAAGACGCTGATGGTCAACGTGGAGCCGGGAGAGATGAAGACGCTGAGCGTCCGGCTTCCGAAGCTCGGCGCGCAAGCGCCGGTGGAGGAGCGCGCCGAGGGCGCGCAGTGACGCCGCGCGCCGCGCGTCTCCCTCGTTATGCCCGGATCATTTGCTGCTCGCCCGGATCACCGCGCAGGAACGCCAGCGCCGCGCGGGCGAACGGCTCCTTCCACTCGCCGAAGATGGGGCCGTGTCCGCCGTTCGGCAGGATCCACAGGCAGGAGCGCGGGACGGCGCGGTACAGCTCCAGGGCGATCTCGGCCGGGTAGAGGGGATCGCGGTCGCCGCTCACGATCATCGTGCGCGCCGTGATGGTCGACAGGTGGGGGGGCGTGAAGTTCATGTCGTCGTGGCTGGCCGCGAAGCGGCGCGGCTGATTCCACAGCGCTCGGATCTGCGCGTCGCCGAGCGCATGGCGGCTCCTCATGTCCCGCCATTCCTCCTCCGAGCGGCCCTCGTCGGAGACGAGGCGCATGATCGCCCTGGCCTGCTCGGGGAAGTACGGTGTCGCGGACACGAGGACCATCGACGCGACGCGATCCGGCTGCTGCGTGGCCAGGTGCAGGAGGCACTTGGCGCCGAAGCTGAGGCCGATGGCCCGGAACGCCTTCACCCCCAGGTGGTCGAGGAGGGCGAACACGTCGGAGGCGCACTGACGGATCGTCAGCGAGCCAGCCGGGTTGGTCGAGCGGCCGTGGCCGCGCAGGTCGGGGGCGATGACCGTGTGTCCACACCCGAGCTCCGCGAGGTCGAACACGTGAGCCCAGTCCCCGCCCGCTCCGGTGAAGCCGTGGAGCAGCACGAGCGGCGGCCCTTCGCCGCGGAGCTCGTAGTACATCTCGATGTCGTTGACGGGCGCGGTGCGCCCGGTGGCCGTCGCTGTCGCCATTCGCTCCTCCGATCGCTCGACCGCGGCCGATCCGCGGCCGGTCACCCACGATCTGTAAGCGGCGCGCTCCGCTCTTGATAGCTGTGACCTTCGCGCATAGAATGCGAGTCGGCTGGTGAGGGGACGGCCGACTGGCCTGTCGCGTTGAACAGACGTTCATCGTCCGCGACCCGGGCGGCGAGGCGCGTTCGTCAGCTGCCGAGGAGATGGCGCAGGAAGTCGTCCGCCTAGCGGACCCGTAACAGGAACGTCACATGTTACTGTATCAAGTTACACCTCGCTGAGCTGTGCGGCCATCGAGCGGCGGCGGGGCCGGACGGCGGTCGCGGTCGTCGTGGTCACTGACACGGGTATCTTCGTCATCCACCTCTTCACTGGAGACATCGCGCTCGCTGAGGGTCGCCTCGCCGCATCCCGGAGCACCGGCCCGACCGTGTCGTCGCCGCGGCACGCATGGCCCTCGGCATGCGGGAGGCGCTCGGTGAGCAGCACCAGCACGAATTGATCGGGCGAGGCGCGGGACACCGCCCTGCCTCAGGGCGAAAAGCGTCACGATGACGGGAAGTGTAGCATGGCGACTCCGGAACACGAGACGCCTGGGGCCATCATCATCTCGGGTTATGTGAATGATCTCCGAAGACGGGCCCTCATGCCCACGTCGTATGGACGCGTATCAGGTCGCCCGTGCGCCAAGGAGGAACGCCGTGACTTCGCCGTCGACGACCGGCAGTTGACATAAAATGCATTATGCGTTCCGACCCCATGGGAAAGCGATGCCAGTTCAATGACTTATCCATGCGTCGAAGGGGCCGCGTTCTCTCCACAGCCTGCGGGGCGTGCGCTGCAAGAAGGATGTAAGACGCTTGCCCCCAAATGCCGCGCTGGTCGGAGAAGCGCGCGCAATCTATTTCAACAAACTTCAACTAACGGCGAGCCTCTTGCTATCTCCCGTGTCCGGGCGTACTGTGACAGTTTGGGCAGTTTGCCATAACCGGCACGATGGGCCCGGAGGGATGAGCCGCCATGACGAACGACAAGCGCAACCAGTTTTCCTTCACCACACCTCGTACTCGGCGATATCTCTTGAGGCAGGTCGCCTCGATCGGCGCGGCGCTCGGCGCCGCTCACCTGATAGCGCCCGACGCCGAGGCAGCCATCCAGCACGTCAACGCCGGGTGCTTTACCACCCACGACGGCGTCACCCTGCGGTACCTCGAGGCGGGCAGAGGAAAACCTTTGGTCATGATCCCGGGGTGGTCGCAGACGGCGATCATGTTCGCGCAGCAGATCGAGGCCTTCTCGCGCCATCACCACGTCATCGCGCTGGACATGCGAGGGCACGGAGACTCGGACAAGCCGTCGTACGGCTACCGGATAGCGCGCCTCGCCAGCGATCTGCACGAGTTCCTGGAGTGGAAGCGATTGAGACGCGTGACGCTCGCCGGGCACTCAATGGGCTGCTCGGTCATCTGGAGTTACTGGGACAACTTCGGGCCAGACAAGATCGACCGCCTGATCCTGATCGATCAGTGCGCCGCGATCACCGCGTGGCCCGACTCGTCGGAGCAGGAGACGCGCGATGCGGGAGCGGGGCTCACCGGGACGTCGCTCTACGAGATCGCGGCGTCGCTTCGCGGCCCGGACGGGATCGCGGTCACGGAGGCCCTCCTGCGCCGCTTCTTCACCAGCGCGTTTCCCGCTGATGATCTCGCCTGGGTCCTCCAGCAGAACCTCAAGTTCCCGCGGGCTTGCGCGGCCCAGCTCCTGGTCGATCATGCGGCGCAGGATTGGCGGGATCTCATCCAGAGGCTCGACGTACCCACCCTCGTCATCGGGGGTGAAGCCAGCCACATCGATCCGGCCTCCCAAGCATGGATCGCCGCGCAGATCCCCGGAGCGGAGCTTGTCATCTTCGAGGAGGCGGAGGGAGGCAGCCATTTCGCATTCCTCGAGAACCCCGAACTGTTCAACAGGGTCGTCCTCGATTTCATCGGTTGATTCGCCGAGGCGAGGCGATGGACAGTTATTCCCTTACCAAGCGCCGTGCCTGACTGTTCGAGCCACCCCACGGCACCACGGCCGCTCTACTCCTCTGCCGAGGTCGCCGCGCTCGCGCGCATGACGCGGGAGAGGCATCGCGCCTGATCGGCTCGGGCCGTGGATTCGGACACGTCCAAGAGCTTCATCCTGCGCTCGATGGGCATGCAATAGGTCGTTGCGCTCCACAGCTCCGGAGCGTCGAGTTCACGGAGCGACTTCAACTCGGTCCAGATCCAAACGGTGCTGTCGGCGGACGCGGCGGCGATCCCCCTGCCGTCGGGGGTCCAGGTCGCCGCCCTGACCGCGAGCTCGGGCCCGCGAAGGACGAAGGGCTCGCCCGCGCCGTCGGCGTTCCATATCCGGACTGCCCCGTCATCCGACGCGGTGACGATGCGCCGCCCGTCGGGGCTATAGGCCACCCATCTGACCATGGCGCCATGCTCCAGGATCGCGACGGGCTCCCTCGTCCCATCGGAGCGCCACAACCGGACGGTCGCGTCGACGGACGCGCTCGCGATGTGCCGGCCGTCGGGGCTGAACGCCACCCATTTGACCGTATCGTGGTGGCCGCGGAGGACGACGGGCTCGCCCGTGCCGTCGGCGTTCCAGATCCGAACGGTCGTATCCCAGCTCCCGCTGGCGATGCGCCGGCCGTCCGGGCTGTAGGCGGCGCAGAGGACAGGCTCGTCGTGCCCGCGCAGCACCAGGGGATCGCCCGTCCCGTCCGATCGGTGGATCTGGAGGGTGCTGTCATACGAGGTGGTGACGATGGACCGTCCATCGGGGCTAACCACGGCCGAGGACACGGAGCTCTCGTGCGTGCGCAGGACGACGGGCTCTCCCGCGCCGTCCGCGCGCCAGATCCGTGCCGTCTTGTCGTTCGACGCGGTGACGATGCTCCGGCCGTCGGGGGTATAGAACGCCGTGTTGATGGAGCCGTCGTGCCCCCGCAGGACCGCGCGCTCCTCGCCGCTTTCGGCGCTCCAGATCCGCGCCGTCCTGTCGTTCGACGCGGTGACGATGCTACGGCCGTCGGGGCTGTAGGCCACGGAAGCGACGGAGTCCTCATGGCGGTCCAGGGTCAGCGGCGGTCGGATGTCGTCGAGGTCCCAACGCCGCACCGTCCTGTCCAGGGACGCGGTGACGATGTGCTTGCCGTCTAGGCTATATGCCGCGTACATGACGATGTCCGTGTGGCCGCGGAGGATGAGCGCGTGCCCCTCGGCGTCCGGGCTCCATATCCGTGCGGTCTTGTCGAACGACGCGGTGACGATGCGCTCGCCGTCCGGGCTCCACTCGGCGGAGAACACCCTGTCCTGATGACCGCGGAGGAGGGTGGGCTCGCCGGTGCCGTCGGCGTTCCATACCCGCGCCAGGTTGTCCTTGGATGCGGTCACGAGGCGCCGGCCGTCTGGGCTGAAGGCTACCCGGTACACGGTTTCGGCGTGGGGGAGGACAAGGGGGGGCGCCGGTGCCGTCGGCGTTCCATACCCGCGCCGCCCGCGACAGGTCCGTGATCACGATGCGCTTCCCATCCGGGCTGAAGGCCGCGTACGGGATCCTGTCCTTCTGAGGGAGGACGAGCGGTTCGCCCTTGCCGTCGGCGCTCCACACCCGGACCACCTTATCGTTGGAAGCGGTCACGATGCGCTTCCCGTCCGGGCTGAAGTCCGCGTGATTGACCGCATCCGGCAAGGTGATCACCACGGCGGCGACGCCGCTGTCGAGCGCCCAGCGGGCGAGCTCGGACCACCCTCCCGGCATGCGGGGCGGCTCGAGCTCGCGCACGAGCGCGAGCACGGTCGTGGGATCGCTCTGCGGGCGATGGCCATGCGGGTCGCGTTGCGCGCCCGCACGGCCTCGGCCTAGGCGCGCTTCGCCTCCCGCGCGGCGAGGGTCGCCAGGTAGGACACGAGCGACGCGACCGCGGCGAGCGCGGCGATGGCGCCGAGGACGAGCCGCTGTCGCCTCCGCCGCCCGCGCTGGCGGAGGGCGACGACGGCGCGCGAAGGGCGGCGACGAGCTTCGCCCGGTTGCGATGGAGGGCGCCCGCGTTCCATGGCGGACGCGACCCGCGTGTCGGGCAGGCGTCGGCGGGCCGCGCGCTGCGGTGCGCGGCGGCCTGGTCCGCGGCGCGGCGATCTCAGACCTGCTCGAGGTTCAGGACGTGCTGGATGCCGCTGCCGCCGAGGACGAGCAGCCGGAGCTGGCGCTGCTGCTCGGCGAGGGGGTTCGGCACCGACACGAGCTGCAGCTTGGGCCCGGCGCCCTCCGTGTACCGGACGTCCATGAGGGCCTTCCCGCCGCGGGTAGTGACCGTGGGCAGCTCCACCCTGTAGCTCCGCAGCGCGATATCGGTGCCGCCATGAGGATCCCCGAACTGGTCCAGCATGGCGGTGTTCGGATCCAGGACGACCTCGCCGCTCGGCGGCTCCTGCAACGTCGGGTCCACGTTGACCCAGATCCGGTAGCACTTGCTTGCGGCGAGCTCGATTCCCCCGACGATATAACCGGTGGTGTTCTTCATACCGTTCATCAACATGGTGCTCTCCGCTTTCTGTGTGCGACGCTGCTGCTGGTGCACGACGCGGCTGGCCGGGGGATGTGGCTGGTTCGCGCGCGCGACGCGCGCGCGACGTCAGCGCGTATCCGCCCGGAACCGCGCCTCTTTCCCTGTCATCGGTGTCGGTCGCAAGCACTGTACCTGCATGCCTCGTGCCATCATGGCAAGCACGCTCCAGCGGATCTCGGGCCGGGTCGAGTGCGCTTCTTCCGTGGCATTGCCGCCCGCATTGCATGCGACGGAGGTCTGGCGCAGGCGCTGGTTGGCTCTGACGGTGCAACCGGTGCAACACTGTTGCTGTCACCGTTACCGAGGCGAGAGCTGATGCCGTTCACGCAAGCTTGCCGAGCGCCGCGCGGTACGTCTCCACATAGGGCCGCGGCGGCGCAATCTCAGAACTGCTCGAGGTTCAGGACATGCTGGATGCCGCTGCCGCCGAGGACCAGCAGCCGGAGCTGGGGCTGGTTCGCGTCGAGGGGGTTCGACACCGACACGAGCTGCAGCTTGGGCCCGGCGCCCTCCGTGTACCGGACGTCCATGAGGGCCTTCCCGCCGCCGGTCGCGACCATGGGCAGCTCCATCCTGTAGCGCTCCAACGCGATCTTGGTGGAGGGCTGCGAATCCCCGAACTGGTCGAGCGTACCGGTGTTCGGATCCAGCACCACCTCGCCCCTCAGCGGATCCGGCTTGGTCGGGTCCACGTTGACCAAGATCCGGTAGACCTTGCGTCCGGGGAGCTCGATGCCCCCAACGATGTAACCGGTGGTGTTCTTGTAACCGTTGATAAATGTGATGCTCATGGTGCTCTCCTCGTTCTGTGTGCGACGTTGCTGCTGGTGCGCGACGCGGCAAGCAGGGGCTGTGGGTGGTCCGCGCGCGCGACGTCAGCACGCGTCCCCTCGAAATTGCGGCTCTTCCCCTGGCATCCGTTTCGGTCGCAAGCACCACATCTGCATGCCTCGCGCCACCACGACAAGGCACCCTCCAGAGGATCTCGGGCCGGGTCGAGCGCGCTTTTTCCGTGGCATTGCCGTCCGCATTGCATGTGACGGAGGTCTGGCACAGCCACTGGATGGCTCCGACGGTGCAACCGGTGCAACACTGTTACTGTCACCGTTACCGAGGCGAAGGGCTGATGCAGTTCACGCAAGCTTGCCGAGCGCGGCGCGGTACTGTCGACGCTCCTCGGAAACCGCTTGAATTTAGACAGGCCGACCTCTGATCCGAGAGCGCTTGGCTCTACGAGATCCTCTCGCCTCATGCGAAGGATGTGGTGGTGGCAGCGATTGGCGAGAGCCGGGGCCAGAAGGACGACGCACGAGACGCGTACAAGCTTGCCGACGATGTGCGCACGGGGGCGATCAAGCGGCGCGTCTTCAAGGACGTGGGCCAGTATAACAGGCTGCGCGAGCCCAGTCGGACGCGCTCGATGATCGTTCGTGACGTCGTGCGTATCCAGAACCGGCTCAAGCGCTTGTACCGCTCGCGCGGGATCGCGGTGAGCCGTCAGAGCATCTACTCGAGACCGGCAGGCACGAGGCCTCGAGGCGGCTGCCCGAGGCCGTGCGCGACGCAGCCACCATGCTGTACGCGCAGTACGACGCGGTAGAACCGATCCGCCGACAGGCCGAGAAGGCGCTCGTCGCAGAATCTCACCGGCACCCCATCAGCCGTGCCCTGGAGACGTGCCCTGGCCTTGGACCAATTCGGAGCGCCCAGCCGAACGCCCTCAGCCGTCTACAAGTCGATGGGGCATGCGATCGGTGCGATCACGCCGGCGGACGCACGCGGCTGGTTCAACCACTGTGGGTACTGTGTCCCTCGGACCTGCTCCCCGCTCTAGAGATGAGCGATGACGAAGTTCCACTCCTCCGAGCCAAATATGTACTTGATCCGGCCCTTGGTGTAAATGTCCATATGGCCCTGATGCCCGCGCAGGCCGAACCCGATGTTGACGTGCAGGAAGTCAAAGCCCAGCGTGACATCGACGTAGGGGTTTTGAGGACTCAGGCGGCGCTCCTCGGACGCCAGGGTGATGCCGAAGGCCTTCACCTCGACACCCCAGCGGAGGTCGAAGTCGTTGATATTCTCGACGTAGCCCCTGATGTAGCCCTTGAAGGAGGCGATCCAGATGTCGAACTCGGGGGTCAGGTTGATATCATCACGTTTCGCGCCGGTCTCGACCGGCGCATGACGGACCTGCTTGTTCTTGATCAGCCCCGGGTTCTTGTTCACGAACTCCTGATAACGCTTCTGGAGCTCCGCCACCGGGAGGTTGGTCACCTTGGAAACCTGCTCCCAGTCGGCGCTGGAGATCTCGTCAACGGATGCGTACTGCGTCATGCTCGTGCTCATGGCGATGTCCTTTCTCGATTGCCGGGAACGACGCTCGAGCGGAGACCACGCGGCATTTCGTCGCGGGTGCGGCCGGCCAAGTCGGGCGTTACTGGCGATTGACGCCACTGCAAACGACATGCCCATCACCCCTCTCCTTCCTCTCGTCGGTCGTCTCGCCCAGTCACCTGCGATTTCGGGCGACAGCGACTCGCCTAATCATGCCGCCACGTCCCCCACCGTGGTGGTACGGCTGACTAGTACTACAGCCGCACGTCGCGGAATCTCCGCAGATTTCGATGGGCGGGCGGGCGATCGTGACGCTTGGCTTGTCCGCACACTGGTGGAGCCCAGCTCGTTCGGCGCTCACCGACGTGCGGCTGTAGTACTAGAGCGGGGAGCAGGTCCGATGGGTACAGTATCCGCAGTGGTTGAACCAGCCGCGTGCGTCCGCCGGCGCGGCCGCGTGCACCTTGGACCTGCTCCCCGCTCTAGATTCGACGAGGATCTTGACGGCGATGAGGCGGCCGAGCTTGGTATCGCGGGCGAGGAACACGGTCCCCATGCCCCCTCGCCCAGCTTGCGGATGATCTCGTAATGCTTGACGCTGGCGCCCGCGCGCGGGCGCTCTCGTATCCGCGACGAAGGCCCGGCGGTCAGCTCGGACGCCGTCGCCGTGGAGACCGGGGGGCTTGACGCGGTCGTGTACGCGCGATCCTCCGGCCCTTCCGTCGTTCGAAGCTCGCCGGTGACGGTCGCCGTGAGAGCCCCCGGGCGCGTGGAGTCAGCGACGTGGGCCGCCGGCGACAGAGCGCGCAGGATGGAATCGTGATGCAAGATCCGCGAATCGGTCTCCGGTTCCAGCATCGTCACCCCCTCCCCGCGAGGGGACGAACAACCTCGGACCGCCGGACGCTCACCCCGTCGCGATTCCCCTTTGTGTCGCGCCCCACCGCGGTGCGGGACCGCCGTGAGGATACGCAGGGGGCCAGCGCCAAGTCGAGGCCGATCGGACGGGCGCACCTGACCGCCGTCCGGCTCAGCCGGGGTAGTCTGTCGGATGGATCGAAGCGCGCCATCCAGCGGTGGACTGCATCCGCGCCTTGCCCGTGTCCCGGGCCATAGAGGCCACGTTGCCCGGTGCTTCTCGAGGAGCGCGATCAGGTGCCGGCGCACTACCTCCGGGTCGCCCGATCTACATCTGCCTTTTCTCGGTCACCTGGACTTTCGTGGATCGGGGGTAATCCCAAGCTGGGCGGAACCAGGTCCGGAAGCCCCCCGTTCACCTGCCGATTCCTATGCGCCCCTCCGCGCCAGCTCCTGGATCGCGCGCACGGGGAGCTCCGGGTGCTGTAGGGCGGGGAGCGCGCCCCTCGGCGCTGCGCACCCGTCGGTGCGGATCTCGCGCAGCATCGTGGCGAAAGCGCCGATCGCCATGCCACGCAGGAGGGATTCGACGGCCGAGTCGGCGCCGGCGCCGCCGGCTCGGATGAGCTGGATCAGGCCGTCGAAGGTCGCGGTGTCGAGGATGCCGCCGGACGCTGCGTAGCGCTCCCGCGCGGCAGGAGCGAGCGCAAGCGCGAGCCGCGCGAGCAGATCGAGATGGAGCGGTCGCCCCCTTGTGAGGACGAAGCGAACCTTCGGCCGCTCGGCAAAGCGCCGCGGCAGGAGCCGCTGCGCGACCTCGCGGACGATGCGCTTTTCCCAGAACAACTCGCGGTGGAGCCGAGACGGCACCGAGGCCAGGTGCTCTACCACCGGGCGATGCAAGAAAGGCACGCGCACCTCGACCCCCTGCTGCATCGAAGTCCGGTCCTCGTGCCAGAGGTTGTAGAATGGAAGGGCGGCCGTGCGCCAGAGCATCTCCCGGTGAAATGGCGCCGGGACCGGCGCGGCCTTGCGAGACGCGAGGCCATCGAGCGCCTCGTCGGAGAGGAACGCGGCCGCCGGCGCGCCGATCTGGGCGACGGCCCGCGCGCGCTCCGACGCCCGGAGGGGGCCCTCAACGTAGGCGTTCCAGGACGGCAGCGTCGCGTCTGCGGGCGTGGAGTACCCTCCGGCGAACTCGTCGGCGCCCTGGCCCACGAGGATCACCTTGAGCGCCGGCAGCACGGCGCGGGCATGGCGGTGCAGCTCATGCTTGAGGACGCACTCGATGTCGAAGCGCGGTCCGTCGAGCGCCCACACGAGCCGCTCGAACCAGTCGAGGGCGCGGGCGGGCACTCCGCCACCGATCGCTTCGAGGAGCGGACCGTCACGAAGGTCCACCGCGTGGAGTGGCAACTGGAGCGTCCTGGCGACGGCCACCGCGTGCGTGACGTCGCCGTTAGCCAGCGTGGCGTCGGTCACGACCGTGAAGCAGTGGAGATCGTGTCGTCGTCGCGCCACCACCGCGGCCACGATCGCGGAGTCCACGCCGCCCGACAGGAAGATTCCCATCGGCACATCGCTCATCAGGTGGGCATCGATGCTCGCCAGGAGACGCTCGGCGTAGCCGTCGATGTAGGCTGCGGCGGGCCGCGGGGGCGCGTCGTCGGCGCCTAGGTGATTGGCGAGCGCCCAGTAGCGCCGGCGGTGCGGCGCCCGGTCGACCTCGCCCGTGAGCGTGCAGCCGCCGGGCAAGTGCTCCACGCCGCGCATGTAGGAGGGGACCGAGTCGGCGTCGAAGGAGAGCGGGACGGTGAGCCCGCCGAGATCGATCTCGGCCGGACAGGCGGGATGCGCGAGGAGCGCCTTGAGCTCGGAGCCGAAGAGAAGCGGGCCGCCCGGCGGCGCCGCGACGTAGAGCGGCTTGATGCCGAGGGGATCGCGGGCGAGCAGCAGACGGCGAGCGCGGAGGTCCCACAGCGCCAGCGCGAACATGCCATCGAGGTGCGCGACGAGCTGGTCGCCGTGGTCCTCGTAGAGGTGGAGGACCACCTCGGCGTCCGAGTGCGTCGCGAACCGATGGCGGCCGGACAGCGCGCGGCGCAGATCGACGTGGTTATAAATCTCGCCGTTGACCACGGCGACCACCGTGCGGTCCTCGTTCCAGAGCGGCTGGGACCCACCTTCGAGGTCGATGATCGAGAGGCGTCGGAAGGCGAGGCCGACGAAGCAATCGTAGTAGAGGCGCTCCTCGTCGGGGCCACGGTGGCTGATCGCGCGGGCCATCCGGGAGAGGCGCGCGGCGCGCTCCCGGGAGTCTGTAGGCGTCGAGTCGAGGAAGCCGGCGAAGCCGCACATGTCGGGTTCCGAGAGATTACCAAAAAAAGTAAGCAGTCAGTGATAAAATCGCCCGGCGGAGACCCCTCACTTACCTACGCCACTACCACCAACCACCACCCGCGTCGAAGAAGGTAACCTGCGAGGTCGGACCGCCCAAGAACTGAGTGGCTGGTACCACGGGGGTGATCTCAACAATGCTTTCGTTGAGCTCTTCGTCGATAACGATCCCCTCGCAAGAATATATCCCCACCTCGCCGACCAAGCAGGTTACATCCTGAGTACGAGTCACCGTTCCGCCGCCATCAAGGTTGAAGGTGAGGCTGACCTCTCCAGAAAGGTCGGCGACCAGCTTGCTTGCGGTCCCGGTGAGCGTGGCGGTCGCCGCACCTCCGGTGATGACGTAGGGGTTGGTGCTCACGTCCAGGCACGTGGACAGCTCGCCGCTGAGCGCGACAGTAGTCGCCTTGGTCGAGAGAGTGAGCGGGGGTTCAAAGGCCATCGTGCCCGCCATTCTGAAGCTAATGTTGTGACCTACCATATCGGCGTCGGCTGTGGTCAGCATGGGGAACTCACTGTCGACGTTCGCACTGCTCTCGCCGGTGCCTGCGACACAACCGGTCGTCGATGAGAACGCAGTGGGAACGATAGCGCTCAGGATCCATTTGACTGAAGACATACCTTTTCCTTTCTTTCTAGGTGACGGTGGGTGAGACGCTCGCGTTAGCCGTTTTATGGTGTCACGATAGCATCCTCGAGGATGGCAGCGTTCGAAGCGCATGCGGCTCGGTCAGCCGTCTCGTTGGCGTTCAGCCCGATATCGAGGACCTCCAGCCGATAGTTACGATCCGTCAATATCGTATCGCCTATGAAATTGTGCGGAACTCCGGGGAAGTGGAGGGGGTTCGGAGAGCCAAAGAGCTCGATCCAGGTGTCCCATATCTCTTGGGGAAATGGACTGCTCTCGTGGTCATTTTCGCTGAAATACACGCTGAGCTTGGCCAGCTTGGGAAGGTAGTCGCAGAAGAACTCCGCCTCGTCGAGGACGCGGCCCGCGCCATATTTCTGCCATGCCTTCTCGAAGTTGGCCATGACCGCCTCTTCATCATAGTCGCGCACGTACTCGAAATACGGGCGAGCGACCTCAAGCTCTGCAGGTAAGCTGTCGAGATTGTCGAGGGATGCCTGCCCACCGCTGAGCAGCATCAACGTGTAGCTCGCGCTCGCTTGCAGCCCTCTCCACACCATGATCTCACCCGTGTCGGCCTCGAAGAGCCCGGCGGTGGCGGTGGAGAGCCAGGCCTTGAGGCTATAGGCGTCAGCGTAGCTCTGATACACGCGGTAACCTCGAGCGTATGGGAGCTGCTCGATGGTAAATACGTGATCCTCCGTCCCGGTGTGTCGCACGTGGTAGATGATCCTCCTCGAACTGTAAGAACGGCTCAAGAAGAAGGTGATCAGGTCATCGCCTATGTAGACTTCGTAGCCAGCATCCGAGCCGTCGATGCCGTCGTCGTACTTGTATTCAGTATACTGCCGACCGAGACCTTCGAACACTTCGGTCACCCACGAGCGGGTAAGACCGCAAGAGAATGCCTCACCGTCCTCCTGAGAGTCGAGCATCAGGCTGACGAACTCGCTGGAGGTCTGGGCCGCCTGAGCGGCTTGTGCTTTATGTTCGCGCCGGGTGGAAAGCTCACGGTCGTACGCAGAGAGCTCCTGGATACGATCATAACAGGTAACTCCCTGGCCCGGCGGCGTTGGTAGGACGACGTGTGTGGACAACGTCGCGCAGAGCTGGATGGCCAAGAGGCCGGCAACGGACGGACAAATACATATCGGCATGGCCATTACTTAGCTCGAATTGCGGTCGCGAGTCAATGGTGCGCGGTGATGTCGTGTGGCCTTGAGCGAAGGGCCGAGCGCGGCGCGGTGGTCCGCGAGAGGAGAGCTCCGAGCGTAACAGCGTAACAGTGTAACATGGTTACTGTAACAGTTACGCCTCAAGCGAGGCGCCGCGCACATGATGATGATCAACGATATCGCGGTGATGATTCGAGGTGCCTGCGGCTGGTTCCCCCAGGAAGATTCCGGTCGCCTCAGCCTTCATAGGCCACGCGGACGCCTGGCATGGCGGTTGCGAGATGCTCAGGCGCCGTGTTGGCGCGCACTCCCGTTGGTGCCGCAGACCCTCTGGTCGAGCAGGCTTCTTGAGGGCGATGAATGCAGGCCAACGAAGTTGCCCATCATGGAGGGTGCTCGCCTCGCGCGCACAGCGTCGCCGTGTCGGTCGACAACATCGTCCCGGTCGATGGCGTCGTCTGGCAGCTCGACCAGGGCTACCTCGCTGGCCAAGTCGTCTGCGTCGCCCGATGCTTCGTCGCGGCCTACGAGTGATGGCCATCGTGCTCGTTGACGACGCCCGAGCACATCCTGCGATGGCCATCAACCGGCCTGCTCGGGGGACCATCAGCCAGCCTGAGCGTCAACATGCGATCATGTGCCGTCGGCCGTTCGGCCGTCATAGGGTGCCCGTCGGTGTTCGCCATCCTATCCGTTGGCGAACAGCACCCGCGCCGCGCGCTGCAACCAGCGGAATCGGGCGCCTGTCAACCAGAATCGGCGAAAGGGCCGGCCCGATGTGGGTTCGACGATCGGCGCGGGCTTGCTCATCTCTCTGGTGCAGGCAGCAGGCCGAGCAGCCGACCGATCGCCTCGTGAACGACGCGGGCTGCCACCTCATCCCCGAGGGCGACGGCGCGGGTCAGGGGGCCGGCGAGCGGCGCGACCACAACACCCCGAGGCGACGCGTCGGCCAAATCGAGCTCGCCGAACCCGGGGCTCGGCGGTCGGGCCCGGCTTGGGCCCGGGGCTTCCAATAGGGTGCGATCCGTCGTCACGCCCCTTGACCTCCGGGGAACGCGACGGATCGCGAAGCTTTAGGCCTTTTCTGGTGCCTTCGTCGTTTCGGCGGGCGACAATCCCTGCCCGGGGGAACCATGACGATGCATGGACACCAGAGCGGCTCACGCCCCGTGTCATCCGAGGTGGTTCGCGGCGAGGCCACGCGCGAGAACGCCCGCACCCAGACCGCCAACCAGGAAGCACGGAGTGGCCCGGAAGACAAGGAACGCGCGGACGCGCTCCCCCTCTCCTGGATACCCTCGATAGCGCCACCTCCCCTGCCCATCGGCCCCAGCCCGTCTCCGGGCTCGACCCCTCTGCGGGTCGGCTCGACCTTCAAGCACTACGAGCTCATTCGCACGCTGGGCCAAGGTGGCATGGGGAGCGTGTTCCTGGCACGTGACATCAAGCTCGGCCGCCTGGTCGCCATCAAGCTCCTCCGCGAATACAGCGGGGACCGGGCCTACCGCTTCCTCGCGGAGGCGCAGGCCACAGCCCTCTGCAGCCACGAGAACATCGTGGTCCTCCACGAGGTGGACGAGGCATTCGGGACTCCGTACATGGTGCTCGAGTACATCCAGGGCTGCACGCTGCGCGACTTCATGGCGCGCGGAGAGCGCGCCCGCGCGCCCGGCGGTCCGGACGCCACGCCCGCCGCCGCGGCCGCTCCGGTGTCGCCGAGCCGCGCGATCGAGCTCATGAAGCCCGTGGTCCGCGCGCTGGTCTGCGCGCACGGCCTCGGCGTGGTGCACCGCGACCTCAAGCCGGAGAACATCCTCCTGGCCGACGCGGGGGCGGTCAAGGTGCTCGATTTCGGCATCGCCAAGCAGTTTGGAGCCGATGATATCTCGACGCTCGCCGGCGCCCGCGAGCCCTCCGCCCAGGGCGCCGGCCCGACCCGGGAGAGCGCGCTCGCCGGAACGCTCCCCTACATGGCGCCCGAGCAGCTCCGGCGCGAGGACATCGGTCCTCGCAGCGACCTCTGGGCCGTGGGCGTCATCCTGTTCGAGCTGCTCGCCGGGAGACACCCGCTCTCGCCGTTCGCACCGACGTGGCTCAGGGACGTGATCGACCTGGATTCGCCCATGCCGCGCCTCCACGACCTGCGCCCGGAGGTGGGCGCGCTCGGAGATCTCGTCGAGCGCTGCCTGAAGAAGCGCCAGGCCGAGCGCATCGGCTCCGCCGGGGAGCTGCTCGCCGAGCTCGAGGCGCTCGCGGGTCAGGAGGCGGCGATCGGTGGGACCGCGGGCGAGAGCCCGTTCGCCGGGCTGTCCGCGTTCCAGGAGTCGAACGCGGCGCGCTTCTTCGGGCGCGATCGCGACGTCGCCGCGGCGCTGGGGCGGCTGCGCAACCAGGAGCTCGTCGCGGTGGCCGGGCCGTCCGGCGCCGGGAAATCGTCGTTCGTGCGGGCAGGCGTGATCCCGGCCGTGAAGCGCTCGCGCGAGCGCTGGGAGGCCTTGGTCCTGCGCCCGGGGCGGAGGCCCCTCGCCGCGCTCGCCGACGTGCTCGCGCAGGAGCTCGAGGAGGCGCGCGAGGGCGCCCAGGGAACCAGGCCCGAGATCGATCCGGCCGCGCTCCTCGCGAGGTTGCGCGTCGAGCCCGGCGCCCTCGCGGCCCAGCTGCGCGCGCGCTGTCGCCGGAACGGGCCGGAGCATCGGATCCTCCTCTTCGTCGACCAGTTCGAGGAGCTGTTCACGCTGGGTACCGAGGCCGGCGAGCGATCGGAGTTCATGGGATGCCTCGAGGGCGTCGCCGACGACGCCTCGTCGCCGCTGCGGGTCATGCTGGCCGTGCGCTCGGATTTCCTCGATCGCATCGCGGACGACCACCGCACCTTCATGGACACCGTGACCCGCGGCCTCATGTTCCTGCCGCCGCTCGGGCGCGAGGAGCTGCGCGAGGCCATTGCCCGGCCTCTCCAGGCGGTCGGACACCGGTTCGAGAGCGACGAGATGCTCGACGAGATGCTCGACGCGCTCGAGGGCACGCGCGGCCCCCTGCCGCTCCTCCAGTTCGCGGCGACCAGGCTCTGGGAGGCGCGGGATCGCGCGCGCCGCCTGCTCACCCGGGACAGCTACCGCGCGCTCGGCGGGGTCGCGGGCGCCCTGTCCACGCACGCGGACGCGGTGCTCTCGCGCCTCCCGGCGCCGGATCAGCGGCTCGCGCGGGCGATCCTCCTGCGGCTGGTCACGCCCGAGCGCACCCGGGCCATCGTCAGCGCCGCCGATCTGCTCGATCTCGCCGAGGGCGGCGGCGAGGCGGTGACGCAGGTGCTGCACCACCTGGCCGGCGCGCGGCTCGTGCACATCGAGAGCTCCGGCGAGCGCGAGGGGACGACCGTGGAGCTCGTGCACGAGTCGCTCATCGACCGGTGGGCGAAGCTCCGGCGGTGGCTGGAGGAGAACGAGCAGGACGCGCAGTTCCTGTCGCGGCTGCGCGCCGCCGCGCAGCAGTGGGAGGCGAGCGGCGAGGCCGAAGGGATGCTCTGGCGCGACCGCGCGGCCGAGGAGGCTGCGCACTGGCTCAAGCGAGCCCGCGCCGAGCGGGGAGACAGCGCGCACGCCGCGCTCGCCAGACGCGAAGCGCACTACCTGCTCGCCGTCGTCGCCCTCGTCCGGCGCGCGCGGCGGACGCGCTGGCGCCTCGCCACCTCCGCGATCGCGCTCCTCGCCGCGACGGCGTCGGCGGTGTCCTACCTGGCGCTCCGCGCGGATCGGGAGGCGACCCGCGCGCAGGCCGAGGCCACGCAGGCCCGCAACGCGACCCGTATCGCCACCGCGCGGGAGCTGGAGGACGACCCCACGACCGTGCTCGCGCTGGTGCGCGAGATCGAGCCGCCCGGGGCGCCGCGCGGGTGGTCCGACCTCGCGCGGTTCGCCCTGCAGCGCGGGGTCGCTCGCACGGTGCTCACCGAGCCGGGCGCGATCGTCCGCGCGGCCTTCAGCCCGGATGGCAAGCGCATCGTTACCGCGTCGCTCGACGGGTCCGCGCGGATCTGGCGCGCCGACGGCGCGGGCGAGCCCGTCGTCCTCCGCGGCCACCAGGACCGGCTCGCCTGGGCGGCGTTCAGCCCGGATGGCAGGCGCGTCGTCACCGCCTCCTACGACAGGACCGCACGGGTCTGGAGCGCCGACGGCGCGGGCGAGCCCATCGTCCTCCGCGGCCACGACGACGTCGTTTTCTCGGCGGCGTTCAGCCCGGATGGCACGCGCGTCGTCACCGCGTCCTGGGACACGACGGCGCGGGTCTGGAGCGCCGACGGCACGGGCGAGCCCGTCGTGCTCCGCGGGCGCCCTGGGTGGATGTGGTCGGCGGCGTTCAGCCCGGATGGCACGCGCGTCGTCACCGCGTCCGGCGACCTGACCGCGCGGGTCTTCCGGGCCGACGGGACAGGCTCGGCGGTCGTCCTGCGCCATGACGATATCGTCTTTTCCGCGGCCTTCAGCCCCGATGGATCGCGCGTCGTCACCGCCAGTCATGACAAGCTGGCGCGGGTCTGGAACGCCGACGGTACCGGCGAGCCCATCGTCCTCCGCGGGCACCAGGATGCGGTCTTCTCCGCGAGCTTCAACACCGACGGCCGGCGCGTCGTCACCGCGTCCTGGGACAAGACGGCGCGCGTGTGGAACGCCGACGGCACGGGCGAGCCCATCGTCCTCCGGGGGCACCAGGACATGATCCTTTCCGCGGCCTTCAGCGCCGACGGTCAGCGCGTCGTCACCGCGTCGCTCGACAGGACAATCCGGACATGGGACGTCGCGGACATCCATCCACCGCTGGTCCTGCGCGGTCACGAGGATCTCGTATCCTCCGTGGCCTATAGCCCCGACGGTCAGCGCATCGTCACCGCGTCCTACGACATGACGGCGCGCGTGTGGAGCGCCACCGCGACGGGCGAACCCGTCGTTCTCCGCGGCCACACGGACTGGGTCAACGCCGCCGCCTTCAGCGCCGACGGCCGGCGCGTCGTCACCGCATCGAACGACCAGACGGCGCGGGTATGGGACGCTGGCGGGACGGCAGAGCCCATCGTCCTTCGCGAGCACCTCGGGCCTGTCAACGCCGCCGCTTTCAGCCCCGACGACCAGCACATCGTCACGGGATCCCAAGACGGGACGGTGCGCGTGCACAGCGCCGACGGCGCGAGCGAGCCCCTCGTACTCCGTGGTCACACGCAGCCCGTCCAGTGCGTCGCGTACAGCCCCGATGGCCAGCACGTCGCCAGCGCGTCCTGGGACACGACGGTCCGGGTGTGGGACGCAGGCGGCGACGTCGAGCAGCCGGTCGTCCTTCGAGGCCACCAGGATCGGGTCAACTCGGTGGCCTTCAGCCCCGACGGGGAGCGCATCGTCACGGCCTCCTGGGACAAGACCATCCGCGTGTGGAACGCCGACGGCGCGGGCGAGCCCCTCGTCCTGCGCGGGCACGTGGGCGTCCTCCACAGCGCGGCCTTCAGCCCCGATGGCCGGCGCATCGTGAGCGTGTCCGACGACAGGACCATCCGCGTGTGGAACGCCGACGGCGCGGGCGAGCCCCTCGTCCTGCGCGGGCACGAGCTCTCGATCAAATCCGCGGCCTTCAGCCCGAACGGCGCCCGCATCGTCACGGGCTCCGACGACAGGACCGCGCGGGTGTGGACCGATCTCGAGACGCTCCGCGGCGTGGACGACCCGAAGCTGTGGACCTCGACGACCTACTGCATGCCCGTGGAGCGCAGGATGGAGCTCTTGCACATTTCCGAGGCCACGGCGCGCGCCGACCGGGACGGCTGCCTGCGCCGGGTCGACGAGGCCTCCGCGGCGAGCCTGTCGGCCGCGCTGCTCGGCCGGCGCTAGCGCTGCCGGCGCTCCGAGGCGCGCGTCGCCGACCCGCGCCGCCGATCGCGCCGAGCCCGGCAGAGCGCCTGGGTTGCTCCTCGATCCATCCCGCGTCGACCCCGCCCTGCCAGGGGTGCCGCCCAGCAGAGAGGGTGCGTTACGATGGTGACGCCCTATGACCGTTGAGCCCACCGCATCCGCCACGACCGAGGAGATTGGCCATGCGGTATGCAGCCCCGAGACGCGATTGCAGCCGTACCTGTTCGTCGTGCTGCACTGCGATCGCCTCCTGGCCAGCGGCGCTCGGTATGGCCTCGCCGACGTGGACGAGGTCACGATCGGCCGCGGGGCGGCGCGCGCGGCGGCCCGCAAGCTCGAGGGAGCGGTCCGGAGGCTCGAGCTCCGTCTCCCCGGCGGCACCATCTCGTCGATGCACGCGCGCCTCGCGCGCAGCGCCGAGGGCTGGATTTTCGAGGACGCGCAGTCGAAGAACGGGAGCTTCCTGAACGGCGAGCGCGTCACCGGCGCCACGCTGCTGCGCGACGGCGACGTCATCGAGCTCGGCCCCGTGCTCCTGCGCTTCCGCGCCGCCCTGCCCGCCTCGCCCGGCGCGGCCCCCGACCTCGACACGGTCGACCTTGCTCCGCGCGCCCCCGGCTGCGCCACGCTCTCGCCGCCGCTCGCCGAGCAGCTCGCGGCGCTCGAGCGCATCGCCCCGCGGCCGATCCCGGTGCTGCTCCTCGGCGAGACGGGCAGCGGCAAGGAGGTGCTGGCGCGCGCAACGCACGCCCTGTCGGGCCGCGCGGGGCCCTTCGTCGCCGTGAATGGCGGCGGGCTGCCCGCGTCGCTCCTCGAGAGCCAGCTCTTCGGTCACGTCAAGGGCTCCTTCACAGGCGCTGGCCGCGACGAGCCCGGCACCATCCGCAGCGCCAATCGCGGCACGCTCTTCCTCGACGAGATCGGCGATCTCCCGGTGCCGGCGCAGGCCGCCCTCCTCCGGGTGCTCCAGGAGCGCGAGGTCGTCCCGGTGGGCGGCACGCGCCCGGTCAAGGTCGACCTGCGCGTCATCGCCGCGACGCACAAGCCGATCGAGCAGATGGCCCTGCGCGGCGAGTTTCGCGGGGACCTCCTTGCGCGCCTGTCCGGCTACCGCCACCTGCTCGCGCCGCTGCGCAGCCGGCTCGAGGATCTCGGCCTGCTCGTCGGCGACCTCTTGCGGCGGTCAGAGGTGCCCGCCGCGACCAATCTCCGGTTGAGCCCCGCCGCTGGCCGGAAGCTCCTCGCGTACCACTGGCCGCTCAACATCCGGGAGCTGCAGCAGGTCCTCTCCGTGGCAGCGGCGCTGGCCAGCGGCGGCGTCATCCAGGCGGAGCAGCTTCCGGAGCTGGCCCGCGAGGCGCAGGCGCCGCCCTCGCCGGGCAGCGGCGATGAGCGCGTCGACGCGGAAGCGCTGGAGCGCCACCTCATCGCGCTGCTCGAGAAGCACCGCGGCACGGTGAGCCATGTCGCCCGCGACATGCGCAAGGCGCGGATGCAGATCCACCGCTGGATGCAGCGGTTCGGCATCAATCCGAACGATTACCGCAGCGGCTGAGGGCAGCTCACGATCCCCGGCGTCGCGGCGCTCCCGGGCGGCGCCAGAGGGCGCCCGTGAAGATCTACAGAGCGCAGGACCTCCCCGGGTGAGCCTGCGCCGGCTCGATGACGAGAGCAGAGCGGCACAGTTTCTGCTTAACGAATCTCTGCGACCGGACGACAACCGGACCGATGGTCGCGGGCCTTGTCGGCTCGCGCCACACATTCGCCACGAGAGTGCTGCCGGACAGGTCGCATGATCAGCGTCTGTGCGTACAAACACTGACGGAGGCAGAGCTATGTTGACACCCAGGTGGATCCTGAGCGCTCTTTTTCTCACCGCACTCTCATCGACGACCGGCTGTGTCGCAGATACCGGCGAGAGCAGCGCGAACATCGACACGGAGTTCCCCACGCTGACCACGGCCGACGCGGATCCGGACGCGGAGTCCGAAGATTACACCATTAGCTGCATAATGGCCGGAACGATGACCTTCGATCCACCGCTCACCCTGTCGAACACGGCGACCACGGTCTCGCTCAGTGGTACATTGTCCGCGTGCGTGGACGCGAGCGCCAACTACGTCATCACCGGCGGTGCGGCCACTGCCACGCTCACCGGGACCGCCAGCAAGCTGACCGCCGACCTTTCTGGAGCGGTTAGCTTCACCTTCACTCTTGCAGGCGGCGGCACGTTGACGCGCACCCAGGGGGTCACCTGCCTGGTCGGCGCGATAGGCGTCTACTCTTGCGAGGGGGTCGTCATCGACGCCGACGGCGAAGCCGTCGTTGAGATCACCCCCGTGGTACCCGCCACCCAGTTCCTGGGCGGGCCGACGTCGCAGGTCACCTTCGTCGATCCGGCCTCGAAGCTGCGGTAGATACGGCCCGGCCTTGTGATTCGGTAGCCGGCACGCTGAGCTTGCTGGGCTGCACAGGTGCGAAGTAACCGCCCAGCCATCGCCATAGGCATGATCCTTTGCGGCTCTCGCTGGGGTCGACGATGCCGGGCGCGGGCGGCGTCGGCCGACGGCCGCGCGCAGCGTCGGCCGACGGACAGCAGGGCCCCGATGCGCGCCGCGGCGTCGAGGAGCGCCGGCGCTCGGCCGGAGCCGAGCCGCACCTGGCCGAGCTCCGATGTAGCCGGCGACGAGGTACCCTGATCAGATGCGGTAGACATACACGCTGCCATCCCAGCAACTGTTGACCCAGCACGCGTCCATGAATCGCCAGCCGCGATTCGGCAGTACGCCGCGATGCGGCCGGCGTCCTCGTCCAGCTGTCAGTCGCGCGGGCACCAAGCGCGCCGTCGTAGGGTCGAGGCGCACGTCGGCGAGCTCGGTGCGGCCGCTGTCCTCCTCGGCGAGCAGTGCAACAGTGACAGTAACAGCGTAACATGGTTACAATCACTGTTACACGCTATTGGAGCAGATCGCCCCCGTGCGCAGATCGTCGACGAGCTTGTACGCGTCTCGTGCGTCGTCCTTCGGGCCCCGGCTCTCGCCAATCGCCGCCACCACCACATCCTTCGCATGAGGCGAGAGGCTCTCGTAGAGCCAAGCGCTCTGGGTGCCCTCCTCCAGCGCCACGTACTTGTCGGCCTTTCTGGGTCCTTGTTCGCCTAACCCAAGGTTCCCAAAGGCGGAGGGAGAGCGCCATCCGGCCATCACCTGAGATCGCGCGGCCGACAGCTCCTGACGGCAGCCGACCTCGTGTTGCCCTCCCTCCTGCCCCGAGAGCGAGCCCCAAGCGGAGCGCCCCTCCGCCCTCGCCCACGCCACCCTGCAGGCACCGCGCGCAGCGCGCGTCCAGGCCGCCGAAGGCGCCCGCGCAGCGGGGCGAAGCGTCTTGAGGTGCGCGAGCACGGCGCCACCCTCGCCAGGCGACGGCGGAGCTCCTCCGACGTGTCCGGTTGCGCGGCCACGATCGGCAGGTGCGGGAACCAGCAGGATCGACCTTGCGGACGCCACGATTCTATGATGCCTAGCCTCCCGGACCGTCCGGCGCGGCCCTCAATCGGGGGTTCGCTCGGCGCGCACGGGCTCGCCGGAGACGGCAGCAGCCTTGTGCCAGAGGTGCCTGTCGAGGAAGGCCAGCACGCGCCGGTCGATCTCGGCGCCCCGGAAGCCGTGTCCCCAGTCGGCGACGGGGACGAGCACGCTAGGCACGCCCGCGCGCGAGAGCGCCTCGTGCATCGCGGCGGAGAGGCGGAACGGGACCACATCGTCGCGCGTCCCGTGCATCAGCAAGAACGGCGGATCCTGCGCGTCCACGTGATGGATCGCCGAGGCCGAGCGCGCGAGGTCGGCGCGCTCCGGCGGCGGGCCGCCAAAGAGCGGGTCGAGCCGGCCGTGCATGTCGGCCACCGCCTCGGGCGTGGTGGCCGACGCGAAGAAGTCCGCCATGTCGGTGGGGCCGCAGAAGTCGACGACGGCCTGCACGCGGCTCGACAGCGGCGTCCCCGGCGGCCGGAAGCCCTGCGGCAGCGGTAGGTCGCCCTCGAGCGCGGCCTCGCCGCCGGTCGTGCCGAGCACGCTCGCGATCTGGCCGCCGGACGACTCCCCCCACACGGCGATGCGCCGCGGATCGACCCCGTACTGCTCCGAGGCGGCGCGCAGCCACCGGATGGCGGCCTTCGCGTCGTGGAGCTGCGCCGGCCACGGAAATGCGGGGACGAAGCGGTGGTCGATCGTGACACCGACGTACCGGCCAGTGGCGACGAGCTGCGGGAGAAACTCGTGGCCCTGCTCGCGCGTGCCCTGCTTCCAGCTTCCGCCGTGGATGTACACGACCGCCGGCAGGCGGGCCGCGACCGGGGGGTCGGGCCGGAGGACATCGGCCAGCAGCGGCTCGCCGCCAGCGCGGGTGTACTCGACGCCGCGCTCGACGATCACGCGCGCGGCGGCAGGCGTCTCGGCGGCGGAGGTGGAGGCGGCCTCGAGCGGCGGCCGCGGGCGGCCGGCCGTCGCCTGCGCGCCGGCGCATCCGGAGAGCCAGGCGAGGAGCGCCGCCGCGGCGGCGAGCGTGAGAGGGTGCCGGCGGATCATACCGCGTCGAGGATACCGCCCTGACGGCTCTCCATAAAGAGGGTCGCGGTAGACAGCGAGGAGGTGATGGATCGGGGGCGCCCGGGGCCGGGGCTGCTCGCGAGCATCATCGTCGAGAAGTTCGAGGACGCGATGCCGCTGTACCGGCAGGCGCAGCAGTACGCTCGCTTCGGCGTGTCGCTGTCGCCATCGACGCTGGGAGAGTGGTCGGCCTTCGCGCTCGACGTGCTCGCCCCCGTGGCCAAGAGGATCCAGGAGCGCGTGCTGGGCTCGTGCTACCTGCGCGCCGACGACACGGGGATGCGCGTGCTGGACCAGGACCATCCAGCGGGGGTGAAGAGAGGTCACATCTGGGCCTTCGTCGGGGCAGAGCTCGTGGGGTTCCTGTACGCACCGGACTGGAGGGCGAAGCATCCGGCGGCGCCGCTGCTGGGCTTCACCGGCTACCTGCAGGGAGATGGCTATGCCGGCTACGGCGCGATGTTTACGGTTATGTAGAGCTGCACATAACAGGAAGAACTACTTATTCGCGGGCTCTGACAAGGGAGCTCAGCGCCTAGCCGTCGGCTACACGGTATTTGGCTCGTGTCGGATGCGCGGAGTCAACCCGCTCGCCTGGGCGACGGACGTGCTCGGCAAGCTGCAGGCGGGCTGGCCTCGCGAACGGCTGGACGAGCTGCTGCCCGACGTGTGGGCGCGAGCGTCGCTCGCGGCCCCGGCCGCTGGTGACGCCGACGCGTCCTGAACGACGCGGCTCTCGAGCCTCGCCCCGGGGGAGAGCTCCTCGCCGGCCCTCGCGTTTCCGCGCGCATGCGCCCCAGCCTGGGCAGACGCCGCCCCGCGCCCAGCATCGTCGACCGCGGCGACAGCCGCAAGCGGCCATACCCATGGCGATGGCTGGGCGGTTACCCTGCGGCGGCCGGACAACGAGAGCCGAGCGGCACGCTTCGTGTTTAACGAATCTCTGCGACCGGGCGACAACCGGACCGATGGTCACGGGCCTTGTCGGCTCGCGACACACATTCGCCACGAGAGTGCTGCCGGACAGGTCGCATGATCAGCGTCTGTGCGTACAAACACTGACGGGGGTAGAGCTATGTTTACACCCAGATGGATCCTGAGCGCTCTTTTTCTCACCGCACTCTCATCGACGACCGGCTGTGTCGCAGATACCGGCGAGAGCAGCGCGAACATCGACGCGGAGTTCCCCACGCTGACCACGGCCGACGCGGATCCGGACGCGGAGCCCGAAGGTTACGCCATCAGCTGCAGAATGGCCGGAACGATGACCTTCAATCCACCGCTCACCCTGTCGAACACGGCGACCACGGTCTCGCTCAGCGGCACATTGTCCGCGTGCGTGGATGCGACCACCAACAACATCATCACCGGCGGTGCGGCCACTGCCACGCTCACCGGGACCGCCAGCAAGCTGACCGCCGACCTTTCTGGAGAGGTTAGCCTCACCTACACTCTTGCAGGCGGCGGCACGTTGACGCACACACAGGGGGTCACCTGCTTGGTCGGCGCGATAGGCGTCTACTCTTGCGTGGGGGTCGTCATCGACGCGGACGGCGAAACCGCCGCTGAGATCACCCCCGTGGTACCCGCCACCCAGTTCCTGGGCGGGCCGACGTCGCAGGTCACCTTCGTCGATGCGGGAGCGGCGGGGGTGCGGTAGATACGGCCCGGCCTTGTGATTCGGTAGCCGGCGCGCTGAGCTTGCTGGGCTGCACAGGTGCAAAGTAACCGCCCAGCCATCGCCATAGGCATGACTCCTGGCGGCTCTCGCTGGGGTCGACGATGCCGGGCGCGGGGCGGCGTCGGCCGACGGACAGCAGGGCCCCGATGCGCGCCGCAACGACGAGGAGCGCCGGCGCTCGGCCGGAGCAGAGCCGACACCAGCCCTTTCAAGGTGACTTTTCCCTGGATTCTGCGAAGAGTCGAGCAGTCGATACGTGACTCTTCTCCGCGTACCGGGTTCTCTTCGCCACGGGCTTCTTCGCGCCACGTGGATGGCGCTTGAGCTTTCGGAGCGGTGTAGCCGCGCAAGAGCGCCCTGTGCGGGATGTTCTTGATGGGGACAAGCTTCTCCGGCGAGCACGCGCGCGACGAGCCCGACATTGAAGCGGCTGCCTTCACTCCAGAGCCAGCCTGCGGCATCCACGAAAGAAGCTAGGCGAAGTCCTCCCAGGTCAGGGTGCCATCCGCGTTGTCGTCCGAGGTGTTGAACGCCTTCGTGAGGGCGCTTCCGAGCGAACCCTGGGCGGCGGCGAGCGGCTCTTCGCGGAGGACGACACCGTCGCCGTCGATGCCCGGGCTGTCGAAGAGACGGCGAAAGAGCGCGTGCTTGGTGCTCGATGTGCTCATCCTCGGATCCTCGGTGCGAGCGTGCAGGGTACCCCAGGCGCGGCGGCGCCGCCGGATCGGCGTCCGCTCAGGCAAGCGCGGGCGCGAGGCGCTGTAACCGTGACAGTAACCGCGTTACAGCCGTTGCATGGCCCAACCCGCGCCCTTGACCGCGGCTCGGGCCCAAGGCGCCGCCGCGCGACGTGCGGAGTCTCCGCCCGGGGTCCGTGGGCGCGCGTCGCGTCGCCGGGATATCGGCTGGCACGCTTCCTGCTTATTTATGCATCGTCGACGTGGACCGGCAGCGCTCTTGAGACCGCAGCGATCGGATGCCGCGGCTGTCACGCTGCCCGCGCTCAATACGCTTTCAGCGTCATAGGAGTCGTTTCCCATGAGATCGGAACCAATTGTCGGTGAGCACCTTTCCCCCTGGCAACAGATTGACTGGGACCGGCTCGACGTCGAAGAGCTCGTCTCCATCCAGCGGAAAGCGCGCACGGCCATCGAGGCGAAGCGCAAGCACGAGGGCAAGCTCCGGCATGCAAACAGCGGAGCGCGCACGCTTCCGGAGCCTCTCTATCCGGGCAAGGAGGGCTACAGGACGATCATCCAACACGTCGCGCCGGCTCGCCTGCGAGGCGCCGTCGACACGCTCGATCGCTGCGTCCTCGGGGTCAGCCTGGGCGGGAGCAACGCGGCTACATTTCATGGGGCCAAGCTCGAGGCGATCGTCCGATGGATCGCCGCGCGCGCGAACCACTGCTGCGTGCTCGTGGGCGACAGTCTGGGTCGTATCAGCCTGGAGGTGCGGGAGGGAATGGCCCCGGACGTGGCCGAGCGCGAGGCGCGCGCCCTCGGCAGGCGCTATGTCGCGGAGACCGAGGCAATCTTCCGGCGTTACACCACGGACCAGATCACCTTCGAGTTCCGTTATGGGACGGAGTTCGCCGATCACCCTCGCTTCCGGCCGTATCTCGGCGATGTGCGAGCGGTCTACGATGAGAACGCCGCCTTTCGCGAGACAGTCCATGCCTTCGCGAGTGAGTACCTGGCCCGGACGGCGCGGAGCATCGGGCAGGGCGAGGCCGGCCCGAGCGAGCGCTGGAAGACGATCGCGCGAGAGTATCTGATCGAGGAGGTCGCTCTTCTGGCATGCTTCGCCGCCGACGGCTGGTCTGCGCTGGTCTATCCGGGATCCATCGACTCCATTGTCGAGGTCGCAGAGGGCCGATTTCCGGCTCTTCCGGTGCCGCTCCAGGCGTTTCAATTCATCTCGCTCTGGCTCGATTCGAAGAGCGGGTCCCGATAGTGCTGGTCGGGACCGCCGACTCATCGCCGAAGCTGACCAGCGAGCGGTGGCCGGCGATCGCCTGGGGAGATGGTAAATCGGGCCGATTTGTGTCCCACCCCACGAGAGAGGGTCCGTGAGCTGCCCTTAGCCGCTGCGGTAATCGTTCGGATCGATGCCGAACCGCTGCATCCAGCGGTGGATCTGCATCCGCGCCTTGCCCATGTCGCGGGCGACATGGCTCACCTTGCCGCGGTGCTTCTCGAGCAGCGCGATGAGGTGGCGCTCCAGCGCTTCCGCGTCGCCGCGCTCATCGACGCAGCCCGGCGGGGGCGGCGCCTGCGCCTCGCGGGTCAGCTCCGAAAGCTGCTCCGCGTGGACGACGCCGCCGCTGGCCAGCGCCGCGGTCACGGAGAGGATCTGCTGCAGCTCCCGGATGTTGAGGGGCCAGTGGTACGCGAGGAGCTTCCGGCCAGCGGCGGGGCTCAACCGGAGATTGGTCGCGGCGGGCACCTCCGAGCGCCGCAGGAGGTCGCCGACGAGCAGGCCGAGATCCTCGAGCCGGCTGCGCAGCGGCGCGAGCAAGTGGCGGTAGCCGGACAGCCGCGCGAACAGATCCCCACGGAACTCGCCGCGCAGGACCATCTCCTCGATCGGCCTGTGCGTCGCGGCGATGACCCGCAGGTCGACCTTGACCGGGCGCGTGCCGCCCACCGGGACGACCTCGCGCTCCTGCAGCACCCGGAGCAAAACGGCCTGCGCCGACAGCGGTAGATCGCCGATCTCGTCGAGGAACAGCGTGCCGCGATCGGCGCTGCGGATCGTGCCGGGCTCGTCGCGGGCAGCGCCCGTGAAGGAGCCCTTGACGTGACCGAAGAGCTGGCTCTCGAGGAGCGACGCGGGCAGGCCGCCGCAGTTCACGGCGACAAAGGGCCCCGCGCGGCCCGACAGGGCATGCGTTGCGCGCGCCAGCACCTCCTTGCCGCTGCCCGTCTCGCCGAGGAGCAGCACCGTGATCGGCCGCGGGGCGATGCGCTCGAGCGCCGCGAGCTGCTCGGCGAGCGGCGGCGAGAGCGTGGCGCAGCCGGGGGCGCGCGGAGCAAGGTCGACCGTGTCGAGGTCGGGGGCCGCGCCGGGCGAGGCGGGCAGGGCGGCGCGGTAGCGCAGGAGCACGGGGCCGAGCTCGATGACGTCGCCATCGCGCAACAGCGCAACGCCCGTGACGCGCTCGCCGTTCAGGAAGCTCCCGTTCTTCGACTGCGCGTCCTCGAAGATCCAGCCCTCGGCGCTGCGCGCGAGGCGCGCGTGCATCGACGAGACGGTGCCGCCGGGGAGACGGAGCTCGAGCCGCCGGCGCGCTCCATCGAGCTTGCGGGCCGCCGCGCGCACCGCCCCGCGGCCGATCGTGACCTCGTCCACGTCAGCGAGGCCGTACCGAGCGCCGCCGGCCAGGAGGCGATCGCAGTGCAGCACGACGAACAGGTACGGTTGCAATGGCATTTCGGGACGGCATCCCGCGTGGACATCATCCTCGGTCGTGGCGGATGCGGTGGGCTCGGCGGTCATGTGGCTTACCATCGTAGCGCACCCTCTCTGCTGGGCGGCACCCCTGTCAGGGCGGGGGTCGGCGCGGGAGCGATCGAGGCGCGACCTCGCATGCTGCCGGGCTCGGCGAGCTTGGCGGCGCAGGTCGGCGACGCCGCGCCTCGGAGCCCGGGCAGCGCTAGCGGTGGCGGGGAGCGCGGCCGCCAGGCGCGCCGCGCGGGCCGCGGGAAGGGAACCAAAGCGCCGATGACGTCGAGCGCGCAAGGGCTGAACCGCCGAGGCGCCAGGCCCTCTCGTGGCGTCGTCGGCGGCTACGGGCCCTGCTCTCTTCCGGCGGAGTCCGGCGGAGACGATGGGCGACTCGCTCGATCAGGTGAGCTGGGCCATCCCCGAGGAGGCCTGACGAGCGTCTCCCGTATTATGCCCGGAGTTCCGCCTGCTCGCCCTGCTCGCCGCGCAGGAAGGCCAGCGCCGCGCGGGCGAACGGCTCCTTCCACTCGCCGAAGATGGGGCCGTGTCCGCCGTTCGGCAGGATCCACAGGCAGGAGCGCGGGATGGCCCGGTACAGCTCCAGGGCGATCTCGGCCGGGTAGAGGGGATCGCGGTCGCCGCTCACGATCATCGTGCGCGCCGTGATGGTCGACAGGTGGGGGGGCGTGAAGCTCATGTCGTCGTGGCTGGCCGCGAAGCGGCGCGGCTGATTCCACAGCGCTCGGATCTGCGCGTCGCCGAGCGCGTGGCGGCTCCTCATGTCCCGCCATTCCCCCTCCGAGCGGCCCTCGTCGGAGACGAGGCGCATGATCACCCTGGCCTGCTCGGGGAAGTACGGTGTCGCGGACACGAGGACCATCGACGCGACGCGGTCCGGCTGCTGCGTGGCCAGGTGCAGGAGGCACTTGGCGCCGAAGCTGAGGCCGATGGCCCGGAACGCCCTTACCCCCAGGTGGTCGAGGAGGGCGAAGACGTCGGAGGCGCACTGACGGATGGTCAGCGAGCCAGCCGGGTTGGTCGAGCGGCCGTGGCCGCGCAGATCGGGGACGATGACCGTGTGTCCACACCCGAGCTCCGCGAGGTCGAACACGTGAGCCCAGTCCCCTCCCGCTCCGGTGAAGCCGTGGAGCAGCACGAGCGGCGGCCCCTCGCCGCGAAGCTCGTAGTACATCTCGATGTCGTTGACGGGCGCGGTGCGCCCGGTGGCCGTCGCTGTCGCCATTCGCTCCTCCGATCGCTCGACCGCGGCCGATCCGCGGCCGGTCGCACACGATCTGTAAGCGGCGCTCTTCGCACTTGATAGCTGTGCCATTCTCGCATAGAATGCCAGTCGGCTGGTGAGGGGACAGCCAACGAGCGTATCGCGCTGAACAGATGCTCAGCGTCCGCGGTCCTGGCAGCAACGGGTGTTCGTCAGCCGACGAGGAAATGGCGCAGGAAATCGTCCGCTTCGCGGAGGATACGAGGAATCGAGGCGACGAGCTCGTGGCCGTCGTCCACCTCGATGAGCCGGACATGCCGCTTCCCTGCGGCGAACGTCCGCGAGAGCTCGATGTCCACCACCTCGTCGCTCCGGCCATGGACGATCAGCGTGGGTACACGCACGTCAGGCCAGCCCCCCGAGCGCTCATCCACCTCGGCCGCGTCGGCGGCGAAGCCGAAGTCCACCCGGGCTCGCTTCTTCTCCGCGTAGTCGTCGACCTCGAGCCACCCCCGCTCCTCCCACGCCCGGAAGCCCTCCTCACCCAGCCGCAGCCGCCATCGCTCCATGATCCGGAACGCGGGCGCGAGCAGCACCAGCGCGCACACCCGCGCGTCCTCCTCGGCGACGCGGCACGCGGTGAGGCCGCCGAGGCTCGATCCCATCACCACCGCCCGGTCGCGCTCTCCGCCGATCGCCTGCTTCACGGCGCCGATCATCGCGCTCAGGCGCAGGCGCTCGAACGAGGGCACCCGCAGGTCGAGCCGCTCGACGGCGACCCCGCGCCCCTCGAGGTGCGCGGCGATCCGGACGCCCTTGGTCGAGCTCGGGCCCGAGGCGAAGCCGTGCAGGTACAGCCAGCGCGGGCCGGCGGCGGAGGGCGGCGTCGTCATGGTCATGCAGGCGGGGAGCCTACTCCCTCCACCGCGGCGCGACGATGCGGTATGACCCGCCGGAGAGACGCCATGATCCGCCCCGCCACCGCCGCCGATATCCCCACCATCGCCCGCCTCATCCGGATGCTCGCCGAGTACGAGCGGCTCGCGCACGAGGTCACCTTCGACGAGCGAGAGCTCGAAGCGCACCTCTTCGGCCCGAGGCCAGCAGCCGAGGTCGTCCTGGCCGAAGCGGAGGGGATCCCGGTGGGATTCGCGCTCTTCTTCCAGAGCTTCTCCACCTTCCTCGGCAAGCCCGGGATCTACCTCGAAGACCTCTTCGTGCTCCCGGATCACCGCGGAGGAGGCCACGGCAAGGCCCTGCTCGTGCACCTCGCGAAGCTCGCGGTGGAGCGCGGCTGCGGGCGCTTCGAGTGGTCCGTGCTCGACTGGAACGAGCCGGCGCTCGGCTTTTACCGGAAGCTCGGCGCCAAGCCCATGGACGAGTGGACCGTCCACCGCCTCACCGGCGAGGCGCTCGCCCGGCTCGCGCAGGGCTGACGCGCTCGCCACGGGCGTTGCTCGTGGCGGCGCAGCCGAGCACCACAGGCTGCTGCTGGAGCAGCAGCGGCCGCGACCCCTCGGCGCGCTCTTGGCCTGATCACGCCCGAGGCGCGCCGTCCAGACGACCACCGCGGGCGCGGGGATCTTGGTACGGATGTTGCGATTCATGGCAAATGGCGGATTGCGAATCGCCCATCACACACGCCGCGTGGGCTGATAACGGCGTCGCGACTCCTGGACTCGGTCGCGACATGCCCTGCTGCTCATCGTGGTTGAGCGAGAGTCCACAACGCCCCACCAGGGCCGCCGCAGGCGCCGAGATGTCTTCCAACAACCTCACCGGGCTCGGCGTGCTGCGCCACCGGAGCTTCGCGTTCTACCTCGCGGCCAGGCTGCTCTCCGCGGTCGCTGTGCAGATGCAGAGCGTCGCGATCGGCTGGCAGGTCTACGCGCTGACCGGCGATGTCTTCGATCTGGGCCTCATCGGCCTCGCCCAGTTCGCGCCCTTCTTCGCGCTGATCCTCTTCGCCGGCCAGGCGGCGGATCGGTTCGACCGGCGCCGCATCATCACGGTCGGCCTCGGCGTGGAGCTGCTCTGCTCCCTGCTGCTGCTCGCGTTCACGGTGTCGGGCCTGACCGTGGTGTGGCCCGTGTTCGCGGTGCTGGTGCTGTTCGGCAGCGCGCGCGCCTTCATGATGCCGGCGCAGCAGGCGATCCTGATGAACCTGGTGCCGCAGCACAGCTTCAGCGAGGCGGTCGCGCTCAGCTCATCGAGCTTCCATGTCGCGGTCATCGTCGGGCCGACGCTCGGCGGGCTCCTTTACCTCGCCGGGTCGACGATCGTGTATTCGATCGTCGCGGCGCTGCTCCTCGTCTCTCTCGTGCTCATGAGCCTCGTGCGCGCGGCCCGGCAGGCGAGGCGCGCCGGGCCGACGTCGTGGAGCGCGGTGCTGGAGGGGCTTCGCTTCGTCTGGTCGAAGCCGGCGGTGCTCGGCGCCATCTCGCTCGACCTGTTCGCTGTGCTGTTCGGCGGGGCGGTCGCGCTCCTGCCCGCGGTTGCGCGCGACGTGCTCCACGCCGGCCCGACCGGCCTCGGCCTGCTCCGCACGGCGCCGGCCGCGGGCGCGGCGATCACCGCCGGCGTCCTCGCCTTCCGGCCGATCACGCGCCAGGTGGGCCGCTGGATGTTCGGCGGCGTCGCCGTGTTCGGGCTCGCCACCATCGCCCTCGGGCAGACCCGGAGCTTCACCGTCGCGCTCATCGCCCTGTTCCTCGTCGGCGCAGGCGACATGGTGAGCGTCTATATCCGTCACATCCTCGTGCAGTTCGAGACGCCGGACTCCATCCGAGGGCGGGTGAGCGCGGTCAACGCGGTGTTCATCGGCGCCTCCAACGAGCTCGGCGAGTTCGAGTCCGGCCTCACCGCCAGCTGGCTCGGCCTGCTGCCCGCCATCCTCCTCGGCGGCAGCGCCACCCTCGTGGTCGCCGCGCTGTGGGCCCTCGGCTTCCCCGTTCTCAGCCGCATGGACCGCTTCCCGCACGCGAAGCGAGATCCCGAGCAGAGCGCGGACGGCGGCGGAGCGGCCGAGGCCGCCGCGACGACGTGAGCGTCCTCGGGAGCCGCGCTACTCCGAGCGGAGAGCCTCGATCGGGTCGAGCCGCGAGGCGCGCCAGGCCGGGTAGAAGCCGAAGACCACGCCGATCGTGACCGAGAGGCCGAGGCCGAGGAAGAGCGACCAGGGCTCGACCTGGAACGCCCAGCGGCCGACCATCTGCGCGAGCAGCGCGCTGGCGAGCCAGGAGAGGGCGAGCCCCGAGAGCACGCCGAGCACGCCGCCGAGCAGCGAGACGGCCGCCGCCTCGCACAGGAACTGCAGCAGGATCGCGCGCGGCGAGGCCCCGACCGCGCGGCGGATGCCGATCTCCCGCGTCCGCTCGGTCACCGTCACCAGCATGATGTTCATGATGTTGATGCCCCCCACGATCAGCGCGACAACGCCGGTGCTGAGCAGCAGCATCTTGATGATGTCGAGGACGAGCTTCTCCTGGCCGTGGCTGTCCTCGTCCTCGATCCTGAAGTTCTTGACCCCGTGATGGCGGCGCTGGAGCGTCGCGTCGATGACGCCACGGAGCGCGGCGAGCGGCGTCCGGACGGTGACGAGCGGATCCTGCCGGACGTACAGGCGGTCGGTCCTGTGCGACGGCGCGTAGAGCGCGTCGTAGGTGGTCTCCGGGACGAGGACCTTGCGGTTCCAGATGTTCGTGTCGTCCGTGGAGCCGAGGATCGGCCGGTCCCGGAGCACGCCGACGACCGTCCACACGTGGCCGTCGGCCGTCATGTGCAGCGGCTCGGCCTGCGCGGCCCGCGCAGGAGGGCCGCCGAAGAGCTCGGCCCAGACCTCGTGGCCGACCACGCACACGCGCCGCCGCGCCGCGAGATCCGCCTCGACGAGGAAACGGCCCGCCGCGAGCTCCAGGTCGTAGAGGGCCGGCGCCGCCGGCACGGCGCTGACGAGGGAGATCCGCTTCTTCTTGCCGCCGGCGCGGGCCTCGGTCGGGCGCACCGACTCGCTCAGGGCAGAGGCGCCGCCGAGGGCGCGCGAGGCGGCGAGCGCGCGGGCGTCGTCCCGCGAGAGATCGCGCCGGGTGCGGCGCCGGTCTTTGACGCTCACCTCCGCGGGGTGGACCTGGATGAGGTCGGCCTCCACGGCCTGCTGGCTCGCCCGGAGGAGCGCCTCCTCGCCGCCCGCGAGCAGCGAGGCGAGCAGCACGATCGAGCCGGTGCCGATGATGATGCCGAGCAGCGTGAGCGCGGCGCGGGTCCGGTCGGCGACCACGGCGCGCGTCGAGTGGAGGAGATCGTCGAGCCTCATCGCCGCATCGCCGCCACGGGGTCGAGCCGGCCCGCGCGCTGGGCCGGCAGCCACCCGAAGACCACGCCCACGCCGGAGGAGACGAGCAGCGCCGCGATCACGGCCGGCGTGGAGACCGCGCCGATCCAGCTCGGCGTGAAGCGGCGGATGACCGCCGAGGCGAGCTCGGCCGCGGCGGCGCCGCCGGCGACCCCGAGCAGGCCGCCGAAGCCCGAGAGCAGCGCCGCTTCGGCCAGGAACTGCGCGCTGATGTCGCGCGGCGACGCCCCGAGCGCCTTGCGGATGCCGATCTCACGCACGCGCTCGGACACGCTGACGAGCATCATGTTCATCACGCCCACGCCGCCGATGAGCAGCGCGACGCCCGCGATGAGGCCGACGATCGCCTTCATCGTGGTGAACATGGCCTCGAATTTCTGCATGATGCTGCTGAAATCGAGGAGGGTGAAGTCGTCGACGCCGTGGTGGCGGTCGACGAGGAGCGCGTTGATGATGCGCTTCACCGGGTCGTTGTTGCGGACGTCGTCGGTCTTGATGACGAGCAGCGCCGAGGTGCTCACCGCCTTCTCGACGTCCGCCGCCGTGTCGAGCGGGGCGACGAGCAGGTCGACCCAGCTGAAGCCGAAGTTGACGCCCATCCGATCGGCGTCGGCCAGCACGCCGATCACGCGGCAGCGCAGGGCCCCGACCGTCACCCACCGGCCGATCGGGTCGCCGCGCCAGAGCCGCGCCGCGAGCTTCGGGCCGGCGACGCAGACCCGGGCCCGGCGGCGGTCCTCCTCGTCGGAGAACGTCCGGCCGCGCGCGACGGGCATCCGGAAGGCGTCGAGGAAGCCGCTGTCGGCCGCGATGAAGTCGGTGCGATCCTCCTTGCCCTCGTCGGAGGTGACGTCGCGCGAGCCGAGCATGGCGTACATGGTGTGCTCGGCGACGTGGGGGACGCCGCGCGCGAGCCGATCGCGATCCCGGCGGGTGAAGCCGGTGACGTACATCGTCTTCTTCCGCTCGGCGCGCTCCGGCTCCTTCGGGACGACGAGGATGAGCCGCGCCCCGCCGAGCTGCTCGATGCCGCGGCCCAGCGTGAGCAGGCCGCCCTCCGCGAGCGAGGTCATGAGCACGATGGCGAAGGCGCCCAGGGTGATGCTGAGGACGGTCAGGAGCGACCGCAGCTTGTGCGCCGAGAGGGCCTTCGCGGCGATCGCGAGGTAGGCGGACCACCTCACATCTTCGTCTCGTTCGCGGCCGCCGAGGGCGGGTTGATGAGCACGCGGGCCCCCTCCGGGACGCCGTTCACGATCTCGACGTCGCGATCGTTGCGCGCGCCGAGCGCGACCTCGACCTTCTCGGTCGTCTGCTTGCCGTCGGGGCCGTCGACGACGCGCGTGACGAGCTGCTTGCCGCCCTCGTCGGCGACGGCCTCGATGGGCAGCGAGACCACGCCCGGCCTGCTGTCGAGCCGGATGCGCACGTCGGCGGTCATGCCGGGCTTGATGAGGCCGTCGATCTGGGTGAGCTCGGCCTCGACCGGGAAGACGTCGACCTCGCGGCCCTCGAGCTTCACCGAGGCGGGCGCGATCTTGGTGACCCTGGCCGCGTACGTCTTGCCGGGCAGGGCGTCGAGCGTCAGGGTCGCCGTCTGGCCGAGCGCGACCTTGGCCACGTCGATCTGGTTGAGGTCCACCTTGACCACGAGCGTCGAGAGGTCGGCCACGGTGAGCAGCGCCTTGCCGTTGAAGGTCGACTGCACGCCCGGCGTGACGACCTCGCCGGGCTCGATGTTGCGCTGGATGACGGTGCCGTCGAGGGGCGAGGAGATCTTCGTGTACCGGAGCTGGTCCCTGGCGGCGCTGAGCGCGACCTCGGCGAGCCGGATGGCGACGGTCTTCTCGGTGAGGTCGTGCTTGGCCGTGTCGAGCTCCTGCGCGGGGACGACGCTGGCCTCGACGCCGGCGGTCCGCTGCGCGACCACGCGCTTGGCGAAGCCCGCGGCGGCCCTGGCCCGGGCGAGCTCGGCCTCGGCGCGGGCGACCTCGCGCTCGTAGTCGGTCGGGTCGAGCACGAGCAGCAGCTGGTCCTTCCGGACCCGGGCGCCCTCGTCCGCGAGCACCTCGGCGACCTGGCCCGCGACCTTGGACTTGAGCTCGACCTGCTCGCGGGCCTCGATGCGCCCGGTCTCGAGGATCTCGACGGCGAGGTCGCCGCGCTTCGCGGTCACGACGAGCGCGGGGTCGATGGGCGCGGGGCCGGCGCCGGCCTTCGCGAGGACGGCGGCGCCGCCCCCGGCGAGCGCCAGCGCCCCGACGAGCCACGGCCAGAGGCGCCGCCGACGCCGGGCGCTCACGAGAGGCCTCCGGGAGGGGACGACGCTGGTCCAGGAACCGGCGACGACGGTCCAGGAACCGATGACGACGGTCCAGGAACCGGCGACGAGACGTCCACGCGCCGGCCGCGAGGGCCGGTGTCCTCGACGATGGCGCCGTCCCTGAAGGTGACGACGCGGGTGGCGTAGTCGGCGATCGAGCGGTCGTGGGTCACGACGACGACCGTCATCCCCTGCGCGTGCAGCGCGCAGAAGAGCTCCATGACCTGCCCGGTGGTGGCGGAGTCGAGCGCGCCGGTCGGCTCGTCCGCGAGGAGGAGCGGCGGCTCGTTGACGATCGCGCGGGCGATCGCCACGCGCTGCTGCTGGCCGCCGGACAGCTGGTTCGGCAGGTGGTGCGCCCGGTCCTCGAGGCCGACGCGCGCGAGCGCCCGCGCGGCCCGCGCCCGCCGGTCGACCGGCCGGACGCCGGCGTAGACCATGGGCAGCTCGACGTTCGCGAGGGCGGTGTCGCGCGGAAGGAGGTTGAACGACTGGAAGACGAACCCGATCTTGCGGTTGCGGAGCTGGGCCAGCTCGACCTCGTCGAGCTCCTCGACCGGCTCGTCGTCGAGGAGGTAACGGCCGCCGGTGGGGCGGTCGAGCGTGCCGATGACGTTCAGGGTCGTCGATTTGCCTGACCCCGAGGCCCCCATGATGGCGACCATCTCGCCCCGCGAGAGCTCCAGCGAGACGCCGCGGAGCGCCTGCACCTCCACCTCGCCCATCCAGTAGACCTTGGTGATCGCGTCGAGCTTCACGAGTGCAGGCATGAGGGTCCTCGGCGGTGGCCTGCGCGCCGTCCCCAGGGACGGCCGCGGCCCGCGCGAGCCCGGTTCACCTGACCCGCGCGTGACGCACCAGGGTGCGCCGCTCTCGTCGCTCCGGCCATCGCGCTGCGAAGGCCGGCGGACGCGCTGAGGCGTAGGCGAAGCGCAGCAGCAAGGCAACCGCGGCGCAGGAGCGCGGCGGTCGCGCGCCGAGGCCGCGGCGAGCGTGGCGCTGGCAGCGCTACAGCCCGGACGTTTCGACGAGCGCCAGGACCACGGCTCCGACGCCGTACGAGAGGTCGTCGCGGAGCTCGACCGCCGCGTAATCCTCGAGCTTGCCGACCGTCGTGGGCCCGGAGATTCCGGTCACCACCGGCCGCCCGGAGCCGTCCTCCTCGATGCGCGAGCGCACGCCCGCCATGGCGCGGTCGATCGCGGGGCGCACCGAGGCGTCGAGGAAGCCGTGGCGCAACCCGCGCGCGAGCCCGACGGCGAAGAGGGCCGTCGCGCTCGTCTCCAGGTAGATCTCGCCGGGGCGGTTCATGATCGTCCACCACAGGCCGCTGTCCTGGTCCTGCGCGCCCAGGACCGCCGCGACCTGCCGCTCGAGCGCCCCGGCCACGGCGTCGTCGCGCTCGCCGCGCGCCGCGCGCACGCGGAGGTACTCGTAGCCGGCCGCCGTGATCCAGGCGTTGCCGCGCGCCCAGTACACGTCCGGATCCTGCGGCGCCGCCCAGTTGTACGCGTGCCGGAACAGCCCGGGCTCGTCCTGGAGGAGCGATGCGAAGATCTGGAATTGATTCGAGAATTCGTCGAGCGGACGCGCCTCGCCCGAGCGCTCGCCGGCGCGGACGAGCACGTTGCCGAACATGAACAGCGAGTCGACCCAGAGGGTGGGCTCGAACAGCGGCGACACGCCGAGGTGGTTGATGCCGCCCTGCTCCGTCCGGCGCGCTTCCTCGTAGAGGTAGCGGAGCACGTCGTCGACCACCTTCGCATAGGGAGCCGCGCACGTTTCCTCGTGGAGCGCGAGCGCGGCCATGGCCGGCGGGCAGCGGTCGCTGGTCGTGATCTCGTAGCCGTACTCGATGTGGCGGTCGATGGTGCGCCGGTAGTAGTCCCGGTACGGGGAGTGCTGCGTGACGCGGTACAGCTCGACCAGCGAGAGCATGACCGTGCCCTCGCCCCAGTCCCACGGCAGCGACTCCGCCGGGTGCTCGGTGATCCAGCGGTCGGCGATCGCGCGCGCCAGCGTGATGCTCTCGGAGTCGGCTGCGCGCTCGCGCGCGAACGCATCCTCCGCCGACGGCGAGCTCGGAGCGCACCTCGCCCCGGAGCTGCCCGGCTGCCCGGCGCCCGGGTCCCCCGCGCACCCGCCGGCCGCGGCGGCACACGCGGCGGCAGCGACGAGCAGCGCGCGGAAGCGCGACGTGCGCGACATGGGAGGGCGAGCTCTCGGCGGCATCTCACTCCTCCACGGCGAGGCCGGTGGCATCGGGCGCGGTGACGAGGGGGCTCCCGTCGAGGAGCACCCTCGTCCCCCGCGCCATCAGCGCGAACGGCCGGTCGCCCTCGATCCGCAGCACGACGAGCTCCGCGTCGGTCTCGAGGACCTGCCCCCCAGGCAGCGCCAGCGCCTCCGGGGCTCCCTTGCTCCGCAGCACCGCGACGTCGGTCCCTCCTTCGCTCTCGATCTGCCACGCGACGACGCCGGGCTCCGCCGCGATCGGCGCCGCCTGGAGCGGCGCGTCGGGGCCCGCGTCCACGCCGACCTTGTAGGGCAGGAGCACCGCCAGGAACCCCGGCGCCTCGGCCTGCACGGCTGCGTCGATGACGGCGTGGTCGGCGGCCTCGCGGTCCTCCTCGAACTCGTGGACGTGGGGCGCGGTGAGCGGCGTGTACGGCGGCTCCACGACGGCGAGCCCCGGCGACGTCGACAACACGCGCGCCTCGACGCCCGCCCGCGCCCGCTCCCATCGGCCGCCGTCGGGGAGGAGCTCGAAGGTGCCTCCGGACGTCAGCCCCGCGTAGCCGTGCAGCCGCCACGCGTGAGCGCGGGCCGCCGGGTGCGACGTCGAGAGGCGGTCGCCGACCACGAAGTAGCGGCCGTCGATGAAGGCCACGGATCGCTCGACGTGCGTGTCCTGGTAGTCCTGGTGCGCCTCCGCGTAGTCGACGGCGTCGCCGTCGTGGGTGTTCCGGAGGAAGGCGTCCGCGTCGCCGAAATCGTTGAAGAGCCCCTTGTCGGGCGCGGATCGGCCGTCGATGAGGACCACGTTGTGCGACGGCGACTGGCTGGTCTTGGCGTTGTCGAGCGAATCGGGCTTGTAGTAGCCGGCGTCGATCAACAGGTACTCTCCGTAGGCCGCGAGGGAGAACGACGTCCCGTCCACGTGGTCGTGGATCGCCTTGCGCGCCGAGCCGTGCTCCGCGAGGAGCAGGAGCCAGCGCGCGTCGTCCCCCCAGTCCGAGCGGAACACCGCGTGGCCGGTGTCGGGGAAGAAGCGCGTGAGGAAGCGCGGCGCCTCTGGGGCCACTGCGTCGTCGACGTAGAGCAGGTGATGGGCGATGAGGTCGGCGCCGAACTCCATGGCCTGGGGGTCGCGGTTCTGCTCCCAGTCCCACAGGTACTCCCCGCTTCCGCCGAAGGACGTGAGCAGCGGGCTCCCGTTGAACGGGGTGAAGACCCCGTCGTCGACAGGGGGCCGGCTGCCCCAGGGGAGGCGCAGCGAGAGCGACCAGTCGACGGCCTTCGTGAAGAGCCCGCCGCGCAGCGGGACCTTGAGCGCGCCCTGCTCGCCGTCGACGCAGCCATGTCCGGCCCACGGGTCCTCGTCGGAGCGGGTACGGCAGTCGCGGGTGAAGGCCACCTCGCCCTCGAGCGCGTTGTCGAGGGCGATGAAGAACGCCGCCGTGGGGCCCCAGGCGAAGCCGGAGTAATACGGGCCCTCGGACGCCCCGCCGTCGGGCTGCACGTACTGGCCGTCCGGGCCCCAGAGGTAATCGAGCTCCGAGATCGACCAGCTCCACCAGGTCGCGGCGGCCGGGTGCTCGGGGAACGCGAGCGCCACATAACCGAGCGCGTCGGCGGTCCGGATCGGGTGGTTGTTCTGCGCGGGGCGCAGCAGGAGATCTCGATAGAAATCCTGCTCGAGGTACTTGGCGAAGAACTGACCGGTGATGTCGGTGATCTTGCTCTCGGCCTGGGCGGACTCCTCGTCGGGGAACCACGGCGTGGCGCTCAGGAGGTCCCACGTGTTCGTGTACCCCATGAGGATCTTCGCCATCCGGATGTTCATGTCGAGGACCGTGTTCGTGTCCCAGTGGGTCTCCAGGCGGCGCAGGAACTCGCGCGCCTTGTCGGCCGCCGCCCGGTCCTCGAAGGCCCAGGCGAGGAGGGCATTCGCCTGCGCGGTCGAGGCGTTGTTGCCGTTCGTCTTGTGGTCCCATGAAGCGGGGTCGGGCTCTTCCTCGTAGGGGCGGTCGGCGCGGCGCTTCAGGGTGGCGAGGATCGAGGCGTAGGGCTCGCGATCGACGCGCGAGCGCAGGAGGTCGCGGTGCTCCGGGCGCGCGAGGAGCCGCGGATGAACGCCGGTGTCCCGCGGCTCGCTCGGCCCGGTGGCGTCCGTGCCGCACGCCGCGGCCGCGAGCGTGACGCACGCGAGCGCCGGAGCGAGAGAGTGAAGAGGGAGAGGAAAGCCGCGAGACAGTGATTTCATGGAAGGATGGGGCGAGGGCTCAGAGGGACGAGCTGGTGCGTGAGGCGCAGCGTATCAGCTCGTCCCGGCCTGGGGCCGCCCGAGTTCTCGCTGCCGTGGGGGCGATCACCACATGTCCACGATGGGCAGTCTCGGCAGCCGCCGACACGCCGGAAGATCCGACCAGAGCGGAGAGAACAACGCTGGCGACGCGCGGTCGCGAGGGGAATGCGGGAGAGGAGGAGCCTTCTGTGAGCCCGCCAGGATCAGCCTGGCAGGCGCCCCGGGGAGCGTGTCCTGCGAGCTGAGCGGTGCCTGTTGCGATGGCCTGGCGCGGGCTGCGTCGAGCGCGCCCGCGGCCTTCTCCGCGTGAGGGGCCGCGCTCGCCCAGGGTGGTGCGATCCTGCGCGAGCGTCTGCCCGCTGTAGCAGAACGCGACGGGCGGGGTGGAGTGACCGCGCCGCTCGCGCAGAACCCTCCACACAGGGGCTCCCCGCTGCGCGGTCTCCCGCTTGCATTGCCCGGCCCCGGTAGGGGGAGTCGAGGAGGTTTGATATGGCGACCGAGCAGAAGCAGGGAATGGGCGCACAGGGGCAGCAGGGCGCTGGCCTACAGGAGGGCCGCAGCGAGAGCAGCGTGGTCCCCGACAAGGACTACAACCTGGTCAGCGTGCTCTACCATGTGCTCAAGGGCGCGGAGACCCACTCACAGTACATCCAGGATGCGAAGAAGGAGGGGGATCAAGAGCTCGCCTCCTTCTTCAGCGAGGTCCGGCAGGAGGAGCTGCGGCTCGCGGAGCGCGCGAAGCACCTCCTCGGACAGCGGCTGAGCGGAGGGCGCCCGGGCCAGGGAGGGGCCCGCGCGAGCGCCTAGGGCTCACGGCGCTCCGGGCCGCCCTGACGGGCCCTCAATCGGCGATATACTGGTTTCGACCAACGAAATCGAGATACGGGTACAACGCCGAACGCAGGTTATCCACCTGAACACTCGAGTTGATACCGCCGACCTCCCACCCGTTCCACTTGGACGGGTTCCGGGTCGTCGCGTTCAAGAACAGCGGCACCTCCAGCAATGACTCCACGACGCCGGTCGTGGACATCTTGTCAAAATCGACGAGGACCGGAGCGGTGTTGTCCGTCAGGTTCTTCACCCAGACACGCGCAGCGCCGAAGTCACCGCCCGCGACGCCGTCGATGTCGCGGCTCGGGTCGACCTGCACCTGAAGTTCGTACCACTTGCCCGAAGCCGGCGCGAAGTTGGTCGCCTTGTACAGCTCGCCGCTGTCCCGCGACCCCCGGAGGCGCAGCTGCCCCTGCTCGAACTGCACAAGGAACCCGACGTAGTTGTTCGGGGTGAGGCCGTTGCTCGCGCTGGCGACCGTGTTGACAGGAGCAAAGTAGACACCTGTGGTGCCGTACAGCTGGCCGGAATAGACCGTCAGGTCGCTCGCGTCGTGGTCGGTCAGCTCGGTCTCCCACCAGGCGCTGGCCGCGCTCGCCCCCGTCGGACGAACCGCGAGCGTCGAGGTGTTGCCCGTACCGTACGGCGCAGAAGCCGTGAGCTGCCCTGGCCCGCCGGAGGCCGGACCCTTCCACACCAGCTGCGGAACGACTTGACTATCCATGGCGACGCCAGACTGATAATGGTCGAAATTGTCATTCAGCTGCGGCACGTAGTACCCCATCGAGAGGTCATCCACGGCGTTGCTGTCGCCGTAGGCCGCCACGATGAACCCGTTGAAATTGGAGGGGTTCTTGTTCACGCCCATGAGCAGCGGGACAACCAGCACCCGCTCGGTCACGCCGGTCGTATTGATATTGTCGAAGACGACGCGCGTGAAGTCCTTCTGCCCGTCCGTCACATTGCGGACGTACAGCGAGCCAAGACCGGTGCCCACAGTGGGGTTGACGACCATCTTCACCTCCAGCCATTTGCCCATCGTGGCGGGGATGTTGACGGCTTGATAGACATCTCCGCCGTCATAGCCAGAACGAAGACGCAGCGCCCCCCAGGCCATGGAGACGGTCGGCCCCTGGTAGGCAGGGAGTGCGTAGCCCGTCGGGCTCCCGCCGGCCACGTTGATCGGCTCGAACGCGACGCCTGAGATGGCATTGTAGATGAGACCCGAGTAGACGACCTTGTCCGTGCTGTTGAAGCTCGGACCATCGAACGCGGACCAGGCTACCTTGCCGTTGTAGCCGCCCGTGGAGACGATGCTCTGCTCGGAGTCATTCCCGCTTCCCGGCGGCGAGCCGATCGCGAACTTGTCCGGGTTCGCCCCCGACCAGCTGTTCGCGCCTTGGTTGTTCATCGCGTTGCCAAAGACGTGCTGCTCGTAGTCCTCGCGATCCATGGTGCAGGCCTCATACTGAAGGCGCACGTGGTCGTGGTAAGCGACGTCCGGCGACCGGGAGGGCAACGCCGCCACATGAGACCAGTCGGCGTGCTGCGTGGTGGTGTTCATGTTGCTCACCAGCACATCGACGCGGCCCCCTCTCTGAACACCGGACCACTCGATGCCGGCGTTCTTGTTGGTCGCCAGGTTGAGGGTGCGCAGCTCGCCGTCCCGCGCGAACACGCCGTCCAGCGCCCGCCACGCGTCAGCCATGTCGGCAGTGAACGCGAGCGTCGCGGCGACGACGTTGCCATACGTCTGATAGTAGTAGGTGGTTGCCCCCGTCTGGTTGACGTTGACCTCCCACATCCTGAATCCGTCAGCCCCGCGGAGCCGGTAATGCTGGACTTGCGCGACGTTGTCCGTCGGCAGGAGGACCGTAACCGCCCGACCAACGCCATCGTGGCCGTCCGTGCGGCGCCGGTTACCTGTTGCCATCGCGACGAAGGAGGAAGCGATGGCGACGAGGGTGGAGTGGGCCGAGCGGGTGGAGCGATGGGAGCGGAGCGGGTTGAGCGCCGAGAAGTTCGCGCGGCGCGAGGGATACAAGGCGAAGCAGCTGTACTGGTGGCGCTGGAAGCTGCGGGCTGACGGACCCTCGCAGCCCTCGCCGTCGTCGTCGACCGAGCCGCCGCGGTTCCTGCCGGTGCACGTAGTGGCCGACGCATCGCCGGCCGCGGCCGAGCCGATCGAGATCGCGCTGCCCAACGGGCGGGTGGTTCGCGTTCGGCCGGGCTTCGACCCCGCCACGCTCGAGCGCGTGCTGGCGCTGGCGGCCGAGGAGGCGCCGTGCTGACGCTGCCGCCGTCGGTGCGCGTTTACGTGGCGGCGGAGCCGGCTGACCTGAGGAAGAGCTTTGACGGCCTGTCGTCGCTGGTCGAGCAGCGCTTCGGAGCCGACCCGCTCTGTGGACATCTGTTCGTGTTCAGGAATCGGCGAGGCGACCAGATCCGTGTCTTGTTTTGGGACCGCACCGGATACGCCATATTTGCCAAGAAACTCGCCCGCGACCGATTCTACCTCGCCCGTGACCTGCCCAAGGGAGCGACCCACATCGAGGTCGAGGCGGCCGAGCTGTCGCTGATGCTCGAAGGCATCGACCTGTCGCAGGCCGTACGGCGCAAGCGCTGGAGGCCCGGCGTGAGAAACTTCGACGCGTCGAAGCAACGCTTGATGGATGCGCGCGGGATAGCTATCCAGCGCGCGACGTGACCAGTTCCCCTCCGTCCCAAGCCCAGCTCCCCGCCGACCTGGCGGATGTGCGGCGCAAGCTCGAGCAGCTCGCGGCCGACGGGCAGGTCCCGGCGCTCATCGAGCTGGTGATCGGGCTTCTGGTTCAGCCGCGCGACAAGAATACCGCGCTGTCGGCGAGGCTCGCGAGCGCGCTGCGTGAGCTGTACGGCCGCAAGAGCCAAAAGGTCTCTACCGAGCAGCTGATGCTGCTGTTCGCCGAGCTCGGCGCCCAGACGCCGCAGGGGGCCACTGATTCCACACCCTCGTCAGAGCCCGGCGCGGAGGCTCCTGCGCAGCCGGAGCAGGGGCTGGTGCCGCAACCTCCTGAGCCGCCGAAGCCGCCGCGAGGACGGCGTGGGCGCGCGCCGCTTCCCGCACACCTGCCGCGCGAGACGCGCGTTGTGCCCGTCCCCGAAGCCGAGCGGAAGTGCCCGCAGTGCGGCGCGGATAGGAAGTGCATCGGTCACCGTACGAGCGAAGTTCTCGAGTTCGTCCCTGCGCAGTTCCAGGTCATCGAGGAACAGAGGGAGAAGCTCGCCTGTCCGCGCTGTCCCGAGCAGGGGGTTACGACGGCGGACAGCGAGAAGGTGATGGATCGGGGTCGCCCGGGGCCGGGGCTGCTCGCGAGCATCATCGTCGAGAAGTTCGAGGACGCGATGCCGCTCTACCGGCAGGCGCAGCAGTACGCTCGCTTCGGCGTGTCGCTGTCGCCGTCGACGCTGGGAGAGTGGTCGGCGTTCGCGCTCGATGTGCTTGCCCCTGTGGCCAAGAGGATCCAGGAGCGCGTGCTGGGCTCGTGCTACGTGCGCGCCGACGACACGGGGATGCACGTACTGGATCAGGATCATCCCGCAGGGGTGAGGCGAGGTCATATCTGGGCCTTCGTCGGGGCTGAGCTCGTCGCGTTCCTGTACGCACCGGACTGGAGGGCGAAGCATCCGGCTGCCCAGCTGCAGGGCTTCACGGGCTACCTGCAGGGCGATGGCTACGCAGGGTACGGCGCGATGTTGCGCGGAGACGACGGTGGCGAGGTGATCGTGCCCGAGGAGCGCCGGCTCGGCTGTGGAATGCATATCCGTGCGAAGTTCGAGAAGGCGGCGAAGGGCGGCGACGCGCGAGCCGCTGTAGCGCTTGCGTACTTCAAGGCCATCTACCGCATCGAAGCTGCCTGCAAAGCGGAGGCGCTGTCCGCGGAGGCACGCCTGACGCGCCGGCAGGAGCTGTCGCTCCCCGTCCTCGAGGAGCTCTACAAGTGGATTCACGAGCTGCACCTGCGGCTCGTGCCAAGTACGCCGCTATACGTCGCAACGCTGTACGCCATCAACCAGGAGGCAGCGTGGCGGCGCTGCTTCACGGACGGGCGCTTCGAGATCGACAACGGCGAAGTCGAACGGCGGATAAGATGTGTGGCGCTTGGAAGGAAGAACTACTTGTTCGCAGGCTCGGACAAGGGAGCTGAACGCCTCGCCGTCGGCTACACCGTATTTGGCTCGTGCCGGATGCACGGAGTCAACCCGCTCGCCTGGGCGACGGACGTGATCGGCAAGCTGCAGGCAGGCTGGTCGCGCGAACGGCTGGACGAGCTGCTGCCCGACGCGTGGGCGCGAGCGTCGCTGGCGGCTCCGGCCGCTGACGACGCCGACGCGTCCTGAACGACGCGAACCTCAATCCTCGCCGCCGGGGGTCCGGGGGGAGAGCACCTCGCCGGCCCTCTCGTGTCCGCCCGCGTCTTCCCGGACCATCGGTAGGCGCCGCCCCGCGCCCAGCATCGTCGACCCCGGTGAGAGCCGCAAGGGGTCGCGCCCATGGCGATGGGTGGGCGGTTACTGCGGGCCGGAAGGGTGCGGCTGAGCTGGCGCCCGGGCCCCGCGGGATCCGGCGAAGGACCGGCTCCTCATACCCGCAAATGTCCTCGGGCGTCACATCGCTCTACGCACGAGCCGGTTCGCGATGAAGACGATGGAGATGAAAAACAAGCCGCCATGGGCCTGGTTGAGATCCATTCCAAGGACGACGGGCATTCGCGCGTATCCGCCGTGGCTCGGATCGTGAAAGGCGGTTCCAGGGAACAGGATGCTCGGAACGAGGCAAACCCAGTAGAGTACGGAGAAAATCGATCCTACGTCGACCCTGAGCCTGTCATCTCGCCCTGGCCTCCATAGAAACCAGACGGCCAGCACCGCCGCTACCGCTCCCAAGACGATCGTTTGCGCATTGTGGAACTTCGCGTGGGGCGGCCAGTTCGGATTATGGATGTGCGTGGAATTCCAATCGGCGAGAACCGGCGCTGCACCGGTGAACACCGCGACAGCGGATAGGATGAGCTTCCCGGCGATGATCGATGATTTCCGGGTCATGACGCCTCCAGGTCACTCAAGCGCCCCTCGGCGACCAGCCCGACGGGAGAATCGCCTGGCGTAGTCCTCCGGCGTCACCCGGAGGACCCGCTGAAAGGCCCGTCGCATCCGCTCCTCCGAGCCGAAGCCGGAGGCGTGCGCGATCTCGTTCATGGTCGCGCTCCCCATCTCCAGGTGGGCGCGCGCTTGCTCGAGCCGGCAGGTCTCCACGAACTTTGCCGGCGTGGCCCCCACCTCCGCGGCGAAGACGCGAGCGAAGGTCCGCGGGCTCATACCCGCCCTCGCCGCGAGCGCCTCGACGCGCAGGTCCGCGGAGAGATGGTTGGCGATCCAGTCCACCGCGTCCCCGAGTCGGCCGGTGAGGCCGGTCTGCGCGGAGAGGGGCTGACTGAATTGCGACTGCCCGCCGGGGCGCTTCAGGAACATCACCAGGAGCCGGGCGGCGGCGAGCGCGACCTCGTGGCCCAGGTCCTCTTCCACGAGCGCGAGCGCGAGGTCCATGCCAGCGGTAGCGCCGGCCGAGGTACAGATGCCGCCGGAACGGACGAAGATGGCGTCCGGCTCGACCTCCACGGCGGGGAACTCCTGGGCGAGCCGGCTGGCCGCGCGCCAGTGCGTGGTGGCACGGTGCCCGTCGAGGAGCCCTGCCGCGGCGAGGAGCAGCGCGCCCGCGCAGACCGAGCCGATGCGCCGGACCCTGGGCTTCATGGCGGAGAGCCAGCCGAGGAGCCGCGCGTCGCGCATGGCTGCGTCCATGTCGAAGCCGCCCGCGACCAGCACCGTATCGATGCCCGAGGTCGCGTCCGCGATCGATCGATCGGCGACCAGCTTCGGCCCTTGCCCGCTGCCGACCACGCCTCCATCCACCGAGAGGAGCTCCACGCGATAGGCCGGCGGACGTCCGGGGACGCGCTCCGCCTGGACGAGCGTCGCGGCGTTGAACACCTCGAGCGGCCCGACGATGTCGATCGCCGCCGCGCCCTCGAACCCGACCATGGCAATCAGCCGCGTGCCGGACCGAGCGCCGACCTCCCGGCGGGGTGACCGAACGAGGGCCGTCCTTCCGCGCGGCGACATCGTGCCCGATTTCCGCTGCTCAGGCGGCCTGTCGTCGGGCGACGAACCGCTGGACGGCATTGCGCGCCATCTCGATCATGGGCTCGGACCTCGCGAGGACCCTCGCGGTGAGCTCCGGACCGGCCAGGTCCGGGCTGCCGGTGCGGTAGGGCGGGTGCGGATCATACTCCATCTGGAACTCGGACTCCCTGGCGTCCTCCTCGCCGTACAGATCGTGGATCAAGCGCAAGGCGATCTCGATGCTCCCGACGAGCGGCCCGGCCGTGAGGCGGTTCCGGTCCTCCACCACGCGTCCTCCCCGGACCGGCGTGGCGCCGAAGTGCTCCAGAAGATCGACGACGTGGAAGTTCGACGTGGCGCGGTAGCCCCGGAGCAGCCCGGCGGCCCCCAGCACGAGCGAGCCGGCGCACACGCTGGTCACCCACCTGGCGCGGCTGCCACGATCGGCGATGAACGCGATCGACTCGTCGTCCTCCAGGATCTCCGGGGGGACCGCCCCGATGTTGAGGACGTCGAGATCCCGCGGGCACTCGCTGAACGTGGAGGTGGCCCGCGTCGGGAACGTCGGGAAGCCCGTGATCGGATCCTTGTTCTTCCAGACGAGGTGCACCTCGGCGTTCGGCATGACACCGAGCGCGGTGTGCAGACCGATGATATCGGCCGGGAAATAGCCTGGGCACACGAAGATGCCGATCTGGAGCTTGCGGGTAGCGCTCGGATCGGCGGCGATCTCGCGCTTGCCCTCATCCTGCTGGTTCATGGGGGGTCCTCTCGATCGTTGTGGAATGGGCCGCCCTCCGACGCGGAGGAGCGCTGCCCTGCGGCGCCGTCCAGGGCGCCTGACCCGGGCAGGATGGCTCCCCCGGAGGCTGTCTGAAAGGACAACCTAGCAGCATTTTCTGCCATCGCGCGGAGACCGGCAACCCGACCCCGCGGGGGCGTCGACGAACGATCGCCGGGGGGAAGCGGGGGGAGGCGGGGGGGAGGCGGGGTTATCGGCGTCGTCGAGGGCGCCCACGGCCGCCGGTGGGGGCGTCGCTGGTCCGGGGGGAGAGCTCCTCGCCGGCCCTCTCGTGTCCGCCCGCGTCTGCCCGGACCATCAGTAGGCGCCGCCCCGCGCCCAGCATCGTCGACCCCGGTGAGAGCCGCAAGGGGTCGCGCCCATGGCGATGGGTGGGCGGTTACGGAGGACCTGCGACTGAGGCACACCATAGTTGGGTTTGTTGACGAAGTCCGCGATATAGGGAATCAACAAATCACCAGCAGGAAGGTGGCGCGCCGCCACGCTCACCGTCTCGAGCCCCTGCCAGAAGATCGCGGAGATCTGGGTGGGCGCCGTTCCGCCGACATAAGGCACGCCATTGATCGAGGAGGCGACATGGAACGCCGATTGGCTCGAGTTGTACGCCACCGGCATCGCGACATTGATGCCCGACGTAGTGTAGATATTCTCTCGATCAATCTTGAACTGCTCACCGACATTCCAGGGCCACGCGCCGGACGTATCGACGCTCATCCCAGGGTAGTAGCCATAGTTGCCCACATAGGCCTCCGAGATATCCGCGTCTGGGTCGGTTCGAACGCGGTCGACGTTGTCCAGGAGCAGGTCGTATTGCGTCTGGGTGTCCCCCTCGATGTCCATCAACAGGTAATCGAGCGCATAGCCGTTGCTGCTGATCCAATCGAGCGCAGGGTCCAGCGTCGCCAGGCCCCACCCCCCTGGTCTCGAGCCCCGTGGGGACCCCGGCCAGGGTGTTGCTGATGATCACGTCGTCGTAGTCGCCCCGCTCTGCCCACCCCACCGCGGCGATGTCTCCCCCGTTCTGGACAATCTCGGGGTTGGTCGGCTCGAACGCCTGCCAGCTCGTGAAGTAGCCCTCGGCTTGCGCCATCGCGGTCGAGCATGCGATCACCGCCGCCGGGGCGGGTGCCGGTCGGGGCGCCCCTTGCGAGGCGCCCCTTCGCCCCGAGCGGCTACTGGAGGGTCGGCGCCGTCCACTTCATCCACCTGTTCAGATCGGCCGTCGCCCCGTCGCCCTTGAGCAGGTTGGTGTCCGCGGTGCCGCCGCCGACGAGGAACTTCTTCACGTACGCATCGAGGGCCGCCCTCTGCGAGGACGGGAACGCGCAGTGGGCATGGGCGGCGGTCTGCCAGTAACCCATCTTGTCCGGCACCCCGAGCCCCTTCCAGATCTGCTGGGCGATGGACCCCGCCGTGAAGGTGCTGTTGATGCCGAGCCAGTCGATCCTGTTGTCGATGACGAGCAGCGCGCGCGGCGCGACGAGCCCCATGACCATGTGATGGTCGAAGGGCAAGGACGTCACCCGGTTGCCGAAGGTCGAGCCGAAGTTCGCGCGGAACCACGGCTGCTCGCTGGCCGCGCTGGACAGGGTCTGCACGTTCTCCCCGGCGTTGGCGCCCGCCTGCGAGACGCGCCAGCTCGCCGAGCCGCCGGCGCCCGACTCCTGGGGGATCGTCAGCACGATGCGCTCGTCGAACGCGCCGGCCGTGAGCGCGCCCTTGCCGTTGCGCGAGCAACCCGTCACCGCGATGCGCTTCGGGTCGATGTTGGCCCCCGGGGTCTTCTCCAGCGCGTCGATGATCCGGCTCACGCCCCAGGCCCACGCGATCATCGAGCTGGCCGAGTGGTTGCTGCCGTAGAGGTTGTAGAACGTGCCCGTCCCGCGCGAGCCGCCGCCGTTCTGCGCGCCCATCGCGTTGTTGTCGAAGGTCGCCATCGCGACGCCGTTCTGGGTGAACACGCTGTTGTCCAGATTCGAACCGCCGATGCCGATGACGAGCGGGATCGGACCAGCAGGCGCGCCGGAAGGCCGGCTGATGTTGATGGAGAAGGAGGCGCTCTTCCCTGCATCGTTGACGTTGACCGTCAGCCTGTTCGCCGAGAACTGCCCCGTGACATTGTCCTTGGACACCACCGGCTTCGATCCGGACTCATACGTCTCGACCTGCGACTTGATCTCCGCGCGCCGGCACGCCCACTCCGACTTCTTCGTGATGCGTGAACCGCTCAAGCTCAGGAACGGATCGTGATGCGTGTCGAACACCGGGAGAGACGAGGCGGCGGGCAACGTCGGCTTGGGGCAGCTCGCGCCGCTGTCTTCGACCGCGCCCGTGCTCCCGCCCGACCCGCCGGAGCCGCCCGACCCGCCGGAGCCGCCGGAGCCGCCCGCACCGGAGCCGCCCGCACCGCCCGAGCCGCCTGCCCCACCCGCCCCCGTGCTGCTGCTGCTCGACGACGAGCTGCTGCTCGATGACGAGCTGCTGCTCGATGACGAGCTGCTGCTCGATGACGAGCTCGCGCTGCTGCTCGACGAGGAGGACGCGCCCGTGCCGACGATCGTGCCTCCGCTGCCGGTGACCGACGCGACCGCGGGCCGCCCGCTGCCGTTTGCGCAGAACCCCCACTCCACCCAACCTTTCTCCTTGATCGCTGCGTTGTGGGTCACGTTCGTGGCGGTGAACTGCCCGTTCGAGGATACGGAGGTCACGTTCCACGCATTGGCCAGCGTCGAGCCGTTGAGCCGGACGCCCACGTTCCAGCCGGTGGTGGCCGGGGAGCGGGACTTGTTCGTCACCCTCACGTTCGCGCAGTAGCCGTTCCCCCAGTCCGACTGAATCGCGATATCCGCCGACATCGAGCCGTCAGCGCTGTCCAGGGCGCCGTCCAGCGTGTCGAGATCCTCTTCCTCGATCGGCTCCACGGCGCACGCAAACAGACCGAGCGCGAACGAAGCGGAGATGCAGCCAAGCAAGCGAGTGGTACGCATAAGGTTCTCCATGATCAGAACGTCTGAGTCGCGGGCTTCTGCTCAAGGTGGATACGTGCACCAACGAGACGCCTGCGAACCCTCGTTCAATTGGTAGAGCTCAATATTCCCGGCCAGCGTGCACCTGATCATGAACACCTCGCGAACCTTGCCGACCCCATGCCTGGCAACCACGGTGTTCGTCGGACAGCTACTCACATACGGATACCCCGCGATGGGGCGGGGCACCCTGAGAAAGCAAGAGCAACCATGAAGCGCAGCTGCAAGGAGCGAGCGCTCCGGGCAGCGCTCTCTCTCGAACGCTGAGTCCGGCGATGTGATGACAGCGGCGCCCAGAGACGACATGGTTCACGTCCCCCGCACACCGGGCCGGACCATGCTGTTGCCGCTCAGGCTGCCTGGGCGCGCGCCAGCGTCGAGTTACGCCGTTCCGAGGCGGGGCGTCACGCCGGCTTGCGCCCCGACACCAGGTAGAACGTCACCCCGTGCGCGCCGCCGTGCGTGCGCGCGAGCGCGGCCTGCTTCCACGCGCGGGCCTCCTGCATGGCGATCGCCCACAGCCGCTCGAACTGCGCCGGATCGCCGCCGCCGGCCAGATACCAGGCGTGGGCCTGGTCGCGGGTGCCGCCCGTTCCGAGCCAGATGCCGCCGTCGATCCACGCCAGCATCTGGCGCAGCTCCGCGCGCTCCGCGGGCGTCTCGTACGGCGGGATCAGCGCGGCGCACTTGTCCGACTGGCACACGTGGAGATCGCCGAGCCCTGCCTCGCGGAAGAGCCCTGGCAGCCGCTCGCCCACGGAGCTGTCCCCCTGTCCCAGCGCGCGCTTGCCGTCCTGGCAGGTTGCCTCGAGCTCGAGCAGCGAGAGCCGGTCGGCGCGCGACAGGCCGGGCGCGGTGACCAGGGCGGTGGCCTTCTCGGCGAAGTTGTTCGGCTCGACCGCCAGCAAAAGGCCGCCGGGGCGCAGGACACGGCGCATCTCGCGCAGCACCCGCAGCGGGTCGGCGACGTGCATCAGGACCGTCTGGCACGTGGCGAGGTCGACGCTCGCGTCGGGCAGCGGGAGGGCCTCGGCGAGGCCCTCGAGGTACGACGTGCGCACCGCCACCCCGCACGCCTCGGCCTCGGCGGCGGCGCGCGCGCCCCGTCGCTCTGATGATCGAACGGCAAGGACGTCACCCGGTTGCCGAAGCTCGAGCCGAAGTTCGGGCGGAACCACGGCTGCTCACCATTCCCAGTGGAAGGCGCCTCGATCGCGGTTATTGGCAGCTTCAGTCCGCATTCCTGACGTTTTTTGCTCGGACCCCGCCAGAAATGCAGGAGCGCTGAACACTTCGCGCACGACGGCACAAGAAGCGACCTCTGACGAGGTGAGCAAGGCATGGCGGAGCCGCGGTGCGTTGCAGTCTTGCACGGCGCGTTTAGCCCTTGACGGGCGTCGAGGTTCACCCTCGAGATCCGCGAATCGGTTTGTTCACTCTCCTTCCCAAGCCACCCTCCATGGAAAGGCTGATTCAGATGGCGCCTCCTTCGGAAAACAAGATGCCACGTCGCGCGGGTCGACCGCCCACCAGACGGGCTCATTCGATGAAGATCCTGAGGGTACCGCTCCTCGTCGTCGGGCTCTTGAGCGCGGCGCTCGCGGGCGCTTGCTCCTCGAGCGGCACCGATGAGCCGAACGAGGTGACCGGCAGCGGCGGCTCCAGCGCGGCGGGGAGCCCCAGCGGGGCCACCGGCACGGGCGGCGGCGCGAGCAGCGGCGCGAACAGCGGCACAGGCGGCGGCGCATCGGTCGGCCAGGGCGGCGTGGACACGACAGGATCGACCGGGAGCACGGGCGGCATGTCGGGCTCCGACGAGGAGTACCCCGCGCCGGGCGCCCTGCCGGACGAGACGGGCGCAGACCTCTGGCTCAGGTACCCGAAGGTGCCGATTCCGGGGCGCCTCGCGGAGTACCAGGCGGCCTTCAAGCGCGTGGTCAAATCGGGGACCGGCGCGAGCCTCGACATCGCCGAGGCCGAGCTCGTCAAAGGGCTGAGCGGCTTGACGGGCGGAACCGTCGGGACCGGCGCGGCCGTCGACGGACCGGGCGCCGTGGTGATCGGGACGGCCACAGCGGACGTCATCAAGGGCCTGCCGCTCGCAGCGCGCCTCGGCGCCCTGGGCCCCGAGGGCTACCTCGTCGAGGCCGCCGACGTCGGAGGCCAGCCGGTGATCGCCGTGGCAGGCAACACCGAGGTCGGCGTGCTCTATGGCACCTTCGCGCTCCTCCGGCACGTCCAGAGCCACAGCGCCCTCGACAGGCTGTCGCTCACCGGCTCTCCGAAGATCGGCCATCGCATCCTGAACCACTGGGACAACCTCGATCGCAGCGTGGAGCGCGGCTACGCGGGCCGATCCATCTGGGACTGGAGCGCGCTGCCCGGCACGCTCTCTCCCCGTTACAAGGACTACGCGAGGGCCAACGCCTCCATCGGCATCAACGGGACGGTGCTGACCAACGTGAACGCCAACGCGCAGGTCCTGACGCCATCGTACCTCACGAAGGTCAAGGCGCTCGCCGACGTCTTCCGCCCTTATGGCATCAAGGTCTACCTCACGGCGCGATTCAGCGCGCCGGTCGAGATCGGCAACCTGAGCACGGCCGATCCGACCAACGCCAGCGTCAAGCAATGGTGGACGAACAAGGTCAACGAGATCTACCAGCAGATCCCCGACTTCGGTGGTTTCCTTGTGAAGGCGAACTCCGAGGGGCAGCCAGGGCCGCAAGACTACGGGCGGACCCACGCCGACGGCGCCAACATGCTCGCCGACGCCCTCGCGCCGCATGACGGCATCGTGATATGGCGCGCCTTCGTCTACTCCGACACCAGCCCCCCGGACCGCATCAAGCAGGCCTACGAGGAGTTCAAGCCTCTGGACGGCAAATTCAAGAGCAACGTCCTCGTGCAGGCCAAGAACGGCCCGCTCGATTTCCAGCCCCGGGAGCCGTTCCATCCGCTGTTCGGGGCCATGCCGAAGACGCCCCTCGCCCTCGAGCTCCAGATCACGAAGGAGTACCTCGGCGAGGACACGCACCTCGCCTACCTCGGCCCGCTCTACGAGGAGGTCCTCAAGGCGGACACCTACGCGGGCGGCGAGGGCTCGACCGTGGCGCGGGTCATCGACGGCACCCTCCACAAGTACACGACCACCGCGATCTCGGGCGTCGCCAACGTCGGTGACGACACGAACTGGACTGGATCGCAGATGAACCAGGCGAACTGGTACGTGTTCGGGCGCCTGGCGTGGAACCCGGACCTCTCCTCGGAGGCCATCGCAGAGGAGTGGGTCCGGCAGACCTTCTCGAACGACCCCGTCGTCGTCGAGCCGGTCGTTCAGATCATGATGGAGTCACGCGAGGCGCTTGTCGACTACATGACGCCCCTCGGCCTTGTCCACATCATGGGCAACGACCATCACTACGGGCCGGGGCCGTGGCTGAACAGCCTGAGCCGCGCCGAGTGGAACCCGGTGTACTATCACAAGGCGGACGCGAACAGCATCGGCTTCAACCGCACCTCGGCGGGCAGCAACGCTGTTGCCCAGTACGCCGCGCAGGTGGGACAGACGTTTGGGAGCCGGGACACGGTTCCGGACGATCTCGTGCTCTTCTTCCACCGCGTCGGCTGGCAAGACAAGCTGAAGTCGGGGAGGACGGTCTGGGAGGAGCTCGTCCATCGTTACAGCCAGGGCGTCGATGAGGTGGGGGTCATGCGAGAGACATGGAAGTCCGTCGAGGGCCGTATCGATGGCAAGCGCTTCGGTGACGTGAGCGACTTCCTTGAGATCCAGCACTACGAGGCGCGCTGGTGGCGCGACGCGTGCCTCGCCTACTTCGGCTCGGTGTCGAAGCTCCAGGTCCCGAGCGGCTATGCCCCCCTGGCGAACACGCTGAGCTTCTACCAGGGGCTCCGCTGCCCATCCGACCCGAAGAAGCCCCGCTGCTCGCAGGTCTATACGGGGAATCCGTCCCCGGCCATCCTCCAGTGAGAGCGGCGGGCCAGCTCGGTCTGGCCCGCGGCCTGCTGGCGATCTTCACGCCCCTGCCCCCGTCAAGCGCACAGCATCCTCTGGATCTTGCTGACTCGGCGATCTAGCCAGGTCACAACACCGGAGTCGTCGCATGACCTCGTCGTGGTCCGCGATCGACGTGAACGCACACACGCTGTTACCGTCCCGCTGGCTCATCCATCAGAGAACGGCGTGGTGCGCGTCGGCTGCAAGGCCGTCAGGAGGTGCGTCGTGACGCTGGCTTCGAGTCGAGCATTGTTGCTGTTGATGGCGGGGTGCGCCTCGGCGTGCAGCGCGCCTGGACCGCAGGCGGCGGGGACTGGTCCTGCCGAGCGCCCCGCGGAGCGCGCGCTCCGGCCGAGCGGCGCCGCGCCGGTCGAGCTCGGGCGGATCGTGAGCAGGGCGCGGGCGAGCTTTCGATCCACGCGACAAGGGCTCTCCGCCGAGGGCGCCGCCCACCGGATCGACGTCGAGGGCGGCGCGGCGCGGATCCGCGCGAAGCCCTCGGCGAGGGCGGCACGCAGGGGGCGAGCGAGGCAGCTCCAGGCGCTCGCCGGGGCGCGCTCCGCCGCCGAGCTGACGGCGCGCCGCCGCGCGCTCCGCGGGCCTCTCCTCGAGGGCGCGCCCGGCGAGCTCCAGCCAGGGAGCGCGCTCACGCTGACGACGCGTTCGATCGCCCGCGCCGGCCACGAGTGCGTGAACGGCGAGGGCCGCGTGCGCATGGCGGCGGACGGCGGCGCGGAGCGCGCGTTCGAGACCTGCAGCGAGCTGTGGAAGAACCACGAGGCGAACGCCGAGCAGGCGTTCCGGTTCCCCGAGCGGCCCGGGGGGCGCGGCGATCTCGTCGTGCGCGTGAGCGCCCGGCTCGGCGCCGCGGACGCCGCGCCCTCGGTCGCGAGCGACGCCCGCGGCCTCGTCCTCGGCGCCGCGCCGGGGCAGCGGTTCGTGTACGGCCACGGCACGTGGATCGACGCGTCGGGCCGCCGCGTTCCGGTGCCCGCCCGCTGGGCGGACGGCCACATCGAGCTGCGCGTGCCCGCCTCGGTCGTCGAGGAGAGCGGCTATCCGGCGCTGCTCGATCCGGAGGTGGGCCCGGAGATCGGGACGGAGCCGCCCGTGCCCGTCCAGCAAGACGTAGGGTTCGATCCGGAGATCGCGACCGACGGGACGAGCTACGTCGTCGTCTTCGAGGATCTGTCGCGCATCCGCGCGGTCCGCGTCGGCGCGCGCGGGGACGTGCTCGATCTCGACTGGCTGGATCTGGGCGAGGAGTCCGCCGGTCAGTACCTGCCCAGCGTGGCGTACGGCGGAGGCCGCTACCTCGTCACCTGGAGCCAGTACGGCGACGACGCCCGGATCACCATCCGCGGCCGCGTGATGCGACCCGACGGCACGCTCGAAGGGCCGGCGAGCTTCGCGATCTCGACGTCGGCCGAGGGCGTGTATCCCTCGGTCGAGTGGAACGGGGAGCGCTTCGTGACCGCCTGGCTCAGCCTCGCCGACGATGGGGCCGACGACGTCCGCGCGACGCTCGTCGACCCGAGCGGCAGCGCCGTTCCCGGCGCCGAGCGCGCCCTGTCCACGAGCGGCCGCGCGTCGCGGCCGGCGGTCGGCGCCGGGGCGGACGTCTCCGTCGTGGCCTGGGACGAGGACGTCGCCGGCGGCGGCGCGCGGGCCATCCGTGCGGCGCGGGTGGCCAGCGATGGGACAGCGCTCGACGCCTTTGGCGTTCAGATCTCGGAGGACCCGGGCAACGCGCGGCTGGCCGCGCTCGCGTCCGGCGCGACGAGCTTCCTGGCCACGTGGGTACGGGACGATCCCACGAGCACGATCCGGGGCGCGGTGCTGCGCGCAGACGGCACGATCGCGGCAAGGGACTTCCCGATCTCGCGGCCGAGCCCGGGCGCCGGGGCCCCCGCCGCGGCGTTCGACGGCAGCAGCTACCTCGTGGCCTGGGCCGACGAGCGGGACGGTCGCGCGATGTACGGGGCCCGCGTCTCGGCCGAGGGCGTCGTGCAGGGGACCGACGACGTGAGGCTCGCGGACGGGTCGCCTCGCTCCGTCCGGGATTCGGATCGGAACGCGCTCGTGTGGAACGGTTCGCACTTCCTGCTCGCGTTCCACGGCCAGGGCATCGAGGGCAGCCTGATCGGCCCGGATCTCGCGCTGGCCGCGGGCCGACTCGGGCTCAGCCCCCTGCCGAACAGGCAGGGCGCCCCGCGCGTGGCCTGGACCGGCGAGAGCTACCTCGTCGCCTGGACCGACGAGCCGGACCCGGAAGGGGAGCGGACGACCGCGCGCGCGGTGCGCGTGAGCGCGGCCGGCGAGGTCGTCGATCCGGTCGGGATCGAGCTCGCGAGCAGCGCCTTCGCGATCGATCTGGCCTCGAACGGCGGCGGCGCGTCGGTGCTCACCTGGAGCGCGCTCGGCGCCGGCGGGGATCACCTGCGGCGGGTGTCGGGCGACGGCGCGCTCGGGGAGAGCGTCGCCGTCTCGTCGCTCCACCTGTCGGCGACGCCGTCGGTCGCGGGCAACGGCGACGGTTATCTGGTGACCTTCGTGGAGAGGACCGCGGAGGAGCCCTTCGTGTATACAGCGTCGGGCCGCCTGCTCGGCGCTTCGGGGAGCGCTGGCCCGGTGTTCCCCATCGTGCCCTCGGTCGGGGCGGAGTCGCACGCGATGCCGCTCCGCGCCGGGCAGGACTACCTGGTGGCCTACTCGAAGGCCGGCCTGCATCTCGTCCCCGTGAGCCGCACGGGAGACGTCGGGGAGGGCTTCCTGCTGTCGAGCGCATCGGCCGCCATCGCCGGGGCGACGGACGGCACGGACACGCTCGTTGTCTGGACGGAGTCCGCCGATGGCTGGCCAGAGGGCGGTGATGGGCCGGTGCACGGTCGAATCTACGGCACGGGCGGCTGGCGGAGCGAAGCGTTCCTGATCTCGCCGACGAGCGCTGGTCATGCGGCGGCCGTGGCCTGGGACGGCGCGAGCTACCAGGTGGTGTGGGAAGAGGCGGAGACGCACCGGCTCCGGATCCGCGCCGTGGCCCCCGATGGAACGCCGGGCATGGAGGCGCTGCTCGTGGATGACGCGTGCAATGCGCCGATGCTGGCCCGCGGCGAGGATGGCCGGTTCCTCCTGAGCTATGACAAGCTCGGCCCTGCTGCGCGCACGCGGCGCGTCGTCTCGCGGCTGCTCAGCTGGGAGCCCTCACCCGGGCTGGCCGCAGGCGGCGGCGCGGGTGGAAGCGGCGGCGCAGGGCTCGGTACGGACGGAGGCGGCACTGTGGGGCCGGGCGCGGGCGGAAATGGCGGTGCGGAGCCGGCCGCGGGCGGCAGCGGCGGTGCGGAGCCGGGCGCGGGCGGGAGCGGCGGTACGGAGCCGGGCGCGGGCGGCCGAGCAGGGAACGGCGCGGGCGGCGGCACCTCCAGCGCTGCCGCCGGCAGCAGCAGAATGGATGGGACCGACGACACCGGCGACGACGCACAATGCAGCTTTCACGGCGCCGGCAGCAGGTCAGCGTACCTCGGGCTCACGGTCGCCCTGTTCGGCATCGCCCTCGTCGCGCGACGCCGCGGCGCCAGGAGTGGCGCTATGACGTCAGGTTCGTGAGCGGCCCGGTGCAATGCTCCGGGGTGCCGAACGTGGTCCGGGTGTCGCCGAACAGGTTCAAGATCGACACGAGCAGGTTGTTGTGCGGGAGGTTCTTGTACCGGAGCCAGCGCCCCGTACGCAGGCCTCCGCCGCCGCCGGCCAGGAGGAACGGCATGTTCGTCTTCTTGTGGCTCGGCGGATCCGAGATCTCGGAGCCGAAGAAGACGACGCTCTCGTCGAGCAGCGAGTGTCCGCCCATGTCGACCTTCTCCATCTCCTGCAGGAGATAGAGGTGTTGCTTCGAATACCAGTTGCAGATGAGCTCGCACTCCGCCGCCCTGAAGCCGCCGTCGTGCTGGTAGTAATGGTGGTGCTCGCTCAGGTTCAGCCAGGGGAAGGTGTGCTTCGCCTCGGTGTCGCTCCACTGAAGGGTGCCGACCGCGGTGATGTCGCAGGCGAGCGCCATCACCAGCATGTCCGTCATGAGCTTGCCGACCTTGGGGATCGCCGCGTCGGTCGACGTGTCCTTGATCGAGCCGTTGTCAGCGGAGTTGCGCCCCGTGCGCGGGTTGTAGTCGGACGTGTCGACCTTCGCCGGCGCCTGGCAGGCGCCCGCCGCGATCGGCGCCTTGCTGAGGCTCTGCTCGATCTCGCGGATCTTCGTCAGGTGCTGATCGATCTTCTGCCTGTCAGCCGCGCCGAGCCGCGAGGACAGGGCAGAGTAGCGCCGGTCGAGGAAGTCGAGGATCGATTGCTTCCGCGCGAGGCGCCGGGCGGCGTCGTCGTCGGCGCCGGGGTTCAGCGTGCCGAAGAGATCGGTGAAGATCTCCACCGGATCGATGCGCGGCGGGATCGGGCTGTAGGGCGCGTCGTTCTCGAAATTCGCGATGTTCATCGGAGACAGCAGGCCGTGCGATTTTCCCGTCGCCCAGCGCACCGCGATCTCGAGGCTCGCCTTCGCCTTTTGTCCCCCGGAGATCCGGGAGGCGATCACCTGATCGATCGACGGCCCGCTCCCGTAGGCGCGGCCCGCGGCGCCGTCCTGCGGCGTGCCCGTGAGCCAGGCGATGATCCCGGCCTGGTGCTGCTCGCCGAGCCCGCTCTTCATGTCGAGGCCGTCGACGACGAGCAGCCGGCTCTGCACCGGCGCGAGCGGCGCCAGGATGGGGCTCAGCGTGAAGCTCGTCTCGGAGCCCGTCGGCCGCCAGCGGTCCATCACGGTCCCGCCGGGCGTGTAGACGGCGAGGAAGCGCTTCGCGGGGGCGGCTTGCGCGCGCGCCGTGGGCTCGGTGCCCATGATCTCCAGCCACGGGAGCGCGATGGCGATGCCGCCAGCACCTCGCAGCAAGGCACGCCGGTTCAAGCGAAACGTCGAGCGAAACGTCGAGCGAAACGTCGAGCGAAACGTCGACATAGCCGTCACTCCTCCCGGGGAGCCATGGTGTGGAAGGCGTCCGTCTGCGTGAGCTCGATGAGGAGCTGTTTCACGTTGTATCCGGACGTCTTGAAGGCGGCCGTGACGGCCTCTCGGGTGCACTTGTCCTCGGCGCGCAGGGTGAGGCCGTAGGCGTATTCGATCCAGTGCGTCGCGAAGCAGCTCTGCACGTCCTCGGTCTCGGCGAGCTTGCGCACCAGCTCGATCGGCCCGCTCACCGTCCCCTCCGTGCCCGGCACCGAGCCGCTCGCGTCGATCGCGACGTCGTTCTCGGTCGTGCGGAACAGCCCGACGGCGTCGTAGTTCTCGAACGAGAAGCCGACCGGATCCATGAACTGGTGGCACGTCGCGCAGACCTTGTCCTCGCTGTGCTGACTGAAGCGCTCCCGCGCCGTCTTGCCGGTGTACGGGTCCGGCGGCTTCACCTTCTCCAGGATGTCGCCCGTGGGGAGCGGGATCACGTGGCACATCAGCTTCTGGACCACGAAGGAGCCGCGGACCACGGGGTTCGTCATGTTCGAGTGCGTCGTCCCGGCCATCACCCCCGCCTGGGTGAGGAGCCCGAGGCGCTGGGTCGTATCGAGCTCCACGCGCTGGAACGCGTCGCCCGTCACGCCGGAGACGCCGTAGAACGCCGCGAGCGGGCCGTTCATGTACGTGTACGGGGCGGTCAAGATGGACGGCCAGGTGCCGGCCTCCTCGAAGATCTCCTGCTCGAGGAACCGCTGCGTCTCCTCACGCATCAGCGAGCCGATGGTGCGAGAGAACTTCGGGAAGGCCTCCGCGTCCCGCTCGAGATCCGCGAGGCTGCTGATGGGGAGCAGGCTGTCGAAGAAGAACCGCACGACGGGTCGGGCCCGAGGGTCGTCGAGCATGCGCTCGGCGTGCGAGCGCACGCCTTCCTTCGTCGCGAGCTCCCCCGCCCGCGCGGCCGAGCGCAGCTGCTCGTCGGGCATCGTGCCCCAGAACAGGTACGAGAGCCGCGTCGCCATCTCGTCGCCCGTCGGCCGGCGGAGCGCCGGGCGCGCGGGATCGGGCGCGCCCCACTCGACGCGGTAGAGGAAATCGGGCGACTGGAGCACCGCCTCGATCACCATCGCGATGCCGGCGGCGAACGTCGCGTCCTCTCGCCCGACGCTGTACAGCGCGAGGAGCTCGTCCGCCTCGCCGGCCTGGAGCGGCCGGCGATAGGCGCGCGCCGCGAGGTCCTCGACGATCGTGCGCGCGCACGCTTCCTCGCTCGCCGCCGTCACGTCGCCCGCGCAGGGAGCGAGCCTCGCGAGCGCCTCCGGCGTCGCTGTCGCGCGCTGGGCGATGCCCTCCGCGATGGTGCCCAGCTGCTCGGCGAGCAGGCTCGAGACAGACAGCGTGTCCGCGTCGTTGCCGAAGCCGTTCCCGATATCCTCGCTCGGCAGCGAGAAGGCGGGCTCCGTCGTGTCCCCCAGGAGGTCGCGAACCGTGTTGTTGTATTCGAAGCGCGTCAACCGCCGGAGCGGCGCTCGCCCGGGGTACACCGTGTCGTCCTGGCAAACACCGATCGGATCATCGGTACCAGGTTTGCCGGAGCCGGAGCTCGAGCCGGAGCCGGCGCCCGGCTCACCCACGGATCCCGTACAGCCGCCGGCGAGGACCAGCGCGATCGGCGCGGCCCACCGAGCGCCTCCGCGACGACGCGCAGGCTGGTGACGCGAGGGTCTGGACATCGTTGTCGCTCCTCACCAGCGCTGGGAGCGCTGAAGTCCCGCGATTAGACAACAAGCGCTCTTCAATCGCCAGGAAATTGAGAGCGGATCCCTCCCCTTCGACCGCACAGGAGCCGTCGGGATCGTCCCGGCGGCCCCGTGATTCCAGTGACGGCGACATGATTTGATTTTTCAGGACGTGTTGCCTCCCGGCGCGCACACGTTCCGTTCGTTCCGTTCAGCAGCGAAAATCACACGAACAAGGCGCTTCTCGCTGGCTGCAATTTTCTCGCGATGGGCGTTCGCGCAGGACCGGATGGGTACTTTCGCAAAGCCCCGGTCACGGAGATGGATTGGGCTCCAGATCCGCGATGCGCGCCGTCGCGTCTACCGGGCGAGCGCGACGGCGAAGGGCGCGAGCCCTCGCCTTCGCAGCACGGAGGGGACGAGCAAGGCGACCGCCTCGGGGCCGCGCGCGGTCTCGATGTCTCCGAGATCTTCGATCCAGTCGGCCGGCCAGCCCAGATCACCGAGCAACCGCCCGACGACCGCCTTCGCGCCCTCGTCGTTGCCGGAGAGGAACGCGGTCGGGGCGGCGCGCAGGCTCGTGGGATCGGCCATGACGGTGAACAGCATGGTGTTCAGCGTCTTGACCACGGCCGTCTCGGGCAGCGCAGCCTGCAGGCGCTCGGCGACGCTGCCGTTCGGGTAAAGCAGGCTGCCGGGGAGGCCGTCGCGGCCGCGCAGCGTCGCGTTGGAGATGTCGACAAGGATCTTTCCCTTCAGCGCGTCGCGCAGGGCGCCGAGCCGCTCCACGCTCGTGTCCCCGGGGGTGGCGTTGATGACGATCGCGGCCAGGCGCGCGGTCTCCGCGTGATCCCTGAGCTCGACGCGCGCTCCCGACCATTTCAGCGCCGCTTGCGCCGGGTCCCTGGCGCCGATCGTGACGGCGTGCCCGGCGCCCGCGAGCTTGTTGGCGAGGACCGTGGCGACACGGCCCGAACCGAGGATTCCAATGTTTCCCATGAGTCGATCCATGTTCAGCCTCCTCCTCTCATCGGACGGTCGACAGGACGAAGGCCGCGCCGGCGTGGAGCCCGGGCGCTGCAGCCAGGAAGTCCTCGCTGGCGAGGGTCCAGCGCTCCCCGCGTGTGTCCGTGACCGTGCCCCCGGCCTCCGCGACGAGCAGCGCCCCCGCGACGAGCCCGGAGCGGATCTGGCTGTACTGCCAGAAGACGTCCATCCGGCCGGCCGCGACCTGAACGAGCTGGAGGGTGGCCGGGACCGAGACGCGCAGGACGAGCGCGCTTCCGAGCATCGCGGTGACGGACATGCCAATCCGCCGGTACGTCTCGTCGTCCTCACCCGGCTTCGCCTGGCCGGTCCCGACGAAGGCAGCGCCGAGCGCCGTCTTCGCCGACGCTCGGATCCTCCTGGTCCCGAGGTACGCGCCGGCGCCCTTCCGGGCGGTGTACGTGTCGCCGGTCAGGGGCAGGTGCACCGCCGTCAGGACCGGCTCGTTGTCGCGGACGAGGGTCGCCGTGACGCACCAGTCCGCCATCCCGTGAACATGGTTGATGTTCCCCTCGACGGTGTCGGTGACCCACCACTCCCCCGGCGGGAGGGGCCCGCACTCGAGCTCGTCCTCGACCCACCGGGCCTCCGGGCGAGCGCGCGACAAGGGCTCGCGGAGCGCCTCGAGGGAGACCGCATCGTTGGCGCCGAGCGCGGCGAAGATGTCCTCTCGGCTCCTCGGGCGCGGCTCTGTCGAGAAGCGACCGACGAGCCGCTCGCCCGCCGCGGAGAGCGCCGCGACGACCGCGGGCAGCAGGGGCTCGTCCTCCGCGCGGCCCGGGCTCCGGTCTCGCCACATCACATCGTTGTTCATCTGCTCGGAATGATCGGAATGAATCGACATGAATCCTCCTCGGACGAGCGCCTCGCGCGTGCTCGTGAACCGCTGAACCACCGCGCGGAGGAATAAACCCTGGACGACTCATACCGTCCAATGCATAGTTGATATGAGGAAGAATTACCGCCATGCATGTGGACCTGAACCTGTTGCCGGCGCTGGACGCGTTGCTCGAGGAGAGGAGCGTCAGCGCCGCGGCGGCCCGCTTGCGCCTGTCCCAGCCCGCGATGAGCCGAACGCTGGGGCGCATCCGGGACGCCACGGGGGACCCGATCCTGGTGCGCGCCGGCCGGACGATGGCGCTCACGCCCCGCGCGCTGGCCTTGCGACAGGAGGTCCAGGCCATCGTCCAGCGAGCGCACGCGGTGTTCGCGCCCGAGCGGGAGCTCGACCTGGCGAGGCTCGAGCGGACCTTCACCGTCCGCTGCCACGACGCCCTGACGACGGCGCTCGGCACGCGGCTCTTGCGAGCGGTGCAGGAGCAGGCGCCTCTCGCGAAGGTCCGGCTCCTGGCCGAGCCCGCGGGAGACACGGACGACCTGCGCCACGGGCGCGTGGATCTCGAGATCGGCTCGACGGAGCCCGCGCTCCCCGAGATCCGCGGGGAGCTGGTCGGCGAAGATCGCGTCGTCGTCGCCCTCCGCCGGGCCCACCCGCTCGCGCGCGGCCGGCTCACCGCCAGGCGCTACGCCGAGGCGCTCCACGTCATCGTCTCACGCCGTGGCCGCCTGCGCGATCCGATCGACGAGGCGCTCGAGGCCCTGGGGCTGCGGCGGCGCGTCGTCGCGGCGGCTCCCACGTGCGCGGCGGCCATCCATTTCGCCCACGAGAGCGATCTCGTCGTCGCGCTGCCGGCGCGCGTCTGCGGTCCCATCGTGCGGGCGCTGGGCCTCAGCACCCGCCCGCTGCCGCTCGACGCGCCGGAGCTCAGGATCGTTCAGCTGTGGCACCAGCGCTGCGAGGGCGACAAGGCGCACGCATGGCTGCGCGGACACACGCGCGAGATCCTCCGAGCGATCTGCCGTGGAGAGGCGTGACCCAGCAGCAGCGCGCCGGTCGGCCGGCGCTCACGGGCATGACGTCGACCGGCCTGGCGAGCGCGCTCCGCCGCCGGAGGTCCGGCCGGCGCGGCCCTCAACCCCTCCTCCGGCGGCGCGGGGCCTTCCCGGCCGCCGCGGGCGCCCCGGCGCCGCGGTCGCAGCGCCCGAGCGCCTCCCAGAGCGCCTGCGCGACGACGCCGTGCGGGCGATCGCGGCGGCGGATCACGAACAGCTCCATGATGTCGGCCACGAACTCGGGGACCTGCAGCGCCACGAGCTCGCCCGCCGCCAGCGCGCCGGCGGCCACGTGCTCGGGCAGCCCGCCCCAGCCCATGCCCGCGAGGATGACGTCCTTCTTCGCCGCGACGTCGGTGACCGTCCAGCGCAGGCCGCCCTCCAGCACGTTCAGGGACGGCGAGGTGCTCCCCCTCGCGCTGTCGCGCAGGACGATCTGCGCGTGCGCCCGCAGCAGCGCCGGCGGGATCGGCGCGCCGGAGGTGGCCACGGGGTGATCGAAGCGCGCCACCGGGATCACCCGCACGTCGCAGAAGCGCGCCGTCTCCACCGCTGAGCCGTCGATCCCGAGCTTCGTGGCGACCGCGAGATCGGCGCGGTCCTCGCGCAGCGCGTCGGCGGTGCCCGCCAGCCGCTCGGTGCCGAGCTCGATGCGCACCAGGGGATAACGCGCCAGGAGCCCCCGGAAGATGTCCATGATGGGGCCTAGCGGCGTCACCGCGTCGACGGCGAGCCGCACGATCGGCTCCGCCTTCCCCGAGAGGCGCATGCCGAAGCTGCGCAGCGCCTCGGTGCCCTCGATGACGGCCGCGGCGCGCTCGTGGAACAGGCGGCCGGCGTCGGTGAGCGTGGCGCGGTACTCCCGGCGATCGAACAGCTCGATCCCCAGCTCTCGCTCGAGGTTGCGCACCAGCTTGCTCACGGCCGGCTGGGACTTGTGCAGCCGCGCGGAGGCGGCGCTGAACGAGCCCTCGCCCGCGACGGCGAGGAAGGCGACGAGCTGATCGTAGGTCATGGCGGGGCCCGCAGGATCAGAACCTCGGGTTATGGTGTTGATAGAAACATACCACTTTCTTGGTTCGAGGGGCGGCCGTAGGTTGTCGACGCGAAAGGAACGACACTCCATGTCCACCAGGATCGATCGCGTCATCATCACAGGCGCCAGCAGCGGTATCGGCCTCGACCTCGCCAGGAGCTTCCTGGCCGAGGGATCGAGCGTCGTCATGAACGGCCGCGACCCGGAGAAGCTCGAGCAGGCGCGGCGGAGCCTCGACGGCGGGGCGCGCGTCGTCGCCGTGCCGGGCCACGTGGGGGATCGGGCCACGGCGCGGGCCGTCGCCGCGGCCGCGCGCGAGCGCTTCGGCGGCGTCGACGTGCTGATCAACAACGCCGGGATCTTCGGCGTGAAGCCGTTCCTCGAGAGCACGGAGGAGGACCTGGAGCGGTTCTTCACCACCAACGTGAAGGGGACGTTCCTGATGACGCAGGCGGCGGTGCCGCTGATGATCGAGGGCGGCGGGGGCTCGATCATCAATATCGGCACGGTGCTCGTCCAGCAGGCCATGGCGCGGATGCCGGCCTCGGCCGCCATGGCCAGCAAAGGCGGCGTCCACGCGCTCACCGTCTCGCTGGCCGCCGAGCTCGCCGCCCACAACATCCGCGTGAACACGCTGGCGCCCGGCATCATCCGCACGCCGCTCATCGGCGAAGGCGCCGATTCGCTGGCCTCGATCCACCCGCTGCAGCGCGTCGGCGAGGTGCGGGACACGACGGAAGCGGCGCTGTTCCTGGCCAGGGCCGGCTTCGTGACAGGCACGACGCTCGACGTGGATGGAGGCTACTCCCATGGGCGCTGAGGGCCGGCAGCACGTGCTCCTGGTGGGGCTCCAGCTGGCGGATGAGGCGTCCTACGCCCGCTACCGCGCCAGCATGATGCCGATCCTGTTGTCCCATGGCGGCGCGTTCGGCCACGATTTCGTCGTGGCGCGCGTGCTGAAGGGGGATGAGCGGATCAACCGCGTCTTCACCCTGCTGTTCCCCGACCGCGCGGCGAAGGAGCGGTTCTTCGCCGACCCGCAGTACCGCGTCGTGCGCGCCGAGCTCTTCGAGCCGGCGGTCGCGGCGGTCTTCATCCTCGGCGAGCTCGAAGCGACGGCGGGGTGAGCTGCCTCCTCAAGGCGTGTAGACGATATCGCCGTCATCGAAGAAGCCGCCGGGGATCGAGACGCCGACCGCGCCGTAGTAGTTCACGTCGACGGCGTCGACGCCCGCGCCTGGGCTGCCCAGGTCAGAGAAGGTGAAGCGGTTCGCCGCAGCGAACGCGCCGCCCGAGGTCCAGCACGTGCCATGGCCATCGAAGCTCCAGCTTCCGCCGCTCACGGTATGGGGACGGAAGCGCAGGTAGCGGCAGGTGACGGGGGCTTCGCCGGGATTGTGGATGATGATCGTGAAATGCCCCCTGAGCGAGCCGTCGGCCTGCTGGCTCACCGAGCCCATGAAGCTGGCATGGCCGCGCACGCCCCATCCGGACAGCGTCGGCAGCGGCCCGGCCGCCGCAGGGGACGAGAACGCGGTGATGGCGAGGCCGGCAGCCATCGTGAGGGACATGACGAGGGAGCGGGTCTTGCGGGTCGTGTTCGTGGGCAGCATCGTATCTCCTTGGTCGTTGCAGCGTCGTTGCAGCGAGCCTCGCGGGAGGCTTCCTACGTGCGGAGAGCAGGCGGACACTGGCATGAGGCGTACCAGGGCCCACGACACGAGCGGGTCGCGCGGGGGCGGCTAATTCAGCGGAGATCCTGGGACGGGCGCGGCGCGAGGAACGCGGGATGGAGGGACGCGCCTCCATGTCCGGTGGTGGCTCGCGGCACCACCGGGGGGCGCGGGCCGCCGTGCGCAGGATTGACCTCGCGGACGCCATGTTCCTATCATGCCTATCCCCCACGCTCATGCAGGTGAAGCCGCGACGGCGGCTCCGCCCCGGCAAGCGGCGGGCCCCCCCAGCTCTCCGAGGTCCCGATGAGGTTTTCGCGCTTCGTTTCCATCCTCGCCACCACGGTCGCGCTCGGTCTCTCGCACGCCCCCGCGGCGCTGGCCGACGACGCCGCCGACAAGGCGCTGGCAGCGACCGAAGCGGCCATGAACAAGGCCAAGACGCTCTACTTCGAATACGAGGCCAAGACGACGGAGAGCGGCAGACCCGACAAGACCGTCGGCCTGAACGTGTGGATGAAGGGCGAGAAGCGCCTCGCCGAGTTCACAGCTCCCGCCGACCTCAAAGGCACCAAGGTCCTCATCCTCTCCCCTACCGAGATGTACGTCTATCTGCCGTCCTTCGGCAAAGTACGCCGCATCGCCAGCCACACGAGCGATCAGAGCGCCTTCGGCATGGCCTTCAGCCAGGGAGACCTGGCCACCCAGAAGTACGGCAGCTACACGCCGGCCGTCAGCTCCTCCGGCGACAAGGAGGTCAAGCTCACGCTCACGCCCAGGAGCGGCCAGGCGACCTCCTACGCCAAGATCGAGATGACGATCACGAAGGACAAGAACGTCCCCAGCGAGATCAAGTATTACAAGACCGAGGGCAAGCTGGTGAAGACCGAGACCCGCACCGGCTACTCCTGCGACGGCGACGTCTGCACCCCCGGCACCCTCAAGATGGTGGACCACACAAAGAACCTCACCACCACGCTCACGCGCAAGAAGGTGAAGGTGAACGAGGCCATCAGCGACGACACCTTCTCCAAGCGCAACCTGGAAAAGTGAGCGGCGCGGCCGTCGACGGCCACCATCTCCTGAAGCACTCGACCTCAGGGTCGCCTCCTCCTCGATGAAGGGCATCAAGGAGGAAGAGGCACGCCTCGCATGGGCTGCTGGTTGCGGAGCGATCGAGCGATGAGGCTGCCGATCGCGGACCAGGACGTTCGGTGAGGAGGAACTCGGGGAGGGAGCGGCGCAGGAGGGGAAGCGGCCGAGGAGAGGGGGAGGGGCCAGCGCAGGTCGCGCTTGAGGAGGTTCGCTCGGGGCGGGCGCTGGCCTCGGGGGAGCTCTCGGCTTGCTGGCCGATCACCGGTTATCGGCCGATCATCGGTCAATCACGGTGCGGCGCGCAGAGGAGGCCGTTGTTGTAGTTGTCGAGCTTCGTGGCGAGCGGCTCGCCGGTCGCCCAGGGCGAGTTCTTGCCTCCCTCCTTCACGTTGCTGCCGAGCGGGTAACTCTTGAGCCAGGCGTCGGCCGCGGCGATGGTGTCCTCGATGCAGCTCGACTGGTTGCCGATACCGACGTTGAGCTTGGCGACGATGAGGTGCTTCGCGATGGTGTACGTGACGTCACCCTTGGTCGGACGGCTGATGATGTCGAGGAGCTGGGACTTCGTATAGGTCTTGCCGCCGATGGTCAGCTGCGAGACCTTCCAGGCGCTCTCGTGGTTCTTCCAGTAGCCGGGGGTGCCGGTGCCGGGGGAGGCGCACTGGCAGACGCCGCAGTCGGTCGCGCAGCTCGAGCAGTCCTCGGAGCCGGCCTTGCAGACGCCATCGCCGCATACCGGCGGGCACTCGCCGCAGTCGGCCGCGCAGCTCGAGCAGGTCTCACCGGCCTCGCAGACGCCGCTGCCGCAGACCGGCGGGCAGATGCCGCAGTCGCTCGGGACCTCGAAGCAGTTCTCGCCGGCCTCGCACACGCCGTTGCCGGGGACCGCGGGGCAAGCGCCGCAGTCGCCGGTGCAGGTCGAGCAGTCCTCGCCGTTCTCGCAGACGTTGTTGCCGCAGACCGCGGGGCAGGCGCCGCAGTCGTCCGAGCAGCTGCCGCAGTCCTCGCCGGCCTCGCAGGTGCCGTTACCGCAGACCGGCGGGCAGGTGCCGCAGTCGGCCGCGCAGGTGCCGCAGCTCTCGCTGCCGTTGCAGGTGCCGTCGCCGCAGGCGGGCGGGCAGACGTCGCAGTCGGAACTGCAGCTCCCGCAGTCCTCGCCGGCCTCGCAGGTGCCGTTGCCGCACTGGGGCGGGCAGACGCCGCAGTCGACGGCGCAGGTGGAACAGCTCTCGTCGCCGCCGCAGACGCCGTTGCCGCAGGAGAGCTGGTAGCCGAAGTCCGCGTCGAGCAGGTCCTGTGCCCAGCCGAGCGAGACAACGCCCACGTTGTCGAGCCCGCCGTCGGGGTCGGCCGTCGGCTCCTGTCCAGCGAGCGGACCGCTCGTCATGAAGTTGTCGGGCGTGACGACCACCGAGTAGGTGCCCGCCGGGAGCGTGTCGAAGAGGTAGAAGCCGGGCTGGCCGGTGTAGGGGCTCGTGCCGGTGATGGTGAAGTCGATCAGCTGGGTCCCCTGGAACAGCTCGACACGGACGCCGTTGACGCCGAGCTCGCCGGTCTCCGGCTCGTAGAGCCCGTCGGCGTCGCTGTCGAGCCAGACCGTGTCGCCGATCGACGAGTACGTCACGTAGCCGAAGTCGGCGTTGGCCACGTTCTCACCCACGTCGAGGGACACGCCGAGCGGCTCGTCGTCGCTGGTCAGGATATGGCCGAGCGGGAGCGTCGCGTCGTCGACGTCGACGACGTAACAGCCCGCCTCGAGCTCGGTGAAGCGGTAGATGCCGTTCGCGCCGGTCACCGCCGTCTGGAGCAGGGCGCCGTCGGCGACGCCGTCGCAGTTCGCGTCGCCGAAGAGGTCGACGACGACGCCGGAGATACCGAGCTCGGAGGCGTCCTCGATGCCGTCCGCGTTCGCGTCGAACCACACCTTGTCGCCGATCGAGCCCTTCGGCACCGTGTAACAGACCTCGAGGAGAGGCCGGTAACCCATGTCGGTGTGGGCGCTGCCCTTGTACGACGTCTTCCCGCTGGCGCCCTCCTCGAGGAGGATCCCGTAGCTCGGCGCCGTCCCGCTCACCCACTGCTGCACCATCCCGGTGAGGTCGACGGTGGTCCACCCGGTGACGTTGGGCACGAACGAGGTGAACGCGGCGGGGTCCATGCCGCCGAAGTTGTTCCACGTGACGAGCGGCTCGCTCCAGGGAGCGAGCACCTGGTGGACGTACACGGTCTTCGCGGTGCTCGTGTACGTCAGGGCGTAGAACTTGGCCGACGTGACGAGAGAGCCGGCGGGGATGGGGCTGAGATCGAAGCGGAACAGGGCGCGCTTCTCTCCGACCGAGCTGGAGTACCCGGTGTTGACCTCGAACGGGGACGGGACGTGGTAGCTCGGGGCGAGGCTCCAGATCTCCGCGTTGTAGATGTCGCCCAGGACACCCCGCTTGATCACGGTGCACGTGGGAGACGGAGCGGTCGTGTTGGCGAGGCTGGTGGCGGTGATGAACAGCGTGGCGAGCGCGGCAGAAGATGCGATTGCGATCTGCTTCATTGGTAGCTCCTCGAGGTCCTCACGGGTGAACCATTGCTGGAGCGTCATCCGAATAGCAGGCACCATGACACACGGGTCAGGCGAGGTCGGTTTCGCGGGCTCCGGTCGGAATGAGCCCCCGCGGGCTGATCAGGATCAGATCAAGTACGCGGGCGCTCTGGCTTCGATCAGAGGGCGGATGCGCAAGGTGACAGTGTTCAAGATAGCAACTCGACTACGAAGGTGTCCAGATCTTTTTGAAGACAGACCAGAAAAATACATCGAGTTGCGCAGTGACAATTTTGGGTCGTTCGGCGACGTTTTTGGGCGTCTCGCTTCTTCCCGCATCTTCCCGCATCTTCCCGCATCTTCCCGCGTCTTCCCGCGTCTTCCCGCGATCTGTGGGGAGGAACGCAGAGACGAGCGTGGTCTGTCGCATCGATGTCGCATCGATATCGATGGCGAGTGCGCAGGTCGCGGTCCGCGGGTTGCGGCGTGCCCCGCGCGGCGCGTGCGGCGGCGGCACGCCACGACGCTCAGCCGGATCAGCAGCCCTCGCCGACCCTTCGAGGAGGCCGAGGGACGAACACGATCCGATCAGGTACGCGGGAGTGTCTGACGAGATTTGATGCAGAATGCGCACGGGACCATTTTTCAAAATAACGAGTCTTCGCTTCGCCTGTCTAGATCCATTTTTTGCCGCGTGAGCTTTTTATGTGGCTCTTGGTCTCGTTCTCGTATGCGGGCTCGTATGCGGGCTCGTATGCGGGCTCGCATGCGGGCTCGCGTGCGGGTGGGTGTCAGGCGCCGGGCGCAGCTCATCGCGCACCGTTCATCACATACCGTTCATCGCGCACCGTTCATCGCACACGTTCATCGTCCACCGCGCCCACCGCCGAGGGAGACCCGCCCGACGACGGCCCGGCCAGCCGGCCGGCCGGCCGGCCGCGCGCGCCGCGCCGCGCCGCCATGCGCCGGATGAGTCGGTGCGCCTCTTGGCGCCTTTCGATCCGGTCGTGTGGGACCGCCGCCGCTTCGAGCTGCTGTGGGGCTGGGCCTATCGCTTCGAGGCCTATGTGCCGGCGCCCAACCGCAAGCTGGGCTACCACGCGCTGCCGCTGCCGTGGGGCGAACTTGATGGTCCGCTGCGCTGCACCCGCACTGCCACCCCAATACCGGATCTTCCTGCTTACAGGGGATGACCAGCGGCGCGCGCAACACGATATCAGCACGTCTTCGAGCTCGTCGAACCCGGGCCAGCGTGGAAGCGGCTCCAACCGTGGGCGGCTGCTCGCCCCCGGCGCGGCGCCGGAGGACCGCCGCCGCTGGTACGCCGCACACCAAAGCCGGCTCACCAGGGCGCCCGACCAGAATGGTGGGCCCGGCCACGCGCTTCCCGCTGCGCGCGGCGCTGAGCGGGACCGCGGCCGAGCGGCGCGACAGGCGGCCCTCGAGCAGCTAGACAGGGACGGGCTCCTGGCGTAGCCGCGTCCGCCGGGTCCGGTGAGCGCCGAATCATCGGCATGGGCTTGACGACCATCCCCCCGGCGGAAGGACAATACGCCACAATGATAACGGTCCGTCCTCCTCCGATGACGGCCGAGCTACTCGAGCGCACGGACGGGTACGTGGTGGCGGTGTGGCGGCGGCTCATGCTGCTGATCTGGCGGGGCGAGGCCACCGCGGTCGGGATCGATCGCTCGCGAGAGCTCTTCGCTCGCTGGTCGGCGGGCCAGCCGGGCGGCGCGGTCTTCGTCGTCGTCCTCCCCCTTCAGAGCACCCTACCGCCGGACGAGGAGAGCCGGGCCGCGATGCGGCGGGCGGCGAGCTCCCCTTCCCGGAACCTCAGGGGCACGGCCACGCTCGTCGAGTCGGAGGGGTTCATCGCCGCCTCGGTCCGCTCCATCATGATGCTGCTGCACACGGGGCGGGCGCCGAACGTCTTCCGGACGACCGGCGAGCTCGCGACCTGGGCGGCGACGCTCCTGAAGGACCCCGAGCTCACCTCCGCCGGCCTCGCGGAGGCGATCCGCGTGGCGCGCGAGGGTTGAGGCGAGGCGCTCACCCCGCGGGCCCTGCCTCGGGGATCGGCACGCGGCCAATCGCGTGAGGCAGGATACGCGCGATGTTGCGCGCGTCGTCGATCCCGCGGTGGTGTGTCCCGTGGAGCGGGAGTCCTAGCCGCTCGAGCGCGCTCGCCATGCCGTAGCGCTGGGTCACCCCGAGCGCCGCGGAGAAGCGCTTCTTGAGGTTCATGTGCCCCTGCAGCGGCAAGGGCACGCCCCAGCGGGCCGCGTCGATCTCGAACTGCTTGCGGTCGTAATCGCCCCACGAGCAGAAGAGCGCCTCCCGCTGGCCGACGAAGCGCCCGAGCGCCGCGACGGCTTCGGGGAACGTGGGCGCGGCGTCGACGTCTGCTTGCGTGATCGTGGTGAGCTTCGTGCAGAACGCCGTGAGCTTCGGCCGGATGACCGGGCGCACGAAGGTGGCGAGCTCGCTCACGGGCTCGAGCGTCGCGCCGTCCACGAGGACCGCGCCGATCTCGATGATCTCCATGATGCGCTCGGGGATGCGGCCCTCCTCGTCGCACGTCGCCTCCAGATCGATCACCAGGAAAAACGCAGGTTCCTTTCCCATGTCCGTCCTCCTCTCTTCTGCTGAACCTTGATAGGATCCGCGCGAAGAAAATGCCCGGACACGAAACCGGACAGGCCGCTCCCGCGGGCTTTTCCTGGGAGGACTACGTCGCCTGGCTCGTCGCGCAGCACGGCTCCTTGACCGCGGTCGCCGAGCGGCTCTCCTCCCTGCGTGGCTACGAGGACGACGTGTACTCGATCGAGCGCGCCCTGCGCCGGCTGCGGACGCGCGGCCAGCGGGACGGCGGGACGTGGGGGGCGCGCGCGCTCGCGGCCTTCGGCTTGCCGGACGCGCTCACCGAGCGCGCCCGCTGGATGGGCGCCTATCACTCGCGGTTCACCGACCTGCCCCTGCCCCTCGCCCAGGACCTCTTGCGCCTCTGGGATCGACCGCCGGTGAGCGAGGATCCGACCTCCCACGTCTTCCTCGCCCTCGCCCACGCCACCTGCGTGCTGCGCGGCGACGACCGCGAGGCCGGAAAGACGCACCTCGCCCGCATCCGGCCGCTGCTCGGAAAGGCCCCGCCCGAGGCGCGGGTGGAGGCCCTGCTCACAGAGGCCTTCGTGGCGAGCCGTGATGACGTCGCGCGCGTGCCCGGTCTGCTCGACGAGATCGAGCCGCTCTTCGAGCTGCCGATGCCCGCCTGCGACCGAGCCTGCCTGTTCGCCCGGTGGATCGATCAACGCGCCTTCGAGCGGAACCGCTCCTGGGGCGGCAAGCAGCCGGATCCGGCGGCCGCGGAGGCGCTTTACCGGCGCATCCCGGAGGACGGTCCGGCCTTCGCGCGGTCGCGGCGGGCGAACGGGCTGGCGTATGCGCGGTGGAAGCAGGGTTTCCCCGAGGAAGGCGCCGCGCTCGCGCGCGAGGCGTGCCGGCACGCGGGGGACGGCGGGCACATGCGGATGCGCGCGATGGCGCTGAACATGCTGGCGCGGATCGTGGGCGGCGACGAGGGCGCAGAGGCGCGGCGGCGGGCGATGGCGATCGCGAACGAGCTCGAGGACGAGGTGCTCAGGCTGCGGTTCGAGCGGCGAGCGGGGAACAAGGGCTGAGGCGGATCAAGCCGCAACGGGGGCGCGGGCGGGGAGGACGAGAACGGTCTCGGTGAGATCGCCGGCGTCGGCGGAGGGACCGGGCTCTCGACCGCGGTGAGCGTGATCATCACGGCCGACAATGCGTACGGCTTCGGCTACGGGACCGGCGACGGGCTCCTGAGCTATTTCGGGGGCATCGAGAACACCCTCGCCGGGAAGATCTTCTCCTGTCCCATCGGCAACGGGCCGGAGTCGTACACCGTGCCGGCGGCGTCCGCGAACGCCGGGCATTATCTCTACATCATCACGTACGCCGACAAGTCCACGACACAGGGCGTGATCGGCCAGTTCTTCCGCGAGGGGGCCGCTCCCGTCTTCACCGGCGACGGCGCGTGGGAGGTCTGCGCGACGGGCGAGGACTACGACCTCGGCTCGCACGGACCGACGCTGGAGACCATCAACCAGCATATCGCGCGCTGCAACAGCGGTGAGCTCGACCCGCAGACGACCAGCGCCGGCTGGGTGACCACCGAGGCGTCTGCGCACGGGCATGTCGCATTCGGAGAGACGAACGACACGGAGCGCTCGGTCCCGGAGCCCGGCAATGAGTTCTCCATCGTCTGCGACATCGACGAGGAGGCTCGGTGGAGCGGCGCGTGGTGACACCGAGCACGCCGCCCGAGATCGCGTCGAGCGCGTCGAGGACCCGGCCGTAATCGCGCACGTCGTCGACGCTCTCTCCGTCGGTCACGCGCACCGCCGCGTCGCCCGCCGCCGCGCGGACGATCTCCTCGAGGTTCTCGGACTCGCGAAGCTCTTCGTCCTCGTTCATCCGGGCAGGATACCAGGAAGTGTGGCACGGCGAACCGAAGTAGCGGGACCGCTCGCGTCGCGATGCCTCGTTCTGTCCTCAGCTCAGCTTACCCAAGTCATTCGGCCCGAGTTCCCATGAAGAGCCGGCAAATCGAGCTCCAGAGCCACAGAGGACACGGAGTTTCTTTGCTCGCCCCTCCGTATCCTCTATGCCTCCACTCCTCTCATCTCGTGACGCCGCGTTCCCCGGGCTGGTTGCTGGTTCCGGGAGGCGCTGGGCCGCTGGGCCTACGAGGACGTCCGACATCGGGGCGTCCTCGACAGGCCATCGTCAACGGGACCGTCGCTGGCGCGCGCGTGAAGGGGTGATGAGGGACGACGGCGCGCGAAGGAGCTCGACGAAGCGCGCGAGCGGAAAGCGCGCAGCCGCGTCGCGCCTGTAGACGGCCGCCCACTGCTCCGGGAGGCCGTCGCGGGTGAGGCGGCGCGCGGCGACCTCGCCGCGCGCGATGTTCGGCGCGACGGCCCAGCGGGAGACGAGCCCGACGCCGAGACCGGCCTTGACCAGATCCACGAGCGCGTCGGTGAGCGGCACGCGCGCGGCGAGCGGCATCGGCGCGCGCTCGCTGGCGATGAGCTCGCGAAGGCGCTCGACGTCGCTCCGCGGGGCGTCGACGGTGAGGAGCTTCTCGTGACCGAGCTCGATCGCGGTGACGTACGGACGCGCGGCGAGCGGATGCGACGGTGAGACGATAACCGTCCACTCGTCGTCGAAGAGCGGCTCGACGACGAGCGCGCGATCGCGCACCGGCGAGCTCACGATGGCGAGCTCGATCTCGCCGCGGAGGAGCGCGGCGACGGGCTCGCGCCGCGCCTCGAGCACGATGCGCACGTCGACATGCGGATGGTCCTTCGCGAGCGCCGAGAGGACCGGCGGGAGCCAGTAGTACGTGGTGAAGCACTCGACGGCGATGCGGAAGACCTCGTGCCTGCGCGATCCGGCGTACTGCAGGTCCCGCTCGATACGCGCCAGATCGACGAGCATCGTGCGCGCGGCGTCGAGCAGCCGCGCGCCGGCCGGGGTGAGCTTGAGCCGGCGCCGGACGCGCGTGAACAGGACGACCCCGAGGCGGCCTTCGAGCTCGGCGAGCTGATGGCTCACGGCGGACTGGGTCAGGTGAAGGCGCGCCGCGGCGCGCGTGGGCCCGCCCTCTTCGGCGATGGCGCGGACGAGGCGGAGGTGGCGGATCTCGAGCATCTGGGACATGAGCTGCTCTCATGAAGTCATGCGAAACATGAGTTTCTCACATACCGAGGCGACGATCATAGTGGGTTCATGAACACGACGACCTTCCACCAGCAGCAAGATCAGTCGTTCGAGACCGTCGCGCCCGGCATCCAGTTCAGCTTCCTGCGCCGCCACGACGGCGGCAAAGGGCTGACGGTGCTCGTTCGCATGGAGAAGGGGGCGCACGCGCGGCGCCACGACCACCCCGGCGGCGAAGAGACGTACCTCGTCTCGGGGAGGCTTCGGATCGGCGAGCGGGTGCTCTCGCCAGGCGACTACCTCTGGACCGCGCCGGGCGAGAGCCACGACGGATACGCCGAGGAGGAGAGCGTCTTTTTCGTCGTCCTCCCGGGCGGCCTCGACCTCACCGACGCGCGCTGAGCGGCGGCCCTCGGTCGGGTGAGCGCGCTTGAACATCGGTGGGCTCGCCGAGCTCGGTGAGCAAGCCACGCGCCCTGGAGACGCAAGACCGGCAGCTCGGGCAGACAGCGAGGCAGCTTGCGGCGCACGCGCTTCCGCCGGATCGAGGCGCTCAGCGACAGCCGTCCTGGCGCGACGCGCGAACGCCGAGCGTCGACAGGCGCGAACGCCGCGACTAGGCTCGCCGCCCGCAAGGAGCGGCTGATGAAACGAACGTATTGCCTCTTGCTCGCGCTGGCGCTCTCCACGCTAGGCGCGGGCTGTGGGGGCGAAGAGATCGAGAACGGCGGGCAGGGAGCGACGCTGCCGTGTTATCCGCCGGACGCCGCGGTGGCCGACGGCGACCCGAGCGCGCTGTACGCGGCCAGCGACGTCCCGCGCTTCGACTTCCGGCTTCGCGACGAGACCTGGGCGGACCTCCAGGCCAACCCGATCGAGGAGGCGTACGTCGAGGCGGAGGCCTGCTACAGGGGCAGCAGCCTGGGCCTCGTGGGCCTGCGCTTCAAGGGCGGCTACGGCACCCTCGAGATGTGCGTCGAGGAGCAGCAAGAGCTCCCCTGCCCGAAGCTCAGCATGAAGGTGAGATTCGACGAGTATGTCGACGGACAGCGCTTCTTCCGGCAGAAGCGCCTGAACTTTCACTCCATGATCCGCGACCCCACGAAGCTCCACGAGCGGCTCGCCTATGATCTCTACAGGGACATGGGCGTGGCCGCCCCGAGGAGCGCGTGGGCCACGCTGCACGTGAACGGCGAGCCGCTCGGCCTCTTCTCGATGGTGGAGGACGCCGACGGCCGCTTCACGGAAAACCAGTTTCCCGAGGATCCGGACGGCAGCCTCTACGAAGCAGCCTGGCCGGTCTCGACCGACCCCGCTTACTATGCCGAGAAGATCGAGACGAACGAAGAGGAGGCCACGCACGAGCGCTTCATCGCGTTCGCGGACGACCTCGCGTCCACCGAGGGCGCGGAGCGCCTCGCCGCCCTGTCGACATGGATGGATGTCGAGGAGCTCCAGCGCTACCTGGCCGTCGACGACGCCATCTTGAACTGGGACGGGATCACCACCTTCTACGTCGACGCGGACGGCTCCGCCGCAAACCACAACTACTTCGTCTACGAAGAGCCCTCGTCGGGCACGTTCCGCATCGTTCCGTGGGATCTCGACAACACCTTGAGCCTGGGCAGCTGGCGCTTCTTCGGCGGGGCGGCTCACTGGACGGAGACGCCGGAGACGTGCCCCGAAGACGTCCCGGTCCTCGAAGGCAGAGCGCAGCTGCGCGTGCCCGGCTGCGACGTGCTGTTCAGCGCCCTTCGCCAGGACCTCGCGGGCTACCGGAGCGCGGTCCGGGGCCTGCTCGACGGCCCTTTCCGCGAAGGGCGGCTCGAGGAGCAGGTGGACCGCTACGCCAAGCTCATTCGCTCTTCCGTCGAGGAAGACGCGCTCGGGCCCCCCCGCCCCGCGTGGGAGGCGGACGTCGCGTACCTCAGGAGCGAACTGTCGGAGATGCGGAGCCGCATGGAGCGCTTCCTCGACGAGGCGGCGCGCACGGAGCGCGGCGAATAAGGGGCTCACCGCGCGGGCGGCGCGCCTCGAAGGGCGCCGCCTTCACGCCACGGCGAGACGCGCCGCGGGCACACGCCGCCCTCCGGGCGCTCCTGATCCGCGTGCTTCGAGCGCGCCTGGATGACGCGCGCCGGATCACGTGCCCGTGAGCTAGCCGGCCACGAGACGCGTCGTCTCGTCGAGGAACGTCTTCATCCTCGGACCGGCGACGTAGGCGCCGTCGTTCACCACCGCCGTGTGCGTCAGCGTCTCGACCGTCTTCACGCACATGAAGGCCGCGAGGTCGAGATCGTCCACCGCGAGCGTCGGCTGGCTCTCACAGCCGCTTCAGAAAGGCCACCAGGTCGCTCTTCTGATCGGCGGTCAACGCTTCGGGAGGGCCGATATCCCCATCATCGTCCGGCTCCTTCTCCCCAGGCAGGGTGAGGGATGGGAATCTGGAGAGCAGGTGGTCGCTGTAGACGTCAACAACCCTCTCCAGGGTGTCCGCGGCATTGTCGTGGAAGTAGGGAGCAGTTTTCCCTATTCCACGCAATGTCGGTACGTCGAATGCCTCAAAGTCGTTGGGGCTCCCGGTGATCATGGCGCGACCCGGATCGGCGGAGAAAAGTTGTAGCCCGAAGTTCGGCCCCGCGACGGGGTTGCCATCGCTGTCCAGATCGTCATTGAGGCCCGCGGGGTCGCCATCGCCGCCCGGATCGTCATCGAAGCCCGGCGGGGGAGCCGGAGGCAGGTCCGCGGCTATCTCCCTTCGAGAATCGTCCGTGTAGAACCGATACCGGTAACGTGGAAAGCTCACATCCCTTGTAAAGACATGCGAATCAGGGTCCAGCTGACCCATGAATGTTTCGTATGCCGACCCAATATTAAGAAATTCGTTCTTGGGTTGAGCGGCGAGCACCGGGGTCGGGGGATCTGTCGCTGGCACTTCATAAAGCACGGTTCCGTCGGGTTTGATGACCGGGAACGCCAGATCGTGGATATCCCGATCCACGATGGTCGCCTGGTTGCCGCCCCCATGGCACGCCGCGCATATGGCCGTGTAAACCTCTCGTCCCCGCTCCTCCGTCGGAGTGAGATCGAGCTCGTCCTCCACGTCGGGCGCGCTCTCCGGGTCACCGCCGCCGGCGAGAACCTCCGCGACGCTGCGCGCCCGGCTCGAGGAGAAGACGTCGCGCTCGAACGCGGCGATGCGCTCGAGCTCGCTCCGGGGAGCCTCGCCGCCTTCGCTGTGCCCGGTGATGGCTCCTTGGGCTTGATCTTCGAGCGTTTTCATACGTCCATCCAGCTGAAAAGGCGCAGTCAACGCCGAGTCAGCGATGGAGGGCACTCCGCGCCACACGAAGAGCTTGCGATCGCTCGGGGTGATCACGTCGCCCGCATCGTCTATGAGGTCCACGTTGTCGGGCAACGTGAGCCACACGCGCACGAGGCCCTTTTTCAGGTGCTCGAAGGTGAGCTTTTCGGCCGTGGGGTCGTCGGCGTCGATCGCGTTGAACAGCGGGTCGTCCGGGTTCGTCTCCAGCAGCCGCGCCACGTGGTCGGGGGTGAGCGTGAAGTTGTCCTCCGGTACGTGGCAGGTGGCGCACGAGCGGCCGTTGGAGCGCGGGAAGGGCGTGCTGAAGAGCTGCTCTCCCGTGAGGTCCTCTCTGCTCGCGCTGCTCGTGCCACAGGCGCTCGTCGCCATCAGCACGACTGCGGCCCAATGCCAAGGGCGGGTCACGAGCCGGCCTGGACGCGAGCCGCCGGACGGCTCGCGCTCTCTGCGGAATGTGTGTTGGGTCATGGTTCGTCCGTCTGAGCGAGTGGGAGTGATGGGTTGGCTGGGGTTCTCAGCTCTCCCATCTGGCGCGCGGCTCTGCCGTGCACTTCCGACGAGCCGGGTGTTGGTTCCGACGAGCCGTCGCTCCTCGCGCACGAGCCGGTGAGCGCTCGGTTGCGGCCCTTCTTCGCTTCATCGTGCGAGCGGCGAACGTTGTGGACCGTCTCCCCGAATGGTAGCTTTCCTTCATGGAAGGCTCTGCTTCGCGCGCGCCGCTGACCCTCCATACCCGGCGACGTTGGCTCCTCGGCATGGCCTCGGCCATCGGCGTCGGGGTGCTCCAGACCGCCCCTGATCTCGGCGGCGAGGAGCACATCGCGAGCATCGTCATCAGCTTCTCGCTCTGGCTGGTCGCGGCGCCGGTGGTGCTGCTCGCCCTCACCGCCGCCTTCGAGCGCGGCGTCGAGCGCAGCTTCAGCCCGACGAGGTTGCTGGTCGTGAGCCTCCTCGGGGCGGTCGTCGTCGGGGCCCTGTTCGCGCTCGCGTTCGTGCTCGTCTTCGAGGGGCTCCTCGGCGTCGAGCTCGACGAGAAGGGGCCGCTCTCCCCACCGCTCGTCGCGGGATTCGGCGCCATGATGGGCCTCGTGCTCGCCGGCATCTGGGGGCTCGTCTTCGTGTCCCCGCACGTGACCGAACAAGCCCAGCGCCGCGCGCTCGAGACGGAGAAGCTCCGCCTCGAGGCGGAGCAACTCCGGGTCTCGGCGGAGCTCGCGCGCTTGCGCTCACAGCTCGAGCCGCACTTCCTCCTCAACACGCTCAACACGATCGCGGGGCTCGTCGTGCAGGATCCGCGCGAGGCGCGGCGCTTGATCGGGTCACTCGGAGACCTGCTCCGGGGCTCGCTGCAAGGGGAGGACGAGATGCAGCCGCTGGACCAGGAGATCACGTGGCTCAGGCGCTATGCGGAGATCCTCGAGTCACGCCACCGCGACGCCCTGCGCTTCGACTGGGACATTCCGGCCGACGTCGGCGGCGTGCTGCTGCCGCGGCTCTTGCTGCAACCCCTGGTGGAGAACGCGGTCCAGCACGGCGCGCTGTGTCGCGCGGGCGGCGGACGGGTGACCGTGCGGGCGGCGATCCATGAGGCCGGCACGTCATCGAAGCTCGTATGTACCGTGACGGACAACGGGCCCGGTCTCTCGGCGAACGAGCCGCGCTCGGGCGCGCTCGGCCTCCACACCGTGCGTCGGCGACTCCAGCTGAGGTGCCCCGGATCACAGCTGCGCCTCTCGTCGTCGAGCGAAGGAACCGCTGCGGTCGTCGAGGTGCTGATGACTCGAGGAGCGACGGCATGAGCACGGAGGGCGACGCGAAGCTACGTACGCTCGTCGTCGAGGATGAATGGGCGGCGCGCGACTACCTCGTCGAGCTCCTCGATGGCTCGAACCTCGCGCAGGTCGCGGGCGCCGTATCGTCCGCGGGAGAAGCACGGCAGATCCTCCTCGGAGAAGGGCGCCACGCCTTCGATGTTGTGTTCCTCGACGTGCGCCTCTCCGGCGGTCGCAACGAGGGGCTCGACGTCGCGCGCGAGCTCGCGGCGCTGCCGGGCGCTCCGTTGCTCGTGCTCGCGACCGCGTTCCACACGCATGCGCTCGAGGCCTACGATCTCGGCGTCTCCGACTACCTCCTGAAGCCCTTCACCGAGCAACGTGTCGAGCAGTGCCTGAAGAGGCTGCGGGCGCGCGACCCGCGGCCGGAGCGCGCGAGTCCGCTGCGGATCGCCGCGCGGCGGAACAAGGGCCTCGTGCTGTTCGACCGAGACGAGGTCTGGGCGTTCGAGGCCGCGGAGCGCTTGACGCAGGTGCACACCTCCCACGGCGCCTTCGACATCGACCTCTCGCTGGCGGCCATCGAGTCGTCCTTCGGGCGGTCCTTCGCGCGTGTGCACCGCAACTGGCTGATCAACGTGGCGCACGTCAAGGAGCTCACGCGAGAGGGCGAGACCCGCGTCTGGGTGGGCGACGGCCTCGCGGCGCACGGTCGCGGTGTCCAGGTTCCGGTCGCGCGTGAGCGCGCGCAGCAGGTGCTCGACTTGCTGCTCGCAAACACCGCTGGATTGCGCCGCGGAAACGAGCCCACGCGATCGAGACACGGCGAGGAGGTCACGCCGGGTACGCGGGGAGCACGAGGTCGCTGGCGGCGCTCGTGACCATCTTCTCGAACCAGCGGGAGAGCGGGCGCGACGTGAGCGCCCGGTACATCGCGTTGCGCAGCGCGAGGTGCACGCGGGTCGGCGGTGCGAAGAACGAGCCGACGTGCTTCGCCCCCTGCTGGCAGCGCCGGGCATATCGACGGATCCGCGCTTCGTAGCGCTGGAACGCGGCGCGGTGGTCTCCCTTCGCGACGGCGAGCTCACCCGCGAGCACGTACGCGCAGACCACGGCGAGCCCGGTCCCCTGTCCGCCGAGGGTGCCGCCGTAGCCGGCGTCGCCCAGGAGCACGACGCGACCGCGCGAAGTGCGATCCATGTCGATCCGCCCCACGGCGTCGAAATACAGACTCGGACTCTGCCTCATCGCCTCGAGCAGACGCGGCACCTCCCACCCCATCCCCGCAAAACGCTCGGCGAGGATGGCCTTGTGCTGCGCCACGTCGCGCGGATCGTGGCCGAGCGGCCTGGAGGCGAACATCAGGAGCGCCGTCGCCTCCTCGGGGCGGCGGGCGCTCGCGATGCTGGCGGCCCGCCCCGGCTCGCTGAAGATGAGGCCCTGGTGATCGAGGTCGAGGTGGTTCGGCGCGGCGAACGTCGCCACGTAATGGCCGTGGAAGCGCAGGAACCTCGACTCGTCGCCGAACGCGAGCGCGCGCACGCGGGAGTGCAGCCCGTCGGCGCCCACGACCAGGTCGAAACGCCTCGGCCGGCCGCGTTCGAACGTGACGTCGACGCCGTCGGGCGTGTCGGTGAGCGAGGCGATGCTGTCGCCGAACACGAACTCGGCCGCGTCCTTCGCGGCCTCGTGGAGGATGCGGCTGAGGTCGCCGCGCTCGATCTCCACGTCGCCGCTCGCGAACGCCGCGGGGAGCGTGACGAGGCGCCGGCCGGTCTCGTCCACCATCGCGAGATCCCGCATATGGGTCTGATGCTGTCGAATCGCGTCGAGCACCCCCATCTCGCCGAGGACGCGCAGGTGCGTCGGCCCGCGGAAGTCCACGGCGTTGCCTCCTGCCCGCAGGGCGGGGGCGCGCTCGACCACGGTGGGAGTGAACCCGCGACGCGAGAGCCAGTAGGCGAGCGCGGGGCCTGCGATGCCTGCGCCGGAGACGAGAACGGTGCCGTTCGACATGGGGGACCTCGGAGGGGAAAGTTGCGTACGCCGTACGCAACCGACCGCGTACGACGTACGCACGAGCATGGCGACGACGGCGGCATCCGGCACCCCACGAGTGGCGCCATGGCCCAACATTCTAGGCTAGAACAGCCGCGGTCGCGCGCCGCGCCAGGCAGCGTCGCGCGCGCTTTCAACCGACCATTTGTGCTAGTACAGTCACCATGCCTCCGGTGAAGCGCGGCGCGTCGACGAAGCGCCGCATGTCGGCCGACGGACCGCCCTACCTGCAGATCGCGAACGACCTGCGCGCGCGCATCGCGTCCGGGCGCCTCCGTGCGGGCGATCGCATCCCTTCGACGCGCCAGATCGTCCGCTCCTTCGGCGTCGCGCTCGCCACCGCCACCAAGGCGCTGTCGACCCTGCGCCACGAGGGGCTCATCCGCTCGATCCCGCGCTCGGGCCACGTGGTGGCCGAGAGCGTTCGCGCGGCATGTGAGCCGTCCGAGCGAGGCGGCGCCTTGACGCGCGAGCGGATCGTGCAGGCCGCCATCCGGCTCGCCGACGACGAGGGGCTCGACGCCCTCTCCATGCGCGGTGTCGCCGCGAAGCTCGGCGTGCCGACGATGTCGCTCTACCGGTACGTGGAGGGGAAAGACGCGCTCGTGCTCCTCATGATCGACGCGGTGTTCGGCGAGCACCCGCTGCCGAGGTCGCCTCCTTGCGATCTGCGCGAGGCCCTGATCCGCGCGGCCCGCGCGCAGTGGGCGCTGTACCGGCGGCACGGATGGCTCGCGCACGTGCTGCCGCTCGCGCGGCCGGTCGCGCTGCGGAACGTGATCGCGCACGCCGAGTGGATCCTGCGTGCCATGGAAGCCCCCGGGATCGACGCGGCGACCCGGCTCGAGGCGCACATGACGCTCTACAGCTACGTTCGCGGCATCGCCGTGAACCTCGAGTCGGAGCGCGAGGCCGAGGCCACCACGGGGATGACCGAAGCGCAGTGGAACGAATCGCAGGGGGCCGCGTTCCTGGCGATCGCGACGTCGGGGCCGTATCCGAGCTTCGCCAGGCTGCTGGACGAGCTCTCGGGCGGGTACGATTTCAACCTCGATCGCGTGTTCGAGTTCGGCCTCCAGCCGATGATCGACGGCCTCATGAAGACGTTGCGACCGCGCGAATGAACGGGCCCGCAGCGCAAAGCGCGCGATGAGCGAGCGGACCCCCGCCGTGAAGGCGTAGCGCCGAGGCCTCGACCCGGCAGCGGAGGCGTTCACCAGGGCGAGGGGGGCGGATGACTATCCCCGAGGGGGTGCGTGCATTTTTGCACGGGCCTGGGCGCGCATTGCGAATCGACGGTTCGTCCGCCGGCGGGTACCAAAGCCTTGCAACGACGGCAGGGCGAGTCCCGCGCCGCCCGCCCCATCGCGGGGGCGCGCGCCGCCCCGACCCGTTCAGGGCGCCGTCATCCCACGCACCAAGGAACCCCAATGACATTTCGGTCGACTCACCTGTCTTTCCTGGCACGCGCCCTTCCGGCGTCCATTCTTTTGCCTACAGCTTGCGGCACCCCCGGCGTCGATCTCGAGCCCGCGCCCGACGGCGCCCCCGTGGCCGAGGTGTCGGCCGGGCTATCGTCTTCGACGACCATCATCCACCGAGAGATTCCAATCCGGTTCGTTCAGTTCGTCGACGGCACCGACGACTCGCTCGGCCGGACCGCCCTGAACGAGCAGATTGCCGGCGCGAACGCCGCCTTCGTCAAGGCGGGCATTCGCTTCTCGCTGGCCGCATCGGTCGTCATCACGAGCCCGACCTTCACCACCATCGGCGGCAGCTACGCCTGGCCCTCGCCCCCCTCGTCGGCGCCCCCCGTCGCCTTCAACGCCGGCTGCGCGGCCCCGGGGCTGAGCGGCACCGAGTCGGAAGAGATGGCCCTCTTTCGCGCCGCCTCGCTCTGCGGCAACGAAAACGAGATCGTCGTCTTCACCGTGCGCTCGAGCAGCCAAGCCTGGGGCGCCTACCCGTGGGAGGGCAACGGCATCATCATACAACGCTACAACATGGGCGCGGGCAACCGCACCTTCGCCCACGAGCTGGGGCACTACTTGGGCCTCTCGCACTCGTTCCGCGGCGCGGGCCTCGGCTACGATCTGTCGAACCCCAACCTGAAGAACCCCGCGACCGGCGCCCCGGCCAAGCTCGCCGACTTCTGGGACCTCGTCTACAAACCCGCCGACCTGCCCCCGGCGACCACGACCAACGTCTACTTCTCGAGCCGAGCGCAGGCCGCAGGCTACCCCGAATCGTCGCTACGGCCCATTCAAGGCAACAGCGGCTGGGCGCAGAGCCCGCTCGGCTTCGCCTGCTACGGCTCGCTCAACAACTGCCCCCCGGCCAAGCCCGACCGCACGTTGCGCTTGGCCGTGCCGCGCACGGGCTTCGAGTACGCCGACTGCAACCAGGCCGACCCCGGTTACAGCCAAACGTGCCTTTGCGTCAGCTTCCCTTCGGCCTGCGACATTCTTTATACGGGCGACGACGGGTTGAAGGGCCTCGGCCTCACGCTGCCCGGCCACACGCCGTCGGCGCCGAACCTCGGCGCCAACGTCATGAGCTATAACTACGATCCGGGCTACACCGGCGACCGCTGGTCGCTCAGCGACTCGCAGGTCGAGCAGGTGAAGCGCGTTCTGAGCTACGACGTCGACTCGTCGTGGTTCGCCGGCGCCCGGGGCAAAAGGCCCGCGCTCGGCATCGGCAGAGGCTGGGGCGACTGGGAGCCCGCCGGCGCCGGGGTACGAGGGCTTCCGGCCGCCGCGACCAAGCCGTCGGGCCAGCTCGATCTCGTCGTCAGAAACGCCGACGCCACCTTCGGCAACAAGGTGCAAACCCCCGGCTCGCCCCCCTCGTGGTGGCCGTCGCAGCTCGGCCTGGCGGGCCTCGGCGGCTCGTCGAGCAAAGCGCCGGCGCTCGTCAGGCGGGGCGACCACCTGAGCGCCTTCATGCTCGGCAACGACAACTCGGTTTACCACAAAGTGTGGGATCCTATCCTCGCCGGCTGGTGGCCCTCGCAAACCACGTGGGACTCTCTCGGGGGCCCCGCTTCGACACCGCCGGTCGCCGTCTCGCCCGACCCCGACTCGCTCGACGTATTCACGCTAGGCGCGTCGGGCAAGGTCTTGCACAAGTCGTGGTCGACCTTGACGGGCCAGTGGTCGCCCTCTCCATCTGGCTGGAACGACCTTGGCACGATGGGCTCCGCGCCGACGGCCGCCTCGTGGGGCGCCGGCCATATCGACGTCATCGCGCTCGACGCGAGCAAGCGGGCGTACAACAAGGTCTACAACGCGTCGGCCGGCTGGTGGCCCTCCCAGACGGGCTGGCAGGGCCTCGGCGGCAGGCAGTTCGCCGAAACCCCGGTCGTCGATTCGTGGGGCGCCGGCCACCTCGACATCGTCGGCCGCGGCGCCGACGGCCGCGCGTACAACAAGGCCTGGGAGGCGTCGGGTTGGTCGCCCAGCCAGACCGAGTGGTATGACATGGGCGGCAACCTCGCGGGGCCCCCGTCGCTGGTCTCGTCGGACGTCGGCCACCTCGAAGTCGTCGCCCGGAGCACTGATGGTCGATTGCTTTACAAAGAGTGGAGCGCGGGCAGCTGGTGGCCCGGGCAGACCGAGTGGGCGACGCTCGCCGTCGACGTCGGCGGCGACCCCATCATCGTGAGCTCGGCCCCGGGCAGGCTCGACGTCTTCGTCGTGGGCCCCGACGGCACCCTCTGGCACCGTTCGCGGGACCTTTAACCCCGAATGGCCCCGGGGCAGGGCGCCGCTCGTCAGCGGCGCCCTGGGGTCCCGAGGTGCCCGCGCAACGCCTCGGTGACGAGCTCGATGACCGCCCTCACCGGCTCGGCGAGGGGCGCCTCTTTGCGGTATACGATCGAGAGCCGGCTCTTGCCGAGGCTCTCGCCCGTGAGCCGCCGGAGCGAAGGCTCGAGCGAAGCGAGCAGGCAAGGCAAGATGGTGAGGCCCATGCCCGCGACGCAGGCGGCCAGAAGGTCGCTCACCTCGCGGTACCGCATGAGCACGCGGGCGCCTTCGCTGCGCTCTTCGAGCCACCGGGCCAGAGGGGTGTTGCTGATGCCGACCTCGAAACCCAACAGGTCGTGCCCCCGAAGGTCGCACGAGCCGGCCGAAGCCGGGTGCCGCGCCAGGTAGGCTTCCGAGGCATACAGCGACCAATCGAGCTCGCCGATCTTCTTGGCGATGAGATCGTCGCCGTCGACCGTGCCCGAACGCAGCGCGACGTCGGCCTCGCCCTTTCTGAGGTCGGCCGGGCGGCTACCGCTGAGTATCTCCAGGACGATTTCGGGGCGGGCGGCCTGGAAGGCGCCAATGTGCGGGGCGAGTAAGCGGCCGAAGGCCGAGGGGGTGGCCAGCTTGACCCGAACCGTTTGCGACCGCACGGCCGCTTGCACCGCGAGCGCCGCCTGCTCCATTTGCTCGAGCAGCGGCGCGACCGTCTGGCCTATCGCCGTGAGCGAAAGCCCCTCGGGGCCGCGCGTGAGCAGCGGGGCGCCCAGCGCCGTTTCGAGCGCCACGAGCCTGCGGCCTACCGTCGAGTGCTCGACGCCCAGCGAGCGCGCCGCGCCAGCCAACGTTTTGGCCCTCACGGCGGCGAGGGCGTAGCGAAGGTCGTTCCAGTCGAGGTCTGACGGCTTGGTCACGAGGGGTCGAGCTTAGCCCAGGTGTGCCTTCAGCTGGAACGTCACGAAGCTGGCCGGCACTGACAGCGCCCCGGCATTTCTGGCAGGATTTCTGACCCGCGGTCCTGGCGCCCTCAGCGCGCGGGCCGGTCGAGCGCTGCGAGCGCCTTCTGCGCGCCCCGGTGTTTGGGATCGAGCCGCAGCGCCTCCTCGAGGTGCTTCTTCGCCTCGGCGAGCAGCTCGGCGCGTCTCTGCTGCTCCTGCTCCTTCTCCGCCAGCGCCCGGAGGTACAGCGCCATGCCGTGCGGCGCCTCGGCGCTCCCGGGGTACGCCTCCCTCGCGGCGAGGAACTGCGCCCGCGCGCCCTCGAGGTCCTGCCGGGCGAGCAGCTGCCGGCCCTTGCCGCACAGCGCGCTGGCCAGGATCGTGCGCCCTATCGGGTAATCGTTCGTGGCGAGGGCGGCTCGCGCCATGTCCACCGCCCGATCGTGCTCCTCTCTCCACGTGAGAAAGGCGGCGTAGTTGCCCTTGGCCCAGGCAGACTTCGGATCGAGGCGAACGATCGCCAGGTAGGTATCCTCCACGGCGTCCCACTCACGCATGGCCTTGTAGACGTCGGTGAGGATGTCGTAAGCGCGCGCCAGCACCTGCGGGTTCTTGCTGCTCTCGATGATCCGCTTCGCGCCCGCGAGGGCCTCCTCGGTCTTCCCCTCGCGCTCGGCGAGGGTGGCCGACAGGAGGACCACGTCGTCGGCGCCTGGGCGGAGCGCCTCCGCGGCCTCGACCCTCTTGCGCGCCTCGCCGAGGTTCTTCTGGAACATGTAGGCCCAGCCCTTGACCACATGGGCGTCCAGGCACCCGGGGTCGAGCTCCAGCGCCTTGTCCGTGTGCTCGTGGGCGCGCACAAGGCTGTCCGGCTCGTACTCGTTGCCACGGAGGTAACCGCTCTTGTACGCGACGCGGCCGAGCGCCGCGTGGGCCGGCGCGTAGGCGGGGTTCGTGCGGATCGCCTGATCGAGCAGCGCGCGCGCCTGCTGGTAGACGCTCTGCGATCTGGCCTCGTCGAGCAGCGCGTTGGCGTCGCGGACGAGCGACGCCTCGACGGAGGGCGACGGCTCGGGGACGACGGGCGCTGGCGCGTAGTCGGCGGGCGGCACCGGCGGCCTCCACACCTTGCCCGGCGCCGCCCAGATGCGGATCTGGTTGTTCCCGCCGCCCGCGGCGAACTGCGCGCCGCCCGGGTGGAAGGCGAGCGCGATCACGCCGTTCAGGCCGGCGCGCTGCTCTCTCCTGAGCTTGCCCGAGTAAACGTCCCAGACCCGGATCATGTCGTCCTTGCCGCCGCTCACCAGGGTGTCGCCGGTCGGTGAGAGGGCGAGCGACCAGACCTCGTCGGTGTGCCCGGAGAGCGTGGTGAGCGGCTTCCGGCTGCCGAGGTGGAAGAGGCGGATGGTGCGATCGTCGCTCGCGCTGATCACGGTCTGCCCGTCGGGCCCGATCACGATGCGGTTCACCGGCCCGGCGTGGCCCGAAAGCACGCCGATCTCGCTGGCCGTCTCGACCGACCAGATCCGGACGGCCCCGCGGTCGTCGCCGCTCAGGACCACGCGCCCGTCGGCCGTCATCGCGACGGACATGACGCGCCCGCCGTTCTGGAACGTCTTCTCGCTCTCGCCCGTCCGGATCGAGAACACCCGCACGGTCCCATCCATGCTCGAGACGGCGACCCGGCCGCCGTCGGCGGACAGCGCGAGATCGGTGATGACCCCGGCGCCGGCGTCGAGCGTCTTCAGCGGCGCGCCCGAGTCGACGTCCCAGAGCCGCACGGTCGAGTCGGCCGCAGAAACAAGCGCCTTGCCGTCCGGCGTGAACGCGATCCCTCCGATGCGCTTCGTGTGCCCGGCGAAGGAGCGCAGCGGCTGGCCGTCGTCGAGGTTCCAGAGCTTGAGCGCGAGATCGTTGCTGCCGCTCGCGAGGCGCTTGCCCCCGGGGTCATAAGCGACCTCGAAGATCGCGGACCAGTGCCCCGAGAGCGTGCGCAGAGGGGCGAAGGACGCCCGTTCCTTCGCTTCCTTCGCGGCGGTCATTGCGGGCGTGCCGGGCGTGCCGGGCGCGTCGCGCGAGACGGCCGCGGTGGGGAGCGGAACCGATCGGGTGCGATGGACGACCAGGGCGGCGCCGCCGGCGGCCGTGAGGCCGAGGGCGACCGCGGCCACCGCGAGCAGGCCCCGCCGGGGGCTGCGTTCCGCCGGGCGATCGAGCGCGAGGAGCGCTTCCCTCGCCGTGGCGAACCGGCGATCCAGGTCGGGATCGAGCATGCGATCGAGCCAGTCGGCGAAGGGGGGCGAGACCTGGACGCTGCCGCGGACGTCGAACCGCATGCCCTTCTGGGGCAGATCCGCGGGATCGCGGCCGGAGAGCACGTGCAGCAGCGTGGCGCCGAGCCCATAGAGATCGCTCCCGGGCGCGGCGCGGCCGCGGAACTGCTCCGGGGCCATGTAACCGTACGTGCCCACCACCGTGCTCCCTCCCGACGTCGTGTCCCGCGCCTCCCCCACGGCGCCGAAATCGACGAGGTACACGGAGCCGTCCTCGTGGCGGAGGAGGTTCTGCGGCTTGATGTCGCGGTGGACGATGGGCTGGCTGAAGCCCTGGAGATAAAGCAACGTCCGCAGGACGTGCCGCGCGATGGTCGACGCCTCGGCCTCGTCGGCGCGCCATCCGCCCTTGACCCAGGCCGAGAGCGGTCGCCCCGGCGCGAGCTCCTGCACCAGATAGAAACAAGGCCCCTGCGCGCCGTCGAGCTTGAGGTAATCGATATAGCGAGGAATGCTGGGGTGGGTGAGGTTCGCGAGGACCCTCGCCTCGCGCTCGAACAGATCGAGGGCCTTCCACTCCGCGCGCTTCCAGATCAGGAGCTGTTTGACGGCGACGCGCCCCCCGGTCGAGAGGTCCTCGGCCTCGTAGGTGATCGCGCTGCCGCCGCGGCCAAGCACGCGAACGACGCGGTACCGATCGGCGATCACATGCCCTTCGAGGTACGCAGAGTCCATGACGAGCGAGAGGATATCATGCGGAATGCGCTGCTCTCCGCGCGGTTCGCTCCGCCGGAGCGCCGGAATCGTGCCCCGAGGCGAGGGCGGCTCCGGGGCCCATGGACGTCGTGAGGACACGCAAATGACCCGATTCGTTCAACAATGCCTCGCTCGAGAGGCGCTGTCGCTCACGTGAGCAGCGCCGACGTCGCGCAGCGGGATCGGCGGTCCGACCGCGCGCCGGCCGCGAGGCGTCTGGCAGGCGCGCTGGGCGATCGCCGAGCCGCGGCGCAATCCGCGCCAGGCGCCGGAGCCGGACGGGCAAGCGCCCTCGAACGCCGGGGCCTTTCTGCCTGGGACGCCGGAACCACCCCGGATCGCCCAGCGTGTGGCGGCGCCCGCTGAGCCGTTGTAAACGCGGGGCGTGACCCAGGTGCGCTCGATCTTCGCCCCAGGACTCTTCGAACGCCAGGTGGCGATCGTCACCGGCGGGGGCAGCGGCATCGGCCTCGCGTGCGCGCGTGAGCTCGCTTACCTCGGCGCGAAGGTCGCGCTCTGCGGCCGCCGGGCCGACAAGCTCGAGGCCGCGGCGAGCACGCTCGCGGGCGACGGCGTCCCCGGCGACGACGTGCTCGCCGCGCCGTGTGATATCCGCGAGCCGGAGCAGATCGCCGCCTTCGTGGGCCAGGTCCTCGGGAAATTCGGCCGCGTCGACGTCCTCGTGAACAACGCCGGCGGCCAGTTCCCGAGCCCGGCCAGCAACATGACGCCGAAGGGCTGGGAGGCGGTCGTCCGCAACAACCTGAACGGCACCTTCTTCATGACGCGCGAGGTCGCGAGGCGCGCGATGCTCCCGGCGCGCCGCGGCCGGATCGTGAACGTCACCGCGTCGGTGAGCCGCGGCTTCCCGGGCATGGCGCACACGGGCGCCGCGCGCGCCGGCGTGGAGAACCTGACCCGCTCGCTCGCCGTCGAGTGGGCGGCGCTCGGCATCCGGGTCAACGCGGTCGCGCCCGGCAGCAACATCCGGTCGAGCGGCACGTCGCAGTACGGCGACGAGCTGCTCGAGCTCGCGCGGCGCGCCACGCCGCTCAAGCGCCTCGCTACCCCCGAGGAGGTCTCGCGGCTCATCGTCTTCCTCGCCAGCGACCAGAACGACTTCATCACGGGCGCGGTCTACGGCGTCGACGGCGGCCAGCCGCTCTGGGGCGACATCTGGTCCATCCCCGAGCCGGACGGCGCGCCGGGCGCTCCACCGGACGTGAAGGGCTGAGAGGGCGCGGCGTGACCTATCGGCCCCCGTCCCCTGCCGCCGCGCGCGACCCCATGTCCAGCGCGCTCGACGACGACACGACGACGCCGTACGGGCCGCCGTCCTCCGGGCCGCCGCCGTCCTTCGGGCCGCCGCCGTCCTCCGGGCTGCCGCCGTCCTCCGGGCCGCCGCCGTCGGCAGGGCCGCCCGCCACGCCGTCCTTCCTCGGGGACGCCGCGCGGCGCGTGCGCGACTACTTCCTCGGGCTCGACCCGACGTTCCTGTCCGCGATCGCGCCGCTCGCGCTGGTCGCCGTCATCCTCTTCACGCGCGCACCGTCGACGAACTACATCTTCGACGAGCAGGAGGCGCTCCTCGCCAACCCGTACGTGAACGCGAAGGGCGGGATCGGCTTCCTCGAGGCGATCCACCGCGATTTCTGGGGGCTGCCGCCCGACCGGAGCGTCGGCTCCTACCGCCCGCTGCCGAACTTCCTCTGGCGCACGATCTGGGCGGTCACGAAGCAGCCGTTCTTCCACCACTTCTACAACGTCCTCTTCCACGCGGTGAACGGCGCGCTGCTCACGTGCGTCACGTTCTGGCTCACGCGGCGGCGCGGGCTCGCGTACCTCACAGGGCTCCTCTTCGTCGGCTGCGCGGTGCTCACCGAGGCGGTGAGCGGCATCGTGGGCATCGCCGACGTGCTCGGGGGCATGGGGGCGATCGCCGCCCTCGCCGCCCTCGCGCTGCCCGCGTGGGCGATGCCGTTCGGCGTGTTCGCGGCCGTGCTCCTCGGCCTCTTCTCCAAGGAGAGCGCGCTCGTCTGCGTGCCGCTCGTCCCGTTCGCCGCGCTGATCGCCGCGCCGCTCACCCACCCCACGCGGCCGGCGCGGTTCGTCCGGGCGTTGCTCGCGCTGCTCGCCGCGGGCGCGGCGTTCGTGCTCTACGTCGAGCTCCGGCGGCGCTGGTTCCCCGCGCCCATGCCGGCCGAGCTCGCCGCGGCGCTCCCCGAGGGCGCGCCGCTCGTGAAGCGCGCGCTCCACGAGGCGCTCGTCTGGTTCCACCAGGCGCCCCTGCCGCGCGATCCGCTCAACAACCCGCTCGGCGCCGCGGACATGCCGCACCGGATCGCCGGCGCGCTGCGCGTCTACTGGCGGGGCCTCACCCAGATCGTGTTCCCGTGGACGCTGAGCGGCGACTACTCGTACCCGCAGGAGCCGGTGCCGGACAGGCTTGTCTTCTTCGGCAGCGTCGCCGGCGCCGCGATGATGGTGCTGCCCCCGCTCGGCTCGCTCGCGCTCTGGATCGCGGCCCTCCGCCGCGAGCACCTGGAGCGGCGCGAGCGGCGCTCGGTGCGCGCCGCCTTCCTGGTGGACGGCGGCCAGGCGACGTCGCGGAGGTGGCCGCTGCTCCTCGCGGGGGCGCTCCTCGCGATCGCGGCGGCGGCGCTCGCGGCGTACGACTGGCACGTGCTCCGCCCGGCGGGGCGCGCGCCGCTGCTCCGGGCGCTGCCGCTCGTGCTCTGGCCGCTGCCGTTCCTGCCCGCGTTCCTCCTCGGGCTCGGGCTGCTTGTCGAGGGCGCGCGCCCCCTGCCCTGCCCGGCGACGGCGGACCGGAGCGCCTGGGTGCCGCTGCGCCGCGGCTACGCGGGGATGTGCATCGCGGCGATCGGGCTGACCTGGGTCGTGGTCAGCTACTTCCCGCACTCGAACATCCCGGTCGTCCTGCCGACGGTGCGCGCCGAGCGCTTCTGGTACTTCCCGGCCATCGGCTCGTCGCTCGTGCTCGCCGTCGCCTTTTCGTGGCTCCACGAGGCGCTCGCGGGCTCGACCCTCACGCCGCGCGCGCGCTGGTCGTGGAGGGCGTGGGTGACGCCGGCGCTGTTCGTGCTCTTCTTCGGCTTCCAGTGCGCGCAGGCCTACCGGCACGCGATGGACTACCGCAACGACCTCGATTTCTGGGCGGCGACGAAGGAGGCGGTCCCGAACAGCGCCAAGGCGCACCTCAACTACTCGGTGATGAAGGGCGCTCGCGGCGACCTCGAGACCCGCCTCGCCGAGAGCAAGATCGCGATGGAGCTCGCCCCGACGTGGCCGATGGCGCACGTGTACACGGGCGACACGCTCTGCCGGATGCACCGCCCCGACGAGGCCTTCCCGCACTACCAGCGCGGCATGGAGCTCGGCCCGAACGAGCTGAGCCTGATCGCGCTCGCGCTGCAGTGCCTGCACGACGAGCAGCGCCTCGCGGCGCACGACGCGGAGCTCCGGCGGCTCGCGGAGGAGCACCCCGGGACGTGGCTCGCGTACCTCGCGACCGACACGCTCGACAACGGCGCGACGCACGGCGGAGTGGATCCGAAGTACCGGCCGCGCGGCTACAACGAGGGGCCGAAGGAGTGACCGCGGGCTGGCACGTCTACATCCTGCGCTGCGGTGACGGGTCGTTTTACACGGGGATCGCGCGCGACGTGGAGGCGCGCTTCGCGCAGCACGCGGCGGGGCGCGGGGCGCGGTACACGCGCGGACGGGGGCCGCTCGCGCTGGTCCACGTCGAGGCGGCGGCCGACAGGGGGGAGGCCCTGCGGAGGGAGGCGGCGATCCGGAGGCTGGGGCGCGCAGGGAAGGTGGCGCTCGCCGCCGGGGGCCGGGGGGCAACATGAACGTTTACGTGGACGTGAACGTGGTCGTGAACGTGGTCGTGGTCGTTCACGGCCTACCGTTGACGACCACGACCACGACCACGACCACGTAAACGTTCACGACCACGTAAATGTTCGGATGTAGGAGAACGCGGCGCGAAGCTTGGTGGTTGCCGTGGATCTCACGCCCGGGATGTAGACTACACTCGTCGGGGTGAAGCCCTGCCCCTTCTGCGCGGAGCAGATCCAGGACGCCGCGATCAAGTGCCGATTCTGCGGCAGCATGCTCGACGAGCGAGCGCCGGTGGCCGCGGCCCCCGCCGCGCCGCTCGCCCCCGCCGCCCACGCCGGCGGCGCGCTCGCCCACGCCGGCGGCGCGCTCGCCCACGCCAGCGGCGCGCTCGCCCCCGCGCCGGGCGCGGCGCGCGTCCTCTTCGAGGGCACGCCGAGCTGGAAGGCGTGGTTCTGGTCCTACGTGGCGGCGAGCGTGCTCTCGCTCGTGCTGGTGGGCCTCATCTGGCTCGGCATCCTGCACTGGAAGCGCAAGAGCCTCCGCTACAAGATCACCGATCGCACGATCGACTACGAGGCCGGCCTGCTCACGCGCCGGATCGAGACCCTGCAGCTCTGGCGGGTCCTCGACATCGACCTCCGCCAGACGTTCATGCAGCGGCTGCTCGACGTCGCGGAGATCCGCGTGTTCACGAAGGACGCGAGCGATCCCGAGCTCGTCATCCGGGGGCTGCCGGCATCGCGCGAGCTGTTCGAGGCCCTCAAGAACGCGGCGGAGCTCGCGCGCCAGCAGCGCGTGCTCGGCGTCGTGCAGTGAGCGCGGCCCACGAAGGCCAGATCTCGGAGCCTGACCATGCCCCCTAGGCGATCCCCGCTCGACGAGCTCCCGGATGTGCGCGACGGCCTGACCCGCGCCGAGCGCATCATCCTGTGGAAGCTCTCCGAGCTCGAGAAGGAGTTCAACGGCCGCAACGTGCCCACGGCCACGCTCTACGGCCGCGTCGTCGAGCACATCGACCTCTCGGTCCCCGAGTTCCAGCGCCTGATGCAGCGCCTCGTCGGCGTGCGCTGAGCGCTGCGTGACCCCTCCTCGCGCGGGCGCGGCGCGCCCCGTCAGGCGGCCGCCTGCTCGATGGCGGCCCGCAGCGCGGACACGGACGCGCTGCGCAGGTACACGACCTGAGCGCCGTCCGCCGCGAGGCGCTGCATCTGGTCGCGCAGCGCGTGCGAGACCATCGTCACCATGATCACGATGAGCGCGATCCTCCCCACGCCGTGGCGCGCGCCCGGCGGCACGCGGTTCTCGTAATGGCGCAGCGACCAGCCGTGCTTCTCGACCACATCGCGGTAGCGGCTCGACATGCCGCCGCTGCCCCCGATGACCAGCACCGTCTGCTCCTCACGCCTCCTGTCGCTCCCCTGACTCCGCCGCTCCGCCTTCATGCGATCTCCCTGGAGCAAGGCGCAAGCCACGCTCTCCAGCTCGCCATTTCCGGCGAAATCCTCGTCGTCGGACTCTATTCCTGGGCAAATTGTCCTCGAATCGCAAAGGCCCTTGTCACCGTGACAGCGCGAGCGTCGGAACGCGGGACAGACATGCTCGAGGAGGGTCGGGAGAGGAGAGGAGAGGAGAGGAGCAGGAGAGGCGGCGCGACGCCGGCTCCGGGGGAGAGGGCCTCTCCTCGCCGCGGCGGCGCGACGTGGTGTCAGGCGGACCGCTGCTCGATCGCGGCCCGCAGCGCCGAGACGGAGGCGCTGCGCAGGTACACGACGGGGGCGCCATCCGCCGCGAGGCTCTGCATCTGATCGCGCAGCGCGTGCGAGACCATCGTCACCATGATCACGATGAGCGCGATCCTCCCCACGCCGTGGCGCGCGCCCGGCGGCACGCGGTTCTCGTAATGGCGCAGCGACCAGCCGTGCTTCTCGACCACATCGCGGTAGCGGCTCGACATGCCGCCGCTGCCCCCGATGACCAGCACCGTCTGCTCCTCGCGCTTCCTGTCGACCGCCTGGGAACGCCGCTCCGCCTTCATGCGATCTCCCTGGAGCAAGGCGTAAGCCACGCTGCTCCAGCGGCCATTTCCGCGCAAATGTCGCGGCTCCGGCCTATTCCCCGGCAAAATGTCGTCGAGTCACCGAGGCCTCTGTCATCGTGACATCGCGAGCGCGAGGACCCGACGCTGCGCGGCGGTAGCCGCGAGGATCGGGGAATATTCTCCCCCTCGCAGCAGTTCCTGCCGGCGCGCGCGGCCCGGGCGAGGATACGGATCGCAGGCGCTACCGCGAGCGTCCCGCCAAAGCCACGAGAGCGCCGCGACTGCGACCCCTCGGTGCGGAAGGCAAACCTACCGGCACCGAGATAGCCCGACATGCCGTCCCCGCTGCCCGCGGCCGGGGTGCGCCCGGTGAGGGCGTGCCGGAGGCGGCCACGAAGGCGGGAAGGCCGGAATAAAATTCAACAATAGTCCAGATTTAACGCCTCGATGGGGGCGCTCTCCTGGCGGATGCCACGGCGTTCCGCCGGCGACGTCGAGCTGTGGTAGGGAGCGGCGTCCCCCCTGCCCCGCCGTGCCATGATGTCTCCCGCCACGCCGCCCAGCGACCCGCCTCCGCCCCCGCCCGGCACCGTCGAGCGCTGGGCCTGGGATTACGTCCTCTCGACCGACCTCGAGCACAAGCTCTCTCCGCCGCCCGTGCCCTCCCTCTGGGAGTCGGATGCCACGCTGTCGGCGTCGGGCGCCGCGCCGGCCCCGCCGCGGCGCCTCGAGCGACCTGGACGGCCCGCCGCGCTGCGCATCTCGGAGCGCGCGCAGAAGAGCCCGGGGCCCGAGGCGCTGCGCAACCCGGCGCGCCGCGCGCAGCTCTTCCACGCGTTCCTGCACCACGAGCTCCAGGCGGCGGAGCTCATGGCCTGGGCGCTGCTCGCCTTCCCCGAGACGCCGCGCGCCTTCCGCGGCGGCCTCGTCCGGATCGCGCTCGACGAGGTGCGCCACATGCGGCTCTACGCCGCGTACCTCGCCGCGATCGGCCACCGCTTCGGCGACTTCCCGGTGCGCGACTGGTTCTGGACGCGGGTGCCGGCCGCCGCGTCGCCCGCGCAGTTCGTGGCCGTGATGGGCATGGGCCTCGAGGGGGGCAACCTCGACCACACGGCGCGCTTCGCCGAGCGCTTCCGCGCCATCGGCGACGTCGAGGGCGCCGCGCTCACGGAGCGGGTCTGCGCGGAGGAGATCCCGCACGTGCGCTTCGGGGTCCGCTGGTTCCGCCGCTTCACGCAGGCGAGCGGGAGCGCTGGCCAGGCGGCGCCTTCCACGTCTGCCGCAGGCAATCCGGCCGCCGCGGGTGAAGCCGCGCCGCACGGGCCCGATGACGTCGCGCAGCGCGGGCCGAGCGATTTCGACGTGTGGGTCCGCCACATCCCGCCGCCCCTCTCGCCGCTGCTCATGCGGGGCGAGCCGATGAACCGCCGCGACCGCAGCCGCTCCGGCCTCTCCGAGCCGTTCCTCGACGCGCTGGCCTCATGGACCGAGCGAACGCCTGGGTCCTGAACTTCGACGCCGACGAGGAGCTGGCGCGCCCCGCGGGGTACACCCCGCGCGCCGCGGTCGCCGGCCGGGCGCCCGAGCTCGCCGGCCGGATCTCGGCCCTGCTGCGCCCCGGCGACGTCGTGCTCAGCCCCGAGCTCCCCTCGCCCCTCGTGCCGCCGGCGCCGCCTGGAACGCCGCTCGTCGGCCGCGCGTGGTGCCCCACGCCCCGCGCCCTTCGCCTCCTCGGCCGCGCCGGCGTCGCGCTCGCGGAGGCGCCGCCGCTCGAGGTGCTCCGGCGCGTCAACCACCGGAGGTTCTGCGCGGACCTCGGCCAGACGCTGCCCGGCGCGCGCTACGTCGCCTCCCTGGCCGAGCTCGAGGCCGCGATCGCGGAGCCCACGCCGACGGGCCACTGGCTGCTCAAGCGGCCGTTCGGGTTCGCCGGGCGCGGCCGGCGCCGGGTCGCCCGCGGGGCGCTGCCGCCCGATGCGCAGCCCTGGGCTGCCGCGTCGCTCGATCCCGCGTCGCCGGACAGCGGCCTCCAGGTCGAGCCCTGGGTCGAGCGCCGCGGCGACTTCTCGCTGCACGGGCACGTCGCCCGCGGCGGCGCGGTGCGCCTCGGCGACCCGTGTGTCCAGCGCTGCGACGCGAACGGGGCGTACCTCGGGGCCGCCCTGGCCGGCGAGGGCGACCTCGGCGACGGCGAGCGCCGGGGGCTCGTCGAGGCCGCGCTCGAGGCGGGGCAGGCGCTCGCCGCCGCGGGCTATTTCGGGCCGTTCGGGATCGACGCCTTCCGCTGGGAGGACGAGCGCGGCGAGCTGCGCTGGAACCCCCGGTGCGAGATCAACGCGCGTTACACGATGGCGTGGGCCATCGGCATGGGCAGGGCGCGGCCTGATCTGGAGTGACCGAGGCCGTCCCCTCGGGCGGCGAGCGCGACTGCGGGCAGCGGCGCCCTGCGATCGCCGAGGTGAACCGTCGCCTCGCGGCGAGCCGAGATCCAGGTCGACGACGACCACCGCAGAGCCGGATCTTCGGGCCCTCACGTAGTCCGCTCGGCAACAAGGCGTCCGCTACCAAAGCAAGACGTCAGCCCTCACGGCTCGGCTCCCGAAGCGGTGACATGCTCGCCAGCTTGCTCCTGATGGCGGGCAGCGTCGGGGCATCGTTCAAGCGCAGCACCCTCCGGAGCTGGTCTCTTCCGCGCGCCAGGCGCTCCTGGATCGTATTGGGATTCTGACCGAGCTCGGCCGCAATCTCCTCTGCGGTGAGCCCCAAAGCGAAGTCCATCACGACGTCGCGCAGCGCGGGATCGATCCGTTCCAGGTTGCGGAGGCCGAGCCGCGCCTCCACGCGCCCAGACGGCGGCGGCATAAGGTCATCGATCGCCGAATGCGCATACGAATCGCGGCCTTTCTGCCACCGATTCTGGAACTCCCTGTAGTGCGTCGTATGGTGCCACACGACGACATCCAGCCAGCGTCTTGTCGCCTGCTTCATCGACTGATCCCTCGCATCGGTGAGGGCTGCCTCTTCGTCATCATGCGCGTGCTCGCGCGCCTCGCGAAGCCCGCGCTCGCGTCCCAGCGCTTCACGCGCGGTGACCGCGAAGCCGATCGCGACGCAGGCTATCATCGCGAGCCCGAGCGGCGAAATGAGCCACATCGCACTGAGCACATCCTCCATCGTAGTCATCGCGTTTCGTTTCCTGGACGTGACCGTTCTTGTCGGGGACAAGGCGGATCGTCGCCTTGTGCTGTCCGAAGACATCACCAGCGTCACCGCCTGCTTGCTGTCACAGGACAGCCGAGGGCTCAGCGCAGCTGTCTGAGAAGTGCCTCGCGCTCGGCGGCGAGCAGCCCATCGGGGAACTCCCGCGCGTGGGCATTCAGCAGCTGGAGCGCCTCGACGTCGGCCATGGCGTTGCCGGCCTCGACAGCCCTCCGGGCCTGGTTGATCAGGCTCCTCTCGTGCTCGCTGACGGTCGGTCGAACCGCCCTCGCCGGAGACACGTGCCGGCCGTTGGTCCTCGTTGAGAGAGCGGGCGTGCTGCTCGCCGCTGCCTGCGCGCGTGCGCTTCCTTGATCCCTTGGCGACGAGATCTCGCGCGCGATCGGCGCGGCGGGCGCCGCGGCGCCGTGCGCGCCGTCTCGCGCAGGGGGCGCCGCAGCGTCCTGCGCTGCGGGCGGGGTGACAGGGACGACAGGGGCGCGAACCGCCGCCGCCCCGAGCCACGATTCCAGATCGGCCAAGGGCGGCACAGCGGAGACGAGCGCGCCGGTCAGCAGAACGAGCGCGCACTGAACGAGGATCCTCACGCCCAGATGGCGCAGCGAGGCCACCCACGACGCGTGACGGCGGAGACCCAGCGCGAGCGACAGGAAGGCGCGATCGTCCCTTCCCTGCGAGCGCTCCTGCGCCTGCCACCGCTCCCGCTGCACCCGGAGCGCCTTGTGCGCCCGCCAGTGCCGCGTCCTCACCGTGGCCAGCGGGAGTCCCTGCTCGGCGGCGATCTCGGCGAGCGGGACCTCCTGGAGATCGTGCTTGATCACCAGATCCCGGTACTTGGGATCGAGCTGGTTTATCAGCTCCCGCGTGAACTCTTCCTGCTGCTGTCTCCGGAGCAGCTCTTCCGGCGTGGGGCACTCGTCCCGGATCTCGCACTCATCGAACGACGTCAGCACCTCGCCGCGGCAGCGCGCGTCACGGACATGGTTGCGCGCCTGGTTGATGGCGATCGTGACGCGGTACGGGGCCGGGTCTCCCCCCGGGTCGAGCCGCTTGTCGGCCTCCAGCCCCCGCAGCAGCGCTTCCTGGGCGACATCCTCGGCGTTTCGCGCCGGCACCCCGTGGCGCCGCGCGAGGCGCCGGAAGAGCTCGAAGCCGGGGGAGACGGTCGCTGGCTTGTCCACGGTACGCAGCACACTTGAGCCGGTCGAAACGCTTCACGGAAATGATCCGGCGAGCAACTTTAGTCGGACAATATGCCCTATAGTAGGATAATTAACCACATTCACCTAGGCCCTGGCAGACGGCTGAGCTCATTCCACCAACCGACCGAAAATTCTCACAAAAACGGACCAAAATCTGGCGATTTCTGTCGATTGACGCCAAGAGGACGGCATCACTAGTGTGGCTGGATGCGTTGCATCGCGCATTCGCTCTCGATCTTTCTTGCGCTCGGGGTCGCGACAGGCCTCACGCGCTCGGCCAGCGCGGACGACATTCAAGCGAAGGTGAAACCGAGCGGCAGCTCCTCGGTGAAGGACCATGTTCGCCGCGGTCAGAGAGCGCGCAATGCCGGGCTGTGGGTCGAGGCGCACGCGGCCTACAAGGCTGCTTTCGAGTCCGCGGACCCCGCGACCAGCACCGAGCGAGAGCGCGCGGAGCTCGCCGGTGAGCTCGGACTTTGCGAGGTCGCGCTGCACAGGTATCGCGACGCGGCCGAGCACCTCTCCAGGAGCCTGGAACAGCGCGAGACGCTGCCGGACGCGCTCCGGCGGCGATTCGAGGCAGGACAGCGCGAGGCAGCGAGGCACATAGCGACGCTCGTGCTCGGGGTCGATCCGCCCGACGCCGAGGTGTTCATCGACGGCGAGCGCATTGGCGAGATTGCACGGACCTACACGCGCTTCTTCGAGCCGGGCAAACACATGGTGCGGGCCCGCGCACCGGGCCGTGAGGACGCGCTCCATTCGTTCCTCGCCGTGGCAGGCGCGGAGCACGAGATCACGATGCAGCTGCCCCGCAGTGCGGCGAGCAGCGCCAAGGAGGCGAGCAGCGCCAAGGAGATCGCGACAGCGGCGCCGTCCTCCGCGCGCAGGTTGCCCGCTGCGCGCGCGCAGGCTCCCAGCCCGTGGGCCTCCTGGCCGGGGACGCTGCGCATCACGGGGATCGCCGTCTCGACGGCAGGCGTGGCGGTGGGCACCATCCTCATCGTTCGGGCGGGCAAGCTCGATGACGACCTGAGCGCCCGGAGAGCTCGGCTCCAAAGCGAGCCGTCATCGAGCGCGTCGATGTGCTGGCAAGCGCCTCGGAGCTCGCCGTGTGGCGAGCTGGCGCGCCTTCAGGACGCGCGCAACACGTACGGCCGGGCCGGGCTGGCCGCCGTGATCACGGGCGGTGTCCTCGGGGCCATGACCGCCGCGTCATTCTTCACGGACTTCTCTTTCCTGGGACTCACACCGGCTGGGGATCGAGTCCATGCCTCGCCCGTGGCGAATGGGAGCGAAATCGGCGCGCGAATCGAGGGGAAATGGTGAGCACGCAGGGGACCGAGAGAATGGCGGCGCTGGCAGGCCGAGGCGCCGCGAGGTCGGCCATCGCTCTGGCAGCCTGCCTGTGGGGAGCTGGTACGCTGACAGCTTGCGCTAGCTATTCCGATGATTGCTCGGAAAAGCTGGCGTGTCCTCCCGAGCCGGAGCCTCCGCTCGACCCGTGCGCGGGAGAGCCCAGCACAGCGCCAGCGCTCGATGAGTGCGGCGTGTTCGTCGGCGAGCACGGCGACGACAAGCACCCCGGCACGAAGGATGCGCCCGTGAAGACCTTGCAACACGCGGTCCGGCTCGCCGCGCACGGGCGACGCCACGGCGAGGTGGCGACCCGGCGCGTGTACGCGTGCGGCGGGAGGTTCGAGGAGGCGCTCGCGTTGCCCTCGGGCGTCGATCTCTGGGGCGGGCGGCTCTGCGAGGACGGCGAGTGGTCGTATGAGGGGTCGTTCGGCGGGCCGGATCACCCGACGATCATCGCTCCGGCGGTGGGGATCCCGCTGCGGGTCCTCGGGGGGAACGACGGGGGCATCGCAGGGGACGACGCGACCTCCGTGATCTTCGGCGTGCACGCCGTGGCGGCCGACGCCTCCGCGAGCGATGGAAAGTCGTCGATCGCGATGATCTTGAGCCAGGGCGCCAAGGCGAGGGTGGCGTCGAGCGATGTCATCGCGGGCAACGGCAAGGATGGGGAGGCGGGCAAGGACGCGCCGAGCCATCGAGCGATCGATGGCGCCTTGGGGATCAACGGCGTCGATGCCTGCACTGCGGACGCCGCCGTGGGCGCCCTGCCAGTCGTGACCGTGTGCGACGATGGGAGCGAGTCGACGAGCGGATATGGCGGCGACGGTGGGCTTGAGGTGGGCCGCGATGGCACGCCAGGGCAGCCGGAGCCTGCGGAAAATCCGCAAGGCTATGGGATTGCGGGGCTCGGCGCGGGCAGCGATCCGTGCACGAAGGGGAACGACGGCGCGCTCGGTGCCAGCGGTGGCCGCGCTGACGGCGCGGCAGGTGAAGGCTACCTCGACATCCACGGATGGGTGGGTGTCCGGGGTGAGGATGGAAAGAAGGGCGGCGCCGGCCAAGGGGGGGGCGGCGGTGGCGGCAGCAAGTCGCATGGGCCCATGGTCGCGTGCCGTGTAGGCCGCCCTCAGAGCGGTGCAGCCGGTGGTTCGGGGGGGAGCGGGGGTTGCGGCGGCCAGGCAGGCCGGGGCGGCGGATATGGCGGAGCGAGCATCGCCATCGTTGCACTGGAGGACTCGGAGCTAGAACTCGACGCCACGAAGGTTGTCGCGCGCAACGGCGGCAATGGCGGGGTCGGCGGAACTGGCCAACTAGGCGGTATTGGGCACCAAGGCGGTTACGGCGGCAAGGGCTTGACTGGAACCGGAATGTGGAGCGCATGCGATGGCGGCTTCGGAGGGGACGGCGGTCGCGGCGGTGATGCCGGCGGCGGACTCGGCGGCGCTGCCGTCGGCATCGCGTATGTGGTCCCCCATCTGGCCATCCTGCCCGGCACGACCATCGAAGTTGGAGGCCCTGGAGGCGGCGGCTCGGCAGGCAACGCGGATGTCAATGACGAAGTGGGCAGAGGCGCGGCTGGTCCACAGGGGCATCTCTATCGCTTCGGTGCGACCAACGAGCCGCCCCGTTGAGTCGCTTGCCGCGGCGCCGCCGTCGAGGAATACCGATGATGTCAAAAGGCACGATTGTCCTGCTCCTTGCTCTACCCCTCGCCACGGTTGGCTGCGAGAGCGCGCCAGGCCCCATCGATGCCGACGCTCCGCCGTGTGCGCTCACATCGTCGTGCCAGGACGAAGCACCGCCGGAATCCGTATGTCTCGAGCACCTTGCCGCCGATCGGCTGGACGACGGCTGTGGCGTGTTTGTTGCCGGGCCCTTCTATGGCGGTGACGATGCGAATCCAGGCACGAAGAACAAGCCGGTCCGCTCTCTCCAGCGCGCGATTGCCCTGGCCCGCATCGGAAGAGGAAGGGTGTTCGCGTGCAACGACGCCTTCGAAGGAGCCGTCCTCCTACCCTCCGGCGTGGACCTCTACGGGGGCTTTCATTGCCAGACATTTGAACGCTTTGACGAGGATGTTACGACCAGCATCAACGTCCGTGAGAAACCTTTCGCCATCGATCTGACCGTCGAGCCGGCGAGCGCCGGCGACACCGGGGCGGCGGATGGCGTCTCGACGATCGACCACATCGACCTCTCGGGTGGAACCTATATCGGGATGCTCGTTCGGTCGGGTACCGCGGTGGAGCTCACCCGGAGCGAGATCCGCGCGTCCTACGGAAATGGGGGCGGCTCTGGCGAGAGGTGGCCCGGGTTCAATCGGGCACCCGACGGGCCGCACGGAATCTACGGCGGGGATGCGTGCTCGGCAGCCACCGTCGCCGGCGGGCCCGCGGTGGTGAACCCATGCGAGGGCGGGATCCCGAGCGTCGGTGGCAAGGGCGGCGACGGGCTCGCCGACGGCGCTGGCGATGGGGAGGCCGGCGAGCCCGTACCCGCGCCGGACCCCGGCCACGAGGGGCAAGGAGGACTCGGCAACCGCGAAGACGGTGGTTGCGGCGTCGGCTTCAGCGGGAAAAACGGCAAGTGGGGCGTCGCCGGCGCACCTGGCGAGGGCATCGGGCGGCTCACGGAGACCGGATGGGAGGGCGACAAGGCAGCCGAGGGGGGCCGCGGCATGCCGGGCCAGGGCGGCGGCGGGGGAGGCGGGCGTCGCGGCGGGCTCGCTGTGTGCGATGTGGCCTCCAAGGGGGGCGCAGCCGGCGGTTCGGGCGGCGCGGGGGGCTGCGGCGGTCGAGGCGGCCAACCGGGCGGGAACGGCCAGCCGAGCATCGCCATCGCCGTGCTTCACGCCAAGCTGACGGTGCGCGACAGCCTGCTCACGACGGTCGACGCCGGGGGAGGTGGTGACGGCGGGCCGCCCGAGCGAGGCGGCGACGGCGGCCGAGGCGCCCCCGGCGGGGCCGTGGGGGACGGCACCTGGTCGTGTGGCGGCGGCGAGGGAGGCCGAGGAGGCGACGGCGGCTACGGCGGCCCTGGACGCGGCGGCGACTCGATCGGCATTGCCTACCTCGACGAGGACCAGCTTACGCTTGAGGGCGTCAGGTATGAACTGGGACCGCCGGGTAAGGGCGGCGTGAGCTGGGATTGGTCTGGCAACGAGATCAGGGGGGAGGATGGCGTCGCCGTCAAGACGCTTCGCTTCCGCGAATAGGTGCGGTCATCGGTCAAGGCATCAACGAGAGAGCCTTGGCTTCATATGCCACCGAGCATGACGACAATATCGCTGGCCACGGCTTTTGTCTAAGGCGCACTATCCCCAGATTCAAACAGTCCCTCTCGCTCGCCCTGCTCCAATTACCCTTCGCTAGCGAATGGGGGACGCTGGGAGCACGTCCATGGCTTTACCAAGCTATCGCACCAGAGGTCCCCGTCTGGCCCCCGTCGCGCCGTTACCTCATAGCCATCTGCAACCTCGCGAGCGTAAAACGGAATATTATCCAGTTAATAGCCGCCCTCATGGAGAATCGCCCACAGACTCTCGGCTTCATAATAGTCGGGGATACCAATTGAAGGAGAATTTGCCGTTGGGCTTGCCCTCGTAGCGGAGATCGCAGGGCGCCGTCGCGCTCTCGGTGTCGCTGAAGTACGCGCACGTCAGCCGCTCGAGCGCGTCGTACCTCCACTCGGTCACGACCCCATGATGCCGGGATCCGGGCGGTATCATTCTATATGTTTCTATCGCCCAATTGCTGGTTCAGGATGTCGTGCAGCGGCGTTCCGTTGGGGCTGTTCATCTCCCACTCGTGTCCACCCTTTCGGAATATCAGCCTGAATTCTCCCTTCTCTGCGTCATCTTCGATCGCTCTCGAACCGTCGAGGACGGCGAGAAAACCGAAAACTGCATGATGGGCCGCCATGTTGAGCACTCGAAGCAGCGTCGCCTGTTCCTGGTCGGACAAGGTTCTAAACCACCGACTGGCCTCGATAAGACTTTTCTCCGGCCGACGGCCCGGCGGGTGTTCCAATGTTGCCACCGTCGCCTCGGCTGCGGCTTCGAGAACGTTTTTTGTATTGCTGCGACAAATTTCTCCGGTGTCATTCCGTAAAAGCTCCAGGGTACATTTCCTTGTTGAGTCGAATTAGTTCTTGGAGTGCGCCGTTTGGCACATTGATGGACTGATGCAAGTTCCAAATGTCATCCTCGTCGGTGAGCGCATCGATCGAGCCGAGGCGATCGACATGCACGTAGCGGGTGCCGTCGCCCGAGCCTCCCCGGGTCACGATCGCCACCACGCGCTCCGGCGAGTGGACGTGGTACCGGTGCTCCACGGCGCCTGACGCCGCCTCGGTGACCCGCTCGTACAGATCGCCGAAGTAGAGCGTCTCCTTTTCCGGCGTGGTCTTGCGGATCCGCTGCTGGTCGCCGTCGTAGCCGAACGTGATGGTGCTCGCGCCGTGCGTGATCTGCTCCGGCACGTCGAACGGCGTATAGCGCACCGTCGTGCCGCCAGGCCGCGCCGTCTGATTACCGACAGCGTCATGCGCGAAGGTGTCCGTACCCGCGCCGGTGATCGCATGCGGGTGCAGCGGGTCGTCATACGAGAGGTCACCGACGTCCGACTTGAAGGTGAGATTGCCGTTCGGGTGGTAGTCGTAGCGGAGCGCGCATGGTGCCGTCGCGCTCTCGAGATCGCCGAAGTACGCGCAGGTCAGCCGATGGATCGGATCATACCGGAAGCGCTCCGTCGTGTTCTCTGGCTGGAGCGCGTCGGTGCGGCGCGTGAGATTCAGGAGATCGTCGAACCCATAGTCCAGGTCTTGCACCTCACCCGCGCCGCTCTGCGTCGTCAAGTGCCTCAGGCGCTGCTTGTCCGCGAAGTAGCTCCGCTCCGTGACGGCGCCGTTGCCAAACACCTCCTCCCGGAAGCGCCCCGCGTCGTCCACGCCCGCCAAGCGCCAGTAGGTGAGGTTCGTTCCGCTGTCGCGCACGACGAGCACATGGCCGTGCGCGTCGCGATCGTGGGCCACGACGAACGGCGCCGCGCCGGCAGGCGCCGGGTACGTGACCGTCTCGACGCGGCCGAGCACCTCGTCGGGCTCACGGATGTGATGTGTGTGGCCGCGTTCACGTGCTCCTCGAAGCAGACCGGCGGGAGCGTGGCGCGCGCCATCTCGGGCGGAACCGCGACGCGAGCAGCCACTGTGCGAACTCAGACGCGAGGAAGCGCACCTCGGCGCAGAGCAGGCCGAGGGGCGCGTTGCGCAGCATCGGACCGACGACCTGGACATGGTCGGTTTCCGCGCGACGAGCCGATTCATTCCCGCGATTTACCCACCGACACGTGCTGGGGATCGATGAACGCGTCATGTCGCGCATAATGCAGAACCGCTGCGAGCCGCTCTTCAGCCGACGTATCACGCCGAAGCTGGGCCTCGAGCCCGACGATGGCGTCCCTGACTTGCTCAAAACTCAAGATGTATTCGAGGTCTTCGACCCTCCGAGGACGATGCCGATCGAACGAAAGAATGACGACGGGTGTGTTCAAGGTGATGCTCGTTCCGGATGGAACATATAGGTCGTCATCGGGCTCGTATTTTTCCCACTCCTGAAGAACTTCTTTTAGTAGAGATGTCCCCATTCACTCATCCCTCCCTGTCCGTTTGGATGAAGTAGATTTTGCCAGGACGAGCCCGACGCGTGTTGCTCGATTGGAACCAGCTGAAGCACACCAGGTCTACCGGGAACGTGATGCCATGTCCACCCCGTGGGTGATCTTCCAAGAACGCGACCCGTTGGACTCAGGACCGTGCTCTCGAACTGTTGCCCTAGGGTTTGACGAAGCATTTGCGCGAGCTGTGGATCTGCCATCGCTTGAAGCAGATTCTCATTCGCTGCGGCGAAGTGCGCAGGGTATCTGCCGACCCCGGCCTTCGGGATGGTGGTCTCGAACGCCACCGAGTACGCTCTCGGTGTTGCCGTCGCGGCTCCCGCCGCCGTCGACCCCTCCGCGAGCGCTCCCAGCCCTCTGCCCGCACCGTACACCGTTGCCGCGCCGAGGAGGATCGCCTTCACCCCCGCCGAGCCCGCTGTCCGATAGTCATCCCGATCGATGGCGAGCGCCGTGTCCGCCGCGCCGCGGCCGATGTGGTAGAGCGGGTTGACGGCATTGAGCGCGCCGACGAGGCCGTCTTCGTCGTACCCGGCCCACATCGCGCTGGCGAACTCGTAGCCGCTGTACATCCCGAGCGTCAGCGCATTCAGCACGAGCATCCGCCCGATCCCTGCTCCGAGGTCGCGCGTCCCCTCCGCGGCGCCCAGCAAGGTCTGGCCGACGACGGTGCCTGGGCCGCCGACGCCCGAGTGCTCCGGCGATACGGTCACCGGCTGCGGCACGTACCCGGATGAGCTTCCGGTCGTGCCCACGTCGATAGGCGCCGTCGTGGCGCCGACCTCCACGGCCTCGCGCGGCCCTTCTTCAGGCTGGTTTGCTTTCGGCGGCGAGTAGAAGAGCTCTACGGCGTATTGTTCCGGACGCACCACCGAGTAGACCGGCAGGATCGGCGCCTCCACCGGCTCTTCCTGGAACCCGCTCGGATCCACGTGATTGAGCGGGCTGTTGCGTACGTAGCTGTATGGATTCCAGCTCTGCCCGAAGGACGGAATCGAAACGATCGGGTCCGTCGTCAAGAACCGCCCGATCCTTGGATCATAGAGCCGGCCCTTCATGTTCACGAGCCCGAGGTCGTCGTCGCTCTCGTGTCCGGTGAACCCCTGCGTCGTCTCGCTCGGGAACGACGCAGGCGGGCGCTCCCCCCAGACGGGGTTCCTGCGCTGCCCGAACGGGTCGTAGCTCCGCCGTTCGATCACGTCGCCGTCCTCGTCGGTGAGCGCATCGATCGAGCCGAGGTGATCGACATGCACGTAGCGCGTGCCGTCGTCCGAGCCTCCCCGGGTCACGATCGCCACCACGCGCTCCGGCGAGTGGACGTGGTACCGGTGCTCCACGGCGCCCGACGCCGCCTCGGTGACCCGCTCGTACAGATCGCCGAAGTAGAGCGTCTCCTTTTCCAGCGTGGTCTTGCGGATCCGCTGCTGGTCGCCGTCGTAGCCGAACGTGATGGTGCTCGCGCCCTGCGTGATCTGCTCCGGCAGGTCGAACGGCGTATAGCGCACCGTCGTGCCGCCGGGCCGCGCCGTCTGATTACCGACAGGGTCATGCGCGAAGGTGTCCGTACCCGCGCCGGTGATCGCATGCGGGTGCAGCGGGTCGTCATACGAGAGGTCACCGACGTCCGACTTGAAGGTGAGATTGCCGTTCGGGTGGTAGTCGTAGCGGAGCGCGCAGGGCGCCGCCGAGCTCTCGAGATCGCCGAAGTACGCGCACGTCAGCCGATGGAGCGAATCGTACCGGAAGCGCTCCGTCGTGTTCTCGGGCTGGAGCGCGTCGGTGCGGCGCGTGAGATTCAGGAGATCATCGAACCCGTAGTCCAGGTCCTGCACCTCCCCCGCGCCGCTCTGCGTCGCCAAGTGCCTCAGGCGCTGCTTGTCGGCGAAGTAGCTCCGCTCCGTGACGGCGCCGTTGCCGAACACCTCCTCGCGGAAGCGCCCCGCGTCGTCCACGTCCGCCAAGCGCCAGTAAGCGAGGTTCGTTCCGCTGTCGCGCACGGCGAGCACATGGCCGTGCGCGTCGCGGTCGTGGGCCACGACGAACGGCGCCGCGCCGGCCGGTGCCGGATACGTGACCGTCTCGACGCGGCCGAGCGCGTCGTAACCCAGCCTTGCCTCCAGGGGAGAGCGCTCTCCATCGATGCGGAGCGAGATCGTGTCGAGCTGGCCACGGCCCGTGTACCCGTACGTCTTCTCCCCGTCGGGGCTCGCGAGCGTGTGCAGCTTGCCGACGCCGTGCGCCGCGGTGTCCCAGGTCCACGTGGTCGTCAGGCTCTCCGCGCCGTCCTGGTCCACGCGTGAGCGGGGTCGACCGAGCGCGTCGTACGTCCACGTGACCTTTCGCTCGAGCGCATCGGTCGACGAGATCTGATCGCCGAAGCCGTCATGGATCGAGACCGTCGTGCCCCGATCGGGATCGTCGAGCTGCCGGACGCGGCCGAATGCGTCGCGCGTCGTGCGCGTCACCGCCTCGCCCGGATCGGTGACCGTGTGCAACAGTCCGAAGGGGCCGTACGCGTAACGGGTGATCCCGTCGGCCGCGTCGGTGATGGTCTTGATGCGCCCCAGCGGGTCCTGCTCGGTCACCGTCACATGATCGAGCGGGTCGGTGACGCGCACCTGCAGGCCATCGTACGCCGTCGTCGTGACCGCGTTCCACGGCGTCGTATGGCGCACCTCGCGGCCCGCGGCATCGTACTCGTAGCGATCGTACAGGATCGCGCTCTCGGGCGTGTCCTCCCTGACCGGCACCGAGCGCCGTGCGATGTGCTCGCCCAGCGCGTCGTACCCGATCTCCTGCATGATGCGCTTCGCATCGCCCGAGCCCTCCGACGGCTGCGGTTCGGGCCCGTATCCCAGCCACCGGATCGGGCGGCCGAGGCTGTCGAACTCCACCGTATCGTCGGCACCGCCGGTCGTGATGCTCTGCTGCCTCACCCGCCACGCATCCTGCGCCGGGCCACCGTCCTTGGTGCGAGCGAGCGTGACGGTCGTCGTCGTGCCATCCGGGCGGTTCTCGATGCCGAGCCGCCCGAAGCCGTCGTGCGCCCACGTCGTCACGAGCTGATTCGGATCGACCTGCTTGAGGAGCACACCGAGCGCGTCGTCGAACTCCACGAGCGTGGAATGCTCGGCCGCGTTCACGTACTTCTCGGGGAACATGCCCTGCTCGTCGAAGTCCGTGCTGGATGTCCTCTTGTGCCCGAAGGCGTCCTCGGCCGTGACGCCGGTGATGTTCCCGAAGTCGTCGCGCGCGTACGTAAGCTTCAGCTTCGTGTCCGGCAGGCCGTCGTCGCTTTCGGTGGACTCGGTCTCGACCTCGCCGTAGATCGTTGTCGTTCGCGTGAGGGTCCTGCACTGCGACATCCCCGCCGCCGCGCTGCACTCCTTCTGCGTCTCGAGCTGGCCGAGCACCCAGCGCTCGGTGTCGTTCTTGAACGACCGCGTGACCTCGAGCGTCAGGTCGACGCCCTCCGTCGAGACCTCCTCGGCGCGCACGTTGCCGAACATGTCGAAGTCCGTCACCTTCGACACCGAGTCGCGCAGCAGCGTCGCGCCGTCGCCGCCGCGCTCGATCTCCCGCACGTACGCCTCGATCGAGGTCGCGTCACCGCTCGGGGGCGGATAGACCCCTTGCGCTCGCCTCACCCGGCGCTCGGTGGGCAGCGTGAAGTACGTGGCGCCGTCGTTGGTCGGCACGAGCGTCCGCGTCACGTCGCTGAACGAGAGCTCGATCTGCTCCGGTCTGGGCTGGCTCGCGAGCCCCGGAGCCCCGCGCAGCGTCCGCTGGACGCTCCCCGCGAAGGGAAAGACCTGGAGCTCGTCGTCGAAGGTGACGTGGTCGTAGACGTCGATCGTCACGGCACCCGTATCCAGGTCGGTGACGATCCGCTCGCCGAACCCGAGAAATCCGCGGCCCAGCCGGTGGTAGCGTCCGTCGCGGTAGCCGACCTCGAAGCGCCGCGGCCGGTCCGCGCCGTTGTTGAGCGCGTACGCGCTGACCACCCGGCGAGGGCCCACGACGCAGCGCCGCGGATAGCCGCAGTCGTCCGCCGCGCCGGAACGCGCGACGTAGAGCGCGCTCCTCCGGTCGGGATCCTCTTCCGCGCCTCCGCTCGTGACCGGCGCATCGGTCAGGTGGCCGTACGAGATGCTCACGTTGGGCACGAAGCCCGGCTCGGTCGGCTCGTGCGCGTTCATCCCGTCAGAGACTGCGACCAGGAGATCCTGGTCGGCCGAGAGGTTCTGGAAGACGTTGAACACACCGCCGAGCGGCAGGATCACGTCCTGGGCCCCGTCACCGTTGAGATCGCCGGTGCGCGGCCCGTGCGGATCGGCGAGCGTGATCGCGTCACCGAGCTTGGCCTCGAAAGGAACCCCTGCGTCGACGAGCTTGAACGGCGGCCCCGCCAGGTCGCCCGTCGCTTGCAGGACGGCCCAGGAGGGGAGGACATTGGAGCCACTCAGCAGCATGCCTGGTGGGACGGGCATGAGCAGATCCTGCCGTCCATCGCCATTGAAGTCGAGCGGCACCGCGAGGCGGAAAAGCGCGTCCTGGTCCGGGACCCCCAGCACATCGCCGAAGCTGAACGCGTCGACGGTCCGGAACGGCGATATCACGAACGTCGACCCCGTGTTGAGGTAGGTGTAGAGCTGGCCGCTAAAGCCGGATTCGACGGCATCGGGCAGGCCGTCGCCGTTGACGTCGAGAAAGACGACGCGGCCCCCGCGCGGCACGACAGGGAGCTTGGTGTCGATGACCCCCCAGCGTTCCTCGCCCCGGCGCATGATCGCCTCGTAGCTATCTTTGATGAGGGCCGTCCCGTCACCAAACAACTTCACGGAGGGCACGATGAGATCGATCTTGCTGTCGGCGTCGATGTCGAGCGTGTGGATCTCCATTGCGCAGGGATAGCCGGTGAGCAGCTCGATCGATTCGCCCGTGGGGTCGAATCCCGCGGACGTCGCGCCGCGCGCGGGCCTCCAGAGGTGGACGGTCCACACGGCGGAGAGCGGGTTCGGTACCAGCTCCTCAGCGTGGTCCTGGCACTGGATCAGATCCGGCACCGAGTCCCCGTCGAGATCGGCGAGGTGCACCGAGGCGCCGGGGCGTCTCAGGCTCGGCGGCGCAGGCGTGACCCCGAGCGGGAACGGCCGGCGGATGCCCGTGTCATGGAGCGCGAAGGTCCGGTCCGGCTGGGACAGCAGCACGTGCCATGTGGTCTTGGTGTCGAAGACGTCGTGGAGAAAGACGTCCATCTGCCCATCGTCGTTGTAATCGAGCACCGTCCCGAGCTCGGGCTGAAGAAGGGCCGGGTCGGACGGTCCATCCGGATCGGCGACGAACAGCCAATCCTCGAGGAAGGCGAGCTCAGGCGCCGCGAGAAAGGACGGCGAGGCGCGGGGCCCGAGGTTGCGCGCCACCCCCCACGCGGTGATCGGATGCGACGGCGTGCTGGGCCCGGCGACGATGTCCGGAATCACGAGATCGTCGAGGCCGTCGGCGTCGATGTCGAACACCATCGGGCTCGCCTTCTCGGAGACCGGCTTGTCGATGTCCGTCGTGAGCCGCTCGAATCCGGGCTTTCCGCGGCTGTACTGAAACCGTGTCGGCGGCTTGCAGACCCCGTCGCTCGCGCACTCCTCGACCTGGGTCAGGAGCGTCCGGCTCGTCGTCAGGCTCAGCTCGTAGCGGAAACCGTAGCTCCGGACCAGCGCGTCGCCCGGACCGAGCATCTGGATCTCCTCCAGGCGAAGCGAGCGCTGGAGCGCCACGCCGCCCGAGTAGCCCATGCGAACCGCGGCCGAGTCCTTGGTCCCGTACACGAAGCGCACCGCCCGGGAAGGCTCGAGCGACGGCGTGCCCTCGAAGCCCGTGTATCGAATCTCATCCACCGCGTACTCGGCGGTATGGCCGTCCTCGGCCTCGGCGAGGCAATATGCGTACGTCATGGCGTTGCCACGGCCGTCTCGGGCCTCGTTCGCGAGCCACGCACGCGGGACGCCACCTCGCGCGAGCGGCTTGCTGCCCTCGGTACGCCCGTACTCGACGACGCGGCCGGAGGGCAGATACGCCTCGAAGAAGAGCGCCTCGGCGTGCCCGCCGCCGTCCGGAGGGGTGTGACCGACCACCTTGACGAAGGTATCCGGGAACGTGCGGTACTCGATGGTTCCCGGCCCCTCTCCCACGGGGACGAGGCGCTGGCCGTCGAGGCAGAGCGCGTCGTCGCCGTCGTACCGCACGCCGCGGATCTCCCCGTCTTGCGCGAGGCTCTTCGGACATCGCGTGATCGCGGACAGCCCGGTGAGGGAGAAGCCGTTGCCGAGCACGCCGTCGCCGCCGTCGCTGCGGTAGACGATCTGGAGCCCAGGACCCATGCCCGCGCGCGAGGGCGGGGAGGCCAGATCCATGGTGTACACGGCCTCACCGGTGCTCGTGATGGAAAACGCTCCGGGGATGGCGCCGGCGGCGACGGTCTCGACCTCCGGCGCGGGGCGGGACGTGGCAGGGCTGTGCACACGCTGTGTCCGGCAGGCGACGAGGCCACGAGGCGGCTCCGGAAGCGGCTCGCCGAAGCTGCACTGGCACCCGCCCGACGCGAGCACGCAAGCGAGAAACATCCAGAGCGGGATCAACGCCCTGAGCGACCAACGCGGAACTGGCGACATCACGGCCTCCCCGGCGAACAGCCGTGCCACGGCGCTGCATCGCGCGTCAAGCGCTGCGCTCATGCCGAACCGCGCCATCGATGCCGAGGTCGAGGCATTCGTGAATCCCTCTGTACCTGACCGGTGTGCGCGCGGCGGGCGCCACAGTTGCCCTCGTCGAGGCGCGATTGGCCGTCCATGATGAAGTCACGACGAGGAGAGGGCAACCGAGCGTGAACGCGCGCATGACGGCGTGCCCCCTGCCTCGACGATCACAACCGCGGTTCTCGGCTGAGCCTCGCACGGCCCAGATTGAGTGGATTGAGCCGGTACGGGCGGTCAGCACGCACGACGGCGTGATCGGAGCGCTCGCCGGCCGCCCAAGCGCAGGGACGACTCGATCGGCGTTGCCTACCTCGACGAGGACCAGCTCACGCTGGGGTTACCTACGATCTGGAACCGCCGGGCACGGGAAGCTGGAGTCTCGGACACGGGCGACGATCTGCGCGCCAGATCCAGCGCGCTCCGTGGTAGGATCTCATCATGGCCGAGCTCATGCCGACGCCGGACGCCGCGCTGTCGCATCGCCTCGGAGCGCGTTCGGCGCTCGGGGCACGCGCGCAGGAGCTCTTCGAGGAGCTCTCCCCCTACCGCGGCGACGGGCTGCGCAACCACTGTCTTCGCGTATTCCACTTCACGATGCTGCTCCTCGAGCGCCGCCGCCAGAAGGCCGATCCCGACCTGCTCCACGCGCTGGCGATGATTCATGATCTCGGGCTGCTGTGCCCGGACGAGCAGGGCGGAGACTACATGCAGCGCAGCCGCTCGCTGTTCCACCGCGCCTTCGCCGCAAAGTCGTTCGAGCTCTCCCCGCATGACCTGCGCGTGGCCGACGAGTGCCTCCTCTACAACCATCGCCTCCGCCCGACGCCGGCGTTGTGCCCTGAATCGACGGCGTTCCGGCAGTCGGTGTGGATGGACCACTCCCTCGGTGTGCGCCGCTACGACCTCGACGCCGCCTCGGTGCGCGACGGCTTCGCGCGTTATCCGCGGGGCGACTTCAACGCGGTCCTCCTCGACTTCGCCCGGCGCGTCCTGACGCGCGAGCCCTGGACCCTCGTCGACGGCATCTTCATGTGAGGGCCAGGCCGCATGTCGACCCTGCGTGGCGCCATGTTCCGGGACCCCGCCGACGCGCGGCGGCTCGCCGTCGTCGCGGCAGCCGAGGTGATCCTCCTCGGGATCGGCGTGTGGAGCGGAGGCGGCGCCCTCGCCGGAGCGCTCTTCTGGGCGGCTGGCCTCGCGGGATGGACCTTGATCGAGTACCTGCTCCACCGCTTCCTCTTCCACCTGCCGGCGGAGCACCCGCTCGCCTTCCTCGGCGCCCGTATCCACCTGGCGCACCACGAGGCCCCTGACCAGACGCCGATCGCCAAACCCCCCGCCGCCACGCTCGGGGCCTTCTCCGCAGGCTTCTGCGCGACCGCGGCGGCCGCGGGGGTCTCTCGCGCCGCGCCGCTCTGGGCCGGGCTCGTCGCCGGCTATCTTCTTTATGAGCTCTCCCATCTCGCGGCGCACCTGCTCGGCGACGCGGAGCACCCTCTTCCGGCGCAGCGCCGCCATCACCTCCGGCACCACGCCGCGCCGCGCGCACGCTTCGGGGTGAGCTCCGCGCTCTGGGACCGGGCGTTCGACACCGGGCGCGAGGCAGGCCAGTGAGCGCGTCTGACCAGAATGGCTCGCCCGACCCCGCCCCGCTCGACGACTCGGGCCGGGCCGAGCTGCGGCGGCGCCGGGTCATGTCGATGCCACGGTGGTACTCTCCCTGGCTCCACCTCGCCAGCACGGTCGGCCTCGGGTGTGGGCTCGCGGCGCTCTCGCTCACGCGGTTGCATGGCCTGCGGGGCTGGGAGCTCGCCGCGATTCCGCTTTTCTTCGTCTTTTGCAATGCCGTCGAGTGGCGGGCGCATCGGGGTCTGCTTCACCGGAGGCGGCGCTTCCTCGAGGCGTTCTACGACCGGCACACGCCGGTGCACCACCGCGTGTTCGTCGAGCGCGACATGGCGATCCGCACACCGCGTGAGCTCGGCTTCGTGCTGATCCCGTCGTACGGCATCGCGGGCGTCTTCGCGCTGACGCTCCCGCTCGCGCTCGCCCTCAGCGCGGCCGGTCAAGGCAACCTCGCGTCGCTCTTCGTGGCGACGTGCATGGCGTACATGGTGCTGTACGAGTGTCTCCATCTCTCGTACCACCTCCCGCCGGACGGTAGGATAGGCCGCAGCCGCGTCGTGGCACAGCTCCGGCGCCACCACGGCGCGCACCACCGGCCGTCGTTGATGCGACAGTGGAACTTCAACGTCACCTTCCCGCTCTGGGATCTGGTTCGCGGGACGTACTACCGCGGCGACGCCACGGACGCGACGACCCGGGATGTGCGCTCCAGATCAGCGCTCGAGCGTCTCGAACGGTGATGTCAGCGCCCGGGAACCGCCGGGCGGATCCGACGACCGAGCGCCGCGCCCTCGCCGACACAGACTTGTTGCACACTGGCCCGTCCAGCTCCTTTACGTTCCCGCCCGCCGAACGACACGGGCCATCCAGGATCGTCCGATGGCCACGTGAGAGGAGGGAGCGGCATGGATCTTCCAACGTGCATGGCCGTGCGACGTGCGGTGAGGCATCGCGCGGTGCGACGGGGCACCAGCGCGACGACGAGCGTGGGGCTCGGGGCGTTCGGCGCGCTCGTGGCGCTCGTCGCGGCGTGCGGGGACGGCGGCGACGACGGAACGGGCGCGGCCCGAGGGCCCTGCGGCGGCGCGTTCTGCGCCGCGGATCAGTACTGCAACTACCCGCCAGGCGACTGCGGAGAGGGCGGCGTCGTCCCGGGAAATTACGGTATCTGCCAGGAGCGGCCCACGGCGTGCGACACCGCCACGCCGCGCGAGGTCTGCGCCTGCGACGGGCGCCCCTATGCCAACGCCTGTGAGGCCGCGCGGGCCGGCGTGAGCGTCGGCAACGGCGAGGAGTGCGCGGGCGCAGCGCCGCCGGGGACGTTCGCCTGCGGAAGCTACTTCTGCCGATCGGACAGCGAGTACTGCCAGACCATCGAGGATCAACACGACGAGCTGTTCCGGCTGCCGCCGCAGAGCTCCTGCAAAGCGGTCGCCGTCGCCTGCGCGCCGGAGCCCTCCTGCGCCTGCCTGATCGATGTGGTCAAGCCGGCTGGCAGCAGCGACAAAAGGGAGTGCACCACCGCACCGACCTGCACGCAGGACGCATCAGGCAATTTCGCCCTCCGGTGCGCCGGCGATCTCTACTGAGCTGCCATCGCGAGCAACTGGCTCTGCTGAGCCTGCGAGGCGCGGCGCCAGGCAAACGCTCAGTCGAGCGTACCAAGATGGAACACGATCTTCATGGAATTGTATCCAATAACGGAACAACACTTCCATTAACCTGCCCGTGCCTCGCTCACACCTACGTTCGAGATCAGGAGAAAGGGTAGACAGACTCATGCAGAATTCGCGCACGCGAGAGGACGCAGGCACACACGACCACCGAGAGACGAGCTGGTCGAGACGATCGAAGGGCGCCCTCTGCGCCGCCCTGCCGGCGCTCGCGGTCATCCATGCCTGCGGCGCAAATGACGAGTACATCGAGGAGGTCCTGGAGACGCGGCAGACGCTGACCACGGTCTCCTTCCAGCAGGGGTCGCTCCCGAGCTCGTCGTACGCCGGCTCGACCGACGCGACCCTCCGGCAGGCCGCCGCCACCACGAACTACGGCGGAGCCACCACGTGCGAGGCCGACGGCGACGACGGCTCGGGCGTGGACAAATCTTGCCTGCTGAAATGGACCCTCTCCGGCATCCCCGCGGGGAGCATCGTCCAGTCGGCGTCAATCACCCTCCAGGTGACGGACGGCTCCGCGAACACGTACAGCGTCTACGAGGTGAAGCGCTCGTGGAGCGAGTCGCAGGTCACCTGGAACAACGCGACGTCCACGACGGCGTGGGCCACCGCGGGCGCGATGGGCTCGACCGATCGCGGAAGCCTCGTGGGCAGCGTCACCGGCAGCGCCGGCGCCAGGACGATCACGCTGAACGCGGCCGGCGTGGCGCTCGTCCAGGCGTGGATCGACGGGACCTCCAACGACGGCCTCCTCATCGCGAGCGCGTCGAACACCGATGGCATCGACTTCGCGTCCTCGGAGCACGCCACCGTGGCGCAGCGGCCCAAGCTCACCATCACGTATGGCTCGCCCGGCGGCGGCGCGGGCACGCCGACCGATCCGGATCTCCTGATCGCCTTCATCGGCGACCAGGGCGCGAACGGCAACTCGGACGCGGTGCTCAACCTGATCAAGAACGAGGGCGCCGCGGCCACCATCCACAACGGTGACTTCGACTATGCGAACAACCCGACCGCGTGGGACAACCGGATCAACGGCATCCTCGGCGCGAACTATCCTTATTTCGCGATCATCGGCAACCACGACGCCGCGGCCTGGGGCGGCACGAGCGGCTACGCCAGCAAGATCCAGGCTCGCCACGCGGCCGTGCCGTCGATGAACTGTACCGGCGAGCTCGGCGTCAAGTCGACGTGCAACTTCCGCGGGCTGCACATCATCCAGTCCTGCATCGGGACGAGCGAGCTCCGCTCGACCTGCGCCGCCAACGCGGCCGACCAGGTGGACTTCATCCGCGACTCGCTCGCCGCCGACAGCTCGATCTGGTCCATCTGCAACTGGCACAAGAACCAGAACGACATGCAGGTCGGCACCAAGGGCAACGAGGTCGGCTGGAGCGCGTACCAGGAGTGCATGAACGCCGGCGCCATCGTCTCGACCGGCCACGAGCACTCCTACTCGCGCACGCTGACCCTGACCGACGTCGGCAACGCCGCGACCGGCCACGGCAAGACCGGCGCCTACGACCTCGTGGAGCTCGGCCCGAGCCGCAACTTCGTGTTCGTCTCCGGCCTCGCCGGCGTCGGCATCCGCGACTACGACGCGGCCAGCCACGACGACGACACGTGGTGGGCCTCCTACTACGCCAGCAACAAGTGGAAGAAGAACAACGTGGTCATGTCGGGCACCGCCGCCTATGGCGCCCTGTTCATCCGCTTCCACGTCGGCGGGGATCCGAAGCGCGCGACGGCGTACTTCAAGGACGTGAACGGCCGCCTCGCGGACGAGTTCACGATCCAGGTCCAGTAAACCCGGGCGGCCCCGGCGAACCTGCGGGATCCGCACGTTCCGCCAGGGAACAGCCTTCTACTAACACGACCGAGAATCCCACGGCGTTGTTCCTGGCCACGTGGTAGGTGAGATCGACATTGTGCTCGTTCACATTTTTGATGTCAACGATGCTCTGTCAGTCCGCGGCCAAGCTCGACATCGGATGGCTGGCAAGTCTCCTCCGGAGCGGCGCGTCAAGAGGGCGGGCGCAGGGCCACGGTATTGTTCGACGTGGATTCCAATTTCGGGATCGAGGCTCGCCTCGCGCCAGTTCATTTGAGTTGACATGCAGAATGTGAACGTTCACAATTTCGTCTCAGGGTGTCGTTTCGCTTTGTCCCGGGTAGCCGTCGTGCGCACCGGACTCTTGGTCCTTTGTACCGGGATCGATCTCTGCGCCGGCTCCGCTCGGGTGTCGTGAACGCAAGCCATGGCGAGATCGCGGGGGCTCGCCCGCGCTGGGCTCGCTCAGGTGGAGCCGATCCAGGTGAGACAATCGTGGCGGAGGGAACAGCATGGCGATGGGTAGGACGAGATCGTGGTTCGGATTGACGATGACGGCGTGCCTCGCCGGCGCGTGCGGCGGCGCGCAGACCGTCGACACGCCCCCTGCGGCAGCGCCGCCTGCGCCGGCGGCGGCCCCCGCGGCGGACGCCGCTCCAGCGGCCCCGGCCGCCAGATCCGAGCCACCTGGTGGTGAAGCCGTGAACGCAAAGCCCGCTTCCGTCTCCAAGGCGCCTTTCGGCAACGCCGATGGCAAAGAGGTGATCCTCTACACGCTCACGAACGCGAACGGCCTGGTCGCGAAGGTGATGACCTACGGCGCGACGGTGACCGAGCTCCACGTCCCCGACAAGACAGGGAAGATGGGCGACATCGTCCTCGGCCACGACAACCTCGACGGGTACCTGAAGAGCAGCCCGTACTTCGGGTCGACGGTCGGCCGCGTGGCCAATCGCATCAAGAACGCGCAGTTCCAGCTCGATGGCAAGACCTACAAGCTCTCCGCGAACAACGGCGCCCACACGCTGCACGGCGGCAAGAAAGGCTGGGACAAGGTCGTCTGGGACGCGGAAGCGACCGAGACGCCGGACGGCCCCTCCATCAAGCTCACGTACGTATCGAAGGACGGGGAAGAAGGATACCCCGGCACGGTCAACGCGACCACGACCTACACGCTCACCAACAAGAACGAGCTCAGGGTCGAGATGTCGGCGACGACCGACAAGACAACGATCGTCAACATGGCCCACCACGGCTACTGGAACCTGGGAGGGCACGGCTCGGGCTCCGTCGCCGACCAGGAGCTGACGCTGCACGCCGACAGCTACACCCCGCCGGACGCCACCGACATCCCCTCGGGCCAGATCAAGCCGGTGAAGGGGACGCCGCTCGATTTCACCACCGCCAAGCCGATCGGCAGGGACCTGAAAGCCATGGGCGGCAAGCCGGTCGGATACGACCACAACCTCGTCATCAGCGGCGACCCGCACAAGCTCCGCGAGGCGGCTCGGGTCAAGGATCCGAAGACCGGTCGGGTGCTGACGATCGAGGCCGATCAGCCGGGGATCCAGTTCTATACGGGCAACTACCTCGACGGATCGATCAAGGGCAAGGGCGGCGCGGTTTACGAGCAGTACAGCGGCCTGTGCCTCGAGCCGCAGAAGTTCCCGAACTCGATCAACGTCCCGGCCTGGAAGAACGAGGTCATCCTCAAGCCCGGCCAGCGCTACGCGCAGACGGCCGTCTTCCGGTTCACCACCGAGTAGCTCGCCGACGGTCACCCGCGCTGCCTCGCAACGCCTGCGCGCTCACGCGAACGTCACGATCGGCTTCACGTCCGCCGACCGGCGCGCGAGCGCCACGGCCCGACGTCCGTGCCGCACACGCCGATGGCGGGCGGCAACCCAATCTCAGGAGGATCCATGACCCGCTCGATCCCATGCAGTATCTCGCTCCTTGTCGCGCTTTCAATCGCTGCTTGCGGGTCCGACGACGCCGCCGACGGCTCGGGCGGCAGCGGAGGAAAAGGAAGCAGCAGCGCTTCGAGCAGCAGCAGCAGCAGCAGTTCTTCGAGCAGCAGCAGCAGCCCTTCGAGCAGCAGCAGCACCTCGGGCGCGGGCGGCACGGACGACCCGAACCCGAGCGGCGGGGGAGGACAGGGCGGGACGGTCGATCCGGTCGGCACCGAAGGCGACGGCGATTTCGAGATCGGGCCTAACTACCAGGACGCCCCGGAGATCAAGAGGATCGACGGCGTTCCCCGGGGGCGGACGTTCACGTTCTCCCTCTCGTCCCGGGAGAGCGAAATCTTCACCGGCCACGATCCGACCTTGAACGACAACGCCAAGGGGGATTTCAACCGCCGCGTGGAGGTCGCGATCCCCGCGACGTACGTCGACGGCGCGGAGGCGCCGTTCATGGTCGTCCAGGACGCGACCAACAGGGACGAGATCATCAACACGATCAACAACTTCGTCGCGGATCCGAGCAACCGTTTCCCGAGCGTCATCGCGATCTTCGCCGCGAACGGAGGGGGCGACTCGTACGGCAGCGAGCGGGGGCTCGAATACGACACCATGTCGGACGCCTATCAGAGGTTCGTGGATACGGAGCTCCTTGAGGCGGTCAAGAACGACCAAGCCGTCCACGCCGCGTACCCCAACCTGAAGTTCACGAGCAACCCGGACGGCCGCGCCACGTACGGATGCAGCTCGGGCGGGGCGGCGGCGCTGACCATGGGCTGGTTCGGCCACGACACCTACCGCAAGATCGTCACCTACTCCGGCACGTTCGTCGACCAGCAGAACCCCCGCGCGCCCACCGAGGCCGAGTATCCCGACGGCGCCTGGGAGTACACGGAGGGGCTCATCCGGGATAACCCGGTCAAGCCGTTGCGCGTCTTCCTGCAGGTCGGCGAGAACGACCTCGGCAGCACCAGGGATGAAGCCAGCCACCACAACTGGGTGATGGCGAACCAGCGCGTGGCGGCGATCCTCAAGGAGAAGGGGTATCATTACCGCTTCGTCTACGCGAAGGGCGCCAGCCACTGCGACGGGAGGGTGCTCAAGCAGACGCTCCCCGACACGCTGCGCTGGATGTGGCGGGGCTATCCGGTCGATTGACGGTACGGACCGGTGGCCTGGGGAACGGTTCAGACCGGCAGCCTTGGCGACCTAGAGCGGTTCCCACCCGCCCCTGGTACGAGCGGCGCAGAGCGGCGGTCACCCGCACAGGAGACGGGTCCAGATCGGCGTTTTCGGCGCGGAAGCGCACTCCGGTGCGCTGAGCACCGAAAACGTCGAGATGGGCCCCGCCGCCTCCAGCTCCACCGGTGAGGCGCGGCGCATCGGCCTCTGCCGCGGGGCCTCGCTCGCTGCAGCCCATGAGCGCCCCGCACAACGCGCCGACGCACAGGGTCGTGAAGCGAACGGTCCGACGCTCGATCATGGATGTCGCTCCAGGGGAAATCAGGGCATCGGGATGACGAAGGTGGTGACGGAAAAGGCCGGGACCGTGACCACCAGGCGATAGTCTTCGATCGCCATGTCGGGGAGCCGATCGAGGTCCTCCGTGCGCGAGGTGCGGTGCACCTCCGCGGCGGGACCGACCGTGGGGAGCCGGGTGAGATCGAGCGTGTAGCCGCGGCTCGCGTTGCGATCACCGTTGCGGACCACGAGCGAGAGAGAGCCCCCGTCGGCGCTGACCGCGGCCACCATGTCCTCGCTATCGACGTCGACGAAGCGCGCGCCGGGCCGGATGTAGCGGCTGAAGCCGGCATGCATGTAGAAGCGCTTGATGGGAGCGAAGGACTGCTCGCGGTCGTTCAGCGTGAAGCTCGCCCAGCTGCGCGACGGATCGCCCGACTGCCAGTCCACCCAGGCCTCCGGCTTCAGCTCGCGCAGATCGTCGATGATGCGCTCCGCCATGAACAGCGCCGCGTCCGTGTCGTCGCTGATGCTCTGCCCGAGCGGCCCCGATTCCGATTGCCACAGCCGCTTGCCGAGCCTGGTCGCGAGCTGCCGGAGCTCGCTGCGCTGGCTGCCCGCGTAGGAGTGGACGTTGAGCTGCTGAAAGGCGGCGAGCGTCCCCGCGCCGAAGGCGCCGATGTTCCGGACGGCGTCATCCATGCTGTTCTCGTCCGACGCGCTGACCACCGTCTCGCCGAGGCCCTTGCTGGTCAGCTGCCTGGCCACCTCCTGGATGATCTTCTCCTGGCTCGCCCGGTCGAAGTGGCATCCTTCCTGGGAGCCGTTCGATTTCCACCAGTCGGCAAAAGGCTCGTTCAGCGGCTCCAGCGTGCGAAAGGTGATCCCGTGCTCGTCCCTGTAGTGACGGACGACCTCCGTGAGGTAGTGGGCGAAGTCGTCGTAATGGTCCGCTTTGAGGTTGTCTTTGCCGTTGCTGCTGCCCGAGGCGCAACCGCTGTTCGTCATCCAGTAGGGGGGAGAGTTGGAGAACGCCTCGAAGATCAGATCCGCTCCGCGCTCCGCGATGCGCAGGAGGATGGCGCGCTGCCTGGCGTCGTTCGCCCACGTGAAGGTCCCGTCGGCGCTCTGGAATCCAGGCATCTCGCGGTGCTCCTTCATGTGCTCGTGGGACGGGTTCTCCCCGCCGCCGATGTTGTAGCGGAACACGTTGTAGCCGAGGCCATTCACCGGATCGACGACCGCTTCGACCACGGCGTTGCGCTTGGCTTCCTGCCATCCGCCCACGTGATCGGCCCACCAGCACAAGCTCGTGCCCCAGCCCTCGAAGGATTGGTGCATCACGTTCGTGTCGACCCGGACGAGCTCCGTGCCCGGAGCGGCCGTCACCGTGGGGCGAGGCTCGCTCGGTGAGCCCCCGCTCGCGCCCGACGAGCCGCCGCTGGTCGAAGCCGCGCTCGCCGCCCCTGCCCCACCGGAGCCCGCCGGCGCCCCGCCCGAGCCCGCCGGCGCCCCGCCCGAGCCCGCCGCTCCTCCTGCTCCGGTCGAGGGCGCGCCGCCGCTTCCACCGCTCGACCCGGCCTCGTCCGAGGGAGCCGCCGAATCACGACCGCAGCCCGATACGAGGACCAGGGTGATCGCGAGGAGGGACGAGGTTCTCGAGGTCCTGGTCATCATGGGGCCGTCCCCGAGCACCGGCGCCTCCCGGTCGCTCCACGGTGAGAGGTCTCAACAGCTCTCAGGTGGTCGATGCCCTGTCCGGCCGGACAGGGCGCCGAACAGGCAGCGTCTTCCCGAGAACGGCAACAGTAGAGCATGACGGCGCGGAGCGTGGAAGATGGGACCCGAGCCGTTCCCACATTCCCGCCCTCATGTAGTTCTCTTGCGCTGTTTCACGCGACTCGGCGCGTCAGGGAGCCAGCGCGTCAGGGAGCCAGGGTGACGGGGGGAGACGCTTGCCTCGGCGGCTGTTGGCAAACCCACGGTACCGGGGGCGGTCGTGCGACCTCGTCCGCTGCTCGGCCGGGTCGAGCCTGAGGCGGGCCGTGGACCAGCGGCTGGAATGGCTCTACGGGCCGTTGTCGCCACCGAGCCCAGATGCTAGCCATGATCACGAGATCGGCTACAGGGAATTGACTCATTTCGCCAAGGAGGATCTGTGAATTTAACTTTGTTAAAACATTTTACTATCGCCCTGGGATTCATCGCTGTGGGGTGCGCGGGGCCGGACGATTCCTCTGCAGAAGACACCGGGGCGGGTGGCAGCTCGTCCGGGACGGGCGGCGTGACCTCGGGCAGCGCCGGCACCACCGGCAGCACCGCGGGCCCGGGCGGCGTGACCTCGGGCAGCACCGGCACCACCGGCAGCACGGCGGGCCCGGGCGGGTCGACCACGAGCGGGACCGGGGGCTCGGACGGGTCCGGGGGTGCGGGCAGCACGACAACGAGCAGCTCGACCGCGGGCAGCACGACAACGAGCAGCTCGACAACGAGCAGCTCCACCGCGAGCAGCACGAGCGCGAGCACCACGGCCTCGACGGGGACCGGCACGCCCACCCGGTGCACGGAAGCCGACCTGGAGGTCTGCAGCGACAGGACAGGCACCCATTGCGGGCTCACCTTCGAATACTGGAAGGACCGAGGAGACGGGTGCCTGCTCAACACGGCGGATGGCTTCAGCGTGAACTGGAGCAACATCAACAACCTGCTGGGCCGTAAAGGCGTGAGGCCGGGCGGGAAGAACAATGTCGTTACCTACGAGGCCGACTACCGGCCAAACGGCAATTCCTACCTGGGCGTCTACGGGTGGACGAGGAGCCCGCTCATCGAGTATTACATCATCGATAGCTGGGGCAACTGGCGTCCGCCGGGCGGAGAAGGGCACGTGGGCACCGTCTCCAGCGACGGAGGTACCTACGACATCTACAAGACCCAGCGAGTCAACCAACCTTCCATCGATGGCACGGCGACTTTCTATCAGTTCTGGAGCGTCCGGCAGCAGAAGCGCACGAGCGGAACCATCACTGTCGGCAACCACTTCGACGCGTGGGGGAAGCAGGGGCTGACCCTCGGGACCTTCTATGAGGTCTCGCTGGTCGTGGAAGGCTATCAAAGCAGCGGCAGCGCCGATGTGAAGGTCTCGATCGAGTGAGCGCCGAGCCCTGAGCATCGTTTCGGCCGACAGCCGTCCCTGAACGGAGCAACGACGGGCACCTGGAGCATCCCCTCGAATTTTTCGGGGGGAGAATTCACAGGGAGGCGGGGAGACGGGGAGTAAGATCCCGACGATCTCACCGTCTCCCTGTTCAGTTTCCCGGCAAGATGCCGACCCATGAGGGGGTTGTTCAGGACGACGCCACGCGCCCCGTCCAGGCGCTCGCCGCCCTGCGCGCCCCCGAGCGCCGGCCGCGCCGGCCCGCTCGTGCGGCGCTCGAAGGTGGACCGCCCGTCGGGTACGCTGCGGGCCGGACATGAAACAGCACGCGCCGCGCTCCCCTGACGCCCCGGCCCCCGGGGCCCACGCGAACGCGCCCTCGCTGCCGTCGCCGCCGCCTTCCAGCGCCACGGCGCCGGTCCACAAGACGCGCGTCCCGGAGGCCTTCGGAGAGGCGCCCACGATCATGTACATGCCTGGCGACGAGCCCGATCGCTCGCCGGGCCACGCCCCTCCCCACGCGGCCGGACAGGCCCGGCCCCCGGCGACCGACGAGGCCACCCTGCGCATGCCGCCCAGGGCCGGCGCCCAGGCCGGGGACGAGGCCACCCTGCGCATGCCGCCCAGGGCCGGCGTTCAGGCCGGGGACGAGGCCACCCTGCGCATGCCGCCCAGGGCCAGCACCCCGGGCGGGGAGCACGACGACCGCACGCTCAAGATGCCCGAGCGGCCAGCGCGCGGCGCGGCAGCGGACGAGGACAACGCGCCCACCGTCAAGGCCGAGCCCAAGGCGTCCTACGTCGACCTGAACGCCGAGGACGAGGACAAGCCCGGGGACCTCCGATCGTCCGCCCGCGCCTTCCTCAAGCGCCACCACAAGAAGCTCTGGTGGCTGCACACCGCGTATGCGCTCAGCCTCGGCGCCTTCGTGGTGACCTTCGCGCAGAAGGGGTTCCAGCACGCGCGCTTCCTCGCGGTCACGGTCAGCGTCGCCTGGCTGCTCGTGCTCCTCTTCTTCCGGCTCTTCGGCACCGGCGCCCGCCAGGACTTCGCGACGGCGTGGCGCGGCGCCCGGCTGCGCTTCCTCGTGATGACCTATGTCCTGAAGAACCTCTATCAGGGCATGCTCTTCTTCCTCCTCCCGTTCTACTGGAAGAGCGCCAGCCTGGACGCGCCGAACCGGTGGTTCGTCCTCCTCCTCGCCGCCTGCGCGGTGCTCTCGACGCTCGATCTCGTCTTCGACCGCGTGCTCATGCGCTGGAAGACCCTCGCCTCGGTGTTCTACGGGGTGACGCTGTTCGCGTGCCTGAACCTCGTCATCCCCGCGCTCCTCCCCGACACCCGCACGCTGTACACGCTGCTCTCCGCCGCCCTCGTGTCCGTGCTCGGCTTCTGCACGCTGCACCTGCCGTTCGGGGCCCTCTGGAGCCGGATGGGCGCCGTGTTCCTCGTCGTCGCGACGGCCGCCGGGGTCGGGCTCGCCTACGGGACGCGCGAGCTCATCCCGCCCGTCCCGATGCACCTGTCCTCCGCGGCCGTGGGCCCCTCGGTGCTCCCGGACGGACGTCTCGCCATGTCCGTGAAATCACTTCATTTTTCTGTGATCCGCGAGCTCCGCGCGGTGACCGACGTGGTGGTGCCGGGCGGCGACGGCGATCGCCTGCTCCACGTCTGGCGGCGCGAGGGGCGCGAGGTCCTCCGCGCGCCCGAGGAGACGCTGCGGGTGCCCGGGCCGGAGGGCGCGGTGCGGCTCAAGTCGCAGCTCGTGGGCGGGAGCCTGCCGCGCCGCCTGGCAGGGCGCTGGACGGTGGATGTCGAGACCGAGGACGGCCAGCTCGTCGGCCGCACCTCGTTCGAGGTGACGGAATGAGCTGGCCGCTCCGGGGCGGAGGCGAGGCGAGCGCCGCGGAGCGCGCGCGCTGGGTCGACGCCGGCAACATCGCGAACGGGTTCCTCGTGTTCGGCAACGTCGTCACGGGCTTCATCGCGATCGGCAACGTCGCGCGCGGCTTCATCGCGATCGGCAACGTCGCCGTCGGCGTCGTCGCGATCGGCAACGTCGCCGTCGGCGTGGTCGGCGGGTTCGGCGCGACGATCGCCGTGGGCGCCTTCGCCGGCGCGGGCGTGCTCGCCCTGCCGGTGCTCGACGGGGTGGCGGGCGTGACCAGCCTGCTCGCCCTGAATCCATTCCTGTCGGTGCTCCCGATCGCCCTCTGGCTCCTCGCCGCGCGCGTCCTCCCGGGGGAGCGCGCGCCCCGGCTGGGCCCCGATCCCGAGCTCGCGTCGCTCTCGTCGGTGCTCCGCGGCGAGCGCTCCGAGGGCTGGGTCCGGGGGCGGGTCGAGCGCGCGGGGGACGGCGCGCTCCGCCTCACGCAGCGCGGCCGGGCCGTCGAGCTGCCCGCGACGCCGGAGGCGCTGCGCGCGGGCGCGGCGCTGCTCCCGGAGGGGCGCGGCGCGCGGCTCCTCGCCCTCGTGCGGGCGGAGGAGCACGTCCGCGGCGGCGAGGGCGGCTACCGCGCGGCGCAGGAGCGCGAGCGGGTCCTCACCGTCGCCGATCTGCTGGCGCCGCCGGCGTGGGTGCCGCCGTGGATCAACGGCGCCGAGGTGCAGTGGTGGCTCGCGCGCGCGTGGAACGTCGGGGCGGTCGTGGCGGTCCTCCTGAGGGCGGCGCAGCTCATCGCGGGCGCGATGGGATGAGCGCCCGCGACTCCCCTACTCCGTCTGTCCGTTGCGCCGTTCCGCCGCCGCCCTCCGCTCGCTCTCGGGCACCAGAGCGGCGTCGCCTCCCTCGATCTCCGGAGGCAGCGGCAGCCGGACGCGGAACGTCGTGCCCTGGCCTGGCTCGCTGTCGACCAGGATCTCTCCGCCGTGCGCCCATACGATCAACCGGCAGACGTAGAGCCCGACGCCGAGCCCGCTGTGCGCCTCCGGTGTCCACCGGAACGGCTCGAAGAGCCTGTCCCGCTGCTCCGGCGTGATGCCGACGCCGCGATCGTGCACGGAGATCACCGCAAAGCCGCCCTGCCGGACGACCGACAGCGTGATCGGCTGTCCAGCGCCGTGCCGCGACGCGTTCGACAGCAGGTTCGTGATGACCTGCTCGACGCGCGCGTCGTCCCAGTAGCCAAACACGGATCGATCGAGCTGGAGCTCCAGGGAACACCCGTCGGCCTCGAGCTGCTCTGTCACCTGCCGGGCGGTCCTGCGCACGATCTCGTTGATCTCCGTCCTCTCCAGGTTCAGCGCCGGCGGGCCGGTCGCGAAGCTCGCGACGACGAACATGTTGTTGATGACCTGCGTGATCCGGGCGAGCTCCCGCGAGGACACCTTCAAGAATCGGCTGATGTCCTTCGAGCCCAGCGTCGCCATGAGGGGCTGCGATCGCGATCGCAGCATGTGCTCGTACAGGAGCCGCAGGCTCGTCAGCGGCGTGCGCAGCTCGTGCGAGGCGAACCGCAGGAACTCCTCGCGGACGCGGATGGCGTCCTTGAGCTCCGCCTCCGCGCACTCCAGGCGACGGACGCGATCCTCGAGCTCCCTGCGCAGCTCCTTCTCGCGCCGCACGCCGGTGGCCAGGTCCTTCGCGCGCCGCTGCAGCAGGATCGTCAGGACGAGCGTGGCGAGCATCATCACGCCGCAGGCCGTGAGGACCACACGGCGCGTCACGACATACACGCCATAGGCATCGTCCTTGTCGATCTCGGTCGCGAGGCCGAGCTCGAGCTCCTGATCCCACAGCCACGAGCCGACGACCGGGACGCCGCGATAATCGCGGTATCCCTCGACGTCGACCCCGGCGATCCCCGCAACGGCGCTGGTCGCCATGCGCGTGAGCGGCTGCTCCATGCGAGGCAAGGGGCGCGCGGAGCCGTCCGGCGCTTCGCCCCCGGGGTCGCGTATCTCCACGTTGAGGCTCGTGCGCTCGCCGGCCGCCAGGAGGCCCATGTCGCGGAGGTTCTGGGCGAACCTGAGCTCCGTGACGGCACGACCGTGCCTGTCGAACGCGTAGGTCTCCCCTGACGCGCCGACCTGTCCGCGATGGGCGATCTGCGTCAGCTCCTTCCCGGGATCGATGCGGAAGGCGAGCGCCGCGATGATCTCCCCTTCCCCGACGACGGAGCGCACCGGCGCCGCGACCACGAGGACGGGGGTGACCCTTCCGATGACGGTAGACCGCATGGCGAAGGGAGTACCCATGACCGTCGAGCCGCGCAGGGCCGCGGCGATGGTGTCCGGGTCGTGGACGCTCAGCGTCCTGGTGGCGAGGAGCTCATCGCGATCCGAGGCGATGTGGGTGCCATCCAGCGCGATGACGTCGAAGCCGAGGCACTGTTCCCGCTCGACGACGTTCTCCAGCTCCAGCCGCAGATCCTGGAGGTACGGGCTATCGCGGAGCGAGCGTTCGCTGCGGCGCACCTCGACCTGGGCCGCGACCGCGCGCCGTATCCTCGGCTCGTTCGCCCAGAACCCCGCGGCGCCCTTCGCCTGCCGCGCCCAGGTCAAGAGCCCTTCGCGGGTCGTCGAGAGCACCGCCTGCAGGGTCGCCGCGATGTTCCTGCGATGGACGTCCTGGATCTCGTGGAGGCTCAGGAGCAAGACGACGCCGATCGGCAGCAGCGCCGCCAGGGGCATCCAGTCGAGCCATTCCTTCCTTCGCCGTTCGTTTCCCATGCATGATGCAGGCGAGACGCGGGGGAACGGCTCCTCACAAACCACGCCACCACCCCGTGTGAGCGCGCTTCACGCTCGCCCGCTCGGCCCGGGCCTGCCTCGATCCCCGGCGCCGAGGCGAGCCGGCGCCTCGCCTCGGTCAATGCGCAGGCGGGCCCGAGGGCGCGGGGCTCCCCTCCACGATCGAAGGGCTCCCGCTGTACACCACCGCGTCGAGCAGCCGCTCCTCCCGCACCATCGCGAGCGCCGGCGCGTCCCGGCGCACCGAGATGCTGCCGCCGGGATCCGCGAACCCGCACGCCTCCGCCCCCCGCTGCGAGCCGATCTCCCAGAGCGCCTCGGCGGGCGTCGCCCCGCCCTCGCCCCGCAGCGTCACGCGGCGGCCCGTCCGCAGCCGCTCGCCGAGCTCGACGCCGCGCATGTCCTCGAACGGATCGGTGATCACGTGGCTGTCGATCCCGACGCACAGCCGCGCGCCCGCCGCGCGCAGCGCGCCCACGTCGGGCAATCCGTCGCCGAGGTCGCGCTCGGTCGTCGGGCACAGGCACGCGAACGCCCTCGCCGCGCCGAGCAGCGCTGGCTCGTGCGGCGCGAGGTGCGTCGCGTGCACCGCCACGAAGCGCTCGCCGAGGACCCCGCGCTCGGCCAGGAGCTCCACCGGCCGCCGGCCCGTCTCGGCGAGGCACGCCTCGATCTCGGCCGGCTGCTCGGCCACGTGCATGTGCACCATGAGCCCGCGCTCCGCGGCGTACCGCGCGATCTCGCCGAGCCACGCCGGGGGCACGGCGCGCACGCTGTGGGGCGCCACGCCGACGCGCACGTCCTCGCAGCCCGCGTAGCGCGCCCGGAGCGCCTCGACGTCCGCGAGCGCCGCGTCGAGCGAGGCGTCCGAGAACCGCCGCTGCGCCCCCTCGGGCGCCCTGCCCGCGCCGGCGCGCGCGTAGACGACCCGGAGGAGCGCGATCCGGAGGCCCTCCTCGCGCGCGGCCTCGATCACCGCGTCCGCGAGGACCGTGCGATCCGCGTAGGGCGCGCCGCCCGGCTGGTGGTGCACGTAATGAAACTCGCCGACCGTGCGCACGCCCGCTGCGCGGAGCTCGCGATAAGCCACCTTCGAGATCGCATGAATGGACTCCGGCGTGAGCGACTCGGCGAGCGCGTACATGGCGCTGCGCCACGACCAGAAGTCGTCCGCCCCCGACGGCCCCGGCCGCTGCGCCTCACCGCGCATCCCGCGCTGGAAAGCATGCGAGTGGGCGCTCGCGAGCGCCGGCAGCTCGATGGCTCGCTCGGTCAGCCTCATGGCGCACGTCTATCACGTCCATCGCGTCCATCACGTTGGGACAGACGGGAAAAGGCGTGGGCAGGCCGCTCTGCCGGGGCGGCGCCGCGATCCAGAGCGGCCATCTGTACCGCGGCAGGGAGCGCAGCGGTCCGGGACGCGCGCCTTCCAGTCAATTCCCGTCAATTCCGGTCAATCATCGCTCGGCGTCAGGAGGAGCGGGAGGCAGCCGACGTTGAGCTTGCTGCAGGCCCCATCGAGCACGGCGGGGTCCTCGTCGGATTGCTCGTAAAACGCCATGGTGAGCGCGCTGCACGCGGGGAGCACATCGCGCGTGTACGCTCGCACCTCGGCGGCGCAGGCGTCGATCTCCGCGATCGTGGCCGTGCACTGCGTCGGTTGGCCGCAGGGCTTTGCGTCGACCTCCATGAGGGCCTGCTCTAAAAGCTGCTCTGCCTGGCTCGGGTCGGCCATGCACCCCTCGACCAGCTCGGAGCACTTCGCCTGCAGCTCGGCGTCGCTGGTCCCGGCGTCGTCCCCGTACGCCGCGCCGAGCACGCCCTGCATGAGGCAGACGTACTCGACGGTCACCTGCTCGGCGCTGCAGCGGCGATACCCCTTGCACGCCTGCTCGACCTCCGCGGGCGAGAGCTCGCTGACGAGCGCCGACGTGTCGAGTCCGGAGCAGGACGCGGCCCCGGAGCCCCCGCCTCCCGCCGAACCCGCCGAGTCGCCGGGCGTCGCCCCGTCGTCGTCTCCCCCGCAGCCCAGCCCCGAGAGGCCGCAAGCCAAGCACACCCCCACCACACAAGCCCAGAACGTCGTTCGCATTCCTCTGCGCTCCCGATGAAAGGTCAAGAATCGAGCCCTGCCGCGGCAGAACCACGTTTCCTTACGCCGGGCGGCTCCGGTTCCCCCCCTGACGAGGCCGTCACGATGCTGCTCGCCGCGACGCGACGCCGGATCGTGGTCGTCTGGGTCTTCCTCGGGCTTTCGCGGCCCGAGCGCGCCTCACGGCTTCGGCTCGACCTCGAGCTCTGGCAACCCCGCGAGCTTCACCTCGACCTCCGCGGCGGGCGGCGCTTCACGGGCCTCCTCGCGGCGGGGCGCCATGACCGTCAGGGCGCGCGGGAGGCACTCCACCACGAGCGGCGTCGTCCCGGCCTCCTCGCCGTCGATGAGCACGTTCTGGGGCGGATCGGTCGTGATGCAGACCCGCCGGGCGGCGAGGAAACCTATGTTGTCGCGCTCGGCCGGCTCGCCGTCGATCGCGGTCCTCAGGAGGTGCAGTCCGGTCGCGACCGCCTCCACCAGCGTCGTGGCCGACACGATGGTCAGGTCGAGCCGCCCGTCGTCGGGGGACAGGACGGGCGGCCCCTGCGCCAGCACCGTGCGCGGAGGCGCCATGTTCGCGACGGTCACCGCGACCGCACGGCAGTGGATCCGCTGATCCTCGGTCTCGATCTCGACCACGAACGGCTCGAGGCTCATCAGCTTTCTCAGCCCGGTGCGGATGTACGCGAACACACCCCAGCGCTGCTTCTCGTCCTGCGGGGTCTCGCCGACCGTGTCGGCGTGCAGCCCGACCGCCGAGAGCAGGATCATGGTCTTCCCGTTGGCGCGGGCGGCGTCGATGCGCGTCGGCTCACCGTGGACGAGCACGTCGATCGCCCCCTCCAGGTCGGCCGGGATTCCCAGGGAGTGCGCGATCGAGTTCGCCGTTCCCAGCGGCAGGACACCCAGGCACGCATCGGCCCCGAGGAGCGCGGACGCCACGCTGGAGATCGTCCCGTCGCCGCCCGCCGCGATCACCAGGGAGGCCCCTTCGCGGCGCGCTGCGTCGGCGCAGGCGGCGGCAGAGCGCTCCGCGCTCGTCTCGTAGACGCTCAGCGCAAACTCGCGCTGGAGCCGGGCAGGCAGCGACTCGACCGAATCGCCCGCGTGGCCGGCAGCAGGGTTGACGATCAGCGCCGCTCTCCGCTCGGTCATGGCGGCATCGTAGAACGCCGAACCGGTTGAAACCCCAAGAAAAATCGGCAGGGTGGCCGCGAGCAGACCCGCGCGAGCAGCCGCGCCGCGCCCGTACGGCTGTGCCTGCGTGCGCCACGCGCGCGACAGCGACGCCCCGCCGCGCAGCCCAGAGATGCCGCTGGCCGCACGATGGCACGGCAGTTGTACCGCGATGTTGTTCATGAGACTTCAGCGAATCGGTCGACCGGCTTGTCTTGCGCTCGCGCTCCTCGGCGCGGGGACGCTCGCCGCCTGCGGAGAGGACTCGTCAGGGGGCGCGGGTGGCAGCGGCGCCACCAGCAGCGGAGGCGCCACCGGCGGCGAAGGCGGCGCGGGCGGCGAAGGCGGAGGGGACGGCGGGAGCGCCGGAGGCGGCGCGTCATGGCCCGTCGACACCTACCCGATCGACATCACGCCATCGGAGGACTGGAAGAACCAGATCAGCTTCCCCTTCGAGCCCTTCGCCGCCTGGCCCGCGACCTTCCAGACGCCGGGCTGGGTGAAGTTCACCGTGCTGATGCACGACCCCACCAAGGTCTACTACCAGGACAGCAACAAGTTCCCGTTCCATGGCGAGTTCGCCACGGCGCGGCTCGACCCGTTCTTCGAGATGTCGCGGGACGAGTTCGACCAGGTCTCGCTGCACGAGGAGGGGCAGAAGGCCATCCTCGGCGCCGTGCTCTTCCCGCCGACCCCGGAGAGCGTGCCGGAGTACGGCATCCAGCTCGTCCGCCAGGAGGCTTACGACCCCGAGGTGGCGCGCGTCGTCCTGGAGCTCGTGAAGGACAGCGTCATCGCGCCCCAGGGGGCGCGGCCCTTCTATTTCCCGACGTACGAGCAAGCCGCGTCGGCCGCGGAGAACAGCGCGTTCTTCGAGGCGAGCGGCTTCCCGGTGAGCTCGGTCGAGCGGTGGCTGGACGGCGACGCGTGTTATGCGACGGGCTGGGCCGTGGGCCGGCTCCGCTATGTCCCGCCGGACGCGATCGACGCCGCCTACGCGAGCGGCGAGCTCCGGGCCGAGGACATCCTGCTCACCGACTCCATCCCTGCGGAGGTGCCGTATGTGGCGGGCATCGTCTCGCTGTCGCCCGCGACGCCGAACGCGCACACCGCCCTCCTCGCGACCTCGTTCGGCATCCCGTTCGTCTACCTCGGCGATCCGGGCGCCGCCGAGGCGGCAAAGGCGCTCGACGGCGAGGAGGTCGCGCTGCGGGCCTCGCTGCAATACGGGTCCATCTGCCGCGCCGTGCTCTTCGAGGCCGGAGGGATCGCGCCGGCGGACAGGGAGCAGCTGCTCGCGCTGAAGCGGCCCGGCGAGCTCGGGATCCAGCCCAAGGAGCCCCTCGGCGCCTACGCCGGATCCACCGAGGATCTCGGCCCCGCGGATATCGTGCATTTCGGGGGCAAGGCCGCGAACTATGGCCTGCTGCGGGACGCCATCCCGGAGAGCTCCGATGTCGCTGTCGCGCTGTCGTTCGATCTCTGGGACGATTTCCTCGATCAGGTCGTGCCCGGCGGCCGCACGCTGCGCGCCGAGATCGCGGAGCGCCTCGCGGGCCATAGCTACCCGCCCGACATGCTGGCGCTCAAGGCCGATCTCGCGGCGATCCGCGCGCGGATCACCGGGGAGACCGCCTTCTCGGCAGGGCAGCGGCAGGCGATCGAGGCGGCGCTCGAGGGCTTCACGCCCACGAAGAAGATCCGGTTCCGGAGCTCGACCAACGTGGAGGACAGCGCCGTCTTCACGGGCGCGGGCCTCTACGACAGCTACAGCGGCTGCCTGGCCGACGATCGGGACGCCGACCAGGAGGGGCCGAGCCTGTGCGACCCCGGCGAGGCCGGCGAGCGCGGCGTGTTCCGCGCGATCCGCAAGGTGTACGCGAGCTTCTACAACGACAACGCCTTCCTCGCCCGGCTCCTCCATGGCGTCGACGAGGCCGAGGTCGGGATGGGCGTCCTCGTCCATCACTCCTATCCTGACGACGACGAGATGGCGAACGGCGTCGCGACGCTCGAGCGGCGCGAGCTGGTCAATGACCAGATCCAGATCGTGACGCAACTCGGGGCGACGTCCGTCACCAACCCGGAAGGCGGAGCGCAGCCGGAGGTCGTGACCGCGAGCCTCTTCGACGAGGAAACCTCCGTTTACCTCCTGTCCGGCTCGACGCTCGTCCCGCTCGGCGGCCACGTGATGCAATGGGAGGACGATTACCACGCGCTCGCCGCGCTGCTCGGCCGCGTCGAGGCGCGGTTCAGCGAGGTGAACCCCGGCAGGAAATCGTTCCTGCTCGATTACGAGTTCAAGAAGATGAAGCCTGGAGACCTGGTCGTGAAGCAGGTGCGCGAGGTCGCGCTCCCGGACACGGCGCCGAGCCTCACGCCGTTCCTGCTCGACGAGCCCCGGGAGGTCTGCACCTTCCAGGGCGAGTTCGGCAACGTGTTCGCGAACCACCGGCTCAAGGTGCGCGCGAGGCTCTCGGCGAAGAGCGCGTTCCTCACGCCGGCGGCGCTCGCCGGCACGCTCTTCGAGGACGCGCGGCTCGATTACCTCTCCGGTGGATCGGTGACGACGCTCTCGGGGAGCCCTGCGGCGTGGCCGGCCGCGTCCCACGCGTATGCCGAGGAGACGGCCACGGACTCTTTCGTGGACGGCGCCGGGGCCTCGGAGATCACCTATGCTCTCGCCGCCTCCCCGGTGCCCGAGCTCCTGCCGCCGTCGCTGGGCCCGCTGGTCGCGCTGCGCGACGTCGGGATGATGCTGAGCGCCACCTACGCCACGCCCGTGCCGGCGCTCGAGTGGGACGGCACGCCGCTCGACGTGTCCTCGGAGGTGGTGCAGCTCGACGCCTGTCCCGCGGACGGCCCCCCGGTGGCGGGCGCGCTGCTCCAGGAGCGCTCGCTCTCGTGGGCGTCCGGCGTCACGGTGGAGACCTCGTTCTACTGGCCGCCGGCCCCCACGGGCCCCACGGCGGGGTACACGGCGCCGCTCCACAAGTGGGTGGAGACGCGCATCGAGGGGCTGACGAGCGCACCGATCGTGCTCAGGGGCTACCACGCGCAGACGTACCACCCGCAGCACCACAACTTCTCGGAGGATTTCATCTTCGAGCCCCGCCTCGAGCCCGGCCTGGATCCCGCGATCCTCGCCGAGCTGGAGCAGAAGGGCATCCGGCTGATCCACGTCCGGACGCCGGACGGCGGCGAGGGCGGCGCGAAGCTGTGGACCCTCGATCCAGCGGGCGTGTTCCACCGGGTCGACTGAGCGGCGCACGGGCGGCCTGCGGAGCCCCGGCGAGCCCGCCGCCTGAGGCTCCGCCGGGCTCGTCACTCCTCCTCGAAGCATACAGCCGAGCGCGACTGCCGCTTCAGACGGCCGCGCGACGTGAACCGGCGCCGGCGCGCGCGCGGAGTTGACGCGCGGAGGCCGCGGGTGGACCAGAGGCGCCGGCTGTTCCTGCTGACGAGGAGAAGATCATGAGCCTTTACGACAGCTCGTTCCCCCAGATGACTCGCATGCTCGGCCAGGTGCTGGTCTGGCTCGACAAGGCGGAGGCCTACGCACAGCAGAAGAAGTTCGATCCGGAGGTGCTCCTCACCGCGCGCCTCGCGCCCGATCAGTGGAACCTCAGGCGTCAGCTCCAGAACGTCATCGCCTGGCCCCTGAGGCTGAGCGCGCTGCTCACCGGCGGGGAGCCGCCGCAGCTCGAGACGGGCGACGAGACGCTCGCGGAGCTGCGCGCGCGCATCGGCAAGGCGATCGAGCAGGTGAAGGCGGTGAAGCCGGAGCAGCTGAAGGGCGCGGAAGACCGCACGATTCCGCTCTTCTTCCTGCCGGGCAAGGGCATGAAGGCCCCGGCGTTCGTGTTCGAGTTCGCGCTCCCCAACTTCTACTTCCACGCCACCACCGCGTACTCGATCCTGCGGCACAACGGGCTCGACGTCGGCAAGTCCGACTTCATCGGGTCGCTCGACCTCCGCGACCTGTGACCGCGGCCGCCCTCCCCCGCGGGGAGGCGGCGGGCGACCGTCAGTCGTCCTCGCGCTCGTCCCCGAAGAGCACGCCGACCTGAAGCTCGAGCGCATCGAACGGCTCGGCCCTGATGCGCTCGCCCCGCTCCGCGCGGAGCGCCACCAGGTACCCCTCCGAGGTCCACCGGTGCACGGTCAGCGTCTCCTCCCGGGGATCGACGATCCAGTAATGGGGGAGCTGACAGCGCTGGTAAACGCGCATCTTCTTGACCGTATCGTTGCGCGCGTTGCTCGGGGAGAGCACCTCACAGACCCAGTCGGGCCGGAGCCGGACAGGGCACCCGCTGGGCCGCTCCGGCGCGCGCTCGCGACGCCAGCCGACCACGTCAGGCCGGTACACCTGGTCCGGCATGAACTCGACCTCGATCTCCGTGGCGAACCACCATCCTCCGGGCCAGCGGCCCCCGGGGCGCCGCTGGAAGGGGATCTTCACGTGCGCGACGATGGCGGACTGCGCGTCGCCGTGCTCGAACGAAGGCACGGCCTTCTGCACGAGCTCGCCGTCGAGGATCTCGTGAAAGCGCTGCTCCTCGGGGATGGCCAGGAGATCCGCCACCGTGGCTGGGTGTGGCTTCTGTGCAGCGGGCACGCGTCGAGCATAGCGCCTCCGAGCGAGGTGTCGCGACGCTTCGCTCGGCCTTACCAGCTCGCTCCGCCTCCGCGACGTGGGACCGCGACGCGCTCTCTCGCCCGATCGGCGCCGGGCCTCGGTCCAGCGCGGCGCACGCTCAGCGCGCGCTCTCCCTCGGCTCCTGCTCGGCGAGCGCAACGAGCGTCTCCCGCGCGACCATCGCCGAGGACGCCGGGTTCTTCCCCGGTGACGAGCCGGCCATCCCGGACGGCGAACGGCTTCCACACCGGCCCTCGCTCGTAGCGCGCGCCCAGGGAGCGCAGCCGCGACTCCAGGCGCGGATGCTGGCGCTCGTGCTCGCGGGCGTCGGGATCGCGGTCCTGCCGAACTACTTCATCGCCGAGGCGGTCGCGGCGAAGCAGGTCGTCGTGGTGGGGCCGCGGCCGGGCAAGGGGCGCCGGGGCGCCCGGAACACGATCCACCTCGCCTGGGCGCAAGGGCGCGGCGCAGAGCGCGCGCTTTAGGGCCGTGCAGGCGGCGCTGCTGGAGGAGGGCTGAGCGCCGCGCGGGGCTCAACCGCCCGCGTCGCGGAGCGAGCTGGGCCCGGAGCGCGCGCCGTCCGTCCGCCGCCCGTCCAGAGTCCGCACGCTTCACCGGGCGCTGGCGCGCCGTCGAGCGATTCAGTGAAACGACGGGCAGCGAGGCAGCTACACTCCACGCCGAGAGCCCATGCTGACCTCGATCACGCTCGAGAACTTCAAGAGCTTCCGGAAGGCGGCGATCCCGCTGGGCCCCTTCACGCTGCTCGTCGGGACGAACGCCTCCGGCAAGAGCAACCTCCGCGATGCGTTCCGCTTTCTCCATGGCGTCGGCCGCGGCTACTCGCTGGCGGAGATCTTGGGAGAGAAGTACGGCGAGGGCGGCGAGCTTCAGTGGAAGGGTCTTCGAGGCGGCACAAAGGAGGTCGTCTTCGGAGGAGGAGCAGAGTTCTCGATCGGTGCAGAGCTCAAGGACATTGAGAACCAATACCATCACAAATATCGAATCTCCGTCGCCACCGGGCTCTCAAATGCTGCTCCCAGGGTCACACGCGAGGCCCTCTACGAGAGCACAGACATGAGCTTCGACTCACACCCCGCTGAGAACGCCCCTGCGCAGAAAGACAAAGAACACTTGCTCGTACGCCTCGCGCGAGGTGGTGAGGAATCCACCCTGTCAAGCTCGCCTGCGATAAGTTCGCCTGCGATCGCGCAGGTCAGGGATCCTCGTTACGTCCGGAGACAAGCAAAGAGGACGCTGCACACGCTACGCTCGATGCGCTTTTTGGATCTCTCACCGGACGCTGCGCGGCTCCCCTCGTTGCCAGGCCGACAGGTGCTCGGGGATCGCGGCGAAAACCTCTCGTCCGTGCTGCAAGCGATCTCCCAGGATCCGAAGCGAAGAGCCACGCTCCTCGAGTGGATCCGCGCCCTCACGCCGCTCGACGTGATGGATCTCGAATTTCCCCAGGATTTCGCCGGACGCGTCCTCGTGCACCTCGTGGAGCAGGGCGGGCGCAGGATCTCGGCCTACAGCGCGTCGGACGGCACGCTGCGCTTCCTCGCGATCCTCGCCGCTCTTCTCGACACCGACTCCGCTCACTTCTACTTCTTCGAGGAGATCGAGAACGGCATCCATCCGACGCGCCTTCACCTGCTCGTGCAGCTCATCGAGCAGCAGTGTCGCACCAGGGATGTCCAGGTCATCGCGACGACCCATTCGCCCCAGCTCCTCGGCTTCCTCACCCCCGAGTCCAGGGAGAGCGCCCTCCTCATCTACCGGCTTCGCGGCGCCGACGAGTCCAGCGTGCGCAAGGTGGTCGACCTCCCCGACCTGAGCCGGGTCCTCGAGACGCAGGACCTCGCTCGGCTCCACGCCTCAGGGTGGCTAGAAGACATGGTAGAGCTCATGGCAGACGACGCGGGCGAGGCCGCGCAGTGAGCTATCGCGTGCTCGTCATCCCCGAGGACTTTCGCAAGGACCAATACGTCCTCGAGCCCGTCATCACGAGGATGTTCGAGGTCATTGGCCGCAAAGCCAAGGTGATCGTCTGCCGCGATCCGCTCCTCGGCGGCGTCGACCAGGCGCTCCGGTGGGAACGCCTCCAGGAGATCCTCGTGCGCTACCAGGCGATGATCGAGTGCTTCCTGCTCATCGTCGACCGCGATGGCAAACCGGGGCGGCGCGAGGCACTCGATAGACTGGAGTCGCTGGCCAGCACCGCTCTTCCACTGGGAAAGCGCTTTTTGGCCGAGAACGCCTGGCAAGAGGTCGAGGTGTGGCTCCTCGCCGGACACGATCTGCCCTCCGAGTGGGCGTGGAAGGCAGTCCGCGCCCACGAAAACCCGAAGGAGCATTACTATCAACCCCTCGCCAAGAAGCGCGGCGTCCTCCAGGAGCCGGCGGAGGGGCGCGGGATCCTGGCCCGCGAGGCAGCCTCGCGGTACAGCCGCATTCGCTCCCTGTGCCCGGAGGTCGCGGACCTCGAGCGGCGCCTCGGCGCGTAGCACCCCGCCCCGCCCCTGCGCCCCGTGCAGGCTCACCCGCCCCAGTCGACCTTCGGCCTCCCCGGCGGCGTGACGTTCGGCATCTCGTGGAAGAGCCCCCGCGCGAGGTCGGGCAGCGGCGCGCACGCCTGCTCTCCCAGGTTGGTCAGCTCCAGCGGGTCCTCGAGCACGTTGAAGCAGTGGTACTCGCCGTCCCACTCGCGCGCCTCGATCTTCATCGGCCCCTGCATCATCCCCCAGTTGCGGAACGCGCACCCCCACACCCACGTGCAGTTCGTGAGCGGCATCGGCGCGACCGTGCGCTCCGGCCGCGTCAACGGGTGTCCGATCATCCGCCGGCGGAACGGATCGAGCCCCGGCTCGTCCCAGAGGCCCATCAGATCGAGGAACGTCGGCGCCAGGTCGAGGTGCCACACGAACGTGTCCTTCGCGCCCTCGATGCTCGCCCGCTCCTCCGGCGCGAGCGTCCCCTCCGGCGCGTCGACCCACGTCGGGACGAGGATCTCCTCGTCCCAGAGCGAGCTCGTGTGGCCGAGCTGCCAGTGCTCCCGGAACGACTCGCCATGATCCGACGTGTACACGATGACCGTGCGCTCGCCGCTCGGCGTCCCGCGGATGTGCTCGATGAGCCGGCCAACCGCCATGTCCGACAGGTAAACGACGTTCTTGTAGTAGTTCTTGAAGTGCTCGTTCTTCTCGGGCGCCTTGGTCAGCTCGCTTGGTTGAAACGGCGAGTGGAGCGGATCGCTCACGTACGGGAAATGGACGTTCGAGTAATGGACGACCGCGAAGAACGGCTCGACGAGCTCGCCCCACTCCTCGATCACCCGATCCGTGAGCTGCCGATCATAGGCGCCGTAATCGAGGTCGGCGCCCGGATCGAGCTGGGTCGCGACCGCCCGGTGCGAGACCGGGATGTCTTGCACGTAGAGCCGAGCGTTCCCGAACATGAGGTTCTGGCTCGTCCAGTACGCGGTGTCCCACCCGGCCGCGTGGGCGTAATCCCAGAGCAGCGGCGCAGCGCCGAGCACCGCGAGGCTCTCCGTCGGAGGGACGCCGGACCAGATGTTCGAGATGGAGATGGCCGTCGTCGAGTCGTGGGCCCGCATCTGCAGGAGCGGCATGCGGCGAGGCGCGGCGGCGTTGGAGAACGGCGTCGCCTTGTCGCAGGCCGGGTCATACGCGACGCACGTCACGTCCGCCCGCTGGCTCTCCTGCAGGATGAGCACCACGTTCCGCGGCCGCGCAGGCCGCGCCGAGAGCCGCGGCACGCGCTCCGGGTTGCGGCGCTGCACCCGCAGATCCGGTGAGTCGTTCGTGACGCCGAGGTGCTCCTTCACCACGGCGGTGATGCCGTGGAAGTAGATCATGTCGGCCGACGACGACTGGATCACCCGGTAGCTCACCGGGATCATCGCCACGCCGGCCAGCGCGAGCGGCACGACCGCGGCGGCGAGGCGCCGCCTGAGCCGCCGGGGGCGCACGAGCCGTCGGGAGAGCCGGAGCGCCCCAAGGGCGAGCCCGAGCGCGACCGCGAAGTGGGCGATCACGCGCGGGTGCCCGAGCGGGAGCGTGCCCACGATCGACCAGGGGATCGACTGGGAGTGGATCTGGGAGTCGACCGAACAGTAGATGTTGTAGAGGGCGTGGAAGCCCCCCTGGACGCCGCACGCGAGCGTGAAGAGCGCGACGAACAGGGCGCCCACGGCGCCGCGCGCCGCGCCGCGGCGGCCCGAGGCGACGTAGAGCAAGAGGCCCCAGAACCCCAGCGACGCCGCCACGGTCGCGGCGTACCCCGCGGCGTGCGGCCGATCGAACGTGGTCATGTGGCGGGCCCGGCGCAGCACGTCGGCGACGAGGATCCAGAGCGCCGGCGATGCCAGGAGGGCAGCGCTGATCAGGCGGCCGCGCCGGAGCGCGGCCCTCCGCGCAGCGCGCGGGCGGACGCGGGCACGGGCGGCGCGATCGTCCGCGCGCGCGGGGCGGATGGCGGGGGACGTGGGCGGCTCGGCGAGCGTGCCGCCCTGTCGGTCGATGTCCTGGGTCATCCGGCTCAGTCGTGGCGAGGCCCGACCGCGAGGTCGCGGAGGTGGGCGGGGACATCGACGCTGCCGGCGGGACCGCCGTAGAGGGCGTCCGCGAGCCGGGGCAGGTCGCCGCAGGCGGCGGGCCCGAGGTCGCGCTGCTCGCGGGGGTCGGCGAGCACGTCGTAGCAGTGCCAGGCGGTGTCCCAGGCGCGGGATTCGAGCTTCATGTTGCCGCGCATCATCCCCCAGTTCTTGAACGCGCAGCCCCAGATCCCGGTGCAGTTCGTGAGCGCCAGCGCCGCCGGCCCCGGCGACGGCCGGAGCAGGCTGTGCCCGACCATCGCCGCCCGGTACCCCGCGAGCGCAGGCTCCTCCCAGAGGCCCATCAGGTCGAGCAGGGTCGGCGCCACGTCGGTGTGGAAGACGGGCTCGTCCCGGGCCGCGCGCAGCGCGCCCTCCTCCGCGGCCGTGAGGGTGCCCGGCGGAGCGTCGACCCATCCGGGCACCCGGATCTCCTCGTCGAGGATCGAGCCCGTGTGGCCGAGCTGGCCGTGCTCCCGGAACGCCTCGCCGTGGTCGGACGTGAAGACGATGACCGTGCGCTCGCCGACCGGAGAGCTGCGGACGAAGCGGATGAGCTCCGCGATGGCCGCGTCCTGACGGTAGACGGCGTTCCTGTAGAAGTTGCGGTACGCCTCGTTGTCGTCCGGCGCCTTGCTCTCGAGGGCGGGCTGGAACGGCGCGTCCTCCGGGTCGACCAGGTAGGGGACGTGGGTGTTCCCGAAGTGAGCGACCGCGAGGAACGGCTCGCGCAGCGAGAGCACCTCGGACCGGACGTGCGCCGACAGCAGCCGGTCGTCGGCCCCGAGATCGATGTCGGCGAGCGGATCGAGCTCGGTCGCGCCGCACTGGTGCGAGACCGGCAGGTCCTGCACGTAGAGGCGCGAGTTGGCGAACATCATGTGGTGGCTCGTCCAGTAAGCGCTGTCGAAGCCGGCGGCGTGCGCGTAGTCGAAGACGAGCGGCGCCGTGTGGAGCGCCTCGCGGGTCGCGACCGGCTGGAGGCCGGACCAGAGCACCGCGAGCCCGATCGCCGTCGTCGAGGCGTTCGAGCGCATCTGCGTGAGCGGCAGCCGGTCGGGGACCGCCGCGTCGATGCGCGGCGTGCCGGGGCACGCGGCGGGCGCCTCGCCGGCGGCCACGGGCATGCGCGCCGAGCAAGTCGCGTCGGCGCGCACGCTCTCGGTCAGGATGAAGAGGACGTTGCGCCGCGGGCCCGGCCGCGGGGTGACAGGCGGCAGCGAGGGCGGCGTGCGGAGCCCGGGGCGCACCTGCGCCGTGGTCTGGACGCCGGCGAGCTCCTTGAGCAGGCCGCCGATCGCGTGGAAGTAGATGACGTCGGGCGTGGAGGCCTGCACCGTGCGGTAGGAGCACGGCAGGACGAACGCGGCCACCACGACGGCGGGCGCGGCGAGGCGGGCGGCGCGGGCCCACGCCGTGCGGCCTGGCCGCACGATCCGCCGGCCCAGCCACACGAGCGCGATCGCGAGCAGGAGCGGCGGGAGGACCGAGCGGAAGAAGTTCTCGCCGTCGGCCCGGAGCTGGCCGAAGAGGCTGGCCGAGAGCGAGGTCCCGAAGAGCGTCGCGTCGAGGTTGAGGTACGTCGCGTACTGGCGGTGGAAGTAGAGCTGGCCGCCGAGCGACAGCGTCGCGAGCGCCACGAAGAGCAGCGCCGCGAGCCACCGCGACGCGCCCCGCCGCGACGAGGCCGCGAAGAGCAGGAGCCCCCAGAGCGCGGCGCTCTCGACCATCGCGCCGAGGTAGCTCGCGATGTGCTTCCCGCCCAGATCGAGCAGGCGATCGCCGCGGAGGAGGACGTCCGCCACCACGATGAGGAGCAGCGGGAGCGCGAGGAACAGGCGGCCGTAGCGGCGGCGGGCGCGGGCGACGGCGCGCAGCCGCGCGCGCGCCGCGGCGCGATCTGCGCCCAGATCGCGGGCGAAGCCGCGGGACGAGCGGCTTGCGGCGTCGGCCTCGACCGGCCGTGGATCGTTGAGCGCCTTGGAGCGGAGCACGGAGGCGCGCGAGTTTACCGAGGACGTGGCGTATCGGGAACGTTTCTGAGGCGGCTCGGTGGCATCGAGGTGACGGCGCCGGCCGGGATTGCCCGCCCGGGATACGAGAAAACCCTTCGACCGCCGCGCGAGGCGTGCCATGGAGGCGTTCGCATGGCGGAGCAGCTCTTCCTGAACGGGATGCCCGGCGCGCAGCAGGCCTCCGGGGCCGGGGCGCCGCCGGCCGAACCCGCGTCGACCGAGGCCCCCGCGGAGCCTGAGGCGAGGCCGTCGCCGGGCGCGCCCGCGCCCGAGTCGCCGCTCGAGACGGCGGCCAGGCTCAGCGCCGAGCTGGAGGCCGCGCTCGTGCGCGAGCTCATGGCGGCCTACCAGAGCCTGAACTACACGCATTTCCGGCGGAAGCTGCGCTCTGCGTCCATCGAGCTGTCCGACGCCGCGAGCCGGCTCGGGCGGTGGATCTCGGAGACGCGCGCGATCGAGATCTCGCGGCCGCTCGTCCTGACGCAGCCGTGGGGCGTCGTGATCGAGGTGCTGAAGCACGAGATGGCGCACCAGTACGTGCACGAGGTGCTGGGCGTCAGGGACGAGGCGGCGCACGGGCCGGCGTTCCGCGAGGTGTGCACGCGCCTCGGCATCGACGGGACGGCGGCCGGGATGCCGGCCGCGGGGCGCTCGCCGGCGGATCCTGGCGGGGCCGCGCGCGGCGGCGACGCGGGCGCGTCGGAGGCGAGCGTGGACGCCCGGATCCTCGATCGCATCGCGCGGCTGCTCGCGCTCGCCGACAGCCCGAACGCGAACGAGGCGCAGGCGGCGATGAGCGCCGCGCAGCGGCTGATGCTGAAGTACAACCTCGACGTCGCGAAGGCGCGCGCCGCGCGGCAGTACGGCTTCCGCCACCTCGGCGCGCCGAGCGGGCGCGTGGGCGAGACCGAGCGGATCGTCGGCGGCATCCTGGGGAAGCACTTCTTCGTCGAGGCGATCTGGGTGCCCGTCTACGTGCCGCTCGAGGGCAAGCGGGGCAGCGTCCTCGAGATCTGCGGGACGCCGGCGAACCTGGAGATGGCGGCCTACGTGCACGCGTTCCTGCACCACACGGCCGAGCAGCTGTGGAACGAGCACAAGCGGACCCAAGGGGTGAAGGGCAACAAGGACCGGCGGACCTACCAGGCCGGGGTGATGCTCGGGTTCCTCGAGAAGCTGAACGCGGAGCGGAAGGTCTCCGTCGAGCAGGGGCTCGTCTGGGTGAGGGACGCCGATCTGGACGGCTACTATCGAACGCGCCACCCGCACGTGCAGCACCTGCGCCACGCGGGCAACCAGCGGACGGCGGCGCACGCGCACGGGCGCGAGGCAGGGCGAAAGATCGTCCTGCACCGCCCGATGCAGGGGGCGACCGGCAACCGGGGCATGCTGCTGCCGCCGGGCAAGAAGGGCTGAGCTCGCGACTCCGGATCCGGGCCGCGCGAGGAGCTCGGACGGAAGCCGGACGATGCGAGATGGCGGAGCGCCAGCGTCTCGGCCGCGGCGCACGCTCGACGCGCTCGTTGACGGAGAAGGATCGGTTCCGGCACGATGGCGCGGCGCGCGGGAAAGCCTAGGAGAAGAACGAGATGCCGCTCCTGTTCACCATTGAAGAGCGCTTCGATGCATCGCCCGAGGACGTCTTCCGGCTCGCGACCGACATCGACGCGTTCGGCGACTGGATGCCCAATTTCGTGCGGGTAGAGAAGCTCACGGGCGCCGTCGTCGGCAAGGGCGCGATGTGGCGTGAGACCCGCAAGATGTTCGGCAAGGAATCGACCGAGCTGTTCGAGGTCACGGCGGCGGAGCCAGGCAGGCGTCTGGACCTCTTCGTCGACGGGCAAAAGGGCACCACGGGGCGGGGGGCCTACCGCTTCCGGTATGTCTTCGAGCCCGAGGGCGCCGGCACGCTGCTCAAGATGGAGGGCGAGATCGCCGGGATGGGCTGGTTCATGGAGGCGCTGGGGCGGCTGTTCATTGGCAGCTTCAAGAAGGCGGTGCACGGGGATCTCAAGGCCATGAAGACGCACCTGGAGCGGCGGCGGGCGAGCTAGCGCTGCGCCGCCCACGAACACCCTCTCCGGGGGCCTCATCGGTGTTCACCAAGCTCGTTCGATCGCGCTCAGGGCACCAAGGCCGACCAGCGCTCACCAGCGTAATCGTGGTTATCTCATCCTCCCTCGACACGAGCCTGGGGGACATCTGCTGATGCAGCGAGGGTGATCCGCCACGGCTCCGGCGTACTTCCCGCGTTGCGCTCGGGCGGACGGCGGAACAGCATCCCGGCATGGCGATGCGACGGAGGAAGGACCCGGCGAGAGCGAAGTCTTCTCTTATGCTCGAGCGGCTGCCGTCTATCCTGCTGTCGCTGTTTGCGGCCTTCTTCGTCGCCATCGCGAGCTTCGTGATCTCCGCCGGCTACGCGGAGCACCGAGCCGCCGAGATCGACGCGGCGGCCATGAGCTTGGCGGAGAACGCCACGCCGAGCATCATGCACCTGGCGGCCGCGCGCGCCGAGCTGAGGCATACCCAGGCGCTCCTGAGCGACCTCGTCAACGACGCCGCGCTGGGCCGCCCGCGCGACCGCCACGAGCTCGACGAGGCGCGCGACAATCTATCCCGGAGCATCGACGTCTACCTCGGCATGCCCGTCTACCCGGGCGAGCTCAAGCAATGGCAGACCGTCGCGCAGGCGCTCGGCAAGCTCGATCAGGACACCGATCGGGTCCTCTCGCTGGTGGCGAACGGCCATCCGGACGAGGCCAACCAGCTCGTGGACGGCGCGCTGCGGGCGGACTTCAACTCGACGAACGACGCCGTGATGGCCAGCATCGAGCTCAACGCCCGGCAGGCACGCCGTCTGGCGATCGAGATCGCAGCCAACCGCGTTCGCTCCCGTCGGACCGCGCTCGTGCTCAACACGGCGAGCGTGACGTTCGCGCTGCTGGCCTGCGCGGCGGCCGCCGTGCAGGTCCGGCGCCACGTGAGGCTGCTCTGGCAGCAAGGCGTGGTCCTGGAGCGTCGAGCGGATGAGCTCGAGCAGTTCGCCGGCCGGGTCGCGCACGACGTGCTCAGCCCCCTCGGCGCGGTTGCGCTCGCGCTCGACCTCGCCTTGCGGCAGTGCGGCGAGGGAGATCCGGCACGAAAAGGGCTCGAACGGGGCCGGCAGGCCATCCTGCGCGTCAAGCGCATGACCGACGGGCTGCTGGCGTTTGCTCGCGCGGGCGCGAGTCCGGAGCCAGGCGCGCGCGCCGAGGTGCACCCCATCATCGACGATCTCATGGTCGAGCTCGCTCCTGTCGCGGTGGAGCTCGGCGCGGAGCTCCGCGTCGAGCCCTTCGCCCCGTGCGCGGTGGCCGCGAGCCCCGGCGTGCTGACCAGCATCCTCGCCAACCTGACCCGCAACGCGCTCAAGTACCTCGGCGACGCGGCGGTCTGTCGCGTCGTGATCCGGGTGATCGACGCGAGAGAAGCTGTGCGGATCGAGGTGGAGGACACGGGGCCCGGCGTCGCGCCGGCCCTGGAGCAGATGGTGTTCGAGCCTCATGTCCGAGCGCAAGGCGCTCGAGTGCCGGGTCTGGGCCTGGGCCTCGCCACCGTCAAACGCTTGACCGAGGCGCACGGCGGCCGCGTGGGGCTCCGCACGGTCGTGGGCAAGGGGAGCCTCTTTTGGTTCGAGCTGCCCAGAGCGAGCAGCGAGGCAGCGCACGCGCCCGAAATCGGCCCGAGCTCCACCGCATGACCTCCGGGAGGCTGCGCTCCGCGAGCGACGTGAGGATGCGCTTGCGAAAAAAGAGAGGCGCCGAGATCGTGCTCGACACGCCGGTCCCGGACGCGCCGCAGGTGCCGCCCTATCCGAACGGGGCCGGCGGCGCCTCCCCTCGCACGAGGCTGCCGCCGAGCAGACTCACCGCGCCTCGAACTTGTACGCGGTTGCCCCCTCGGACGACCCCGGTCCCCTTCAGTCCACGCCGATCCGTCTTTGTTGACCCGGTGCGCAGCCCCAGGCACCATCGGCGCGCAGCGCCCGGCCGGCCTGCATGGCTGGAGGCTCGACTCCGGCTCGCTCCCCTTCCCTAAACAAGCTGTTGAGGTGCTTTGATGCCCGTTCGTACGATGCTCTTGCTCTGCTTCGCGCCCTTTGTCATGGGCGCTCTCCAAGGTTGCGGCGGCGATGACGGCGGCGGCGATACCTCCGGGGGATCGCCGCTCGGTGAGTGTCCGCCCGACTCGACCGCGCAGGCGGAGGCGGGCTACCAGGCGCTCCAGGACCAGTGCGTGCCCTGTCACTTGTCGACCTCGGAGGGCGCGTCGCGCATCGGCGCTCCGGAGGATGTCAACGTCGACGACCCCGCCAGCGTCACCGCCGAGGCGGCGGAGATCCTCAAGGAGATCCGGATCGGCGGCGCGAATGGCGGGGACGGGATGCCCATCGGCGCGAAGCTCTCGGACGACACGATCGAGTCCATCCGGGTCTTCCTCGCCTGCGACGCGGCCCAGTAACGCCGCGCCCCCCGCCACGCCCGCTTCTCACGTCCGAACGCCGGCGCGCCAGCTCACGAGAGGGCGCGCCGGCGGCTCGCAGATGCGCCGCTCGCCTCGATCGCTGTGCGACCGCGCGATCCGGAGTATGGTGCAGGCATGTTCAGGCTGGATGCCCGCTCCGGGGCCGCCGCGCTCGCGCTGGCCGCCACGCTCGCGCTGACCGCGTCGCTCGGCGCCTCGTGCGCCGGCGCGCCCCCCGCGCAGCGCGGGGCGGCGGCCTGCCCGCCGCTCTGCCCGCAGCCGGCGCCCCCGCCGAGCGCGGCGCCGGCGGGGCCCGTCGTCCCGGGCACGCCGGGCGAGGCGCTGGCGTTCGACCCCGAGCGCCTCACCCTCGTGCTGGACGACCCGCGGCTCGCGCAGGTGCAGAAGCTCGTCGAGCAGGAGGCGTACGCAGGCGCGGCCGCGGCGATGGCCCAGGCGCTCTCGGCGCCCCTGTCGCCCGCGGACGCAGCGGCGTTCCGCTACCAGCTCGGGCGGCTGCGCGCCCTCGCGGGCGATCCCGTGGGCGCGGCGAAGGAGTACGACGCCGCCGCGGCGGCGGGCGGGCCGCTCGCGGATCACGCGAGGTTCGCGGCGGCCGATCTCCTCGCCAGGGCGGGGCAGCCCGACGCGGCGCTCGAGCGCGCGCGCGCCGTCGCGTCGGACGTCGCGATCGCCGACGAGCTCGATCGCATCGTCGCCGGCGCGCTCGCCGACAAGGGCGACATCGAGGGCGCGGCCGCGCGCTGGCGCGCGTACCTCGCCCGCAGCTGGCCGGCGTCGACGTGGGTGCCCGAGGCGCTCCGCTTCGCGCGCGCACTGCTCCGCCACCCGAGCGAAGACCACGCCGAGGAGGCGATCCGGGTCACCCGGCGCGTCATCGACGAGGCGCCGGGCGGCGCCGGCGCCGGGGAGGCGAAGGAGATCCAGGACCAGGCCCTGTCGACGCTGCCGTTCGCGCGGCGCAAGCCGTTCCTCGACCTGGGCCCCGCCGATCTGCTCGCCCGCGCGCGTGCCTTGCTCGCCTCGCGCCAGGACAAGGAAGCGCTCGCCGTCACCGACGCGCTGATCGCCCTCCCCGAGGCGCAGGCGCCCTCGGCCTTCGCCTGCGACGCGTTCGCCGCGCGCGGCGAGGCGCTCGGGCGCCTCCGGCGGCGGGCCGAGGCCGCCGACCTTTTCGGCACGGCGATCGAGCGCTGCGGGCCGGCTGCGCCCGCCGCTGCAGGCGTCGCGCCCACCGCTGCAGGTGCGAGCGCGCCCGCCGCAGCCGGGGCGCCCGCCGCAGCCGGGGCGCCCGCCCCGCGGCGGCCTGAGACCCTCTACAACGCCGGGCGCGCGTCGCTCCGCGTCGATCGGCACGCCGAGGCGGCCGCGCGCTTCGCGCTGCTCGAGAAGGAATACCCGGATCACCGGCTCGCGGACGACGCGCGCTACCTCGGCGCGCGCGCGCTGCTCGGGCTCGGGGACCAGGCGCAGTTCGTGCAGCTGCTCACCACCATGCCCGACGATTACCCGTCGGGCGACATGGTCGCCGACGGCCTGTTCGAGCTCGCGCTCTTCGAGATGGAGCGCGGCGACTGGGCGGGCGCGGTCAGGCCGCTCGAGCGCGCGCTCGAGCGGTTCCCGCACGAACGCGCGTACCACGCCGCCGGCAGGCTCCCCTATTACCTCGGGCGCGCCCACATCGAGACGGGCTCGCCCGACAAGGGGAAGGCGCTGCTCGAGCAGGTGATCCGCGATTACCCGCTCTCTTTCTACATGGCGCTCTCCCACGCGCGGCTCGCCGACGTGGACCCCGCCGCCGCCCAGCGCGCCCTGTCCGCGGCCCTGGAGCGCGACGCGAGCGCGCCGTACACCGAGCTCAGGAGCCCGCTCTTCGCGCAACCCGCGTTCACGCGCGCGGTCGAGCTCGCGCGCCAGGGGGAAGCGAAGCTCGCGCGGCGCGAGCTCGACCTGCTCGGCGTCGGGGGCAAGACGGCGCCGCGCGAGGTGATGTGGGCCTCGGCGTTCCTGCTCGCGCGCTCGGGCGCGCTGCCGCAGTCGTACAGCATCCTGCGCACCGCCATGGCGGCGCCGGCGGCCGTCGAGCTCGCGGGCGAGTGGGTCGATCACTACCCGGTCGGGCGCTGGCGCGGCGCCTGGGAGCTCGCCTACCCGCGCCCCTTCTCCGGCCTCGTCGCCGCGGAGACCAAGCGGAGCGGGATCCCCGAGGCCCTCGCCTACGCGATCATGCGCGAGGAGTCGGCCTTCGACCCGAGGGTGGCCTCGCCGGCCCAGGCGTTCGGGTTGATGCAGCTCATCGTGCCGACCGCGAAGCGGGTGGCCAAGCCGCTCGGGCTGCCGTGGAGCGCCGACGCGCTGAAGCGCCCCGAGGTGAACATCGCGCTCGGCTGCCGTTACCTCTCGCAGCTGCGCGGCCAGTTCTCGGACAACCCCCTGCTGGCGATCCCCGCCTACAACGCGGGGGGCGGCGCGCCGAAGCGATGGATCGCGGAGCGCCCCTCGCAGAGCTTCGACCTGTGGGTCGAGCGCATCCCGTACGAGGAGACGCGGCTCTACACGAAGCGCGTGATGACGAGCCTCGCCGTCTACGAGCTCCTCTACGCCGGCGCTCAGCCGGGCGAGGCCCTGCGGATGCCGCTCCCCGCGAGCCCGGCCGCGCGCTCGGCCGTGGCGAACGCCGCGCCCTGACACCCGCGCCGGCGGAGCCGCACGCCGAAGCGCCGGCGGAACCGGAAGCCAAACGCCGCCGAGGTTTCGGCGAGCGGGCCGCGGTGAAGCTTTGGTAGAGTCCGCGTGTGATCGACCCATCGAGCCCTTCCCATCAGCTCGTGGGCGCCGTGCTCAGCGGGCGCTTCCGGATCCTGCGTCTCCTCGGCGAGGGGGGCATGGGCGCGGTCTACGAGGCCGAGAGCCTTCGCGGCGAGGGCAAGCGGGCGATCAAGGTGCTCCACCCCGAGTTCACGCAGGAGGAGCAGGTCCTCCACCGCTTCTTCGCCGAGGCGGAGGCGACGAGGGGGTTCGTCCACCAGAACATCGCCTCGGTCTTCGAGGCGACCCGCGCCGAGGACGGCACGCCCTACCTCGTCATGGAGCTCCTGCAGGGCGTCCCGCTCGCCGCGTACATCGACACGGGCAACCCGATCCCCCCGCAGCAGGCCGTGCCGATCATCCACGAGGTGCTCCAGGCGCTCATGGCGGCGCACAGCCACAAGGTGATCCACCGCGATCTGAAGCCCGAGAACCTGTTCCTCATCCGCGATCCGCGCGGGGGCTTCCGCGTGAAGGTGCTCGACTTCGGCATCGCGAAGGTGATGGACGCGGCCGGCGGAATGGGCCTGAAGACCCGCGCTGGCACGCTCCTCGGGACGCCCGGCTACATGAGCCCCGAGCAGATCAAGAACGCGCAGGGCGTCGACGCGCGCGCCGATCTCTGGAGCGTCGGCGTGATCTTCTACGAGATGCTCACGGCGACGCAGCCGTTCCCAGCCGAGAACGAGTTCGCGCGGCTCACCGCCGTGCTCGCCAAGGAGGTGCGCCCGATCGAGCAGGTCGCGCCCCACCTCGCGGCCTGGGGCCTCTTCTTCCAGCGCGCCCTCTGCAAGGACGTGGCCGGGCGCTTCCAGACGGCCGAGGAGATGGCGCAGACGCTGGGCGCCATCGCGCACCGCACGGGCATCGCGACGCCCAGCGCGCGGCCCGACGCGCCGGCGTCGCCCGCGCTGACGCACCAGCTGCCCTCGCTGCCGCCGCCGCAGCCGCTTCAGAACGCGACGCAGTCGCCGCAGAACATGGCGCCACCGCCGCAGAACATCACGCAGCCGGTGCAGAGCGTGCCGCCGGTCGCGTCCAGGATCCCGACGGTGCCCCCGCCGCGCACGTCAGCGCCGCCCGTCCAGGCGTCCCCGTCGGTGGCGCCCACGGCGACCTTCTCGGCCAGGCCAACCCACATCAGCGCGCAGCAGCCCGCCGGCGTGCCGACGCTCACGGGCGGCCATTACGACGTGCGGGTCGTGGACGTCCCCCTGGCCGCCGAGGGCGGGGGCTCGGAGGGCGCTGCCTGGTGGCTCGTGGGGCTCATCGGGCTCGTGTGCCTCGGCGTCGGCTTCGCGCTGGGCGTGCTGGTGAGCGGGTGAGCGCATGAACGGAAGCGCCCGCGTCCGCGCCCTGCTCGCCGTCACCTGCGCCGCCGGCGCCCTGGGCGCGCCGCGGCCCACGCTCGGCGACCCGCCCGCGGAGCCCCCCGTGCCGGTCGTCGATCTGCACGTCGACGTGCCCTGGCAGGTCCACTTCAAGGGGCGCGACAGGCGCCTCGGCGAAGGCCACGCCCGCAGGGAGACGCTCGTCGCGGGCCACTACCTCGGCATCGTGCTGCCGATCTACCTGCCCGACCAGGCGCGCCCCGAGGGCCCGCAGATCGAGGACGCCAGCGCGGTCCTCGCGACGATCGAGGCGATCATCGCCGCGAACCCCGTGCTCCTCCCGCTCGGCGCGGCGCGGGCCGAGCCGGGGAAGATCAGCACCTTCCTCTCGATCGAGGGGGCCGGCGCGTTCGCGGCGGACATCGCGCAGATCGACCGCTTCATCGCGCGCGGCGTGCGGCTCATCAGCCCGAACCACGCGAAGAACACGCGGCTCTCGTCGTCCGCGACCGGCGAGCCGGCGGCGTACGGGCTGACCGAGCTCGGCAAGCGGTTCTGCGAGCGCGTCTACGACCAGGGCGCCCTGATCGACGTCTCGCACATCTCGGACGCCGCGTTCGCGGATCTCGTCCCGATCGCCGCGGCGCACGGCGCGCCGATCGTCGCGACCCACTCGAACGCGCGCGCGGTGGCGAACCGGCCGCGCAACCTGACGGACGAGCAGCTGCGGCTCATCGCGCGGAGCGGCGGGGTCGCGGGGCTCAACTTCCACGCCCCCTTCGTGAACGGCACGAGCGAGGCGGACGTCGACGACGTGGTCGCGCAGGTCGATCACATGGTCCGCGTGGCCGGCGTCGATCACGTCGCGATCGGCTCGGATTTCGACGGCGGCATCGTCCCGCCGAGGGGGCTCGACGACGCGTCGGCGCTGCCGGCGCTCGCCGCGCGGCTCAGGCAGCGCGGCATGTCGCGCGAGGACGTGGTGAAGATCTTCGCGCAGAACGCGCTGCGCATCCTCGGCTGGCGGCCGGCGATGGATGCGAAGAGCGCGAGCGCGGCCGGCGGCGCGCGCCCGTAGCCGAAGGCCGCGGCGCGCCGCCCGCGCGCTCGTGGTAAACGCCACGCATGCGCAGGGGAGTCGCCCGGTCGGCGCGAGGTCTTCTCGCCCTCGCGCTCCTCGCGCTCCTCGCCTCCATCGCCGGCCCGAGCTGCGCCGAGCTCCCGCACGTCGAGGGCGCCGGCGAGGCCGTCTGCCCCGAGCTGCGCGGCCGGGGCGACGTCCTCGGGGCCCAGCTCTCCGCGGACGCCCGGGCGAACGCGAAGGTGAGGACGTTCGTGCAGGCCGCCAAGGACATGGCGGCCGTGTCGGCCGTCATCGAGGCGCAGGTGGCCGGCGCGTGCCGCCGGATGGGCGCGGATCTCGGGATACCCCCCGCGCAGATGGCGCCGCGCGACGAGGCGGGGGGCCAGGCCAGCGGCGCCTGCGGCCCGGTCTCGGCGGCGATCGACGCCATCCTGCTCCAGGGCGCCGGGGTGGGGGTCACGCTGAGGCGGCCGGCCTGCGAGGCGAACGGCGCGCAGTGCAGCGGCTCGTGCAACGTGCAGCTGGCTCCAGGGCAGATCGTGGCGTACTGCGAGCCCGCGCGGCTCTCCGGCCACTGCCAGGGCCGCTGCGACGGGCGGTGCGACGGGCGCTGCACCGGGCAGTGCCGGGGGCAGTGCTCCGCCTACGACGCGCAGGGCCGCTGCGTGGGGCAGTGCGACGGCGAGTGCGACGGCGGCTGCGACGCCACGTGCCACGCGCGCTGCGAGGGCACCTGGCAGGCGCCGCAGTGCTCCTGGGTGGAGTGGCCCCCGAGCGGCGACGCCGAGTGCGAGGCGTGCTGCCGCGCGCACGCGGCCGTCCACGCGGCCTGCACGCCCACGCGGGTCCAGGTGCGCGTGGTGCAGGGCGGCGAGATGGCCGCGCGGCTCGCGGCGACGCTGCAGGCCAACCTGCCGGCGTTGCTGCACGCCGAGGTGGCGCTCGGCCGCCGGCTCCTCGGCGACGCCCAGACGGTGGTCCAGGTCGGCGCCGCGCTCCCGCGGATCGTGGGCGACGCGGGAGCGCGCGCGCTCGCGTGCGTCACCGGGGCGGCCGAGGCCTCGAAGAGCGCGTCGGCGCGCATCCAGGCGAGCGTGCGCGCGAGCGCGAGCGTCACGGGGCGCATCGGGCTGACGGACGGATGATCGCGGGGCTGCCGCGGCAGAGCGCGCGCGCTGCGCGGCGCGCCGCCCGCGAGCCCCGATCGACGCGCGCCCGCGCCGGCGACGCGCGCTCGCGCCGGCAACGATGTCCTGGTCGCAGCGCCCGGCGCCCGAAGCGGCGCCGAGCGCCTTCGCCTGCATGGATGGCATGGACGGCGCCGCGCCCCTCGGACTACCCTCGCGCTCCCGCCGGGAGGATCCCATGACCGATCTCGACGACCGCTGTCTCGACACGTTCCCCGAGTGGCTGCGCAGCCTCGCCTCGGACGCCACGGATCTGGCGGGCCTGCTCGCCTCGCCGGAAAGCCCGGAGGCCACGCGCCGCTCGCTCGCGGGGGGCCTCAACTACCTCTTCAAGTCGCTCGACCTCATCCCGGACGGCATCGAGGATCTCGGCTTCCTCGACGACGCCTTCGTGCTGCGCGTCGCGGCGTCCTTCGCCGCGGCGGAGAGCCCTGAGCTGCGCGATCAGGCGCCGGCCCTCGCGCGGCTCGCCCGCGACGCGGAGCTCATCGCCGAGCTGCTCGGCGGCGACTACGCCCGGCTCAAGGGCTACGTGCGCTCGCTGGAGAAGGGCGCCGCGCGCGGCCGCACCGTCGACGACATCCTGAGCGACGAGCAGGTCCGCACCTCGTTCATGCACGAGATCACCGGCTGGGCGTCGAGCTACACGGCACCGAGCTTCAGCCGTGACGCGAAGAATCTGATCAAGCTGAAATCATTCCTCTCCGCCAAGCTCCCGGCCTGATCGCGCGCGTCGAGGCGCCGCCGCGGCGCGTCCACCGCTCGCCATGGTACACCCCCGATCATCCCCCGGAGGATCGCGTCCGATGTCAGCCGCTCCCCGCCTCACCGCGCTGCTCGCCGCACTGCTCGCCGCGGGCTGCGACGCCGACCGACCCGCCTCGACGGCGCACAGCCCGGCAGCTGCCACCTCTCCGCCTTCTCGCTCGACAGGAGCCCCGCCCGCGCCGCCGCCCGACGCGGATCGCTCCTACGCCTACCCGGCCGCCGATCGCGTGGTCGCCATCGGCGACGTCCACGGCGACCTCGCGGCAACGCGCGCGGCCCTGCGGATCGCGGGCGCGATCGACGGCGCGGATCGCTGGATCGGCGGCAAGCTCGTGCTCGTGCAGACGGGCGACGAGCTCGACCGCGGCGACGGCGAGCAGGAGATCGTCGACCTCTTCGATCGCCTCGCCGTCGAGGCGCGCGCCGCCGGCGGCGTCGTGTACGCGCTGAACGGCAACCACGAGGTCATGAACGTCCAGCTCGATTTCCGCTACGTCACCGAGGGCGGCTTCAAGGACTTCGAGGACGTGCCCGGGCTCGACGCGTCGGGCCCCCGCCTCGCGCCGGTGCCGCCCCCCGCGCGAGCCCGCGCCGCCGCGTTCGCCCCCGGCGGTCTCTACGCGAGGAGGCTCGCGGCGCGCGACGTGATCATCGCGGTCGGCGACACGGTCTTCGCGCACGGCGGCGTGCTCCCGGCCCACACGCGCTACGGCATCGCGCGGATCAACCGCGAGGTGCGCGCGTGGATGGAGGGGAAGAGCCCCTCCGCGCCGGCCGTGATCGCGGCCGAGGACAGCCCGGTGTGGGCGCGCCTCTACTCGAGCGAGCCGCCGCCGGCCCCGGGGTCGCCCCCCTGCGCGGCGCTGGACCAGACCCTCGCGGCGATGTCCGCGAAGCGCATGGTCGTGGGCCACACGGTCCAGAAGCGCGGCGTCACGTCGGCCTGCGGCGACAAGATCTGGCGGATCGACGTCGGCATGGCGTCGCATTACGGCGGAAAACCAGCAGCGCTGGAGATTGTCGGTGACACCGTGCGCGTCTTGACGGCCGACGCAACCAAGGCGACCGAGGCGGCCGACGCGTCTGGCGGAACCGATGCGACCAGCGCACCCAACGCGGCCAAACCGAAAAAATAGACGCAATTGTGAGAAAATATCGGCGCCGTCCGCAATGCGATCGCGTGTCGTCAACGACCACGACCACGTTCACGACCACGCCGACAGGTGCCAGGGGGAGAAGCCCCCGGGCGCGCCCACCAGCGCATTGACGCGCGCCGCGAAGACCGGATAACGTGAACAGCAAACTGGGGTTCTTCGATCCCCAGGGGAAGGGAATCAGATGCCCGAGCGACCGCTCGCGCTGATCCACGAGGCGAATCTGAGCGACGGGGTGCCTACCCTGACGCTCGGCGAGCGGCGCCCCCCCCTTCCGGTCCCCCGTGCTGCGCCCGCGCTCCTGAGCCGGTGCCGGCGGGGCGAGCGCTGTACCGCGTGGCTCGACGCGGGGAGCGGCTGATGGACGACGACGAGCTGCTGCGCGCCCTGACGCGCATCGCCCAGCGGGATCCGACGACCGATCCGCGCTGGCGCAGGCTCGCCGAAGAGACGCGCCCGGAGGACGCGCAAGACGCTCCGGGAGACGCCGCGAACACCGCGGCGCGCTCGATCGCCGAGCGTGAGGAGCGCGAAGTCCGGCCGCCCCTCGACGACGAGACCCGCGCCCGGCTCGCCGACCAGCTCCTCGCCCAGCTCCGGGAGCCGCGCGGCGGTGCGCCCGCGCCGTCTCCGCTGGCGCGTCCAGCGGTCGATCGGAAGTCGGGGATCCGCTTCCGGTGCCCCGAGGAGTGGGACTGCGACGCGGAGGAGGCGAGCGACGTCGCCGATGCCGCGCCGCTGGGCGCGGACGCCGACTCGCTCAGCGGGACGAGCGCGCCGTCCACCACGGACGCGCCGGTCTGTCGCGCGATCGACGGCGAATCGGTGCCGCCCGGGACATCGGAGCCGCCGCGTGATGCGCGCTCGAGCGCGGCGCCCGGGCAGCCTGCCCAGCGCGCGCAGGACGGCGCGGACGCCCTCGCCAGGCCGCCGCGCAAGGGCCTGCCGCACCCCGAGCTGGTCGTCGAGCGGCGGAGCGCGCGGCGGACGACTCCGGCGGCGCGGGCCCGGGCGGCCGTGGGTGTGGTCGGCTGGGTCGTGTCGGCGGCGCTCGTGTCGCTGCTCGCGCTGCGGCCCGCGCCGTTCGCGCCGGGCGCCGCCCCGCTCCCCGACTACACGCTCGCGACGACGATCCTCGGCGACGGCCCGCAGCAGGGCGATCGCGGGCCGGGCACCCCGCGCCACGTCGGCAGGGGCAAAAGGCTCACGATCGCGCTCTCGCCCGGCACGCGCGTGCCGGCGCCGGTCGCGGTAAGGGCCTTTCTGGTGCAGGGCGGGAGCGCGCGCCCGTGGTCCGTGGAGCTGGCGCTGGACGGCGTCGGCGGCGCGAGCATCTCGGGCACGCGCGAGGAGCTGTTCCGGGACGTCGTGGTGGGTCCCTGCGAGGTCGTCCTGGTGGTCGGCCACCCCGACGCGCTGCCAGGCCCGGACGACCCGCTGCCCGACGAGGACGCCATCCACCTGGCGGGCGGCCGGCTCCTGCGGCAGCGATTGTTCCTTGACTGACCGCCGCCTGCGCGCATGAGGTAGCCCGTCCCTCCCCTGGCGAGGGAGGCCCGCCTCGCCCGCGGGCCTGCGGGCGCGCTCGACCGGGCGCGCGCGCCGCCGTCCCTGGCCGGGAAGGGCAGAGGGCATCACGCATGAACCGACGGATGTTCAAGAGCAAGATCCACCGCGCGACCGTGACCCACGCGGATCTGCACTACGAGGGCAGCGTCACGATCGACGCCGACCTCCTGGAGGCCGCGGACATCTTGCCGTACGAGGCGGTCGACATCTGGAACGTGACGCGCGGCTCCCGGCTGACCACGTATGCGCTCGCGGGGGCGCGCGGCTCGGGCGTCGTGTGCATCAACGGCGCGGCGGCGCACCTCAATCAGCCGGGCGACCTCGTGATCATCGCGACGTTCGCGGACATGGACGACGCCGAGGCGCGGCGGCACACGCCGCGCGTGCTCCGCGTCGACGGGCGCAACCGGCCGCTCGCCGACCAGCCGCCCGAGACGCCGGGCCCGCTCGCGCCCAACTGAGCGCGCCCCCCAGGCGCCGAGGCCTCTCCGGGCCGCCGCCTGGGCCTCACCAGGCGAGGTGGACCCGCCCGTCGAGGTACACGCGCTGCGCCTCGCCGAGGCCCGTCGACTCGCCCTCCACGACGCGCAGGATCCCCGTCGCGGGCCCGAGCGCCACATCCCGCCCCGCCTCGAAGCGCTGCATCCGGACCAGGGCGCGGTAGGCCTTGTCCAGCAGGAGGGCCCGCTCGCGCGACGGCGCGACGAGGTACGCGAGATCGCGGTCGCCGCCGGGCGCGCCGCGCCGCACCTCGGCCTCATCGAGCGCGCCGCCCGGGAAGAAGCGGGCGAGCATCTCCGCGTTCCCGCGGTAGTCGTCGGCCCCGCGCGCGCGGCGCAGGTAGGTCAGCACCTCCGGCTCCGCGTGGCCGGCCTGCGGCACGTCGGGCATGCCGCGCAGGTCCTGGTGCCGCCAGCCGGCCGCGCCGGGCACCTTGCGCGCCAGCGAGAAGGTGTGATCCACCGTCACCCCGACCGCGCCGTGGCAGCCCATGCACGCCCGGTGCTCCTCCGCGGTCTGCAGCCGCAGCCGGCCCTGCTCGTCCTCGATGAACGCCTGGATCTGCCAGCCGAACGCGTTGCGCAGGCCGACCTCGGGCCCGCCCGGGTGGAACGGCGGCTGCCCCTCGTCCTTCTCCTCCGCCTCGCGCTCGTACGCGCGCGCGATCGCCCAGTCGTCCGGCTCGTCGACCTTGCGCGCGTAGCGCAGCTCCTTCATCCGCGCGGCGAGCAGCGCCGGGCGATCCGGGTCGAGGTACCGCACCGAGTGCAGGAGCTCCGCCCCGCGCGGGTAGAGCCACGCCCGCACCGGGACGCCGGCCGCCCCGCCAGCGTACCGCGCGGGCAGGCGGACGACGCGCGTCACCGCGGGCTCGAGCGCGCCGTCGCCGTCGAGATCGAAGCCGGCGAGGAGCTCGCTCACCGGCTCCACCTTCCGCCCGGCGGCCGCGTCGGCGGGCCCGGCCGCGCCCTCCCTCGGCAGGGGCGACGGCGACGCGATCGCCGCCTCGAGCAGCGCGAGGTTCAGCTTGTACACCTCGCGCGAGGGCGCGCCCGAGGCGTCCTCGCGGAACGCGGCCGGCAGCCGGAGGAACACGTCGCCGGCGCTGCCGTTCGTGGGCCAGAAGCTCCCGGGGAACGGCTTGTAGCGGACCGCGCGGAAGCCGCTCCCGTCGCGCGCGAAGCCCTCCTCGTCGAGCCCGGCGCCGAGGTCGAGATCCGGCACGTAGCCCGGGTAATCCCGGCGCGCGGCGAGCGCCTCGCGCAGCGGCGCGTAGTTGTCCTCCCGGATGTACCCGAGGATCTCCGCGTCGCTCGTCCGGGCGGCGGCGGCCGAGAGGTCCTCGAGCAGGTTCGTCCAGGGGTTCTTCCGGGCCGCGTCCGAGAAGCTGTACTCGCGCTGGAGCTCGTGATCGGCGAGCGTGTTCGGGCCGATCCCGATCGTGTGGCACGTCCAGCAGCCGTTCGCGCCGCTGGCCGTGGTCGCGTAACACATCGGCGGGATCGACGCCTCGGGGTTGCCCGCGCGCCCGGCGCGCGCGGCCGCGGTGGCGAGCGGGTCGTAGCCGCCCCCGCCACAGCGCGCGCCCGCGGCGAGGACGGCGGACACCGCCGCGAAGACCAGGGGCGCGGACAGCAGGCGCGCGCGGCGGGCGGGCATCGAGGGGATCACTCGGGCAGGAAGGTGACCGCGATGACGCTCGACAGGGAGGCGTCGCCCTTCGGCCAGGTGCTGTAGGCGTTCTCGCCGGGGTGCTGCACCGACATGAAGATCGTGCCCATGTCGGGCGTGAACGACGGGCCGGTCGCCTCCGCGTCGCTCGGCAGCCCCACGACGCGGAACGCCTTGCCGAAGCTCGGCTGGGTCACGCCCGGCTGGCCCGCGCGGTGGGCAGGGTCGAGATCGAGGTAGTAGAAGGCGTCCGCGTGCGAGGCCACGCCGAAGTTGCCGTCGGTGCCGAACCACACGCCGCCATCGCGGTCGAGGAGCAGGTTGTCCGGGCAGGAGGCGTCGAAGTCGCCCTGCCCCTTCGAGCCGTGCCACACCTCGAAGTACAGGAATTCGATCGACGCGCCCGGGTTCGCGGGGTCGGACTCCTCCAGGGCGAAGATCGAGCCCACGGCGTCCGCGCGCTTCGGGGACTGGGTCGCGTGGGTCGCCGGATCGAAGACCGCGCCGTCCTGATCGAGCGACGTCTGCCCCGTGTGGTTGGTGAACGCCACGTAGAGGCGCGGCGTGCCGCTCGGGTCGCGCGGGTTCCACTCGATGTCCTCGGGCCGGTTCAGCTCCATGATCCCGACCTTGTTGCTCGCCGTGAACAGCGCGCGCCAGACGTCGTAATCCGTCGGGAAGCCGCCGATCCGGTTCCAGCTCACGTCGCGCAGCGCGTCGCCGACCGTCCTGGCCGGGTCGCCGAGCGCTGCCGCGTTCGGCGCGATGGCGGCGCTGTCGACGGAGAGCTCGATCCACTGCCCCGTGCCCGGGGCCGCCTCGGTCGGGGCCGCGTGGGTCGCGACCAGGGTGTTGCCTGTCGTGTTGTCGAGCCCGGCCATGTGCGCCGCGTAGAGCTTGCCCTCGTCGAGCAGCGCGCGGATCGCCGCCCGCGTCATCCCGGCCGTGTAGTTGCCGCTGGTCACGTACTTGTAGATGCGGCCGCCTCGGCGATCGTCGGTCCCGTAGACCACGATCGGCCGGCCGGGCACGAGCCTCCACGCGTCGTCGACAGCGAACGTCGCGGCCTCCCAGCGGGCGCGGCCCATGAAGCCGAACTTCTTGTGGCCCGTGCCCGGCTGCGTCTTGCCGTCGTACTCGCCAGCGGGCTGCCCCGGGTCGATCTCGGTGAGATACCCGTAATGGTCGCGCGGCTGCCGGCCGTTCGGATCGGAGATGCGCCCGAACTCCGCGCTGGTGCTCGCCTCGAAGACAGGGCTCACCGGCGCGCCCGGGTCGAAGCCCCGGCCGGTGAGGAACCGCTGATCGCCCGACCAGCTCGCCTCGAGATCACCGTAGTAGTCCTGCACGTTCTCCTCGGCGGTGATCACCGTGCCCCACGGCGTCTGCCCGCCGGCGCAGTCGCCCATGATGCCGGCCACGAGCCCGCCCGCGAGCGCCGCGCCGGTCGTGTCGTCGTGGCCCGGACTCGAGAGCTCGTGCCCCGCGAGGCGGCTCAGCGTCTTGCTCGTCGCGTCGTAGCGGACGGCGGTCGCGCTCCGGTCGACCGACCATGCGCCCGTCGCCGGGTCCTGCACGGTCCGGAGCCAGGAGCCGCCGACCTCCTTCTTTTCCCAGCGGATATAGGTGTCGACGTCCGCCTGCGACCAGACGTTGGACTCGACATCATTCGTGAGGACGCCGAGCTTGCGCAGGTGCCGGGCCAGCGTGAGGTGCTGCCCGGTCGGCGCGGAGCTGACCGTCGGGCTTCGCCCGGAGACGTACTCGTGGTTGACCCAGAGCCACCCGGCGGTGGCGGAGCCGTTCCACTGCGGCGCGTCGCCCGCGGTGGCGGCCCACCCTTCGCCGAAGAACGCGGTGTAGTCGTTGTTGGCGCCGAAGCGAGGCGCCTCCGGCGCGGTGCTGAAGGTCAGCGGATCGAGCCAGGTCACCACGATGTCGGAGCGCACGCCGGCGAGGGCACGGATGGTGTCGGTCGCGGCCGCGCGGAGCGGGAACTGCTCGCCCTCGGGCAAGGTGCCGGTGGCGAACAGCGCGACGCGCTCCCTCACGTAGTCCCCGAGGTTCGCAGCGCTGCTCCACACCGGCGCGTCCTCGCCGGGCGCCCCGGGCTCGCCAGGCGCTCCGGGCTCACCAGGCGCTCCGGGCTCACCGGGCGCTCCGGGCTCCCCTGGCGCCCCGGGCGCACCCGGCTCCCCTGGCGCCCCGGGCTCCCCAGGCGCACCGGGCGCCCCGGGCTCCCCCTGCTCACCGGGCTCTCCCTGCTCACCGTTCGCGCCGTCCTTGCCCGGTGCGCCCTGTTCACCGGGCGCCCCGGGCGCGCCCTTCGCGCCATCCTCGCCGCAACCGCTCCCGATCGCGGCAAGACCGCCTGCGAGCACCAGAAGCAACGCCGTCCTCAGGGTCCGCCTCGTCATCATTTCCTCGTCTCCGCCGGGTAATGGCCGCAGACGATGCCTGGCGACGGTGGCGCCCCAATGCCCCTCACGCGACGAGTTGTTGTCAGAGATCGCCTGACCCTCGATCGGGCGTGTCATGAGCACCGCACGACCGGCGGCCACGCGCCGGGGCCACGGCGAAGATGCCCTCAGATGACCAGCGGAGCCGCGTTGCTCGTCATGACCGCGCGGCCGTCGTCGCTGCGCTACTCGTCATCTTCGTCGGGGACGACGACGTCTTGACCGAAGCGAGCGCGCGCCTCGAGCAGCTCCCTGTCCGAGATCCAGGTGCGCTCGCAGCCGAGGAGCGGCTCTACCTGATAGACGTCCTTGCGCTGCTCGCCGTGTCCGTCTTCGAGGACCCGGACTACCTCGTGATGGAGGCCGCAGGTGGGGCAGAGCGCTCGCATGAAGGGTCACTATAGTGCGGGCACGCTGGGCGCAAGGCCCCTCCCCCCGCGCGCCGTCGACCGCGGAGCGGCGTCGGGCGGCGGGGGAGGTCAGCGCGTGAACGAGGGGAGCGCCAGGGCGCGGGGAGCGCCGAGCGCGAGAGGAGACGCCTGGCTCAGGCCGTGGCGCGGGCGCCGGCAGCGGCGGTCGTCTTCTCGTCCGACTTGATCCGCATCCCGTAGAAGGAGCGGTACACGAACACCGTCGAGAGCACGAAGAAGATGCCCGCGAGCACGAGGCTCGTCCCGCGGTCGATCTCGATCGCCAGCTCGACCGCGAGGAGGCCGAACAGCGTCGTGAACTTGATGATGGGGTTCATCGCGACGGACGAGGTGTCCTTGAAGGGGTCGCCCACGGTGTCGCCGACGACCGTCGCCGCGTGGAGCGGCGTGCCCTTCTCCTTCAGCTCCACCTCGACGAGCTTCTTCGCGTTGTCCCAGGCGCCGCCGGCGTTCGCCATGAAGATCGCCTGATAGAGCCCGAAGAGCGCGATGCTGATGAGGTAGCCGATGAAGAAGAACGGCTCGAGGCAGGCGAACGCGAGCGTCGAGAAGAAGACGCCGAGGAAGATGTTGAACATCCCCCGCTGCGCGTACTGCGTGCAGATCTCGACCACCTTCTTGCTGTCGGTGATCGAGGCCTTCTCCACGCCCTCGAGGCGGATGTTCGCCTTGATGAACTCGACCGCGCGGTAGGCGCCTGTCGAGACCGCCTGGGTCGACGCGCCGGTGAACCAGTAGATGACCGCGCCGCCCGTCACGAGGCCGAGCAGGAACGGCGGGTGGAGCAGCGAGAGCTTGTCCACGTTCGTCGTCAGCTTGCTCGTGAGCACGACGATGATCGAGAAGATGAGCGTCGTCGCGCCGACGACCGCCGTCCCGATGAGCACCGGCTTGGCCGTCGCCTTGAAGGTGTTGCCCGCGCCGTCGTTCTCCTCGAGGAAATGCTTCGCCTTGTCGAAGTTCGGGGTGAAGCCGAAATCCTTCTTGAGCTCGGCCTCGACGTTCGGGACGCTCTCGATGAGCGAGAGCTCGTAGACCGACTGCGCGTTGTCGGTCACAGGGCCGTAGGAGTCGACCGCGATGGTCACCGGGCCCATGCCGAGGAAGCCGAACGCCACGAGGCCGAAGGCGAAGACGCTCTCGGCGATCATGAGCTGCCCGAGGCCCTGGGCGGAGAAGAAGTACGAGATGGCCATCAGCACGACGAGGACGATGCCCATCCAGTACGCGCTGAAATTGCCGGCCGTCAGGCCCGAGAGCACGTTCAGCGAGGCGCCGCCCTCGCGCGACGCGGTCACGACCTCGCGGACGTGGCCCGACTCGGTCGAGGTGAAGATCTTGGTCATCTCCGGGATGATGGCGCCCGCCAGGGTGCCGCAGGTGATGATCGACGAGAGCTTCCACCAGAGCGTCGTGTCGCCCCCGATGTTCGGGATCATGAACGCCGAGACGGCGTAGGTGAGCGCGACCGACACGAGCGAGGTCAGCCAGACGAGGCGCGTCAGGGGGGCCTCGAAGTTCATCTTGTCGGCGTCGGCGTAGGACGCCTTCGCGATCGCCTCGTTGAGGAGGTACGAGCCGATGCTCGCGAGGACCATCACGATGCGCATCACGAAGATCCAGACGAGCAGCTGGACCTGGACGGCGGCGTCGGGGACGGCGAGGAGGATGAACGAGATGAGCGCGACGCCGGTCACGCCGTAGGTCTCGAAGCCGTCAGCGCTCGGGCCGACCGAGTCGCCGGCGTTGTCGCCGGTGCAGTCGGCGATGACGCCCGGGTTGCGCGCGTCGTCTTCCTTGATGTTGAAGACGATCTTCATCAGGTCCGAGCCGATGTCGGCGATCTTCGTGAAGATGCCGCCCGCGATGCGGAGCGCGGAGGCGCCGAGCGACTCGCCGATGGCGAAGCCGATGAAGCACGGGCCGGCGTAGTCGGCGGGGATGAAGAGCAGGATCACCAGCATGAGCATGAGCTCGGTGCTGATGAGGACGGCGCCGATGCTCATCCCGGCCTTGAGCGGGATCGCGTACGTCGGGAACGGCTTGCCCTTGAGGCTCGCGAACGCGGCGCGCGAGTTCGCGAACGTGTTGATGCGCATGCCGAACCAGGCGACGCCGCAGCTGCCGGCGATGCCGACCAGGCTGGCCAGCAGGATGACCACGACCTTCGTGGCCTCCATGTGGCGCAGCACGCCGAAGTAGAGAACCATGACCGCGCCGATCAGGATCTCGAGCAGCAGGATGAACTTGAACTGCGTGACCAGGTACGTCTTGCAGGTCTCGTAGATGAGCTCCGAGATCTCCCGCATCGCGCGGTGGACCGGGAGTTTGTTCAGCTGCGAGTAGATGACGAGCCCGAACGCGAACCCGAGCGCGCAGACGCCGATGCCGCCCATGAGGAGCGTGCGGCCGTCGATGCCACCGAAGGACTGGGTGCTTAGGTCGGGGAGGATGAGATCGGATTCACTGGCGCTGGCGAGCCCGCCGCTGAGCAGCAGGGCGAGCGCAGCGAGCCCGGCCAGCAGCGGTGCGAGCCAGGCCTTTTGGGACCGGAGAACGTTCATGGACGGTGTGCCTCCATCGCAAAATCAGAGGCAGAGGACGGCGCCATCGCCGCCCGCTGCTTCGTGGTTCCGAGGGGTTGGCCGCCTGCGTAAAGGGGAAGGGGACCGGCGCGCTGCCGGAGTGGCTCTTGCTCTAACGCCGACGCTTCAGCACAGCCTCGTCCCTCGACGACCGGAGGGTGTCGGAGTGCCCAGAGCTGCCAGGCATGCCTCCACCGTGACCGGACCCCCGAGGCGCGCGCTAGCTACCATGCACCCGAGACGCCGTCGAGAGGGCGCGGTGCGCGCCCACGACGAGAAGGCCTGTCAGCGGCGCGACGTCAGGAGATGACGTAGGGAGATTACGTACGATGGTGAAAGAAAGAAGCGCGCACGACCGAACGCTGTCACACGCTGTCGCGTTCGGTCGCATTCAGCTGCGCTCGGACGCTTTCAGCTGCGCTCGATCGCGTTCAGCTGTCTTCGTCCGTGTTCAGTTGCGCTCGGTCGCGTTGTTCAGCCGCCGATCCGAGCCGGAGAGCCGCTGATCCGAGCCCGAGTCCGCGCCAGGGCTGGCGTGGGACGTGAGGAGCTCCGCCACGAGATCCCGACACTCCGGCTTGTTGCGGAGGTGGCTCAGCAGCAGGTTGGAGGCCTCGCTGAACGATTTCTCGTAGGCGAGCCCCTCGCGCGTGCGCGCCGCGACGCGCTCGCGCCCCTGCGCCAGGTCCTCCTCCAGGGCCTCGGCGTAGCGGGCGAGCTGGGCGCGGAGCTCGTCGATCTGGCGGCGCAGGTCGCGCGCGTTCGCCTCGCGCGTGTTCTTCTTGTGCTCGTAACGCCCGAGCTGCTCGCGCTTCGCCTGCGCGGTCGCGCCGGCCGCGCCCGCGCGCTCGTAGATGAGCGGATCGTGGTTGCCCTGGCGGGCCGCCCCGTCCGCCAGCTGGCGCGCGGACAGCGCGAGCTTCTCGGCGGCGGCGAGCTCGACGCGGACCTTCTCGACGTCCTCGCCGTCGGCCATCGCCTCGCGCATCACGCGCGACTCCTCGTGCGCGAGCTCCTCGACCTTGCGGCCGATCTCGGCGCGCAGCGCGCGGCCGCGGCGCTCGAGCGCCTCGAGCTTGCGGGTGAGGCTCGCGACCTCGCCCTCGAGCTTGTTGGCGCGCGCGGCGAGGTCCCAGGCCTGCGCAAGGCCGTTCTGGACCTCCTGCGGCACCTGCCCGGACGGGTAGGCGCGGGAGACCATGCGCGAGAACAGGGCCGCCCGGCTCGCCCACTCGATGACGCCGGCGCTCTGCGGCGGCGGCGGCGGCGGCGGCACCGGCACGCCGTCGCTCCCCTCGACCTCCCACGCGTGGGCCGGGAGCCCGCGCTGGAGCGCCTTCAGCTCCTCCTGGAGGTGGTGGGCGTCGCGGTAGCGCTTGCGGATGTCCTTCTCGAGCAGGCGCAGCACGATCGCCTCGCCCTGCGCGTGCGCGTCGGGGCGGATCGAGCGGGGCCGCGGCGGCGCGTGGGTCCGCTGCATCTCGAGGAGCGTGTCGCGGTCGTTCGCGCGGAAGGGGAGCTGCCCGGTCAGCATCTCGAAGAAGAGCACGCCGAGCGCGTAGAGGTCGGACTGCGCCGTCGCCTCCTCGCCGCGCGCCTGCTCGGGCGACATGTACTCGGGCGTCCCGAAGACCGCGCCCTTCGGGGCGAGGCGCGGGTCGCGCGCGATGGCGGCGAGGCCGAAGTCGAGGATCTTGACGAAATCCTTCCGGCCGCCGCGGTGGGTGAGCAGGATGTTGTCGCTCTTCAGGTCGCGGTGCACGACGCCGAGGTCGTGGGCGCGCGCGAGAGCCGCGCACATCTGCTCGAGGATGTCCACCGATCGCGCGATCGGCATCGGGCCGCGCGCGAGCTCCGCCGAGAGCGGCGTGCCGACGAGGTACTCCATGACGAGATAGAGCTCGCCCTCCTCGGTCTCGCCGATGTCGTGGATATCGATGATGTGGGCGTGATCAACGCGGTTTGCGGCGCGCGCCTCGCGCAGCATCCACGCGCGGAGGTGGGTCTCTCCGCGGAGATCGGGCCGGATGAGCTTCAGGGCGACGACCCGGTCGATCAGCACGTGGCGAGCGCGATAAACGACGCCCATGCCGCCTTCGCCAAGCCGTGCCTCGAGCCGGTACCTGCCGGCCACGACCTTCCCGATCAACGGATCGGTGCTCGAAGCCTTGGGACCTGCCGGTCGCTGAATCGCGCGCTCCATGGTGCCTTCGTTTCTCCTCAGCGCTCCCCAGAAGAGCCGTTCTCGTCTCTCAGGGCCCTATTGCGCTGTGCGGTGAGTCGGATCGCTCGCTGAACGTATCCGGTTTGAAACAGCCGGTCTACGGGCCCGCGGTCGGGTTGCGATGAATATCGTGCGAGCTCCGTGTGGAGGTGGGGTGGGAGACCGGCGCCGATGACGCGCTCGTCTCGTCGAGCCAAGCCGCGCGTTAGGCCGAGCGGGCGGGCTCGCCTCCGCGGACGGCCGTTCGGGCGGGCTCGCCTCCGTGGACGGCCGTGCGGGAGGAGGGGTATCGCCTTGCGGACGGGCGCTCGCCGGGCGAGGATCGAGGGGCAGGCGACAGACGAAGCGCGCGCCGTGGACCGAGGCCGGCGCTCCGCGGCGCGGGTGTCCGCCGCGGCCGCCGTCGCCATCTTCTTCTTCTGGTTCTGGTTCTGGCGCGAGGGCCAGCGTGCCGCCGTGCCGCCGGACGATCTCGGTCGAGATCGACAGCCCGAGGCCGGTCCCCTGCCCTCGCGGCTTCGTGGTGAAGAACGGATCGAAGATGCGCTGGGCGAGGTCCGCCGGAACGCCGGGCCCGCTGTCCGAGATCGCGACGGCCGCCATGTCCTCGTCGACCCAGGTCTCGATGCAGATCGCCGGCTCGCCGGGCGCACGCGGCGCCGCGCCCCCGCCGGAGGTCCCCTCCTCTGCCGGCGCGGCGGGCGCCGGCGGCGCCTCGAGCGCCTGGATGGCGTTGACGAGGAGGTTCATGAACACCTGGTTGATCTCGCCGCCCCTGCAGGTGACGGGCGGCAGCTCGCCGTAGCGCCGGATCACCTCGATGCGCGCCTGCCGGAGCCGCGGGCCGAGCAGGAGCAGCGTCTCCTCGAGCCCGGCGTGCAGATCGACCGGCAGCGGCTCGCCCGAGACGCGCGAGAAGCTCTTCAGGTTGGTGACGATGCGGACGCTGCGCTCGACCGCGCGGTGGACGAGGGTCGAGATGCCGGCGAGATCGTCGAGCGCCGCCTCGGTCTGGAGCCGCTCGCGGAGCGCCTCGAGCGCGCGGCGGCGCTCGCCCGGGAGATCGCGCTCCGCCTCGCGGTACGCGTCGAGGACGGCGCGGAGCTCCGCGGCGCGCTCCTCGATCGGCTGGGCGGCGCCGGCGATGGCGTTCAGCGGGTTGTAGATCTCGTGCGCCACGCCGGCCACGAGCTCGCCGATGGAGGCGAGCCGCTCGCCCTGGATGAGCGCGGCCTGCGTCCGCTTCAGCTCGGACAGGGCGCGCGTGAGCTCGGCGGTGCGCGCGGCGACGTTCTCCTCGAGGCCGGCGCGCTCGGCCTCGAGCTCGGCGATCGTCCGGGACAGCGCCTGCCGCATGCGCTCGACGCTCTCGCCGAGGCCCACGACCTCCTTCGGCCCTGACAGCCGCGGCACGGCGGCGTCGAGCTCGCCGCGCGCGACCTCGTCGGCGGCGCGGGCGAGCTGTGCCATCGGCCGGGAGAGCTCGCGCGCCGCCCGCGCGACGACGCCGAGGGCGGCGAGGACGAGGAGGGACAGCGAGGCGAAGAGCGCGGTGATCGCGTTGAAGTCCTCGTCGAACGACGAGCCGGTGGCGAGCGCGCGGTAGAGGCCGATCGACGAGAAGAGCGAGAGGAGCCCCGTGAACAGGAGGGGCAGCCCGAAGTCGCGCAGCATGCGCCGCCGGAGGGGCGTCGGGGGCGCGCCGCCGTGCTCGGGCGCGCCCGTCCAGGCGCGCAGGAGGTCCACCGCGCGGGCGACCGAGTCCTTGTGCCAGGCGCGCTGGTAGAACGAGACGCCGAAGGCGAAGAGCGCGCCGAAGCCGAGCTGCATGAGCGCGTCGGCGACGCTGGAGGTGGCGCCGACGCGCACGTAGGCCATGCCGATCGCGGTGCACCCGAGCCACAGCGCGAAGTTCAAGGAGGCGAGCACGTCGGGGAGCCGCTCGGCGCGGGCGAGGCCACGGCCGAGCAGGGCGCGGGCGCCGGAAGGGCCGGCCGCGAGGGCGGCCAGGATCGGGCGCGTGGCGGGGCGCACGGCGAGCGTGAAGCCGAGGGTGCCCGAGAGGGCGAGGAGGGGGACGACCTCGAACCACGCCTGGAACACGACCTGGCTCTGGGTGCGGAGGAACGCGACGCAGAAGAGCAGCATGACGTGCCCGCCGACGATGCCCGCGGTCGCCGCCGACTCCGCGAGCCTCGGCCGGAGCGCCGCGGCGAGGGCGCGCGCCGAGGCGGCGTCTCCGGCGCCGCCCTCGACGGCGCCTTCGCGGAGCAGGGCGCGGTAGATCGCGCGGCGCATGCCGCCCGCCATGACGCCGAAGGCGACCGCGGTCACCAGGAGGCCGAGCCACGACGGCGGCGTCGCGCGGCCGATCCCGAGCGGCCCTGGCCAGGAGGGGGGCACGGTCGGGGCGCCTCGGAACGCGAGCGGCAAGACCGCGAGCGGCCACGAGAGGGTGCGGATCGCCGCCGCGACGGCGAAGCCGCGGTCGCCGCGGCGGGTGAGCGCGCCCGAGAACGCGGCCGAGGCGGCCAGGGAGGCGAGCAGGAGGATCGCCGGCCACGGCGTGGTGAGGGCGGCGGGGACGACGGCGGAGAGGAACAGGAGCGCCGAGAACAGCTCCCATCCGGTCGCGACGAGCTCTGCGCGGACGCGCGGGGCGCGGAGCGCGGCGGGCGGGGGCGGCGGCGGCGTGGTCACGAGGCGAGCGGCATGGAAGCGCAGGGCGCGCGCCCTCGCAACGGCGCCCCGGCCCGCGGCGGGGCGCGCCTCCGCGCGTCAGCGGGCGGGGAGGCGCACGCCCGGGAGGACGGTGCGCCGCTCGACGACCTCCTCGAGCGCGTCGGCGTCGATCAGGAGGTGGGCCCGCAGGCTGTCCTCGATCGCCGAGAACACCTTGCCCTGGTAACGGATCTCGCGGCCGGGCCCGGCCGCGAGCCAGTAGTTGCCGCCGGGGCCGCTGCCGTCGCCGGAGGCGCTCGGGCTGGCCAGGAGCGGCTCCGCGTTGCCGGGGAACGGATCGGGCGGGGTCGCGAAGCCCGGGAACGACGGCGCGGGCGGCGCGGGCGGGGCGGGTGCGAAGAGCTCGGGGCCTGCGGAGAACGTGAGCGACGCGCCGGGCTCGAAGCTCACCGACAGGGCGCCGCCGCGAGCGGCGACCACCACGCCGGGCGTGCGCTCCTCGACGACGACCTCCTCGATGACCTTCCCGGAGACGAGCAGGAGCTTGTGGCTGCTCGTCACCTGCGAGCTCTCGGCCGTGAGCTCGCGGCGCAGCGCGATCGGGTGCGAAACGTAAAATTGCAGGTTCTTCACGTCGCTGTCGCTCAGGTCGCGCTGCACCCGGAGCTCGTGCGTGAACGGGACGAGGCGGGGGCCGCAGCCCAGGAGGAGGAGCGAAAGGAGCGCCAGGAAGAGCGGGGCGGACGCCGTGGACAGGCGCCAGCGCGCCGCGGCGTGGGTCGGGTGGACGGAGAACGGCATGGAAGCCCTCGTTGAGGAGGCCCCGGCGAGATCGCCGCGGCGCACCTCTTCGCAACGGGGCGGCCGGGCGCAGCTTACAGCGAGCCGCCCGCCGCGAGGGTGCCTGGCGACGCAACGGCGGAGTCGCCGCCGCCTCCGGGGCGCGCGACGGGATGAGGCGCTCAGCCGGCTCCAGGACGATTGGCGATGTCCGCCAGGTGCTGTTTCAGCACCTCCGCGCGGATCGGCTTGACCAGGTGCACGTCGAACCCGGCCTCCCGGGTCATGCGGCGGTCCGATTCCTGGCCGTAACCGGTCATCGCGAACAGCGATAGGCCCGCGAGGCCGGGAGTGCGACGCAGCGCGCGCGCGACGTCAATCCCTGTCATGCCCGGCATGCCGATATCGAGCAGCACGACGTCGGGCTGGAGCTGCGCCGCGAGCTCGAGCGCTGAAGGGCCGTCGAACACGGCGTGCACGTCGTTGCCCATGCGCTTGAGCAGCAGCGCCATGCTCTCGGCCGAGTCGTGGTTGTCGTCGACGACGAGGATGCGCAGCTTGCGCCCGGCCTTCGTTGCGGGCGCGCCCACCGTCGGCGGCGCGAGGGGGCGCGTCAGCCGCGGCAATCGCACGATGAACTCGCTGCCGCGGCCGGGCCCCTCGCTGAGCGCCTGGACCGTCCCGCCGTGCAGCTCGACAAGCCGGCGCACGATCGTCAATCCGAGGCCCAGCCCGCCCTCGACGCGATCGAGGCCGCGATCCCCCTGCGTGAACAGATCGAACACCTGCGGCAGCAGCTCGGGCGATATCCCCACGCCGTTGTCGCGGATACGGAGGATCGCGTGCGCGTCGTCCGCCTCCACGGTGACCCGGATCGAGCCGCGCGGCAGCGTGAACTTCGCCGCGTTGTGCAGCAGGTTGCTCACCACCTGCGTGAGCCGCGCCAGGTCGCCCGGGACGATGGCGAGCGGCTCGGCGGGCAGCTGCAGCTCCAGGGTCTGCTCGCGCGCGTCGATCCAGGTCCGGGACGCTTCCGCCGCGCGCGTCACCACGTCGGCGAGGTCGATCCGCTTGGACTCCAGGGCGATCTTGCCGCGCGTGATGCGGCTCACGTCGAGCAGGTCGTCGACGAGCCGCACGAGCTGACCGAGCTGCCGTTCCATCAGGCCGGCTGCCCAGACGACCTGGGCGTTGCCCTGGCCTTCGAGCTTGAGGACGCTTGTCGCGTTGGCGATCGGCGCCAGCGGATTGCGCAGCTCGTGCGCCAGCATCGCCACGAATTCCTCCATCTGGCGCGCGTTGGACTCCATCTGCTCCAGGCGCTTGCGCTCGCTCAGGTCGCGCGTGATCTTGGAGAAGCCGCGCAGCTCGCCGCCCGGGCCACGGATGGCCGTGACGAGGACGCTCGCCCAGAACATCGAGCCGTCCTTGCGCACGCGCCAGCCTTCGTCCTCGAAGCTGCCTTCGCGCCGCGCGGCGGCGAGCACCATCTCTGGCCGGCCGCGCTCGATCGCCTCGGCCGGATAGAAGCGCGAGAAATGCGTGCCGATCACCTCTCGCGCGGAATATCCCTTGATCCGCTCCGCGCCGGCGTTCCACATGGTCACCCTGCCCTCGGGGTCGAGCATGAAGATGGCGTAATCCTTCACGCCTTCGACCAGCGTGCGGAAGCGCTCCTCGCTCTGCCGCAGCGACTCTTCCTGGCGCTTGCGCTCGCTCAGGTCGCGCGTGATCTTGGAGAAGCCGCGCAGCTCGCCGTCGGGGCCGTGGAGGGCCGTGATGATGACGTTCGCCCAGAACATCGAGCCGTCCTTGCGAACGCGCCAGCCTTCGTCCTCGAAGCGGCCCACGCGCCGCGCTTCGGCGAGCTCTGTCTGTGGCCACCTCCGCTCGATCGCCTCGGCCGGATAGAAGCGCGAGAAGTGCGAGCCGATCACCTCTCGCGCGGAGTATCCTTTGATCTGCTCGGCGCCGGCGTTCCACGTGATCACGCGCCCCTCGGTGTCCAGCATGAAGATGGCGTAGTCCTTCACCCCTTCGACCAGCGTGCGGAATTGCAGATCGGCGCCGAGCCCCGTCGGATCCATGCGGCACAGCCTACAGCATGGGTACACGTTTGCCACGCGGCGAGGCTCTCCGTTCCCGTCCTGCTCTCCGCGTCTGCGAGCGGTCATCGTGGCGGCCGGCAGCGGCGAGTGACGAGCACAGCAATTGCCGCGTGGGCCGGCGTCGAGGGCGCCCGCCAGCGGCCGCGCAGGGCCACGGCTACCCGCCGGAGCGGTTCGAGACTGTCAAGACGGACTCATCGATTGTGGCGCCATCGAACGTGGCCAGTGCGAGCCACCCAACCTCGACGGCACCGGTACTGTCTTGCCCATCAGCGCCGAGAGCGCGCGGCGCGGATCCGTTATCGACGCCCGGTGGCTCACGCTCGAGTTGGTGTGCGTGCGTGTCGCGGGGAAAGAGACGCCGGTGTACCCTGGCCGGTGTACCCTGAGGCCGCCGCGAGCATCTCCGCTGCGACCGCTCCAGAACGAGCACGATCATGCATCCTGACCCCTGGCACCTGGTCACCAGACAACCGGACTACGTCCTGACTTCCTGGCACCAGATCTTCTGCGTCATCTGGCGCCGCGAGACGACCGAGGACGCCGCGCGCCACCTGAGCGACGCGTGCGCGGAGTTCGCGAAGAAGCACCCGCGCGGCATAGGGCTGCTCACCCTCGTCGAGAGCGGGGCGTCGTTGCCGTCGGCGCCCGCGCGCAGGGCGATCGCGAGCTTCCTCGCGGAGGCGAGCGCGACCATCAGGTGCTCAGCGGTCGTCTTCGAGGGCTCGGGGTTCCAGGCGGCGATGGTTCGCAGCGTCGTGACAGGGCTCACGCTCATTGCCCGTCAGCGTTATCCGCACAGGGTATGTGACATCCGGGAAGCCTGGCAGATGTTCGCAGAGCTCCTGCCCCTGGCGACGGGCGCCGCCGTGAGCGAAGCCGCGTTCCGGGCATCGCTCGACGCGCTGCGCGAGGACCTCCGCCGGACATGAGCCGGCGCTGCGCCTACTCCCAGTACAGCGTCGCCCGCCCGATCGCGGTGAACGGCCACCCCGGCGAGTAGTGGATCCCGGTGACCGCGGCCGGCTCGTACTGCAGCCGCGACTCGCTCGCGAACTGGACCTCGCGCCACGTCGTGTCGAAGAGGTTCTGGATGTCCACGGCCACCTCGACGTTCTTCCACCGCAGCCCGGCGTTGGCGTCGACGACCGTGAACCCCTCGGCGGTGAGCGACTCGTCCTCGGTCGCGGGCCGAGCGCCGATCGCCTTGACCCGCAGCGCCGCGAACGGCGTGAACGCGCCGAGCGTCGGGCGGACGCCGACGCCCGCGGTCAGCGTCTGGGTCGGCGCGAGGGCGACCGCGCTCGCGTTGCCGGCGTTCTCGCGGAAGCGCGCGCGGGTGAAGGTCGCGTCCACGTCCGCGAAGAGCCAGCTCCGGAGCCGGTAGCGCCCGCCGATCTCGATCCCGTAGCGCCGCGTCTGCCCCGACGCCTCGGTCGCGCCCGCGTCGCCGCTCCAGACCAGCTCCGAGTCCAGGTCGAGCAGGAACGCGGCCCCGCTCAGCGACAGCCCGCGCAAGGGCGCGACCCGCAGGCCGATCTCGTAGCCCGTCGCGGGCGTGATCAGCGTCGCCGCCCCCTGCCCCAGCACCACGCCCTGCGCGTCGTTCGAGTGGAAGCCCCGCCCGAAGTGGGCGAAGAGATCGACCCCCTCGACGGGCGACACGATCGCCGTGAGCTTCGGGAGCAGCTGCATCTGTCCCCGGGCGCCGCTCGACCTGTTCCCCGCCGCCTCGAGGTCCTCGCCCGGATCGTCCACGTTGACGTCGATCCACTGCGCGCGCGCCCCGAGCACGACGCGGAGCCAGCGCCGGAGCCGGGCGTCCTGCTCGACGTAGACGCCGATCTGGCTCTCATCGACGTGGGTCCTGCTCTTCTCCTCGATCCGCTCGCGCGCCTCGTCGTGGTGGAGGGACTTGTCGATCGCGTCCGCGCGGATCTGCGCGCCGAGCGAGGTCGTGAACCTCGCCCCGCCGATCTCGTATTGCCTGCGGAAGCGGAGATCGGCGCCGCCGACCGTGCGGTCGTCGTTCTGCTCGATCTGATCGCCGTGGACGGGGTCCTCGCTGAAGAAGGTGAAGTTCGAGTACAGCGTGAAGCGGTAACGGACGAGGTAGGCCAGCGCGCTCAGATCGGCGTCCCGCCACGCGGTCGAGTACGCGACGGACGCCATGTGCCGCTCGGTCGCCCCGCCCTCGGTCGGATCCACGGCGCCGAAATGGTCGATACACGGCTGTCCGAACGCCGACGGCGGCGGGTTCAACCCGCCCTGCTCGCCCTCGCCGCACACGGCGCGCGCGGGGATCTGGCCGGAGCCGTGCCAGGTCGATCCATACGACATCCAGGTCATCTGGATCTTCCCGGTGTTGTCGAGATCGTGCGTGGCCCGCAGGTACACGTTGAAGCGCTCGAGCCGCTCCGGGCTCAGGAACGGCCCGTCGTTCCGGTAGATCTCCGCCGCGGCCACCGCGCGCCACGCGTCGCCGAGATCCGGCGAGGCGATGACGAGGCCGCGCTGGATACCGTACTGCCCCAGGCTGACCTGCGCGTAGCTCTCCTCGAGCTTCTCGGCGAAGCGCAGGTTGACGGCGCCCGCCGTACCGAAGTCGCCGATGCTCGCGTAATAAGGCCCCTTGTACCCGTCGAGCCCTGTCACGAGCTCCGGGATCATGAAGTAGAGATCGGTGAAGCCGTGCCCGTGGCCGTGGCTGACCATGTTGACGGGCACGCCGTCGACGAAGAAGGCGACGTCGGTCCCATGATCCGCGTCGAATCCGCGGAGGAAGTACTGGTTCGCCTTGCCGCCGCCCGCGTGCTGCACGGCGAAGAGCCCGGGGACCGACTCGAGGATGTCGCCCGGCCGGAGCCTCGGCCGGAGCTCGAGCTCCCGGTGTCCGACGGAGACGCGCGACGCGGCCTCGCTGCCCGGCTTCTCCGCCTGGATCGTGACCTCGATCGCGGCGTCGCCAGCGGGCGCGCCCTCGCCGGTGGGCTCTGCAGCGGCGGCCTCCGGCGGGGCAGCGGGCGACCCGAGGGTGTCGCCCTCGGCGCGCGCGGGCCGCGCGGCGGCCAGCACCATGGATAACGCGGCGAGCAGATGAACTGGATGGCGGTGCCCGTGGCTCGTCGTGACCGTCTCGCGCAGCATTCGTGTCCTCCTTCGCCGCAATCGCGCGGAGCGGCGTCGGGCCGCTCGCGTCGAGCTCCGCGAGGACGAAATGGCTGGCCATCGCACGGTGCGCTGGACCGACCTGTCGCCCCCGCGGGCGACCGGAAGGCGACGCGGGGGGCGGTTCGGTATCCGGGACGTGGCAGAGGCAGAGCTGCACCGGCTCGGACCTCACCGCCTCCCTCGAGGCTCCCAGGTCGAACCGGCGCCGGATGTCTCCCGCCGCCGGGCGCTGGCAGGTCTTCGGGCTCGCGAGCGCTCCGGTCTGACCGGCTCCCTACTGTCCACCGCTTCCCAGCCCTCGTCGGGCCAGTGCTTGGGGTGGAGGTCGTTCTCGCTTACCGCTGCGGGGCAGCCCCGGAGTTTCACCGGGTTCCCTCTTCGGCCCAGGCGAACGCCCGGGCACCAGCACGGCGCGCACCCTATGGCCGTGCGCCTTCGGCTGTCAATCGCTACCGCTCCGCTCGCCCGCTCGACGCGCGCCGCTCTCGCGCCATGCGCGCGCCTCGCGCTCTCCATCCGAGCGCCTCGACGCGGGCCTGCCGTGCAGGCCGAACGTTCGGGCTCTAGCGAGGATGGGCTCGCTCCTCCGTGGGTCGCGTGCTACACGGCCGCCGCCGTATATGCCCCGTAACGATCTCCGCAACATCGCCATCGTCGCCCACGTCGACCACGGGAAGACGACCCTCGTCGATCACATGCTCCGCCAGTCGGGCGCCTTCCGAGAGAACGAGGTCGTGGCCGAGCGCGTCATGGACTCGAACGACCTCGAGCGGGAGCGCGGCATCACCATCCTCGCGAAGAACACGAGCATCCGGTACCGCGGGGTCAAGATCAACATCGTCGACACGCCCGGCCACTCCGACTTCGGCGGCGAGGTCGAGCGCACGCTCATGATGGCCGACGGGGCGCTCCTCCTCGTCGACGCCGCCGAGGGCCCGCTGCCGCAGACGCGCTTCGTGCTCTCGAAGTGCCTCCAGCGCGGCTTCCCGGTCATCGTGGTCATCAACAAGATCGACCGGAGCGACGCGCGCGCCCACGAGGTGCTCTCCGAGGTGTTCGACCTCTTCTGTGACCTCGAGGCGAGCGACGCGCAGATGGACTTCTCGACGCTCTACGCCGTGGCGAAGCTCGGCCAGGCGAAGCGCGAGCTCGAGCACGAGGCGAAGGACCTCGATCCGCTCTTCGAGACCATCCTCGAGCGGGTCCCCGGCCCCTCCGGCGACCCCGACGGTCCGCTCCAGGTCATCGTCTGCAACACGACCCACGACGATTACGTGGGCCGGCTCGCGGTCGGCCGCGTGGTCCGCGGCACCGCCCGGTCGGGCGCCGACGTCGCGCTCCTCGGCGAGGGCGGCCAGTCGCGCGGCTACGTGAAGATGCTCTACGCCTACGAGGGGCTGAAGCGCGTCGCGGTCGAGAGCGCCGTCGCGGGCGAGGTGATCGCGATCGCCGGGCTCGACGCGGTCACGATCGGCGACACGATCACGGATCCGGCGCACCCCGAGGCGCTGCCGCGCATCGTCGTCGAGGAGCCGACGATCAAGATGAAGATCGGCGTCAACACGTCGACCTTCGCCGGCAAGTGCAAGCAGTCGAAGTACCTCACGAGCCGTCACCTGAAGGAGCGGCTCGAGCGCGAGGCGATGAAGAACCTCGCGATCCGGGTGGAGCCGACGGAGGTGCCCGACACGTTCGTGGTGCTCGGCCGCGGCGAGCTCCAGCTGGCGATCCTCGTGGAGACGATGCGGCGCGAGGGGTACGAGATGCAGCTCTCGAACCCCGAGGTGGTGACGCGCGAGATCGACGGCGAGGTGATGGAGCCGCTCGAGCTCGTGGTCGTGGACGTGCCGGACACCTACGTCGGCATCGTGACCGAGCGCCTCAGCTCCCGCCGCGGCCGGATGGTGAAGATGACGAACCCCGGCTTCGGCCGCGCCCGCCTCGAGTTCCGGGTGCCGTCGCGCGGGCTCATCGGCTTCCGCGGCGAGTTCCTGACGGCGACGCGCGGGACGGGCCTGCTCAACACGATGTTCGACGGCTGGGCGCCCTGGGGCGGCCCGATGATGCGCCGCCCGACCGGCGCCATCGTCGCCGATCGCGTCGGCGTGGCGACCCCGTACGCGCTGCACCACCTGCAGCCGCGCGGCATGTTCTTCATCGTCCCCGGCGTCGAGGTCTACGAGGGGATGATCATCGGCGAGCACAACCGGCCGAACGACACCGACGTCAACGTCATCAAGGAGAAGAAGCTGTCGAACGTGCGCAACCACGGCAAGGACGAGAACGTCCTCCTGGCCAGCCCGCGGCTGCTCACGATCGAGACGGCGATGGAGTGGATCGACGGCGACGAGCTCGTCGAGGTCACGCCCGACGCGGTGCGCGTCCGCAAGAAGGTGCTCGCGTGCAACCGCCGGGAGCGCCGCGAGGACGCGATCGAGCAATCGCAGGCGGTGGAGTGAGCGGCATCGGACGCCCGACGCGCGCCTGACGCGCGCCCGACGCGCCCGACGCGCGCCCTGCCGTGCCTGCCGTGCCTGCCGCGCGATAGGATGCCCTGATGAGAACGCCGCTGCTCTTCGCTTTCCTGGCTTCGCTCGTCGCGCTCTCGGGGGCGGGCGCTTGCGGCGGGGCCGTCGTCGTCGACGGGCTCCCCGGGAGCTCCGACGGCGCCGGGGGCGCCGGCGCGGCCCAGAGCTCTCCGTCGGCGAGCTCCGGCGGGCCCTCCATCGAAGAGCAGAGGGCCTCGTGCGATTTCTTCTGCTCGCTCTTCGACGGCGTCACGTGTCCGGAGCTCCGGTGTCGCGCGCGCTGCGCCGACCTGCTCTCCGAGCAGCGCCCCTGCAACGCGCTGACCGCCCCCTTCTTCGACTGCGTGGGCGAGACCGTCGCCTCCGCGGACCGGATCCCCTGCGAGTTCCTCGCGCCGTCGATCACGTCGCTCCTCGATTGCCTGAGCGGGCGCGTTCGAGAGTGCACGACCGATTTCCTGCCCCCGACGTGCGACGCGCAGTTCGAGAAGCTCAGGGCGTGCCAGCGCGATCAGGGCCGGTAGCGGGGGCGCTCGTCGCCTGACGCGCGCGGCCCCGCGCCGGGGTCGAGGGCGCTCCGGAGCGGCCCGAGGGCGTCGGCGACGAACGCGACGAGCGCCTTCACGCGCGGCACCCCGCGCGTATCGCGGTGCACCCCGAGCCACAGCTTGCGCCCCGGCGGCGGCGAGGGCGGCGAGAGCAGGCGGAGGCCGGCGGTCGCGTCGCCCAGGTAGCGCGGCAGGCAGACGAGCCCGACGCCGGCGGCCCCCATCGTCGCCTGGGGCTCGCGGCCGTTGGTGCGCGCGGCGACGCGGGCCTTCGCGGCGACGGCGCGCACCCACGACAGGTCGGCGATCGCCGGAGGCTCGTCGTTCATGGTGACGAGGGTGTGGCCCTCGCACTGCCGGCCCCAGTCCGGCGGGCCGTGCTCGGCGAGGTACGCCTCCGATGCATAGAGCCCGAACCCGATCCGCGCGACCTCGCGCTGGAAGACCTCGTGGTGCTCGAACGCGGCCGGGCGAAGGGCGATGTCCGCTTCCCGCCGCGGCAGGCTCAGCCATCGCGCGTCCGAGATGAGATCGACGGAGATGGCGGGGTGGCGCGCGAGGAACGGGACGAGCAGCGGCCCGAGGACGCGCGTGGCGAGCCACTCGGACGCGGTGACACGGAGGTGGCCTCTCAGGCCTGCGTCGCGTCCGGCGGCGGCGCGCTCGGCCGCGAGCGCGTCCTGCTCCATGCGCTCGGCGTGGCCGAGCACGCTCTCGCCCGCGGCCGAGAGCGAGAACCCCGACGGCGAGCGCTGGAAGAGCCTCGCCCCGAGGCGCCGCTCGAACGCGGCGACGCGCCGCCCCACGGTCGGCTGGGTGACCTTCAGCACGCGCGCGGCGGCGGAGAGGTTGCCGTGCCGCGCGACGGCGAGGAAGTAGCGCAGATCGTCCCAGTCGAGCATGGCTCCGGGGCACGGGGCGCTGCTGCCGGAGCGCGCTCCGCGCCATGCAAAGGTGCATGGCGAGTCTACGTCGATGGCGGATCCCCGGGCAACGGCGGACCGCGCATGCTCTCCCGCGTGCGTTCCCGCACCCGCGCACTCGCGGACTCGCGGACTCGCGAACGCGCGGACTCGCAGGTCGCGAGTTTCACGTCGGAGGATCGGAGGGAGGCTGGCATGTTGACGAATCGTCGTGAGTTTCTCCACCGCGTGACCGGCACGGCCGCGGCGGGCTTCCTGGGCTCGGCCCCGGCCGGGACGGCTTCCTGTGCCGCGCAGCACGGGCCGGCGCCGCCGCGGCCGGCGGCGGGATCGAAGATCAAGGCGATCGCCTTCGACGCCTTTCCGATCTTCGATCCGCGGCCGATCGCGGCGCTCGCGGAGGAGCTCTGTCCGGGCAAGGGAGCATCGCTGAGCGAGGCGTGGCGTACCCGTCAATTCGAGTACACGTGGCTGCGGGTCGCGTCCCGCGAGTATGCCGACTTCTGGCAGGTGACTTCGGATGCGCTGGTGTTCGCCGAGCGCGCGCTGGCGCTCGATCTCGGGGAGGAGAAGCGGGCGCGGCTCCTCGGCGCCTACCTCGATCTCCGGGCGTGGCCTGACGTGCTTCCGGCGCTCCGGGCGCTGAGGGGCGCGGGGATCCGGCTCTCGTTCCTGTCGAACTTCACGCGGAGGATGCTCGGGGCCGCCATCGAGAGCTCCGGTCTGGGGGGCCTGTTCGAGCACGTGCTCAGCACGGACGGGGCGAGGACGTACAAGCCGGATCCTCGCGCGTACCGGATGGCGCTCGACGCGTTCGGCCTCACGCGCGAGGAGATCGCGTTCGTCGCGTTCGCCGGCTGGGACGCCGCGGGGGCCCGGTGGTTCGGCTATCCCACGTTCTGGGTCAACCGCCTGGGCCTGCCGGCCGAGGAGCTCGGCGTGAGCGCCGACGCGACGGGAGCGAGCCTCTCGGATCTCGTGGAGTTCGTGAAGGAGAGGGCGTGACCGGCGGGGCCATGCCGCCTGTGCCCCCTTGCCCGACGCGCGCGCGTCGCGCGGCACCTTGGTGGGATGCCATTTCAGGGGCGCGCGGAGATCCACCCAGCCGAGCATCCCTTGGCTCGCGTCACCGCCCGTGAAGACGACATCGTCGATGACGAAGATCGCGTGAATGTCGGGATTCCCCGGCCCCTTCGCCCCGCGCGGCGACAGTGCTGTCGAGTTGGTGCGCGCCGCCGGCGTGAGCACCGGAACGAACCAGGGCTCCGCTCGGACACGGCACGCCCCGGCATTCAGAGGAATCGGCTCCTGTCGGCGGAGGGGGAGTCTTCTCGCTCGGTTGTCTCATGACCCTGTGTAACTCAGCTCATGGAGCCGACCGCGGAGATCGAAAGATCTCTACGACATCAGCGGCAGACGGGAGGGTCCCGGGCCGATCCCGAGCCCGTGCCGATGCGGAACAAGTCATCCGGCAGCCACTCGGCCCCGTGGTACACAAAGAGGTAGATGACGACGGCGATCACCAGCGCGACGAGCTTGAGCGCGAGATTGGTGAGGCAACCTTCCCGTAGCTCGCGCAACCGATCCCGCACGGCTGCGCGCGGCGTGGTCCTCTCTCCCGAGCGATCCTGGGCCATGGAGCGGTGGATCGGTGGCAGCATGCCCGCCGCCTCCGTTCAGCCCGCTGGCAGGTCGCGCGAGCCTACCATCGGGACGAAGCTCGCAGGCCCGAGGTGCGCTTCTTCCACGAGGCGCCGGCCCCGCTTTCGATAGGCGACGACCATCTCAAAGCCGCTCGGTCCGAGCGGATGAACGAGCCTGCCGCCCTCGGCGAGCTGCTCGACGAGCGGCCGAGGACCGGCAGGAGCGGCCGCCGACGTGACGATCGCGTCGTACGGCGCGTGACGCGGGAGTCCGACCGTCCCGTCTCCGAAACAGACCGTCACGCTCGAGATCCCCGCACGCCAGAGGTTCCAGGCCGCCCGCTCCACGAGATCGGGCACTCGCTCGATCGTGAAGACCTCACGGCACAGCCGCGCCAAGATGGCCGCCTGAAAGCCAAGGCCGGTGCCAACCTCAAGCACGCGCTCTGTCCCGTCGAGGCGGAGCGCCTGGACCATGCGCGCCAGGAGCGACGGCTGCGTGGTCACCTGACCGTGGCCGATTGGGATAGGTATGTCCTCGTATGCGTGCGCCACCCGATCGGGCGGGACAAAAAGTGCCCGTGGCACGCTGCCGAGCGCCTCGAGCGCCCGGTCATCCGCGACGCCGGCGGCTCGAACGCTCCGGACCAGATCGTCGGAAGATGCTGGCAGCCCTCCTCTTGTCATAGGCAACGTGTTCTGGCGAGCTGCCTCAGCGGCGAGCGAGTCGCCGCTGAGGCAAACCGCGCGACCCATCATGCCGCCTTCGCCTGCTGATTGGCTTCGAGCTGCGGCTCCGCCTTCTTGGCCTTGGCGCCGATCGGGATCCGATGCGAGCGCACGTCCGCCTTCTTCGGTACGGTAACCGTCAGCACCCCGTTCTTGAGGTCCGCGCCCACGTTCTCCGCATCGCTCCCCTCGGGAAGCGTGAATGATCGGCAGAAGCTGCCGTACGAACGCTCGTGAGAGACGTACTGGTCGCCCTCATCTCGCGCCTCTTCCTCGCGCTTACCGCTCACGGTGAGCACGTTGCCCGCGATCGACACGTCGATGTCCTTCTCCTCCACACCAGGGACGTCGGCGTGGATGACGAACGCATCGGGGGTCTCCTTCACCTCCATCTCCAGCAGGTAGGACGTACCCCAGGGACGCTCGAACCGCGGAACCTCGCCGAAAGGATCCCATCGCATCAGATCGCGGAAAAGATCCCAACGCATGAGATCCCAAACACTCCGAAACGGATCGAATCGCCTGAAGAGGGTCGGCTCTCGATCACGGATCCTGCGAACCAGATTGGCCATACCCAACTCACCTCCTTTCAGTGGCAAAGCCCGTCCGCTGGCTGTGCCCCCTCAGATGATGTCCTGCAGTTCGAAGCGGGGTCCGGGCCCCGCGAGGCTCCGGCCCATGCACAGGCCGCCTGCGGAGCGGCACCCGGTCACTTCATCAGCATGGCGGCCCCACGTCGGCCCCGACCCCGCGTCACCCTGAGTAATCACGGCACGATGCTCGTCAATGGATCTGCGTCGTGTTCGCGCTCTGCTACAGTCTGCTGCCGTCTGCGCGTTGAAATCTTTCCAGAAGGCCAAGATGTTCACGCTATGGTGGCCAGAGCACGGGCCCGACGGGCAGAGCCGGCGTCGCCTTTCCGGGCGACCACAAGCACACAGGGTTCAGCGTCAGGTGATTCGCGATGGCAGAGCACCCCTTGACGGTGGTGTACGACCCGGCGACTTCGCTGATCGTCGTCGACGTCCAAAACGACTTCGCCGATCCGAAGGGCAGCCTCTATGTGCGCGGCGCCGAGGAAGTGCTGCCGCTCATCAACCAGGAGATCGCGCGAGCCCGTCAGGCGGGTTCGCCCGTCCTCTACACGCAGGACTGGCACCCGCCGAGCACGCCGCACTTTCAGAAAGATGGTGGGACCTGGCCGGTGCACTGCGTGCAGGACAGCTGGGGAGCCGATCTCCACCCGGCGCTAGAGGCCGCCGGCACGATCATCCGCAAGGGGGTGGGCGGCGAGGACGGTTATTCCGGCTTCGCCACGCGCGATCCGACGAGCGGCACGCTCACGAGCGAGACCGGGCTCGAAGCGGAGCTGCGAGCTCGTGGCACGCGCCGCGTGGTCATCGTTGGACTGGCAACGGACTACTGCGTCAAGGAGACGGCGCTCGACGCCATCCGGCTCGGCTTCGACACGGTCGTCTTCGCCAAAGCGACGCGCGCGGTAGATCTCGTAGCGGGCGACGGCGAACGCGCCCTCGCGGCGATCCGCCGCGCGGGGGGCGCTATTGTTTGAAGGAGGCGCGCGGACAGCATCATGAGCTGTTGTGGTCCAACGGCCCTCGGGACGGGCTCTGAGCGGCGGTTGGCGACGAAACAGGATGCCAGGCACGGGCTCGGGGCATCGGCGCGCAGCTCCGCGAGCGACGGCAACGGGAGCGGCGCGCCTGCCCGCGTCACGGGCCCGAGCAGGGGCTCCCAGCCCGCGCCGGGGCGGTTCTTCGGCGGCGCCAATGCGATCGCCGGTAAAGCGGCCGTCCGGGCTGCGATGGCGCCACACCTGCTGTGGCCCCACCAGGCTTGCCCTCCCCCCGTCGTTCGATGATCGCACTCAATCGATGGTGACCATGTACGGGTGCGCCTTGCGAACGTCGTAGACCACGCCGGTCGATCGGAGCACGACGCCGGTCCAGCCTTCGGCGAGCCGCGCCAGCGCGTGGAGCGACGCACCGAGCTCCTCCGGCGTATCGGCAGCGCCTGCCGCTGCGGCGAGCCGTTCGCTCTCTCGCTCCTCGCCCGCGGCGAGGACGCTGATGGCCTCGATGAGCTCTTCCCGGATGCGAACGGCGGCCCGTCGGACGCGCTCGGTCCGCGCGTCGCGTCTGCCGGACAGGATGTCGCCGCGGCGAATCTCCAGCGCCTCGCCAAGATCGCGGATGCATTCGAGCAACCAGGCGAAGCGGACGCGGCCTTAGCGGCGCACGAGCAGGGAATGGCGCGTGAGCGTGCGGTCGATCGGGCGGAGCCAGGCGAGCGCTTCGCGGTAGACGTCGGGCGCTTCCGCGAGCGCGCCGAGCGCGTCGCACTGCACGAGGGTGAACTGCTGACGAAAGGCTTGCCGCTGGACGTTCGAGAGCGGAGGCAGGGCGGCGAGGAGGGCCCCGACGATCGAGGTGTCGGGGCCCTGTGCGTTGGTGGACAGTTGCCGCTCGATGGAGGCGGTGGGACCCATGCCAAGACCCATGGAGCCGGGGTCGTGCGGTGCAAGCGGGGTGCATGCGGTGACGCCGTGCGGACAGCCTGATCGGCTCAGATGGGAAAGCCCGATCGCCCCTGGTCGAGCTCCTTTGTGGTGCAGGAACGCGGTTCGGGGTGAGCACGGCGGACGTGTGCGCGGCTCATCCACCGTGTTGCTTCTTCTCTCATGGAACCAGGAACGAACCTGAAACCAGGAACGAACCTGGGCGGTACGGCATCAGCAGCCCGGCACGGAGACATCGACGTCGAGCAGCACGTCCGCGGCGACGGTCGTCTCCTGGTCGACCCTCCTCTCGCCTGGCGGCGAGCCCGCCCCCTCCGATGACCTGCGAAAGGAGCCGCTCGCCTGAGCGCAAGATCCGCCGGGAGGTCCTCTGCGACGACGACGACCGCTATCGAGAGCTCCGGCCTGGAGGGCCTGTTCGAGCACGTGCTCAGCACGGACCGATGCTCCGGAGGTGCTGATGACGCTGCACGGAGGGCGTACTTCCGGATGAGGCGGCGCAGGCAGATCTGCATGCTGGGTTACTTCCGGACGAGGCACCGCAGGCATCTGCTCCCGGCGCGCCTCACGGCGGCGAGGTCGAGGCGCTGCGCATGGCGCGCATGGAGTCGCGGGCGAACCGCCCCTGGACCCGGCGCGCGTAGGGGAAGCCGAGCCGGGCGAGGAGGTGGTTCGGCCGGGAGACGGCGAAGATGTCGTAGGCGACCTCGCCGGAAGGCTCGTCGTGCTCGACGAGGAAGCGCTCCTCGCCGCGCTCGCCGTGCTCCTCCAGCGTCCCGTAGGCGAAGCCGAACCGGCGCACAGGGCCGCTCGTCTCATCGACCGTGTAAACGATCCGGCACGCGTTGAGCCAGTGAATCCCGAGCACGCGGACGAGGATCACCACGGTGACGCCGGCCTGGAGGGGAGCGTCGGGATAGCAGAGCTCGACCCAGCCGAGCCGGAACTGCGCCCAGCGCCGCATCGCCTCGACAGCGCGGTCGAAGAGCGCGGCGCCCTGGCCGAGCACCGCGCGGTGGTGGTCGACGTTGAAGCCGGCAGGCGGCCGCGGGCGGCCATCGCCGGCGCCGGTGCAGCCGACCTCCGCGTACGAGAGCGGCCGGCCCGCCTGGCGAGCGAGGAAGGCGCGGATCGCGGCGTCGGAGGGGCGGGCGCGGGAGAGCACGAGGGGCAGGATAGCCGACCACGGAGACGCCATCTTGATGGCTTTACAGTCACGACGAAGCACGAGGAGCAACTTCGCGGCTGACCGGCCTGCACGGATCCGCCAGGGCTCTCACGGATGGATCAGCATGGACATGAGATGTGCTGGACGATCGCGAAGAGGGCTTCAGGCGCGCTTCGCAGATCGAGGATGGCGGCGCGCGCCGCGCGCGGGCTCGCCGACCCGCGCGGCTGGCACCTGCCAGCGAGCGCTGATACGCTCCTCGGCGACTCGTAACAGCGAGGAGGTGCATGGCCAATGGACATGCAGTTCAAATTTCACGACGCCGATGTCGAGGCCGACCAGCTGGACACGATGCTCGAGAGCTTGATGCGCGACATCGGCACCGCAGGCGCGACCCCGCGCCGCGCCGTTGAAGGCCACCTCCCCAAGAATGCGAAGGGAGACGCCTTCACCGTCGGCGCCATCGCGCTCGCCGCGCTCCCCGCGGTGCTTCCCCAGGTGATTCAGCTCGTCAATGAGTGGGTCGTCCGCGCGCCGAGGCGCCGGATTCGCATCCGGGGGAAGAACGGTCTGGAGGTCGAGTTCACATCGGACAAGCCGCTCGGGGAGAAGGAAGTGCTCGACCTCGCGCGCCGCATCAGCGCAATCAAATGACAGCCTTGGACAGAGATCCTGTGCTGGGCGGACGGGACCGCATCGCGCTCATCATCGCGAACGGAATGTACGCGGACGGCAGGTTGCGCTCGCTTCAGGCGCCCGCCCTCGACGCATCGAAGCTCGCCGACACGATGGGAAACCCGGACATCGGCGATTTTCGCGTCGAGCTCTGCGTCGACGGCAGTCAGCTCGAAGTCCGGAAGGCCATCGGCGCGCTCTTCCATCGCCGCCATCCGGAGGATCTGCTCGTCCTCTACTACTCCGGTCATGGCCTGAAGGACGACTGGGGGCACCTCCACCTCGCCACACACGACACGGAGAAAGAGCTCTTCAGCGCGACCTCGGTCGACGCGGCGTGGATCAGCCGCCAGATCGATCAGTGCCCCGCGAAGCGCATCGTCCTGATCCTCGACTGCTGCTACAGCGGCGCGTACGAGAACTCCGCCAAGAGCGAGCAGGACAGCGTCGACATCGCCGGGACGTTCATGGGAGACGGCTCGGGTCGCGTCGTGATCTCCGCCACGACGTCGGTTCAGCTGGCGTGGCAGGCTGACCAGCCCGTGGGGGTGCCCCCGCAGTCGATCTTCACGCGCCACATCGTCGAGGGCCTGTCGACCGGCACAGCCGATCTGGACCGAGACGGATACGTCGATGTCCACGAGCTCTGCGAGTACGTGCAAGCGAGCATCAAGGCCGAGGGAGGCCGGCAAACCCCGCAGATGTGGACGCAGAAGTACGAGGGGCGGCTGCGCATCGCGAAGGCCCCGCTCCGGCCCACCATCCCGGCGTCGGGCGGGAACACCTCGATCGCCTACGAGCTCCTCGTGTGCAACGGGCCCCTCGCGGGTCGGCGGTTCCTGCTCCGGCCTGGAGAGTTCAGGGTAGGGCGAGAGCCCGATTGCTTCATCCGCCTCGATGATCCGAAGGTGTCGCGAAAGCACGCGACGATCGTCGTCGGAGCGGATGAGGTGCGCGTGATCGACCAGGGAAGCACGCACGGGACCACGATCGACGATCAGCGCATCACGAGCGCATTGCTCCCGCAAAACGGCCAGATCATCGTCGGGGGCACCGTGCTCAGGCTGGTCCGCCTGGAGGCCCCAGGCACACGTCAGACCGCGGAGACGGCCGCGCAACTCACGCCGCCGAGGAAGCGATCGGCCACCCTGTTCACTCCCTGACTCCTGGCGCAGGGGGCGCCCGCGCTATGCTTCGGCTCGCCCGGCGCGCGGGGCCTCCCGGTGGGTGTGACCGCGCCCCAGGGTGAAGGGGCACCGCTCGCCCGCAGCCCGCGGGCGGCCTGACCGCCCTCCCATCGATGCACAAGGACCTCCTCGATCTCCTCCTCGCCCTCGACCGCGTGCCGCAGGATCCGCGCTGGCACCCCGAGGGCGACGCGCTCTTCCATTCCCTGCAGGTCTTCGACCTGGCCCGCCGCGAGACCGCGGATCGCTCGCTCTGGGCCGCGGCCCTGCTCCACGACGTCGGCAAGGCGTTCGCCTGCGCCGACCACGCCGAGGAGGGGGCCGACGTGCTCGCGGAGCTCGTGTGCCCGCGGATCGTCTGGCTCGTGCGGCACCACCTCCACCTGCTGCGCGCGCCCGGCGCGACCCGGCGGCGCCTGCGGCGCACGAAGGCGCTCGCGGACCTCGCGCGGCTCCGCCGCTGGGACGTCGGCGGCCGCTCGCCCGAGGCGACCGTGCTCCGCCCCGAGGCCGCCGTGGAGCTCCTGCTCGACGGCGCAGACTGGACCCTGCTCTCGATCGGCGGCGAGCCCGCCCCCTCCGATGACCTGCGAAAGGAGCCGCTCGCCTGAGCGCAAGGTCCGCCGGGAGGTCCTCTGCGACGACGTCGACCGCTGGGGCGACGATCGCCGGCTCTGGGGCGGCGAGGCCGAGCCGCCCGGGCGAGCGCGGCTCTGCGCCGCGGTGCGGGACGCGGTCGAGACCGCGCTGACGGCGAAGCAGCGGGAGGTCGTCGAGGCGTATTTCTTCGACGGCCTTTCGCAGGGCGAGATCGCGCGCCGCCTCGGCGTGGCGCAGCAGGTGGTGCAGAAGCGCCTGTTCGGGGCGCCTCGGGGCGGCCGGGTGGTCGGCGGCGCGATGCTCCGGCTGCGGCAAGCCCTCGAGCCGGCGGTCGCCGCGGCGCCGGCGCGGGCGGCGGAGGCGGCGGAGGCGCCGGCGCAAGCGACGGAAGCGCCGGCGCGGGCGGCGGAGGCGCCGGCAGCGCGCGCGGCGCGGGTGGCCCGATGAGCGCCGAGCGCTTCGGCGGGCTGCGGGTCCGCATCGCCGCGGAGGCCGCGCGCCTCATGTACGAGGAAGGCGTGGACCAGTACTTCACCGCCAAGCGGATGGCCGCGAAGCGGATCCTCGGCCAGGTGGAGGGGCGGCGAGCGCGCTACCGGCCCGCGGACCTGCCCTCGAACGGCGAGATCCGCGAGGCGCTGCTCCTCTTCACCGAGCGCGCCGAGGGGAGCCAGCGGACGCGCCGGCTCTTCGCGCTGCGCATCGTGGCGCTGGAGGCCATGCGCGCGCTCGCGCCGTTCTCGCCGCGGCTCATCGGCTCGGTCTCCACCGGCCATATCCGCCGCGGCAGCGACGTCGATCTGCACGTGTTCCCCGCCGACGAGGAGGCGCTGGAGCGGCACGTGCGGGCGCTCGGCTGGACGTTCGACCGGGAGCGCGTGACGATCCAGAAGGGCGGAGAGCTCCGGGAGTACGTCCACTACCACGTGGCGGACGTGGCGCCCCTCGAGCTCACGGTATACGCCCCGCGCGATCTGAGGGCGCGGCCCCGCAGCAGCACCGATGGGAAGCCGATCGTGCGCCTCGGCGTCGCCGCGCTCTCGGCGCTCTGCGCCCGGGATCACCCCGTCGCGTGGGAGCGCTACCTGGAGACCGGCGAGGTGGAGGGCATGGACGCGCTGCTCGAGGCGGACGAGGACGAGCCGCTCCCCGGGCCGTTCGATGGGCTGCTCCACGGTACCGGCGGCGCCGGCGAGGACGGCGACGAGCCGGCCTGCGCCGAGCCCGGCGAGGAGGACGACGCAACTCAAGACTACGAGCCGCTCCCCGGCTTCGAGGACACGGCCTGAGGCCCGCCCGCAGGCGAGGAGGGTCCGGCGCTCCTGCGCTCCCGCGACGGCACGAAGGGAACTCGTCGTTCGCCGAGCGCGATGTCCGACACCGATGGATGGATAGGGCGACTCGCTGGATTCGGATCCTGCGGTCGTCGCTGGACTCCACCGCTTTCACCCGCGCTGCGAGGCCGATGATCCTCCTCGGCGGGCGGAGAGGCGAACGTCGGACGACGCGTCGGTGGCGCGGCGCGGCGAGGCTTGACCCTCGCGACGCCCCGGTGCTCTCATGGCGCGGTGAAGTCCGAGGCCCCGCCCATTCCCAGCGCGATTGCGGCGCCTTCCGGAACGGCGGCGGCGGCGGTGATGTGGCGCGCGCGGGGGCGGCTCCACCTCACGGTGATCGCCAAGGCGACCTTCGCCTTCGTCGACGGCGCACCGATGATTCCCGTCGAGCCGCAAAAAATCATCGATGCCGACATCCACCATCACAACCACCCGGGCCGCAGCGTCCGGTTGACGAGCGATCTCGCGCCCTACCTCGCGCGCATCGACGTGTTCTTCACGGGCCACGCGCACGCGCCGCCGGGCCCGCCTGCGGCGCCCTTCTCCGTGCGCCTCGCGCTCTTCGCCGGCGAGCGCCCGATCCTCGACAAGGCGCTCTCGATCGAGCCCGGCGGCGCGGAGAAGGCGATCCCGCTCGCCTACGAGCGCGCATTCGGGGGGATCGGCATGGCCGACAACCCGTTCGGCACCGATCGCCCGGCCGTCCTGGATCCCTCGCGGCGCGACCACCCGGCGGGCTTCGCGCCGCTCGGGAGCGTGTGGCCGTCGCGCAGGCGGCTGCTCGGGCGTACGCCCCACAAGGCGCTCGAGGGGCCCATCCTCGAGATCCCCGACGATTTCGACTGGAGCTACTTCCAGGCGGCCCCCCCCGATCAGCGCGTCGAAGCCCTGGTCGGCGACGAGTGGCTCGTGCTCACGGGGCTCCACCCGACGCTCGCAGCGCTGCGGACGCGGCTCCCCGGGGCGCGCGCCCTCGCGCGCGTCCATGGCCTCTCCGCGTTCGGCGTCACGGAGGGGCAGCCGCTCGATCTCGTGCTGGACACGCTGCACGTCGACGGCGACCGGCAATCGTGCTCGCTGGTCTGGCGGCGCAGCTTCCCGCTCGCGGAGGCAGCAGCGCTCGCGGCGGTGCGTGTCGTCGTCGGTGTCGAGGTGCCGGGCGCCCCGCCCGCATGGCTGGCTCCTGCCGAGATCGCGATAGCGGCCCAGAGCGCCGTCGCGACGTCCGATCCGACAGGGGTGACGCTCAACGTGTCCGATCAAGACGTCGTCAGTACGTGAGCGAGGCCGTCGCGCAACCCATCCCGGAGGCGCTGCGGCGGGCGCGGCGCCGCGCGGCGGCGCAGCACGGGCGCGGGGCGCGTTGCTCGGCCTCGCCGCCGCAAGTACATTCGGTGACCCATGGACGTCACGACGCTGGTGCGGGGCGACGCCATCTCGGTGGTCGACTACCGGTGCCGCTCCGGGCCCGGGGACGCGCCGTTCGCCGAGCTCCACCGCGGCTTCTCCGTCTCCTACGTGCGCAAGGGCAGCTTCGGTTACCGCGTCCGGGGGGAGGCGTTCGAGCTCGTGGCCGGGTCGCTCCTGGTCGGCCACCCCGGCGACGAGTACACGTGCTCGCACGAGCACGTCGTCGGGGACGAGTGCCTGTCGTTCCAGCTCGCGCCGGCGCTCGTCGAGGCCCTCGGCGACGGCGACGGCGCGTTCCGGGCCGGCGGCCTGCCGCCGGTGCCCGAGCTGATGGTGCTCGGCGAGCTCGCGCAGGCGGCCGCCGAGGGCAGGAGCGACATCGGCGTCGACGAGGTGGGGGTGCTCCTCGCCGCCCGCTTCGTCGAGGTCGCCTCCGGCCGGAAGCGAAGGCCGCCGGACACCGGGGCGCGCGACCGCCGCCGCGCCGTCGAGGCGGCGCTCTGGCTGGACGAGCACGCGCACGAGCCGATCGACCTCGAGGGCGCGGCGCGTGAGGTCGGGCTCAGCCCGTTCCACTTCCTGCGGGTCTTCGGGAAGGTCGTCGGCGTGACCCCGCACCAGTACCTGGTCCGCGCCCGCCTGCGCCGCGCGGCGCGCCTCCTCGCCGACGGCGCCCGGTCGATCACCGACATCGCGCTCGACGTCGGGTTCGGCGACCTCTCCAACTTCGTCCGCACCTTCCACCGCGCGGCCGGCGTCTCGCCCCGCGGCTTCCGGAAGGCGGCGAGGGGGGATCGCAAGATCTTCCAAGATCGCCTCGCCGCGCGCTCCTAGGATGGCCGCCGGACGCGGGCGCCCCGCCTGCCCGCGAGGACCCCATGACAGCAACGGCACACGGCTTCCTCCTGTTCGACACGGCGATCGGCCGCTGCGGCATCGCGTGGGGCGAGCGCGGCGTCGCCGCCTTGCAGCTCCCCGAGGCGCGCGAGCCCGAGACGCGGTCGCGCCTGCTCCAGCGCCTCCCGGGCGCCCAGGCGGCGGCGCCGCCGCCCGAGGTGCAGCGCGCGGTCGACGCGATCGTCGCGCTCCTGCGCGGCGAGGCGAGCGACCTGTCCGCGGTCGCGCTCGACATGGATCGGGTGCCGCCGTTCCACCGCCGCGTCTACGAGGTCGCGCGCACCATCCCGCCGGGCGCGACGCTGACCTACGGCGAAGTCGCGGCGCGCCTCGGGGCGGTCGGCTCGGCGCGCGCCGTGGGGCAGGCGCTCGGGCGGAACCCGTTCGCGATCATCGTCCCGTGCCACCGCGTGCTCGCGGCCGGCGGCAAGGCCGGCGGCTTCTCCGCGAACGGCGGCGTCACGACGAAGCTCCGCCTCCTCGCGATCGAGGGCGGCCAGGCGCGCGGCGCTCCCAAAGCCGCGCCCGGCGGCGACTTCGGCTTCGATCCGGGCGCCGCCGTCGAGCACCTGCGCGCGTCCGACGCGGCGCTCGCGCGCGTCATCGACGCGGTCGGGCCGTTCGCCCTGCGGATCGACAGGACGTCGAGCCTCTTCCTCGCGCTCGCGGAGTCGATCGTCTACCAGCAGCTCACCGGCAAGGCCGCCGCGACCATCTTCGCGCGCGTGCGCGCGCTCTTCCCGCGAGCGCACGAGGGCCCCACGCCCGCGCAGCTCCTGCGCGCCTCCGACGAGAAGCTCCGCGGCGCCGGCCTCTCGCAGGCGAAGCTCCTCGCGCTGCGCGACCTCGCGCGGAAGACGGAGGACGGCGAGCTCCCCACGCTCGCCGAGGTCCACGGCATGGAGGACGAGGCGATCATCGAGCGCCTCACGCGGGTGCGCGGCATCGGCCGGTGGACGGTGGAGATGCTCCTCATGTTCCGCCTCGGCCGCCCGGACGTGCTGCCCGTGGACGACTACGGTATCCGCAAGGGCTTCGCGCTCGCGTTCAAGCGGCCCGAGCCGCCTGCGCGCGCGGATCTCGAGAAGCGCGGCGCGCGGTGGAAGCCGTACCGCACGGTGGCGAGCTGGTACCTCTGGCGCGCGGTGGATCTGGCGCGGAGCGGCTGACGCCTCGCCCCGCGGCGGCGCTGCAGCTGCCCAGCGGGGCGCCTCTTCTGGCGCCGTCGCCCGGGCGAGCAGCCTTCGCGGCGCGTCCATCGGTCGGGCTCGCCATCGCCGCGCGGCCCTCGGTCGGGCTCGCCGTCGCGCTGGCCGGCGTCGAAGCTCGGGGCTACGTTCTCGCCGGCCCGAGAGCGCCGCGTGGAGCGCCGCACGACGCTGGACAAGGTTGCCGTCGCGGATGGCAACGAGAAGAGCACGGGAGGAGTACGACTGTCATGCTGAAGAACCTCGAAGGGCAGCGCGTTCCGGATGTCACGTTTCGTACGCGTATCGACGGTCAGTGGAAGGACGTGACCACCAAGGACGTGTTCGCTGGCAAGAAGGTTGTGGTGTTCGCGCTGCCGGGCGCCTTCACGCCGACCTGCTCGAGCAGCCACGTGCCGCGCTACAACGAGCTCGCGGAGGAGTTCAAGCGGCGCGGGGTGGACACGATCGCGTGTGTGTCCGTGAACGACGCGTTCGTGATGGATGAGTGGTGCAAGGCGCAGGAGGCGGACAAGATCCAGTTCCTGCCCGACGGGAACGGGGAGTTCTCCGAGAAGATGGGCATGCTCGTCGACAAGGCGAACCTCGGCTTCGGCAAGCGCTCGTGGCGCTATTCGATGCTGGTCGACGACGGCGTGATCAAGAAGATGTTCATCGAGCCCGAGGTGGAGGGCGATCCCTTCGATGTGTCGGACGCGGACACGATGCTGAAGTACCTGGATCCGTCGTCGAAGTCGCCGCACGACGTGCTGCTGTTCACGAAGCCGGGCTGTGGCTACTGCACCAAGGCGAAGCGGCTCCTCGACGCGCGGAAGATTCCTTACGAGGAGGTGGCGGCCTCGCCGCGCCGCCTGCGCGCGGTGAGCGGCAAGGGCACGACCCCGCAGGTCTTCGTCGACGGCAAGCACATCGGCGGCGCCGACGAGCTCGAAGCCTACCTCGCGAAGGCCTGATTCACGAAGGCGGCCTGGGCGCCCCCCGGCGATGGGGGGCGCCTACGCGCCGCCCTCCGGGTCCGACGGCTCGGCGCGGAAATGGGTCACCGCGGGCGCCGAGGCCGGCACCACCGCGGGCGCCGAGGCCGGCACCACCGCCGGCACCTCCACGGAGGCGACGGCCGAGCTGCGGCGCGCCGCGGCGGCGCACCTGTCGCTGTTCATGGCGAACTGCCCGATGCTGCTCCATAACCTGTCGAACTCGGCCTGATCGAAGGTCGACCGGGACTGGAACAGGTCGTATCCGCCGTATTTCGGGTCCGCTCCGTCGCCGTCCTCCGGGGCGATGAACCGATAGTGGCCCATCACGTCGGCGTGGTCGGCGTCGACAAGGAAGCTGCGCTTCGTGTCGGGATAGACCATCGATACGCAGTTGACGATCCCGTCGTTCATCTCCGGATCGAGCGACTCGGTCTGGGTCGGGTCGTCGAAACGTGGCACGGAGCAGGACGGCCCGAGGGCCTCGACCACCTTCGGATCCTTGATGTTGGCCGTGATGCCGTGAAAGATGCCGAAGGCGCCCAGGAACGGGCCGCCGGGATCGCGCTTCGCCCGGGTGACGATCGACCGGAGCGCGATGCCCCGCTGCTCGTAGTACGCGCTCAGCTCCTCCTCGAGCTCCGCCCCGAGGAGGCTCGCTTTCCTTGCCTGCTTCGCGCTCTTGACGGAGGCCGCGAGCTCGCGCGGCCAGGCGCCGATGCCGCGCGCGGACAGGCCATGTTTGGACCAGCGCTCCTCGCGCGACGACTGGCCTGACAGCGGCAGGGGATCGAGATCCTCGAAGGCCTCGGTGTCCTCGGCGACGTGCAGCAGCCAGCGGAGCACGTTGAAGTACTCGCCGCGCGCCTCGGCCCTGGCGAGGTCGTCGCACGGCAACGCGTGGAAGCGCTCGATCGTGTCGAGGGCGGCGCGGACGATGCCGTCCGATTGGCCGAACACCTGCAGGAGCGTCTTCGCGCGGCGGGCCGCGGAGCTCGCGTCCTTCGGGCCAGCCAGGCGGAGCCACCAGTGGAGGGCCCCGGCCAGGCCTGTGAGGAGGGGCTGCCTCCGGTGGAAGACGTGGGCGAGGTTCGTCCCGCGGTGCGGCGTCGAGAGGAACTGGATCGAGCAGATGCTCTCGAGGATGCGCTCCACCGGGACGCCGTAGACAGACCCCTTCTGCTCGGTCTCGGCCAGGAGCAGCAGCATCAGCGTCTTGATGTCCCGCCCGCCGGTCGAGTGGCCCACGAGGTGGACGCAGTCCCGCTGGCCACGGCCCGCGCCCCCGTGGAACACCCCCTGCCTGAACCGATCCGCGAGCCAGCGGAGGAGCGCGTGCGCGCGGGTGTCCACGCTCGCCGTGGGCAGGTTGGGGAAGCAATGCACCGAGAGCGGGCCTTGATACGGCCCGGTATCGGAGTTTCGGAGGATCTCCGTGACACCGCTGTAATAGACGATCGAACCCAGGATATCGAAGCCCGCAAAACCCGGCACGAGCACGAGATGGCTTCTCGGTGAACTCATGGCTTTTCCCTCCCACATGAAAGGGCCGCGCGCATCCCTTCGGGAGATGAGCGACAGCCCGACATTCTCTGATCGAGCGGTCGGTCGACGAACGCGCCGCGGGGCGCCTCTCCCAGGGCCGGGCGAGCGCCGCGGCGCGTTCGTCGACCGACCGCCCGCCGGCGGGGCCCGCGGCCCCCGCTCACTCGGCGGGATACATCTCGTCGATGGTCCCGCGGAAGCGCTGCTCGATCACGTTGCGCTTCATCTTCAGCGTCGGCGTCATCTCGCCGTCCTGCACCGAGAACTCGCGGCCGAGGACCGTGAACCGCTTGATCTGCTCGAAGCTGGCGAGCTCCGCGTTCAGGGCGTCGACGTGCACCCTCACCTGGCCGACCACCTCGGGGCTCGTGATCGCGGCGTCGCTGCTCAGGGCGCCCCGATCCTTCAGCTCGGCGAGCTTGCCCTCGGTCAGCGTGATCAGCGCCGAGAGGTACTTGCGGCCGTCGCCCACCATGCACACCTGGCTGATGATCTCCGCCGCCTTGAGCCTCTCCTCGATCGGGAGCGGCGCGATCATCTTGCCGCCCGAGGTCTTGAGGATCTCCTTCTTGCGGCCCCGGATCTTGAGCTGTCCGCGGTCGTTCCACTCGCCGAGATCGCCCGTGTGCAGCCAGCCGTCCTCGAGCGCGGCCTCCGTCGCCGCCTTGTCCTTGTAGTAACCCACGAACACGTGCCGGCCGCGGGTCAAGATCTCGCCGTCCTCGGCCAGCTTGAACTCGACGCCCGGCACGGGCTTGCCCACGGTGCCCGCGCTCTCGATGCCCGGCTCGGTCATGCAGATGACGCCGGTCGACTCCGTCTGGCCGAAGTCCTCGAGGATCTCGAGGTTCAGCGCGCGGAACCACGTCGAGATGTGCGGCGCGAGCGCCGCCGCGCCCGAGGCGAGCACCTCGGCCTTGCCCAGGCCGAGCGCCGCGCGCACCTTGCCCAGCACGAGCTTGTCGGCGAGCTTGAGCTGCAAGGCGTCGAGCGCGCTCGGCGCGCGCTGCGCGTACTTCGCCTGGGCCACGCGGGCGCCCACGGCGAGCGCCCACTCGGCCAGCTTCTTCTTGGCGCCCTTGCCGCCGCGCACCTTCGCCATCACGCCTTCCATCATCTTCTCCCAGAGCCGCGGCACGCAGAGCAGCAGCGTGGGCTGAACCTCGGGGAGCTCGATCGAGACGTTCTCGAACTTCGAGCAGAAGTTGACGGTGTAGCGCTGGGTGAGACCCGCCCCGACGCACTGCAGCTTCTCGGCGATGTGACAGAGCGGGAGGAACGAGAACATCGTGCCGCGCGCGAACGGCAGGTTCCAGTACTTCACGGCCATGTCGGCCGTGTAAGCCAGGTTGTCGTGCGAGAGCATGGCCCCCTTGGGGTTGCCCGTCGTGCCCGAGGTGTAGATCAGGAACGCGCCGGCCCTGGGGTCGATCTTCGCCAGGTAGTCGGCGAACGTCTTCGCGCCCGGCTGCCCCGCGAGCGCGCGGCCCTCGGCCAGGGCCTGTTCGTAGGAGATCGCCTTGGGAGAGATCGATGTGTCGCCATCGAAGACGAGGATCCAACTCACGCTGTCAGGGACGGAATACTCGCCCTTCTCTCCGGAGATCTTCTGGAAGTACTCCTTGTTTTGCACCGAGAGCAGCGTCGCCTCGGTGTGGTTCAGGATGTACTGGATGTCTTTCGCGGTGGAGTTCGGGTAGAGGCCCGCCGACTTGCTCCCGACGAGCAGCGCCGCCAGGTCGACGTGGACCCACTGCGGGCAGTTGTACGAGAGGATCGCGCCGACCTGGCTCGCGTCGAAGCCCCTGGACTCCAGGAACAGCGCGAGGTGGTGAACCCGGTCACGGTACTCGCGCGCGGTCAGCGTCTTCCACTCGCCTTGAGATTTGAAGCGCTGGGCCGGCGCGTCAGGAGATTCGTTAGCCCACTGTTCCAGACGGTGGAGGACGGTGCTCATTGCATCTCCTGCGGCTCAAGGCCTCGGGGGTCGCGGGGTGGCCAGGATGCGGGAGCCGCCGGGGCATTGTCAATCAGCGTCGAGGAGCCCCTCGAAGCGCTGGGCGGCACAGGACGAGCCGCCGGTTGTCTCGTTCCGCGTTCCGCGTTCCGCTTCCGCGCGCCGCGTACCGCCCGGTCCGGACGTCACGGTCCACGGTTCGGCATGGCCGCCCGGCGCCGCGGCCTGATACGATCCGATAAGGAACCTCACCTCACGTGGCCCGTCCATGCGGCATGTCCCCGAGCGCTTTCGAGGAAGGCCAGCGCGAGGGCGCGCCCCTCCTCGGGGGTGAGCGGGCCGACGGCCAGGGAGCGCACGTCGCCCTCGTCCCCGTCGCTCGGGGCTGGCGGGAGCAGCCGCGCGAGGAGCTCGCTCCGCTCGGCGTCCTCGCTCCGGTAGCAGAGGAGCAGCAGGAGCGCGGGCGCGTCGGGCTCACGGAGGACGTCGGTGAGGAGCGCGGCGCTGTCGGCGTCCCCCCACTGGAGGTCGTCGATGAACAGGACGAGCGGCCGTCGATCCGCGATCCGCGCGAGGATCTCGCGGAGCGCGGCGAACCCGCGCCGGCGGAGCTCCCGGGCGTCCGGGGGCTCGATCTCGCGCCGCGGCGCCCGGGCGATCGCGTCGACCCGCCCGAGCACCGGGAAGAGGCGCACGACCGCGTGGACGTCGCGCGGCATGAGCTCGGCGGCCTCCAGCCTGGGGAGCCGCGAGAGGTGGCGGCTGAGCGCGTCGATCAGGCTGTCGACGGCCTTGTAGGGGACGGATTCCCGCTCGTAACACCGGCCCTCGAGGATCACCGCGTCATCCACGCGCGCGCGGTCGTCGAGGAAGCGCCGGACGAGCGCGGTCTTGCCCGTGCCCGACGCGCCGTGGATGTGCAGGGTGGTCGCCCGCCCTCCCCTCGCCCGCTCGAACGCCCCGCGCAGCGCGTCGATGTGCCGCTGCCGCCCGACGAACGGCGCGCCGCTCCCGGCCGGCGGCCCCGGGCGCGCCTCGGCGAGCGGCGGCGCGCCGGCGCTGCCGCGGCTGCCGCTCTGGTCGATGGAGCCGCTCGAGAGCTCCGCAACGAGGCCGAAATCGAGGATGACGACGCGCCCCTCGCGCGTCACCAGCACGTTCGACGGCTTGAGGTCGCGATCGAGCTTGCCGGCCGCGTGGAGCGCGGCGAGGCCCTGGGCGAGCTGGAGGAGCGCGCTCCTCAGCGGCCCCCAGGGCGGCGGCGGAGCGGCGGCCGGGTCGCGCCCGGCGTCGCCGGCGGCCGGATGGGGCCGCGCCGCCGACAGGTCCGGTTCCGTCGCGTCCGGGTCGTCCTGCGCGAGGCTGGGCGCGGAGGGGCTGGGCGCCGCGGGCCAATGAGCCGCGCACGGAGGAGAGGAAATCGATGCCCTCGATGAGGTTCATCGTGAAAAACCACCGATCGTCCTCGGAGAACAGCTCGTGGAGCGCGACCAGATTCGGATGGACGACCTCGGACAGGGCGCGGAACTCGCGCTTGAACCGGTAGAGCGCGACCGGGTCGAGGTGGTGGAGCGATTTCAATGCGACGCGCGCCCCCCGCTCGCGATCCTGCGCCTCGTAGACGGCGCCGAACGCGCCCTCGCCGAGGCGGCGGCCGATCGAGAATCGCGCATTGCTGGGGGGCGTCCGCTGCATCGAACGAGGCGCCGCGCGGGGCCGACGAGGGCGGCTCGTACCTGCTCGTGGTGCAGGGGAGCTCCTCGTCGGTGCTCCGCCTGCCGCGGAGCGGCGTGGTGCTCCTGGGCCGCGGGCCCCGGGCCGACGTGCGCCTCCGCAACACCTCGGCGTCGCGGGAGCACGCGAAGATCGTGCTGCTCGACGGGCGCGCGCAGCTCGTCGATCTCGGCAGCCGGAACGGCACCCTGCTCAACGGCGTCCGCGTCGACGGCGCGAGGCCGCTCGGCTCGGGCGACGTGGTGTCGATCGGCGAGGCCGTCGTGGTGATGCGGTGCCCGCGCCCCGCGAAGAGCCGGCAGGTCCTCGAGATCGCGGAGCTGCGGCGGAGGATCGAGGGGGAGATCGACAGGGCGCTGCGCCACGATCGGCCGGCGACGGTGATCGCCGTCCAGCTCGGGGCGGCCTCGGCCCGCGAGGTCGTCGCCGGCGCGCTGGAGCGGGAGCTCCCGGTGACCGATTTCGCGGGCTTCGAGGCCGACGACCGCCTCCTCGTGCTCTTGCCCGAGGCGGACGCTACGGCGGCGGGCCACGCCGTGCAGCGGCTCGTCGACGCCGTGCACGCCGTCGCCGCGGCGCCGAAGGTCGGCGTGGCGACGGCGCCGGCGGACGGCTGCGACGCGGGGAAGGTCAAGGCGGGCCGCTTCCGGCAAGATCTCTATTATCGCCTCGGCGCGGCCACGGTGATCTTGCCTCCTCTCCGGGAGCGCCCCCGGGAGATCCTCGCGCTCTCGCGGGCGTTCCTGGCCGACGCGTGCGCGCGCGCGGGGCGCGAGGAGATGGTCCTGTCGACGGAGGCGACGGAGCTCTTCACGGCCTATGCGTGGCCGGGCAACGTGCGTGAGCTGAAGAACGTCATCGATTACATCGCCGCGACGGTCAGCGTGCGCATCGTCGAGCGCGGGCACCTGCCCGCTGCGCTCGCGGCCGGGCCGCCGCGCCCCGAGGGCATCCCGCCCTCGGTGGCGCCGGCCTCCCGCGCGGCGCCCTCCGCGAGGGGTGCTGGCCGGACGTTCCGGCCGCTCGCCGAGGAGGTGAGGGAGCTCGAACGCACGCGCATCGCCGAGGCGCTCGCCGCGGTGGGCGGGGTGCAGACGAGGGCGGCGGAGGCGCTCCACATGCCGCTGCGGACCTTCGTGCTGAAGATGAACCGTTACGGCCTGGCGAAGCGCAGGCGGTGACGCCGCCGCCGGGCGCGGCTCCGATGCCAGGATGCGACGGCGACGTGGAGGCCTCAGCGCTCTCCCGCTGCCCTCGAGGAGGCAAGCGGTCCGTCGATCACTTCGAGATGACCTTCGTGCACGTCGCGCCGAAGTCGACGTAACCGACCGGGCAGCTCCCCCAGCACACGGGGCCCGCGCCGCTGTAGCCGGAGGCGCAGGCCGGATAGCAGAGACCCGCGTCGTATTGCTGGCCCGCGCCGCAGCTCGTCGGCACGGAGCCGGCGCCGCGCCCGTAAGAGCTCTTTCCGAAGATGTGCGCGTCGATACGGCACGTGCAGCCGTCGTTGCTATACCCCGGCGGGCAGGTGGAGCAGCCCTTGGCGAAGGTCAGGCCGCAGGCGTCATACCAGGGGCACGCGGAGTTGTTGGCGTTGATGATCTGCGCGTCGCGCCGGCACGTGAGGCCGTCGTCCGTGTACCCGGCCGGGCAGCTCTGCCAGCACACCGGGCCGACCCCGTAGTAGCCCGACGCGCAGGCCGGATAGCAGAGACCCGCGTCGTATTGCTGGCCCGCGCCGCAGAGCGTCGGCGCCGTGCCGACGCCGCGCCCGTAGCTCGGTTTGCTGACCGTGGAGGAGCACGTCGCGCCATCATCGCTGAAGCCGGGCGGGCAGGCCGGCACCGCGGCGGGGGCCGGGACGGCAGGGTTCTGCACGTGGAGGCGCGCCTGGAACTCGTAAAGGCTGTGGATCGCGCCGGGGTTCGCCTCCAGCACCTGGATCATCGCGCTGTCGCCCACGATATCGGAGAGATCGAGCAGCGCGTTGGCGATGCGCTTCTCGTTCCAGTCCCGGTACTGGCTCGACGGGCACGCGGCCCCGCCGCCGCAGAGGCGGCCGCGCGCGCCGGCCCGGGCTTGCTCCCAGTAGTCCGCGAAGCCCTCGTTGAAGGCGTACCCCTGGTTGGCGATCTCGGAGCCGTCGTGAGAGCGCCCATAGACATAGGCCACGTCGTCACCATTCCAGTGGTTCAGATCCCCGTCGGCGACGTGCCGCACGCTGTGCCCGAACTCGTGGGTGATGACCCGCCGGCGCTCCGCGGCCGTGCTCCCCCAGGTGCTCGTGAGGAAGTCCGTGCGAATGTTGATGTAGTCGTAGAACGTGAAGGGCGTGCCCAGGTAGACCCCGCTCCAGCGCAGCATGCGCAGCGCGTGCGCGGGCGGCTGGGCCCCGCGGGCAGCGTGGAAGTCGCGCAGCGTATCGACGCCGAGCCGCCAGAGCTCGCAGTCGACGCCGCTCAGCGTGACCACGTCGACGTCGAGATCGCCGCTCGAGCGCGGGCTGCCGGCGATATCGACCCCCTGGCCGCGTGGGGCGTGCAGGTCGTCCATGATCGTGAGCGGCGTCGTCACGCCGCTCGAGCTCACGACGCCGTCGTACGTCACGTCGAGGTGCACGCTCGCGCTCGCGGTCGACGAGATGGGGATCCTGAAATCGCCGTTCGCGTCCGTCACGCCGCTCCCGAGGCCGGGAATGCTGATCGGCGCGAACGCGAGCGCGCTCGTGATGGTCCCCGCGCCGTCCGGCGCGGCGCACTGCAGGCGCCCGATGACGGCCGCGGACGGCGGTACGCAATGGAGGCTCGTCACCTCTGCGACGCAGATCGAGTCCCACTGGGTGGTACAGCAGTATGGGTCCGCCGCGCAAACGCAGCTCTGGACGGCCGCGTCGTTGCAGCCGGCGAACGGGTGCGGGTTCACGCAGTCGTTCACCTTGAGCTCGCTGTCCGCCTCGGCCGTCGATTCAGCCTCGGCCTGCGGCTCACCTGGATCGCCGGAGGGCTCCGAGCCCTCATGATCGCCCGAGGGCTCAGCGCCCTCGGGGACGGCGCACGCGGCGAACGCCCCCGCGGCGAAGAACAGCACGGCGGACGCAGAAACCCTCGCCATCCCGACGTTGCGTGTCGATGACATTGCCCCTCTCCTTGATGTGGTCTGGACCGATCCATGTCGTCCAGCCACCCCAGGTACGCGGGCCAGGTTTGAAGGTTTCGCGCGACCGTCCAGTTTCGCGATGGCCGGACAAAGCGACGGCCGGGGGCGCGCCGCGCCCCCGGCGCCGGAGCGCCAGCGGCGCCGACTACCGGTTGACGGCGCTCACGACGGCCTGCCACTCCGTCGAGAACGAGCCGTCCGTGCGCTTGATGTCCGTCCCCGTGTCCCACAGCACGGGAACGACGCCGCGAGACCGCGCCGCCTCCACCACCGACCGCATCCACAGCGTCCGTGACGCCGCCTCACGGGGGTAGTTCGTGCCCAGCGTGACGCCGAACTCGCCGAGGATGATCGGGAGGCTCCGCTGCGCGCTGAACGCGCCGAGCGTGTCGAACTTGCTCTTCAGCTCTGCCTTCTCGGGCTCCGTGCCCCACGTCGTCTTGGGAGAGCCCCAGCTCTCCACCGTGTCGAGGCCGCAGAAGGTGTAGGGCGTATAGTAATGGATCGAGAGGAAGAGGCTCTTCGCGCCGGCCGGATCGGCCGGCACCTTGAAATCGCTCACACACGTCCTGTCGATATCCGTCACGAAGCCGGAGATGAGCAGGGCGCGGCTCGCGTTGTAGCCGCCCTGCTCGCGCACGGTGGTGACGAAGAGCTGGTTCATCTCGTTCAGGGCGGCGTAGTCCGGCGTCCCGCCGTCGTGAACGCCGTTGACCCAGTAGTTCCCCTCCTCGTTCATCCCTTCGAGGATCAGCTTGTGACCGACGTCGCTGAAAGCCGTGGCGATCTGGGTCCAGTAGGACGCGAACTTGGTTTTGACCTCGTCGGTGAGCTTGTACTTATCGGCGTTGTCCTCGTTGTAGATCCAGCCCCCGTCCCAGTGGATGTTCACGATCGAGTACATTCCGGCGGCCTCGATCCAGCCCACCACCTCCTTGACTCGGGCCATCTTGGTGGCGTCGATCGTGCCGTTGACGGCGTAGGTGTCCCAGGCCACGGGCACACGCACCGTCTTGATGCCGTGGTTGGCCATGCCGTTGATGAACGTCTGCGTGATCAGCGGCTGGCCCCAGCCCGTCTCCCAGTCGGTCGTGTTCTCCAGCGTGTTGCCGATGTTGGCCCCGATACCCATGTCGGGGACCATGGCCGCGGCGTCCACCGGCGTCGCTGATCCGCCGGTCCCGCCGGAGCCCCCGACTCCCCCCGTACCGGCACCGCCCGCGCCGGCACCGCCCGTGCCGGCGTCGCCCGCACCGGCACCGCCCGTCGCGGCGTCGCCCGCGCCGGCACCGCTTGTGCCGGCGTCGCCCGTGGCCGTACCTCCGCCGCTGCCTCCGGTGGCCCCTCCAGAGGCCGCGCCTGCGCCCGACGTGACATCGGGATCCGTCGAGCTGCAAGCGACCAGCCAGCCGAGAATCGAGAAGAAAGCGAGTCGATACGCGTGGGTCATGGGTCCTCTGCGGGTGATGGAAAGGAGCTCGTCTCCCTCAGGTTGCGCTCCGCCCCTGCCAGCCGTCACAAATCGCACGGACGCTCCCGGACCGCCATCCGCGCCGGATCCTGGGAGCCCGAGCTCGGCCTTCGGGACCAGGCGGCGGCTCGCTACCAGGGGGCGGCTCGCCGTCGCCCTGCCGCCGCGCGCGGGCGGAGCGCCCTCCGGGTGCAGGAGTTACCGGGATCAGGCAAGAGTTACCTAGCCCGGTCGTGCAAGAGTTGCACGAGCTCGCCAGGGGGACGCGTCACGCTCGCTGGAGCGCGCTTCGCCCGCGGCGCCGGCGCGGGCACACAGGCTGCTAGGACGACAAGGCCCGAGCGCCTCGCAGGGTTCTCGAACACCGGAGGACGGAGCGAGGCGCGGAGCGGTCACGTCCGCCGCATCCGCCTCGCATCTTTCTTCTGCCGCCTCCTGTCTTCCGTGCGCGCACACCCGCGGACGCGGGCGAGGACGGCAGATGCATGGCGAGACGAGCGAGGACGCCCCCCTGCTCGCAGCCCGAGGAGATCCGCTTGCCCGACGCCAACATGACGACATCCGCCCTCAACTCCGCGCTCGGCGGAGAGATTCGGTCCCTCCGATCCGTGATCGCCGCGCTCACGCCGGTGATTCACGCGCGGGTCGGCCGGGCGCTGCACCGGCGCCGCGCGCGGTTCGCGGGCCCCCTCGGGCTCTCGCTCCTCGAGGCGCTCCTCATCGAGGAGGAGCCGATCGCCTCGGTCTGCGCGCGGACCGGCATGAGCGCCTGCGCGGTGCAAGCCTGGAGCAGCCGCCTCAGGCGGCGGTTCGCGGCGCTGGCCGCCGGGGGCGGCGAGCACGCGCGGAGCGGGCCCGGAGGACGGAGCAGGGCGGCCTCGCTCTGCGCGTGAGCGCAGCGGCCTCGCAGCGCGCCGCCTCGGCCCTCGACCGCGCCACGTGCTCGCGGGGCACCACGATGGGCCGGTGCCTCACGGCCCAGAGCCGCTCGGCGCCCTCCAGGGTGAGCGTCAAACGATCCCCTTCGATGCGAAGCTGCACGGCGACAGTCTAGCTGTTCGCGAGCGCCTGGCGAGCAGCTGTCGCTGCCAGATTGCCGCCATGGTGAAACGCAGCGAAGAAGAAAAAGACACGTGATGTCAGATGTGGCGAGCGTCGCGCATACTCCTCTATCGACGACGGCGAGGCGCCCGCCCCCGGGTGGAAGCGGCGGCTCGCCCCTCACCAGAACGATGGGAGAAGACATCATGTTTCATGACACGAACCTGCGCTCGATGAAGATGCACCTTTGCGCGCTGCTCGCGACGACCGCGGCGCTCACGACGCTCCTCTCCGCGTGCGGCGCCCCGCCCGTGGGCGATCTCGATGGCGCCGAGGAGGAGGCCCTCTCCGAGCAGGCGGATGCGCTCGCGGGGCCCGCGAGCGGCCGCCTCACCTGCGCTGTCGTCCGCTGTATGGACGGGTTTGTCTGCGAGGAACGGAAGGGGAGGGCCGCGTGCGTGCCCGCCCCGAAGCGCCAGTGCGTGACCGACGACGACTGCAGCCTCGTCGACAATTACTGTGGAGGCTGCAACTGCAATGCCGTCCCCACGGGCACGCCCGCGCCCAAGTGCCCGGGAGACGAGGTGGCGTGTTTCGTCGCGCCGTGTTCCGGCCTCACCGCTTCCTGCCAGGCCGGAGCGTGCGTGATCGCGAACGAGCTCTGACAGAAGCCCCCACGACGACGTACCGAGCCGCCGCTCGCCCCTGCGCGGCTCGCCGTCGCCCTCGCACCACGCCCCGGCGCTCGCCTTACCCTGGATCGCGCCCGGGGATCTCCGGCCGCACGCGCACGCTCTTCCACCGCGCGAGCTGAACGAGCCCGGCGGGCGCGCCCCGCGGCTTGCTCACGTCCCCGGCCCGGCAGACGTGGACCTCCACCTTGGCGGCGCTCCGCGCCTTCGAGTACCACGCGGCGGCCGCCGCGGCGCGCTCGACCACCTCGCGCGGGACCTCCACGCGCTCGGGGTTGCGCACGATCACGTGGCTGCCCGGCGTGCCGCCGGCCACGTGCAGCCAGAGATCGTGCGGCTCGGCGACCTCGAAGGTGAGCGCGTCGTTGTCCTCGTCGCCGCGGCCGACGAGCACCTCGAAGCCATCGATCGTGAGCGTGCGGTACGGCCGCCCCTTGCTGCCCATGCCGGCCCCCGCCGTCAGCCGGGCGCGGCGCCGGCGCCCGGCTGCGCAGGCCTCGCCGGCGCCCTCGCCTCGCCCGCCACCTCGGCGGCGAGCCACGCGAGCAGGTCCCGCACGACCTCCTCGCGGTTGATCTCGTTCAGCATCTCGTGGCGCCCGCCGGGGTAGAACCGCTGCGCCACCCTGCGGAGACCGGCGGCGCGGTACGCCTCGATCATCTGGGTGACGCCCTTGAGCAGCCCGCCGACCGGGTCGCGAGAGCCGGAGAAGACGTAGATGGGCAGGTCCTTCGGGATGCGCGAGAGCCGCTCGGGGCGCGCGAGCGCCGCCATCGCGTCGAGCAGGTCGACCCAGAGCGAGGTCGTCGCCGGGAAGCCGCAGCGGGGATCGGCGATGTACACGTCGACCTCGGCGCGATCGCGAGAGAGCCAGTCGAAGGGCGAGCGCGTCGGGGCGAACATCTTGTTGAAGCTGTCGAAGCTCATCGTCTGGAGGAGCTGGCTCTTGCCGCGCTCGCCCAGCCGCCTCCGCTCGGCGCGGGCCACGAGCCGGCCCGCGTCCACGAGCGCGTTCGCCTTGCCCGATGCGCCGGAGAGCACCGCGCCGTCGATCGAGCCGCCGTGCTCGATCAGGACCTCCTGCGCGAGCGCGGCGCCCATGCTGTGGCCGAAGAGGACGACCGGCAGGCCGGGGTGCTCGCCGCGCGCGCGCGCGATGAGCTGCGCGAGATCGCGGACGACCCGCTGGAAGCCGCCCTGGCTCGCGAAGAAGCCGAGCTCGTCGCTCCCGCGCGCCGTCGCGCCGTGGCCGCGGTGGTCGTTCGCGTAGACGGCCCACCCGTCGGCGCAGAGCGCCTGCGCGAGGCGCGCGTAGCGGCCCGCGTGCTCCGACATGCCGTGCGCGACGTGGACGACGCCGCGCGCCCCGCCCTCCGGGAGCCAGCGGTACACGAAGAGCTCCCGGCCATCGTCCGCCTGAAACGTGAAGGTGTCCGCGGGCATCGCGGGCCGACCCTACCACCGCTCTGCGCGCGGCTGACCACGATTCTCGATGCTTCCGCGCCGAAAGGAGTTTTCGGTACGGTCCTCCATGGCATGAGGTTCGCACAAAGGCCGGCCATGCCCGAGCGCCGATCGTTGCCCGTGCTCTCGTTGCGCGACACCGTCCTCTTCCCTGGGATAGCGACGCCCATCACGGTCGGACGGTTGAAGACGCTCCGCGCGGTGGAGGCCGCCCTCCGGGTCGAGGGAGAAGACAAGCGCATCTTCGCGGTCGCCCAGCGCGACGCCGCCGAGGAGCCCACCGCGGGCGGCCTCTTCTCGATCGGCGTGATCGCCCGCATCACCCAGGTGCAGCGGTTCGGGTCGGGCCTTCAGCTCGTGCTCTACTGCGAGCGGCGAGCGGCCGCGCCCCGCTACACCGAGGTCGACGGCGTGATCCGCGCCCCCGTCATCGAGCTCGCCGATCTGCCCCTCCGTCCAGAGGAGGACGGCGCCCTGGAGGCGCTCTCCCGCGAGGTGCGCGAGCGGGCCGTCGAGTACGGTCGCCACCGCGGCGCGCCGGAGGACGTGCTCAAGCAGTTCGTCGGCAGCATGTACGGCCCGGCCGAGCTCGTGAACCACATCGCCTTCTACCTGGACCTCCCGACCCCCGAGAAGCAGGCGCTGCTCGAGATCCTCTCGACGGAAGAGCGGATGCGCAGCCTCGCGCTGCACCTCTACCGGCAGATCGGCATCGTGGAGACCCAGGAGAAGATCAGGACGACCGTCGAGGAGGAGCTCGGCGAGCGGCAGCGGGAGATCTACCTGCGCGAGCAGCTGCGCGCGATCCAGAAGGAGCTCGGCGAGGAGGAAGACGAGAACGCCGCCGCACGTCTTGAGCACAAGCTGCAGCGGGCCAACCTGCCGGCGGAGATCCTGCAGGAGGCGCGGCGCGATCTCACGCGCTTGCGGCGCATGGGGCGGGAGACGTCGCCGGAGGCGCAGGTCCTCATGACGTGGCTCGAGTGGGTGGCGGATCTGCCCTGGAACCAGCGGACCGACGACCACGTCGATCTCGATCGCGCGCGGGCGATCCTCGACGAGGATCACTACGGCCTGGGCGACGTGAAGGACCGGGTGCTCGAGTTCCTGGCCGTCCGGAAGCTGCGCCTGGAGCAGGCGAGGAGCGAGGGCGAGCGGAGCCGCGCGATCTCCCGCGGGCCGATCCTGCTCTTCCTCGGTCCGCCCGGGACCGGCAAGACGTCCATCGCGGAGTCGATCGCGCGGGCGCTCGGGCGCAAGTACGTCCGCGTCTCGCTGGGCGGGGCGCGCGACGAGGCGGACATCCGCGGCCACCGGCGCACGTACGTGGGCGCGATGCCCGGCCGCATCCTCCAGGGGATCAAGCGGATCGGCTCGAAGAACCCGGTGATCGTCCTCGACGAGGTCGACAAGCTCGGCGCCTCCTACCAGGGCGATCCTGGCGCGGCGCTGCTCGAGGTGCTGGATCCGGCGCAGAACGACGGCTTCGTCGATCACTACCTCGGCCTGCCGTTCGACCTGTCCGAGGTGCTGTTCATCTGCACGGCGAACTTCCGCGAGACGATCCCCCCTCCGCTGTTCGATCGGATGGAGCCCGCGCTGTTCGCCGGGTACACCGAGCAGGAGAAGCACGAGATCGCCCGGAAGTACCTGCTCCCCCGGCAGCGGAAGGAGTGCGGGCTGCGCGAGGAGCAGCTGCGCGTGACCGGCACGGCGCTCGGCGGGATCATCAGCGGATACACGCGCGAGGCGGGCGTGCGGCAGCTGGAACGGACGCTCGGCGCGCTGGCGCGGAAGACCGCGCGCCGGATCGCGGGCGGCGAGATCGAGCGGGCTGTGGTGGGCGCCGACGACGACGTGAAGGAATTGCTCGGCCGCGCGAGGATGCGCCTTGAGCGGAGGCTCCAGTACGATCAGCCGGGGGTCGCGACCGGCATGTATTACACGCAGATGGGTGGCGACATCATGCACGTCGAGGCGAGCGTGATGCCCGGCAAGGGCGATTTCGTCCTCACGGGGCAGCTGGGCGACGTCATGAAGGAGAGCGGCCGCGCGGCGCTGAGTTATGCGCGCGCGCACGCGGCGGAGCTCGGCGTGCCGTCCGATCGGCTGCAGCGGCGGGACGTTCACATCCATGTTCCGACGGGGGCGGTGCCGAAGGACGGGCCGAGCGCGGGCGTGACGATGGCGGTGGCGCTGGTGAGCGCCCTGTCGGGCAGGCCGGTCAGGAGCGACATCGCGATGACGGGGGAGATCACGCTTCGCGGGACGGTGCTGCCGATCGGGGGGATCAAGGAGAAGGTGCTGGGGGCGCACCGCGCGGGGATCTTCGAGATCCTGCTGCCGGCGGACAACGAGGCGGATCTCGACGATCTGCCGGCCGAGGTGAGGAGCTCGCTCGAGTTCTACCTGGTGAACACGCTCGACGAGGCGCTCGCGCTCTGCCTTCGGCTCCGCTCGATCCGGCTGGAGGCGCCCGAGGAGATGCCGCACGCGCGGGCGTCCTGACGCGCCTCAGGTGGGCGGCGGGGAGACCGGCGCGCCGTCGCCGCCGAGCGTGTCGGCCGGCGCGCCGTCGCCGCCGAGCGCGCTGGCCGGCGCGCCGGCGCCGCCGAGCGTGTCGGCCAGCGCGGCGGCGGCGGCGGCGGCGAAGGCGTCGAGCGTGGCGGGCTCGGTCCAGCGGGTCGCCTCGCGGGCGTCGAGCGCGTGGTGGGTCTCGACGAGGATGGAGGGCATGGAAGGGCGGCGCAGCACGAAGATGCGCTGTCCCGGGGGGCGCCGGTCGAGGAAGACGCCGGGCTGGGCGGTGTCCGGCGCGTACAGGCCGCTGTACGCGGCGCCGTCGTAGGGCAACAGGCCTGCTTCTTCCATGCGCCTCGCGAAGCCGCGCGCGAGCGCGAGCCGGAGGGCGCAGAGGGCGGGATCACCTTCGTCGGACCACAGGACGGCGAACCCCGGCGCGGCGAGGCTGAGCGGGCACTGGCGGCCCTGGCCGGGCGACCACGTCTCGGTCCTGCCGCGCACGTCCGAGTGCAGGCTGACGAAGGCGTCGGCGCCCCACCGGGCGGCGTCCTCGACGCGCTCCGCGTAGGGCAACGGACGGTCGCCGGCCCTGCCCACGCGCGCCTCGAAGCGCCCGGTGGCGTTGAGCCGCTCGGCGAGGGCGCGCGCCGCGGCGAGGGTGAAGTCCTGCTCGTCGACGCAGAAGCAGGAGAGGTTGCCGGAGTTGCCGGGGGCGCCATGTCCGGCGTCGAGGTAGATGCGGCGGACCCCGAAATCCCGTGGAAAGACGGCGGAGGGGGCGACGACGCGGGCCCCTGGAAACGGCCACCCGCTCGGCGCGATCGGGAGCTTGAGGGCGCGCCGCGCCGCGATCTCGCGCGGGGAGCCCGGGGCGAGCGCCCGTGAGAGGGCGGCGGCGCCGGCGGCGCCGGCGAGACCGAGGACGAGCTTCCTGCGCGAGATCACCGCGGCTCCGCTTGCTATCAAAGGCGGAGCGCGGCGTCAGGTTCTCGGCAAGCGAGCGTGGCCGAGGTGACGAAGGGGGCGTGACGTGGCGACATCCCGAGATCGCCCGGGACGTCCGATAGCTCGTGACCCGGCGTGCCCCGCGCCTCGGCCGGAACCCCGCTACTGGGCCGGCGTGTAGCAGACCTCGAGCTTCGGCCGGGGGGCGATGTTCGTTTGCTCGCTCGAGCGGATGTCGGTCCGACCGTTCACGTCGTGGAGCGCGACGCCGTGGTTCGGGGAACCATCCACCCAGGACTGGACGAGGGCCGCCACGTTGGCGGTCACGACGGCGCTCGCCTGGGCGACGGTGGTGATCGAGGCCTCGACGGCCGGGTTGTATCCGGGGAAGTTGCCGGCGTGCACGGTCGACTCCTGCCAGGGGCCGTTCACGCGGTGCAGCTCGATGGTGCTGGCGCTCGCCTTCCACGTGTGAGACAGCGAGAGGGTCGCGGATTCGACGTCGGAGCCCGCCGGGATGAACGACAGATCGAAGGCCAGCACGCCCAGCTGCACGCCCTCCGGGAACGTATTCATGACGACGTACGGGTAATCGCCGTACGGCCACGAGACGCCGGGCTGGATATGCGCATCCTGCACGCTCCCGTAGGTGCCGCGCTGCACGACCACGCACACGGGCTCGGCGGGCGCGGGGGGCTCGCAGGCGTCGCCGATGCCGTCGGCGTCGGCGTCGGCCTGGGAGGGGTTGGCCAGCGCCGGGCAGTTGTCGCACGAGTCGAACACCCCGTCCTGATCCGTATCTGCGGCGACCACGGTGACGTTATCGAGCAGCGTCCCCTGGCCGTTCGAGATGCCCAGGTCGTTGAACTGGAGGCGCGTCGTCGTGCCGGAGGCCACGAGGGTATAGGTGTAATTGACCCATGCGGAGCTGGCGGTCGTCAGCGTGGCCACCTGCTGGCCGCCCCAGACGACGCCCAGCACGTTCTGGCTCGCGCTCGTGCCCGGGCGCGCGGCGAAGGCGAACCGGAGCTGGTAGGTCGCTCCCGGGACGGTCGTGAGGTTCTGATAGATGCCGCTCGAGTTCGTGGCGTCCAGCTCGACGTGCTGGTCGCCGTGCGCGGGGTTCATGCCGTTCGAGTGGTCATAGACCTGGATCTGACCATAGGCAGCCTGCCAGCCGGTGATCGAGCCGTTGTAGATCGACGACGTGCCGGGCCACACGTCCGGCGATTCGAAGCTGCCGTTCGTGACGATGTTGCCGGAGGGGAGCACCGAGCAGGAGACGAGCGCCGCCGCGCCCTCGCCGATGGCATCTTCGGTATCGTCGTGCGGCTCGGCTGTAGCCATGCAGCCGGAGATCATCGAGGCGAGCGCGAGCGCAGAGGCAGAGATCGACAGATAGGCGGTTCTCATAGGAGAGCTCCTCGTTGCGGCGCCGGCATAGCGGCGCCGCGCTGTGCGGCGAGCTGCCGCACGCCGTTGACTTAGAAAATACTTCTTCCAAACTGGGCGATGCTGATACGGTGCTCCATTTGCCCGAAGGCGGAGCGCTGAAGGAGTCATTCGTCAACCAGCGCGTGCGGCACGACGGCGCAATGGGACGGCCGTTACCAGGCGCTCGCCTCCCGGATCGTGGCCGACCTCGACCTCCCTGGCCCCCAGGAGGATCTCACCCCCCTTGGGGGATGAGGGGCGTCGCCGGCCGGGCGATCGATGGATGAAGTCGGGCGAGCGCGGTCACGAGCGATTCTTGCAGCAGTCAGCCGTAGCGCTGTCTGGTTATATCATGAAATGGGCGCGCGGATCATCGTCTTTCGCACCAGCCAGCGCCGCGACGAAAAAGGCTGTCCCCCTGATCTCGTGAGAGAAAGAGCCATGGTGGGCACCGCGGGCGCCGAGGGAAGAGGAGAGGGGAAAAATTCTTCATCTCTCCTCTTTCCCCCCTGCGTTTCGGCGTCTCGGCGTCTTCGGCGTCTTCGGCGTCTTCGGCGTCTTCGGCGTCTGTCTTGCTTCTACGATTCAATTTCGCCAGGTCACGGAACTGGGGCAAAATTGGTCACTGGGGCAAAATGGGACGACCGGGCCCGCTCACCCCTCACCCGCTCTCCGCTCCCGCAGCGGCAAGAGCAGCCCGAGGAAGACGACCGAGATCACGGTCCCCAGGGCGAACAGACCTGCATAGCCGAGCCGCTGCGCGACGGCGCCCGAGAGCCACACCGCCGGTGATTTGCCGAGCACCTCCACGCTGGCCAGCAGCGTGTAGTGCGTCGCGCCGACCGACCGCCGGACACGCGACATCATGAAAGCGAACACCGCCGTCGTGAGCGCGCCGCCGAAGAGGTGCTCGGCCACGGTGACCGCGACGACGGCCTCCGCGGTGGGCGCCCCCGCCGCGGCGAGGTACCACTCGCCCGCCATCGCGACGGTGCGCAGCGCCGAGGTCACCGCGACGGCGGCGAGCAGCGGGATCCGCTGCGACAGGAGGCCTCCCGCGAGCGAGCCGGCGATCGACGCGACGAGGCCGTACGTGCCCACCCAGAGGCCGATCCGGTGCGGCGGGAAGCCGGCGTCGACGAGGAACGGCTTGAACATCATGTCGACCATCGCCTCGCCGAGCTTGTAGGTCCCGAGGAAGGCGACGACCCAGAGCGCGCCGGGCGCCCGCAGGGCGGCGAAGACCGCCGCGAGCACCTCGCGGAGCGACCGGCGCGCGTGCGCCTCGAGCTCGCTCGCGGGAGGCTCGCGCAGCGCGAGCGAGGCCAGCGCCGAGAGGAAGACGAGCGCGGCCATCGCCCCGAACTGACCGCCCCAGCCGATCCAGGCGCTCGCCCAGACGAGCAGCCCGCCCGCGACGAGCATGCCGACCTTGTAGCCGACCACCTGCGCGGCGTTCGCCAGGCCGAGCTCACCGCGCCCGAGCAGGTCGATCGCGAGCCCGTCGACCGCGATGTCCTGGGTGGCCGCGAGCAGGTTCATCAGGAAGACCAGCGCGAGCAGGGCGCCGAGGTGGCGCGACGGCGGGACGAACGCGGCGGTCGCGCACGTGAGCGAGAGCAGCACCCCGAGCGGCAGGATCCACGAGCGGCGCCTGCCGAGCCGCTCCCAGCCGTAGCGGTCGACGAGCGGCGCCCAGAGCGCCTTCGCCGCCCACGGGAGCGCGAGCGCGCCGGCGAAGCCCACGCCGGAGAGCGAGACGCCGCTCGCCCGCAGGAAGACGGGGAGCGCCGTCGCCTGGAAGCCGAACGGAATGCCCTGCGCGAAGTACAGCGCGGCGAGGGCGGCGATCGTGCCGGCGCGCGTTCGGTCTGCCACGACCGACAATCGTAACCGAGCGGACGAGCGTCGGTCGCCGGAAACACGGACACTGGCGTACGTTTCGATCTCGATCTCGATGAGCACGCCGCAACGACTCACCCCGTCTGCCGGCCGGACGAGCCCGCGCCGATGATCGCCGACACCTTCTCTCCGCGATCGCTCGCGCCGGCGGGCGAGGTCCGGGTGCGGTGGCTGGGCACGGCGGGGTTCGCGATCGAGCACGCCGGCGCGGTGGTGCTCATCGATCCCTATCTCACGCGCGCTTCGCTCCGCCGTTGCGTGGTCGGCCGGCTCGTCCCCGACGTGGCCGCCATCGCGCGCCACGCGCCGCGCGCCGACGCCGTCATCGCGGGCCACACCCATTTCGATCACGCGCTCGACATCCCGGAGATCGCGCTCCGCACCGGGGCCACGGTCTTCGGCTCGCGCTCCGCGGCGGCGCTCTGCCGCGCCGCCGGCGTCCCCGCGGCGCGCGTGCGCGACGTCGAGCGCGCGCCGGGCGGCGAGCCCGTGGTCGGCGAGGTCGGCCCGTTCCAGCTGCGCTTCTTCCCGAGCGCTCACGCCCGCCTGCTGCTCGGCCGGGTCCCCTTCCCCGGCGACATCTCCGATTGCGACCAGGTCCCGCTCCGGGCCGAGCGTTACCGGTGCGGCGCCGTCTTCGCGGTGGAGATCCGGGTCGCGGACCGGCGCATCGTCCACCTGGGCAGCGCGGAGCTCGTCGAGGCGGGCCTCGATTGCAGGGAGCCCGACCTGCTCCTGCTCTGCGTGGCCGGCTGGACCGCCTCGAGCGCTTTCCCCGAGCGCGTCGCGCGCGCCCTGTCGCCGCGCGCGGTGCTCTTCTCGCACTGGGACAATTTCTTTCTGCCCCTCGATCGCCCCGCCGTCGCGCTCCCCGCGATGCAGGGAGAGCGCCTGGCAGAGCGCCTCGGCCGGGCGTCGCGCGACGTGAAGCTGGGCGTGCTCCCGCTGCTGGGCGAGGTATGGATATAGGTTGAGGCGCGTTGTTTGCTCGCCGTCCCTGGGGACTTTGTACCAGGGTGGGGGGGAGAGGGGATGCCTTCCCCGGCCGGCGCGCTGCGTGCGAGAAGGCGCGCGGCGTCGTCTCGGCCGTCGCTTGCGGCCATGGCGGAGCTCCGGCTAGATTCGCGCGCGCATGAGCGCTTCCCGTCGCTGGCCCTCCTCGCGCGCGAAGCGCTCGTCGCGGCCGTTCGCCATCACCCGCTTTGCTGGGCGGGCATCACAGATCAGGTGAGGATACCTTGATTTCGTTCATCGCCGCCTTCAACCTGCCGGACGCGAGCGACCGCGATCCCGGCGCGTTTCTTCGCCGCGCGGCGCTCCTCGTCGGCGAGCGGATGTCCTCCATGGGCCCGGAGCCCCGGATAACGGTGGAGGTCCTGCCAGAGGTGGGCGGCGGGTGGGCGCTCCTCACGCCGGAGCCGCCGGCGCGGCTCGCCCTGCTCGATCAGGTGGTCACCGACACGCACGCTGTGCTGTTGTTCGGCGAGCTGCAGGGCGAATCCAGGGCTGCGCCCGCGAGGGCCGTCCTCCGCGCCTGGACGTCGGGCGGCGGGGACGCGGTGGCTGCGCTCGATGGCAATTTCTCCGCCATCGTCGTCGACCGCGCTGAGCGCACGGCCTCGGTGATCTCGGATCTGCTCGGCCGCCGGGCGCTGCGCACCCTGCACGCGGACGGGGTCCTCTACGTCTCTCCGCACGACGTCGCGCTCGTGGCGACCGGGGCGTGCCCTGTCGAGATCGACCACGCCTCGGCGTGCTCGATCATCACCGCGGACTGGTCCATCGGCGGGCGGCCGCTGCTCGCGCGCGTCGAGCCGGGCGATCCGGCGCACTGGCTGCGCCTGCGGGGCGGCCGCCTGGAGCGGCTCCCCGCGCCGCTCGGGCTGTTCGAGCGCCGCATCGACGCCCGTGACGCGGCCGCGGTCCGGGAGCGAATCGACCGGATCGTCGACACCATGCGCGAGAACACGCGCTTCGCCGCGGCGGGCTGCGACACGGTCCGGGCCGATCTGACCGCGGGCATCGACAGCCGCGCGGCTTTTGCGCTGGTCGCGTCGATCGTGCCGGCGGAGCGCATCGTCGCCAAGACCACCGGCGCGACCGACAGCCTCGACGTGCGCGTGGCCAGGCGCATCGCCGCCCTCGTGGGCGCACGCCACGAGCACCGCGAGCTGGATCTGCCCATCCACGACGATTTCAGCCGTCACGCGGATCTCATCGCGTTTCACATGAACGGCGATTCCAGCGCCAAGCGCGCGATTGACAGGTATCCGAGCTGGGACGACCGCCCCCTGGGCTTCGAAGGGGGTGGAGGCGAGATCTTCCGTGGCTATTACTATGCTCGCCCCGGCCAATACACGCGGGTGGCCCGCGCCAACGCGGACGACGTCACGGCCTTCTTCGTCCGGAAGTGGCGCCGCCCGACAGCGCTGAGCTTTCGCTCACCCGATCCTCTGGCCGCCGTCCGCGAGCGCACCCGCTCGGTGGTCGAGGCGATGTTCCGGCGCTCGCCCGACCTCCACGACGTGCTCGATCAATTCTACCTCTTCGAGCGGTATGGCCGCTGGGGCGCGATCACGTCGCGTTTCGCCTGGTGGAAGACCTTCTCCCCGTACGCGAGCCCATCCGTCGTGCGGCTGGCGTTCGGCCTGCCCTCCCCGATTGGCACGCACGCGGGCCTCCACGACGCCATCGTGCGCCGCTTCCTGCCGTCCGCGCGCGGCATCCTCGTGAACGACAACTCCCTGCTTCCGCTCCAGGGGCCCGGGCTCACGCGCCTGCTCGCGCGCGATCTGCTCTATGTCACCGGCGAGCTCTGGCGAGCGGCGACCGCGTGGCGCGGCCGCTCGGGCAAGAAGCGCCGCTCGGCGGACGCCATGCGCGCCGACATGCTCGCGGGGCCGCTCCACGACCACGCGCGCGACGTGCTCCTCTCGCGAGACAGCATCGCCGTGGACCTGCTCGGGCACGAGCCCGTCGCCCGCCTGCTGGACGAGCACAGGGCGCGCCGGCAGCACCTGGAGAGCCTGTGCAACCTCCTCAGCATCGAGCATTTCCGGCGCCTCGTCACGTCCACTGCCGCGGCCGCATCCAGCCGCTGACACCGGTCGGCTTGCACTTCGGCAGAAGATCATCCCCTCCAGGTAGAAGCTCCCCCAACGCTGGGGGCCTGTGTGCAAGCAGAGCTCGAGCGGAAGCGTAGCCCAGGCGTCGAGGCGCCGTCGTGTCGGATGCACGGAGTCAACTTGCTCGCCTGGGCAACAGACGTGATCGGCAAGTTGCAGGCGGGCTGGCCGCGCGGACGGCTGGACGAGCTGTTGCCCGACGCCTGGGCGAGCTCGTCGCGCGCTGCTCCGAGCGCCGGCAACGCCGACGCGATCTGAACAACGCGAGCCTCGGTCGGCGACGCAGGCGGAGGCCGCCTCGCCGGGCCCCCTTGTAGGACCGCCCGTGCCCACGCCAAGTCGTGGGCCGACGCCCCCCGCGCCCAGCATCGTCGACCCCGGCGAGGGCCGCAAGGGGCCGTGCCTATGGCGATGACCGGGTGGTTACGGGACACCGGCGCCAGCAAGGATCCGGTACCGCCAGCCCCGTCTCCCTCGCAACGTAAACTCGCAGATGAGCCGGCGAGCATCTTCAGCGTCCCGAAGACCCGGATGTGAGGCCCACAAGTCCGGTTCCGTGAGCGGGGCCCCGTCGACGAATGGTTGGGGTGGAGCCACCGTCAGTCGAACACACCGTTGTCGTTGGCGTCCAGGACAATATCCTCGCCGTCATCCCATGCGCCGTTTCCATTCGCATCATGGAAACTGATCGGCGACGGGAGCGGTGGCACGCAGAACGCGCCGACCTCCAAGTCACAGCTCACCACCGCACCATCGAACAGGTTGCCGCCGGTATCCACCACGATGCAGTCGCTGCCAAGCTGGTGAATACCATCCCGGATAGCTGTGGGGCAAAACGTCGGCCCTTCCGCGTGCATCGCATCCACGCCGAACGTCCACGCGGCGTTGCCGTCGAAATCAAACATGTCCAATCCTGAACCGTTAAACACCGGCTGAGGGAATGCCGTCAATGTGTCCCCGCAAGTCACATCGACCGAGCCGGGCACACCGTCGCCGCTGCTCAGCGTACCGTCTGCATCGATGATTGCATCGGACGCCGGGCAATCGCATGGAAAGGTGCTGCTTCCTGTTTGCTTTTCGAAATTCTTGCGAAGTGACTCGCACGCGGGCGCAGGCTGCTCGTCGCAATCTTGCTGCTCGCAGTAGGCGTTACACAGGCCAAAAGCCGCACCGACCAGGCCATTGCACGCAGATTCTTCTGCCACCGTTTGGGAAACTGGAGTCTGAGCCGAGGTCATGGCCGCCGGGAAAACAATCACCAAGCCAACTCCCGCAGAAAAGGCCATCCCAATCATCTGCTTCGCACGATTTTTTGCGTTATTTTTCACAGCTCTCATCCCCCGTATCCGCATCATCCTGATGCCATTGCCCAAACCACGGAGCCCAGCCATCGTTCGTCATCGCCCTCGAAATAGTTTTCGCAGGACAAAAGCAACGCCGCACCCGCCCATGGTCCAGTGCTACTTAACTCGAACGATCCGGCACGTCAACCCGCTTGGTGAAATGAAGGAATGCAAGAGGGCTGGCGCGTACAGAACGGATGTCCGGCCCCGGAGTCGAGAAAAGGCCGACTGCGACAGAACAAATAGGCGTTTGCTCGAACGCTAGCGACTTGCAGCCGTCCGCGTTCGAGCAAACGTCCTGTTGGACGAAGCCGATCCGTGGCAGCGGGTGTGACGCTCCCAGACGCGCCTACGTGATGGGTCGCGGTAGAGACGGCCCTTCGCCCCGTCGAGCTCGGGCCGCCCCCCGCATGGATCCCAGCGAGCAGAGCTACCGCACTGGGCTCCTGCCTCGGGTTCGGACGTCGACGGCTGTGAGGGCCGGTCAGCGCGCAGCTTCCAGCGCCAAGAGGACTGCTGCTTCGGCTTGTACCCTTCGCGCCGCGCGAACTTCTCGGCGCTCAGCCCGCTGCGCTCCCATCGCTCCACCCGCTGGGCCCACTCCGCCTTCGTCGCCATCGCTTCCTCCTTCGTCGCGATGGGGACTGGTAACCGGCCCCGACGGGGTGGTCACGATGGCGTTGGTCGGGCGGTTACCCTGCGCCGGCGAGCTCCTCGAGCACGGGCTCGGCGTCGCGGTCTGGTCGACCGCGGAGCGGCCGCGGGGTCGAAGTGGACGCCAGCGAGCTCGGGGACGTCGATGTCCACCTGGGCGGGGGCGGAGCGGCCGCGCCGATGTCCACCTAGTCGAGGGCGGAGCACGCCGATGCCACCTGGCGCGCCGGCGGGTCCGGCTGTCACGCGATCGGCGGCTGCTCAGGCGCGCCCGGCGCCGCGGCCGGCGGCGGAGTCGCGGCTGGCGCCGGCGTCGGCGCGGCGGGCTCGTCCTCGCCGGTCTCCGGGTTCACGTCCGCGATCGCGCGCCGCGAGCGCAGGTATTGCCCGATGGCCTCGTCTTGCTGAAGGATCGGCGCGAGCAGCGCGAGCCGAGCCGCGGTCCCCTCGCGTGTGCGCTCATGGTGCTTGCCCAGGATGATGGCGACCGCCTCGAGCAGGAGCCCCTGGCCTTCGGCGCGCGCCGAGCGCACGCGGCCCCAGTCGATGAGCGACGGCGGCGGCGCTTCCAGCGCCTCGCGGTACTGGACGGCGAGATCCGCGAGGCGGGTGACCAGGCGACCCAGGCCGAACTCCCTCACGGCCGTGGCGAGCTCGCCCTTGAGAAGGGCGACGATATCGTCGACGGCCGCGAGCTCATCGATATAAGGGAGGGAGGTGATCGCCTGAACGCTTACAGGGAAGATCGGCTTCAGGAAAGCCGCCACCTCCTTGTGGACGGGATCGTCGGGTGCGGCGCCCTGTGTCTGCGCGACGACAAGATCACGGATCGCGCCGAGGGTGCGGTCGACGAGCACGTCGATGCGCTGGGCGGCGGGGTTAGCCCCCGTGGCCACGGGTTCGCCGGCCCAGCGGCGCTCCATCGCGCGCGTGGCGAGGTCGTGCTCGATGGCGGCGTCGCAGTGCTTCACGAGCTCCGTGAAGCGCTGCTCCTTGGCGATGGCGCGGACCTGACGGAGCGCGAACAGCCGGCGGCCGGTGGTGAAGACATACAGGTTGAAGATCGACTCGAGCGTACCATCCATGGAATCCTCCCTTCGGGGGAAGCGGCGAACGTACACGGAAGGAGCCCACGGTCGGCAAGCGGAAACCATTGAATGGTGAGCGGATAGCACGGAGTCGACGCGCTCGACCCATCGAGCCATCGAGCCAGCGCCGCTCACCGTGGCGCTGCCGGCTCGCTGCCCGATCGCCAGGGCGAGCGTGTCACTCGACGAGGATCCGGCCCCTGTTTCCAGCCGTCCCGGATCATGGGCCCGTAGCTCAAGAAAGTGTTACCAGGGCTCCGGTCGTACCCCCCTCTGGCCTGGCCTCGCGCCTGGTCGCGGGGGGCTCGACCCCCCTCGTACCTGGCCCGGCACCTGGTCGTGTGACGGTCGACCCGCGCGAAGCCTGGCCTCGCCCCTGGTCGCGGGGGGCTCGACCCCCCTCTAGCCTGGCCTTGGGCCTGGTCGCAGGGGGGTCGACTCCCCCTCCAGCCAGGCCTCGGGCCTGGTCGCAGGGCGGTCGACTCCCGTCCAGCCTGGCCTTGGGCCTGGTCGCGAGGGGGTTCGACCCCCCAAGCCTTGCCCGGCGCCTGCTCGCCGGGGGGTTCGACCCTCGCGAGCCTTGACCTGCACACCGACCGGGGGCGCATTGACCGCGGGGGTGAGCCCTGCGAACCTAGACTCCTGAAAGGGGGGCGATGCCCGGCATATCAGGTGCAAAGCTGTCCGCCGTCGTGCTCGCGGCGATGGTGGGGTACGTGACGGTTCCGGCTTGCACGATCACGATCGGACCTGGGCAGGGTGACGCCGCCGAGGAGGGGAGCACGGCGGGCGACGACCGAGAGGAGCCGGGAGGCGAGACGACGCCCGAGGCGCCAGGTGAGCCGGAGGCGCCAGGTGAGCCGGAGGCGCCGGCCGAGCCGGAGGAGCCGTCGTTCGAGGACCTGGATCCGCAGAAGCTGGCGCTAGCCTCGGCGAAGGCGGGGTTCGCCGCGTATTACCTGACAGGAACCGTGGAGTCGCTCGGCCTCGACCCGGCCACGCTCGACGAGGCCACGCTCGCGCAGCTCGTCGAGCAGTACCTCCCCGTGGCGGCGGCCGAGGCGGACAGGTGGCTTGCGACCCTCGATCCCGCCACGCTGCCGCTGGCCGTCATTCCGCGGATCGAGTGCGAGGAAGAGTTCCACTGTCCTTACAGCACCCGGTGCCGCTACAGCGCGCCGCCGGTGCGCCACGGCTGCTACGTGACGGACTGCGCTGATGCGAAGTGCCGCCAGTGCCCCGAGATCTTCGGCGAAATCGCGTCGCGCCTCATCTTCAAATCCTGGTGCACGTACGTCTGCGTGCAAACCGCGACCTCCCCGCCTAAAGAGGTCGCCGATGGGATCGTATTCATCACCCACTGGGGCGACGAGCCTGTCGGGCCCTGGTGCATTCCTCGGTGAGGTTTTGCCATGTGCAAGTGCAACGACGCGTCGAGACAGGAGACGGCAGACGCGATCTACGAGAGCTTCAAGGCCAGGGATCCCGCCTACGCGACTCCACGGGTGAGAGCTTGGATCGAGCAGAGCATCGAGAGCGCGACGTGCATCGCGAGCGTCCAGCTCCTCATGGGGATCTTGGCCGCCCCACGCTACCGGAAGAAGGTCTTCCAGAGAGCACCAGACCGAGAGGCGCTCTTCGACCTCCTCGACAAGTATCTTGCATTGGCTGCGTCGGATGGGTGGGCGGACGGGAGCAGTGTTCCGCGAACCATCGAGCTCACGCGCCAGATGCGCGCCCTGCTGGAGACATGGGAGTTCAGCCTCGACGTCCCCGAGCCGATCGTGAGCGTCGCGCGCGCGTGGCTCGCGGCCTACGAAACTCCCGAGCCACCCGAAGGCTGGGACCAGTGGCCTGGCCTCGACGTCGTACCTCCTCAGTTCGCGATCCCTGAGCAGCCCTCACGAGGCGGCCCGTAAGCCCCGAACCGGCGCCGTCTCGGCAGACGCCAGGATCGAGCATTCGCTTCACTCAGTTCCTCGCTCCCCGCACCTGTGCGTCGTCGCGGCTGCATAGCGGCGGAGGTCATCGGCATCCAAGCCGAAGCCTGTCGTCATGCGGGGTGAGGCCGTCGTTACCCGGCAGCGAACCCGCCATCATCGGCTCGGGACGCATCGCCCCACGACCTCCCCTCTCGCCCTCCTATTCCCCCTCACGGCCCGGCGCGCAGGAACGCCACCTTGATCCGCTTCTTCCCCCACCCGGAGAACTTCACCGTCGCGATCGGATCCGCCCCAGGATCCACGCTCTCGACCACGCCCGGCCCGAACCGCTCGTGGTACACCCGCATCCCGCGCCGCAACGCGAGCCCCTCGCCGCCCTCGGCGCCCGGATCGACCGCCTCCCGCTCGACATACCGCTCGCCGGGCGCCCGGTCGGGGACGTCCATGCCGCGCGCCATCGCCCCCCTCGCCGGCTCGCCCTCCCGCGAGAACCGCGCCCCTGCGAACCGCTCTTCCGCCTGCGCCTGCGCCCCGGGTCTCCGCTCGCGGCCCTCCCACGAGCGCTCCTGGCCGCCGAACCGGAGCCCGGGCGCGGCGTACCCGCCGCCCCCGCCGAACCCGCCCTCGACCCGGCGCTGCGCCATCATGCTGGCGGGCGTCGCGATCCCGCGCACCGAGGCCGGCGGCAGATCCGCGAGGAAGCGGCTCGGCAAGCCGTAACGCGTCTGGCCGAAGATCGCCCGCCGCGCCGCGTGTGTGATCCAGAGCCGCTCGCGCGCCCGCGTGATCGCGACGTAGGCCAGCCGGCGCTCCTCCTCGATGTCGCCCTTGCGGTTCGGATCCTGGCTCCGGAACGGGAACAGGTCCTCCTCCATGCCGGTCAGGAACACCGCGTGGAACTCCAGCCCCTTCGCGGCGTGGATCGTCATCATCGCCACCTTGGGCACGTCCGCGAGCGCGTCGACGTCCGACACCAGGCTCACCCGCTCGAGGTAGCCCGCGAGCGTCGCCTCGTCGCCCGCGGCGGTCGCCTCCTGCTCGTAGTCGACGAGCGACTGCACGAGCTCGCGCAAGTTCTGGAGCCGCGCCTCCGACTCGACGCTGTCCTCCTGCTCGAGCGCCTTGGCGTAGCCCGACCGCGCGAGCACCTCCTCCGCCAGCGCGCTCGGCGAAGCGCTCTTCGCCTCGGTCATGAGCCCGTGGATCAGATCACGGAAGCCGAGCAGGCTGCGCTTCGCCGCCGACGCGAGCGCCGGCAGCTGGCCCCCCGGCATCGCCGACGGCGGCACCCGCCCCTCCAGGAGCGGATCGATCGCCTCGAACAGCGACACGCCCAGCAGGTCCGCCGCCTGGATGAGCTTGTCGACCGTGCTCTGGCCGATCTTGCGGGCGGGCACGTTGATGATGCGGTTGAGATCCACGTCGCTCTTGGGGTTCGCGATCACGCGGAGGTACGAGAGCAGGTTCTTCACCTCCGCCCGCTCGAAGAAGCGCGTGCCCCCGATGATCTGGTACGGGATGCGCGCCTCGCGCAGCACCTCCTCGAGCACGCGCGACTGCGCGTGGATCCGGTAGAACACCGCGATCTCGTTCGGCGAGACGCCCTCCGCGATGAGCTCGCGGACGCACTCGACCACCCACGCCGCCTCGTCGTGCTCGCTGTCCGCCGCCACCACGTCGATCGGCGTGCCGTCCTGGTTCGCCGTCCAGAGCTCCTTCGGCTCGCGATCCGACGCGTGGCGGATCACGCCGAGCGCGCCCCGCACGACGTGCCCGATCGAGCGGTAGTTCTGCTCGAGCTTCACCACCGTCGCGTGCGGAAAATCGCGCCGGAAGCCGCGGACGATCCGGACGTCCGCGCCGCGCCAGCGATAGATGCTCTGGTCGTCGTCGCCGACCACGCAGAGGTTGTCGTGGCTCTTGCAGAACGCCCGGACGAGCCGGTACTGCACCTGGTTCACGTCCTGAAACTCGTCCACGAGCACGTGCCGGAAGCGCCCCCGGAGATCCTCGCCGGCGTAGCTCGTCGGGTCCTCCGCGATGCGCAGCACGGCGAGCAGCAGGTCGTCGAAGTCCACCGCGCTCGCCGCCTTGAGGTGCCGCTCGTACGCCTCGAAGCACCGCGCGATCGCGTCGTCGAAGTAGCCCTTCCGCTCGAACTCGGCGGGCCCCCGCCCCTCCTGCTTCTCCGCGTGGATGCGCGAGAGCACCTGGCGGGGCGGATAGCGCCGATCGTCGAGGTTGAGCTCCTTGAGCACGCGGTTCATGACCGCCCGCTGATCGTCGTCGTCGTAAATGACGAAGTTCTTGTCGAGCCCGGCCGCCTCGTGGTGCCGGCGCAACAGGCGCGCGCACACCGCGTGGAACGTGCCCACCCAGAGGTCCTTCACGATGTCGGCCCCGATGAGCCCCTCCAGCCGGCGCTTCATCTCGGTCGCCGCCTTGTTCGTGAACGTCACCGCCAGGATCCGGTAGGGCGGGACACGGTGCGTGACGATGAGGTTCGCGATCCGGTACACGATGACGCGGGTCTTGCCGCTCCCCGCGCCGGCGAAGATGAGGAGCGGCCCCGCCGCGTGGCTGGCCGCGCGCGCCTGCGGCTCGTTCAGCTCCTCGTGAGGGAGGCCAGGCTCGGGCGGCGGAGAGCGGTCGGCGTCGTGTGCGGCGAAACGATCCACACGGGGTCGCTAGCACGACCTCCGCGCGAGCGGGAGCCCGCCGAGCCCCGGAGCCCCGAGCGGCGCTCTCCTGCTTTTTCCCCGGCAAATCACGCCCGCTGGCCGTAACCTCGCACGCGCGTGCGCCTCCGGCAGAGCACCGGGGGAGCCGCGGCCCGGACGACCGGCACAGGAGAGACCATGCGCATCGCGCTCACGCACAACCTGAAGATCACGGGCTCCGCCGAGGAAGCCGAGTTCGACAGCCCGGAGACGATCGCCGCCATCGCCGGCGCGCTCGAGCGAGCCGGGCACGAGGTCGAGCGGATCGAGGTCAGCGGCCCGGCCTCCCGGGTCCTCGCCCGGCTCGAGGCGCTCCAGCCGGACCTCATCTTCAACACCGCCGAAGGTCACAAGGGCAAGACGCGCGAGGCGTTCTATCCGTCGCTCTTCGACGAGCTCGGCATCCCGTACACCGGCTCCGACGCCTACACGCTGAACGTCGCGCTCGACAAGTCGCTCACGAAGCGCGTCCTCGCGAGCTACGGCGTCGCCACCCCGCGCGCCCGCCTCGTCAACCGGACCACCCTGGACAGCGGCGCGCTCGACGACATGAGCTTCCCCGTCATCGTGAAGCCGAATTTCGAGGGCTCCTCCAAGGGCATCTTCCGGGAGTGGAGCGTCTGCGAGGACGCGCACCACCTCGCCGAGGTCGTCGAGCGGCAGCTCGCGCGCTTCGAGGCGGGCCTGCTCGTCGAGCACTACATCGCCGGCATCGACGTCGCGTGCGCCTTCGTCGACGGCCTCAAGGAGGCGAACGGCGCGCGCTCGAGCGGCACCGGCATCCCCGAGGGCGTCCTCACCCCGATCGAGTTCGTGATCGATCCCCAGGTGCCGGGCAGCTACAACGTGTACGACTTCAACCTGAAGCACGCGAAGCCCGAGCAGGTCACGCGCCGGCCGGCGCAGCTGCCCGCGGCCACGATCGAGCGCATCCGGGCCATCACGGCGCGCGTCGTGCGCGCCCTGGACCTCAAGGATCACGCCCGCTGCGAGTTCCGGGTCACGCCGTCCCCCTCGCGCAGCCAGGGCCACGACGTCCACTTCCTCGAGGTCGACGGGCTGCCCACCCTCCAGCCGGGCGCCAGCGTCTTCGTCGCGGCGGCGCAGCGCGGCGTCGACTTCGACGGCGTGATCCGGGCCATCGTGAGGAGCGCCTGCAAGCGGCGGGGGCTCCTGCCGCTCCTGGAGAGCAACCAGCCGCGGCGGGCGAAGCGGACCGCGCTCCGCGTCGGCTTCACCTACAACATGAAGCGGAGCGACACGGCCGCGGCCGACAAGGCGGGCCCCGGCACGATGCACGACCTGGAGGCCGAGTTCGACTCGCCGCGCACGATCCAGGCGATCGCGAGCGCCATCGAGAGCTACGGCCACACCGTGGTCCCGCTCGAGGCGACCCCGGACCTGCCGCGCGCGCTCGCGGCTTCCGGGGTCGACGTCGTCTTCAACATCGCCGAGGGGCTCCGCGGCCGCGGCCGCGAGGCGCAGGTGCCGGCGCTCTGCGAGCTGCTCGGCATCCCCTACAGCGGCTCGGACGCGACCACGCTCTCCCTCGCCCTCGACAAGGGCCTCACGAAGCAGATCTTGCGGGCGGCCGGCATCGAGACGGCCGAGTGGCAGGTGGTCACGACCGGGCGCGAGAAGCTGAAGCCGTTCCGCTACCCGGTGATCGTGAAGCCCAACGCCGAGGGGACCTCGAAGGGGATCACCTCCGCGTCCGTCGTCAAGGACGAGGCCGCCGCGCGCGCCGCGGCGAAGCAGCTGGTCGATCGCTACCACCAGCCGGCCCTCATCGAGGAGTACATCACGGGCCGCGAGTTCACCGTCGGCCTGCTCGGGGAGCGGCGGCCGAAGGTGCTGCCGCCGATGGAGGTCGTCTTCGTCGACCCGCCCACCTACCCCGTCTACGGCTACGAGGAGAAGCAAACGGACACGCCGCGCGTGCGCTTCGAGTGCCCCGCGCAGCTCACGCCGTCGGAGCTCCGCCGCGTCGAGAAGGTCGTGCGCGACACGTTCGCGGCCCTCGGGTGCCGCGACGTGGCCAGGGTCGATCTGCGCATGGCGAAGGACGGCAGGGTGTACGTCATCGAGATCAACCCGCTGCCCGGCCTGACGCCCGACTTCAGCGATCTCTGCGTGATCGCGAAGGTCGCGGGGATGGATTACCGGATGCTGATCGGCGAGATCCTGGCCGGCTGCCTCAAGCGCTACCGCGACGCCCGGGCCGCCACGGCGCCGCGGCCCGCGTTCACCGCGGCGCCGCCTGCGGCGGGCGCCGCCGCGCCCTCCGCGAGCGCGTCGGGCGCCTCGCCGGCCGCCGATCCGGGCCTGCTGGCCGCGCCCGGCCCTGCGCTCGCCGGGCCCGCGCCGCTCCCGGCGGAGGCCGCGCCCCTCTCCGACACGGTCTCCGTCGCGAACGGCGAGGTCGCCGGCCCATGAGCGCGCCCTCGACCGCGCTCAGGCGCCCTCGGCTGCGCGATCTCGGCCTCGCGATCGGCCGCTTTCCGACCGGTCCGGAGAACGCGATCACGGACGTCCCTGGGGTGCGGGTCCACCACGTGACCAAGATCGAGGGCGAAGGCGAGCTCGTCCCCGGCCTCGGTCCGGTGCGCACGGGCGTGACCGCGGTCGTCCCGGCCGACGGCGACGTCTTCCTCGATCGGGTGTTCACCGCGAGCTACGTGCTCAACGGCGCGGGCGAGGTGACCGGCCTCTCGCAGATCAACGAGTGGGGCCTCTGCGAGACGCCGATCCTGCTCTGCAGCACGCTCTGCGTCGGCCGCGTCCTCGACGCGACCGTCGCGTGGCTCTCGCGCAAGCACCCCAAGATCGGCAAGGACTACGACGTCGTGATCCCGGTCGTCGCCGAGTGCGATGACAGCTTCCTCAACGACGCCGTGGGGCGCCACGTGGCGCAGGCCGACGTCGACGAGGCGATCGACAACGCCCGGGGTGGCCCCGTGGCCGAGGGGTGCGTCGGCGCCGGCACGGGCATGCAGACGTTCCACTTCGCGGGCGGGATCGGCACCTCGAGCCGGTCGGTCCCTGTCGGCGGGGTCGACGCCCTCGTGGGGGCGCTCGTGCTGTCGAACTTCGGCGATCGCGAGCTGCTCCGCGTCGATGGGGTCCCGGTCGGGCGGCTCATCAGCGACCGCTTCAACCACGTCCCGCGGCGGGGCCCCGCCGGCTCGATCATCGTGCTCGTCGCCACCGACGCCCCGCTCATCCATCGTCAGCTCGCGCGCCTCGCGCGGCGCGCCGCGCTCGCGATCGGCCGGACCGGCGGGTATGCGGCCAACAACTCGGGCGAGATCGTCCTCGCCTGGAGCACCGCGAACCGGGTGCCTCGCGTCGCCACCGAGCAGTGGAGCGCCCCCCGATCGAGCCGCTCGCTCAGCGTGCACCCCCTCGCGCCGGGCCGGCACATGGCCGAGCTCGTCCTCGACACCGAGGTCGACGCGCTCTACGAGGCCACCGTCGACGTGGTGGAGGAGGCGATCCTCAACGCGATGTGCGGCGGCGTCGACATGACCGGCCACAGCGGCCACCACGCGCCGGCCCTCCCGCTGGACGCCGTTGCCGAGATCCTGAAGCAGTACCGCCCCCCGCACCCCTCCGACCCGCCCCCCCTCTTCTAGCGCCCCCCGCCCCCTTCTCTCCGGCAAAGGCCCCGCCGAGCGGCGGTCACCCGCACAGGAGACGGGCCCAAATCGGCGTTTTCGGCGCGGAAGCGCACTCAGGTGCGCTGAGCACCGAAAACGTCGAGATGGGCCCGTATCCGAAGCGGGTGCCCGCCGCTCATTCCGGATCACCGTGGAGGAGCCACTCGTGGGCCGCGTCCTCGTCCCAGAAGCGCCGCAGGACCTTGTCCGTGCCGCTCTCGCGCGCCACGCGGTTCAGCTGGAGCGCGACGATGTCGCTCTCGATGATCTCGGCGACGCGCATCACCCCGAGCTCCAGGCCGAACTCCTGGACGGCGCGGATCTTCTCCGCCACATCGGGGGACATCGGCCTGAACCCGCGGACATCGGCCTTGATCTTGATCTCCCGGCCCTGGAGGCTCTCGCACGCCTTCCTCAGCTCGCTGACGAAGTTCTCCATCTCCTCGAGGCGGACACGCCCCTCGAGGACGAAATCCACCATGGCGATGATCCGGTCGACTTTGATCTCGAACACGTTGAGAGACCTCCTGCCAGTTCCCGAAGGGGCGGGATGGGGCCGCGTGATCATACCCCGGATCGCGCGAGGACGCGCCTAGGGATCGCGACGCTCACGCGGCAGCGACGCTGGCCGTCGGCCGTGGGAAGCCCGGGCTGGGGTCGCCGCCCTTCACGCCGCGTGCGGCTCGCCGACGCGCGACTTGCCCTGTCCGCGCCGCACGGCGATCGCCTGCTCGTAGATGGTCTCGTACCGCGAGAGCAGCGTGGGCCACTGCCGCTCCTTGAGGATCCACGCCCGCGCGTTCTTGCCGACCTGCTCGAGGCGCGCCGGGTCCTTGAGCGCCTCCACACACCGCCTCGTGAGGTCGGCGCTGTCGCCCGCCTTGAAGACGAACCCGGTCTCGCCATAACGGACGAGCTCCCCCATGGCCGCGACGTCGCTCACCATCACGGGCCGGGCCATGGCCATCGCCTCGAGCGGCTTCAGCGGCGTCGTCAGCTCGGTCGTCCGGGTCCGGATGCGGGGATACACGAGCAGGCTCGCCATCGCGTAGATGTTGAACACCTCGTCGTGCGGCACCCGCCCGGTGAAGGTCACCTTGGACTCCACCCCTCGCTCGCGGGCGAACGCCTTGAGCTCCATCTCCTGGCCGCCGGCCCCGGTGATCACGACGTGCGCGTCCGGGATCTCCCGCGCGATGTCGCCGATCGCCGCGATGAGCGTCTGGAGCCCCTCGTACGGCTGGAAGGTGCCGACGTAGCCGATGAGCTTCTTCCCGGCGAGCCCGAAGCGCTCCCAGGCGCCGGGCGGGGCCTCCCGCGGCGCGAACTTGTCCGAGTCGACGCCGTTGCCCACGACGTGGAGCGCGTCCGTGCTGCGCACCCGCGGCGCGACAGCGCTCTTCAGGGCCTCGCAGATCGTCACCGTCGCGTCAGCGTACTTGTAGACGATCGTCTCGAGGCCGGCCGCGATCTTGTAAGGCGCCGAGTCCTCTTTGAATTTGCCCCGGTCGACGGAGGCGTTCTCCCAGAGGTCGCGCACCTCGTAGACGAGCGGCAGCCCGAAGCGGCGCGCCGCCGCGAGCGCCGGCAGCCCGACGAGCATCGGCGAGTGCGCGTGCACGAGATCGGGCTGAAACTCCCGGATCGCGTCCTCGACGCGCGCCTCCAGCGCCCGCACGAGCTGGAGCTCCCTGACCAGCGGCAGCTTCTTGCCGGTAGGCTCGCGCGTCCGCCAGTACGAGATGCCGCCGCTCTCGTCCTTCAGCGCATCCCCGGACCCCTGCTGCGCCGACGTCACCACCGCCGGCCGCATCCCGTGCTCGGCCTGGTGCTTGATGATGTAGTCGCTGCGGATCGTGTATCCCGCAATGACAGGCAGCGACGTATGAAGAACATGGAGCACGCGCACGAATCACCACCCTTCTTTATGCTGCGCCGCGCAGCCTACCCGAGGCCGCCGCGACCGTCATCAAGCTCCTCCACGCGCATGGACGCGCGTGGAGGAGCTTGGACGCGTCCGCGCTGACCGCGGGCCGGCCGAGAGCCTAGCTCTCGGCTGCCACGTTGCGGTACGCTCCGCCGCCGCATGACCCTCAAAATCGCGATCGTCGGCTGCGGCAAGATCGCCGACGGCCACATAGAAGAGATCCAAAAGATGCCGGAGCGGGCTCGGGTCGTCGCCGTATGCGACCTGGAGCTCCTGATGGCCGAGCAGATCGCGGTGCGCTACGGCATCCCGAGCCACTACGACTCGTTCGACCGGTTGCTCGACGTCGAGAAGCCCGACGTCGTCCACATCACCACCCCTCCGCAGTCGCACCTGTTCCTCGCCCGGCGCGCCATCGAGGCCGGCGCCCACGTCTACGTGGAGAAGCCGACTGCGCTGAACCTCGCGGACGTGCGGCGCCTCATCGAGCTCTGCACCGCCGCCGGGAAGAAGATGACCGTCGGCTGGGAGTACCAGTTCGATCCCCCGGCCATCGAGATGCGCAGGCTCGTCGGCGACGGCGTGATCGGTGATCCCGTCCACGTGGAGAGCTGCTTCGGCTACAACCTCGCCGGCCCCTTCGGCACGGCGCTCCTCGGCGACGGCTCGCACTGGGTCCATCGCCTCCCGGGCAAGCTGTTCCACAACAACGTCGATCACCTGCTGAACAAGATCGTCGAGTTCGTGGACGACGAGCAGCCGAAGGTCACCGCGACCGCCTATGCGCGCCGGGAGAAGCGGTTCGGCGACTCGCGCGACGACATGCTCGACGAGCTCCGCGTCACGGTGCAGGGCGCGCGCGTCAGCGCCTACGGGACCTTCTCGTCGCACGCGCGGCCGCCCGGGCACTTTCTCCGCATCTACGGCACGAAGAACACGCTCCACGTCGACTTCACGAGCCGCACGGTCACCCTCGACGCGTCGCCGAAGCTCCCGAGCGCCATCGGGCGCGTCGTCCCGGCCTTCGATCAGGCCATCTCGTACCTCCGCGAGGGGGGCAAGAACGTGGTGCGGTTCGCCCGCAGCGACTTCCACTTCTTCTCGGGGCTGAACCGCCTGATCGGCCTCTTCTACGACAGCATCACGCGGGGCGCGGAGCTGCCCATCTCGTACCGGGACATGATCCGGGTCGCGTCGATGATGGATGAGATCTTCCGGCAGGTCCCGCAGGAGAAGGCGCGCACATGAAAGTCCTTGTCACCGGCTCGAACGGCTTCCTCGGATCGGCCCTCGTCGACCGGCTGCTCGCCCACGGCGAGACCGACCTCCGCTGCCTCGTCCGCCCCGCGAGCAACCGCTCGCGGCTCGACGAGATCGAGAAGCGGCGGGGCGTCCCCCTCGAGGTCGCGGTGGGCTCCCTCGCCACGAAGGAGGCCGCCGAGCGCGCGGTCGAGGGCGTGGACGTCGTCTACCACGTGGCCGCGGCCATGGGCGGCGCGCCCGCGGACATGTTCCTGAGCACCGTCGTCGCCTCGAAGAACCTGCTCGAGGCGCTCGTCCACACCGGCCGATCGCCGCGCGTCGTCCTGGTCAGCTCCTTCGGCGTCTACGGCGTCGCCGATCTCCCGCGGGGGTACATCGTCGACGAGAACACGCCCCTGGAGACGCGGCCGGCGCAGCGCGATCTCTACTCGCAGGCGAAGCTCCGGCAGGAGAAGCTCTTCTGGGAGTACCAGGCGCGCTACGGCTTCCCGCTGACGGTGCTCCGCCCCGGCGTCATCTACGGCCCCGGCGGCAACGCCTTCTCCAGCCGCGTGGGGATGAGCCTCTTCGGCGTGTTCCTGCACCTCGGCGGCCGCAACGTCCTCCCGCTGTCGTACGTCGACAACTGCGCGGAGGCGATCGCCGTCGCCGGCCGGAGCGACGTCGCGCGGGGGCAGGTCTACAACGTCCACGACGACGACCTGCCCACGGCCGACGTCTACCTCGCCCGCTACAAGCGCGAGGTGAAGCCGATCCGCTCGCTCACGGTGCCCTACTTCGCCCTCGCCGGGATATCGAAGCTCGTCGAGCGCTACCACGCCTACTCGAAGGGGCAGCTGCCGGCCATCTTCACGCCCTACAAGAGCGCGACCTCGTGGAAGGGGAACCGGTTCGACAACACGAAGCTGAAGGCGCTCGGGTGGAAGCAGCTGGTCTCCACGGAGGAGGGCCTCCAGCGGACGTTCACGTACCTCAAGGAACGCGCGACATGACGGGCTCGCGGTCGCTCGCGTCGCTCGGCCTCGCGCTCGGCCTCGCGGGTCTCCTCGCCGGCTGCGACCGGCGGCAGACCCCGGGGCCCCCGGCGGTCCACAGCGGCGAGGGCACCCAGTCCGCCACCGCCGCGCTCGCGGTCGCGGCGCCGCGCTTCGACGCGCCGGCCGCGCCGCCGGCCACGCCGGCCAAGGGGCACCCCCGGCTCTGGGTGCGCGCGGCCGATCTGCCGAAGCTCCGGGCGCGCGCCACGCAGGCGAACCCCCTGTTCAAGGAGCTCGCCGCCGTGACGGCCGAGGCCGCGGCGGCGATGGACAAGGGCAACATCCCCTCGGAGGGCGACTGCACCCACGCCCGCATCTACTGCGAGGCGCACGCGGAGCTGTTCGCCTTCATGTCGCTCGTCTCGAGCGACGAGGCGGCCCGCAACGACCACGCCGCCCGCGCGCGCAAGATCCTTCTCTATATCGTCGATCGCGTGAACAAGGGCGATCCGCAGGATCCCTTCGTCCGCAGGTTCTCGACCGGCGACCGCGCCCGCTGGGCCGGCGAGTCGTTCGGCCTCACGGTCGACTGGATCTACGGGTACCTCTCGGCCCAGGACAAGGCGGCGATACGGCCCGTCTTCCTCCGCTGGGCGGAGGAGCAGCTGAAGTCGTCGACGACGAGCCACGATCACCCCGAGCCCGTGGGCAAGCTGAACGACCCGGCGATGCTGAAGGAGCCGAAGAAGCGCAGGTACGCCGCGAACAACTACTTCACGTCGCACATGCGCAACCTGACGCTCCTGTCGCTCGCGTTCGACGAGGCCGACGATCCGCCGGATCCGAAGCCGAGCGGCACCTACCCGCGGCTCAGGGACTACTTCGCCAACGTCGCCGGGGCGTGGCTTTACATGACCGACAGCGTCCTGCGGAACGACGCGCGCGGCGGCGCGCCGCCGGAGGGCTTCCAGTACGGCCCCGCGACGCTGGCCTACGTGAGCGAGACGCTGCTCGCCATCCAGACGGCCGGCGAGGCCGATCCGGCGAAGTGGGGCCCGCAGGTGCACCTCGACGGCAACCCGTTCTGGCACGAGTTCATCCCGGCCCACCTCCACAGCCTGAGCCCCGCCACGCCGGCGGGCCGGCTCGGGCCGACCCACGAGGCCGCGTGGACGGGCGACGGGGAGCGCTACGAGTACACGGATCACATCGACCCGTTCGCGGCGCTCGGCCTCCACGCCGAGAACAGCGGCAACGCCGAGCGCCTGAACGCGCTCCGCTGGATGGCCATCCACGCCGGCCCGGGCGGCGCCGCGGCCCTCGCGCGGCGCGCCCGCTCGCAGCTCGGCCAGGTCCACAAGCGCCACTCGATCATGTACTTCCTCCTGCTCGACCCGGCGGTCACCCCGACCGACCCGCGCCCCTCCACCCCGCTCACGCACTACGGCCCCGGCCTCGGCCAGGTCTTCGCGAGGACGAGCTGGGGGCCCGAGGCCACGTGGCTCCAGTTCCAGCTCGGCTGGGAGCAGATCGACCACCAGCACGGCGACGGCCTCAGCTTCGGCTTCTACCGCGGCGGCGAGTGGCTCACGAAGGAGCGCGTCGGGTACGGCGCCTTCATGGGGAGCTCCGAGCAGCACAACACCCTCACGGTCGAGAACGACAGGAACCGCCGCCACGACGACCCGAACCGCGGCGAGCTCTGGCGGCGCGGGTCCCAGTGGCCGCTCGTGCACACGGGCGATCCCAGGGTGCTCGCGAAGAGCTTCGCGCAGGACTACGTCTATGTCCTCGGCGACGCGACCCCGCTCTACAACTCCGAGTACGAGAACATCCGCGACGTCACGCACGTCAGCCGCGCGCTCGTGTGGCTCAAGCCGGACCACCTCGTCCTCTACGACCGCGCCGCCACGGGCAAGGACGGGCGCTTCAAGCGCTTCTTCGTGCAGACGCCGAGCGCGGCGCAGGTCGCGGGGAAGCTCGCGACGGCCACGACCGCGAAGGGGCAGAAGCTCTTCGTGACCACGCTCCTGCCGGAGAGCGCCGTCATGGTGGCCGAGCCGTACAAGCCGACGGGCACCTGGGACACCAAGCCGGCCGAGAACGAGCCGATGCTCGCGACCCTGCGGGTCGAGCCGCCGGCCCCGATGCCGAAGGACACGCGCTTCCTGCACGTGCTCCAGGGCGCGGCCGGCAACGCGACGGCGGATCCGGTGACGCTCGTGCGCACGAAGCGCGGAACGCCGTTCGCTGGCGCGGCGGTGAAGGGCACGCTGGTCCTGTTCCCGGTCGAGCTGGGCGCTGTGTCCGAGGTGCAGTTCACCTCGCTCCCCGGCGTGACGAAGCACGTCGTCACGGGGCTCTCCCCCGGCGCGTCCTACGACGTGATCAGGAAGCCCGCGGGCGGCGGCGACGAGATCACGATCCGCGCCGGCTCGGCCGCCAAGGCCGACGAGGGCGGCGTCCTCACCTTCTGAGCGCCGTGTCGCAAACGGCAAATGCGACGATGACGCCCCCCCGCGCCACGCTTGTCCTCGGCGTGGCGCGCTGCAATAATCCATTCTCCTTGCCCACGCCCTGTACGGAGATGCCATGAGCAAGAAGCGACTCGTCTCTGCCGGCGCATTTCTCGTCGCGCTGGGCGCCCTGTTCATCCCCATCGAGGGCACGGCGCCGGCCGCGACCGGCCCCATCGCGAAGGCTGGCTCCCTCGATCTGTCCGGCTTCGCGAGCGCCCGGCCCGATACCCCGCTGGATCTCCTGTTCATCCATCACTCGTGCGGCGGCCAGCTCCTCACGGAGACGGGCGCCGAGAAGGAGAAGGCGTCGTGCGTCTACGAGGCGCACCCGAACGGAGGCGGGCTCAAGAAGAAGCTCACGGAGCAGGGCTACCGCGTCCACGAGGCCTCCTACGGCAGCGAGATCGGCGAGAAGACCGACCTCTTCGACTGGGCGCCCAAGTTCCGCGACAAGATGGACAAGGTGCTCCGGGTCGCGCTGAACGACCAGATGCACCCGGACGGCGTGGTGAACCGGATCGTCGTCTTCAAGTCCTGTTATCCCAACAACCGCTTCGTCGGCGAGGGCTCCGCCCCCGGCAACCCGGCCGGCCCGGAGCTCACCGTCTGGAACGCGAAGGCCACGCTGACGTCCATCCTGCCCGACCTCGCGAAGCGGAAGGACACGCTGTTCGTCTACGTCACCGCCCCCGCCAACGTCCTCAAACGCTCGAAGGAGCCTGCCTGGAAGTGGACCGCGAAGCGGCTCCTCGGGAAGCCCTCCGACGCCGAGATCGCGCAGCGCCAGGCGGAGCTCGCCCGCTCGTTCAACAACTGGGTCAAGTCGCCCGACGGCTGGCTCAGCGGCTATCCGGAGAAGAACGTCGTCGTCTTCGATTACTACGACGTGCTCACGAACAAGGGCGAGTCCAACTTCTCCCTGCACGGCTCGGAGGGGAACACCGACAACCACCCCTCGAGCGCGGGCAACGCGAGGGCCGCGGATGAGTTCGTCCCGTTCCTGAACCAGGCCGTGCGCCGCGTGGGCCTCAGCACGTAGCGTCGAGGGCCCGGAAACCACGCCGGAGGGAGCGAGCGCAAGTCGCTTGACGCGAGCCGCGATCCTCCGGAACGTCCCCCACCACCCGAACGGCGTCTCCGCCGAGGACCCTCGACATGCTCGCGCTCCCCGGGGTCATCCTTCTCATCGTCTTCATCTACGGCAGGCCTCAGGAGTGGGACGAGCGCTTCGAGAGCCTGCCGTTCCTGTACCTCTGGCTCGGCCTCGCCTTCATGGGCATGGGCCTCGACCTCGCGATGGGCAAGGTCAGGCTGAAGGCGACCCCGCAGCTCCGGTGGGCCATCGTCGTCTACTCCTGGTGCGTGCTCACGCTGGGCTTCCGGAACCCCGCCGAGTTCACCGAGGGGTTCGTCTCGATCAGCGTGACGTTCGTCCTCTTCTTCCTGATCGGGCACAGCCCCGACGGCTTCAAAGGGTTCCAGAAGCTCGCCGCCACGGTGCTCATCATGGGCCTCTTCGTGGCGGGCGTCGCGATCCACCAGGGGTTCTCCTCGTTTCAGTGCCTGGCGATGACGCAGACCATCGGAGGCTCGCGCGGCGAGGCGGGCATCCCCGACGGCCGCTCCTGCGAGCTCCGCGTGGACTGCCGCGAGGGGCCGGGCGCCGATCCCGAGGTCGAGTACCTGTGCGAGCGCGTCGGCCTCTTCAAGACGTCGACGATCAACGGCCGCGTGCGCTGGCGCGGCGTGCTCCAGGATCCGAACGAGCTCGCGCTCACGGCGGGCATCGTGCTGCCGTTCAGCTTCGCGATGTTCGAGCAGAAGCGCTCCTTCACGCGCGCGCTCATGGTCTTCGGCTCGCTCCTCCTCATCGCGACCGCGATCATCCTCACGCAGTCCCGGGGCGGCCAGCTCGTCTTCGCGACGGTGCTGGGCGTCTACTTCGTCAAGAAGTACGGCATCCGCGGCGCGATCTTCGGCGCGATCTGCGCGGCGCCGCTCATGATGCTCGGCGGCCGCGGCGGGGGCGAGGCGGATGAGTCAGCGAACGAGCGCACGGAGATCCTGGGCGAGGGCCTGAATATCTACCGGATGTTCCCGCTGATGGGCGCGGGCTTCCGCCAGTTCACGGAGCACCACTGGCTCACCGCGCACAACGCGTACCTCCTCGCGCTCTCGGAGCTCGGTCCGCTCGGGATGTTCGCGTGGACGGCGATGATCTACCTCACCCTCAAGATCTCGCTGGTCGCGCTCAAGCGGTACGAGCACGGCGCCCAGTTCGCGGCGATCCGCGCCTGGTCCATGGCGATCATGGCCGGGTTCTGCGGGATGATGGTCGGGATCTTCTTCCTCTCGTTCACCTACCACTACGTGCTCTGGATCTACTTCGGCCTGGCGGGGGCGCTGTATTCCGCCATCAGGAGCGTCGATCCGAACTTCTCGATCCGGCTCGAGAAGCGCGACGTCTACCGGCTCATCCTGGCCGATCTCGCCCTGGTGCTCGTGATCGTCGTGCTCAGCAAGAGGGGTTAGTACAGCCGCGGGAAGTTGCCCCGGTTCAGCGCCATGACGCACGGAGCATCGCGGCCGCGACGCCCGCGCCGGGCCGGGGCCCGCTCAGCGCCCGAGGCCGAGGACCATCACGAGCGGCGTCTTCACGATGATCGAGAGCTCCATCTGCAGGAACGTCGAGAGCTTCTCGAGCGACGCGGCGTACGCGAGATCGAAGAGCAGCTTCATCCGCATGTCGTCGGCCTCGGCCCCCTCCGCCTCCTCGAGGCCGAACGGGTTCGTCAGCGTCGCCTCGAACGCGGCGACCTCGCTCTCCGCCGGAGCGCGTCCGGTATACCCGAGCGACACCTGCGCGAGCCCCGTGATGCCCGGCTTGATGTCGCGCATCCGCTCCTCGAAGAAGGGAATGGCGAGCGCGAGGTTGACGAGCAGCTCGGGGCGCTCGGGGCGCGGCCCCACGATGCTCATGTCGCCCATGAGCACGCTCCAGAACTGCGGGATCTCATCGAGGCGCGTCTTGCGCAGGAAGCGGCCGACCCGGGTGATGCGCGGGTCGTCCTGCTGGGCGAGCACGGCCCCCGTCAACTTCTCGGCATCCACGCGCATGGAACGAAATTTGCGCATGTGGAATTCGACGAACCGCGGGTAGGCCACGCCGTCCCGCACTTCCGTGCCGATGAGCATCCCGGCACGGCGCTGCATGTAGAAGATCGGCCCGGGCGACTCGAGGTAGATAGCCGCGCCGATGAGGGGGTAGAGCGGGAGGGTCAGCGTGAGACCCACGAGCGAGCCCGCGATGTCGATCGCACGTTTCGCTACACGAACGCCAGGTGTCACTGTTTACCTTGTGGCTCCCATAGTCGAGAACGTGGTAGGGTACAAGCTCGGATGGAGGTTTGGGCGTGATCCGACTCCGCGTACCAGGTTCGTTGACCTATCGCCACCTCGCCCTCCGCGTGGTGGCGGCCGCATGCAAGATGGCCGCGCCGGGGAGGGTCGAGGGCGGGTCGCCCGGCCTCACCCAGGAGGATTTCGAGGACCAGACCGTCTCGGCGTTCGGCGAGGCGTTCAACAACATCGCGATTCACGGATACCGCGCTGGCCCGCCGGGCGACGTCGACATCGAGATCGAGTCCGACGCGGACGGCATTATCATCCGTTTGATGGACACGGGCTGCAGCTTCGATCCCGCGGCCATCGACAACCCTCCCATCGACGACCTCCCCGAGTCCGGGATGGGGCTCTTCATCATCAAGTCGTTCATGGATGAGGTCGACTACTGTCCCGGCAGTCCGAATGTCCTCCGTCTTGTGAAACGGAGGGAGGGCAGCTCGTGTATTGCCGGCGACGGGGGTGAAGGCAGCAGCGAACAAGAGCATTCCGACGCCGATTTCGCCGGGGCGACAGGGCATCGGACGAGCAGTTTTCGAATGCGGAGCGTCTCCCGTTCGGGCGCGACCCGCGCCGCAGGGGGAATCAAAATCCAATGAGTTATACGCGGACCGATAACGGTAGTGAGACGGTCGTGCAGTTCGAGGGGACCCTCGACGCAGTGACCGCACCGGAGTTCAGGACATTGGTGGACGAGCTGGTGGCCGAGAACCGGCAGAACATCACGCTCGAGCTCTCGTCCCTCCGGCTGATCGACAGCTCGGGCGTCGGCGTCATCGTCTCGCTGTTCAAGCGGGTACGGGCCAACGGCGGCCAGGTGCGCATCGTCGGGCTGAGGGATCAGCCGCGCGCGATCTTCCGCCTGCTGCGCCTCGATCGGGTGTTCCCCACGTGACGCTCGGTGGCGGCGCGCGCGCCGCCACCCCGGCCCCCCGGCCCACCCGTCGACAACGGTTGCGGTGGCAGCGCCGCGCGGCAGGTGTCGCGCGGACGGTGCAGCGCGGCTGGCGTCGCCCGGGCGGTGCCCCCTGTCGCCGTGGTGCTGGTTGCGCGTGCTGCGCGTACTGGGGGCGTGTTAGGCGTGGGGTTGCGCGCAGCGGGCACAGCCGGAGCTGGGTGCAACAAGCTGGCGCTCGGGCGTCGCACGTCTACCATAGCCAACCAGCCTGCCTGACCGGGGTGCGCGTTCTCCGGACCGGGCGGAGCAAGGCAACCTTCGAGGAGCGGGGACCATGGACAAGAAGATGAACCAGCAGCTCTCCGGGCCTACCCCGCCCCAGGAGGCGCTCGGGGCGATCCCCGCCGACGCAGCGGCGCGGCCTGCAGGTCCGCAGCCGCCCAGCGTCAGCGCGATGATCAACCGGACGCTGGCGCACTGGTACGTGGCGGTGCTGGTGGCGATCGCGGGGCTCGGGTTCACGGTGCTCGTCGTGCAGTCGAGGAAGCCCGCGTACCGCTCCGAGACCGTGATCTTCTACCGCGAGGGCGTCAAGGCGACGTACCTCGGGCCCGACGGGCCCGACCCGCTCCGCACCCTCTCCGCGCGGCTCAAGGAGACGCTGCTCGCGCGCTCCAACCTCGAGAAGGTCGTGACGGAGTTCAACCTCTTCCCCGACGTCCTCGAGAAGCGGGGCATGGTCGACGCGGTCGATCGGCTCCGCGCCAAGATCACCTTCAAGGCCCGCTCGCAGGACACCTTCGCGATCTCGGCCGAAGGAGAGACGCGCGAGCAGGCGCAGGAGGTGACGCAGCGGCTCGCGGACATCCTCGTCGAGGAGACGACCCGCATGCGCAGGTCGCAGGCGAAGCTGACGAACGAGTTCCTCGACGCCGAGCTGAAGCGCGCCGAGCAGGACGTCGAGAAGGCCGAGGCCGAGCTCGCGGCGTTCCTGGCCGAGCACCCCGAGTTCGCTACCGAGCAATCCACACCCGGCGGCTCGCAGGGCGGCGCCGCCATCCGCGAGCGGGAGCGGCGCGCCACAGGGACCGACCCGACCCTCGAGGCGCTCGAGCGGCAGGTGCCCCGCCTGCGCAGCCGGCTCACCGGCAAGCCGGAGCAGCCGGCGGCGAGCGCCGCCGGGGTGCCCTCCCCCGCGCTCACCCGGCAGCGGGATCAGGCCGAGCAAGAGCTCGCCACCGCGCGGCGGGATCTGGCCGACAAGCAGTCCCGCTTCACCGAGCAGCACCCCGACGTCCGGGCGGCGGCGGCCCGCGTGACCAACGCCGAGGCGGCGCTGCGGCGCGCCGAGCAGGCGCTCGTCCTGCCGCCGGACCCGGTGGTGGAGGTCCCCGCGACCGACGAGGCCGAGAAGGCGAAGATCAAGTCCCAGCTCGCCGCTCTCGAGCGGGAGATCGCGGTGCGCAGGGGCGCGAAGAAGGGCAACGCGGCCGACGCGAGCGAGGCGGCGAAGCAGATCATCAACACCGAGACCGACTGGTCGCGGCTCAGCCGCGAGAAGGCGCGCGCGCAGCAGCGCCTCTCCGACCTCGAGGGCAAGTCGTTCCGCGCGGAGATCGCCGCGAGCTCGGAGCAGGGCGGCTACTCGGCGCAGATCGAGGTGCTCGACCCGGCGTACCGGCCGAGCGCGCCGTCGAGCCCGTCGCGGTTGATCATCGCCATCGGCGGGCTGTTCTTGTCCGTTGCGGCCGGCATCGCGGCCGCCGCGGCGCGTGGCATCGTGTTCGATGATCGGGTTTACGACATGGAAGATATCGATCGAATGGCGCTCGCTCCGGTGCTCGTCGTCGTTCCGCCCGCCGCGCGCGCGCCCCGAGGGCGCCGTGGCTGAGGCAGGCGGAGCTGAGCCGGGAAAGCCCCCGCCGGTCGCTTCCCTCGAGCGGGCGCTCGATCAGGTCTGCGACTTCCTGAGTCGCGCGGAGCAGACCGCGCGGGTCCGCGCCCTCGTCATCGAGGCGCGCCGGCTCCGCAACGTGGTCGGCAACTGGCGCTCGATCGCGCCGGATCCGGACGTGCGCGAGGAGATGATCGCCCGCGTCCTGCGCCTCGCGAACGACGCGGAGGACGTGGTCTCGGCGGAGCGCCCGAGCTCCAGCCAGGACGACCCGAGCGCCGCGTTCGACTCGCCGACCATCCGGCAAGATCTGCCCCCTTCGCCGCTGCAGCACCCGCAGGCGATGGGGCTGCGCCTCGGCGCCGCGCAGGCGCCGGGCGCTCACCCCGGCGCGCAGCAGCCGCTCAGGGGGCCGTCGCCAGCGACGGCGCTCTTCCTCGGGGGTCCCGCGGCGAACCACGGGGAGCACCGCGCGCACCCGGGTACCGCGACGGTGCTCGGCATGCCCGCGCCGGCGCTGCCGCCCGGCCCCGAGCGGCAAGGCTCATCCCCCGCGATCGCGCGTGTCGCCGATCTGAGCGCGACGCTGAGCAGCCCTGGGCTCGTATCGAGCGGCGGGAGGCCGGGCAGCTCGCCAGCGCTGCCGGTGCCGATCGAGCGGGTCATCGCCTCGCCGGCGCGCGACGTGGGGGTCCGGGACGCGGGGGCGCCCCCCGGGGGAGCGCCGTCCCTCGAGCGATCGTTCAGCGGCGCGTTCCCCTCGCCTCCGTCGCTCGTCTTCGATCGCGTGGTGCCGCCCGCGGCGCGCGAGGTGACGGTGCGCGAGGTGCCGCAGCCGCATCAGCCGCCGCCGCCGCAGCAGCCGCCGCCCGAGAGGCCGATCGAGCGCTCGCTCACCAGCACGTTCAACTCGCCGCCCTCCCTGATCTTCAACCGCGTGGTGTCGACCCCGGCGCACCAGGCCGTGGACGCGAAGCTGCAGTCGCTGGATCCGACGTTCGAGGAGCCGCCGTCGCTGCACATCGAGCAGCTGCGCTCCCTGCCCACCACACCGGAGAACGCCGGGTTGCTTCAGGAGGAGTCGCTGCGCGGCCCGGGCGAGATCACCGTGCGCCCCGTGCCGATGCCGGACGCCGTGGATCCGAACATCGTGATGCTCCGCGCGCCCTACTCGCCCCAGGCCGACGCGTACCGGACGCTCCGGCGCAAGCTGCCGACGGGCTCGGGGATCACCATCGCCGTGACGAGCGCAGGGCCCGGCGAGGGCAAGACGTCGTGCGCCATCAACCTCGCGCTCGCGCTCCGCGAGACCGTCCGCGGGAAGATCCTCCTCGTCGAGGCGAACATCCGCAAGCCCGGCATCGCGAAGGCGCTGCGGTTCGAGCCCCCGAGCTGCTTCACGGAGCAGCTCCAGCGCCACGTCAACGACCGGTTCGCGCCCTGGGTCGTCGTCGATCAGGCGGCGCCCGCCGTGACGCCCGGCGACGACGGCGGCGAGTCGTCGTCGGACAGGAACGCCGCGCCGATGGGCGGCAGGTCGCCCGACGCGAGGCTCGCCCTCCAGACGCCCGTCCACATCCTGGCCGTCGATCCGCGCACGGAGCGGCCGCCGATCTTCGACGGGGTGGCGTTCTCGACCGCGATCGAGAGCCTCAAGCGCGCGGGCTACTCGTACATCATCATCGACACGCCGCCGGTGCTCGGCAGCATGGACCTGAACGTCATCGGCGACTCGGTGGACGGCGTGATCCTGACCTCGCTGGTCAAGAAGTCGACCCGCAAGGCGATCCGCCAGGCCATCGAGCAGCTCCGGCCGGCGCCCATCCTCGGTGTCGTCCTTCTCGACGCCTGAACGGCCGGCGCGCGGCGTTCGCCTCCTTGCGCCGAAAGGTCGGGGAGGCATAGCCGAGCGCCGGCTCCATTGTTACCTTGCAGCCCTCATGCGCTCCGGACGAGGTATTGCGGTCGCGGCCTTCGGCTGCGCGATCCTCACCCACCACGACGCCCGGGCGCAGGACGCAACCCTCCACGGCGTCTTCACCGGGTCGATCGGCGTCACCGACAACGTGACCTCCGCGGCCGAGCCCCCTGCCGGGCCCGGTCCCGACGCCGACGGCCTCGCGACCGCGAGCCCCGGCCTGATCTTCACCTACACGACGCCGCGGACCGCCCAGACGCTCTCCTACACGTTCTCGACGAGCCTCTTCTTCCGGCACGCGGAGGCGAGCTCGTATTCGAACGTGGCCGCGTGGACCGGCCGCTTCGTCACGTCGCCGAGGACCTCGCTGACGCTCGGGGCGTCCGGGTCGCAAGGCCAGCTCAACACGTTCCAGCTCGAGCAGACGCCGGGGACCACGACGCTCCAGGGCAACGCGGGCGGGACGACGAACTTCGTGCAGGGGTCGTTCAACGAGGGGTTCTCGTTCCAGCCCTCGCCGGTCTGGTCGCTCGGGCAGGCGGCGACGTTCGCCGTCTACAACCCGCTCCTGGATCGCCCGCAGCGCACGTACAGCGTGACGAACACGCTGAACGCGAACCGAAGCTTCCGTCACGACGTCGCGGCCCTCGCGCTATCGGTCGGCTACACCCATTTCGACAACGTTCCGGTCACCGACACCGATCCCACGACCGAAGACACGTACACGTCGCGCGACCAGCTCCTCAGCACGCTCGTGGCGAGCTGGCAGCACGACCTCGGGCGTCGCTTCTCGAGCCAGCTCGACCTCGGCGGGGTCGTCGCGACGGACCTGGCGGGCGGCGCCGGGTCGCTCGTGCGCCCGAGCGGGCTCGCGGCGCTGCGCTACTTGCACGAGCGGGGCGACGCGGCCGAGCTCGCGTACACCTACGCGGCCACGCCGAACGTCTTCCTGCAGCAGATCCAGCTCTCCCATATGCTGACGCTCCGCGCCGCCGTGCCCATCCGCCCCGCCTGGCACCTGTCGGTCGAGGGCTCGGCCAGCGCGCAGCTCTCGCAGCCTCTCGAGACGAACGCGGAGGGGGATCTCGACACGGGGCCGACGACGCTCGCGGTGCTCACCGATGTCGGACTGCTCTGGAGCCCCGTCATCCTCATCCCCGACTTTGCGCTCGCGCTCCGGTACCAGCACGCGAACCAGCGCACCGAGGCAAGGACGGCGGAGCTCCCCGACACGCGCGTCGTCCGGAACACGCTCCTCCTGTCCGTGTCGGGCGCGTTCCCGCGGCAGATGGCGCCGGGCTCGCGCATCTTGATGACCCAGCCCTTCGGCTCGGCAGGCCCTTCCGGAACGCCGCGCCGGGAGCCGACGCCGAGCGAGCCGCTGGAGGGCGAGGCGCCGGCGTCGGCTGGCGCGGGCGACGCCGCCCGCTGAGCGCGACGGGGCGCGCTCAGGGGCTCCGCCGGGCGGCCGACCGCGGCGCGCTCAGGTGCGCCGCGCGAGGAGGAAGGCCCTGTCGTCCTCGGGCAGCTGGTCGCCGCGGAACTCCTCGAGCATGTGCGTGAGCTTGTCGGCGATCGACGCGACCGGGCGGCCAGCGCTGGTGGCGCAGAGCTTGGCGAAGCCCGTGCCGAGCGCGTGCAGGCCGAGCATCTGCTTCGACGAGTTGCGCAGCTCGGTGAGCCCGTCGGTGTACATCGCGAGCACCTCGCCCGGCGCGAGCACGCTCTGGTGCGCCTCCATCGGCACCAGGCCGACCCCGAGCGCCGGGTTGACGGCCGCCTGGAGGTGCCGCAGTCCGCCCTCCGCGGTCGCCACCAGCGCCGGCGGGTGCCCTGCGTTGACGCACTCCATGCGGCCCGTCGCGGGGTCGAGGGCGACGGCCACCATCGTGACGAACGAGTGCTCCGGCAGGTACTCGCAGAGGTAGGCGTTCAGCCGGTCCATCATGCCCGTGATCCCGCGGCCGGCGTCGACCGTCGCGCGCACCATCGTGTGGACGCTCGAGCCGATGAGCGCGGCCTGGAGCCCCTTGCCGCAGACGTCCGCCACGGCGAGCATGATGCGGCCGTCCGGCATCGGGACGATGTCCACGTAGTCGCCCCCGACCCACCGGCACGGCTCGAAGCCGAGCGCCACGTCCAGCGCCTTGAACTCCAGCCGCTTCGGGACGAAGGTCCGCTGGATCTGGTGCGCCATCTCGAGCTCGCGCTCGATCGCCGCGTGCGCCTGCGCGTGGCGCCGCGCCTCCCAGGCCGACTCGGCCTGCTGATAGACCTCCGCCGCGAGCGCGATGAGCCCGAGCCACTCGACGCTGCCGAAGTCGGGCGGCAGGGTCACGTAGAGCAGGTTCATCATCTGCTCCTCGACGCGCAGCGGACAGGCCACGACCCAGAGGGCCATGACGTCGCGCGACATCGTGAGCTCGACCGTGGCGCTGTCGCTGACCAGGTTTCCGGCCAGCACCGGCTCGCGCGTGTCCTGCACCGCCGCGAGCACGCGGCGCGAGATGTACGGCGGGGCGACGGAGTCCTCGCGCCGGAGCGACTGGAACGGGCGGTGCGGCCCGGACAGGATCGTCAGCGCGCCGTTCTGCCGGAGCCGCAGCGCGAGCGCCATGCTGCCGTGGAAGTCCTCGCGGACCATCAGCTGGCAGAGCGCGTCGAACCGATCCGTCGCGTCCTCGATGCTGAGGAGCCGCCGCGACAGGTCCATCAGGGTGAACAGGTGCTTCGCCGCGATCCGCGGAGGGTCGAGCTCGCCGAGCTTGCGGATCGCGGTCGGTTTGTCCTCCTCGAAATGGAGGCCGCCCGGGTCGATCGGCACACGAGGGGCCCGCGCCGTGAGCTGGAACTCGAGGATGTAGTCGCCGATCCCGATGCGATCGCCCGGCTTCAGCACCTTCTCGTTGATCCGCTCGTCGTTGACGAGCGTTCCGTTGGTGCTGCCGAGGTCGCGGATCCACCACCGGCCGAACGGATCGCAGAAGAGCTCCGCGTGGCGCCGTGAGACCGTGTAGTGGTCGAGCGTGAGCTGCACGCCCGGCGCCCTGCCGATGACGATGTGGGACTCCGTCAGCGGCCGTCGCGTCCCCGGGAGATCGCCGAGCCGGATCTCCAGGTGGCCCTTCCAATCCGAGCTCGACGGCGCAGGGCCCAGGCTGTCATCTGCAGGCGACATCGTTCGACCTGGCCCGACCATGGGCGGCGGCGTGGACATGGACCGTCTTTGATGGGTACCGAACCGGCGCCCTGACATCAAGGGGATGCTCGCGATTTCGCGAGCTCGGCAAGAGCTGCATCGGTTACCGTCGGTTACCGGGTTACCGGGTTACGGCGTTACGGGGTTGCCGGGTCACGAGGATACGTGGTGACGAGGATACGCGGATACAAGGTGACGCGGCTACGAGGTCGCGAGGACACGCGGAGCTCCTCGCGGTTGCCGAGGAGTCACCCAGGAGCTCCGCCGTGGCGCCCGCGCCGTGGCGTGGGCGCTACGGCGATGCCCGCGGCGCGCCGCCCACAGCGCGGGAATCGAGCGACACGCCACGGGGCCAGCGGCGACACGGCAAGGACGCCGCCGCTGGATGCCTGGTCACCAGGACCGCCGCGCTGGCGTGCGACGCCTGCCCGCGCCGCTCGGGGCGCCCTCGCCCTCCGTCAGGCCTTGACCACCTTGGGGTTCGCCGCGCGGTAGACGCCACGGGCGTCGACGATCAGGGCGGCGTGGTTCAGCACCAGATCGTAATCGACCACCGAATGGTCGGTGACGATCATGACCGCGTCGTGGCTCTTGAGCGTGTCCTCGTTGAGGGGGACGGACGAGAGCTCCGGCAGATGCGGCCAGGTGCGCATGCGCGGCAGCTTGGGGACGTGCGGGTCGTGGAAGCTCAGCACGGCCCCGAGCTTGCGCAGGAGCTCGATGATCTCGAACGCGGGGCTCTCGCGCGGGTCGTCGATGTCCTTCTTGTAGGCGACGCCGAGCAGCAGGACCTTCGTGCCCTTCATCGCCTTGCCGCGCTCGTTCAGCGCGAGCTGGAGCTTGTTGACGACGTAGTGCGGCATCTCGACGTTCACCTCGCCCGCGAGCTCGATGAACTTGGTGGACACGCCGTACTCGCGCGCCTTCCACGCGAGGTAGAACGGGTCGAGCGGGATGCAGTGGCCGCCCCAGCCCGGGCCGGGGTTGAACCGCATGAAGCCGAACGGCTTGGTCGACGCGGCGTCGAGCACCTCCCAGACGTCGATGCCCATGGCGTCGTAGACGACCTTGAGCTCGTTCACGAGGGCGATGTTGATGGCCCGGAAGATGTTCTCGGTCAGCTTCGCCGCCTCGGCCGCGCGCGCCGAGGAGACGGCCACGACGCGCGCGATCGCCTGCGAGTAGAGCGCCTGCGAGAGGACCAGCGACGCGCGATCGACGCCGCCGACGACCTTCGGGATGGTCGCGGTGCTGTGATCGCGGTTGCCCGGGTCCTCGCGCTCGGGCGAGAAGGCGAGGTAGAAATCCTGCCCCATGCGCAGGCCCGATTGCTCGAGGATGCCCTTGACGAGCTCATCGGTCGTGCCGGGATACGTGGTGGACTCGAGGACGACGAGCTGCCCCTTCCGCAGCCGCTCCTTGATCTTCTGGGCGGAGCCGACGACGTAGCTCATGTCGGGCTCCCGCTGGGCCGTCAGCGGAGTCGGGACGCAGATCAGGATGGCGTCGGGCTCGCCGAGCCGCGAGAAGTCCGCCGTCGCCTCCAATCGGCCCGTCTTGGCTGCCGCCGCGATGCGCGCGGGATCGAGGTGCTTGATGTAGCCCTTCCCCTCGCCGAGCGCGGTGACCTTCGCCGGGTCCACGTCAAAGCCCAGCACGCGGAAGCCCTTCTCGATGAACGTGAGCGCCAGCGGCAGGCCGACATAACCCATGCCGATGATGCCCACCTGGGCTTCGCGGGAGTTGATCTTGGCCAGGAAGCTCTCGACCGCAGGGGGATGCGTCTCTGCCATTTCCTATTATCTCCAGTGGTGGAGGGGAGCCGCCATGCGGATCCCGACCCAGTTTCGAAGAGAGGGGCCCGACGCTACCACAGGCCCCCCCAATTTCGCTCGAGTGTCGCGTGGGGCCCCAACGATCGGCGGGGAAAGGTGCTCCTCGTCGCGGTCCGCACGCTCGTTACGCTCGTTACGCTGGCAACGCTCGTTGCGCTCGTTGCGCGCGCTTCGCTCGTCACGCCGGATCGGTGACATTCAGGAAACGCCTTAACGACGGCGGTGGACCGCTTCGCGGGCGAGCTGGAGGAAGTCCCGTGATGCCTGCCGCGCGATGACCAGCGCGGAAGCGACGAAGGCGAGCCCGCCGACCACCACCTCAGCGCCAAGGCGGCACCCGCGGGGCAGGTCGTGGAGCGACCGCATGCCGTAGCGAACGGCGAGCACCGCGGCGACCATGGGCACGCACGCGACGAGCGGGCGGACCAGCGGGCGCAGGAGCCGCATGTACGGGACGCCATCGGCGCGCTTGACCACCCAGAGGCTCGCCAGGGCGTGCACCCCGAACGCAACGCCGACGCCGGCGCAGGCCCAGAGGACGCCGCCGATCGTTCCGAGCAGCGCGATGCCGCCGACGATCGCGGCCACCTTGAGCCACTCCAGGACCATGATCGTCCGCGTCCGGCCGTAGACCTGCATGTACGAGGACAAGACCCAGCCGATCGGGCGCGCGACGCCGAGCGCGGACAGCACGGCGAGGAGCGGGCCGGCCGGCTCCCATGCCTCGTTGAAGAAGGTGTCGTTCAGGATCGTCGGGGCGACCGCGCCGAGGCCCACGGCGAGCGGGAAGATGAGGAGCGCGAGCAGCGTGAGCGCGCGGACGAGCGCCGCCTTGCGCTGCTCCGGCTCGAGCTTCGCGAACGACGGGACGAGCACGTCGCCGATGCGCTCGCCGACCTGGGAGGCCGGGATGTCGGCGAGGTTCCACGCGAGGTTGTAGAGCCCGCCGACTTGCTCCCCGAACAGGCGAATCATGACGAGGTTGTCCCATTTGGAAGCCCCGAAGTTCGCCAGCGACCCGAAGTTGAGCGGGATGCCGAAGGCGAACAGCTCGCGCGCCTTCTCGCCCGACAGCGGGCTCGGCGTCAGCCACTCGGAGAGCTTCACCGCCGGGACCGTGGTCACCACGCGCACGACGGCGCGCAGGAGCGTCGCCACCACGATGGCGTTCCCCCCCCAGCCGAGCACGGCGAGGGAGACGGACGCCGCGGTGTAGGTGAGCTCGCCGGCGGCGTTCCGGAGGCTCACGCTGCGGAAGCGCATCTCGCGGATGAGCAGGCGATCGGGGACGTACCAGATCCGATCGATGATCATCGCGAGAATGAGCCCCGGCATGAACTCGAGCATCCCGGGCGCGCCGACGAGGTGCACCGCGATCGGCTCCCGGAGGAGGTACACGGCGCCGATGGCGACGAGGCCCGCCACGTGGAAATAGACGGTCGCGTTGAAGACCATCTGGCGGTCGAGGTTGGGCCTCGACGCGATGAACTGGCCGGTCCCGAGGCTCGACATGAAGTGCGCCGTCATGATCACGACGGACGCTGCCGAGACCTCGCCGTACACATCCGGCGCGATGAACCGGGTGAGCACGAGGGTGCCTATCAGGCCGAGCACGCGCGAGCCGAGCCCCGTCGCGATCGTCCAGACCGCGCCGAGGACGGCCTTTCGGGCAAGCGCGGAGGAGCCGGCCACGATCAGGGCACGAAGACGGTATCGCCGGCCTTGAGCACGAGGTCCTGCTCGGGCCGCTTGCGCGAGGCGATGTCGTCGTAGTTGATGGGGATGTGCCGGAACTTGCCCGGGCTATCCATGCGGATGAGCAGGATCTGATCCGTCGAGGCGAACTGGTTGGGACCGCCGGCGAGCGCGAGCGCCTCGGAGACGGAGACGAAGTAGTTGGAGGCGAAGATGCCGGCGCGCGCGACGTTGCCGCTGACCACGAACCGGTAGCTGTTGATCCCGGTCACGGCGACGGTGATCACGGCCGTCTCGTCCTTCACGAACTCGGAGAGCCGCTTCTTCAGCTCCTCGCGCACCTGGGTCGGGGTCCTGCCGGCCACGTAGACGTCGCCGATGAGCGGCATCGTGATGACGCCATCGGCCCGGACGAGCGCCTCGCTCGACAGGTCGGCCATGCGCCAGACGTTGATCCGGATCTGGTCCCCTACCCCGATCGTGTATTCGTGCTTACGCGGGTCGTACTCCTTCGCGTAGTTCGCGGGATTGTAGACGTACGTGGGCGCGCACCCGGCGGAGAACGCGGCGAGGGCGAGCCCTGCCGCTGCCGTCAGAAGCACTCCTCGCATGAAGGACCGTTTCGTGGGACGGGCTGTGCCTTCCATGGGCGTCTGCATTGAGGAGGATGTCAGGCGGTACGGGGTTGCGATCACGCGGCGATCACGGGGCGATCACGGGGCGATCACGGGGAACGAGGTGAACTCGGCCGTACGGCGGCGCGATTCACCGAGCGGCGCCAGCATTGCAGGAAGGCCGTCCGCCGCCAAGGGGAAGTTTTCGTACCGCGGCAAGACGCGGGATCCTCGCGAGGAACCAACTTGACGGGCCGATGACCTCTCTCGAAAGTCGGCTTTGATGCTGCTTCATCTGCAACGGATCGCGGTCCCCTTCGAGTACCCCGTCTACTTCACGGAGGGCGTCTTTTCGCCGAGCAACGCCGACCTGGCGGCCGCCATCGCCGCGAAGGAGCCGCGCCGGCGTCACCGCGTGCTGCCGGTGATCGACGGCGGCGTCGCGGCGGCGTGGCCATCTCTGGCGGACGACATCGCGCGGTACGTGGGCGCGCGACCGGACCTGCTCACGCTCGCGGCCGAGCCGATCGTGGTGCCCGGCGGCGAGGCGGCGAAGAACGACGGCGCGGCGACGGCGGCGCTGCAGGCGAGGCTCGACGCGCTGGGGATGGATCGGCAGTCGTTCGTGATGATCGTCGGAGGCGGCGCGGTGCTCGACATGGTCGGCTACGCGGCGGCGACGGTGCACCGAGGCGTCCGGGTCGTGCGGATCCCGACCACGGTGCTCGCGCAGGCCGATTCCGGGGTCGGCGTGAAGAACGGCGTCAACGCGTTCGGGAAGAAGAACCTGCTCGGCACGTTCGCCCCGCCGTTCGCGGTGCTCATCGATCCGCGCTTCCTGGAGACGCTGCCCTTGCGCGACAAGGTGGCGGGGATGGCGGAGGCGGTGAAGGTCGCGCTGATCCGGGACGCGCGGCTGTTCTCGTGGCTGTCCGAGCACGCGCCCGCGCTCGCGTCGGGGTCGCTCGCGCAACTCGCGCAGCTCGTGCGCCGCTCGGCGGAGATCCACCTCCAGCACATCGCGAGCGCGGGCGACCCGTTCGAGCTCGGGAGCGCGCGGCCGCTCGACTTCGGGCACTGGGCTGCGCACAAGCTGGAGTCGCTCACGAAGCACAGGCTCCGCCACGGCGAGGCGGTCGCGATCGGGATCGCGATCGACACGCTGTACGCCGAGCTGGCCGGCCTGTGCAGCCAGGCGACGGCGGCCGCGGTGGTGGCGGCGCTCGAGGCGCTCGGCTTCACGCTGTGGGACGACGCGCTCGCGCTGACGCGCACGTGCGAGAGGGGGGAGCGGGGCGAGCGGCTCTGCGTGCTCGATGGGCTGGACGAGTTCCGCGAGCACCTCGGCGGGGAGCTCACGGTGACGTTGCTCGAGGAGGTGGGGCGCGCCCGCGAGGTGCACGCGATGGAGGAGCGGCACATCGTCGCGGCGATCGCGCGGCTGCGCGAGCGCGCCGGGAGGCGGGGCGCGCTCGCGGCGATCGGCGCGACGGGAGCGGCGGGCACGGCCACGGGAGCGGCGGGCGCGGCCACGGGAGCGGCGAGCGCGGTCACGGGAGCGGCGCAATCATGAGGCTCACGTGCGCGGGCGCGCCGCACCTCACGTACTGCACGAACATCCACGCGGGCGAGACGTGGTCGGAGGTGAAGCAGAGCCTCGAGACGCACCTGCTCGCGATCTGGTCGCGCGCGGCCGGCGGGGAGCAAGGGGCGCTGCACGGAGGAGGCGACGGAAGCGGCGGAGGCGGCAGCGGGGCGGAGGGCCTCGGGCCGGGCGCGCGCCGCCGGTGCGGGGTGGGGCTGCGGCTCTCGGCGAGGGCGGCGGCGGAGCTCGCCGAGCCGGCGGAACTCGACGCGTTCCGCGATTTTCTCGAGCGGAACGGCCTCTACGTGTTCACGCTGAACGGCTTCCCTTACGGCCGGTTCCACGGCGCGCCGGTGAAGGAGCGCGTGTACCTGCCCGACTGGCTCGACGAGGAGCGGCTCGCGTACAGCGATCTCCTGGCGACGCTCCTCGCCGAGCTGCTGCCGGCGGACGAGGGCCTGATGGGCAGCGTCAGCACGGTGCCCGGCGCGTTCAGGCCGCGGGTGCGCACGCCCGGCGACGCGCCGGCGATGGCGCGGCGGCTGGTCGAGCACGCGGCGCACCTCGTCGAGATCCGCCGCCGCACGGGCAAGCACATCGCGCTGGCTCTCGAGCCGGAGCCGTGCTGCTTCCTCGAGACGACGCCCGAGGCGATCGGCTTCTTCACCGATCACGTGTTCGCGCCGGAGCGCGCGCGCGAGCTGTCGGCGCTGGCCGGAATGAGCCTGCCGGACGCCGAGGAGGCGCTCCGGAGCCACCTCGGCCTCTGCTTCGACGCGTGCCACATGGCGGTGGAGTTCGAGGACGCCCCCGCGTCGCTCGCGGCGCTCCGCGCGGCGGGCATCGGCGTGCACAAGGTGCAGCTCAGCGCCGGGCTGCGCGCCCGCGTGGCGGAGCGCGAGCCGGCGACGATGGCGAGGCTGCGCGCATATGCGGAGGACGTCGTCTACCTGCACCAGGTGGTCGAGCGGCGTGGGGGCACAGGCGGGGGCGAGCTCGTCCGCTACCTGGATCTGCCCGAGGCGCTCGCGGCGCTCGACGGCGGGACCGCAGCGGCGCCCGGGGCGCAGCCGGAGGAGTGGCGAGTCCACTTCCATGTGCCGATCTTCCGGGAGCTCGAGGGCGCGCTCGCGACGACGCAGCCGGAGCTGGCGGCGCTGCTGTCGCACCTGCGAGACTCGCCAGCGACGCAGCACCTCGAGGTAGAGACCTACACCTGGGATGTACTTCCGGACGACCAGCGCCGAGGCGGGCTGGTCGAGGCGGTGGCAAGAGAGCTCCGCTGGGTGGAGGAGCGGATGGTGGGTAACGAAAGCGCGGGCGCCGGCGAGGGCAGATGCGTCGGCGCGAGCCGTGGAGTCGGGGGTGGCCGCGAAGTCGGGGGTGGCCGCGAGGTCGGCGCGAGCTCCGCCGGGCAAGCGGACAGCGAAATCGGCGCGAGCTCCGGTGGCCGAGCGGACAGCCGAGCGGAGGCAGGGCGATGAGCTCGCGCGCACGGGTGTACCTGCGGCTCGGCCGCGTCTCGAACCTGCCCACGGTGTGGACGAACGTGCTCTGTGGCATGGCCCTGTCGGGGTCTGCGCCACGGGCGCCCGAGGTGGCGCTGGTGGGGTTCGCGGTGTCGCTGATGTACGTGGGCGGCATGTTCCTGAACGACGCGTTCGACCGAGAGATCGACGCTCGCGAGCGCCCGGAGCGGCCGATCCCGTCCGGGCTGGTGAGCGCCCGGGAGGTGTTTGCGGTCGGCTACGGCCTTCTCGGGGCGGGGGTGTTGATCGTGGGCGGCCATGCCTATGTGGCGAACCGGGGAATGGCGCCCGCCCTGGCGAGCGCGCTGCTCGCCGGGGCGATCGTGCTTTACGATGCCTGGCACAAGGGGAACCCGCTGAGCCCGGCGCTGATGGGGATGTGCCGCGTGCTGGTCTATGTGACCGCGGCGTTCGCGGCGGGGGGGCAGCTCGGAAGCGCGGTGATCGCCGGGGGGGTGGCGCTGCTGTTCTATTTGATCGGGCTGACCGCGATCGCGAAGCAGGAGAACCTGCTGGCGGTGCGCAGCCTCTGGGCGCTCGGCTTCATGGCGGTCCCGTTCCTGGCGACGCTCGGCGCGCCGCTCACGGGGATGATGGGGACGATCGCGTACGGGGCGCTCGCTGGCTGCGTGATCCACGCGGTGAGGTTGCTGCGTGGGACGCGAAAGGACCGGATCCCGCGCGCCGTGGTGACGCTCATCGCAGGGATATCGCTGCTGGATGCCGTGCTCATCGCGAGGAGCGGAGCGCCGGGCGCCGGCGGCGCGGCGGCGCTGGCGATGATAGGATTCCCGCTGACGCTGGTGATGCAGCGGGTGGTGAGGGGGACGTGAGGAAGAGGTGAGAAGAAGCCACCGCCCGCCTTTCCCAGCAAAGCACCAGCCCGAGCTTCGGGAGAACACGTTGAGTTATAGGAGACGCGCGCACATGTCCACATATCGCCCCCGGATGAAACAGGCCGGCTTTCTGGCGTTCGTCCTCGTCGGGTCCGGGTGCGGGCTGCTCCTCGGGCTTGACGACTTCGAGGACGCTTCCACTTCAGGAAGCCAGAGCTCGGGCGGCAATGGCGGCTCAGCAGATGCCTGCCCCCCTGACACGTCGGAGCAATGCTATAGTGGCCCGCCCAGCACCGCGAATGTTGGACTATGCCGCCCCGGAAGACGGACGTGCGACAGCCGAGGCGAGGCATGGAGCGCCTGCCAGGCCGAGGTGGTACCGAAGCAGGAGAGCTGCGCCTCCACCGAGGACGAGAACTGCGATGAGTTTGACTGCGCGCTGTGGGCAAAGACGTTCGATACACCCAGCAGCGATGCAAATATCAACTCGATAGTCTTCGACAGGGAAGAAAACATCATCGCGGCGGGCTCGTTCGCGCGCTCGATACAGTTCGGGCCCGAGCCGCTCGTCGGCTCCGATCACGACGACGCCTCCGACCTCGACGCGTTCATCGTCTCCTTCGACAGCGCCGGAAACCATCGCTGGAGCCACCAGCTCAGCGCCGCGATGGCCCAGGAAGCGACATCTGCGTGCGTCGACAGTGCGGGCAACATCATCGTCACAGGGATCAACAGCGGCAGCTTGAACCTCGGCGACGACGACATGGGCCCGGGCATCTTCGTTGTAAAGTTCGACCGCGACGGGAACCACCTGTGGAGCAAGGGCATCAGCGGATCTCCGGCGGGCGATTCCGGCTTCCTGGCAGGTCATCCAATGGTCAAGAGCATGCCAGACGGCGACGTGATCCTCGCTGGACACTTCGCTGGTACCCTCCAGTTCGACGACGACCAGTTCACCACCTACCCCGCGGATGCGTATGACATTTACGTGGCGAGGCTCAACGGAGAGACCGGGGCCTCGCGCGCGGCGGACGGCGGCTGGGTCCAGCGATTCAAGAGTCAAGGGGCCGACACGTTGACCGGGGTCGCCGTTCACTCGAGCAGCAACATCATCATCACCGGGAATTTCGCTCAAAGGATCGCTTTCGGCTCTCTCTCACCGGCGATCAACGAGGGCATGTTCCTCGTCAACCTGAACAGGGACGGAAGTCCTGCCTGGGCCCGCGGCTTCGCCAATGCTGAGCCGACCGCGCTGAGCGTCGACACGCTCGGCAACATCTCTGCGACAGGCGCCTACGAACATCCCACCGATTTCGGGGGCGGCAATCTTCCAGAGTGGAGCAAAATGGCCTTCACAGCGCAGTTCGACATCGCTGGAAACCACAGATGGAGCCGCGGCTTCAGAGGGGATATCACGACGGCGAGCATCGGCACCGACGCCAACAACAATGTTATCTTGCTCGGCACTGTGACGTATGATGTGAGGATCGACGACGGCGAGATACTGTACGTGGAAGAGATGCCCTCGCCTATCGTCATCAAGCTCGACCCCGAGGGGAGAACGGTCTGGAAGAGGTGGTTCCCTCTAAAGCCTCTTGGCGTAGGACTAGCAGGGGCCGCCGAAACATACCCTGCAGGCGGAACCGCCATCGCAGGACGAGCGGTGAACAGCTCGGGCCAAAGCACGACCATCGATTTTGGGACCGGCCCGCAACCCATAGCGGACCACTCTCTCTTCATCGCGAAGCTCGGCAAGTGAGCGCCTCGCGTTGCCGCACGAACCGACCGGCAGGCCGCACCCCGACAGTTCGTGAGCGATCAGTCAAAGATGTGGCTCAGGACGATTTCCTTGATGTCCGCTGCATGAACGCTCCTGTTCGGCAACAGGGACGCATCGGTCGACGCCACGAGCGGCCCCTCTGTGGCGCTCTCGGTCAAGCGACCGTGAGAGCCCTTCACGAGCGAAGCGTCCAGCGGGATGACATCCATCAGATAGCGGAAACCGAGCTTCTTCTTGAGTAGCCTCCACGCGACGTGGACCGGCGGGAGACGCAGGCCCGCGTCGACGAAGAGCTCCACTGGGTCATAGCCTGGTTTCCTGTGGATATCGACCGTCCTCGCGAACTCGGGGGCCTTGCTGTCATCCGTCCAATAATAGTACGTGAACCATCGGTCCTTCTTGGAGACGGCGACGAGCTCACCTGACCTCGGGTGATCCAGCCCGGCGGCGCGCTTGCCCTCGCCGTCGAGGACGAAGTCCACGCCAGGCAGCTTCACGAGCAGGCTCTTTACCTCGTCGATCCGCTCCGGGCGTCGAACATAGACGTGCGCAATCTGGTGGTCGGCCACCGCGAACGCCTCGGAAGCTCCCGGATCCAGCTTCTCCAGGCCACGCTCGACGCGCACGCGAATGAGCCCTTGCTCCCGCAGTGCCCGGTTGATGTGTACAGCGCCGGTCACAGGCGTAATGCCATACTCGGAGAGCACCAGCACCCGCGCCCCGTCCTTGCGCACGTGCTCGATGAGCTCCCCGCAAACGGCATCCACCGCTCTGAGATCCTTCTCGATGGCTGGGTCGCCCGGGCCGAGGCGTTGCAGGTTGTAGTCGAGGTGCGGCAGATAGACCAACGTCAACGTGGGACGACGCGTGTCGTACACATGGCGCGCGCACCGCGCGATCCACTCTGTCGATCGGATGTCCGCGTTCGGCCCCCAGAAATGGAAGAGAGGGAACTCGCCCAACCGGTGCACAAGCTCATCGCGTAATGAGGAGGGCTCGGTGTAGATATCGGGCAACTTGAGCCCGTCCGCCCAGTAGATCGGCCTCGGCGTCACTGCATAATCCGCCGAGCTGTACATATTGTACCACCAGAACAGCTTGGCACAGGTGAACGCCGGGTCGCGCCGGCGCGCAGCCTCCCAGATCTTGTCACCCGTGACGAGCTGGTTCGCCTGGCGCCACAAGTTCACCTCGGCGATGTCGCGGAAATACCAGCCGTTCGCCACAGAGCCGTGCCCGCTGGGGAGGAGCCCTGTCGTGAAGGTCGACTGGACCGTGCACGTGACCGCTGGTAGCACGGTCTGCAGAGGGCGCATGGCGCCCTCTTGAGCGAGGCGCTTGAGGTTCGGCGTGGCCTCGCCGAGGAGCTCCCCGGTGAGCCCGACGACGTTGAGAACGACGGTGCGGTGCATGGGTGTGCCCGATCAGCGCTGCACGACAGGGGCCTGCCCACGCAAGACCGAATTGCCCTCGAACAGGGTGCGCTGGTCCACTGCGGGCGCCTCGCCGAACTCCGCGAGGTCGAGCCGGCCGCTCTGGGCAAAGAATGCGAGCGGATTCTTCCAGACGATGCGCTCGATCACCTCGTCCGCAATCCCATTCTCACGCATCCGGGCCGCCGTCTTCGGCACTTTCAGGGGATCGCTCACGCCCCAGTCCGCGGCGCTGTTGATCAGCATCCGCTCCGCACCGTATTTCTTGACCAGCGCGACCATCCGGTCTTCGTCCATCTTGGTGTTCGGGTAGATGGAGTGACCCGCCCAGCAGCCCGACGCGAGCACGAGCGGCAGCGTCTCCTCGTTATTGTGATCGATGAGCACGCGCTCCTCGGGGAACCGAAGCTCTCGCACCGCGGCGAGCGTCCGCTCGGTTCCCCGCTTCTTGTCACGGTGCGGCGTGTGTACGAGGATGGGAAGTTCGTGCTCCCTCGCGAGCTCGACCTGCAGGGCGAAGTACTTCTCTTCCTCGGGCGTCATGTCGTCAAACCCGATCTCGCCGACAGCGACCACGCCCTCCTTGTCGAGGTAACGCGGCAGTAGATCGATGACACCTTGCGCCACGCGAGGGTTATTGGCCTCCTTCGGATTGAGCGCCAGAGTACACAAGTGACGGATGCCGAACTGGCTGGCCCGAAAGCGCTCCCAGCCGAGCAGGGACGCGAAGTAGTCCTCGAACGAGCCGACGTGCGTCCTCGGTTGACCGAGCCAGAACGCCGGCTCGAGGACGGCCACGATGCCGGCCGCGGCCATCGCCTGGTAGTCGTCCGTCGTCCGCGATGTCATGTGGATGTGGGGATCGAATAGCTTCAAGAGTCCCTCCGCAGCGCGCCGCTTCACTCGGGGATCCGCGTCGCGCGCTCGCGCTCATGGTCTAGGGAGAGCAAGCCTATGTCGACCGGGATGCCCCGGCCAGCCGCCCTCCGTTCGCTAGCAAAGTCCTCCGCCATCCTGGCGAGCTCGCCCGATCGCCGCCAGTCGAGCCCGATGATCCGGGCGAGCGCCACGCCCATGAACATGGCCTTGAGGACCATCTGGTTGAAGTTGAGATCGGGAAAATAGGCAGCCGGGTAGGGATTCTCGCAGGCGATCGCTTCGAAGATGGGCAGCTCGTTCGTTCGGCACGCCTCGACCGCGAGCGGAACGAAGCGCTCCGCCTCGGTCAAGAGCGGCAGTGCCCGCAAGAGCGCCTGCCGCTCCCGGCCATCTCCCTGCTCATAACAAACGCGGAGCAGCGATTCGAGCTGCGGTGCGGGCAGGCGCCTCGAAACCTGCGCCAGCATCGTTATCCGGCCGAGCTCATCCAGTGCCCGGCCATCGACCACCCCGGCGACACCGGCAGCCTTCAGGGCATCCCGCTCGTCGGGGTGAAGCCCGAGCTCCCCCCTACCGAGCACGCGTACCGCCGCAGTGAACGTCGCGAGGAAGCGGTCGAGATCGAACCACGTCGACGACTCGCTCTCCCGCGCGTCGGGCGCGCCGCCGAGCCCCGCACCGGCCCCGGTCGCCCGTTCGAAGCGCTCCAGCCAGGAGCGCGCCGCCGACGGAATCCGGCGCGATAGAATTCCAAACAGCAGTAGGGAAGCGTCTTGCATTGTAGTCATGCCCGCCGGTCCGGGCGCCTGCCGCAAGATGCCGACGTCGCCGAGCGGTGGAAAGTTATACCAAGGGGCGCGCTGTTCGGATAGTGTCCTACTGCATGATGGACCAGAAGCGTTTCCTTTTTCCTTTTATGCCCATCGCAGCCGCCCTTTTCGGGCTCGGCTTCACCCTGAATGGCTGCGGCGGTAGCGAGAGCGGCGCAGGCGGAGGAGGCGGGGGAGAATCCGGTCCCGGTACAACGGGCTCCGGCGGCGGCACCTCGACCGGCGCCCCCACGAGCAGCGGAACCGGCTCGGACACCAGCACCAGCACCAACGGCAGCACCAGCGGCCCGGGCACGACCACGAGCAATGGCGCCGGCGCCGGCCCTGCGACCAGCTCCGGCTCCGGCGCCGGCGGGAGCGGGACGATCGAGTGCGACGAGCCGGGCGGGACCGTACCGCCGCTCAAGCTGACGGAAGTCGTACGTGGTCTTCATCAGCCCCTCTTCGTGACGAGCGAGCCGAAGGACGCCAGCCGGCTGTATGTGCTGGAGCAAGGTGGAACGATCCGCCTCGTCAGCGACGGCGTACTGCAGAGCACTCCATTCCTTGATATCACCGACGACGTCCAGCAGGTCGAGTGGCAAGCCGACGAGCGTGGACTCCTGGGGTTTGCGTTTCACCCTGAATATGCGACCAACGGCCGGTTCTTCCTGTACTTCAACACGACGAACAACTTGCTGGTTCTTCGAGAGTACAGGCGTTCTGAGAGCAACCCGGACCGAGCCGCCCCACAGGCGCAAAACGAACTTCTCTCGATACCGGTGCTGCGAAAGAACCATAACGGCGGCATGCTCGCCTTCGGGCCCGACGCCATGCTCTACGTCGGCGTCGGCGATGGTGGCAGCGAAGGCGACACGCAGGACCCGGACAGGAACGGTCAGAATATCGACGTGAAGTACGGCAAAATCCTACGGATCAACGTCGACACATATCCGACTCCCCCCGCCGGAAACCTCGCCGGTGGAGATCCCGACATCTGGGACTACGGCCTCCGCAATCCATGGCGGTTCAGCTTTGATAGCTGCAATGGCGACCTCTACATCGGCGACGTGGGGGCGAAATCGGTCGAAGAGATCGACGTCGAGCCACGCGGCCAGGGGCACAAGAATTACGGATGGAGCATCTTCGAGGGGAGTGGCTGCTACCCGCCGAGCCAGACGAACTGCCAACTCGCAAATCACACACCGCCTGTCGCGGTGCATGGGCACGGCACCGGCGACGGGTCAATCACTGGAGGGTATGTGTACCGCGGCAGCAGGATCGCCGCGCTGCGTGGCACTTACATCTATGGCGATTTCTCCTCCAACCGCATTCATAGCTTCGTCTGGAAGAACGGCAGCAAGGTGGGAGAGAGGCCTCTCACGACTGATCTCGAGAGCGCGGATACGCTGCAAGCGCTTGCGTCCTTCGGAGAGGACGCCGCCGGGGAGCTCTACGTGGTTGACTATGGAGTTGACGGTAGCGGACGGCTGTTCCGCATCGATCCTGAATGATCGGGGGCGTAGCGCCAGGGTCACGCCGCCAGCGCGGAGAGGGTGGTAGCTGAGGCATTTCGGACAGAGCACGTCGAGCAGAGAAACTAGGTGAGAAAGAGGACGGGATCGATGCTGAGCACACGGGGGAACACCACTGCTTGGGGACTGCTCCTCGCGCTCGGGCTGCTGAGCCGAGACGCTGCCGGTGGGATCGAGGATCTCCAGGGGACCAAGCCCGGAGATCTGCCGAACAACGGAGATTTTTTCTCCGCCGAGGCATGCACCGGCTGCCACCGGGCCTTACCTAATACAGATCCACCACAGTCTAAGGACTACATGCCGTCCGATACATGGGCAGGCACCATGATGGCCAATGCTTGGCGCGATCCCGTCTTCATCGCTGCCCTCACCATCGCCAACCAGGACGCGCCCGGAGTTGGCACGTTTTGCATTCGCTGCCACTCCCCTATCGGCTTCGTACGCGGGCGTGCGACGCCTCCGGACGGGTCGGCGTTCGACCCCGATACGAGCCTGGACGGTATCGTCGACGGCCAGGGGGTCGGGTGCGATGTGTGTCATCGAGCGACGACATCGCCCGCCCCCAACGATCCATACATCCTGGGCAACGCGCAGCTCGTATTTGGCTACGAGATCGACCCGGAGGAGCAAAAGCTGGTCAAATACGGCCCTTACGAGAACGTGATCTCTGAGCACCACGGCGGACAGGAGGCTCCCAGCCTCTCCACCTCCCGCTTTTGTGGTCAATGCCACCAGGTCACGAATCCGGAAGTGATGCTCCGGGACGCGAACGGCACTCCGACGGACATCGAATTTCCGCTCGATACGACCTTCGAAGAGTGGGCATCCAGCGACTTCCGCGACGGCGGGACGAACGCACAGAGCTGCGTTGACTGCCATATGCGCAAGAAGCTCGGGGAGTGGTCCGTCGCCAAATTCGGGCCTCCCCGCACCGACCCGCGCGACCACCTCATCGTCGGCGGCAACCACTGGGGCATCCAAGCCGTCATGGCGGCCGACCCGACGCTCGCGGCGGAGCGCGCTGATTCCTTCGAGCGTGCGCTCAAAGGCACCCTCGAGAGCCTCGCCTCGGCCGCCTCGGTCACCCTCGTCGACGCCCCGCAGGAGGCCGCGCCTGGAGAGGAGATCGCCGTCACCGTCCGGGTCGAGAACCTCACCGGTCACAAGTTCCCGACGGGCTACGCGGAGAGCCGGCGCGCCTGGATCGCCGTGTTCCTCGTCGACGAGAGCGGCGTCGAACGGCCGCTGCTCGGCGGCTACGACGCCGACACCGGCGAGATCCAGCACGAGCCGCCCACCCACGAGTACCGGGCCGTGCACGGGCGATGGGACGGCGAGGCGGGCGTGGGTGAGAAGGAGGAGCACCTCGCGCTCCACGACATGATCATCTCCGATACGCGCATCCCGCCGAAGGGCTTCGTCCCGTCGCGGACCACCCAGCCGACCCAGGAGATCGACTTCGCCGATGGGAACGGCGGATACCGCAACTACGACGAGGCGCGCTTCACGCTCACCGTCCCGGCCAACGCCTTCGGCAGGCAAACGCTCTCGGCGCGCGTGTACTACCAGTCGATGACGAAGGAGTACATCGAGTTCCTGCAGTCCGAGAACCGCACGGACAGCACGGGAGACGACCTCCGGGCCATCTACGAGGAGACCGGCGAGGCGCCGCCCATCCTCGTCGCGGCCGATGACGCGGAAGCTCCGCTCGATCTCGGAGAGCCGCCCGCCAACGCCAGCAGCGGCAACGGCACCGGCGGCAACGGCGCCGGCGGCAACGGCACCGGCGGCGAGAGCTCGACCGGCGGCAGCGTCAGCCGCTCCAGCGACGACGGCGGCTGCGGCTGCCGGATGCCCGGCAACGCCCCCGACGGCTGGCTCCCCGCGGGCCTCGCGGGGCTCGCCCTCGCCGCCGCAGCCAGGCGCCGGCGCACACACCGGCGGCATTGAGCCCCGCCCCACCACGAACCGCCGCAAGCGCGCGTCGCTGCGGGGCGGACGATCCCCGATCGACTCCGTCCCGCCGTTTCACCTGGAGACGGGCCCTTTTTCGCTCGCTTCGCCCCCCCGGCGCCTTCATAGAGTGAGCCCACCCAGCGCCTCACGGCGAGCCTCGCCTTGCCCATCTCCCGCCTCGTCGATCCCCTCCTCGTGCTCCTCGTCGCCGCGGGCGTCGGCCTCGCGCTCTCCGGCGGCGACTGGAGCTTCCGAACACGCGGGGCGAAGATCGGGCGGGCGCTCGCGTGGAGCGCCTGGCTCGCGCTGTGGCTCCTCTCCACGCCCTGGCTCTCCAGCGCGCTCGCACGCCGGATCAGCACGGTGCCGAGGGACCTGCACGCGGAGCTCGCGGGAAGCTCACCCGAGCGGCGGGTCCTCGTCATCCTCACCGCCGGCATCGACGCCGACGAGTTCGGCGAGCCAGCCATGGAACGGCAGTCGGCGGCAGGCCTCGAGCGCGGCCTCGCCGCCGTGCGGGTCTACCGCGAGCACGGCTTCGGCCACATCATCGTCTCGGGGAAGGACGTCCGAGGCGCGCCCACCCAGCTCGCCAGCGCCATGGCCGATCTCCTCGTGGAGCTCGGCGTTCCCAGGAAGAAGATCATCCTGGAGACCGAGTCGCGCGATACCCGAGAGAACGCCCTCCACTCCACGCGGATCGCCCGCGGCCTGTCGGCCGACGCCGTCGTGGTCGTGACCAGCGCGCTCCACATGCCGCGCTCCCTCCGCATGTTCGAGCGCGCAGGGCTCGACGTCCTCCCCGCGCCGGTCAGGTTCCAGTCGCTGCCGCCCGAGGGGCCTGAGCGGCTGCTGCCGGAGTCGCTCTCCCTCAGACGGTCGCAGCGCGCCGTTCACGAGCTCGTGGGTCTCTTGGAGCCGTAGCCCCGGCGCGCCCCGCGCTACCAGGTGACCTTCTGCGAGCCGCGGAGGTACCGCCAGAGGCCGACCACCGCCGCCGCGTTCAGGACCACGAACGTCCGCGCGAGCGCGCCGAGCTTGCCCGCAGCGCCCCCGAGCGCCGCGAGCAGGTAGAAGGCCACCTGCCCGCCGAACAACGCGCGCGCCGCGTAGAGCGTCCACGAGGCGTCGCCGCTCATCTCGGCGCCCATCCACGCGACCGTCGACGTGATCAGCAGCGCGACGAGCGCCCAGGGGCACACGAGGCGGAGCAGCTTGTGCGAGAAGATCTCGAACCAGGACGGGTTCCTGAACGGGACGAGGAGCGCCGGGAGCAGCGAAAAGAGCTGATAATTGCCGGCCAGCGTGCGCACCTTGCGGCCGAACTCGCGCTCGTCGCCGAAGGCGTCGTCGTACGCGATCGCGTCGGGAGCAAACAGGATCGAACGCCCCTCGAGGCGGAGCCGCATCGGCACCCACATGTCGTCGAGGATGACGCCCTCCGGGAGATGGCTCATGTCGGCGCGGCGGATCGCATAGATGGGACCGGTCACGCCCACCATGCTCCTGAACCGCCCCTCCTGGAGGCGGATCCAGTTCTCGTAACGCCAGTAAGCCCCCGACCCCGCCGATCCCTTCAGCACCAGGTTGCCAGAGACACAGCCCGCGTTCGGATCGGCCAGGAGCCGCACGAGCGCGCGCAGCGCCCCGGGCACGACCGGCTGGCGGATGTCCGTCATCAACAGCACCTCGCCCGTCGCGACCCCGAGCATCGTGTTCACGCCGATCGGCTTGCCACGACGCGCCTCGCTGACGATCACCTTCACCCGAGGATCGCGCTCGGCCAGCTGTCGCGCCACGAGCACAGTGTCGTCCGTCGAGCCGTCCGAGAAGAGCAGGACCTCCAGCTTGTCCTTCGGATAGTCGAGCGCGAGGAGGCTCTCGACCTTCGCCGAGAGATACGACGCCGCGTTGAAGACGGGAATGCACGCCGTCACCGTGGGGACGTAGTCCGGATCCTCCTTCCGCTGCGCAGGCCGGAGGCGCGCCAGGACGCCGATAACGATCGGGTACCCGAAGTAGGTGTACACGAGCACCGCGACGGCCAGAAAGGAGGCAATGACCACGCTAAACTGTAGAGCGCCGGTCGGGGGCGGTTGTCAACCGACATGGATGGGCCACGCCGCGACACCGCCGTTCAAGTTGCATGCGCACGCGCACGCGCGTCACGCGCCGCACAGGAACGATGCGTGGCGCATGTCGCACACTCCGTGAAGCGCGCCGCGTGAGGCGCGTCGTGCGCCGCGCACGCGCGTCACGCGGCGCGCGCAGCGCGCCTCAGGTCGTCACGGGACGCGCACGCCGCGCGCCGCCCGCGATCAGTTCTGCACCTTCACGCTCCGGATGATGTCCCCATCCGCAAGCGCAGCCCACGGCCCGGCGGCGACGCCGACGGCCGCGTACTGGCCGTCGAGGTGCGGCGCGCGCGCGTGCATCACGAAGAGCTGGCTCGATCCGGTGTCGCGGCCGGCGAGCGCGACGCCGACCCGCAGCGGCTCGAACGCGACCGGCGACGTCTCGCAGCGCAGCGCCGGCCTGCCGGGCGGGCCTCCGGCGCCGTCGCCGAACGGCGCGCCGAACTGGGTGACGAAGCCGGGCACCACGCGATGGACAAGCTTGCCGTCGTAATAGCCGGAGCGCGCGAGATCGACGAAGCGGGTCACCGCGACCGGCGCGAGCGCAGGGTCGAGCGTCATCGTGAGCTCGCCGGCGTCCGTGTCGAAGATCAGCACCGCCGGCGCGCGCACGAGCGCGGAGGCCTCGGCCGGCACCTCGCCGACCGGCGGCGCGACGGCCGGCCGCCCCGCCGCGCCCGCGTCCCCCGGCAGACCGGCGTCGCACGCGATCTTGCGGCCCCTGAGCACGCCGAGCGCCGTCCCGGCGCGCGCCCGCGTCGTGGGGTGGCTCGACCGGCAGAGCTGCTCCAGGCGAGCCTCCGCCGGCTTGAGCGCCAGCGCGCCCACCGCGTCGACGACCGCGCCGATCAGCTCCGGATCGTCGCGCGCACCTGGGCGGTCGAGGATCGCGAGCAGCGCGGCCTCGATCGCCGGCGACGTGACCGCTGCGGGAGCGTCCTTCTCGTCGCTCCGCTTCCTGCGCTTCCGCTTCCCCGGCGCCTCCGACGCGCGCTGGGGCTGCCGCGCGATGACCTCCGCCGCGGCGGCGACGAGGCCCGGCTCCTCCGCGGCGAGCGCCTTCGCGAGCAGGTCGGGCGCGCCGGCAATCTCCTCGTGCGCGGCGATGAGCTCGATCGCGGCCTCCCGCGCGCGTAGATCGCCCGACGCGGCGTACGCGCGGAACGCGGCGAGCCGCGCGCCCGTGATGGCGTCGCGGCCGATCACCTCGACGACCGCCCGGGCGCCGATCGGGCCGCGCACCGGCGCGCCTGCGTCCGGCTTGCTCCCCGGCTCCGCCGGCGCCGTGACGTCACAGCCGAGCAGCAGCGGATCGCGGTAGTCCCCGCCCGCGAGGAGCCGGGCCGCGCCGCAGCGGAGCCACGCGACGCGGCGGAGGATCGCCGCGGGCGCGCTCGGCGGCGGCGGCAGGGCGGCGAGATCGCGGAGCGCCTTGCGCGCGGCGCCCGCAGATCCGAGCGCGTCGAGCGCGGTGAGCAGCACGCCGAAGTCCTCGCTCACGAGGCCCGTGAGCGCGATCGGGTCCGCGCTCGGGACGAGCGCGGCGACCGCGTCGGCGAGGGCGCGCTGGCCGGGCGGGCCGAGCCGCTTGAGCGCGCGCGCGGCCTCGGCGCGCTCGCTCGCGGTGAACACGCCCTTCGCGGAGAGCACGCGCGCGAGCTCGGAGGCGGCCGCCTCCCCTGCCCGGCCGAGCGCGCGCACCGCGAAGAGCCGCGCGTCGGAGGCCTCCGCGAGCCGCGCGGTCGCGACGTCGCGGATGCGGGGGATGACCGTGAGCGGGACGTGCTCGAGGCGCCCGATCGGGTAGAGCGCCTCGGGGACCGGCGGGCTCGCCGCGCTCCCCGAGGCGAGGTTGAGCAGCGCGACGAGCGTCTCCTCGCGCAGCTTGAGCTTGATCGCGGCGAGATCGCCGAGCGCATACGCCGCGTGGATCGCGCGCTCGCGCGGGCCGTCGAGCCACGCGACCAGCGTCGGCTCCGACGCCTCCGCGCCGCACCGCCCGATGGCGCGGGCGAGCGCGCCGCCCGCGTCGAGCGGCGGCGCACCCGCAGCGGCGCCGCCGCTCGGCGCCGCCGCGGACGCAGCGGCGCTCGCCGCGCCCGCGGGGCTCGGGCGGGCGTCGCGGGCGAGGGCGCGCGCGACGAGCGCCGAGACCGCCTCGACCTCGCGCTCCTTGCACGAGAACCCGATGCCGTAGGCGGCCCACGCGACCACCTCGTCGTCCTCGTCGGCAAGCGCCCGCGCGAGCCCAGGCCACGCCGCGTCTCCGCCGATGCGCGCGAGGGCCCGCGCGGCGGCGCGCCGCACGCCGACGTCGCGGCTCTGCTGGTCCGCGGGGCTCACCTCCAGGGCGGCGCGGCGCTGCTCGGCCGCGAGGAGGGCATCGAGCCGCCCCGCCGCCCCGGCGCTGGCGGCCGGCGCCGCCGCGGAGCTCCCGGCGTCGGGCGCAGGGCCCGGCGCCGGCTGCCCGGTGCAGGCGGAGAGGGAGAGGAGCAGCGCGAGGACGAGGAGCGGAGAGGAGCGCCTTCTCGGCATGATCACGGTTCACCCTGACGAGCGGTGTCGAGCAGCCAGGCGGCGCTCTCGCTGAGGATCCGCCTGCGGCGCATCGCGCGCGCGTCGAGCCACATCGAGATCACCTCGTGACCGCGCTGCCATGCGCGCGCAACCACCGGCTCGCCCACGCGCGACGCCGGCAGCCCGCAAGCGTCGATCCCGACGTCGTGGAAGTTCTGGAGAGCCCTGGCCATGTGCCAGGAGCAGGTGACGATCGCCGCGCGCCGCGCGCCCACGCGGCGCAGGAGGGCCGCGCTGAAGATCGCGTTCTCGTGCGTCGTCAGCGACCAGAGATCCTGCAGGATCGCGTGCGCCGGCACGCCGGCGCGCCGCAGCTCTGCGGCGAGCACGCGCGCCTCGACCTGCGCGCCCCAGCGGCGCCCGCCGCTGGCGATCACCCACGGCGCGACCCCGGCGCGGTAGGCCTCCGCGGCGCGCGCCGCGCGGCGCGCGCCGGGGGCCGCCGGGCGCCCGGAGGGAAACACCCTGCAGCCGAGGACGACGATGGCGTCCGCGTGGAGCGGCATGCGACCGACCATAGCCCATCGGCCGCGACCTTCGCGTGCCCGCTGCGCGCGATCGTCCTGCCCTCCCGCTGCCGCCCGCGGGCCGTGCCGCTCCGATGCCTGCGCCGCCCGCAGGCCGACCTGTGGCCGCCATCTGCGACCCCCGCCCCGCCGCCCGCGCCTCTGCCCCGCCGCCGCGCGCTCCCGCCCCCCAGCGGCAGGCCGCGCCCGCCGCTGGGCCCGCAACCTATCCCCTGACTACATTGGCGCCTTGGCCCTGCTCCCCCGGCCAGGTCTCCACGTCTGCGACCTTCCTTGCTCCCGGTGCACCAGGCGGCTTGACGCTGCCCGCGCTCGGAATCTAATAGCTCTACCTTGAAACGGGCGGGGTTCAGCGAGCGAGGCAGGATGCGGATCAAGATGTGGGGGGTTCGCGGAAGCATCCCCACGCCCGGTGCAGGCACGGTCGAAGTAGGCGGCAACACGAGCTGCTATGAGATTCGTGCCGGCGAAACGCTGGTCATCCTCGATGGAGGGACGGGGCTCCGTCTCCTCGGCCAGGAGCTGGTCAAGGAGATGCCCTTCGAAGCCTGGATGTTCTTCAGTCATGTGCACTGGGATCACATCCAGGGCTTCCCGTTCTTCACGCCCGCGTTCGTGCGCGGGAACAAGATCCATCTCTACGGTGGCCTCAACGTCTCCCGGACGCTCGAGGAGACGCTGGCCGGGCAGATGGACTACCCGAGCTTCCCGGTGCACCTCACGGAGATGGGCGCGGCGATGACCTTCCGCGACCTCTACGAGGGCGAGGTGGTCACGATCGGCCCGAACGACGATGTGCGCGTGACCAACGCGCGCGGCAACCACCCGAACGGCGTGTACGCGTACCGCGTCGAGCACGAGGGCAAGGTGGTCGTGTACATCACCGACTCCGAGCACTACGCGATCGTGGATCCGAAGCTGAAGAAGCTCGCGATGGGCGCCGACGTGCTGATCTTCGACGCCATGTACACGCCCGAAGAGTACGCGGGCGAGGTCGGCGGCGGCCCGAAGACGGGCTGGGGTCACGCCACGTTCGTCGCGGGCTGCGAGCTCGCGAAGGCGGCGGGCGCCAAGCAGCTCGTCCTGCACCACCACGATCCCAACCAGACCGACGCGATGGTGCGCGAGAAGGAGATGCGCGCCCGCGAGCTCTTCCCGAACACCATCGCCGCGCGCGAAGGCACGGTCATCGAGATCTAGCGCGACGCCTCGCCAGGCTCGTGGCGGCAAGGAGCCGCGCGCGGCCAGACGCGGCGCGCTCCAGCGCCGCGTCTCGCTGCCACAGGCGCCTTAAGCGCTCTTCGCCATCGGCTCTCGGGTGATCTCCTCGATGCGCGCGCGCATCCGCTTCTTGGCGCGCTCCTCGATCTGCCGCACGCGCTCCTTGCTGACGCCGAAGTCGGCGCCGAGCTGCTCGAGCGTCACGGGGCTGTCCGTCAGCCAGCGCTGGTTCATGATGGAGCGCTCGCGGGGCGACAGCTCGTTCACGACCTGGAGCAGCGCGCGCGAGAGCTGCGCGCGCTCATCGGCGTCGCAGGCCTCGTCCTCCGGCGTGTGCGCGCTCGACGCGAGCCGCTCCACCGGAGCTACGCCGTCCTCGGTCGGAGAGCGCTCCAGGCTGACGTCGCGCGCCATCAGCAGCGGCAGCAGCTCGGCCGCCCGTTCCTCCGACAGGCCGCTCAGCTCCGCGAGCACCGCCGGGTCCTTCTCGTGCGTCTTGCGGTAGATGCGCAGCGCGCGCCGCTCGCTCTTCGACGACCCGAGGCGCACGATCCGGTACCCCCGCGCCACGTGCTCGCGGATCTCCGCCCGGATCCAGTAGGCCGCGTACGTCGCCAGGCGGCAGCCGCGGTCCGGATCGAAGCGCTCCGCGGCCTTCAGGAGGCCGATGTTCCCCTCCTGCACGATGTCCTCCATCGGCAGCCCCCAGCGGCGGTACTCGAGAGCGATCGTCATCACGAAGGGCAGGCACGCCTCGATGAGGCGCCGGCCAGCGTCCTGGTCACCAGCTCGCCAGCGGAGCGCGAGCTCCCGCTCGGCGTCCGGGCTCAGGGTGGCGTAGTTCGCGAGCTCTGTACGATAAGCCGAGAATGCCGCACGATCCCAGGTGGCGCTCATGATCTCTCCGCTCTCCCACCGCGCGCCGATCAAGGAGGGTTGGTTTGCGAGCCCCTACGAGCCGGCGGGCGGCACAGACGCAGATGCAGGCGCGATGCCGGGATAAACCCTAGGAAATCGCCTTTTTTTGCGCTGGAATGCGCAACGTGTTCGGATCCCTCGACGGAAGCGAAAGCTTTGCGGGAAAGCGGAGGAGCACGAATGCGCAGCGCTGAGCCCAGATCCACAGCGCACGAGCGGCGAATGAGGTGGACGATGTGCGCGCCGAGGCCCCAGGCCGCGGGCGACGGCGCCGCCCGAGCGGCGCGCGCGCTCGCTCGCCGCGCGGCCGCCGCCGCGGTCGCCCCTGCCCCCGCGCGCCGCATCGTGATATCCGGGGAGCAGTGAGGACGCGCGTCGCGGGCTCCGTCGCGTGCATCGCCGCAAGCCTGGCGACGCTCGCCTTGCTCTCGCGGGAGGCGGAGATCCCCCTCGCGAGGGCGCGGCGCGGGATCGCGCGGCCCTTGCTCCACACCGTCGCGCCAGACGACGAGGAGATCGACGGCGTCGGCTGTGACCCGAACGCCCTCGACCGCGGCATCGCGGTGCCGACCGGGGCGCCGACGTCGCTCGGCTGCGAGCAGGCTCGCGCCATCGTGGCCCAGGCCCGCACCACGCTGGCCGCTCCGCCGCTCCGCGTCGATCCCGCAAAGTTTGCCGAAGCGACCTCCGACTGGCTGGATCCGCACGGGCTGTGGTCGGTCGCCCCCGACACGCCCGTGGGCGCCTCGCTGCAGCGGGAAGCCGCCGCGCTCCTGGACGAGCTGCAGGCGCCCGTGGGCAGCGGGCCGTGCGCGGCGGCGCTGCGCGTCGGGCAGGAGCTCGGCCGGTGGTCGCGCGAGCTCGAGAGGCTCTTCGATGACGGCTACCGGCGCGGCCTGGCCAGCCCGCCCGCGACCCACGCCGCGGCGTGGGAGCTGGTGTCGTCGGCGCCGTTCGAGGACGGCGAGGTGACGCGCAGCGCCCGGGACCTCGCGCGCAAGCTCGGCCGGGAGGTCGGCGGGCTGCGCGCGCATGTCGGGGAGCCGCTCGCCCGGTACGCCGACGCCGTGCGCGAGCGGGCGGCGCCCTCGATGAGCGAGGACGGCTGGGCGCGCACGGTGATCGCCGCCGCGGTGCGCGCCTATGTGCCCCAGCTGGACGCGCACGGCGCCTGGGCGCCGCTCGAGGAGGAGGTCTCCATCTACGATCTCGACCTCGAGGCGCACCCGCCGGCCCGGCTCTGGCAAGAGATGACGCGCACCGCGATCGGGGTGCGCATCGACCGCGGCGCGCTCGCGCCGCTCGAGGACGGGGACGTGGTGATCCGGATCCAGGATCTGCCGATCTCCGGCATGAGCGTCGAGCAGGCCGAGCAGCTCGCCGTGCTGTCCGACGTGCACCCCGGGACGACCGCTCGCGTGGCGCTGCTGCGGCGCGGGGTCGCGGCGCCCCTCGAGCTGACCGTGGCGCCGCACCCGGTCGGACCGCAGCCGGCCGAGGCGGCGCCCTCGGAGCTGCCGCTCGATCTGGTGCGCTACGGGGACGGCAAGGTCGCGGTGATCGCCATCCCCGACGTGCCCGACGACCTCGGGGATCGGGTCGCGGCGGCGCTCCTCCGCGCGCGCGCGCAGGGCGACACGCGGGGCGTGATGCTGGACGTGCGCGCGAACGGCGGCGGCTCGACCGACGGCGCGATCGCCGCGCTAGGGCTGTTCCTGCCGGGCGTACCGCTGTTCCCGATGCGGCGCCGCGACGGCGGCGTCGAGGTGGAGCGCTCGCCCGACGTCCCGGAGGAGCGCGGGTGGAGCGGGCCGCTCGCGGTGCTCGTCGACGGCGACTCCGCGAGCGCGGCGGAGATGATCGCCGGCGCGATCGCCAGCTACCGGCGCGGCGTGATCATCGGCGATCGGACGTACGGCAAGGGGTGCGCTCAGGAATACCTCGACGACGACGCCCACGTCGGCGTGCTGCGGCTCACGACGCTCCTCTACGCGCTCCCCGACGGCGCGCCGGTGCAGAAGGTGGGCATCGTGCCGCAGGTGCAGCTGTCGCTGCCGGCGACGAGCGAGCGAGAGGCGCGCGTGGACCGGGCGCTCGGCCCGTGGCGAGGCCCCGACGTGCGCGATCTGCACCGCGTGCGCGACGTGCCCTGGCCGGCGCACGCAGGGCGGATAGGGCCCTGCCGCGACGAGACGGTCTGCCGCGCGCTGCGGTCGCTCGGCGCGGTGCCCGCGGCAGCGCGCTGACGCGCGTCAGCGCTTCCAGAACTTGCCGAGGAGACCGCCCGCGGGCGCCGTATCGCTCGTCGTGCGGCTCCGCATCTCCTGCAGGCGGACCTCGCGGATGGCGTCGAGGTTCTTCGGGTTGAGCTCTGCCGCCAGGCGGAAATCGCCGATCGCCTTGTCGATCCTCCCCGAGCGCTTGAGGAGCATGCCGCGGTAGAAGAGCGCCCGCTCGTAGCGAGGCTCCTTCTCCAGGACGGCATCCAGCGTCTGGATCAGATCGTCGTAGTGCGCGCTCGTGGCCCCCTCCGCGAGCACGGGCGGATCGCCGCGCCGCTGCGCCTGGATCCAGACGAGCAACGTCATGTACTCGGGCTGCTCCGGGTCGGCGTTGAGCGCGCGCCGCGCGCGGGCCTCGGCGCCCGCGAGGTCGTTCTTCTTGAGCAGGATCTCGGCCTTCTGGAACTCGAGCGCGGCGTCGACGGCGCGGGCGATCCGCTGCTCGTCCTCGGCGGGGGGCGGGGCCTCCTTCGGCGCGCTCTGGTACTCGGCGCGCCGCTTCGGATCGCTCAGCGTCTGGTAGGCCTCGCTGATGCGGGCGAACACGCGCGCGACGAGCGGCTTGACGTCCTGGAGCTCCGCCGGCGTCCGGTCGGGGTGCCACCGCTTGGCGAGCGCGAAATAGGCGCTCTGCACGCGCTCCGGAGGGGCGTCCTCCGCGACGCCGAGCATCTCGAAGAAGCTCTCACCGTCGATCGACGCGGCGCGCGCCTCGATCTCCGCGCGGCGCGCGGCGAGCTCGGGGTTCGGCGCGGCGCGCGGCAGCGGGGGGAGATCGGGCGCGAGCGCCGCCGGTCCCTGCGGCTTCGCTGGCTCCGCGGCGCGCGCCGGCGGCACAGGCGACGGCGCCTCGGCGCGCCCCGCCCCTCGCGCAGCCCTGCTGCCCTCCGGGCCGACCGCCGCCATCTTGACGGTGGGCGCCTGCTGGGGCGGCGGCGCAACGCGGGCGCCGGCGAAGGTCGGCGCGGGAGGCGGCCTCAGCGCCTTCGGATCCACGCCGCGGTAACCGCCGCCCGGATCACCGCCGGGCGCGCGCGCGTCGAAGGGCGCCGCCGGGCTCGGGGCGGGCGCGCCGCTCCACGACGCCGCCTCCGGCGCCGCGGCCGGGGGTGGCGCCGTGGAGCGACGGGGGGCGACCGGGACCCCGGCGCGCCTGCTGGACGGCGCGGCGACGTCGTCGGGCTGCCGCTGCGGTGCGCGGCCTTCGGCCTCGCCGCGCGCCGGGCGTGGACCGGGCATCGTCGAGCCCGCGGTGGGGCGCGGCGAGCGCGCCGCCGCGCCGGAGGGCTCGCGCTGGGGCGCTGGCCCCGCCTCGGCCGGGGGCGCGCCAGCGGCCCGCTCCCGGCCGGGCCCGGCGGGACCGCCGACCCCGACAGGGCGCCGGCCCGGCGCGCCGAGATCGAGGTGCCGCGTGATCGCGAGCGCATAGATCATCAGCCGCACGACGCGCTCCTGCGCGACGCCGGCGGCGAGCAGCTCGGCCAGCGTCATGCGCCGCATCCGCAGGAGATCCACGATGGCCGCCTCGTCGCGATGGAGCTGGAACCGCTTCATCTCGGCCTCGACGTGGAGCCCGAGCTGCCGGTTCTGGATCCGGTCCAGGGTCGTGTCGATCAGCGGATCGTCGGCGTGGAGCCGGACGCCCGCCATGATCACCGCGAGGGGCTCGCACCCGATGAGCTCCGGACCGCCGTAGGACGACAGCAGGTTCTGGGCGTCGTAGTAGGCGTAACGCGTCCCGGGCGGGAGATCGTAGAGCGCGACCAGCTTGCGCACGAGCTGCTCGCGCAGCACGCCGAACACCGTCTCCCTGTCGAGCAGGCCCCGGGAGACGAGCAGCCGGCCATGCAGCACCCGTCGCTTGGTGATGTCCCGGAGCGTCTCCCGGAGCGTCGCCTCGTCCAGGAGGCCGAGATCGAGGATCACCCGATCGAGCGGGGCGATGATCGTCCCGGTCCAGATCTTGGCCGGCACGCCTTCGCTGAAGAAGATGCCGTGGCGGACGCCGTCGGGGTCGATGAAGCACGTCGTGCCGGTGAGGCGCCGGTCGAGCATGTACACGAGCAGGTGGACGAGCGGCGTGCGCGCGAGCGTGCCCTCCGCGGTCGGCGGGTCGCCCGGCAACGACAGCACGGCGATCGGACCGGCCATCGCCGACGGAGGCAGATCAGACACGGGGTTGCGCTCGCGCCGCTGCGGCGGATCTCCCCAGCCGCGGGTTCGCACCGACGGCGGCCGCGCGCTCTCCTCGGGGACCTCGTCCGGATCGCTGTCTGTCTGCACCGACCACGACTCCTCTCCATGAGCGCCCGGGGCGGGCGAGGTTGGGTCCGCCACCGCGGCGGGCTCCAGATGCGGTGGATCTGGCCAGCGCGCCGTCGTGCGCCCTGACCGCAAGGGCGGAGACAGCCTGCCGGACGGCGCAGGCGGCAGATCCGCGAGCATCCTGGCGTCCGCGCCGTCGTCCGGCAGCCCCCCGAACGTGGCCTCGGGCGGCGAGGCGGGCCCGCGGGCGGCGTCGCTGGCCCGCGGCTGCGTCCTCCGGCTCGCCGGCGCGTTGGTCATGGGCAGCGTGGGCGACGAGGGCCGCGTGATCTGCTGCTGCGGCGGCATGCGGAGGTTTCCGAGCGGCGACGCCGGCGCGTTGCGGATCGGCGGCGACTCCGCCGCGAGCACCGGCGAGCGGAGCGACACCTGCGGCGCCTCCTGGATCGCCGCGTGGGCGCGCATCGACGCGGCGGCGGGGTCGTCGCTCGTCGCGACGATCCGGCGGATGTGCCGAGGCGGCTCGCCCTGGCGAGGCCGCTCGGCGAGATCGACCTCGAGCGCGCGCGGGATGGGACCGCCGGCGGCGTCGAGGACCAGCCGGACGCGCGGCTGCGAGTACCGGGCCGGGTGCGTCGGCGTCTGCACGACGAGCGCGACCTCCCCGGTCGAGAGCTCCACGAGCGTGCCGGTCGGAAAGATGCCGAGCGCGCCCACGAGCAGCCGCAGCACCGCGCGGTCCGCCGGATCGGCCGCCTCCTGCTCGAGCTTGGCGATGGCCTCGTCGGCGGAGAGCGGCGCCTCGCCCGGGGCCGGCGTCAGGAGGTCGTTGAAGGCGCGGGCGGTCGCGAGGATCCGCGCCTGGAGCGTCGGCTGGCGGAGGCCGCGGTAGACCGGGCCGAGCGCCGGCTGGCGGCGCACCCAGTGCGCCTCGTAGGCCACGACGGTGCGCATCACGCTCGGCTCGTTGACGAGGCCGAGCGCGGTCAGCACGACCGCCGTGCCCGCCGGGACGTCCGCCTCCTGCTGCTCGCTCAGCTGCGGGACGAGCCCGCCCGAGCCGCTCGTCGCGGCGCCCGTGAGGCGCGGCCGGGCGATGTCGAAGAGCAGCGCCGCCATCGAGAGCCGCTGGAGAAGGACGACGTCGCTCGTGATCTGCCGCGCCATCGCGAGGCTCAGGATCGCGGTGTTCACGGCGCGCCCGGCGTCGTCGTGGTTCTGGTTGCGCAGCGCGGTGACGCCCAGGAAGGCCGGCGTCTCGTTCGCGGAGAGGTCGACGAGGCGCTGCGTGATGCGCTTGACGCCCTGCCGCAGCGTGTACCGGCCGTGCCGCAGGTCGTCGTAGAACCGGCGGATGATCACGATCGCCGTCGCGTAGGTGCGCACGATCGCGGAGGTCTCGTCGCCCTCGCGATCGATCGCCACCTCGCGGCGGAGCACGGCCTCGTCCACGGCGCGCAGGCGGACGCGCGGCGCCGGGCGGTCGGCGAGCGCCGGCTTGCTGCTGCGGAGGGCCTCGGCGAGCGCGGAGGCGAGGGCGTAGAGATCGCTCGCGCGGACGTCCTTGGCGACGCCGATCTCGGAGTAGCCGCAGCGGCTCAGGACGTCGCCGAGCTCGAGCGCGCCCTCGTAGACGGCGCGGTTCGCCTTGAGGAGCTGCCCGGAGACGAACACCGAGCCGCGGGTGAACAGGATCGAGACGTTGTGACCGGAGCGCTGGCCGAAGTCCTGGACCAGCGAGACCGTCTCCTCGACCTGCCGCACCATGGCCTGGTTGTCGATCGCGTGCAGCGTCGAGAGCTTCACCAGCCGGAAGAGGGCCTGCACCACGCTGGCGGCGAGATCGCGCGCCTGCTCGCGGCGGATGTTCTCCGAGACGTTCTGGCTGATGACGTCGACCTGGGGCGCCATCACGGGACCTCCCCGGCGGTCGAGATCCGCTTGCCGAGGCGCGCGGCGATGGCCTCGGCGGCGGCGCCCGCGGCGTCGCGCAGCGCCTGGCTGTTCCAGGGCCGCCGCTTCGTGGCGGCGAGCGCGGCGTCGAGCGCCTCCTGCGAGCGCGCCTCGCGGCCGAGCAGCTCCGCCGAGAGGCAGCGGGTCTGCTCCGCCGCGTCGTCCGCGAGGAGGCCGTGCCGCTGGAGCAGCTCGACGGCGACCGACTCGCCGCGCGCCGGGTTGAGCGTGTAGAGCGCGCCGAGGAACTCGCGCCGCTCGTCGAGCGTGAGCTGGTGGAACGAGCTGTCCTGCACGCGGCGGACGAGCAGCGGGCCGGCCGCGCGGACCTGGTGGTGCGCCAGCGTGCGGAGCGCCGCGACGCGCACGTCGGGCGGCGCCGACTCGGCGAGCGAGAGCAGCTCGTCCCGGATCTGCTCGGGGCTCGTCGCGAGGTGCGCGATCGCCTCGCAGCGGAGCGCCGCGTTCGCGCACCCGGAGAGCCGCTTCAGCGCGCCCAGGGCGCCCGGCGTCCGCGACGCGGCGAACATCTTGAGGATCGGGCGGGCCACGTCGAGATCCAGCGTCATGAGCGCGTCCACGACCCCCTCCTCGTGCCCGGGCAGCGTCCGCTCGACGTGGCCGAGCAGCGCGCGGCGCAGCGCCTCGTGGCCGGTGTGCCCCACGACCTCCATCGCGACGGGCAGGGTTTCGCTGCCGAGCTTGTGCAGGATGGGCGCGAGCCGCTGCGCGACCAGATCGAGGTCCACGGGGGCGGGCTGCGCCGCGCCGCCGGGGGCGGCCGTCATGACGACGCGCGTCGCCTCGCGGAGGAGCAGCCGCATCGTGTCGGGCGGGAACATCCCCCGGGCGAGCTCCGTCGCGAGCGCGCCCCCCTGCTGCCTGGGCGCGAGCGCGTCGAGGGCCTTCTCGATGGCGTCGTGCATCCCGAAGAGCACCTCGAAGCGGCGCGCGAGGATGAGATCGCGCGCCGAGGCGGCCATCGGCTCGGTCACGAGCTCGACGTCCTTGTACCGCCTGGCGTTCAGGAAGGCGTCGGCCACGACCTCGACGAAGCGCTCGCTCCAGCGGTCCGGGCTCATGACCAGCTGCGTGCCGAGCGCGCGCTGCGCGACCGGGTCGAGCGCGAGCGCGCTCGCGGCGCGGCGCGCGGCCCGCAGCGCGGCGGTGTCGGTGTCGATGACCATCGCCGCCGCCTCGGCGCGGTTCGCCTTCTCCTCGGCGGCGCGCCGGGCCATGCCCTCGAGGTCGTCGGCCTCGTGCCAGAACTGCTCGCGATCGGCCGCGTCCCCCTCGACGAAGACGCTCACCACGTCGTAGCGCACGTGCTCGAGGCGGCGCTCCCACAGGGCGGCCGCGACGTCGTCCTCGGGGGCGAGGTCGCGCAGCGGATCGAGCAGCAGCACCTCGCAGAGCGCGCGCAGCTCGTCCTCCGTGATGCCAGGGAGCAGCTGGACGCGCCGCACGCCGGCCGCGAAGAGGTTGTACGGGACGAGGTCGAGCGGGTGCGACGGCTCCCACACCGTCCGCCGGCGATGCTCGAAGGCGTACGGCGTCAGCGTCCAGTGGACGAGGCTCCCGTCCGCGCGCAGCGCCTCCACGATCGCCTGGAAGGTCGCGCGGAGCTTGTTGTCCGCGTCCGGATGGGTCCAGCCGTAGTGACGCACCGCCGGGAGCAGCCGCTCCATGCGGCGGAACACCTCGGTGAGCCGCGTGACAGCGGGGTCGTCCGGCTCCGCCTCGCCCGGCTCGTCGTGAGGCGCGGGCTCCTCCGCCGCCCGCATCCCGACGGCCGTGGGCGAGTCGTCCGGCGGGGGGCGCCTCGTGCTCTGCGGCGAGGAGCGGCGGGGCACGGACGCGCCGACCTCCTCGAGGACGCGCAGCACCTCCTGCCGCATGTGCGCGGCCGACTCGAAGCGGTTGCGCTTGTCCCAGGCGAGCGCCTTGTCGACGAGGCCGATGACCGAGGCGGGCAGCTCGGGCGCGATCCGCGCGAGCGACGGCGCCGGCGTCGTCGCCGCGAGGATGAACGCCTCGTTGTCCGAGCGCCCCTGGTGGAGGCGCTGCCCGCTGAGCACGGCGTACAGGGTCGCGCCGATCGAGAAGAGATCCGCCCGCCCGTCGACCCCCTCGGTCAGCCCCATCGCCTGCTCGGGCGCCATGAACGAGGGGGTCCCGAGCGCCGTGCCCGCCTTGGTCTTGTCGCCGGGCGCGCCGCGCATCCTCGCCACGCCGAAGTCGAGCAGCTTCACCACGTTGTCCTTCGTGATGAAGATGTTCGCGGGCTTCAGGTCGCGGTGGACGATGCCCTCCGCGTGGAAGCTCTCGAGCGTGAGGAGCACCTCCCCCGCGATCCAGAGCGCCTCGGCGACGGGGAGCTTCCGGCTCTTGCGCTTCCAGAGCTGCTGGACGGTCTCCCCGTCGAGCAGCTCCATCACGAGGAACGGCTCGTCCTGCTCGGTGATGTCGTCGTCGAGGATCGCGACCCGGCCGGGGTGATCGATCTTGTTGGCGACGTAGCCCTCGCGCAGGAACCGCTCGCGGATGCCGACGTCGCGCGCGAACTCGGCGTGCAGGATCTTCAGCGCGGCGCGCGAGCCGTTCCGGTGGTGGGTGGCGGCGTACACGGAGGCCATGCCGCCCACGCCGAGGAGCGAGTCGATCCGCCACTTGTTCTTGACGGTCATCCCGAGGCGGGCGCGCGCCCGCTGCTTCTCGTCCGGCGTGTCCGTGACTTCCGAGGGCGGAGGGATGACGGACTCGGGGAGGACGCCACGTGAGGTCATTCGGCCACCGGAAGGCGGGAAATCGTATCACCTCCCCGCCCGCGCCAGGTTCCGGATTTCACGCGGGAGGGCGGCCGGCCTTACGGTCCCTCGCGCTCCCTCCGCGGGCGCCCCCGGCGACGCCGTGGGAGACCGCGCTCAGGAGGCCCCCCGCGCGGCGAAGATCGCGCGACAGCGCGCGTCGTCGAGCACGGGGCGCACGCCGCGGTTCGACGGAAAGAGCGCGTTGAGGCGCGCGGTGACCGCAGGATCGCCGGTGAAGACGTCGATCTGCCGTCCGACGACCTTGATGCCGCGATCCTCGGCGACGAAGCACCCGTCGTGTCGGCCCCCGCCCGGCAGCGGCAGCCCGACGAGCTCGGGCACGAAGAGGGACGTGCCGAGCGGAATGACGCTCGAGTCGACCGCGACCGTGCGCAGCGGGGTGATCGGGCGCCCGGTCGCGCCGCGGCCATACGGGAACCGCCGCGGATCGAGCCGCTCGAAGCAGACCTGCTGGCCGGTGCGCGGGCAGACATCGGCGCACCCGCAGCCGCGTCGCGCGAAGCTTACCGTGTCACCCGAAGCGAGCCGGCCGCTGCCCTGGACGCAGAGCTGGTCGTGGAACGCGCGCGGGACGCTCGCGAGCGGCGCGCAGGCAGCGTCGTAGAGGACCGCATCCTTCGGCCCTCCGCCCTCGCTCGGGAAGTCGTAGTAGGTGTTCCGGAACATCCCGGGCGCGAGCCCCGGCGCCGCCTGTGACGCCGGCGTCGCGCGCGCGGGCCGGCCGTGCTCTCGCACGAGGATCGCGGGGTCGCCCTGCGCGGAGGCCGCGCCCGCGGCGCCGCCCAGATCGGCCTGCGCCGCGCCGGGCGCCTCGCCCGGCGCGCCGTCGACAGCGGCGCTGGCGCGCCGGTCGCGATCGCCGTCGTCCGGGGAGGGCTCGTGGAGCCAGCCGCCGCCTCCGCGCGCGATCTGCGGCTCGCTCGAGCCGTCGTGGACCCAGTCGGCGCCCCCCTTGGTCGCGCACCCCGCGGGGAGCGCGAGCAGGAACGCATGGATCCCGCCAAGGACGAGCGCTCGCGCGCGTGCCACGCTCGTCAAAAGGCGCCTCCGAGCCGGACGAGCTCCCGGATCGCCGCGGCGGCGACGTCGGCGCGCGCCCAGAACGCGGCGGGTGAGCCGGCTCTCTCGGGCGCGGCGCCGGCCGCGATCACCACGGGCGCGGTGTCGCCCGCGCCCGGCTGGCCAAGGCGGCTCGCGACGAGCCGCAGCGGCTCGACCACCAGCGCGAACGCGATGTCCGAGCCGAGCGGCGCCAGCGCGGTCTTCATGGACGGGACCTCGCCGAGGCGCTCTCCCTGGAGCGCGCCGACCACGCTGCGGAGCCCCGCGCCCGGATCGTTGCCGACGGACGCGAAGAGGCCGTCGTCGCGGACCAGGTAGAGCAGCTCGATCGACGACGGCGGAAGCGACGCTCCCTGCGCGGCGGGCCCGCCCTTTCCGCCCTGCGGCCCCTTGCGCGCCGGCGCCCCTCCCACGCCAGCGGGCGCGCTCGCCCCCGCGGTCCGCTCGAACCGCACCCGCCGCACGTCGCCGTCGAGCAGCGGAAGCGCCGCCTTGCCCGCGGAGACCCGGAGCCCCTCGCGCTGCAGCGCGGCCTTGAACGGCGGGAGCTCCGCGGTCCCGAGGAGATCCTGGATGGAGGCCTCGAGCTTGGCCCGGTCGCCCACGGCGGCGCGCACGAACGCCGTGGGACCCGCGCCGTCGAAGCGGAGCCCGCCGGCGAACCAGTCGCCGCGCGCGTCCGACGCCGCGCGGATCGCGGCGCCGAGCCGCTCCCGCTCCGCGGCCGGGAGGTCGCCCTCGACGAGCCCAGCGAGGGCGTCGACGAGCCTCGGCACGTTCTCGGCGCGCGTCGCGGCCCGATCGCGGACGAGGATCCCGACGAGCGAGTCGGCTGGCAAATCGAGCAGCGGCTTCACGTCGCCGACGGCGAGATCGGCCGACGCCTTCGACGCCGGGCCACCCCCTGCCTTCGGCGTTCCGGAGACGCGCAGGTGCGCGTTCTCGTCCAGCACCAGCGTGAGGCGCGCTCGCTCGAGATCGCCGAGCATCGCGAGCGCGCTCTCGATCATCGGACCGAGCGGCACCGCGGTGGCGCGCGGCGCGCCGTCGGGCCCGCGCGCCTTGTCCCAGGCGCTCCGAGCCGCCTTGAGCACCGGGCCCTCGAGCGCGGCCCTCGGGATCTCGACCGCGAGATCCTCCTTCGGCACCTGCGCTTGAGGCATCGTCCGCGCGACGTAGGGGCCCAGGGAGATCAGGTCGCCCGGCGTCTCCGCGACGAGCAGGTAGTTGCCGAGGACGCCGAGGGCCACCGGGCTCGCGCCCTGGAGCGGCTCGAGCAGCGCGATCGCGGTCGCCGCGTCGGGCTTCGCGCGGAAGCGCGCCCCCTCGCCTCGCGTGAGCTGGTCGACGAAGCGTCCCCCGTCCTTCACGTGGATGCCGAGCGCGGCCCGCGGGCGCGCCCCATCCGCGGCCTCCACGGCCGCGCCGAGCACCGGCACCCCGCCGTCGATCTCGGACGCGACGGTGATGGGCAGGCCGAGCAGCGACGCCGCGAGGGCGCCGGCGCTGCTCGGGAGGAGCGCCGCCGAGCCGCCGACGAGGGCGCGCGCCTTGGCCCACGTGGCGTCTGGCGTCGGGAGGAACGCCTCGGCGACGAGCCCCGCCGGCGCGGGCACGGGGCTCAGGGCCGCGGCGCCGGCGTCGGACGGCGCGCCAGGCGATTTGCAGCCCAGAGCGCCCGCGCTCAGGCCGAGGACGATGGCCAGGAGCACCGCAGCGCCGCGGCGCACGGCAGAGGTCGATCGCACGATCACGACCCGAACGGTAGCGCCTTCCCGCCGCGATCGACCACGAACCTGCAGAATCGCCGCGCGCGCGCCGGGCGACGCACGTGAGGTCCTCGTCGCCGAGCGACTCGTGCGCGAGGAGGCGCGAGGAGGCGACTCCCGGGCACATCGCATCGACCGAGCGAGGAACCGTCGGGCCGCGGTCGCCGATGGTGAAAGCGCTCGGCTGCAGCCGCGGGTGCACGCCCCGGCCGGACAGCGGCGCGCAGCGTGGCAGCTGCCCCCATCACCCCTGCGCTGGTCCGAGGCGGCCTCAGCGGAAAGCTGCGGAGCAGGCGCACCGCTGCGGTAAGCTCCAGCCGATGCCTCGCCCCGGCTACGACAGCGTGGTGCTCATCACCGGCTTCCCCAAGTTCATCGCGCGGAAGATGCTGCAGCACATCCTCGCGTCGGAGCCGCGCACGCTCGTGTACGCCGTCGTGATCGCGAAGTCGTCGGCGCAGGCCAGCGCGGAGCGGGACGCGCTCCCGGCGGCGGACCGCGAGCGCCTCGTGCTGCTCGAGGGGGACGTCGCGGCGATGGATCTCGGGCTGTCGGGCGCCGAGTTCCGGCAGCTGGCCCGCGAGGTCGACCGGATCCATCACCTCGCGCACGTGGGCCACGCCGGGGCCGCCCCTAGCACCGCGCACGCCGTGAACGTCGTCGGGACGGCCGAGGTGATCGAGCTCGCCCGCGCTTGCACCTCGCTCCAGTGCCTCGTCCATCAATCGACCGCGTTCGTCGCGGGGGACCGGACGGGGATGGTGTACGAGGACGATCTCGAGGCCGGCCAGGCGTTCCGCAACCCCGTGGAGGAGACGCGGATGCGCGCGGAGGTGCTCGTGCGGCGGGCGATGCGCCACGTGCCGGCGGCGGTCGTCCGGCCGACCACGGTGGTGGGCGACGCGACGACCGGGGAGATCGACCGGCTCGACGGCCTGTACCTCCTGGTGCTGCTCATCATGGCAGCGCCGGCCGACATGGCGATCCCGATGCCCGGCCGCGGCGACGTGCCGCTCAACATCGTCCCGATCGACCACGTCGTCCGCGCGACGCACGCGATCGGCCTGAACCGCCTCGCGCCGGGTCGCACGCTCCACGTCACCGATCCGCACCCGCTGTCGGCGCGGCGGGTCTTCGATCTCATCGCGCGGGCGAGCGGCCGCCGCGCCGCGCGCGGTCACATCCCGTCGAACCTCGCCAAGGCGCTGCTCCGTACGCCCGGGATCGAGCGCTTCGTCCGCAGCCCGCGCGCGTTCGTCGAGCAGCTGATGACCCCGGTGCGCTATGACGCCCGGAACGCGGATCTCGTGCTCACGGCCGCGGGGATCGCGTGCCCGCCCTTCGAGTCGTACGTCGACGTGCTCGTCGGCGCCGTCCAGGAGCGCGTCCGCGAGCGGCGCGAGCGCCAGGAGATCGAGGTCAGCGCGGACGCCGAGCCCGACATCGAGGATCCGCTGTCGTGAGGGGCGCAGCCCGCCCCGCAGCCCGCGCGCGGATCCCGGAGCGCCGCGCGGCGTCCTGCTGCGCCCCGCGGCGGCGAGCGCCGGCGCGGCCCCTCTCCGCCGCGTCGCGGCGCGCCCTCGCGGCGCTGCTCGCGGCGCTGCTCGAGGCCGCAGCGCTCGGCTGCAGCGCGACGCGCGAGCACGTCGCGCCGCCCGCGCCCGAGGTGGGATCCGCGCCGCCCGCGCCTTCGCCCCCGCCGCGCCTCGCAGAGGCCCCCGCCCCGGAAACAGCCGCGCCGAGCCCCGCGGAGGCCGCGTCGGCGCGCCCGCCAGAGCTGGATCTGCTGCGCCCCGAGGACGGGGCTTACGCCCACTTCTTCGCGGCGCTCCGCGCGCTCGAGCAGGGTCGCCGCCAGGATCACGTGCGCATCGCCTGGCTCGGCGACTCGCACGCCGCGGCGGACTTCTGGAGCGGCGCGGTCCGCGCCGCGCTGCAGCGGCGCTTCGGCGACGGCGGGCTCGGCTTCGTGCACCTCGGCTATGCCGCCTACCGCCACAACGGCGCGCGGCTCACGGCCGACGGCAAGTGGCGGACCCGCCCGAAATCTCCGGGCGGCTCCACGCCGGCCGACGACGGCGTCTTCGGGCTCGGGGGCATCCTCTTCGGCGCGCAGACGGCCCCGGTGCGCGCGGAGATCTCGCTCACCTCGGCGGCGCCTTCCGCGCGGCTGATCTGGGACGTGTGCTTCCGCCCGAGCGCGCCCACCGACGAGGTCGCGGTGACGATCGAGGGCGGCCCCAGCGAGGTGCTCCGCGCGGCCGCGGGCGAGGCGCCCGGCGCGCTGCAGCACACGCGGCTGGCGAGCGTGGGCGCGGTGAAGCTCGGCGTCGCGCCGTCGGGCGGGGCCGAGCTCTGCGGGCTGGTCGTCGAGCGCGATCCGGAGGCCGGGGCCGGGGTGGTGCTCGACACGCTCGGCATCAACGGCGCCCGCCTGGCGACGCCGCTCCGGTGGAGCGAGCTCGGCTGGGCCGCCGAGCTCGCGCGGCGCTCGCCGGAGCTCGTCGTGATCGAGTACGGCACGAACGAAGCGGGCGACGTCACCACGGATCCCTCCCTCTACGCGAAGCAGCTCGCCGAGCTGCTCGCCCGCGCCCGCAGGGTGGAGCCCGACGTCGACTGCCTGGTGCTCGCGCCGACGGACCGGAGGGACGCGCCGGAGCGCACGCCCGTCGTCCGAGACGTCCTGCGCGACGCCGCGCGGGAGGGCGGCTGCGCGTTCTGGGACACGTACCAGGCGATGGGCGGAAGGGGCTCGATCGAGACCTGGTACCGCGAGCGCCCGCCGCGCGCGTCGCGCGACGGCGTCCACCTGACCTTCCGCGGCTACCAGGAGCTCGGCGTGAAGCTCTCGAACGACATCCTGGAGCGCTATCGCCCCTGACGAGCGTCGCCGCCTCCGGGGTCGGTTCGACGCCGACGGCGGGCGGCCGGCCCGGTGGCCTTGCTCGTGCTTTCCGCTGTCGTTGCTCGATCGGCGTGAAGGCTTCTCACGCGCGATGGGCGAAGGGGGCACATGCTTCATGCCGGGGACGTTGCAGGAGGTCGCTTCCGGCTGATCCGGCAGATCGGCGCGGGTGGGATGTCGAGCGTGTGGTGGGCGCGCCATGAGCTCATCGGCCGGGACGTGGCGCTCAAGCTGTCCCCGGCGCTCCGGGACGAGCAGGTCGTCGGGCGCTTCATCCGGGAGGCGAAGATCATCGGCAAGTTCCAGCACCGGAACATCGTCGGCGTCGTCGACGCCGGCGAGCTCCAGGACGAGGGTTACCTGTTCCTGGCCCTGGAGCTCCTGCGGGGCTCGCCGTTCGCTGACCGCCTCCAGCCGAACCGGCCGCTGCCGCCCGAGGAGGTGGTGCCCGTCCTCATCGAGGTGTGCTGCGGGCTCTCGGCCGCTCACGCCGAGGGCGTCGTACACCGCGACATCAAGCCGGAGAACATCATGATGGCGACGGTCCCCGGCGAGGGGATCGTGCCGAAGATCGTCGACTTCGGCATCAGCCAGCTCACGGGCGCGGGCGACGCCATCACCATCGACGGGCAGCTGCTCGGGACGCCCTCGTACATGAGCCCGGAGCAGGTGCTCGGCAAGCGCACCATCGACGCGCGCGCCGATCTCTGGGCGGTCGGCGTCATGCTCTACGAGGCGCTCAGCGGCGCGCAGCCGTTCACGGGAGGCAACCACCACGCGGTCCTCCGGCGCATCCTCGAGACCGAGCCCGCGCCCCTGCCGAGCTCGATCCCGCCGCGCCTCCGGAAGATCGCCGGCCGGTGTCTCGAGAAGGACCCGGCGCGGCGCTACCCGGACGCGGCCTCGCTGCGCGCGGATCTCCAGGCCGCGCTCGACGATCTCGGCGCGAGCGCGCCCGCGCCGATCGTGGTCCTCTCGCCGCCGGCCGCAGGCTCGCGGCCCGGGGAGGTGACGCGAGCCCGCGGCGCGCTCGCCGCGCCCCCGAGGCTCGCCGTTCGCGCCCTCGATCGGCTCTGGACCCGGGTGCCGCGGGCGCCTCGATGGCGGGAGGCGACGACGATCGGGCGCACGCAGGGCGCCGCCGCCCCGCAGGGCGCCGCCGCCCCGCAGGGCGCCGCCGCCCCGCAGGGCGCGGCGCGCCGCGCGAGGACGATCCTGGCGATCCGGCTCGCGGGCGCCGCGGCGCTCGCGGCGGCGCTCAGCTCGGCCGCGCTGCGGGAGCAGGCGGACGCGGGGCCCGAGAGCGCGGCGCGCGAGAGCCTCCGCCCCGTGCTGGCCACGGCCTTCGCCGGCAGCGGCGCCGCCTGGCGGCGCGGCGCCAGCGCGCCCGAGGCGACGAGCGGCGACGCGCCGCCACGGAACACGGCGAGCCGCGGCGGCGCGCCGGGCTCGCCCGAGCGCGCCGCGAGGGACCCGGGCAGCGACGACGTCTCGTCGGCCTACGAGAACAAGCCCCCGCGCTGGCAAGCGCCGCGCGGGCCATCTCGACCCCGCATCACGAGCCCCGGGTTCTGATGACCAGCGCCGCACCGATCACCGCTCCTCGCCGACGCCGCTGGCGGCGCGCCGCTGCGCTCGGGCTCGTTTGCTGGGCGCTGCTCTCGCCCTCCTGGCTGCATGCGCAGGACGACAGCGCGACGCGCGCGCTGAGGCTCCAGTTCGCGCAGGGGCTGACGCTCGAGATCGCGGGGCGCTGGGCCGACGCGCTGGACAGGTTCGAGGCGATCGCCCGCCGGCGGCCGACGGCGAACGTGACGTACCACATCGGCCTCTGTCACGAGCGGCTCGGCCGGCTGCGCACGGCCGAGCGGACGTACCACAACGCGCGCGCGATCGCAGACGCGAACGCGCGGAAGGCGTCGCCGGGGGTGCTCGCCGAGATCGACGCGCGCCTCGAGGACCTCGAGGGACGGATGCCGAGGATCGTGCTGAACCTCGCCGGCGCGACCGACGGCGTGACCCTGCTGCTCGACGGCGAGGTGACGCAGCCGTCGCGGGCAATCCGGGTCGATCCGGGCCCCCACGTCGCCGTGGCGCTCCGGCACGGGATCCCCGTCGCCGCGAGCGCCTTCTCGAGCCACGAGCGCCGAACCAGGTTCGTGACGCTGACCGTTCACCCCAGTGCGCTCCGCGTGTCCAGCGTGTCGCGCCCCTGAGCTCGCTGACCTGGACGGCCCACACCGAGCTCCCCACACCCGGGCACCTGTGTGTGAACAGAGGGGCCCGCGCCCCTCGCTCCAGACATGATCGCGCAGCGGTGGCGCGCCTTCGAGGAGCGCCCTCGCCGCGCGGCCCTGCGCGGGCGTGTGCCCGGCCGCGCGCGCAGCGCCCACACGCCGGCGAGATCTCGCGAGCACGTGGCATTTCGCCGCACGCGCGGCGCTGGCCCGACCGTCCAGCGCCCGCTTGAATCCCATGCGAGGCCCACCTGACAGGGCGCTCCGGATAAGCCCAAACTCGCCGAGTCGTCGGCCGTGAACGCTGGATCCAGCTTCTGACGTCCTGATAGCATGCGAATCCCATGGCGCTCGACAGGCCGCCCGGTGCGGGCTCTGCTTCGCGACTCGGCAACTATGAGCTGCTGAGAGAGCTCTCCGGCGGCGGCATCGGCTCCACGTGGCTGGCGCGGGCGTCCTCCGACGAGGGCGAGGCGAAGAGCGCGCCGCCCGTCACGATCCTGCGCATCTACCGGCACCTCACGAAGAAGGCCGAGACCGCCGACAGCATCCTCCGCGAAGCCGGGATGGCGCAGCAGGTCCGCTTCCCCAACGTGCTCTCGGTGCTCGACGCCCGCATCGCGGACGGCGAGGTCTTCATCGTCTCGGAGTACGTGGAGGGCGAGCCGCTGGGCGCGCTGGTGTCGGCGGCCGGCGCCGAGGGGCTGCCGCCGCCGGTGTCCCTCCGGATCGCGATCGACGTGCTGCGCGCGCTCGCGTCCGCGCACACGGCGCAGCCGGCGCCGCTCGTTCACGGCGAGCTGAACCCGATCCACGTCTCCGTCGGCATCGACGGCGTCACCCGGGTCGGCGGGCTCGGCGTCGCGCGGGCCATCGCCGGGCTCGCGCCCATGGGGACGAGGAACCCCGATCGGCTGGCCTATGCCGCGCCCGAGCGGGTCAAGGCGATGGCAGCGCACGCGGAAGCCCCGCTCGATCCGCGCGCGGATCTCTTCTCGGTCGGCGTGGTCCTCTGGGAGCTGCTCGCGCGGCAGCGGCTGTTCTCGTCGAAGCTGGAGGCTGCGGTCATCCAGAAGGTGCAGTCGGCGCCGATCCCGCAGCTCGCGGGGCTCGCCGGGAGCGCCGTCCCGGCCGAGGTCGTCGATGTCGTCCAGGCGGCGCTCGAGCGCGATCCGGCGCGCCGCTTCGAGAGCGCCTCGGCGATGCTCGCGGCGCTGGAGGCCGCGGGAGCAGGGCGGATCGCCGGGGATGAGGACGTGGCCGCGGCGGTAAGCAGGCTGGCCGGCAAGACGATCGAGCCGCGCAGGACGATGATCGCGGCGGCCATGGCGAGCCCCGCTGGCGCGGACGATCCGCGGCCGCCGCCGCGCGCGCGGGGGATGACGCTGGTGGGCGTGGCGATCCCCGCGGCCGACGGCGCGCTCTCCCCCCGCGGCGACAGCCCGCGCCAGGCGATCACCGCGCCGTCGCCGCGCGCGCGCGCGAACCCTGCGACGCCTGGCGCGCCGCCGGTGGCCGCGGGCGGCGCGATCGCCGCGAGCCAGGTTCGCCCGACGAGCGGCGCGACGGCGACGAAGGACGCCGCCGCGCCAAAGAACGGCCTTGGGGCCAAGCCAGCGGCCGGCGCAGGCGCGTCGAACGGCGCGGGACCTGCGGGCACCGACGCGGCGCACGCCAGCGTCGACGCCGGGTGGGGCTCGGTGGACGAGGTCCCCGCCCGCGACCTGCCCGGGCCGCGGCGTCCCGCGCAGACCCTTCCGCGGATCGAGCTGTCGGGCCAGGGGACCGAGGAGCGCGCCGCCGCCGGGGCGAGCACCGAGCGCGCCGCAGCGACGGGGGCGGCCACGGCGAAGGAGCAGCCGCCCGCGCGGCCCGCCGCGCCGCGCCCGGGCGATCTGGGCGACCCCCTCGTGGCGGCGCGGGCGACGCCGACACCGGCCGAAGGGACGGCGCCGAAGCCGGCCCCGGGAGGGCCGGCCCCGAGGCCACCTCGCCCGCCGCCGCCGGCTCGCGCGGCGTCGCCGGCGCAGCCCGAGACGCACGGCAAGATCGCCGCTGCAGCGCCTGCCGCCGTCGTGCCAGCGCTCACGCCGAGCCCTCCGACGCCTCGGGTACCTGTGCCGCCGCCGGCCGCTGCGACGCGCCGCACGCCCGTGGTGCCCGCCGTGACGCCGGCGCCACGCGCGGCCGCCACGCCCGCGCCGCCGCTGGCGACGGCCACGAGCCGCGCGCCGGCGACACCGTCAGCGCCCCTCCCGCCGGCTGCGCCCGCGTCGGCCGAGCCCTCTCAGCCGCTGCCCCCCGTCGCGCCCGCATCGGCCACCGCGCCTGCCATCCCTGTCGCAGCGAAGACCCCGCCGCCCCCGCCGGCGGCGGCCGCGCCTCCGGGGGGGGCGCATGCGGTGGCTGCGACGCAGGAGGGCGCGCGCGGCAACGGTCCGGCATCGACCTCCAGCAGGACGGTCGCCACGCCGACCGGGATGCAGGGCCCGAACAAGCTCTGGGGTCGCGCGGCGTCGGCCGTGGACCAGCTGGGCCCGGGGAGCACCCTCGGCCGCTACGAGATCCTCATGCCGGTCGCCAAGGGCGGGATGGCGGCCGTCTGGGCCGCGCGCCTCCAGGGCACCCGCGGCTTCAGGAAGATCGTCGCCATCAAGACGATGCTGCCCGACGTCTCCGACGACCCCGACTTCGAGTCGATGTTCCTCGACGAGGCGCGGGTCGCGGCGCGGATCCGGCACCCCAACGTGGTCGAGATCCTCGACCTCGGCGAGGAGGACGACGTCCTCTACATCGTGATGGAGTGGGTCGACGGCGAGACGGCCGGCACGCTGCAGAAGGCCGCGAAGCGGCTCGGGGGCATCCCGCAGCGGATCGTGCTCCGCATCGCCTCGCAGATCTGCGCGGGGCTTCACAACGCGCACGAGCTCCGCGACGACAGCGGCGTGCTGCTCGACCTCGTCCACCGAGACATCTCGCCGGCGAACGTGCTCATCTCGACCGCCGGGTTCGTGAAGATCGTCGACTTCGGCGTGGCGAAGTCGAAGGGGCGCCTGCACGTCACGCGCGCTGGCGGCATCGTCAAGGGGAAGACGCCGTACCTCTCGCCGGAGCAGCTCGGCGGGCTCCCCATCGATCGCCGGAGCGACATCTTCTCGCTCGGCGCGCTGCTGTACGTGCTCACGACGGGGCTGCACCCCTTCCGCGCCGAGACCGAGCTCGCGACCATCGAGAACATCACCATCAAGAACCCGCTCCCCCCGCGCGAGCTGAACGGAGCGATCCACCCCGAGCTCGACAGGATCATCCTCAAGGCGCTCGAGAAGGACCCCGAGAGCCGCTTCTCGACGTGCGCGGAGATGCAGCGGGCCATCGATCAGGTCGCGTCGACGCTCGGCGAGCCCACGACCGACGAGGACGTGGCGGCCTTCGTGCGGCAGGCGATCGGCGAGATCCAGTCGAAGCGCGCGCAGGAGCTACGCGACGCGATCGCGGCCGTCGACGCAGGCGCGGCCGTGAACTCGGAGCGTCGGCCCGGGGCCTCTCTGGAGGGCCACGCTGCGCTGGCGGACGTCGGCGCGGGCTCGCGCGAGGGCGCTCCCGCCGCCGCGGCGGGGTCTCCCCCTGCGCCAGCGGCGCCAGCCGGCGCCGGCCCGGCGTCCAGCAGAGGGGCCGCGTCACCGACCGCGGAGAAGGACGAGGAGCCGCCGGTCAGCCTGGAGCCGATCTCGTTCGAAGAGATCGCCGTGCCGGCGCAGCCTGCCGGGGTGCCGCCGCGGCTCATCATCGCGCCCGCCCTGCAGGCCGACGTCGCGCCCGGCGAGCCGGCCGAGCCGGTGAGCCCGCGGCCCGCCGCCCGCGAGGGCAAGCCGCTCGGCCCGTCCGCCAAGCGGATCCTCCCGGCGGCCGGCGTGCCCGCCACGAAGGTGCTCGCCGCGGCGGATCCGCCCGCGTCCCGGGCCGCGGCGCTCAGCGAACGCCTCGCGAGGCGCGGCTCGCGGAGCCTCGCCAACGACGTCGGCGAGGTCACGGCGGTCGACCGATCGTTCGAGACCGGGGAGCGGCGCAAGCGGCTCCAGCTGATCGTGGCTGGCGCGGCGATGTTCTGCGTGGCGCTCGGGGCCGTCGCGCTGGTCGTGCGCGGCGGCGACGAGCGCTCGCGTCCGGAGATCGGCAAGGCGCGCGTCGATGCGTTGCCCGCGGCCGCGGCGGCCGACACCACCGCCACCGCGGCTGCAGCGGAGGCCGTCCCGGCTGCGCCCGTTTCGCCGGCGGAGCCTCAGGCGGCGGAGCCGGCGTCGCCGCCCGCTCCCGAGGCGTCGTCGACGCCTCCCGAGGCGGCGCCAGCGCCCTCGCCGACGCCTCCCGCGGCGGAGCCGGCGCCTTCGCAGACGGCCAAGGCGCCCGCGGCAGCGACGGCGCAGCCCATCGCCGCGCCGCAGGCGTCGCGCCCACCGTCGACCGCGCGCCCCCGGACGACGTCCACGCCGGCGAAGCCTGCGCCCAAGCCGGCAACGACCGGCAAACCCACCCCCAAGAAGAAGTACAACCCATCGGGTATCTGAACACCGTGCGATCTCGACCCTGGCTCCGTGCGCTGCTCTTCGGTGCGGCATCTTGCCTGTGCTTGTGCACGCTCCCCGGGCCCGCAGCCGGCGCGGACGGCGCCGCGGCGACGCCCGCGCCTGACGCGGTGGAGAAGGCGCAGAACCACTTCAAGAAGGGCGCTGCCCTCTACGAGAGCAAGCGCCACGCGCTTGCGCTGGAGCAGTTCCGGGCCTCGTACGCCACCGTGCCGAGCCCGAACTCCCGCCTCTACATCGCGCGCTGCCTCGCGGATCTGGGCGATCACGTCGAGGCGTACCTCGAGTTCGATCAGGTCGCGGCGGAGGCCGCGTCCCGGGCGAAGGACGAGCCGCGCTATGCCCAGACGGAGCAGACGGCGCAGCTGGAGCGCGACGAGCTCGCGCGCAAGATCGCCCTCGTCACGGTCACGGTCGCGCACCCGGATGCGGCGACCTCGCTCGCGGTGGCCGGCAAGGACGTCCCGCGCGAGCGGTGGGGCAAGCCGTTCCCGGTCAAGCCCGGCAAGACCGAGATCGTCCTGCGCACCAAGCTCACCTCGACGCCGCAGACCGTCGATCTCTCGGCGGGCGAAGCGAAGACCGTCGCGCTCGACGCCGAGCCGAGCGGCCCGACCGAGGCCGGCTCCGGCGCTCCGGCGCTCCTCGACGAGGGCCCGAGCCCGCCCTTCTCGGAAGCGCCCTCGCCGCGTGCGTACCTGCGGCCTTACGCCTACGCCGCCGGCGGCGTGGGGGTTGCGGGGCTCGCGATGTTCACCGTCGCCGGGCTGATGGCGAACAGCAGCTACAGCGATCTCACCGAGACCTGCGGGGGCCCCTGCCCCGCCGATCGCCAGGACGACATCGACGCCGGCAAGACCCAGAAGACGGCCGCGAACATCGGCGTCGTGGTCGGCGCGCTCGGGCTCGTCACGGGCACGACCCTGCTCATCCTGAGCTTCACCGGAGGTGGCGCTGGCGGCTCGCAGAGCGCCACCGCCTCGACGCAGCTGCTCGTCGGCCCCAGCTTCGCCGGTCTACGCGGCACCTTCTAGGCGCGGGGCTCACCCGCTGCGGATACGGGCCCATCTCGGCGTTTTCGGTGCTCGGCGTACGTGAGTACGCCTGCGCGCCGAAAACGCCGATCTGGACCCGTCTCCTGTGCGGGTGAGCCCCGCGCGGCGACGGAGACGCCCGTGCTGGCGGCGCTCAGATCGTAGCCACTCAAAAAAAAACGGGCAGGGCCGCTGCTGCGACCCTGCCCGCTTCATGTCGATGCGCTCGCGGTTGACGCGGAGCGATCAGCGACCGCCCGGGCCCTTGGAGACCTTGGACTTCTTGTCCCCGGAGTGGCCGTGGAACGTGCGCGTCGGGGCGAACTCACCCAGCTTGTGGCCGACCATGTTCTCCGTCACGAACACGGGAACGAACTTCCTCCCGTTGTGCACGGCGAAGGTCAGGCCGACCGACTCCGGCAGGATCGTCGAGCGGCGCGACCACGTCTTGATCACCTTCTTGGCATTGGTCGCCTGGGCCGCCTGGATCTTCTCCAGCAGGTGACCGTCAATGAAGGGCCCTTTCTTGATGCTCCTCGGCATGACTAACCCTTGGTCCCGCGCCGCCGGACGATCATCCCGTCGGTGCGCTTGTTGTTCCGCGTCTTGAGGCCCTTCGAGAGCTGACCCCACGGCGAGCACGGATGGCGCCCGCCGCTCGTCCGGCCCTCACCACCGCCCATCGGATGATCGACGGGGTTCATCGTGACACCGCGGTTGTGCGGCCGGCGCCCGAGCCAGCGCGAGCGCCCCGCCTTGCCGAGGCTGATGTTCGCGTGCTCGGAGTTCGACACCTGCCCGATCGTGGCGCGGCAATCGAGGTGCACCTTGCGGATCTCACCGCTCGGGAGGCGGACCTGCGCATAGTCGCCGTCCTTCGCCATGAGCTGCGCAGCCACGCCGGCCGAGCGCACGAGCTGACCGCCCTTGCCCTTCTTGACCTCGACGTTGTGAATCGAGGTGCCGGGCGGGATGAAGCGGAGCGTCAGGCTGTTGCCAGGCTTGATGTCCGCGTTCCGGCTCGCGAGCAGCGTCGCCCCCACCGCGAGGCCGTCGGGCGCCAGGATGTAGCGCTTCTCGCCGTCCACGTAGTGCAGGAGCGCGATGCGCGCCGTCCGGTTCGGGTCGTACTCGATCGCGGCGACCTTCGCCGGGACGCCGATCTTGTCGCGCCGGAAATCGATGATCCGGTAGCGCTGCTTGTGACCACCGCCGCGGAACCGCGACGTGATCCGGCCGTTGTTGTTCCGGCCGCCGGTGGACGTCTGCTGCTCCAGCAGCGACCGCTCGGGCTCGACCTTCGTGATCTCCTTGAAGTCGCTGACCGAGTAGTAACGCCGCGCCGGCGAGGTCGGCTTGAAGGATCTGATTCCCATCGCTATTCCGCCTTCTCGTCGAAGAACTGGATCTCGTCACCCTCCTTGAGGGTGACGATCGCCTTCTTCCAATTGCGCAGCTTCGCGTAGCCGCGCCCCATGCGCTTGTCCTTGCCGCGCATGATCAGCGTGTTGACGTCCACGACGCCCACCTTGAAGAGCGTCTGGATGGCGTCCTTGATCTGGATCTTGTTCGCCTCGCGGCGGACCTCAAAGATGACCTTGTTGCCTTGGTCGCGGAGCCGGCTCGACTTCTCCGTGAGGATGATTGGCCGGCGGATGATCTGCTCGGGCTGCATGTCGGACTCCCCTGACTAGCGAAGGCAACGCGCCTCGAGCGCCTTGGCGGCGTCCCTCGAGACGATGAGGTGGTCGTGCCTGAGGAGGTCGTAGACGTTGACCCCTTCCGGCGGCAGGTACTGGTGGTTCTCCAGGTTGCGGAGGCTCTTCACCAGCTTCTCGTTGCCGGCCGTGTCGACGACCAGCGACTTCCGATCCGCCTGCAGCGTCGTCAGCGTGGCAGAGATCGCCTTGGTCTTGATCTCGGAGACCTCCAGGCTGTCGAGCACGATGAGCCGCCCCTCCTTCGCGAAGAGGGAGAGCGCGCTCTTCAGCGCGCCGATCCGCACCTTGCGGGGCGGACGGTACGACCAGTCCTTCGGCTCCAGGGCGTGCGCCATGCCGCCGCCCGCGTGGTGCGGCGCGCGGATCGAGCCCTGGCGAGCGCGGCCGGTGCCCTTCTGGCGATAGAGCTTCTTCGTGGAGCCGGCGACCGCGCTCCGCTCCTTGGTGGCCTTGGTGCCCGAGCGGCGAGACGCGAGCTGCGCCTTCACGACCTCGTAGAAGAGGTGCTCCTTCACCTCGGTCCCGAAGACCTCGTCCGAGAGGTCGAGTTCGCCGACCTGCTCCCGCTTGAGGTTGTAAACGGTAACCTTCATGGTACCTGGACTCCTAGCTCTTGATCTCAACGTCGACGCCGGCCGAGAGGTCGAGCTTCATCAGCGCGTCGAGGGTCTGCTGTGTCGGCTCGATGATGTCGAGAAGCCGCTTGTGCGTCCGGATCTCGAACTGCTCGCGCGACTTCTTGTCGACGTGGGGCCCCCGCAGGACCGTGTAACGGCGGATCTCGGTGGGCAGCGGGATAGGACCCGCGACGTGCGCCCCGGTCCGCTTCGCCGTCTCGACGATGTCGCTCGTCGACTTATCGAGCAGCTGGTGGTCGAAGGCCTTGAGGCGAATCCGGATCTTGGTTGTATCAGGCATGGTGCTCTTCCTACGCGAGGATCTTGGTGACGACGCCGGCGCCCACCGTCTTGCCGCCCTCGCGGATGGCGAAGCGCATCTGCTCCTCCAGCGCGACCGGGGCGATGAGCTCGATCGTCATCGTGATGTTGTCGCCCGGCATCACCATCTTCACCCCCTCGGGGAGGTTCACCGTGCCGGTCACGTCCGTCGTCCGGATGTAGAACTGCGGCCGGTAGTTGGTGAAGAACGGCGTGTGGCGCCCGCCCTCCTCCTTCTTGAGGACGTACACCTCACCGGTGAACTTCGTGTGCGGCGTGATCGACCCGGGCTTCGCCAGCACCTGGCCGCGCTCGATCTCTTCCTTCTCCACGCCGCGGAGCAGACACCCGACGTTGTCGCCCGCCTGCCCCTGATCGAGCAGCTTGCGGAACATCTCGACGCCGGTCACGACCGACTTCTTCGTGTCCTTGAAGCCGATGATCTGCACCTCGTCGCCGACCTTGATCACGCCGCGCTCGATGCGGCCCGTGGCCACCGTGCCGCGGCCCTTGATCGAGAACACGTCCTCGATCGCCATCAGGAACGGCTTGTCGATGTCGCGCACCGGCTCGGGGATGTAGCTGTCCAGCGCGCTGAGGAGCTGCTGGATCGTCTCCTCCCACTTCGGGTCACCCTGCAGCGCGGGCAGCGACGCGCCACGGACCACCGGCGCGTTGTCCCCGTCGAACTTGTACTTCGACAGGAGCTCGCGGACCTCCATCTCGACCAGGTCGAGCATCTCCGGGTCGTCCACCGCGTCGCACTTGTTGAGGAACACGACGATGTGGTTCAGGCCGACCTGCCGGGCGAGCAGCACGTGCTCGCGCGTCTGCGGCATCACGCTGTCGAGCGACGACACGACGAGGATCGCCCCGTCCATCTGCGCCGCGCCGGTGATCATGTTCTTGATGTAGTCGGCGTGCCCGGGGCAGTCGACGTGTGCGTAGTGGCGGTTGGCCGACTCGTACTCGACGTGCGCCGCCGCGATGGTCACCGTCTTGGTCTCGTCACGGACCGTCCCGCCCTTCGCGATGTCGGCGTACGAGATCGCCTTCGCCAGGTTGCGCTTCGACTGCACCTTGACGAGCGCCGCCGTGAGCGTGGTCTTGCCGTGGTCGATGTGACCGATGGTGCCCACGTTCACGTGCGGCTTCGTACGAGTGAATTTCTCCTTGGCCATGGCGTCTTTTTAACCTCGCTGCTTGGCGACGATCTCTTCCTGGATCGCTGCTGGAACCGGTGCGTAATGAGAAAACTGCATCGAATGGGTCGCGCGGCCTTGCGTCTTGGAACGGACGTCGGTCGCGTAACCGAACATGGTGGCGAGCGGGACCTCCGCGCGGATCACCCGGGTGTTCGCGCGCTGCCCCATATCGAGGATGCGGCCGCGCCGCGAGTTGAGGTCTCCGATGACGTCCCCGAGGTAGTTCTCGGGCGACACGACCTCGACGGCCATCATCGGCTCCAGGAGCACGAGCCCCGCCTTCTTGGCGCCGTCCTGGAAGGCCATCGACGCGGCGACCTCGAACGCGGGCCCGGAGGAGTCGACCTCGTGGTAGCTGCCGAAGTGGAGCCGCACCTTGATGTCGACGACGGGGTAGCCCGCGAGCACGCCGCGGCCCATCGCGTCCCGGATGCCCTTCTCGATCGAGGGGATGAACTCCTTCGGGATGATGCCGCCGACGATGTCGTTCTCGAACACGAAGCCCGCGCCGCGCTCCGCCGGCTCGATGTCGATCCTCACGTGACCGAACTGGCCGTGTCCGCCCGACTGCCGGACGAAGCGCCCCTCCACGTCGGTCGCCTTCTTCGAGATGGTCTCGCGGTAGGCGACCTCGGGCTTGCCGACGTTGGCGTCGACCTTGAACTCGCGCTTCAGGCGGTCGACGATGATCTCGAGGTGAAGCTCGCCCATCCCGGCGATGATCGTCTGGCCCGTGTCCTCGTTCGTGTACGTGCGGAACGAGGGGTCCTCGTAGGCGAGCTTCTGCAGGCTGAGCCCGAGCTTGTCGAGATCGACCTTGGTCTTCGGCTCGATGGCGATCGAGATCACCGGGTCGGGGAACTCCATCCGCTCCAGCACGATCGGGTGCTTCTCATCGCAGAGCGTGTCCCCGGTGCGGGTGTCGCGCAGCCCGACGGCAGCGTAGATGTTGCCCGCGTAGCAGACGTCGATCTCCTCGCGCTTGTTCGCGTGCATGCGGAGGATGCGCCCGAAGCGCTCCCGCTTGCCACGCGTCGAGTTGAGCACGCTGACCCCGCTCTTCGTCGTCCCGGAGTAGACGCGGAAGAAGGTGAGGTTGCCGAACTGGTCATTCATGATCTTGAACGCCAGCGCCGAGAACGGCTCGTCGTCGCCCGCCTTGCGCGAGACGATCTTGTCCTTCTTGTCGGGCAGCGTCCCCTCGACGGCCGGGATCTCGACCGGCGACGGCAGGTAGTTCACCACGCTGTCGAGCAGGAGCTGGACCCCCTTGTTCTTGAACGCCGAGCCGCACAGGACCGGGACGATCTTGAAGCCGAGGGTGCCCGCGCGGATGGCCGCGTGGATCTCCTGCTCGGTGATCTGGTCGATCTCACCGGCGATGAACTTCTCCATCACCTTGTCGCTCGCGTCGGCACACGCCTCGATGAGCTTCTCGCGGAGCTCCTTGCACCGCGGCAGGAGGTCGGCCGGGATCTCCTGCCAGTCGTACCGCTGGCCCTTCGTCTCCTCGTCGAACACGGCGGCCCGGAGGGTCACGAGGTCGATCACGCCGCGGAACGAGTCCTCCGCGCCGAGCGGGTAGTGGATCGCCACCGGGTTCGCGCCGAGGCGCTCGCGGATGGAGTCGACGCACATGTCGAAGTCGGCGCCGACCTTGTCCATCTTGTTGATGAACGCGATGCGCGGGACGCCGTACTTGTCCGCCTGCCGCCACACCGTCTCGCTCTGCGGCTCGACGCCGTTGCCGCCGTCGAACACCGCCACCGCGCCGTCGAGCACGCGGAGGCTCCGCTCGACCTCGATGGTGAAGTCGACGTGACCGGGCGTGTCGATGATGTTGATCCGGTGAGAGACGCCCTTCTCGGGGCCCTGCTCCGGCGCCCAGAAGCAGTTCGTCGCGGCGGACGTGATGGTGATGCCGCGCTCCTGCTCCTGGACCATCCAGTCCATCGTGGCTGCGCCCTCGTGGACCTCGCCGATCTTGTAGTTGACACCCGAGTAATAAAGGATGCGCTCCGTGACCGTGGTCTTGCCCGCATCGATGTGGGCCATGATCCCGATGTTGCGCGTCCGTTCCAGGCTGTACTCGCGTGCCACTTTTCCTTCTCCGTCGTGTGATGCGTGGGGTGAGGGTTCCGGACTCAGGATGCAAAACACCCTCTCCAGCCCGGCCCGCCTCCGTTATGGCGGGCACTTGAACCTGGAGAGGGTGTCGGGGTACAGCAGCAGCTTTTCTAGGTCCCGCGAGGGCGAGCGCTGTCGCGCTCCCTCGAGAGGACCGGCTCTGTAACCCGATCCTTATGTCAGCCGTGCCATCTCGCTCTACGCGTCTCCTCGCCTGGGGATGGGACCTGAAATGACGAACCAGCGCAGATCCGGGATCTGCGCTGGCCTCGCTGACCTACCAGCGGTAGTGGGCGAACGCCTTGTTGGCCTCCGCCATCTTGTGCGTGTCGTCGCGCTTCTTGACCGCGTTGCCGCGGTTCTGCGCCGCGTCGACGAGCTCGGCGGCGAGCCGCTCGCGCATCGTCTTCTCGCCGCGGCCGCGCGAGTAGGTCACGAGCCACCGCATCGCCAGCGCGACGCGACGCTCGGGGCGGACCTCGACGGGGACCTGGTAGGTCGCGCCGCCGACGCGCCGGCTCTTCACCTCGAGCTTCGGCTTCACGTTGTCGAGCGCCTTGCGGAAGACGTCGATCGGCTCCTCCTTGAATCGGTCGCGCACGATGTCGAACGCGCCGTAGAGGATCCCCTCGGCGGTCGCCTTCTTGCCCGACTGCATCAGGGAGTTCGTGAACTTGGCGACGAGCTTGTCCTTGTACTTCGGGTCCGGAATGATCTTCCGCTTCGGGACTTCGCGACGACGGGGCATCTTCGTTCCTCTGCTCGGCTTTCGCGCGTTGAGGCTGTCAGGCCTTCGGGCGCTTCACGCCGTACTTCGAGCGCTTGCGGTTGCGGGTCGCTTTGTTGGTGGAGCTAGGCCCGGCAGCGCCGGACGCGTCGAGCGTGCCGCGGACGACGTGGTAGCGCACGCCCGGCAGGTCCTTGACACGGCCGCCGCGGATGAGGACGACCGAGTGCTCCTGCAGGTTGTGGCCTTCGCCCGGGATGTAGCTCGTCACTTCCATCTGGTTGCTCAGCCTGACGCGGCAGACTTTGCGGAGCGCCGAGTTGGGCTTCTTCGGCGTCGTGGTGTAAACACGTACGCACACGCCTCGCCGCTGCGGGCAGGACTTGAGCGCAGGAGAGGCCGTCTTGTAACGAGCGGCCTCGCGGCCTTGGCGGATGAGCTGGCTGATGGTCGGCATAGTGACGCGGATTTCCACCTGAGGGATGGGGACGCGCAGGATACCCAGGAGGCGACCCATGTCAAGCGGGACGACACCCGTTCGTGTTGGATGCGCCAGCGTGCCGTTCGTTCGCGTCGATCCCGTGCGTCGCGCCCGCCGCGTCGGTCGCATCGTTCACGTCGGTCGCGTCGGTCGCGTCGGTCGCGTCGGTCGCGTCGGTCGCGTCGGTCGCGTCGGTCGCGTCGGTCGCGTCCGTTGCGCTGGCCGAGGCGCGGCATCGTGCGTGTCGGGCGCGTCGGTCCCGCCGCGCCTGCGGAGGCCGTGTTCTGCGCGTCCCGGCCCCGCGCGAAGAGCTCGTGGGTCGCGGCGCGCGGCGGGGGCCGTCCGTGCGCGTCTCGTTCGACGGGGCGCTCGGCGTGCGACCGCGGCTCCCGGGACGCGCGGGTGCCTGCGCCCGCCGCACGAGTCGGACGCCGACACGCGCCGCGGGCCCTTGGCGGCCCGCCTGCTGTTCGGTACGGTCGCTGCGTGGCGAAGAAGCTTTCACGCGCCCAGCGTAAAGAAAGCCGGCGCAAGGCGCCGCAGAGCAGCGTTGCGTCGAGGCCTGCGTCCGACGTGGACACGGGGGGCGCGGGGCCCTCGTCGCGCGGCGATCAGAGCGACAGCGCGACAGCGCGAGGCCCCGCGGTAGCGCGCGTCGATCCGACGGCGAGCCGAAGCGGCGACGACCCGCGCGGCGCGCGCACACGCGGCGCCGCCGCGCCGAGCAGCGCGGAGCCCGCGCGGGCGCGCGACGCCGGCGATCGATCCCATCGGAGAGGCGGCGTCGAGGCGCAGCCTGCGCGAGCGCGCGGCGGAAGCGCACAGACGAAGCCAAAGCGAGATCGCGCGCTCCTTGTGTTCCTGGGCCTCGTGGCGCTCGCCGCGGTGATCGTGTTCGCCGCGCAGTCCCCCCGCGCCCCAGAGCGCGCCGCGCCGGAGCCCGCGAGAGCCGCTCCGGCAAAGACACACGCCGCGGAGCCGTCCACCGCGTCCCTCGCCGCGCCGACGGCGACCGACGAGCTGCCGGCTCCACCTCCCGTCGACTCGTCACCGCCAACGATCGTCACCGCCGAACCGCCCGCAGCAGAGACGGCGCGCGCTGCAACCCCGCAGCGTGCTGCAGCCGGCGCCTCGTCAGAGGGGACGGCTGCCAGCGCTTCTCCATCAGGAGCAGCCACCGTAGCAGCCGCAGCCGCCCCGCCCAAGAAGCGCACCAGCGCACCGAAGCCGGCCGCCGCCCCGCCCGTGGCGACGCCGGCAGCGGGGGCGACACCGGCAGCGGGGGCGCCGACAGCGGAGGCGGCGCCTCCGCCGGAGCCGGCGCAAAAGCCTGCCGAGCTTCCACACGAGTGATCGCAACCGCCGTGATGAAAGGACGCCCGAGATGCTTCGCTTGAATGCTTCGCCCGACGCCGCTCGAACGCCGGGCCGCTCGCCGCGCGCCCTGCCGCTCGGCGTCGCGCTGTCCGGCCTGCTCGCCGCGGCGACGGCGGGCGCGCAACCGGCGCCGCCACCCGCTCCGCCGGCTCCCTCCGCGCTGCCCGCTGCCTCCGTGCCGCCCGCTGCCTCCGCGCCGCCCGCTGCCTCCGCGCCGCCGTACCCGGCGGTTCCCTACCCGGCGCCGCCGCAGGAGGCCCCGCGGGCTCCGCCAGGGGCCTCGCCGGGCTATCCGCCGCCTGGTCCCCCGGGCGGCTACGCTCCGTACGGCGGCGCCTACCCTCCGCTCCCGCCGGGCTACCCGGTGACCCCGGCGGAGATCCCGCCTGCTCCGCCCCCGGTTCCCCTGCGCCGGAAGAGCCCAGGCCTCATGCTGGGCGGCATCGCGCTCACCGCCGGCGGCACGATCGCGTTCTTCACCGGGACGGGCCTGCTCGCGTCGGCGAGCAACAGATACGAGATCTACTGCGATTTCGGGGGCTTCACGGGCATCTGCGAGACGCGCTCCGACGGGCGCCGCCAGCTCGCCGGCGCGCTCGTCTCCGTGGCGGGCGGCATCATGATCGCCGTGGGCATCCCGCTCTGGGTCATCGGCGGGAAGAAAGTGCCGGTCAGCGACGCGACGCCCAAGGCGTCGGCCCAGACCACGCTCTCGCTCGGCCCCGGCTCCGCCGCATTGCAAACGCAGTTCTGAAGGGCTCCCCGCGCGCGAGGTCGCGGGGCGGCCTCTACCGCTCCTGCGCGTCGTCGCTCAGGGCAGACCCTTCTTCTTCTTGGCGCCCTTGCGGTGGCGCGGCCCGCCGTCGTCCGTGCCCGCGGGCATGCGGAGGATGTGGAAGCGCCCGCCGCCGCGCGCCAGCGGATCGCTGAGCTTCACCCGCTCGCGCGCGAGCTCGATGAAGCGGTGCTGCGACCGCAGCTGGGGGGCGCCGGCGGGCTGCTGGAGCTTGTGGTAGCTGCCGTCGCTCGCGAGCTCCCAGGTCTTCGCCGTGTCGGACATCACGGTGTTCAGCATGTCCTCCACGCGCGCGCGGGTGGCGGGCTCGATGATCGGGATCATCAGCTCGACGCGGCGATGGAAGTTGCGCGGCATCCAGTCGGCGCTCGACATGTAGATCTCCTCGCTGCCGCCGTTCGCGAACCGGAACAGGCGCTTGTGCTCGAGGAAACGATCGATGATCGCGCGCACCTGGATCCGCTCCGACAGGCCCGGGATCCCCGGCCGGAGGCAGCAGATGCCGCGCACGGCGAGCTTGATGTCGACCCCGGCCTGCGACGCCGAGTAGAGCGCGTCGATGACGTCGACGTCCACGAGCGCGTTCATCTGCGCCACGATCTCCGCCTTGCGCCCGGCCCGCGCGTGGGCCTCCTCGCGCGCGATGAGGCCCAGCACCGCCTCGTGCAGGCCGAGCGGCGCCACGAGGAGGCGGTTCCACTTGGGCGGCGCGCTGTAGCCGGTCAGCAGGTTGAAGAGCGACGTCATGTCCTCGCCGATCTCCCGGTTCGCCGTGAACAGGCCGATGTCGGTGTAGAGCCGCGCGGTCTGCGGGTTGTAGTTGCCCGTCGACAGGTGCACGTAGCGGCGCAGCTTGTCCTTCTCGCGCCGCACCACGAGCAGCGCCTTCGCGTGCGTCTTCAGCCCGAGCAGGCCGTAGATCACCTGCACGCCGCTCTGCTCGAGCGTCCTCGCCCACTGGATGTTGCTCGCCTCGTCGAACCGCGCCTTCAGCTCGACGATGGCCGTCACCTGCTTGCCGCTCTCGGCCGCGCGCGCGAGCGCCTTCAGGATCGGCGAGTCGCCGCCGGTCCGGTAGAGCGTCTGCTTGATCGCGAGCACGTTCGGGTCGTCGGCGGCGCGGGAGACGAACTCCGCGATCGGATCGAACGACTCGTACGGGTGGTGCAGGAGCACGTCCTGCTCCCGGATGACGGCGAAGATGTCCTCGACGTCCCGGAAGAGCGGCGGGACCTGCGGCGCGAACGGCTCGTCCCGGTACTCGCGGCGCTCGTCGTCCGCGACGATGCCCATGAGGTCGGCGATGTGGAGCGGCCCAGGCACCCGGTAGACGGCGTGCGACGCGTCGACCTTGAGCGCGCGGCAGAGCCGCTGGACCGAGGTGCCGGCGCCCTCGCCGAAGCCGATCTCCAGGCGCACGGCGTTGCCGCGATCGCGCCGGCGGAGCTCGGCCTGGATCGTCTCGAGCAGGTCCTCGCCTTCCTCCTCGTCGATCTCGAGGTCCCAGTTCCGGGTGACGCGGAAGGGGTACGTGCCGCGCAGCCTGCCCGAGGGGAAGAAATCCTTCACGTGCCGAGCGATCACGTCCTCGAGCAGGACGAACGCGCGCGTCGCGCCCTCCACGCGGACCCGCATCAGCCGGCTCAGCCCCGGCGGCACCTGGATGACCGCGAAGCCGGGCTCCTGCGCTTCATGCTCCCGGGAGAACATGATCCCGAGGTTGATCATCTTGTTGCGCAGGTGCGGGAACGGGTGCCCCGGATCGATCGCGATCGGCGTGAGGATCGGGAAGATGTCCGTGCGGAACCGCTCGTCGAGCGCGCCGAGCTCGGTCGCGTCGAGCTCATCGGGCCGGACGATCACGATGCCGGCGCGCTGGAGCGCCGGGATCAGATCCGAGTGCCACAGCTGGTAGGCGTCATCGACGAGCGCGTGGACCCGCGCGCTGATCGCCACGAGCTGCTCGTGGGGCGTGAGCCCGTCCGGCGGCACCTCCGCGATCGTGCGCTGCGTCTGCGCCTGGAGGCCGGCGACGCGCACCATGAAGAACTCGTCGAGGTTGGAGAAGAAGATGCTCAGGAACTTGAGGCGCTCGAACAGCGGCACCTCGTGCGACCTGGCCTCGGCCAGCACCCGCGCGTTGAACTCGAGCCACGAGAGCTCGCGGTTCAGGTAGTGCGTCGGGTCGCCCTCGATCGGGATCGCCCCCGGGGCGGCCGATATCGACACCGGGCCGCTGGACGGAGCGGAGCTCCCCCCGGACCGCGCGCTGGAGGGGCCGCTCGGGCGCGGTGCAGGCCCGGCGACCCGAGCTGAATCCACGTCGTCTTCTGAGTCGGGAGCGAGGGCGCTATCTGGGGTGGACGGCGGGTCAACCATGATCGAAGCTCCGATTTTGCCGTACGTCTGATAGGGTTCAACTATGGAGTTTTGGCGACATCCTGGCGACCTCAGGGTGGCGTGCGACCGGGCTCGTGCGGGAGGGAGCCGCGTCGGCCTCGTCCCGACGATGGGCGCGCTCCACGCAGGCCACCTCGCCTTGATCACGGAGGCGCGGCGGAGGACGGACTTCGTGGCCGTGACCATCTTCGTCAACCCGACCCAGTTCGGCGCGGGAGAAGACCTGGCGCGCTACCCGCGGACGCTCGAGCGAGACCTCGCCGCCTGCGCGGAGGCCGGCGCCGACGGCGTGTTCGCGCCGGACGTCGCGGCGATGTACCCGCCCGGCGAGGAGACGCGCGTGCGCGTCGGCGCGACCGCGGGCCCGCTCTGCGGCGTCCATCGGCCCGCGCACTTCGAGGGCGTCGCCACCGTGGTGACGAAGATGCTCTCGCTCGCTGGCCCGTGCGTCGCCGTCTTCGGCCGGAAGGACTACCAGCAGCTCCAGGTCATCCGGCGGCTCGTAGCCGACCTGTTCCTTCCCGTCGAGATCGTCGGTGCCACGACGGTGCGCGAGCCGGACGGCCTCGCCATGTCGTCGCGGAACGCCTACCTCTCGCCCGAGCAGCGGAGCGCGGCGCGCGCCATCCCGCTCGCCCTCGCCGGCGCGTGCCGCGCCTTCGCCCGCGGCGAGCGGCGCGCCGCGGCGCTCCTCGAGCCCGCGCGCGCGCGCCTCACGGCCGCCGCGACGAGCATCGATTACGTGGACCTCGCCGATCCGGAGTCCCTGGCGATCTGGAGCGACTCCGCGGCGATCGGCGATCGGGCGCTGCTGGCGGTCGCCGTCCGCGTCGGGACGACGCGGCTCATCGACAACGTCGTGCTCGGGGAGGACGCGCCGCCCGTCGTGGAGTCGAGCGAGGAGGCGAGCTAGATGCCGAAGACGAGAGGCGAGCAAGAGAGCCCCGCGTCGCGCCCGGCGGGGGAGGCCGGCCGTGGCGTCTTCGTGGTGTTCGAGGGCATCGACGGCGCCGGCACGAGCACGCAGGCCGAGCGCTACGCGGCGCACCTCAGGGCGGCGCGGCGCATGGTCCACGTCACCCGAGAGCCGAGCGCCGGGCCGGTGGGCGCGCTGCTCCGGCAGGTCCTGACCCACCGGATCTCGCTTCCCGGCGCCCGCCAGGCGGAGGTGATGGCGCTCCTCTTCTCGGCCGATCGCCTCGATCACCTCGGCGCCGAGATCGAGCCGCTCCTCCGTGACGGATACGTCGTGATCTCGGATCGCTACGACCTGTCGAGCCTGGCCTACCAGTCCACGACGGCGGGCGAGGACGGGGCGGGCTCCGGGGCGATCGTCGAATGGATCCGTGAGCTCAACCGCCACGCCCTGAGGCCCGACGTCACGGTGGTGATCGACGTGGCGCCCGAGATCGCCGAGAAGCGCCGCCGCGGCCGCGGGGGGGCGGCGGAGCTGTTCGAGAAGACAGAGCTGCAGGCGCGGCTCGCGGAGGCGTACCGCCGGGCGGAGGAGCTCGTCCCGGGGGACCGCATCATCCATATCGACGGGGATGGCCCGGTCGACGAGGTCTCCCGGGCGATCACGGCGGCGCTCTCGGCCGTCGTGGAGCGGTGAGCCAGGGTCCCCGCTCGAACATCGGAGTCGAGCTGCCGAGGGCGCAAGGTCGCTGAGCCTCCCCGCGCCCCCGTCGCGCGCTCTACGGACAAGCCGCGTTCGCGATCTCCACATCGTCGACGTTCCAGCTCGACACGGTGTCGACGAAGGCTTCCCGCCCGATCTCGTAGCCGAAGCGGACGCGCAGGCTGGCGTTCTTGTAGGGCGTCAGGTCATGGACGACCTTCGTCCAGGCCGAGTCGCGGACGCCGGGGTACGCCCCCGACTCGAAGAGCACCTTCCAGCGGACGCCGTCATAGACCTCGACACGGTTCGTCATGTGAGGCGTCTCATCGCTGTTCAGGAGACGCCAGAACGTCAGGTACACGCCGCCCGCGACATCGGCGTTGACGACCGGGCTCGTCAGGTAGAAGTACGGGTGGACCCCGAGGGGCGCGTTCCCTCCGATGACCACGCCGGCCACCCCGTTGTCCGACGTCGCCGTGTGATCGAGCGCCGGATCGGCGTGCCCGTAGGTCTGCCCGGTTGACGCCTTCGCCGCGCCGATCTGCCAGGTCGGACCGAGCTCCCACCCGGCCCCGTCGCTCTCGAACGTATCCCGGAAATAGACCACCGGCGTCCCCGCGGCGGCGCCGCCCTGACAGACACCAGCCAGGCAGGACTCCCCCACGGTGCACGAGTCGCTGTCGACGCAGACCCCGCCGTCGGGAACCGGGCGCGCCGTGCACACCCCGGCCTCGCTGCAGACGCCGCGCGTGCAACCGACCGCCTGCGAGAGGCACGACTCCCCCGGGGTGGGGATGGAAATACAGGCGCCGCTCTCGTCACAGACGCCACGATTGCACTCGTCGGTCCCAGAGAGGCAGGCGCCGCCCGGTCCGATCGGCTCAGCATAGCAATTGCCAGAGCCCGGATCACAGGCGCCATCGTTGCACCCGACGCTCAGCGCGCTGCAGTCCTTCGGGACGCCCCCCTCGCAGCGGCCGCTCTGGCAGGTCTTGCCGACCATGCAGAGATCGCCGGAGTCCGCGCACGGCGCCCCCTCGTTCCCCGGAACCGCCTCGCACGCACCGGTGGCCGGGTCGCACGCACCAACATGACAGGAGTCCGGCACGTGGAAGAAGAAGCAGTCCCGCGGCGTCCCGACGCAGGCGCCGTCCAGGCACGCCGCGTCGAGGATACAGCGGTCTTCCGTCGCGCACGGGGCCCCGTTCGCCCTCGGCTCCACCCCGCAGCGAGGCGCGCCGCCCGCGTCGACGCACGTGACCACGTGACAGGCGTCCGGCGCGAGGCCGCAGTCCTCCTGGGCCCCGCCCTGACAGACACCCTCCTCGCACGTCTCGCCGACCGTGCAGGCGTCCCTGTCGTCACAGGGCTCCCCGCCCGCGCTGGGGACGAGCTCGCAATCGCGCGTCGCCTCGTTGCAGACGGCCATGACACATTGCGAGGTCGGAACGAGCGAGCAGTCTATCCGGCACGGCGCGCCGTCCCCGCCTGCGCCGCCCCCTCCGCTCGAGACAGCCCCCCCAGCGGCGCCGCCGGCCCCCGCCGGGCCCGAGCTGCCCGCGGATGTCGCAGTCGAACAGCCGAGATCCGTCAGGGCGACAGCGGAAAGTACCCATGGAATCCACCTAGTCATGTTCGCCTCTTTCCAGCAAGCGTGACGCACCTCGTGGGAATTACGCGTCCTTCGCGGCTGCGCAAGGAAACATGATGTTTCGGCGCGCGAGCACCCGGAACGGTCGGCGCGCTCAGCGACGAGCAAAGACGCCGAGCCCCGCCGCGCCGGCGCGCGCACGAGACCGCGAGAGCAACGAGAGCTGCAAGAAGCAACGAGAGCTGCGACAAGCGACGAGAGCCGCGACAAGCGACGAAAGAAGAGAGAGCAACGACAGCACGACACGAGCGGGGCTTACAAACCGGAGAGCCCCTATCGCGCCTCGATCGAGAGCTGCATACACTGACGAGATCGTCTCGGAGCTCGGCCACCCCTCGATAGACAGACCACTTCGCGCGTGGAGCCCCGCGGCAGCGAGCCACGTCGCACCCATTTTCAGAGGAGCGCAGAGATGTCCTTCCGACGTCATTTCGTGTTTGCCCCTTTCCTCGTCGCCACCGGGATCGCGGCGCAGTCGGGCGGCTGCGCGGCCACCGAGGACGAGAAGCCCGCGACGATCCCCCCGCCGGATGACGCCGCGAGCGGCGGCGGCGGCGGCTCCTTCGGCGTGAGCAGCGCGAGCGGAGACACGTCGCTCGGCGAGGGGGGAGGGCTCGGCGGCGCCGGCGAGGGCGGCCTCGGGGAGGGGTCCTCCTGCGCCCAGGCGAGCGCGGAGGCCACGCTCCTGCCGCTCGATATGCTCATCCTGCTCGACCGATCCGGCAGCATGCTCGGCTCGAAATGGGTCGGTGTCACGAACGCGCTCTCGGCGTTCGTGACCGACGCCGCCTCGGCCGGGATGAACGTGGGGCTGACCTACTTCCCGCGGAGCAGCGATGGGCAGAGCGATTGCAACCACACGAGCTACGAGGAGCTCGCGGTCGCCATCGGCGAGCTGCCGGTGAACACGCCGGAGCTCACCGCCTCCATCCAGAGCACCTCGCCCGGCGGCGGGACGCCCATGCGCCCGGCGCTCCAGGGGGTGCTCACGAACGCGACCGCCTACAAGGACGCGAACCCTTCCCACAAGGTGATCGTCGTGCTCGCGACCGACGGCGATCCCTCGGGCTGCTCCGGAAACACCGTCGCGAGCACCGCGGAGATGGCGCAGAGGGCCCTCCGCTACAACGGCGTCCAGACCTACGTCGTCGCGGTGCAAGGCTCGACGCTCACCAACCTGGACCAGATCGCCGACGCCGGCGGGACGACCCGCGCGTTCGACGTCACGGCGGACATCACGGCGTTCTCGGCGAAGATGGCCGAGATCCGCGCGTCGGCGCTCCCGTGCGAGCTCCTCATCCCCGCGCCGCCCGCGGGCGCGGTCCTCGACACGAGCCGGGTCGCGGTCAGGTTCGCGCCCGAGGGCGCGAGCCCGCTGGAGGTCCCGAAGGCGGACGACGCAGCGGACTGCGGCACGGGGCCGGGGTGGTATTACGACGACGATGTGCTCCCGAAGAAGATCATCCTCTGCCCCGCGTCCTGCACGACGGTGCAACACGAGGTGCGCGCGGAGCTCGACGTGCTCTTCGGGTGCGCGCCGAAGCTGAACTGAGCCGCGCGGGCCCCACCCCCGCCGCCCGCGCGGGGCTCACGGCCGCTTCGGCGCCGCCGTCTTCAGGGCGTCGAGCGCGGCGAGGAGCTCGGCCTCGGTGAACGGGAGCCTCGCGAGGGCCGCCTGCTCGTCGGCGAGCGCGAGCTCTATCTCGCGCTGCGCGTCGCGGGCGCGGAGGACCCACGCCGACGACTCCCCGGTGCGGTCGCCGAGGCGCACGGTGCCGGCGAGCATCTTCTGCCCCTTCTCCAGGAGCACGCGGTAGCGCAGCCGCATCGCCCCCTCGAACAGCTGCCTCTCCCTCGGGGTGTCGGCGCTCCGCGGCGGCGGGACCTGCATCACGTCGCGGTGGAGCTCCTTGTAGAGCTGCCCGATGCGGTAACCCGCCATCGCCGACCAGTGGGCGTCGAGGCTGCGCATGGCCTCGGTGTAGGCGCTCTGCGCGTCGAGCAGCCCCTGGCAGCGGCGCTCGAGCGCCTCGGCGAAGCTCGCCGGCACCGGCACGAAGGAGATCGCCTCGCTCCGGCGCCGCCGCACCTCGCCGAGCGCGAAGCTCACCTGCGCGAGCTCGATCGGCGGCTTGCCGGACTCGCCGAGCCGGTGCTCCTCGATGAGATCGCGCGCGAGCGCGACCTGACGCGCCGCTTCCTCCACGAGATCCTGCTCGACCAGGCCGAGCGCGAGCGCGCCGCGCGCCTCGATCGCCTCCAGCACGCTCAGATCGCCGAGGCGGAGCAGGCGGCGCGACACCTCGACGAGCTCGGGCCACCGCTCGAGGGCGGCCGCCGCGCGCGAGAGCCGGAAGAGCGCGCCGCGCGCGACCGCGTGGTCCGGGAAGCGCTGCGCGACCTCGCGGTAGCGCTCGGCCGCGAGCGCGCGGTCGCCGAGCGCCTCGTGCGCGAGCCCGGCGTTGAACAGGCTCGGGGGCGCGACCTCGCCGCCCGGCGCGAGGCGGGCGAGCCGCTCGAACAGGGGCGCCGCCTCACGCGCCTTGTCGGCCAGGAGCAGCGCGCGCGCCCGCTCGAACTCCGCCGCGAGCTCGGCGTCCGAGTAGGGCGACACGACGACCGGCGCGAGCTCGACCGGCGCGCGCGCCGAGGCCGGCTGCGGCGATCGCGCCCGCGCCGGCACGTTGGCCTCCGAAGTGCATCCGCCCAGGACGACCGCAAGGGCCAGAAGGGCGACCGAGGTGGCGCTGGAGCTCGACATTGCCGGGGAAGAATAGCCCCACGTTCGAGGTTGTTCCGCAACGTGCATGGACGGAGAGTCCGGCCCGGCCGTCCGGGACACCGGTGGATTGCTGTACGCCGTAGGGCAATCCCTGACTACAACGGCTGCTCTGTGAAATTGCAGAATGGCCTCGCCCGACAAAAAGCCTGCATGGATCCGCCATGTTGCGGTAATCTCGCATTCGTTCATCAGGCCGCTGTCTCGGCGTGTAGCTCGGTCGGCGGCGTTCTCCTCTCCAGCGACGATCAGAACGAGGGCTTCTGTTGTGGGCCCTCGAAGGCATCACGGCCCCGTTGTGGGGCCTTGGAGGTGGGCACATGAAGCATCAGATCATCTCTCCTCGCGCGGTGACTGGAATCGGCCCGGAGCAGCGGCTGAGCATGGCGGAAGCGCGTCATCGCGAGCTCGACTCACGCCTCAGGCAGCTGGGTCGACGGGCGTTCCTGACACCGGGGGAGAGAATGGAAGCTGCCCAGCTCAAGAAACGTAAGCTCGCCGCGAAGGACGAGATCGAATCCCTGCGCCGGCGGTCGTCGTAGCGAGCGACCCCTCGCCGACCCTCGATCCTGCGCCACACACGGCGCACCCTCCGCCCCTTTCCGTTCTATTCCAGACATCCCGCGCGCCCACGCAATGGGCCGCTCGCACGCAGCGCGCGCCGCACGGATCTGCGCGCGCTGCTGGGACGCACGCGCGCCCGATCGCCACGGCGGACGTGCCGGCCGGCGGGGACACGCGCACGCAATGCGCTGCTCGCACCCGATTCGATGCCCGCGAGGCGCGACGAGCGGGGACGTCAGCGCGCGGCGGTCAGAGCGTGGGCGCCGACGGCTCCGACTCCGACGGCGGCTCCTCGGGCGACGCGGGAGCGTCGGACGGCGGCGCGGCGCCCCCCTCCGGCAGCGCCTCGGCGCCGCCGTACACGTCGCGGTTGAGGTCCGCGAGGGTCTCGGTCAGGCGGTTCTTCTGCTCGCTGGTGATGCCGCCGGGGGCCTGCTTCTCGGTCGCCGCGGCGAGCCCGAGCCAGTGGCGCGCGTTGTCGCGGTAGCCCTTGCGCGGATCGGCGACGCCGGTGCCCTGCGGCGCGAGGTCGGCCAGGCGGTAGTCCGTCATGCCCCGGAGGTAGGCGTACTGCGCCCGCTCCGGGACCGAGAACGAGTCCTGATCGTGCTCGAGCACCCGGAACAGCGCCAGCGCCTGCTCGAACCGGTTCGCCTCGTAGTGGCTGCGGGCGCGATCGAGATCCTGCGTGTAGGTCGCGCAACCCGACGCAAGGGCGAAGGACGAGAGAAGGAGGACACACGGGACCAGGCGGCGCATGCGCGCAGGGTATCTCCCGTGTCGCCGGGCGATCAAGCACGAAGGCAGCGCGCCACACACCACGCGCCATGCTGGCCGCTGACGCGCGCCGCGCGGCGCTCGGCATCCAGCGGATCGCCGTCAGCGCAGGAGCGTCGCGGCGAGGACGCCGCTCACCGCGAGCAGCGCGACCGCCAGCAAGACGACCGCCCAGACGAGGCCGCGCGCGGGCGCAACAGGGCGCGCGGCCGCGACCGCGCCCGGCCCCGTCGCCGACGACAGGGGGGCGACCGGGGGCTGCGGCGCAGCGGCGACCGGCGCCTGGCCGTCGCTGGAGGGCAAGGCCACCGTGTCGGCCGTCTCCCACACCCCGGCAGGGGGGCGCACGGCCGAGGGCGGCTTGCCGTCCGGGAGGCCCGCGGAGGAGCCGCGATCCATCGAGTCGGCGACGCCCGACGCCACCATGAACGCCTCGGAGAGCTCCCGGGCCGAGGCGAAGCGCGCGTCCGGCTCGACGGCGAGCGCCTTCCGCATCCAGGCCTCGACCTCCACCGGGATGCCAGCGCCCGGCGCCGCCGCGGTCAGCGCGGGCGGGGGCGCGCCCAGGATCTTGGCGATGAGCGGCCCGAGCGCCGGGGCGGTGAAAGGACGTTCCCCCGTGAGACACTCGTAGACCACGACGCCCAGGGACCAGAGATCGGACCGGTGATCGACGCTCTTCAGGCCTTTCGCCTGCTCCGGGCTCATGTAGTAGGGCGTCCCGAGGAGCGCCCCCGTGCGCGTGGGATCCATGCCGGTGATGGCGAGCGCGTCTGTCACCTTCGCCACGCCGAAGTCGAGGATCTTGACGATCTCCCCCTCATCCTCGCGCGCGATAAAGAGGTTCTCCGGCTTGATGTCGCGATGGACGAGCCCGACCTCGTGGGCGCGCGAGAGGGCGCGGCAGACGTGAGAGACGATCGTCGCCGTCTCCGCCGGCGTCAGGCGCCGGCGCGCGGAGAGGCGATCGCGCAGGCTCTCGCCTGCCAGACACTCCATCGCGATGTACGGTAATCCATCGTCGGTGAGGCCATGGTCGAGCACCTTGACCACATGGGCGCTGCGGATCCGCGCCGCGATCTGCGCCTCACGATCGAAGCGCGCCCGGGCGGTCGCGTTCTTCGCGGTCTCGACGTCGATGAGCTTGATGGCCACCGGCGTGCGCAGCGACAGGTGCTCTGCCAGCCACACCGAGCCCATCCCGCCCCTGCCGAGGAGCCGGGCAAGGCGGTACTTCCCGGCGATACGTTGACCTTCCATGGCGCGGGAGCAGGGTAACGCGGGGCGCGCTCGCCGTCAGTACGGGAGTTGGTCGACGATCCCCCGCGCTTGCGTCGCCGGCGCCGACGGCGGCGGCGGTGTCGCCGATGTCGCCGGTGTCGCCGGCGCCTTCAGCGTGCCAGAGAGCGCGCTCGGTGAGGGCCGCCTGGACGACGACGCCGCGGACGGCGCGACGCCTGCGACCGCAGGCTCGTCCCGAGCGGGTAGGGGCGGAGCGGGCGAGCTCGACATGGATGCTGGAGGCACCGCGAACGCCGCGGGCGGCTCCACCACCGCTTCCGCCGAGGCGGGGACCGGAGCGGCAGGCCCGTCCGGCGGCGGGGGGCGGAGCGCAGCGAACACCGCCACGAAGGCCACCACGAGGAGCGCCGCGAACGCGAACGCCCTCTTCAGCGATCGCGCGCGCCCGCCGGGGGCCGCGAGGGCCGGAGGCGCCGCGACGGCTCCCGAGATCAGAGGCGCGGCGAGCGGCGCGAGCGCGCCGACGAGCTTGCCTCCCGCGAGCGCGCCCGCCGACGTGGGATCGGTGTAGCGGCCGAGGACCTCGACGAGCGGCGCCAGATCGTCGAGCCGATCCTCGCGCCGCTTTTGCAGGCAGCGGTCGAGCACCCCGGCGACGTCCGCGGGCAGGTCGGGCACGGCCGAGCGGATCGACGGCACCTCGCGCTGCAGGAACGCCGTGTACATCTCGCCGAGGTTCTCGAACTCGAGCGGCCTCCGGCCGGTGAGCGCCTCGAAGAGGATGACGCCCATCGCCCAGATGTCCGCGCGATGATCGATGTCCTTCTCGCTCATCGCCTGCTCGAACGACATGTAATGAGGCGTCCCGAGGATCGAGCCGGTGCTGGTGTTGCCTCCCTGCGTCTCCGAGCTGATGGAGGTCGGGTCGAGCACCTTGGCGATCCCGAAGTCCAGCACCTTGGGCACGCACCCGCCGGCCTGCGGCTCCGAGAGGAAGATGTTGTCCGGCTTGAGGTCGCGGTGCACGATCCCCTTCTCGTGCGCGGCGCGGAGCGCGGAGGCGACCGGCACGAGGAGGCGCGCCGCCTCGTACAGCTGCAGGGCGCCCCTGCGCTTGCGCAGCCCGGAGAGCGGCTCGCCGCGGAGCAGCTCCATGACCATCACGGGCGTGTGGTCCTCCTCGAAGACGTCGAGCACCTCGATCACGTTCGGGTGCTGGATCGCGGTCGCCGCCTTGGCCTCGCGGAGGAAGCGCCGGGTCTGCGCGGCGTCGGCGACGCCGCGGATCATCTTGAGCGCGACGTCGCGCCCGGTGCCGACGTTCCTGGCCGCGTACACCTCGCCCATCCCGCCGCGGCCGATGAGGCGCTCGATCCGGAAGCGCCCGGCGATGATCTTGCCGGCCGGGAGGGAGCCCTGGAGATCGTCCGACACGAGCGGCAGCGTACCGTGGTTCCCAGCCGGACGCAGCGGTTCGCGGTCGCCGGCCGGCCCCGATCCGCGGCAGCGCGGTCACATCGGCTGCGCGCAGCGGAAGCCGGTGGCCGGGTTGAACGCCGACGCCCTCTCATGGCTGCGCGCCGTGGCCCGGGCCCCCAGCTTGTAACCCGACCAGGAGCTCCCGCGATAAGAGAAGCCCGGCGCCGCGCCGGGGGCCGGCGCGCGACACACCGGATCGACGAGGAGCGGCCCGCCCGACTGCCAGCAAGGCGCGGCGTAGGGAGCGAAGGTGTCGGCCACCCACTCGGACATGCTCCCGGCGAGGTTCCGGATGCCAAGGGCGGTCACGTCGCTCGGGGCGCCTCCGGCGACAGGCCCCCAGGGCACCGGCGCGTCGAGCGGCCGACAGCCGGAGTTCTCGAACACGTCCTGGTCGACCTCCCCGCCGCCCCGGCCCCTGCCGAGGAGCGCCATCGCGCAGAGATCCCCGCCGTTGCCCCAGGGATAGGCGGTCTCGTCATCGAGGTTGCCGGCCGCGTACTCCCATTCAGCCTCTGTGGGGAGCCGCAATCCCCGCGCGGAACAGGCCTCCTCCGCCAGCGCGTGGGTGACGCAGTTGACGGGCAGCGCGTCGTTCGCGCCGTCGGACACGCCGAGATACGTGCAAGCGCCCAGATCCGACCCCGGCGCGTCGATGTCCCTGGCCACGGGCGCTGATCGGATCTGCCCTGTCGCCACGAGCTCCCGGACCGTGCCCACGGTCACCTCGTCCGCGTCGAGCGCGAACGCGCCGAGCTGCACGAGGCGCTCGGGCTGGCTCAGCTCGTCGAGATCGATGGTGTATCCGGGTCGCGGCGTCCCGAGAAGGAACACCCCTCCGGGCACACACACCATCCCCGCCGGCGCCGGCCCCTGGCAGGGTACCGGGGCCGCGCTCGGCCAGGAGCCGGGCTCGGGCCGGGCCTCGACCTCCGAGAGCAGCGGGAGCACCGGCTCCGGCGCGAGCGCGCCCGCCTCCGGGTCGCAGGTCGCGCGCTGCTCGGGGAGGCTCGGGACGCCGAAGCAGCGCATGGACAGATCGAGGGCCACGTGTGTCTCGCCATCGAGCGGCGGGAGCCTGGCCACGGCGTCGATCAAGGCCGGACCGCGGGGAAGGCCGTCGGGGCCCGCCTGCTCGGCCCGGTAGAGCCGCGCGCGGACCCGCACGGCGGCGCCTTCCTCCCGCGGGACCACGCCGAAGCTGACGGGCAGGCTGTCCGGCCCATCCACCCCGATGAGCCGCATGCACCCGGTGCAGATCGCGCCCTCGCCCATCACCTCGAGCAGCAGGTGATCACCGAACCGGGGCGCCGGGGCGTCCGTGGAGACGCTGACGAGCCACTGGCGAGGCTCGGGCTCGCAGGCCGAGAGCGCCGAGAGCAGAAACCCGGCGGCCGCGAGCGCCGTCGACAGGCCACGAGCCGTCACGGCGCACCTCCCGCGTAGACGCACCGGAAGCCGTGAAGCGAGTCCAGGACATCGCCTCTCCGGAACGCGGGCCTCGTGTTCGCGGGGCCGCTGGCCCAGTCTCCACCGCGGGCGGCGCGCGCGTTGATGCCTTCATCGTCGCAGCGGGGCTCGACGAAGATCCCCGGCGCGCTCCAGCAGCCCTCTCCGTACGGAACCAGCTTGTCGGCGCACAGCTCGCTCAGGCTCCCGCCGAGATCCAGGACGCCATCCCTGGAGCTGTCGCCCAGGCCACCGCACGTCGCCGAGGGCCGATGCGAGCCGACCTCCTCCGGCCCCGGATCGCCAGGGCACAGCGTCCCCCGCCCGGCGCTCGCCGTGCAGCACGCGGGAGACGCGTCACCCCAGGGATAGATTCGCCCCTGCCCTCGACCCCGCGCGGCGTGCTCCCACTGCGCCTCCGTCGGCAGATCACCGCCGCTCGCCCTGCACGCCTCCCGGGCAAGGCGCCACGAGATGCAGTTGAGGGGATATCCATCGTTCGCTCCGCCTTCGGCGCCCAGCCAGCGGCAGTCTGCGAGCCCTGCCCTGCTCGGATCAGGCCCGGCGAGGTCATCACCCTCCGCGTGGAGGAGCCCCTCGTTCAGCAGCGCACGGAGACGGCCGACCGTGAACTCCGTCCTGTCCATGAAGAACGGGCCCACATGCACCGGCCGCGGCGGCACGACCGAGACATAGCTCTGCTCGTCGACGCCGGCGAGCTCGGCCTGGCCGATGACGCTGAATCCGCCGGGGATGCAGGCGGCATCGGCGCCCTCGGGCGCGGCGCCGCAGGGGACCTCCCGCGCGCGCGACCACGTGCCGGCGCGCGTCACGCCCATCTCTGCCCCTAATCCGACGAGGACACCCTCCGATGGGACCGCCGTCCGCCTGGAGGCATCGATGCATGTGTGCGGCGGCTTGCGCAGCGACGCGGGCACGCCCAGGCAATCGGCCGAGAGCGTGAGTCGCACCGTCACCACGCCAGACGTCGGGAGCGCGACCTCGATCAGCCGGTCGATGGCGGCCTCTGGCGGAGGATCGATGGTCGAGAACACCCTCCCCTCGATGGAGTCCTTACCCCGCGCCGCGACGGCGCCGCGGAACGCCCGGATGCGCAGGCGGAGCACGGCGCTCCCCTCCTCCGACGCGGCCACCCCGAAGGAGAACGGCCAGGACGAAGGGTCCGGCAGGACGAAGTTCGCCGTGCAGTCGACGTCATCGATGCAGCCGGGGCGCCACGCGCCGTCGAACCCGTCGATGCGCACCGTATCGATGACCGCCTCCGGCGAGATGGAGGGGTCTGCCAGGAGCTGCGCGGCGACCGGCGCGTCGGTGTCCACGACGACGACGAGCTGCGGTCGCTCTCGCTCGCCGCAGGCGCCGGAGAGCCCCGCCGCAGCGAGCACGACGAGGATCGAGAGCGCGCGTGTCGGTTCGACCACCTGCCGCCTTTCGCCTTTCTCGTTGCCGCCCGACAGGACCCAGGGGTAGTCTCCTCGCTATCATCGAGGAGGGGCGAGGCCAAGAGGGTTCTTTCGCTTCTTCATCCGAATCCCTCGTCACCCGAATCACCCGAACATCGCTCTGCCGCTCGCGAGGAGATTGTATGTCGTGGGTCACCCGGCCAGTGCTCGCCGCGCTCTCCGTAGCCACCGCGGCGGCGCTCTCCCCCGCGTGCGACGGCGATTCCCCATCCGGAGATCCGGGAGCGGCGGCGAGCACGGGATCGGGCGCCGGCGGCGGCAACGGCGGTGATGCCACGTACGGCGCGAGCGCGTGCGGTACGTGCGTGGAGCAGACAGCGTGCTTGTCCCAGGTGAACGCGTGCGCGGCCGACCCGGGCTGCGCCGCCTACCTCGACTGCCTCGACGCTTGTCCGCTGGGCCCGAGCGGAGACGCGGACATCGCGTGCGAGCAGGCGTGCCCGCCCGTCACCGGCTCTCTTGGCCAGAGCGCGAAGCAGGCCTTCATCGACTGTCGCCTCGCCGGCCCGGGCGCGGAGTGCGCCGGTTGCGGTCAGATCCCCGCCCCGACAGACCCGGATTTCAACCAGACGTGCTCGCCGTCGACGGATCCGAACACCTGCTACAAGTGCGAGGACGAGCGCTGCTGCGAGACCTACCAGGCTTGCAGAGACGACCAGGATTGCCAGGACCTGGTCACGTGCGTCAAGGCGTGCGCCGAGGACCCGGATGACGCGGCCTTCTCGCCCTGCGAGAGCGCGTGTTACCAGGCGCACGCCGGCGGCTACGTCGCCTACAGCCACCGGATGGCGTGTATGCAGTACTTCTGCTTCGACGACGACGCTTGCGGCAACGAGCCGCTGGACCCCTGCGTCAAGTGCCAGAACCTGCACTGCGCCGATGAGATGGCGGCTTGCCAGCATGAGATCGAGTGTGCGTTGCTGGACAACTGCAAGGTCCCGTGCGACGTCGGGGACCAGGCCTGTCTCATGGGGTGTGACGCGATGTTCCCGGACGCGGTGGCGACCCACGAGGCCGGGCTCGATTGCGCGCTCGCCCACTGCGAGATCGCTTGCGGCGGGACGGACTGAGGGGGCGGCCAGGGACGAGGGGTACGATGCGGACACGATGGATCCTGGGTGGCCTGGTCATGGCGGCGGTCGATCTCTCGACGGCCGGGCGCGCGCGCGCCGAGGCGCCGGCCCCGGCGGAGGCGCCGGCGGTCGATGAGCGCACCGCGCGCGGCAGGGCGGCGTTCCTGCTCGGCGTGCAGCGATCGAAGGACGCGCAGTGGGGCGAGGCGCTCGCCGCCTTCGAGGAGGCGGCGGCGGCGCGGGACGCGCCCATCGTCCAGTACAACATCGGCTTCTGCGAGCGCGCCCTGGGCCGCTACGTCGCCGCGCGCCGCACCTTCCGCCGCGTGCTCGCGGGCACCGAGGGCCTGGCGCCCGCGCAGCTCGACGACGCGAGGGCGTTCGTCGCCGAGCTGGATCAGCTCGTGGTCCGGGTGGCGGTCACGCTGGATCCCCCGGGCACCCCGCTGACCGTCGACGGGCGCGCGCTCCGGCTGGCCACCGACGATGGGACCCGGGTCTTCGTGACGCTCCCCGGGTCCGCCGAGCGCGCGGCGGCGCCGGTGGAGAAGAGCTTCACCGTGGAGCTCGACCCCGGGGTCCACCTCTTCCGCGCGGCGCGGCCAGGGCGCCAGGATGCGTTCGTCCAGAAGACCTACCGGCCGGGGGAGAAGGCCACGCTCGATCTGCACCTGGACATCCTCCCCGCGCGCGTGGCCGTGCGCGCGGAGCCGGCGCAGGCGCTCGTGCGTGTGGACGGCCGCGAGGCCGGGCTCGCGCCCATCGACCTCGAGCGGCCGCCGGGGAAGTACAGGATCGAGGTGGTGCGGGACGGGTTCGAGACGTACGCGGCGACGCTCGATCTGCACGCGGGGCAGCGGGCGGATCTGACGGCCAAGCTGATCCCGGTGCGGCCGTCGCTGTGGACGCGGTGGTGGTTCTGGACGGGCGCGGCGGCCGTGGTGACGGGAGGCGTGGTGCTGACGTACGCGCTGACGCGGCCGGAGCCGGACTACAACGGGGGGAGCCTGAACTGGGTCGCGGAGCCGGCGGCGATCAGGTGGTGAGGAGTGTCAGGCGCGCGCGGCGCGGCGGGGCCAAGAGGGACGCCACGCTGCGCGCGCGGCGAGCGTCGGTGCGCTCGCTGGGCGGCGCGCCGACGAGCGTCCAGGCTGCGCGGGACGGGGCATCGGGCAGCCCGGCAAGCCGCACGGAAGCGCGGACATGGTAGGGTCGAGGCATGATCACGCGGTTCGAGATCGACGGCTTCAAGTCGCTGCGAGATTTCGCGGTCGATCTGGAGCCGCTGACGGTGTTCGTCGGGCCGAACGGGGCGGGAAAGTCGAACCTGCTGGAGGCGATCGGGCTGCTGGGGCGGCTCGCATCCATGTCGATCGAAGAGGCGTTCAAGCTCGGACGGGGGCGGGTCGTCGATCAGTTCAGCCGCTCGGGGGGAGAGGCGGGGAAGACGATTTGCTTCGCAGCCGAGGTGTTGCTGCGAGACGCGATTGAGGCATTCGATGACAGCGCGCCACCGCTGCCCAGCCGGTATAGATACGAGCTCGTCATCGAGCGTAGGATACGTCCATCAGGCGTCGAGGAGATCGCGGTCGCCGACGAACAGCTGCGCGTGCTCTCCGGCAGCGAAGATTCAGCGAGACCAAAGACCATCTTTCGACAGAACGGGCAAGATCAACGAGAGCGACTTCTGTCCATCGCGCCTAATCTAGAAGGTGGAGAGGCGAACACCATCAGGTGTCCGCACACGCACTCAGCGCTCGGCTCGAGGTTCGCGGGAGCCGAACGTTATCTCCTCCAATTCAAACTCGATGAGAATACGCGCGCGCGGCTGGCTGCACTGAAAGAGTCCATCGGCGCACAGCCCACCGACATTGGCCTGATCAAAGCGCTACTGGAGGCAGAGACTCAGAAAACAGGAATCGACATATCGAAGACGGAAGAAAAGGGATGGAACGCCGTCATCGATGCCATCGCCGACGAGCTCTCCTATTTCCGGCTCCTTCAGCTCGACGCCGCGCGCCTGCGGGAGCCGAGCGAGCGCATCGCGTCGGACGTGCTCGCGCCGGACGCCTCGAACCTGCCCACCATCCTGGCAGATCTACCCGGGCCTATCCTCGGTGAGATTCGCGCCGATCTCGTTTCTCTCATCCCGGGGCTCGCCGGCTTCGACGTCGTGCCCAACGAGGACAGCTTCCGCATCGAGTTCAAGCTGTCCGGCGGCGAGCGCATCCCCGCTCGCCTCGCTTCCGACGGAACGCTGCGCGCCCTGGCGTTGCTCACAGCGCTCCACGTCGATCCCCGTCCAACCATGATCGGCATCGAGGAGCCGGAGAACGGGATTTACCCGGGACGTCTGCGCACGCTGCTCTCGCTGCTTCGTGAGATAGCGACTTCAGGAGACGAAGCTTCCAGGGGTCCGGTTCAACCCGCCACGCAGCTGCTCCTCACCAGCCACTCGCCTGTCGTCCTCGCCGCGTTCCGGGACAGCCCCGAGCATCTGCGCTTCCTCGATCTCGTGCGACGCGACGGCCGACTCGCGACCCGCGCACGTGCGGTGGGTGAGCTGAAGGCACCGGGCGACGGCGCGCACGTCGTGTCGCTGCGCGAGGTTGACGCGCTCCTCCAGTCCGCGACCAGCGAGGCCGCCGAATGACCGGAAGGCGGCTCTATCTCCGCGCAGGACTCTACGCGGAAGGCCCGAGTGACTACGACTTCCTCTTGCCGCTCCTCGATCGCTTGCTGCCAGCGCTCGCGGCGCCGCTGTTCCCAGGGACGAACGAGGTCGAAGCGAGCCTCGGGATCGATGCGCCACCCCCGGCGCAAGGCGAGCGCGCCGAGCGGCTCGCAGCTGCCATCGCCGACCGCTGGGCGGAGTGCACGCTGTTCGCCCGAGCGCCTCTACCGGTTGTTCGACGAAGAAGTCAGCCTGGAGGCGCTGCGAAGGCTGCCAGCGTTCCAGCTCTTCGAAGCGGAGCTCGCTGGAGCGATCCGCGCCGTGGCGCGCTCACAGGGTTGGTCGGGCTGACCCGATCCCAGGGACACGAACCCGTCAGATCTCGCTCTCCCGAGCGCAGAGCGGCATTCGACGAAATGCAGGTGTGGGTACGGGCAGAGACGGCTCGGCTCACCCCCCGAGCCGCCTCCCGAGGAGCCGCGCGGCGAGCTTCCGCAGCCAGTCCGCCCGCCGCGCGTCGGGCGCGACGAGCCGCCCCGTGCGCGCGGCCTCCAGGATCGCCGCCGTCTCCGGCGTCGGGTCGGCGCACGCCTGCAGCACCCGGAAGACCGTCGCGTCCTCGTGCGCGACGCCCGCCTCCTCGACCCAGGCGTCCACCGACGCCGCGAACGCAGGATCCCCGGGGAACGGCTGCTCGACCGCGTTGCTCGGGCCGAGCCCGTTGATGCCGCTGATCACGAGGTCCTTGCGATCCTTGTAGGTCAGCCCCGCGAGCTCCTCGGGCAGCAGCGGGCGACCGATCCAGATGTCCTGCAGGCCCATGCCGAGCGGGAACTCGAGCCGCCGATCGAGCGGCTCCGGCGGCAGCGCGCCGGAGAAGCGCACCGGCACCACCGGGACGCCCACCGCGAGCGCCATGTCGATGAACGAGCCGCTCATCTTGCGCACCGGCGTGCGGCACTCGAGCGACCGCGTGCCCTCGACGTGCACCATCACGCCCTTGCCGGCCCCCTGCATCTCGGCCCCGAGCTCCGCGATGATGCTCCCGAGCGACGCCTTGTCCTCGCGATCGAAGTACGTGATCACCTTCGGATCGCGCGCGCCTGGGTACGCGAAGCAGTGCGCGAGCATCGTGCCGAGCCACGTCGTCCGGTGCTCGGCCTTGGCCAGCGTGACCGTCGAGACCTCCGTCAGGCCGGACACGGCGATGCCGAACAGCAGCGACTCCACGCCGACCTGGTGGTTGCCGAGGTAGAGCAGGCTCCGGCCCTTCACGGCGCGGAACGCCTCGGGATCGACGACGTGCACCCGGCGGATGAACCGCTCGATGAGGCCGAAGTACAGGTCCTCCGCCGGCCACCGGCCGATGCCCATGGCCGCGCCCCAGTAGCGGCGGACAGGCTCGATGTCGATCACGGGCGGGCCCGCGTCGCGGACCACGACCTCGGAGCCCTCGCGCGCCACGGTGAACGGCCAGCGCGTGAGCGGCTGCGCCGAGGAGACACCGGCGAGGGACACGGTCGACGGGTGCACGCCCGCGCGCCGCGCGACGTGATCCTTCACCGCCGCCGCCTCGACGAGGTCGCCCGACGCGGCGTAGAGCCGCGCCACGGTGCCGGGCATCCAGTCCATCGTGCGCACGTCGGCGGGGCTGCAGCGCGCCTCGCCCGACGCCACGTCGACGCGCGAGACAGCGAGGTCGACCGGCGCGCGATCGCGCAGGAACGCCCGGCGGATCCCGGGAGGCGCGCCGCCGATCGGCCCCTGCGGGAGCAGCACCTCGACCAGCCGGAGCTCCAGCCAGACGCGCTCTCCCGCCGCGGCCCCGGCCTCTGCGATGGCCTGCACCCGGAACGAGACGAAGCGATCGTCACGGCCCTCGTAACGCACCTCCACGCGCACCGGCGACCCGGGCGCCGGCCCGTACAGGCGGAGCGACGGGATGCGCGACGGGAACGCGATCTGGGCGGGCGGGCACTCCGGATCCCACAGCGACAGCCGGTCGTGCGGGATGGTGTGGGTCAGCGCGTCGAGCATGCCCTGGTGCAGCGTGCCGGGAGGCACCGAGCCCCTCGCAGGGTCCAGCACCGCCGAGGACCCGCGCGCGCCGAGGCGGAGCGCGGTCAGGTACTGGAACGCAGGGCCGTGGAACAGCGTCCCCGCGGCGTACGGATCGTCCGCCTCCGGCGCGTCGAGCGCCGGCTCCGGCGCCGGGGCGGGCGGGTAGTCACGGGCCACCCGCACGCGGCCGGTGCACACGGGCTCGAACCGCGAGAGCGCCGGGTTCGATGCCTCGCGCCACGCGAGCAGCCGGACGTCGAGGACGTCGCCCGATCCGGTCGCCTCGGCCTTGACGCGCACCGGCCCCGGCACGGGCAGCCAGCGCTGCACCACCACGTCCTCCACGGCCACGACCACGCTCCCCGGGCGCGCCCGCAACGCGGCGCCGGCCAGCCGGTCGACCATGCTCATCCCGGGGAGCGCCGGGACCGCCCACGTGGGGCGGTGGTCCGCGACCCACCCGTCCGGATCGAGCACCTCCTCGGCGTCGTCGAGCGCCAGCGCCGGCGCGGCCTTCGCCGCGGGCTGCTCCTGCGGGCGCAGGCGCGGGCTCCCGCCCACGGCGCCCGGGAGCGAGGCGAGGCGGCGCGCGCTCGCGCGCGGATCGAAGCCGACGTCGCGCCGCGCCCGCGGCGAGGCGCCGTCGACGATCCGCACGCCGAGCGTCGCGCCGTAGATGCGCAGGCCGTCCACCCAGAGGTAGGACTCGGCGATGACGTAGGGCCCGCGATCGTCGCGGCCGATCTCGAGGATGTCGGTGTCGACGGTCACCCGCCGGCTGGCCGGCAGCACCTGGCCCCGGTACCGCCAGGAGTGCTCGTGCCCCGTCATCACGGGCTCGAACCGCGGGTCGCGGAGGCCCGCGTGGAGGTCCTGGTGCAGCATCCAGAACTGGATCGTCTGCAGCATCGCCTCGATGCCGAGCGAGCCTGGCTGCACGGGATCGCCCAGGAAATGAGCCTTGAAGAACCACTCCGACGCGTGCACGTCCCGCCGCGCGCGGAGCCGGCCGAGCCCCTTCCGGCCGCCGGCCTTCCACAGGCCGTCGATCCGGTCGATCATCAGCAGCGACGGCCGCGCGAGCCCGAGCTTGCCGCCGCAGTACCGCGCGGGGCGCTCGCGGAGATCGACCTCGAAATCGGACGGCTCATCGAGCGCGGCGACCTCCTCGGGCCTCGGCGGGATCCCGATCTGCGTCGCGAGCGCGGTCTTCGGGAAGAAGCCGAACACCGTGTCGAGGTCGTACACGCGGGCGCCGCCGAGGCTGCACTCGACCCGGAACGAGAGGATGATCATGCCGCCCGATCGGGACATGTTCGTGAGCCGCGATCGGGTGCGCAGCGCGCCGCCGGCCAGCGCCGGCAGGACCTCGGCGTGCAGCGTGCCCTTGCCGTCGAGGTTGCGGAAGTACAGCGCGCCGTCGGTCGAGAGCGCGCAGCCGGCGTAGCTCGCGAGCCAGCCGCACGTCTGGAGCGCGGCCTCGAGCACCACCGCGAACGGCATCGTGAGGCTCGCGTTCTCGTCGAAGTACCACGCGTCCTCCGGGACGTCGTACTCGACCTCGACCTCGGCGCCGGCCTTCATCGACGCCATGGGGCGCGAGACCGAGAGGACCCGGCTCATGAAGTGGTACGGCGGCCCCGGGAGCCGGGCGACGTGCTGCCCCCCGTCGAACCTGCGGTAGAGCGGGCCGAACGCGTCCGACGGCCTGCCCCAGGCGCACGAGAGCAGGCTCCGGTAATCGAGCGGGAAGCCGCCGGCGTCCGCGTGTCCCGCCGAGACGGCGCCGTCCGGCGGCGGCGCGCCCGTCTCGGACCAGGGGACGCGCGCGACCGGCACCGGCTCGACGTGGCCGTCGAGCAGCTCGGGGGCGCTCGTCAGCGGCCAGTCGGGGCTGAGGCGCAGGCCCACGCGGCGGGCGTGGAACGCCTTGAGGCCGTCGACCGTGCACAGGAAGTCGGCGAACACCGTCGGACACGGGCCGTCGTGGACCTCCTCGACGAACACCTCGTACGTGAGCACGCGGCTCGTCGGGACCACCTGGCCGCGGCAGCGGAGCAGGTACGGGATCTCCGGCACGGGCTCGAAGCGGAAGCCGTCCGCGTCCACCGTGAAGCCCATGGCCGCCATGTAGAATGCGAGCGCCTGCAGGCAGCCCTCGAACATGAGCGTCCCCGGCATGCAGGGGTCGTCCTTGAAGTGGCCCTCGAAGTACCAGCCGTCCTTCGTGATCGGCAGCGTGGCCCGGAGATAGCCGCGCTTCCACGGGCCGCCCGCCGGGTCGAACACGTCGACGCGATCGAAGAACAGCATGGGCGGGGCGCTGATCCGCGGCGTCCTGACGTGGGTGCTCAGACGATCGAAGCCGGGGCCGAACGCCGCCGCGCCGTCGCCGGCCGCGAACGCGAGGAGGTCGGCCCGGTCGAACGCGGACTTCCCGCACGCGATCCGGGGCGGATCGAGGCGGGCGGTCGTCGCGTGCTCGGCGGTGTCCGCGTCCCAGAGGACGCCGCCGGAGCTCGCGAGCTCCTCGTCGGTGAAGAAGCCGGCCTGGCCCTTGCGCGTCTTCAGGCGCAGCTCGCCGCCGATCCGGCAGTCGTAGTGGAAGAAGAACAGTCGGACGTCGCCGTGCTTCGCGTGCCCGTCGACGTGGATGTCGTAGACGAGCGTGTCGCCCGGGCGCGGCAGGCCGCCGTAGAAGGTGAGCTCGCAGCCGAGCAGGCGGTAGACGCGCTCGCCCTTGTTCTCGAAGTCCGCGCCGAGCCAGCTGATGAGCAGCAGGTCGGCCTGGCCGCTCTCGATCATGACGCCGGCCGGCATCGCGCCGTCGTGCAGGTACCAGGAATCCCACCGCACGTCGGTCTCGGTCCACATCGTGCCGAGCTTCATCGAGCCGGGCTCGGCGTCGATCCCGGTGACCCGATCGGCGAGCAGGAGCGGCGGCATGGGCATGCGCACCTGGCGGCGATAGGCGTCCTGCCGGGCGAAGAGCGGGCCGAACACGTCGGAGATCCGGCCCGAGGCGAGGTGCTCGAGCTGCTCGCGGCTGAACCGGGGGCCGCGGGGCGCAACGGCAGGCGCCGCGGAGAGCACCGGCTGGGCGGAGGGACGCGGCGCAGGCGGCGGCGCGGCGGAGGGGCGCGGCGCCTCGGCGCGGGCGGGCTGCGGTGGCTCGGCGCGGACCGGACGCGGCGCGTCCGCGTCGATCGGCTGCGGCGCAGCGGCAGGGCGCAGCGCCTCGATGCGCGCGAGAGGCGGCGCATCGATCGGCCGCGACGCAGCGGCGGGGCGCGGCGCCTCGACCGGGCGCGGGGCCTCGGTACGGACCGGCGCGGCGTGAGGCACCTGCGCCAAGGAGGCCTCGACCACCACCGCGGCCGCGCCCGACGACGCCTGCACGAGCGAGTCCAGCGCGCGCTGCCGCATCTGAAGGAACCGGCGGTGGACCTGGGCCTGCTGCTCCGCCCACTCCTTGTGGATCTGCGCCAGCTGCACGGTGAACGCCGCGGCGCCGGCGATCACGTCGCCCGGGATGTCCACGGCAGCGACCGCGACGACGGCCGGTCCGACCGGCGGCGGCTCCTCTGCGAGGCTCGCGGCGACGGCCGTGACGACCGCCGGCCCGACCGGCGGCGGCTCGTCCCAGGACGGCGCCCGATCCGCGTCGGCGGCAGAGAACCCCGTGGGGCCGGGGTACAGCGGCGGCAGGTCGTCGAGAGCGGACGGCAGAGGCGGCGCAGGTTCCATGGAGTCTCCGGGGGATGAACAGGAGGCCGCGCCGGGCACGACGATCGCCGGCGGGTGGGCGGGGAGCGTCAGCGTCGGCCCCTCCGCCGATCGCGGCGGCGGGAGCGGCGCGGCGGGGCCGCCGGCCCCGATGCGGACCGACAGCGAGCCGCCGCCGAGGCCGGCGCAGCGGACCTCGGCGATCCGGATCTCGTCGGACCACGGCGCCCCGTCGGGCTTGCGGCCGTGACGGCAGGCGAGCACCGCGGCGGCCACGTGCAGCAGGCCCGAGGCCGCGTGCGCGTGGCCGAACCGCGGCGCGAGATCCGTGGACGACAGCACGAGGCCAGGGTCGGCCGGCTCGTCCACGACCACGGCCAGGACCGGGTGCCGCTCCCGGACGGCGTCGTCGAGGCGCTCGAGCACGAGCACCACGGCGGCGTCGCCGGGGGGCAGGCGGACGCCGAGCGCCTCGAGCGCGGCCGCGTGGGCGGGCTCGCACGAGAGATCCACCGCGCCGACGATCGCCGCGTCCACCGTGCCGGCGCGCAGGGCGCGTGACGCGACGCGCAGCGCCCAGGGGCCGGACAGCTCCTCGGCCGCGATCGTGAACGACGGTCCACCGACGTCGAGCTGGCTGTTCAGCCGGTTCGCCGGGATGTTGGGCATGTTCCCGACGACGCCCGCCGCCTGCAGCGCAGGGATGATCGCGTCCTGGAGCGCGCCGACGTCGACCGACGGACCGAGCCGCGCCGGCGCCGTCTCGGCGAGCCGCCATCGCGTCATGTACCGGCACACCTCGGTGTCGGCGCCCATGCCGATCAGCACGGCGGTGCGATCGCGCGGCAGCGCGAGCCCCTCGGTGGCCTCGATCGCCGCCTCGAGCAGCAGCGTCTGCTGGGCGAGCGCCTGCTGTAGATCGCGCGGCGGGAACCGGAGCCGATCCGCGGGCAGCGCGACCGCCGCCCGGCGGGGATCCGCGCCGCGGCCCGAGAGGAGCGGCTCGGCGAAGGCCCGGACGCCGCTGAGCTCACCGACGCACAGGCCCATGGCCACCACGGCCAGGGGGCCTGCCGGCGCGGGATGCGCGGCCGCGACAGCGCGCGAGGCCTCTGCGGCGGGCTGCGGCGCGGCGTGGGCCGCGCGGCCCCTCGGCGAGGACGGCTCGTACGCCTCCACGAGGAGGTGGGCGTTGTTCCCGCCGAACCCGAACGCCGACAGGCCCGCGAGCCGCCGCCCCTCCCACGGCTCGGCGCGCTGCAGCACCCGGAAGGGGCTCGCGGCCGCCGCCTCGCTCAGCGGATCGGCGTGCAGCGTCGGCGGGCGGACGCCGGCGGCCATGGCGCCGAGCAGCTTGAGGAGCCCGGCCGCGCCGGCCGTCGTGACGAGGTGACCGAGGTTCGACTTGAGCGAGCCGAGCGGGACGTCGCGGGAGCCGAACACCTCCTTGAGGGTCGCGATCTCGGTCGCGTCGCCGAGGGGCGTGCCCGTCGCGTGGCACTCGAGCAGCGACACCTCGCGGGGATCGAGGCCCGCCATGGCGTACGCGGCCCGCATCGCGCGCAGCTGGCCCTCGACGGAGGGCGCCAGGAGGCCGCGGCCGCGGCCGTCGTTCGACAGGCCGATCCCGCGGATCACGCCGAGGATCGGCCTGCCCGCGGCCTCCGCGTCCGACAGGCGCTCCAGGACCACGAACGCCGCGCCCTCCGCCGGGACCAGGCCGTCGGCCTCCGACGAGAACGGGCGGCTCTGCCCGGTGCGGCTCATGGCCGACAGCGCGCAGAACCCGATGTGCATGAAGAGGTCGTCCGAGCGGCACACCGCGCCTGCGAGCATCCGGTCGACCTCGCGGTCCTGCAGCCGCTCGCAGGCGAGCGCGATCGCGTACAGCGACGACGCGCACGCGGCGTCGAGCGCGAACGCCCCGGCCCCGAGGCCGAGCACGTCGGCCAGCAGGTGGGCGGGCAGCCCCGACATGAACCGGTTGCGCGGATCGGGGCGCGGGACGCCGGCGAGATCGCCGAGCCACGTCGACTCGACCCACGCCGACATCGCCGACGACGGGAACGAGAGGTTCCCGAGCACCGCGCCCGCGCGGTCGGACCGGCCCTCGTGCCCCGCCTCGCGCAGCGCCTCGCGGCCCGCGTGGAGCACCCACTGGAAGAGCGGGTCGAGCGCGAGCAGGGACTCGGGCGGCCCGCCCCGCCGCGGGAAGGGGTCGCTGGCGAGCACGCGGCGGAAGTGCTCGTCGAACCCGGTGACGTAGCCGCCGCGGTCGCTCCACGCGCGGTCCTTCGCGTCGCGCACGTCGCGCGCGCCGCGGGCGACGTGCGCGAGCGCGCGCTCACGCGAGAGGCGCCAGCGGCCGTCGGGCGCGGCGGACAGGAGGTCCCTGCCGGCGAGCACGTTGTCCCAGAGGGCCGCGGGGTGGAGCGCGCCCGGGAGGACGCACCCGCGGCCGACGATCGCGATGGGCTCGAACACGCTGGCCTCGATCACGCCTGGCCGCGCGCCGTGTCGGGGCGCAGGACGTACTGCACGTCGCGCAGCTCCGCGACGAGCGAGCCGCGGTCGTCGACGAACGCGATGTCGGCCTTCGTGCGATCGCGGGCCACGATCTGCCCGCGCACCACGGCGCGCAGCGGGCCGTCGGACGGCCCCTCGGCGAAGGTGTGCAGCGCGCCCACGGACATCGGGAGCGCCGCGCCGCCGAGCACGTGCTGCGTCCACAGCGTCGCGAGCTGCAGCCCGCCGTCGAGCGCCGCCGGATCGGTCTTCCACGGCTGGGCCACCCAGCCGGCCTCGCGGAGGCCCACGACCGTCCCCGCGATCCCGTCGCGGCTCACGCCGTCGAGCTGCCGGATCACCTGGAAGTCGCGGCCGTGGAAGAGCGTGCGGCCGTCGTACAGCTCGCCGCCGGCGGGCCACGGGCCGAGCTCCGGCGCGGCCGGGCCCTTCGGGGCCACGCGCCCTTCGGGCGGCTGCATCTGGATGGTCGCCGCGTAGTGCAGCGCCCCCTGCGGCCCGCGCAGCTCCGCCGCGAGCACCGCGCCTTGGCCGTTGCTCACCTCGCGGCAGTCGACGCGGAACACCTCGCCGCCGGACTCGTAGGCCGCGAGCTTGATCCCGCGCAGGACCCGCACGTCGCGGAGCTCGGTCACGACGAGATCCGGCCGGCACGCGCGCGCGGCGCGGGCGAACCACTCGAGCGCGATCACCACCGGCACCACGGGGACGCCGTTGATGGCGTGATCGCCGAGGTAGGGGTGCGTCGCGCGGTCCGCGCGGACGGCCAGCGCGACCCGGCCGCCGTTGCCCTGGGCCGCGAGCGCCTTCGGCTCCGCGCCGAGCACGAGCTCGACCGCGCCGGGCGGGGCGCCGCCTTGCCCGCGCGCGCCGCGATCGCCGCGATCGCCGCGATCGCCTGACGCGTCGCACAGCTCGTCGAGGAGCATCTTCGCGCCCGCGGCGAGCGGGATGAGCGGCACGCCGAGCTGCGCGAAGTGGGCCTCGAGCGCGGCGTTCACCATGCCGCCTTGCCAGGGGCCCCAGCCGAGCGACTTCACCCGGCAGCCCGGGCGGCGGGCTGCCTCGGCGGCCGCGACCTTGTTCAGGACCTCGTTCGCCATCGCGTAGTCGCACTGCCCCTTGTTGCCGCCGCGCGCGGCGACCGAGCTGAAGAGGACGATCGCCTTGAGCGGGTCGCCCGCGGTCGCGCCGAGCAGGGCCCGGAGGCCGTCGACCTTCGTGCTGAACACGCGCTCGAACTGCTCGACCGTCTTCTCGGCGACGAGCTTGTCGGCGAGCACGCCGGCGCCGTGGACGATCGCCGTGACGGGGCCGAGGGCGCCGCGCACGCCGTCGAGCGCCGCGGCCACCGCCCGCGCGTCGTTCACGTCGACAGGGACGTAGAGGGCCTCGCCGCCGGCGGCGCGGATCGCGTCGAGCGTCGCGCGGACCTCGCGGTTCGCGAGGATCTTCGCGACGCTCCGGCCGATCTCCGCCGGGGTCACCCGCTGGCCCGCGGAGGTCGCCGCCTTGACGAGCGCCGCCTTGAGCGCGGCCTCGCCGTCGGCGCCGCGGCAGGCGGCCGGCTCGTCCTCGAGCGCGGTGCGGCCGAGCAGCGCGAACCGCGCGTGGCTGGCCCTGGCGAGCGCGATCAGCGTCGCCGCGGTGACGCCGCGGGCGCCGCCGCTCGCCACGACCACGTCGGACGGCCCGAGGGGGAGCGGCCCGGGCTGCGCGTCCTGCCGGACGCTGCGCGGGGTGGTGCGCCGGCCGTCCGCGCGCAGGCCGATCTCGAGCTCGACGCCGCCGGACAGGAGCTCCGAGGTGATGGCCTCCGCGAGCTCGCCGTCCGAGCGGCCGGCGCGCTCGAGGTCGATCGCGCGGCAGGACGCCTCGGGCCACTCCAGCGCCGCGGTCTTCACGAGCCCCGTCAGCCCGCCGATCCAGGCTCGGTCCGAGCCGGCGAGGCCGAAGTCGCCGCCGGTGTCCTGGACCGTGACGAAGAGGGCCGGCTTCGCCGCGATCGCCTGGGCTGCGAGGAACGCCTCGCGATGGACGGTGAGCGCCTCGTCGGCCGTGGCCAGCTCGCGCAGGCCGCCGAGGAACACGGCGCCGCGCGCGCCGCGGGGCACGGCGGGGGCGTACTCGGCGGCGATCCCGCGCGCCGCGAGGGCCGCGACGAGCGCGGGGCCGATCGCGTCGTGGCCGGTGACCACGACGGTGCCTGCGTCGAAGAGGCCGGGCATCGTGAGGCCGGCGGCGGGCGCCGGCTCCTCGACGAGCGTCCACCGGCCGAGGGGCGCGGAGGCCGGCTCCTCGGCGGGCGCCGCCGGGGCAGCGCCGGCGGTGACAGCGGCGGGACCGAGGCTCGCGCGGAGGTGGTCGACGACCTGCCCCAGCGTGCGCAGCTGCGCCAGCGCCGACGCGTCGACCTCCGCCAGCCCCGGCGTCCGATCGCGGACCGCCGACAGGATCTCCACCCGCTTGATGCTGTCGATGCCGAGGTCGCTCTCCAGCTCCATCTGCAGCCCCAGCATCTCCGCCGGGTAGCCCGTCGTCTCCGCGACGAC